>JAWKHU010000050.1:0-126399 GCA_041394685.1 Vicinamibacterales bacterium
CGGCCTCGCTGGGCTGGATGCTCGACTCGTTCGACGTGATGCTCTACTCGCTGGTCCTCGCGGCACTCATCCAGGACCCGGTGCTGCAGCTCTCGACCTCTGTGGCGGGACAGCTCGGCGCGCTCACCCTCATCGCGGCCGCCGTCGGCGGCGTCGCGTTCGGCATCATCGCCGACCGCATCGGCCGCAAGCGCGCGCTGATGGCCGCCGTCCTCATCTACTCCGTGTTCACGGCCGCCTGCGGCTTCGCGCAGACCGTGGCGCAGCTCGCCGTCTTCCGCATCCTCCTGGGCTTCGGCATGGGAGGCGAGTGGGCCACCGGCGTTGCGCTGGTCTCGGAGACCTTCCCCGCCCGCCACCGGGGCAAGGCCCTCGCCTTCGTGCAGAGCTCGTGGGCCATTGGCTACGGCCTGGCCGCCCTCGTGAACCTCATCGTCATGCCCGTGTGGGGCTGGCGGGGCGTCTTCTTCGTCGGCGTGGTGCCGGCGCTCTTCACCATCTGGGTCAGGCAGAAGGTCGAGGAGCCGGAGCTGTGGCACCGCACCCCGGCCAGCGAACGCGGGCGTGTCGGCGCCATCTTCGCGCCGGGCATCGCCCGAACCACGGTCTTCATCATCCTGATGAACGCCTGCTGCCTCTTCGGGTGGTGGGGCCTCAACCTCTGGGTGCCCGCCTACCTGAACCTGCCGATCGACCGCGGCGGCGTCGGGCTGTCGTCCTCGACGATGTCGTGGTTCGTGATCGCGATGCAGGTGGGCATGTGGCTCGGCTACATCAGCTTCGGCTACATCGCGGACGCGATCGGCCGGAAGCGCGCGTACGTGGCGTTCGTGGCCATGGCCGCCGTGCTCCTGCCCGTGTACGGCGCACTGCGAGAGCCGTGGCTGCTCTTCCTGCTCGGCCCGGCCGTGGCCTTCTTCGGCACGGGCTACTACAGCGGCTTCGGCGCGGTGATTGCGGAGCTTTATCCAACGTCCGTACGCGCGACCGCCGCCGGCTTCGGCTACAACGTCGGCCGCATTGCGAGCGCTGCCGCGCCGTTCGTCGTCGGATCCATCGCAGCGACAGAGGGCTTCGGCCTCGCCTTCGCCATCACGGGCGCCGCGTTCCTCATGGCAGCCGTCGCGTGGATCGGCATTCCGGATACGGGGAACCGCGAGCTGGCGGCCTGACGCGCCACCTGCTTCTGAATTCAGAACTCTGAATTCAGAATTCAGAACGAAGCGCCACCACCGGGTCCACGCGCGTGGCGCGCAGCACGGGCGGCAGGGACGCCAGCGCCGCGGCGGCCAGCATCCCGCACGTCACCACGGCCAACGTCGGCAGGTCCGCACCGCCGACGCCGACGAGCAGCCCCTCCAGCAGGCGGCCCGAGGCGAGCGCGAGTACGAGCCCTGCGGCCACGCCCACCAGCGCATCGCCAAGGCTCTCCCGCACGACGCGCGTACCGATGCCCGCCGGCGTCGCACCGAGCGCCACCCGCACACCAAGCTCCCGCGTGCGCGTGGAGACGAACAGCGCCAGCACCGCGTACAAGCCGGTCGCCGCCAGCAGCCAGGCCAGCAGCGCGAACCCCGCCACCACGCCCGTCGTCGCGCGGCGAGCGCGAGCTGCGCCGCGAGCACGTCCGACAGCGCCGTCACCTCGCCCAGGGAGGCAGCCGGTTCGATGGACCGGACGGCGGATCGGACGTCCGTCGCCGGCACGGCAGCGGCGCCCGGACCGCGCACGAGCAGCGAGAAGTCCCGCTGCGGAAACTGGCGGGTGCTGAGGTACATCGCCGGCTCGATGCCTTCATCGAGGCCGCGCATGCGTTCGTTCTCCACCACGCCGACGATCGTGAAGACGACCGGAGCGCCGGGCCAGGTGCCGCTGGCCGACGCGCTGCGAATGCGCCGGCCGATGGCGCGTCCGCCAATCGCGCGGCCAGCGCCTCGTTCACCACCACGGCACCGGGTGCGCTCATCCCTTCAGCGGCTCCGAACACGCGACCGTCCAGGACGTCCACCGCCAGCGCGTCGAAGTAGCCGGGGCTCACGATGCGCAGCTGTGCCTGGGCAGGGACGTCCGGAGACACTGCGTCGCCCTCGAGCGTATAGCCGTCGATCCAGTTCGCCTCGAGCGGATGGTCGTAGGCCAGCGCGGCGCCAAGCGGCCGCGGGGCGGTCCGTCAGGCCGGTGAGGGCGATCCTCGGCCGACACGATGGCGTCCGGCTCCTCGAAGCGCGCCGATGGCAGCGCGACATCGACGGACACGACCCCGTCGACGAGGAATCCGGGATCGACGGCCTATGCCCCGCCCACAGCGAACGGGTGAGCAGCGACGCGCCGCTGACGAGGGCGAGCGCGACCGCCACCTGCGCCGCGACCAGCATGCAGTACTGCAACGCGGCCGTTGCGCCGCAGCGACTCCACGCGGCTCGGTCCTCCGCGATCAACGCCACTTTACGATGCACGCCGCCAACGAGAGGCCCGCCAGCACCGCCACCAATGCGCCCGCCGCGCCGACCGTGAGATCCAGCCGGGGCGCCGTGACGGGCGGCACCGATGGCGGCAGCCAGGCGGGCACGCGCGCCAGCACGCTTCGCGCCACGATGCCGCCGGCGCCGCCGACGAGGGCGACAGCCATCGCCTCCAGCGTCAGTTGTCGAGCCAGTGTCACCACGCCGGCGCCCAGTGCCGCACGCGTGGCCATCTCGAACGCCGCTCCTCGAAGGAGGCTGACCTGCAGCCGCAACGAGGTTCGTGGCACCCACCAACAGCACCGCCAGCGCCGCACCGAGGCACGAGGAGCGGCTGCCGCGCGCCGCGGACCAGCTCGTTCCGGAGCGGACGCACCAATGCGCCGTGCGGGTCGGGTCGGTCGGCTGCGTCAGGCCGGCCAGCGCGGCCTCGGCGCCTGCGCGATCCACGCCCGGTGCAAGGCGGCCGACGACGCCGAACACGTGCGCTCTGGTGCCGGCATCGAGCGCCGGCGTCGTCGCAGGATGGGCACCAGAACTCGCGCGCGTCGGCGTCCACGGTGACACGAGCAGGATTCACCGGCCAGGCCGGCAGCACGACCGGAGGCATGACGCCGACGACGGTGTAGGCCTCGCCGCTCAGCCGCAGCGGCTGGCCCACGGCATCGGCGCGTCCGCCGAAGCGCTGCTGCTGCCGCAACCGGTGCGACAGCACGACCACCCGATGACGTCCGGGAATCTCGTCATCCGGACCAATCGCGCGGCCGGGATCGGCGCGAGTCCGAGGAGTCTCCAGAAATAGCGGCCGGAGACACGGACACCGCGCACCGAGGTCACGCCGTCCGCCGACTCCATGGAGAAGCCCGCCGCGCCGAAGAGCGCGAGCGACGCGAAGCCGGTTCCGCGATCGCGCCAGGCCGCATAGCGGCCGCTGGTCACGCGGAAGGGCTCGACCACGCCGTCCTCGCCCGCCTGCTCCCAGACCAGCATCACGCGCGAGGGTTCGCTCAGGGGCAACGGGCGCCAGAGGACGGCCGTGGCCAGCCCGATCGCGCCGGTCACGGCGCCGATCGCGATGGCGAGCGTGAGCACGACAGCGCTCGAGACGAGGGGACGACGGCGGGCGTGCCGCCAGGCGGGAATGAGGTCGCGCAGCAGGATCGACATCGCGGGGTCCTCCGGGCGCTCGTCGCGCCACGGAGTTGGACGAGACACGCGTCCGTGGCGTTGACGCGCGACCGCCCCGTCCGTGGGACGAGCGCGGGACCGTGCCCCGGCGGCTACTTCGCGATGCGGACGGGGTTGATCCCCTCGTCGAGGGAATAGGAGGCGCCGACGGCGCCTACCATGCACGTCTGCCGCGTGAGTCCGGCCAGCTCGCGAATGCGGTAGACGGCCTCGATGCCCGTGCAGTGCGCGCCGACCAGTTCCTGCACGCCGAAGGCCTTGATCTGCGCAGCCGTCCACGCGAGGTGCTCGTCGGTGGCGCCGAACAGGTGCAGGCCCCCGATGATAGCGCGGACCGGACCGCGGTCGATGGTCGCGCGCGCATGGGTCAACGTATTGATGACGCCGGCATGGCCGCAGCCGAACAGGTACACGAGCCCCTTGTCGGTCTGAATGACCAGCGTCATGTCCTCGGGGACCGTGTCCTCGACGTCGCCGGCGTCGCTTCGCACCTTGCCGAGCGTGCTCCAGTTGCGCTCCGGGTGCACGCGCGGGACGGGGCCCGTCAGCCACACGCCGGGCATGATCTCGGTGGGCTTGGACACGTCCACCACGGTGCCGCCCGTGGCCTCGTACTCACGCCGCATGCGGGCCATGCGGTCGTCCACCTGACCACGCGCGGTGATGCGCGGCCAGAAGATGCCGTGCCCGGCGTAGGCCGTGCGCAGCGCGTCCGGCGAGGCGGCTGCCACCTGGCGGCGGAGGGTCATGAGGCCGGTCGTGTGGTCGGCGTGGTTGTGGCTGAGGATGACGGTCGGGACGTCGGCGAGATCCAGCCCGAGCACCTTCAGGTTGCGCTGGACGGTGTCCTCGTTGGCGCCGGTATCGAAGAGGATGCGGCGGCCGTCCACTTCGACCAGCGCGGAGAATCCCCACTCCCCGAACCCCTCGTCGGCCAGCATCGTCGAGAGGATGCGGATCTGCAGGCTCTTGACGTGATGGGCCGGGGACTGGGTGGCGGCGGCGGTGGTGCCGAGCGGCGCCACGAGGGCGGCGCACGCGGCCGCCAGCACGCACGGCGCGATCCGGGTGGTCATGATGGGCTCCTGTGCCGGCGCCAGGCGAGCGCGGCGCGGCCAGCATAGCATCGGCACGGCTGCCGCCGACGCCATCTGGTAGAGTCGGCACTCCATGACGCGCAGATGGCGGATGGCCTCAGTCGTCGCGGCGGTGCTGATGCTCGGCGCTGCTGTCCCTGCCCAGCCGGCCGAGGAGATCGCGTACGGCTTCGCCTACGCGCGCAACGGTGATGCGTCGGCCACGATCACCATCGCCTGGAACACTCCGCTCCCGGCGGATACGGCGCTCGTCATGCCGCGTGCGATCCCGATGGGTTACGGCGAGCAGCGGTACGACGCCTTCCTCGAGGACGTGCGCGGCACGCTGCCGGGGCGGGACGCGGTGGCGCTGGAGCGCCAGGAGGGCCCGCGCTGGCGCCTGCCGGCCGGCGCGACCGGCGTCACCTACCGCGTCAACCTGGAGGCGCTCGAACGCACCGTGCGGGCGGCCTCGGATCAGTCGCGCGTGCGCGATGGGTATCTCGGCGCCCTGGGCTACTCCGTCTTCGCGTTCGTGGACGGACAGGACCATCGCCCGGTCCGGCTGCGGGTCGAGGGCCCCGAGTCGTGGCCCGTCTTCGTGACGCTGGCGCCGCGCTGGCCGGTGACGGCGGAGGCGGTGGACGCGCGCGCTCCTGACTACTACGCACTCGCGGACGCCCAGATCGTGATGGGTCCGCGTGCCGAGGTCAGGCGCCTCGCCGAATCGCCGGTGGCGCTCTACCTGGCCTCGTACGCGGAAGGCGCGGTCGACCTGGATCGCGTCGGACGCCTGGCGGCCACGGCCTTCGAGCGCGTCCACGCCTACTTCGGGTCCACCCCCTTCACGCACTACACGGTGCACCAGGAACTGCTGGAGCCGCTGTCACCCGAGCACGAGTACGGCATGAGCATGGAGCACCTGGGCTCCAGCACGTACTACCTGGCGGCCTCCAGCGGCCTGACGGCCGCGTCGCCTGCCACGGAAGAAGCGCGCATCCTGTACAACTTCGCGCATCACATGGCGCATGCCTGGGTGCCCAAGCGCGCCTACGGCGACCACTACTTCCCGTTCCAGTGGGAGCTGGCCCCGGTGATCGACTCGATCTGGTTCGCGGAAGGCTTCGGCCAGTACGCCGCCATCGTGGCCGTCGCCGCCGGCACGCCAGACCCGAAGGCCTTCCGCGAGGACATGCTGGCGCGCCGGTTCCGGTCCAACGTCGCGAGCGCGCCGACGTTCCTCGCGGCGCTGCCGCTGGCGGACCTGAGCCGCGTCGCCTCCACCCGCTACGCCGAGGACTTCCGCACGGGCCGCCTCGTCTTCTCGCGCGGCGGCCTCATGGCGGCCGCGATCGACGAGCGCATCCAGGAAGCCACACGCGGCACCCGCAGCCTGCGCGACGCGCTGCGATACCTGGTGGACTGGACAGCGCGCGAACACCGGGGCTTCAGGGACGCGCCGGAGCTGGCGGTGCTGATCCAGGTGGCGACCGGCGTGGACGTCCGCCCGGAGATCGAAGCGTGGATGCAACCCCTCGACCGCAGATGACGCAGATTCCACAGATGGCGCCAATAACTCAATGGATCATTGGCGCAATCAAGTGACCCATTCGCGCATCGCGGCGACGGTTCATCGGCGCGGGCGATGGGGTGAAGGCGGGCGCCCGGCATGCCTTCGGCGGCCAGCCGCCTCGTGACACCGGCACGCGCCCGCAGGCGAGGACGCGCGATGTTCGAGCCCCGTCGTCAGGGAGGGCGAGTTCGCAGGTGCTTGATCGTGCCGGAGGCGTGTGCCCGGCTGGTCCGCCACGGCTGCCGGCGGACGCTCATCCCGTCGCCCGCGCCGGCCTGCCGTCGCCGCCAATGCGCAAATGCCTCATTGCGCCAATCCTGCAAGACATCGCGCGAGCTCCGTTCTACGGCTAGCAGGGCCGACTGGCGGCCCTCGAGACCGGGAGCTTGCACATGTCTTCACGCCTCTGGCTGTCCGCGCTGACCGTCGTGGCCGGCGTCGTTCTCTTTCAACCCGCGGAGCCGGCCGTCTCGGCGCAACCCGCCGACCCACGCGATCTGACCACTACGCTGGATGATCAGACGGAGCTCGCGATCACCGTCTACAACTCAGACATCGCCCTCGTCCGCGACGTCCGCCAGCTCCAGCTCGCCCGCGGCACCGGCAGCCTGCGGTTCATGGACATCGCCGCCACCGTCAACCCCGCGACCGTACACTTCCGCTCGCTCACCGAGCCCGCCCGCGTGAGCGTGCTCGAACAGAACTACGAGTACGACCTGCTGGAACCGGAGAAGCTCCTGCGGAAGTACGTGGGACGCGACGTCACCCTCGTCCGCACGCGCCAGTCCGGTGGGTCCACCGTGGAAGAAGAGGTCACCGCCCGTCTGCTCAGCTACAACGCCGCGCCGGTGTGGCGCATCGGCAGCGAGATCGTCACCGGCATGCACGCCGATCACATCCGCTTTCCAGAGCTGCCCGACAGCCTCTACTCGCGGCCGACGCTCATCTGGACCGTGGACAACGCCGGCGCCGCCCGGCACCGCGTGGAGGCGTCGTACCTTGCCAGCAAGCTGGCCTGGAACGCCGACTACGTGCTCACGGTATCGCGCGACGATCGCGCCGCGGACCTCGACGGCTGGGTCACCCTCACCAACAACAGCGGCACGGCGTTCCGCAACGCCCGCCTGCAGCTGGTGGCCGGCGATCTCAACCGCGTGCGCCAGGCGCTCGGGAAGATGGTGGCGATGGAGATGGACGCGGCCCGCGCCGCGGCACCGCCCATGGCGGAGGAGTCGTTCTCCGACTACCACCTCTATACGCTGGACCGGAAGACGAGCATCAACAACAACCAGACCAAGCAGGTGAGCATGCTGAACGGCACGGGCGTGCCGGTGCAGAAGCGCTACGTCGTGGAAGGCCAGCAGTTCTACTACCGAAACACCCTCCACCCGGGCTCGCCCGTCTCCGACGTCGTGCAGGTGTTCTACCAGTTCACCAACGCGCAGAAGTCCGGCCTCGGCATGCCGATGCCGTCGGGCACCGTCCGCGTCTACCAGGAGGACTCGAAGGGCAACGTGCAGTTCGTCGGCGAGGATCGCATCAGGCATACGCCGAAGGACGAGGTCCTCAACCTCAAGATCGGCGACGCCTTCGACGTGGTCTGCGAGCGCAAGCAGGTGGACTTCGAGAAGATCGCCTCCAACGTCTACGAGCTCGAGTACGAGGTGACGCTGCGGAACCACAAGGCCGCGCCCGTGACCGTCGAGGTGAACGAGCCCATCGGCGGCACGTGGCGCATGCTGTCCAACTCGCACGCGTTCACCAAGACCGATGCCTGGGCCGCCCGGTTCGACGTGCCCGTGGCCGTGGACGGCACGTCCGTCCTGCGCTACCGGGTGCGCGTCACCTACTGACGCGTCCGTTCGCCACGCGCACGGCCGGACCCGGCGGCCGTGCGCGTGCGCAGGCGTGTGATACCCTTCGCCCCGCGTGGACGCGTCCGACTCGCCACAGGGTTTCCGCCGCGAGCTCGGCCTCTTCGACGCCATCGTCGTCGTGGCCGGCGGCATCATTGGCGTCGGCATCTTCGCCAACACCTCGAACACCGCGCGCATCATCGACGACCCGGCCGGCATCCTGGCCGTCTGGGCGCTGGGCGGGCTGGTGGCCCTCATCGGCGGGTTCGTCTGGGCGGAGCTGGCCTCGCGCCTGCCGCACGTGGGCGGCCAGTACGTCTACCTCACCAGCGCCTATCCCCCCATCGTCGGCTTCCTCTACGGCGTCGCGCTGCTCTTCATCGTCAACGGCGGCGGCCTGGCGGCCGTGTCGATCCTCTTCGCCAGCTACGTGGACCGGGCGTATGTCCCGCTCGGCGCCACCGGCATCAAGCTGGCGGCCGCGGCCACCCTGCTCGCGCTCACCGGCATCAACGCGGTCGGCGTCCGCTTCGGGACGTGGACCAACAACCTGTTCATGGCCGCGAAGGTGGCGGGCATGCTGGCGCTGGTGGCGCTCGCCTTCCTCGGGCCGGTCACGCCGGCCAGCGACTTTGCGCCGGCGATGCCGGCGTTGAACACCGCCACCGTATCCACGCTCTTCACCGCGCTGGTGCCAGTCCTGTTCGCCTACGGCGGCTGGCAGAGCTGCGCCTCCATCGCCGGAGAGATCCGGAATCCGGCGCGCAACCTTCCGCGCGCGACCGTGCTGGGTGTAATCGTCGTCGTGACGCTCTACCTCGCGCTGAACGTCGCCTACCTCCGGGTGCTCACGCCCGCCGAGGTCGCGGCGTCACCGGCGCTGGCCGCCGACGTGGCGCGTGCGGTGGCCGGCGACGCGGGTGCGCGCTTCGTCTCGGCGCTCATCGTCGTCTCGAGCCTCCTGGCTTCCTTGCCGTCATCGTCATGACGGGTCCGCGTCTGTGTTACGCCATGGCGCGCGACGGCGTTTTCTTTCCGCAAGCGGGGCGCCTCCACCCGCGATACCGCACGCCGGTATTTGCCCTGTGGTTCCAGACAGGGATGGCGGTGCTGCTCATCGCCACCAACAGCTACGACCAGTTGCTGTCGTATGTCGTGTTCGCCGACTGGCTCTTCTTCGGGCTCACGGCCGCGACGGTGTTCGTCCATCGACGCCGCCATCCCGGTGCACCAGGCGTCTCGGCGACGCCGGGTCATCCGTTCACGACCGGGCTCTTCGTCGCCATCGCGGCGGGTGTCGTGCTCAACAGCTTCATCGCCTACCCGCGACAGTCCTTCGCGGGCACGACGATCCTGGCGGCAGCCGCCTTGGCCTACGCCTGGTTCCGGCGGCGGGAGGGCGCCGATGCGATTCCTGACGTGCCCTACATCCGATGGGCGAAGGCGCTGCCGCGCGCGCGGATCAACTGGCCCGCAGCGGCGTGGCCTCGTGTCCGGCGGAGTTGCTTCGCCTCCCCCGCGGATCTCGTCACGAACCTGCCGGTAGACGATGGAGTGCGGTCCGCTGGTGCATGCGATTGCGCGTCGCTACCGTGTGGAGGCCTCACGCGTCTATACCGTGTCGGGCGGGACGAGCTTCACCACGGCTCGCGTGTGCGGCCGTGCTGCACGACACCTCGGCCGGCAGCGACGTGCTCGTCGAAACGCCCGCCTACGAACCGCTCCACCTCATTCCGGCCGCGCTCGGACACCGCGTCCGTCGATTCCGCCGGCCGGCGGACGCAGGCTTCGGCATCGACCTCGACGCCTTCGACCGCGCCGTCGGTCCGCATGCGACTGGCCATCGTCAGCCAGCTGCACAACCCGTCCGGCGCGTCACTCGATGCGGCGCTGCTGCGCGCGATGGCGCGGCGGCTGCACGAGGTGGGAGGACTGCTCCTGGTTGACGAGGTTTACGCCGAGTGCCAGTGGGGCCGGACGACGCAGTCGGCGGTCCACCTGGCCCCGAATGTCGTCGCGACGAACTCGCTGACGAAGGCGTACGGGCTCGACGGGCTGCGAGCGGGGTGGATCCTGGGGCCCCGCGCGATCGTCGAGCGGGCCGCGCGCATCAACGACCTGATCACCAACAACGGCGTGGCGCCCGGCGAGCGGCTCGCGCTGGCGGCGTTTCGACGCCTGCCCGCCATCCGGCAGCGGGCCCAGCGGATCCTCGAACCCAACCGCCGCCGGATTGCCGCGTTCCTCAGCGACGAGCCTCGCCTCACGGCCATCGAGCCGGCCGGCGGCACGGTGGTCTTCCCGCGGCTGCCGCGGGGCCTCGACGGCGACGCGGTGGCCGATCATCTCTGGTCGCACCACCGCACGCTCGTGGTGCCGGGCCGCTTCTTCGAGGCGCCCGATCACGTGCGCCTCAGTTTCGGCCTCGACCCCGCCGCGCTCGAACGCGGGCTCCGCGCCCTCACGAAGACACTCGACGCCCTGGCCTGATTCGGCCTCCGGACGACCGGCAGGCCAAGCGCCGATCGCGCGCCGGCGCGTCGATCAGCCGTCGATGCGCGTCGGCTTGCGCAGGTGGAACCCGGCGGCGTCCTGGTACGCCTTCGCCAGTGCCACCACCTGGTGCTCGCGGTACGGCTGGGCGTAGATGGTCGCGTTGGTGGGCGTCCCGGTGTCGGCGAAGCCATTCGGCAGATTGATGGCCGGATAGCAGGCCAGGTTGGCCATCCCGAAGTGGCGCTGGGACGGCGTCTGCGGACGCTCGGGCTGCCGCGGACGTCCGCCGCCCGCCGCGCCGGCGGGGCGGGGCGGTCCGCCCATGCCGGTGTTGTTCGAGCCGACGAGGTACACGTCCACGTGCGCCGTGGCCCTGGCCAGCTCGGTCATCATCATCATGCGGACGCGCTGCGCCTTCAGGTACTCCACCGCCGGCACCAGGCGGCCCGCCACGCGGCCGCCGCCGCGCGCCTCCTTCATCTGGCCCGATCGGGCGTACTCGTCGAAGAACACCGTCGATTCCACCGCAGGGATGGCGCTGACGCTGGAAGGCGTCGGGCACCGGGACTGGCACGAACTCGGTCGCCCAGCAGGCGGAACACCTGGAGCATGGCCTCGGCGTTGGCCTTGGCCGAGGCGTTGGTGATCTCGTCGAAGGACTCCTGCAGGATCCCGACCTTGAGCCGGCGCACGTCGAGCTGCGCATCCCAGTTGAACGGCATCTCGGTGACGCTCATGTCGCGGCCGTCCGGCTTCGCCACGGCCTGCATCACCCTGACGCCGTGTCCTCGGCATACCGGCAGATAGGCCCAAGCCGATCCTGCGTCCACGAGAGGGCCATCACGCCGTAGCGGCTGATGCGGCCGAAGGTCGGCCACCAGGCCGGCAGGCATCCGCACCGTGCCGACAGGCTCAGGATGCTGCCGCTCGTCTCGGTGCCGATGGCGAAGCCGACGCAGCCCGCGGAGGTGGCCGAGGCCGGCCCCGCCGAGGATCCGCTCGACCCCTGCGTGGGATCCCACGGGCTCTTGGTCTGGCCGCCGAACCAGTTGTCGCCGCCAGCCAGCTCGCCGGTGGTGAGCTTGGCGATCAGCACGGCGCCCGCTTCGCGCAGCATCTCGACGATGCTGGCGTCGTAGTCGAACTGCTGATCCTTGAAGGCCGGCGACCCCAGGTCGTCTTGAAGCCCTTGACCGAGATGATGTCCTTCGCGCCCCACGGGATGCCGTGCAGCGGTCCCTTGTAGCGGCCGGCCGCGATCTCCTGGTCGGCCCGCCGCGCCTCGGCGAGGCCGTACTCGTCGAGGAACGTCACGACGTTGTTCAGCACGCCGTTGTAGCGGTGGAGGCGGGCCAGGTACATTTCCGTCAGCTCGACGGAGCTCACCTGCCGGCTGCGTACGAGCTCGGCGAGGTGGCGAACGGGCCAGAACGCCACGTCCTCGAGGTTCGCCGGGCGCTTGACGGCCGGCGCCTTGCTCAGGCGGAAGGGCAGCTTCGCGTGGTCCACGCGCATGCCGGGCACGACCGGATTGAAGTGGAATGGTGGCGACACGTCGTTGGGTACGTGCACGGCCCGCAGCTCCTCGTACTGCGAGAGATTCCGGTTGGCCGAGTCCACCAGCGCCTGCTGGTCCTCGTCCCCGAGCTCGATGCCGGAGAGCTTGAGGGCGTCGGACACCATTGTCAGCGTCACGGTGGCGGCGCCCGCGTCCTGCATGCGGGCCCAGAGCACGCCCGGAACGAGCGTGGTGCCCAGCCCGATGGACGCGAAGTGGGTCATGAAACGGCGGCGGGTCGAAGCAAGGTCGGCCATAGGCGCGCCATTATGCCCGCAACCTCCCGCCATCGGATTCTCATGGTGGCCTCATCTCGCCGGCGCATACTCCGCGCATGGCCGAGCTGCACCCGCAAATCGTGCACTTCACAATCGTCCTGACGATCGTCGGCGTGGGATTCCGGCTGGTGTCGCTGCTGGGCCGCCCCGCCTTCGCCGGTCCCGCCGCGGCGACGCTGCTGATCCTCGCAGCGGCCACGGCGCAACTGTCCGTCCAGTCCGGCACGGCCGCCCACGGTCCTGTCGAGCGCGTGCCCGGCTCGCGGCCGGCCGTCGTGGAGCACGAGGAGTGGGGTGAGCGCGCCCGCACGGTCCTCCTCGTCATCGGCGTGCTCGAACTGGCAGGGCTGGCCATGCGGCGTTCGAAGGCCGCCCGCTGGGTCCACGGCGCGGCGGCCCTGGCCGGGCTCGTCGGCGTCTTCGCCGTCTACGAGGCGGGCAAGCACGGCGGGGAACTCGTCTACGCCTATGCGGGCGGCGTGGGCATCCGGTCCGGGGACCCGGCAGACGTCGAGCGCCTGCTGCTGGCTGGCGTGTACCACGAGGCCCAGGCCGAGCGGAAGGCGGGCCACGCGGAGGCATCGGCGGATCTGATCGACGTGGCCGCCGCACGGCATCCGTCGGATCCCGACGTGCAGCTCATGGCGGCCGAGTCCATCCTCGTTGACCGCAAGGACCCGCAACGCGCCATCGACCGGCTGGGGACGATCGAGCCGCCTGCCGGCAACCGCATCCTGCGGTCCAGGAAGGCCACGCTGCTGGCCGACGCCTACGAGGCCGCCGGCCGTCCGGACGCCGCGATCGCCGCGCTCGAGAGCCTGGTGGCCGAGTTCCCGAGCCCGCGCATCCAGCAGCGCATCGACGCGCTCAAGGGCGGCGGCGCCCGCCCCTGAGGCCCGCCGTCCGCATCAGCGGATGCGCCAGCCGTTCACCGGCCCGGCGTGGAAGAAGGCGGCGGGCGTCATCACCCCGTCCTGCTTGAAGACCACGCCGTCCTTCATCACGAAGTGGACGCGCTTGAGCGTGTCGATGTCGGCGAGCGGGTCGCCCGGCACCGCAATCAGGTCGGCGAAGAACCCCGGCTTGATCGGCCCGCGCGTCTCTTCCGTCTCGCTCACCCGATACCCGTTCATCGTCATGGCCCGGAGGATGTCGGCGTTGGGAATGCCGGCATCGACCCAGGTCTTCAGGAACTCGAGGCAGAGCTCCCCACGGGTTTTCCCCTCCACCCAGTAGTCGGCGTCGGTGGAGAAGGTGAGCGGCACCTTGTTGTCATAGGCGTTCTTGAGGCCCGCGACGGTGCGGAGATACGCCTCGTGCGACACGGGGTGGCCGGCCAGGCCCTCCGGCGTTTCGGTCCCCGCGCGCCAGATGCCCTTCTGGGCCATCAGCTTGTGCAGCTCGTCGTCGAGCGCGCCGGAGTGCGCGATGGACCAGATGCCCGCGTCGACGGCCCGCCGCGCGCCGGCCGGCGTCTGCACGTGGCCCTCCACCTTGAGGCCCGACTTGGCCGACTCGCGGATGATGAGGCGGATCTCGTCGGCGGTGTAACCATAGGGCTTGCAGTCCACGCAGATCTTGATGACCCGCGCGCCGAACAGGACGTTCTGGCGGATGGCCTTGACGATCTCGTCTGGCGTGTCGGCGTCGAGGTACTCGGGATACACGATCCCGTGGTCCTTCGCCATCTCCGGCGTGGGATAGAACTGCCCGCCCATGCCGCCGATGATGATGCCGGAGTTGATGATGGTGGGACCCGGGATCCAGCCCTGCTCGATGGCCTGGCGCAGCGCCGTATCGGCGTAGTTCCCGTTGTTCCCCATGTCACGGACGATGGTGAAGCCCGCGGCCAGCATCTGGATGCCATTGGAGGCCGCCTGGATGGCGCGCAGCGCCGTGGACTCCTGGACGTAGGTGAAGTAGTAGACGTTGTTCTCGGGCACGGGCTTGTAGGTCAGCGCCAGGTGGTTGTGCGCCTCCACCAGGCCCGGCATCACCGTCGCCTGCGACAGGTCGATCACGTGCGCGCCCGGCGGAATCGCCAGCGAGGGCCCGACCTCGCGGATGCGCCGGCCCTCGACGAGGATCACCTGGTTGGTCAGGACGCGGCCCGCCTCGGGGTCCAGCAGCCGGCCGGCCCGGATGGCGGTCACGGGTTCGGCCTGGGCCGCCGGTGCGGGCGCCTGGCCTGCCACGACCCCCGACTCGCCGGTCGCATCCGACCAGGCGGGCACGCGGCCCCCGGCCACCAGCAGCACGGCACACACCACACCGGACACTCGCAACAGACGCATGAGTCGTTCCTCCGAGGAGCGGATTCTACGCCGATACACGGTGCTGCACGAATCCTGGGCATGCCGCGTCAAGGCTTCACCGGCCGCGCCGATTGATCGACGACGGCTCCCCCTGTCGAATCGGAACGAACGCCATGACCACGATGACGACTGAGGCCGCGACGGAACTGCAGCAGAGGGTATTCGGCGTACTCGACGAACCGGTGGTGTCCACCCCCGGGCTCATCGAGGCCATGGTGGATCGGGGCGCCGGCATCAGCGACCTCGTCTTCTCGCCGGGCCGGCCGCCGCAGATCGAACGCTTCGGCGAGCTGGAACCCGTGCCCGTCCCGGGGCTCGAGCAGCTCCGGCCGGCCGACACCGCCGCGCTCGCCCGCGACCTGATCGGCGGCAACGAGCTGATCCTGCGCACGCTCCTCGAACAGGGGGCGTGCGACCTCTCGTACGCCATCCCCGAGCGCTATCGCTTCCGCGTCAACGTCTTCCGCCAGCGCGGCACCATCGCCATCGTCATGCGCCTGATTGCCGACGCGATTCCGTCGTTCGACGAGCTCGGCCTGCCACAGGCGCTGCTGAACGTCGCGTCCCTCAAGAACGGCATCGTCCTGGTGACGGGCCCGACCGGATCCGGCAAGTCCACGACCCTGGCCGCCGTCATCGACGTCATCAACGAGACGCGGGCCGAGCACATCGTGACGATCGAGGATCCGATCGAGTTCCTGCACCGGCACAAGAAGGGCACCGTGCACCAGCGCGAGCTGCACAGCGACACGCCGACGTTCGCACTGGCGCTGCGCGCCGCCCTGCGCCAGGCGCCCAAGGTGATCCTGGTCGGCGAGATGCGCGACCGCGAGACGATCGAGATCGCGCTGACGGCGGCCGAAACCTGCCACCTCGTCCTCTCGACCGTGCACACCATCGACGCGTCCAAGACCGTGGAGCGCATCGTCGGTACGTTCGAGCTGGCCGACCAGCAGATCATCCGATCGCGGTTCGCCGCGACGTTCCGCTACATCGTGTCGCAGCGCCTGATTCCCCGGCGCGAAGGGGGACGCCAGGCGATCGTCGAGATCCTGAAGGCGACGATGCGGACGCGGGAGTACATCGAGACCGGCGAGAAGGAAGGCAAGTCGCTGCTCGACGCCATGCGCGACGGGGACATCGACGGCATGCAGCACTTCGACGGCGAGCTCGAGAAGCTGGTGCGAGCCGGCACCATCTCGCCGACGACCGCGTACCTGCACGCGACCAATCCCGGCAACCTCCGCGTGGCGCTGGCGGACGTGCCCGACGAGGACTCGATCATCACCCGATGACCCGGAGTAGAGGTCCGGCAGCCAGGCCCTGATCCGGCCGGCCGCCGGCCCCGACCCGCCGCCTTCGGCGTCACCGCGGCATGGGGGTATACTCGGCCCGCCCCCAGGTCAAGGAGGACGTCATGCCGTGGAGCGCGCGCGGAGTCATCGGTGCGGTGGTCCTGGTCCTGCTGTTCGGACGTCCCGACGCGGCCCGCGCGCAGGCGACGCCTGGCCCCTGCGAGCCGGGCGTGCTCCCGAGCGGCGCCCTCTCCCTGATCTGCGTGCCGGCGCTGGGCTGGAACGGCCAGCTCGTCGTCTATGCCCACGGCTACGTGGCGCCGCAGTTGCCGCTCGGCTTCTACCAGCTGGAGACGCCTGACGGCACGTCACTGCCGGCGCTCGTGCAGTCCCTCGGGTTTGCCTTCGCGACGACGAAGCTACCGGCAGAACGGACTCGCCATTCTGGAAGGCGCCGACGACGTCGAGGAGCTGGTGACCGCGTTCGGCACCGCGTACCTGACACCCACCCGGACGCATGTGGCCGGCGTCTCGGAGGGCGGGCTCGTCGCCACGCTCCTCGCCGAGCGCGCGCCAGAGACCTTCTCCAGCGCGATGGCCGCCTGCGGCCCCATCGGCAACTTCCGCCTGCAGATCAACTATCTCGGCGACTTCCGCGTCCTGTTCGACTACTTCTTCCCGGGCTGCTGCCCGGCTCACCCGTAGAGCAGGCGGCAGCGTGACGCGGCATCCTGGCCGAACCACTGCGTGAGGCGGCCGCGGATGTGCGCGTGCGCCTGCTGGGCCTGCGCCGGCGTGGCCGTGCGTCCGGTGCCGATGGCCCACACGGGTTCGTAGGCGATGACGAGCGCCGCCAGCTCGCTGCCCGTGACGCCGTCAAGCCCCGCCTTGATCTGCCGGTCCAGGACGTCGAGCGTGCGCTCCGCCTCGCGCTCCTGCAGCGTCTCCCCGATGCAGACGATGGGCGTGAGGGTGGCGGTGAGCGCCGCACGCACCTTGCGGTTGACCGTCTCGTCGGTCTCGCCGAAGAGCGTGCGCCGCTCGGAGTGCCCGATGATGGCCCAGCCCGCCCCCGCCTCGCGCACCATCGCCGCGCTCACCTCGCCGGTGAACGCGCCCTCGCGCTCCCAGTGCACGTTCTGCGCCGCCACGGCGATGCCCGAGCCGTCGAGCGCCGCGGCCACCGCAGAAATGGCGGGGAAGGGCGGCGCGACCAGCACGTCCACGCCCGTGCGCCCGGACAGCCGGGTCCGCAGGTCCGAGACGTGCGCCACGGCCTCGCGCACGGTCTTGAACATCTTCCAGTTGCCCGCAATCAGTGGGATGCGCATGGGGAATTCAGAAGTCAGAAGTCAGAATTCAGAAGGCAGATCTCGATTTCTGAATTCTAAATTCTGCATTCTGAATTCCTCGTTCCGCCCTCCCCCGCTTCCCGCTTGCACGGAATCGTGTCTCGGCGTGTCTTCCCGATTGACAGTCATCAGCACCGCAGCCATGCTCCTCGCTATTGCAGTGCACTCTTGTAATGCGTTTTCGTGATGACTTACATACGGAGGAAATGCGCCATGCAGCAGCTGAACTGGCGGGTCGGCGCGGTGTTGGTGGTGGGAATCCTGATGGCCGCGGCGGGACCGGCGGCGGCTCGGCAGGTGGCGAGCGGGATTGCGGGGACGGTCCGGGACGGGTCCGGAGCCGTGCTGCCCGGCGTCACGGTCGAAGCGGCGAGTCCCGCGCTGATCGAGGGGTCGCGCAGCACGGTCACCAACGCGAGCGGTCAGTACCAGATCACCGACCTGCGGCCCGGTGACTACGCGGTGACCTTCACGCTGCCGGGGTTCCGGACGGTGGTGCGCGAAGGCGTGCGCCTCTCGGCGGCCTTCACCGCCAACGTCAGCCCCACGCTCGAGGTGGGGCAGCTCGAGGAGTCCATCACGGTCACCGGCGCCAGCCCGCTGGTGGACGTGCGCAACTCGGTCTCGCAGTCGGTCATGAATCGCGAGATTCTCGACACGATCCCGACCGGCAAGGATCCCTTCTCCGTCGGGCAGCTCATCCCCGGCGTGACGACGGCCACGCCGGACGTGGGCGGCACGCAGGTGATGCAGCAGCCGACGCTGCAGGTCCACGGCTCGTCGAACAACGACAACGTGTTCATGGTGGACAACGTCCAGATCCAGCACATCGGGTTCGGCGGGAACCAGACCGGCTTCTACTTCAACGACGGCCTGATGGAGGAGATCGGCTACCAGACCAGCTCGCTCCCCGCCGAGGCGCCCGTGGGCGGCGTGCAGATCAACATGATCCCGCGCGACGGGGGCAACCAGTTCCGGGGCTCGGTATTCGCCACCGGCGGCAACAGCGGCATGCAGAGCGACAACCTCGACGACGACCTGGTCGCGCTCGGCTTCCGCGCCCAGAACCGCGTGGACAGCGTCTACGACGTCAACCTCACCTTCGGCGGGCCGGTGCAGCGGGACCGCCTCTGGTTCTTCAGCACCTACCGTAAGTGGTCGGCCAACAACTTCCTCGGGAACACCTTCAACGCCCGCGGTGAGCAGGCCGTGGACGACCAGCGGATCCAGGACGGCACGATTCGCCTCACGCTGCAGGCGAACCCGAAGCACAAGTTCGCCGTGCTCTACGACCGCAGCGCCAAGTTCCGCGGGCACCGCCCGAACAACTGGATTGGCGCCAGCATCAACGAGCCGGTCTCCTCCGTGGTCCAGACGACGGGCCTCAACTACATCGGCCAGGCCAAGTGGAGTTCCCCGCTGACCAACCGGCTGCTGACCGAGGTGTCGGTCTTCACCCTGCCCGTCAACTACAAGCTGTCGTTCCAGCCGGACGCCGACCCCGACGCCATCGCGACCTTCGACCAGATCCGATCGGTGTTCATGGGAGTATCGCCCCGCCAGGACACCAACACGGCGCGGATGTTCACCTACGCCGGCTACGTGGCCTACGTCACGGGCGCACACAACTTCAAGGCAGGCGTCCAGGTCCGCACCGGCTGGTCGCAGGAGCTCTTCGAGACCCGCGGCGACATCGTCCAGTGCGTGTCGAACGGCGTGCCCCAGTCGGTGCGAATCGTGAACAACCCGAGCGGGCACAAGGAGTCCGGCGTCAACACCGGCCTCTACGTGCAGGACTCTGGACGTTCAACCGCGTGACGATCAACCCGGGCGTCCGGGTACGAGCGGTTCGTGATGTCGATTCCGGCCCAGAGCGCCGGCGCGGGCACCTGGGTGCCCGCACGCGACTTCCCCGCGCAGAACGGGCTGGTCACGTGGAACTCGGTCTCGCCCCGCTTCGGGATCTCAGTGGATCTCTTCGGCGACGGCCGGACGGCGCTCAAGGGCGGCCTGAGCCGCTACGACCGCCTGGCGGGCGCGAACCTGATCCAGCCCGTGAACCCGATGAACATCGCCTTCCAGACCTGCCCGTGGTCGGACGCCAACGGCGACCTGCGCGCGACCAACGACGAGATCGCGTTCGCGCGCTGCACCAGATCGCTCCAGCCCAGCCTGGGCTCGGTCGATCCCGGCCTGAAGCGGCCGCACCAGTGGGAGTGGATGACGACGCTGCAGCGGCAGATCGGCGCGCGCACCTCCGTCATGGTCGGCTACTACGGCCGGCGCTTCTGGAACCTCTACACGACGGTCAACGATGCCGTGCCCTCGTCGGCCTACTCCCCGGTGACCATCACCAACCCGCTGACGCAGGAACCCCTGACGGTTTACAACCAGGATCCCGCCACGCGCGGCATGGTGCGCAACGTCCTCAAGACGATTCCGGACCTGTCGCAGAGCTATCACGGCGTCGAGTTCCAGGTGAACACGCGCCTCACCAACGCCACGTTCTTCGGCGGGCTCACCATCGGGCGGAACCGCGGCGACCAGGACAGCGGCGATCTCAACAACCCGAACCTGCGCATCAACAACGAGGGCGCCGTCGGGTTCGACGCGCCGTACCAGTTCCGCGGCGGCTTCAGCTACCGCCTGCCGTACGAGGTGCAGTTCTCGGGCTCGGTCCGGGAGTCGTCGGGTCTTCCGCAGACGCGCACGTACGTCGTGACGACGGCGCAGGTGCCCGGCCTGACGCAGGTCACGCAGAACGTCCAGGTGGCGGAGCGCGGCGAGTACCGCTATCCGTGGGTGAACATCGTCGATCTGCGGTTCACGAAGAGCTTCCGGTCGGGTACGCTGCGCTTCGAGCCGTCGATCGACGTGTTCAACCTGTTCAACAACAACGCCGTGACCAACGCCGTGCAGACCGTGGGCTCCTCCCTCGGACGGCCGTCGGCCATCGTGATGGGGCGTCTCGTGCGGCTCGGCGGCCGTCTGACGTTCTGAGGTCCGCCATGACGCTCGCGTTCGCCCCCCTGCGCCGTGCCTGCGCACGCACGCTCCTGCTGACCTTCGCCCTCGCCGCCCTCGCGGCGGGGGCGGCAGCCCAATCCCGCCCGATCACCATCCGGGCGGCGCGCGTGGTGGACGGGACCGGCGCCACGCTGACCAACGCCGTCGTCGAAGTCCGGGACGGCCGGATCACGGCCATCGATCAGCGGACGGGCCCGGTCACCTACGAGCTCGGGGACGCCACGCTCCTGCCCGGGCTGATCGACGTCCACGTGCACATCGGCTATCACTTCGGCCGCGACGGTCGTGCCCGCAACCAGGGCGAGACGCCGGCGGAGATGGCGCTGCACGGCGCCGAGAACGCGTACCTCACGCTGATGGCGGGCTTCACCACCGTGCAGAGCGTCGGCGCGGCGTCGGACCGCGAGCTGCGCGACGCCATCCTGCGCGGCACCCTCCCGGGTCCCCGCATCCTGACCTCGCTGGGCTCGATCAACGAACGCACGGGGACGGCCGACCAGATGCGCGAGTACGTCCGGAAGCAGAAGGCGGACGGCGCCGACGTCATCAAGATCTTTGCGTCGAAGAGCATCCGCGACGGCGGCGCCCAGACGCTGACCGACGAGCAGCTGGAGGCCGCCTGTGGCGAGGCCAGGAGCGTCGGCCTGCGCACCCTGGTTCACGCGCAGAGCGACGGTGCGGCGCTGGCAGCCGCCAAGGCGGGGTGCACCAGGTCGAGCACGGCTCGGGCATCAGCGCGCAGACGCTCGCCTACATGGCGGAGCACAGCGTCTACCTCGATCCGAACATCAGGCTGGTCCTGCAGAACTACGTCGAGAACAAGGCGAAGTGCTGTGGGCATCGGCAACTACAACGAGGAGGCTTCGCGTTCATGGAGCGCGGTGCCCCTCAACTACCCGATGTTCAAGCTCGCGCTGGCCTCGAAGGTGAAGATGCCCATGGGCACCGGCGGTCGCCGGGAGGCGCACGGGCAGAACGCGCGCGAGATCATCACCCGCGTGCGCGACGAGCGAGCGCCGATGGACGCCATCGTCAGCGCCACATCCCTCGCCGCCAGATCGCTGAACATGGGAACAGATCGGCACGCTGGCCGTCGGGCGGCAGGCCGACATCATCGCGGTGGCCGGCAATCCCGTGGCCCGCATCGAGGATCTCGGTCCGTGCAGTTCGTCATGCGGGCGGGCCGTGTCTGGGAAGTCGATGCCCGCGGCGGGCGTCTCCGCCGTAGGAGCGCCGCGATGCTCCGACCGCTGTTGTGGGCCAACTATCCTCGCCGGGCTGGCGACCGCCTTCGTCGCCGCGCGCCAGCCAGCCGTACAGGAATGGCCGGTGTACGGCGGCGACCCCGGCAGCACCCGAGGCCTCGCCGCTCGCGGACGTCAACCGCGACAACGTAGGCGGCCTGGCGATCGCACGAATGTGGCCGGGGGATGCGCCGCTCGAGGACTTCGGCACCCGGCCGAGGAACTTCCAGAACACCCCGCTCATGATCGACAACGTGCTCTACGTGATGCGCCATGCAGCCGCGTCGTCGCGCTGGACGCCGAGACCGGCACGGAGAAGTGGTCGTGATCCCGGGAGCCTACGCCGACGGCCAGCCGCCGAACGGGACCGGGTTCGTCCACCGGGGGCTGGCGGCGTGGCGCGACGACGGCAAGCTTCGCCTGTTCCTGAACTCGCGGTATCGCCTCATCTGCCTCGACGCCGGGAAGGCAGGCCGGCCGTGGACGCGTTCGGCGATCACGGCGTCGTGGATCTCAGTCAGAACCTCGTCTGGCCCATCGAGAAGCGGCATTACACGCAGACCTCGCCGCCCGTCGTCTACAAGGACATCGTCATCCTGGGCAACGGCGTCGGGGATCGGCTGGCCCCTATCGTCGAGATCCGCCAGGAGACATCCGCGGATTCGACGCACGGACTCAGCCGTCAGCTCTGGGCTTTCACACGATTCCACAGCGGGGCGAGTTCGGCCACGAGACGTGGCAGGAGGGCTCCACCGCGTACACCGGGCCACACGAACGCGTGGGCGCCGATGACCCTGGACGAGACGCGGGGGCTGCTCTACGTGCCGGTCGGCACGCCGTCGAACGATCTGTACGGCGGCATTGGATTGGCGAAGGCCTCTTCGGCCGAATCACTCGTCTGTCTCGACGCGGCGACCGGACGGCGCGTCTGGCACTTCCAGCTCGTGCATCACGGCATCTGGGACTACGACCCGCCGTCTCCACCCAACCTGGTGACCATCACGCCGAACGGCAAGCCCGTGGACGCCGTCGTGCAGCTGACCAAGCCAGGGCTTCGCCTTCGTGTTCGATCGCGCGACCGGCACGCCCGTGTGGCCGATCGAGGAGCGGGCCGTGCCACCGAGCGACGTTCCCGGCGAGATCGCCTGGCCTACCCAGCCCGTACCCTCCAGGCCCCCGGCGTTCACCGAGCAGGGCGTGTCGCTCGACGATGCGTTCGACCTCACGCCGGCGCTGCGGGAGCAGGCGCAACAGGCGATGCGGCAGTATCGGCTCGGTCCGCTGTTCACGCCGCCGTCACTCGAGGGCACGATCATGCGACCTGGCAGCATCGGCGGCGCCAACTGGGGCGGCGGCGCCTTCGATGCCGAGAGCGGCTACCTCTTCGTGAAGACCACCAACCAGCCGACGATCGCGAGGGTGCGGAAGCCGGACCTGTCGGCGTCGAACCCGCGGGCCGATGAGGTGGACGCCAACCTGGTGGGCGACTTCTCCGGCTCCACGACGTTCGTGCCCATCGTCGATGGGAAGCCGCAGCCTCCCTTGCCGCTCCTGAAGCCGCCGTACGGCCACGTCGTGGCCATCGACCTGAACGGGGGCCGCATCGCCTGGCGGGTGCCGTTCGGCGACAACCCGCAGCTGCGGCAGCATCCCGCCCTGAAGGGGGTCGCCCTGCCGGAGGCGCTGGGAACACCGGGGGCACCCGGCATGCTCCTGACGCGCGGCGGGCTGCTCTTCGTCGGCGGTTCCGACGTCGCGTTCCACGCGCTCGACACGCGGACCGGTGAGGAGATCTGGCGGATGGCGCTGCCGCGTCGCGTCACCGGCACCCCGATGACCTATCGCTCGCGGCAGGGCCGGCAGTTCGTGGTCGTCGCCACCAGCAGCGGTGCCGACGCGTCGCTCGTCGCGTTCGGCCTGCCCTCGCCGGGCCGCTGACGCTCAGTGCGACTCCGGCCGCGTCGTCAGCCAGCGCGTGACGAGGGCGATGGCGTCCTGGTCGCGGACGACGGTGCCGAGCGGCGGCATCTGCGTCGCCGGTGCGCGCGAGCGCATCCGCCGCAGCAGCGCGCTCTGCTCGGGATGGTCGATGTCCACCAGCCGCGTTTCGCCGTCCGGCACACCGGGTACCTGCCACTTCGTCCGGTGCGACGCCATGGCCTCGGCGGTGTCCACGCCGTGGCCGATGAGTTCCGCGGGCCGCCAGTGCAGCCCGAGTGGCGCCAGGTCGCTGGCGCGGTTGTGGCACGCACCACAGTTGCCGGCCAGGTAGCCGAGCATCGCTCGCTCGTCCGGGTTCCGAGCGTCGATGCGCGGCGGATGCGCCACCAGGTCCGGTGACGACGGCGCGAGCAGGCCGTCGGTCTCGAGGGTGGCCAGCGTCACCATCCCCGGTTCCAGCGGTTCGGCGTGAATGGCGAGCGGGTCGCGGTCGGTGGAGAGCTGCAGGACGTTGAAGCCCAGCACCTCGGTGCGCCGCGCCACGTGGCACGCACGGCACTGGTCGATCGACGGGATGTCGTGGAACACCCCTGGCGCCACCTCGGCGGCGCCCGGCAGGCCATCCTGCGGCGCGAGCGTGGCGTCCGTGCCTGCGGCGTTCCACGCGTAGCTGGCGAACACCCACTGGTCGGCACCAGTCTTCCAGAGCATCCGCGTCTCGGCGCGGCGTCCGCCGAAGGCAAACTCCTTCCACAGCTTCGTCCCCACCGGGAAGTCCCACTCGTCCATCCGCGTCACGTCGATGGACGCGCCCGGCGGCAGGAAGATCCAGCGGTGCTTCACCGTCAGTCAGAGTGGATACTGGAGGCGAGAACGCGCGGTGCGAGGGTCCACGAAGCACGGCTGCCCGTCATACGTCCCGTCTCCATGAGCGAGCGGCGACCGGAGCCGGCGTCGCGAGCGGCGTGCACGCCCACACGGCCCGAGCCGGCCAGGGTGGTGAGCGTCGGGCGGCGTCGACGCGACAGAAGGCAATCATCGCAATCCTTCGGAATTCAGAATTCTGAATTCAGAATTCAGAAAGAGCTTCTCTTCCGGGTCCACAGGCGCGGGGACGCGGTTATTGCACCGCGGGCAGGGACTGGAGGTAGGCGAACAAGTCCTTGATGTCGGGGTCGGTGAGCGCGCCCAGCATGAAGTAGGGCTGTCAGCATGGCACCCGCGACCCTTGCCCTGGTGCAGGCCCGTCCGCATCGTCTTGATGAACATCTCCTCGGTCCAGTAACCCAGGCCCGTCTCCTTGTCGGGCGTGAGGTTGGCGGCGAAGCTGACGCCCAGGCCCGGCGAACGCGGTGTTGGTGGCAGACGACGACGAGATCGAGGGCCCTGCGGCGGGGTGGCGGCAGGAGCGTCACGCGGGGTGGCCCGTCAGCGCGCGCGTCATGTCGGTTGGGTCCCTTCGGCCCCATCTTGAGCGGCGTGTGGCAATCGTTGCGGCCCATCGTGCGAACCAGGTACGCGTGCTCGATGCTCGGGGTGGACGCGGTCGTGAAGTCGGACGAGGCGGTCACGCGGACCGCGGCAGGCGCCAGCGCCAGGCCGAACGCGAGGATCGAAGCGCCGAGAACAGTGTGCGTGGAACGGAACGTCATGCGATGTCTCCTCTCTCGCATGACTAAACGAATAGCGGCGCACGCCGCTGGTTCGAGCCGGCACGCTAAAGGATTCCTACGAGAATCCTAAGAGTTTCCTAAGCCGGGCTATACTCGCCTAACCGTATGGTGGGCAGAGAGTTGGCGGCCTTCCTGATCGAGGTCACTCCTCGCACATCGCATCCAGGAACGAACGGCTCGAGCCCAATGCCGCACGCGTCACGGCGCTCACGGTGGACGACGATGGCCATACGTCGTGGCGTAAAATCCCGTCGGTCTCGGCAGACCCAGGTCCTCGCCGACCTGCGCGCGAACGGCCAGGCGGCGATTGTCGTCACCCGCCCGACCGACGATCGCGGCTGCCAGGTAAAGAGGCGTGTTCGTGGACGCGCGTGCCGCCGGACCCGAGGATCAGTCGCTCGTCCGCGCGCAGTGGGATCACTTCCTCGACGTCCTCGAGATCGGTCGGCCTGCCGCGCGCCGCCACCGAATCGTGGATCGTCTGGCCGTGCATCGCCATCCGCATCCGCGTGCAGGCGCTCTTCGATCAGACGCCCGGACCTGGCGCCGGCGCTCCCCTGTCATGACGCCGACGCTCAGGTCGCTCGCTCCCTGCTGGCAGGGGCTGATCGGCGACGCTCTACACCTGCTCGCGGGACGGCGTCCCCAACGCCGCGTACCCTCAGTCACGTCAGGTAAATGGACGAGCGCCACGTCGCCCTGTCCTTCCGGTTCTTCAACGAGCCGGCGCGCTTGGCGGAGGCCTGAGCGCTGGTCGTGATCGATCCGGACAGCTCGCAGTGCTGGGCCCTCCGCCTCAGTCTCGTGCGATCGGAGACGTCCGGGCCGGTGTTCGAGCGCATGGACCTGCGCATCGAGGCCATCGCGTCATGCACGGGCGTCAAGGGGATCTTCAAGCTGCTCGCCGCCGACATCTACGAGGTACAGGCAATCGAACCCGTGGCCGACGATGTGAGCGGCGTGTTCGAGGCCGGGGGCGAGGCTCGCCCCGGCGGCCGATGCACGGTTCACCATGCGGGCGCTGCAGGACATGACCGAGCGGGTGAACGGGGCCGCCTGCCTCGATGTCCTGCTCGACTCCATCCTGGCCGGCCTCGAGGAGATCTTCGGCTTCCGGCACGCGATGCTGCTGGTGCCGGCGGAGGAGCCGGGCGTGCTGGTGACGTCGCCAGCCGCGGAATGCGGGGACACGGGTGTCGGCGCAGAAGCCCGCCTCGGCGAGGGCATCGTCGGCCTGGTGGCCGAGGCCGACCCATTCGCATCTCGAGGCTGCTCCGCGCCATGCTCTACGCCCACGCGGTGGCCACGCGGGCGCAGCAGCAGAGCGGCATGGCCCCGCCGCCGCGGATTCCGCTGCCCGGCACGGCCAGCCCCGCGAGCCAGTTGGGCGTGCCCCTCATGGTGCGCGGCGAGCTGGTCGGCGTGTTGTGCATCGAAAGCGAGGCCGTGCCCGCTTCCACGAGGAAGACAAGGCGTCGATCGAGCTCCTCGGCAGCTACCTCGCGATTGCGATCAGAACATGCAGCTGCAGGAGCGCGCCGAGGCCGACGTGCCGGTGGCCGCCGTGGGACCGGCCGCGCCAGCGCCCGCCTTCTCCGGTCACGGCGCGTCCGCAGGAGATCGTCTACTACGAGGGCGACGAGCTGGTGATGGTGGACGGCGAGTATCGATCCGCAGCCTTCCGGCGCGCATCCTGTGAAGCTGCTGGCGATTCGCACGCGAGACGGCCGCGCCGAGTTCACCAACCGCGAGCTGCGCCTCGACCGATGTCAGCCTGCCGGAGCTGAAGGACAACCTCGAGAGCCGGCTCCTGCTCCTCCGCCGGCGCCTCGAGCAGAAGACACCCGACATTCGGCTCGTCCCGCGCGCCCGCGGCCGCTTCGCGCTCGACCTGGGGTGCGAGGTCCAGGTTGCGCACACTCTGATACACGGAGGCGCGGAGGCACGAAGGGTGCCTCACTGCGAAGCTGATACGTAGCCGGACTGGCATGCACGCGGGCGCCGCGGCGGTTGACGCGGACGTCCAGGCCCGGTGCCAGCCGCCGCGAGCCACGCCGGTGGGGGTGAAGGTGACCAGATAGCGGCGGCGGACCTCCTCGAGGATGTCGCGAAAGGCCGCGCCGGGTCGCCGGCGCGCTCAGTTCCACGAGCCGTCCGCCCATGCCGGCTGCCCGAGGAGCGCCCTGCCAGGGCCCCGTGTCGTCCACACCGGCATGCCCGTACTGAGGACACGACCATCGGCGGTCTTACACCACCAGTCAGCCAGGCGACTGGCCGTGTCCGTCCCCGTCGCTGAAAGATGCGACGTTCCGCCCGCCGTCGCGGTCGGCGACGAGCACGGCTGACGCGGCGTCCACGAGCGCCGTATCGCCACTCGCCGTGGTCTCGTCGAGCGCGCGCGCCACGTCGGCGAACGCGCTGGTGAACGGTGCGCACAGGGCGACGGCCAGGTCGAAGGTGAGGGCGGCACGGTCGTCGGCCCGCAAGCCGTCGAGGAGGAGGCGGCCCGCCGCCCGGAGATTGCGCAACTGCTCCCCGTTCACGCTGCGGCTGGCGTCGAGGGCAGGCGCGGCGCCCGAGGGCGCATCCAGGCTGACGAGGTCGATCGTCTGCAGGACGCCGTTGTCGCCGGACCTCGAAGTCGGCCGGCCCCGAGGCCCGGCACGGGACGGCCGCCATCGGTGACAGGCACGTCGATGCGCACGCCCTCGACACGAGCCGAGAAGGTCGCCTGCCAGGCCGATGGCCCGGCAGTGGCAAGGCCCGCCATGAGAACCCGGCGCCGGCCAGGCGCGCGATCACGGTGGTCCCCGCCTTGCACGACACGCAGACGCAGGGCGTCGAGCTGCGCGGCGGCGCTCCGCGCCTGCGTATGCCGATAGGCCCACCACGGCTCCACCGGCTGCCCCTCGACGGGCGGACGCGCCAGCGCGCTCCAGGCTCGCCTCGGCGGCCCGATCGTCGCCCAGTTCGCGCGCGGGCAGGCCAGCGCGAGACCTGCGGGATGCGGGCATCGGCTATGTCGCGCCGGCCGCTCGCTCATGCCAGGGCGGGCAACGGCGAGCCGCCAGGGCCTCGTGTGCGTCATGACGCCGCCTTGAAGTATTGCAGCAGCGCGTCACGGGTGTCCGTGTATGCCGCTTCGAGTTCGGCCGCTCCCTCTGAGTGTCAGCCGCGCAGTGAGGAAGGACGCGGCCCGGTGCAGGCGTGCTTCCGTGTGCGCCGGGTCGGCGGCCAGCGCTCGCCGAAACTCATCGGCAGCCGCCAGCTCGCGGCTAGAGGAATCGATGTCGGGCCGCAGCCCGGAATGGCGATAGGACCGCGCGAACGCACGGAACAGCGGTCCGGCCAGCGCTTCGTGCTGACACCCGCTCATCGAACCGGATGCCGGGATCATCCGGAAGGCCTGGAGCGCCGCGCGCAGGTGCGGCAGTCGAACGACTCGAACTGCTGCTGGAACGCCAGCGTGGCGCGATACCAGTCCCGCCCGAACGCCGTGGCGTCCGGGCCATCGTCGAGCGCGTCAGCACGGCGCGCGCCATCTCCCAGTGCAGGCTGACCGACTCGGCGCCGTCATCTGCCAATCGCCCACGCGCGCAGCGCGGATCGGATCCGACGCATGCGACGTACCGTAGGCCGCGGCCGCGACGTCCGGGGCGAGGACGACCACGTCGGTGTAGGCGACGATTGCCCGCTGCGAGGAACAGCGGGATGCCGCGCGCGGCGCACCCGCTCCACGAGGGACTGCAGCCGCCGCTGCTGGTCAGGTGTGGGCGATATGATCGTATCGCCACAGCCGGAACCATAGGTCGGCGCGCGTCGCCCGCGGCGCGGAAGCGGGTGACCCAGGGGTTGTCGGCCCACCTGCGGCCACAGATCTGGATGCTGGTCCAGAGCGCGCACCGGCTCGTCGCCAGGCAGCCGCGCGAGGCCCGTGAGCCGGACTGTCCCACGGCCCGGCGCATGGGCCTCCACCAGATTCCACCCACTGCGCCAGCGCCAGCTCGCTCCATGGCGGTCCACCTGCGCCGCCGCGCCGGGTGATACGGCCACGAGCACGGCGAGGCGGGCGCCCGCCACCGCGCACGCGACCCGGCCCGGCCCCGGAAGGCCGCATCGGCCCGAGCATACGCCGAAGGCTACGCCGCGCCCCCGTGTCCTCCGTGTCCTCCGTGCCCTTCGTGCCCTTCGTGCCTGCCCTCCGTGCCCTTCGTGCCTTGAAAATCCGGCTGACGTCCTCGTATCGAACTGCGCTGGCGCTACGCCGGGGCGTCCGGGATCCGGCCGGCGGTCGCCGCAGGACGAAACGAGAGGGACCCGCTGGCGAGACTACCGCAGTCGTCGAGTTCATGCCTCACCGGTGCCGGGCTGGCCGGGTCGCCTCGGCCCCGTGGATCGGCGCGGAGAGCGCGGGTGCAGGCCGCAGCCCTCGACGGCCAGGACCCGACCTCATCGTCATCAACGCCGCCGTGCACACCGTGGACGATGCCATGCCGCGTGCGGAGGCGTTCGCGGTGACGGCCGGCCGCTTCGGCCGTCGGCTCGACGGCCGACATCAAGGGCCTCGCCAAGAGCACGCAGGTGTTCGACGCGAAGGGCATGACGGTGGTGCCGGGCTTCGTTGACTGCCACAACCCGCCAGCGGCGGTGCTGCTCTACGAGGTGCTGGTCAGCAATCCCAACCGGTGGAATTCGTCGCGTCGAGAGCATCATCGGCAAGCACGCGCGGTAGCAACAGACCCCGCGAGGCACGTGGGTCGAGCTACTTCTTCGACGACACCAGAGTACAGAAGGACCAGCACATGCGAACACGGTGGACCTCAAACCGCGTGTCGCTGGAAGACACCCCGTGGTGGTCCGGCACCGCGGCGGCCACACCTCTTTCTACAACCTGAGGCGCGCTCCGGATAAGCGGGGATCGAGACACGCCCGCCCGCCAGGTGGCACGTTCGATCGGTGACGACGGCGAGCTGAACGGGCAGGTGACGGACCGCGCGTGGTGATGGCGACGTCGGGACGCGGCCTCATACTGACGCCCAGCGCGACGAGCGCGCACACGACAGGCTGGCGCACATCTCCAAGCAGTTCGTCCGCTACGGGCTGACCGGCGTGTCACGAAGGGCGAATCTCGCCGCCCTGCAGCAGGTCCGCGCGCGCGGCGACCTGTCGCACCGCGTGAGCTACCAGGACGAACGGCCGTGTGCTCCGAGTCGCTGCTCGCCTCGGGCGTCGCGGCCGGGGTTCGGCGACGAGTGGATCTCCGCCGGCGCCACGTCCGAGCACACGGTGGACGGCTCGTTCTCCGAACGCCACGATGGCCTCAGCACGCCGTATCCGGCTGACCTATTCGGGCAACGGCCGGCCAGGACGACTCAACGCCTGGGTCAAACCGGGTTCACCGTGCCGGCATCCAGGTCAACTGCCGCCAACGGCGACATGGCCCATCGACATGTGCTGACGGCCATCGAACACTTTGCGCAGAAGGTCTTTCCGCGCCGGACGCCGGGCCAAGATCACGCACTGCACGCTCGTCGCGGCGGCACGGTGCGCCGCATCAAGGCCGCCGGCGCCGGTGCCGGCGATGTTCACCACCTACGCCTACTACAACAGCGACAAGTTCTCGTTCGAGGAGATGATGAAGCACTGCATAGCGTACCCGCTCGCTGCTGGACGCGGGCGTGTGGGCCGTAGCCGGCTCGGACTTTGGCCCCGGCCCGTTCGCGCCGCTCATGGGCGTGCAGGGCATGGTGACCCGCAAAGGCTGGAACGTAACCCGAGACTGGGGCGCCAACCAGCGCATCACGACCGCGAGCACGCTCAAGGTCAACACGCTCAACGGCGCCTATGCATCGTTCGAAGAGGGCATCAAAGGGCTCCATCACCCCCGGCAAGCTCGCCGACTACGTCGTCCTGGCCGACGATCCGCACACGGTGGATGCCGAGAAGATCAAGGACATCCAGATCGTGCAGACGGTGGTGGGCGGCAAGGTGATGTTCGCCGCCTGAACCACGAAGGGCACGAAGGGGGGCACGGAGGCACGGAGAGCACGAAGAGCACGGAGGGCACTGAGGGCACGAAGAATGCGGAGGGCACCGAGGCTGCCTAGCCCCGTGCCAGCGAGGCCGCAATCTGTGTTGCCGAGCGGAGCGTGAGCGCGACGAAGGTCAGCGTGCCGTTCGTGCAGCCGCCGGTGGGCAGCGTCGGGGCGCCCACGACGAAGAGGTTGTCGTGGTCGTGGGTGCGGCCGTAGCTGTCGCAGACGCTGGCCGGGTCCGTGCCCATGCGGCAGCCGCCGGCCGGGTGGTCCAGGTAGTCGCCGTCGAAGGTGCGGACCACGGTGCCGTTGCTGGCCCGCGCCATGCGGGCGAAGAGGTCGCGCGCGTGCTGGCGGTTGGCGGCCAGCCGCGCCGTCGTGGCTTCGTCGAACCGGTGCTCGATCCGCGGCATCGGGTCGCCGTACCGGTTCTTCGACGCGGGATTCAGCGTGAGCCGGCTGTCGGCCGACGGGTGCACATCGAGGTAGGTGCGCAGCCGCACGGAACTGCCGGTCGTCCGGGCACGCCAGTCGTCGAACACCTCGTCGCCCAGCAGCAGCCAGCCGCCATCGTCCTTCAGCCGCGCCTCGCGCCCGGCCGAATCCTCCCACACCCGCGTGTCGACGCGGATGAAGGGCCGGTCCGTCAGGCAACAGGGAAAGTACTCGCGCGAGATCAGGCTGTGCACGCGGTGCTGCCCGGGGAAGGTCTGGTCGTCGATGCGGACGCGGCCCTCGGTGAAGGTGTGGCCGGTCATGTAGCGGCCGACCAGGCCCGAGCGGTTGGCGAGCCCGTTCGGGAATCGGCTATTCGCCGACAGCAGCAGCAGGTGCGACGTCCAGCAGTACCCGGACGCGACGACGAACGCGCGCGCGCGGTACTCCTGGGTCTCGTCCGGACGATCCCGATGCACGCCTGTGGCGGCCGCCACCACGGGCCGGTCCTCCGCCAGTTCGAGGCGCCGCACCAGCGTGCGGTCGTGGAGCACGATCTGCCCCTGGTCGATGAGCTGCCGGAAGGTGAAGTCGGGTGAGTAGCGCGCCCCGGTCGGGCAGATGTCGCACGTGTCGAACACGCAGCAGGCGCCGCGGCCGTCGTGCGGCGTCAGGTTGCGCGCCAGCGGCAGGGCGTTGAACCGCAGCCCGCTCTGCTCGGCCCATCCCTTGAGGACCTGGAGGTTGTAGGAGAGCGGCACGGGCGGCTGCGGATAGGGCGCCGTGCGCGCGTCCTCCGAGTAGGCACTCGGCTCACCCGCCACGTTCAGGGCGCGCTCCGCTTCGACGTAGTGCCGTTCCAGGTCGTCCCACTCGATGGGCCAGTCGGTGGCCAGGCCGAACATCGACTTCAGCCGGAGGTCCTCGACCGAGAAGCGGTTGCACGCGCCGCCCCAGTGCAGCGCCAGCCCGCCCACCGCCATCGTCATCGAGATGATGCCGTCGGCCTGCTGGTCCTCGATGTAGTCGTTGCGCCACGGGTGCTCCCCGTAGACCTGGGCGCGGTCGCGGTATCGAGGCCGGTTCTCCACGTCGAACAGGGAGCGCCCGGCTTCGACGATGGTGACGCGGAGGCCGGGCCGGAGCGTGACGAGCTTCCGGGCCAGCATGGCGGCCGAGATCCCGCCCCCGATGATGCAGACGTCGCTGTCGTGTGTCGGCATGTCGGGTCCCGTCTCAGGCCAGCGGCGCCGGGCGCCTGGTCGTCAGGGCGAGGGGCCGGCACACCTGCCGCCCGATGCGGGCGCGGTACGCCTGGTCGTTGGCCTCGCTGCTGCGGAAGTAGTAGGCCATCAGGTCCGCCACCACGTGACGGCCTGCTGGGCGGGATGGCAGGTCGGTGACCTTGGCCGAGGCGAGCGCCTCGGTCAGCAGGGTGCGCCGGACGTCGAGGGACAGGCTGGAGAACGCACCACCCCGCGCCGACGCCGCCGCCCCCAGCGCGGACAACTGCGCGATGTAGTCCGGAACAGGCGACGCCGCCGCCTTCGCAAGCCGCGGATGCCCGTAACCGTGCGCAAGCGCCACGCCCTCTTCGTACTCGTGGGCCCACGCCACGAATCGGTCCACGATGAGGGACACACGATCGGTGCCGATGGACGCCGGCAGCACGGTGCCGCCGACCTCGTGCAGCATCGCCACCGACTCCGGCGTGAGACGGCGCACCTGCGCCGACAACCGCACCCGCGCCATCGGCAGCAGGGGCAGCGTGGACACAATCGTCTGCAGCAGCGTACGTCGGCGCATCAGCCCCTCGCTCCTCTCAATGCCTCAATGCCCCAATGCGCCAATGCCCCAATCAGCATTGCCGCAATCAGCATTCCCCCAATTCCCATCTGCGACATCCCGCCATCTGCGGCCCCCATCCTATAATCTTCCGCGGCATGCGTGTGGCACTCGGCGCGGATCACGCGGGGGTTCATCTCAAGGACGCCCTCAAGGCGGAGCTCGACGCGCTGGGCGTCGGCTACGACGACTGCGGCACCAGCGGACCGGCGTCGGTTGACTACCCGGATTTCGCGGTGGCGGTGGCGCGGGCGGTGTCGGAGGGCCGGGCCGACCGGGGCGTGCTGGTCTGCGGCAGCGGCATCGGCATGGCCATCGCGGCCAACAAGGTGCCTGGCGTGCGGGCCGCGGCCATCGGCGACCTCGACAGCGCCCGTCTGTCGCGGGAACACAACGACCTCAACGTGCTGGCGCTCGGCGCGCGGCTGACGCCGGCGGAACGAGCGGCCGAGATCCTGCGGGTGTTCCTGTCCACGCCGTTCGAAGGCGGACGGCACGTGGGCCGGGTGGCCAAGATTCACTCGGCGGAGCGTATCGGCGCCGCCGAGCGCTGAACCGCGGCGGTGCCGCGCTCGGCCACCCAGTCGGCGGCCTCCCGTTCGAACCACGCCAGCGGTCCCTCGGCCGCGTAGGCGGGATGCGGAAACGCCCGTTCGCCCCGCCGCTCCAGGCCGATCTTCGCGAGCACCCGCAGCGACGCGTGGTTGCCGAGGCTGGCCATCCCCGCGATGCGCGGCAGGCCGAGCTCCACGAACCCGTAGCGGAGGACCGCTTCGGCCCCCTCGGTCGCCACGCCGCGGCCCCATGCGTCCGGGTGCAGGGTGTAGCCCACCTGGATGATGGTCTCGCCCTGGATGTTGTTCAGCAGGTGGAACCCCAGGCGGTCACCGGTGGTCCGATCGACGGTGAGCCAGACGCCGAAGCCCGGATGCGTGTCGTAGTACTCGAGGATGCGCGTCCGCAGCATCTCGTCAACCTCGTCGGCCGACTTGACGCCGCCCAGGAACTGCGTGACCACCGGATCCGCATACAGCGCGCGCAACCAGTCGCGGTCCTCCACCGTGAACCGCCGCAGCGCACACCGGGCGGTGAACAACCAGGGGGTCATCGGTGGCACAGAGACAATCCAGAATTCAGAAGTCAGAAGTCAGAAGTCAGAAGTCAGAAGTCAGAAGCGGATGCAGCAATCAGAACATCCCTGATTCCTGCATCCGATCCTCCAATTCTGCCTTCTGCCTTTTGCCTTTTGCCTTCTGAATTCTGACTTCTGAATTCAGAATTGCCCTACCTGCTCCCCCTCCCCTTCGTCACGAGCTTCTGGACGCGCCAGTTGATCAGCTCGCCGACCCAAATCTCGTCTTCCGACGGGCAGGCGATGGCGTGGATCCAGCCGAACTCGCCCAGGTTGCGGCCCGGCTGGCCGTAGACGCCGAGCAGCTTTCCTTCGAGGGACACCTTGTAGATGCGGCTCGGATACAGGTCGCCGACGAAGAGCACGGGGTTCGGGCCGGGCGTCATGCAGAGCGCGTCGGGGGCGCCCGGCGCGAGCGAGCCGGTCTTGCCGTTCGGGTTGTCCACGCCGTAGACGATCTTGCCGCGCGAGGTGTCCACGGGCACGTCGATGGTGAACTCGCGGATGTACTTGCCGCTCGGATCGAACACCTGGATGCGGCGGTTGCCGCGGTCGGCGACGTAGATCTCGTCCTTGGGCGACACCGCGATGCCGTGCGGCGTGTCGAACTGTCCGGGGCCGTTGCCGAGCGACCCCCAGCTGGCCACCCACTCGCCGCGCGCGTTCGCCTTGCCGACCCGGGAGTTGACGTAGCCGTCGCTGAAGTAGGAGTTGCCCTGGGAATCCCAGGCCACGTCGGTGGGCTGGTTGAAGACGTTGTCGCGGTGCACGGGCACCGGGTTGCGCGGGTTGTTGTTCTCGGGCGTCGTGATGGCGACCCCCGCGCGCTTCAGGATGTTGGACAGCTGCGAGGCGTAGTCGGGTGGCACGTCGAGGTGCGAGGACTCGCCCTTGCGCCCGAACAGCCACTCGACGCGGCCCTGCGGGTTCATCTTGAGGATCATGTTGATCCCTTGTCGACGACCCAGATGTTGTCCTGCTTGTCGATGTGACCGCGTGGGCGTAGGACCAGGCGAACAGGTTCTTCCCGATCTCGCGCACGAACTTGCCGTTCTGGTCGAACTCCAGCAGTTGCGCGGCCTGCGCCATGTAGGCCGGCCCCGTGGAATTGCCCCGCGAGAACACGAACACGTGCCCCTTCGAGTTGATGGCCACGCCGGCCACCTCACCGAAGTGGACGTCGTCGGGCATCGTGAGCGGATTGGGCACCGATTCGAAGGGCAGTTCCGGCACGCTCTGCGCGGCCGCCGGAGCCATCGTGAGACCGAGCACTACGCACGCAAGAAGGACACGCTTCACCAACCACCTCCCGGGATCCCGCCGACGCACCCCGACGCCGGACCGACGCATCTTACCCTCTCGCCGGCCGCGCAGGACGCGGCGGGTCAAAGGGAGCGCAGAAAGGCCAGCAGCAGGGCACGGTCGGCGCCCGACAGGGCCAGGTACTGCTGCCGGACCTCCTCGGCCTGCCCGCGGTGCCGGTCGATGGCCTCCTCGAGGGTGAACGAGAGGCCGTCGTGCATCAGGCGGTTGCGCGTGCGCAACGCCCAGAGCGGGGCGGTCCGCATGCGCGCGGCCGTCTCCGCGTACTCCGGCGTGGGCAGCACCGGGATCCCGTCGCCGGTGCCGATGTCGTGCGAGAGGAAGTCGCTGTAGGGGTGGATCCGCCGGGAGCCGAGGGCGTCCGGCACGGTGAACGTCCCGCCGTTGACGGCCGTCCCCGGCGGAGCCGTCACGAGCGAGGGCACGTGGCAGGTGCTGCAGCCGATGCGCTGGAAGATCGCCTCACCGGCTCCCGTTTCGGGGGTGAGCGCGCCGCGCGGCGGCGCCTTCGTCGCGCGCATGAACAGGGCGAGGCCCCGAGCGATGGCTCCGTTGTCCTCCGGATCGGGCACCGGATCGTACGCCTGCACCGGGCGCCCGGCTGAGGTGTTCTCGTCCGGGAAGAGCGGCGAGGTCAGGCCCAGCTCGTTCAGCAGGGCATCGGCCGCGAACGAGAGGAGACTCGCGTGCTGGTTCTTCCAGCCGAACCGGCCGATGCGTGCGGCGCCTCCGGCCTCCAGCACCGGCACTGACACCGCCGTGCCGCGCATGTGCGCGGGCTGCGCGTCCCGGATGGCCAGGATCGTGTCGTTGGCAATCGCCTCGATGAAGCCGGCGCCCAGCGTGTTCGTCGAGATGCGGAAGGTGCGGATGTCGTCCTCCACCGCAACCAGCTCCGCCATGTCGGGATGCGTCGAGCGCGAGTGGACCAGCGAGCCTCCGAGCGATTCGAAGAACTGCCCGTCGAGCAGGTGACCGGTGCGGTGCTCGGCAATCTGGCTCGCACCGCCCGTCACGACGTTCTGATGGCACTCGCGGCACGACTGCGCGTTGTAGGTCGGCCCCAGGCCATCGCCGAGTTGCGCGACCTCCTCGTAGAGGAAGCGGGCGTCGTTGAACGAGCGCGTGGGCCGCACGGTCCGGCGAGTGATGAAGGACATGGGCGGGCCCTGCGCGACGAGGCCGTTGGTCTGGTTGTCGAAGGCCGCAGCGGCTTCTCGGACGCCGCGCTGCGCGGATGCCGACGCCTCGACGGCGATGCGTCCGGTGGGCGCCAGCCGCGCCCGCCGGCCCTGGTCGGCGCTGACGTCGGGGGCCTGCGCGCCGGCAACCGCAGCGGCCAGGCCGAGCACGCCCAGGGAACACGCGACGGTTGCGCTCGCGCGAGACAGACGTACGAACGCTCGGATGGGGACGGGGCACCTCATGGCAGGACCTTTCGAGTGTTGAGGCGGCCGCGCGTGGGGCCGCCTGGGCCGTGAACGAATCGGTGACTGGAAGCCAGGTGGCGGGCGGCGGAGCGGAAGGACGAGCGACATCGCCGTGACGCCGACGCCGGCGAATGCAAGGCCGTCGCCAGCAACGCGTCCGGTCACGAGACGCCACGATCGCGGCCCGACGGCGTCAACGAGTCATGCAGCGGTGCGGTCAGCGCCGGTACAGCGCGGCGGTAGCCATCACGCCACCGCACGCAGAGGCCCACTTCTTACACACCGACCGACGCGGAACGCGACGCCGATGGTTCAGCTCGTGCGCAAGGCAATCACCGGATCCACGCGGCTCGCCCGACGAGCCGGGAGGTAGATGGCGAGCGCGGCGACCGAGAGCAGGACCAGCGGGATGCCGGCGAGCGTGACCGGGTCGTACGGGCTGACGTCGTACATCAGGCCGACGATGAGCCGGTTCAACAGGACGCCGCCGGCCACGCCGACGGCCACCCCGAGCGCCGTCAGGCCGAGCCCCTGGCGCAGGACCTGCCGCTGCACGAGGCCGCTCGACGCGCCGAGGGCGATCCGCACCCCGATCTCGCGCGTCCGCTGGGACACCGAGTAGGCCATCACGCCGTAGACGCCGACCGCCGCCAGCACCAGCGCGAGCAGGCCGAACACGCCGAGCAGCGTCGCCCCCATGCGCGCCGCCCAGAGGCCCTGGTCGAAGACCGACGTCATCGTGAAGACGCCGGTGAGCGGCGTGGTGGGCTCCATCTGCTGCACGGCCGCGCGCACGGCCCCGAGCGCGGTCTCGGGACGATCCGTCCGGACGAGCAGGGTCACCGCGGTCTGTGGCGCCTGCCGCAGCGGCTGGTAGAGGAACGGCAGGGGATCTTCACCGATGAAGTTGTACTTGCTGTCGCGGGCCACGCCAACGACCTCGGTGAGCGCGTCCTGCCCCGAAAACCGGAAGCGCCGGCCGACGACATCCTCGCCGGGCCAGAAGCGCTCGGCCATGGTCTCGTTCACGATCACCACCTGAGGCGTGCCGGCCGCGTCGGTGGCCGCGAATCCGCGGCCCCGCAGCAGCGGGATGCCCGTGGTCTCGAAGTAGCCGTCGCCGATGACCGTGATCTGCACGAAGCGCCCCGCGCGGGCGTCGGACGGGTCCTGACCTTCGAGGAACACCGACCGCGCAAAGCCGCCCGTCAATAGCGGCGTCGCGTTGGCCAGCGCCGCGCGCTCGACCATGGGCACCGCCTGCGCGCGCTCCACGATTTCGCGCTGCCGGTCGGCGGCGGCCTCCATCCCGAGGCCGCGTGAGGCCAGGTCGAACGAGAGCACCGCGAGACGCGCCTGGTCGAAGCCCGGATCGATCCGGCGCGCGTTGTCGAGACTCCGCAGAAACAGCCCCGCGCAGATGAGGGCCACCATGGAGAGCGCCACCTGGCCGACCACGAGCGCGTGACGCACCGCCCCGCGCCGACCGGCGCCCGGCTGGCTGGATCGATCCTTCAGCTCGCCGACGAGATCCGGACGGGAGAACTGCAGCGCCGGCAGCAGCCCGAAGAGCAGCCCGGTGCCGATGGCGACCACTGCCGTGAACGCCAGGACGCGTCCATCCATCGTCAGGCTGAGCGCGTTGTCGGGCAGGAACGGCGGCCTGAGCGCCAGGAGCGCCGATCGCGACCACGAGGCCACGAGCAGTCCCGTGGCGCCGCCCAGCAGCCCCAGCAGCACGCTCTCGACCAGCAGCTGCCGCACGAGCCGCCCGCGGCTGGCGCCGAGCGACAGGCGCACGGCAATCTCCTGCCGCCGCGCGGCCGCGCGTGCGAGCAGCAGGTTGGCGACGTTCGCGCACGCCACGAGCAGGACGAGGCCGACAATCGCCATGAGCAGGGCGCCGGCTGTGGTCAACTGGCTCCGCTGCGCGGGGTTGGGAGACAGCGTGGCATCCGCCAGCGGCTGGACCGCGACGCCGCGGCCGCGGTTGTCGTTGGGAAAGTCCGCAGCGAGCGTGGCCCCGATCGCCTCGAGGTTGGCGGAGGCCGACGCCAGGGACACCCCGGGCTTGAGGCGGCCGATCACCTGGAACAACAGCGCGCGCCGCGAGTCCCAGTTCTGGGCCGTGAAGCCCGACGTCGCCTCGCGATACATCGAGAACGGCAGCCACAGGGCCGGGCCGCCAAGCGCCCCCGTGCCGCGGAACGACTCTCCCGTGACGCCGACAACGGTGTAGTCGAAGCCGTTGAGCGTGATCGTGCGCCCCACCAGCCCGGGATCCCCGCCGAAGCGCCGCTGCCACAGCCCGTAGCTCAGCACCGTCTCCGGCGATGCGCCCGGCACCGCGTCGGTGCCCTCGGTGAAGCCGCGGCCGGCCGCCATCGGCGGCCCGAGGAGCGCGAAGTAGTTGGCGGTGGCGATCTGGCCGAAGACCTGCTCGGGCTCACCGGTCCCACTCGATACCCCGAGGCCGATGAACGCGGCGGCCGCCACGCCGTCGAACACGGTGTTGCGCTCGCGGACGTCCTCGAAGTTGAGGCGCGACATCGGATTGGCGTTGCCGAAGAACCCGGCGGCGCGATTCCGCTCGTCGGTCGTGTAGACGCCGACGAGCCGGGCAGGCTCGGCCAGCGGCAGCGGCCGCAGGAACACCTCGTTGACCAGCGTGAAGATGGCGGTGTTGGCGCCGATGCCGAGCCCCAGCGAGAGGATGGCGACAAGGGTCAGCGCGGGGGTGCGCGCGAGCACGCGGGCGCCGAAGCGGAGATCGTTGAGGAGGGCACTCATGCGCGTCGCGGTGGCAAGGCCCATGCCCACCGATGCGCTGCGACAATTGCCGAGAACCCGCCTGAATCCCGCCGTCAGCGCGCGCATCCGGTCGCGCCGGAGCTGTCCGGAACCGGACGCTCCACTGCCCGCTGCCGGGCCGATGATGAGACCCTCAGCGACCGTCCACGGCTTCGACGATGAGCCGTGCGACCTGTCCCATGCGGTCCTCGGCCTCGCCGTAGGGCTCGTCGATGGCGTTCAGGAGAAACGACACGACCACGGGACCAGGCGATGTGTAGATGACGCCGACATCGTTGGCGACGGCCAGTGGGAAGTCGCCCGTCTTGTGGCCCACGGGCACGTCGAGGGTAGTGCGGCAGGCGCCGCGCACGGACTGCTGCGCCCGGAACACGCGACGCATCTCCGCCGTCGACGCGGCGGAAGCGGTCTTGCCGGTCTCGATGGCTTCGAGCAGGCGGCCGACACCGCGCGGCGTGATCACACCGAGCCAGGAAGGCGGGCTCCTCGTTCAGGCGGCGGAGGTTCTCCCGCTGCACGCCGGGCTTCCGCATCCCTTCCTGCAGCGCCTCGAGGCGTGCCGCCGGCGACGTGCCGGACGCCAGATCGGCAGAGCCGAGCGCGTAGACGTCTTCGGCCGTGAGGCTGCTCGCGGTGGGATCGGCCAGGAGATAGCGATTGCGGAACACCTCGAGGATCGTCGAATTGAGCTTGAGCGCCGGCGCGTAGCCGTTGGCCTGGAGCCACTGGTTGACCGCGGCCACACCGCCTACCCTGTCGATGGCGATGTCGGTGGCGGTGTTGTCGCTGGTGATGATCATCTGCATCACGACGTCGCGCAGCGTCGGCTGCAGCCCCGTGTCGTGATAGCGGAGCACCCGGACCCGCCGCGCTTGTCGGCCTTCGTGATGGTCACACGCGCGTCGAGGTCGAGCGCGCCTTTCTCGGCCATCTGGTAGGCCATGACCATCACCGGGATCTTGATGACGCTGGCTGTTGAACGGCTCGTCCGGCAGGATAACCGCTTCCTCGCCAGTGGTCAGGTGCTTGACGTAGATGCCGGCCTTCGCCGGAATCCGTGCCAGCTCACCCTGCAGCAGCGGCTGCAACGTGCCCGTCTGGGCGGCCAGCGTGGCGGTGCCTAGCAACACTGCTGTGAGGGCGGCTCGCATGCGTCACTCTTGCACGTTCGCCGCCCGCGTCCATTGACGATTGTCAATTGTCAATTGACGATTGAATAACATTGCGCCAGTGCTCCATTGCGCAATGCATCGGGTGATTGCGGCAATGGACCAATGAGCCATTCACAAGATTGATTGGGGCATTGGCGCAATGCGCAATCACCGGATGAATCGTCAATCGACAATCGTCAATTGACAATGGAGGCCCCTCAGAAAGCCTGTCCGATGCTGAAGTAGAAACGCCCCCGCGGCTCCCCCGTCCGGCGGTCGAACAGGAACCCGTAGTCCACGCGCCCGAGGAACCACGGCGTGCGGAACCGCAGCCCGAGTCCGCCGGACTCGCGCAGGTCGCTGATACCGAAGTCCGTGACGCGGTCGAACACGCCGCCGACGTCCACGAACGCCACGCCGTCCACGATGCTGACCAGCGGGAAGCGCAGTTCGTTGTTGAGCACCAGCATCGCCTGTCCGCCGAGCGGAATGCCGTCCACGCCGATCGGTCCGACGAGGTTCTGCTCGAAACCTCGCAGCGTCGTGCTGCCGCCGGCGAAGAAGCGTTCGCTCACCGGCAGCCGCCCGCCCGGCGCCCAGGCCAGGCCCAGGCGGGCGCCCGAGGCGAACACGAGCCTCGGCCGGATCAGCTCGTTGGTCAGCCGCTCGCGCCGGACCCGCTGCAGCGGGAAGTAGTGGAAGTACTGCCCGAAGTACTTCAGGAACGTCTGGTCCGAGCCGAGCCACGCCGGGGAGTACTGGAACGCCTGCGACAGGAACGAGCCGCGCGTCGCGTCGAGGACCTCGTCGCGGGTTTCGCGCGTGAAGGTGCTGCCGATGGGCGCGACGGTCACCCGTTCGTCCAGGCCGCCGCCCAGCGGATCCACGCTGCGGGCGCGCTCGAAGCGGACGCCGTAGTTCCAGAGGAACGAATCGCCGAGCCGCCGCTGCTGCTGCACCGACGCCCCGAGCCGCTCCACGTCGAAACGACCCGTCCGGCTGGTCATCGGGTTCCGGTCCTCGCGGAAGTAGACGCTCGCCGTCGTCTCGATCGGCCACGAGCGGAGCGAGGGCTGGCTGAAGTAGACGCGACCGTCGGTCACCTGCGAGTCGTAGCGGCCGCGCACGCCCAGCACCCGGGCCCGGCCCAGCATGTTGTGGCTCGACAGGTCGACGATGCCGCCAAGGCCGCGCTCGGTATCGAACGACGCGCCGTAGCGCAGCTGCACGGGCTGCACCTCGCGCACCCGCACCTTCAGGCGGACGGGCTTCTGGGCGTCGCCATCGGCCTCTTCCTCTTCGCGCTCGATGTCCACCAGCGAGAACGCGCGGGTGTCGTAGAGGTTCGAGCGGGACTCGGCCAGCGCCTTCAGGTCCAGCGGCTCGTCCGGCGCGAGGGTCACCTGTGCCTTGACCAGGTCGGGCGTCGTCTGGCGCGTGCCCTCCACGTCGATGCCCGCCACCACCGACTGCCGCCCCTCGTTCAGCGTGAACCGGACGTCCACCACGCCGGCGTCGCGGTCCACGGCGAGCTCGTAGTCGGGGCGCACCTCGTTGTAGCCGCGCGCCCAGTAGAGATCGCGCAGCCGCCGCAGCGATCGCTCGGCGACCGGCGGCAGGAACGCATCGCCCTCCACCAGCGGGAGCTCCCCGATCAGCGTGTCCTTGTCGATCGCGGAGTTACCGCCGACGGTGAGCTGACGCACGGTGAAGCGCGGCCCCTCGTCCACGGGCACCACGACCCTGGCCTGCGTTCCGTCGTACTCGTAGCGCGGCGTGTCGAGGTCGGCCACCAGGTAGCCTTCCTCTCGGTAGTAGCGCTCCAGCAGCTCGGTCACCTGGATCGGATCCGTGAAGAGCTGCAGCTCCAGCGACTGGCTGTCCACGATGCCGGCCAGGACGTCCGGCGAGACCCCCGACGCTCCCTCGAACGCCAGCGTGACGCTCTCGGACCGCGGGCCGGGATCGATGGCGAACCGCACGCGCCGCCGGTCCGGGCCTGCATCCTCGATCCGTCCGTGCACGGTGGCGCGGAAGTAGCGATCGCGCATCAGCCACCCGCGCAGCCGGTCCTCCGCGTCGTCGAGGCGCTGCACGTCGAACACGCCGCGGCGCCACTGTTCGCGCAGGTCCTTGACGACGGCATCCGGGGCCGGAATGGGGCTGTCGTAGACGAGCTCCACGACCGGACCGGCGTCCACCTGCAGCGTGAGGGCCACCTGGTGGTCCTGCTCCTCGCGGTCGAGCCGCACCCGCGACTGCAGGCGCTCCTCCTCCGCCAGGTGCGTGCGCACGCGATCCACGGCCTCGCGGCCCTTGAAGTAGTCGAAGGCGTCGTCCGGCTCGAACCCGAGGAGCTCCCGAAGCTGCGGCTCGGTGAGCGTGCCATCGGTTTCCACCGACACGGTGGACACCCGCATGGGCACGCGCGGCACGCGGCCGGGTGCGGGGTTGCCGCCGAAGCGGACGTCGTGCCGGAAGTCCAAGCGGTAGCTGTTGTCGGCCTGGCGGACGACGTTGGTCTGGAACCGGCGCGTGATGTCGTAGTCGGCAACCCAGATCTGGTCGTTGCTGTTGGTGAGGTCCACCGAGTACACCAGGCCCAGCTTGCGCGTGATGTCCTGGCCGACCGTCAGGCGCGCGCCCGGATCCGTCTCGTTGGCGATGAGCTCGGGTTCGACGCGCACGGTGCTGAACCCGGTGGCCTCCTCGAGGCCGCGGCCGAGGCGCGAGCCCACGCGGCCCACCAGGTAGGACAGCACCTGCTCCTTGGCGACTTCATGCTCCTCGCCGCGCATGTCGTCGAGGGTGCGGCCCGTCACGAGCAGGGCCATGATGTCGGGCTCGGGCAGCGCCGGGTCGGCGGTGAAGCTCGTCTGGGTATCGCCGGGTGTACCCGGTCAGCGCCACCTGGATGTCGTAGTCAGCGGCGTCCGTGTTGAGGAGCAGGTCGAACGACGGGAGGATCTCGCGTTCGCCGATGAAGGTGATGACGCCGCGCTCCATTCTCATGCTCGCGCTCGTTGAGGATGACCTCTCCCCCCTCGAGGATTCGCAGCTGGCCGGAGAGCCCGGGCTCGTAGGGACTGCCGACGACCCTGAGCTCGGTGGTCACCTCCGCGCGCGCCAGGTTGTTCTCCACCTGGATGGGCCGCTCGGTCCTCACGCCCACGTCGAAGCGCATGCGCTCGAGGAGCAGGTTACGCTCCTCGGTCAGGTCGAGCCGCTTGCGCGACGACATCGCGGCCAGGATGCCCTGGTCGAAGTTGATGTCGTCCGGAAGGCCGCCTCGTCGATCCGGACATCCCGCTCAGGATGATCTCGTCGTCGCGCGTGAGGCGCAGCGTCGAGTCGAGCTGCGCAGCTCAGGCGGGAAGTCGTTGGCGACCTCGGTCGCGCGGATCTGCAGGTCGGCGTCGGCGAGGGCCGCCCTCGCCCAGCACCACGAGCCCGACCCCTCGAAGCTCGCCGCCGTTCAGCGAGCCGTTCAGCTCGGCGGTCCAGGCGCGCGCCATCGAGATCGAGCCGCGCGTTCAGGTTCTCGGCCGCCACCGTGGGCTCGTCCACGACCACGGTTGCGTCGGCCAGCTGCACGGTGCCTTTGAGATCCGGCGACTCCAGCGTCCCACCGGCCGCCACGTTGACGGTCGCCGTGCCGTCCGCCGTCACCGTGTCGGAGACGATGCCGACGGCACCCATGTCGAGGTTGCCGTCGACGCGCGCGTCGATGGGCCGCTCGCCGGTGAGGCCGAGGCGTCCGTCGAGATCGAGCCGCCCCAGCGTCCCGCTGAGCGCGGCGGGCTCGAGCCGGGCCTCGCCGTTCTCGACCATCATCGTCGTCGGCCGTTCCTGTGCCAGCGTCAGGCCGTCGAGCGAGACGTCGAGCGCGCCGAATTCCAGGCGGCCCTGGAGCGCGGCGAGGTCGGCGCGAGCCGTCTCGACCGTCGCGTCGAGGCTCACGGTGCCCGTGAGCGCGTCCGGTGCGCCGGGGACCTGTGCGAGCGCGAGGCCGTCCACGCGCAGCGGGCGTTCGCGGGACCGGGCGATGCCGGCTGACGCAGCGGCAGGTCCGGTGCGATGGAGACGGGCACGTGCGCGCGCGCGGTGATGGTGGCGCCTGCGAACTGCCCGGTCAGCGACTCGACGTCGGCCACGCCGTCGCGGAGGCGCACCTCTCCCGCGGGCGCGGTGACCCCTCGCCCGAGGTCGGGCGTCGTGACCGACGCGTCCGCGAAGGCTGCAGCCGCGGGTCGGGGTCGATCGCGTCGAGCGTGCCGCGCACCATGCCGTCCAGCGTCAGCGTGCCGTCGCCGGTCACCTCGGTGCCGGCCGGCGCGTACGCCGCCAGCGATTCGAGGTTGGCCTCGGCCCGAATCGAGAGGGCGCCGTCCTGCCCCTCGCCGTCCAGCGGCCACTCGCCGGACACCTCCACGGACGAATCGCGTGCGCTCACCCGCAGGTTCTCGACGGTCACGCGGTCGGCCTTGTAGGCCACCGTCGCGGGCGCGTCGAGCGCAAAGGGCTGGCCGTTCCACGTGCCGTCCGCTCGATCCAGCTGCACGGTCGCGGTGAGATCCGCCGGGGTGCCGAGCGGGCCGTCGGCGTGCGCGCGCGCCGTGATGGTGCCGGTGAGCGGCGTGTCCAGCTCGACGGGCAGCGCCTCGAGCGAGAGCCCGTCCACTCGCGCCGCCGCACTCACGGGATACGGCGCCTGCACACCGACGGTGCCATCCACGCTGGTGGCGAACTTCGGTACCGCGGCGCGAATCGTGGCCGATCCGCCGGCCAGGTCGGCCTCGACACGCATGTCGCCAAACGACTGTTCGCCGCGCTGCACATCAGCCGCCGCGATCGTCACGCGCCCCTCGGGTTCGTCGAGGGTCCCGTTGACACGCCCCTGCAGGTCGAGGGCGGCTCGCACCGGTTCGCCGCCCGGGGGCGTCAGCCCGACGAGGCGAAGGTTGCTGGAGTCCAGATCCAGCGTGAAGGTGCCGCGATCGAGATCGTACGCACCCGTCGCGTGCAGCCGTCCGTCTCCGTCTGGCTGCGGCTTCTGCAGCGTCAGGTCAGCCAGCCGCACCTGCCGTCCCTCGAGCGCGACCTCCGACGCGAGCGTGCCCCACGTCTCTCCGTAGGCCTGCAATCCGTCCACGCGCAGGGTGACCGATCCGGTGGGGCGGGTGGTGGTGCCGCGCACGTCACCGTCGGCGGCGAGCGTGCCGCTGGCCGGGACCGACGACTGGCCGGCCGCGTCCAGCATCGACGCCACGTCGAGGCCCTGGGCACTGAAGGTCACGTCCAGGCGCTGGGCGTCGTCGAGACCGACGCGGCCCTCGGCGCGAAGCGTGGCCTCCTGCCACTGGAGGTTCAACGCCTCGAGGTTCACCGCGTCGGTGGTGTAGGTGGCCCGCGCGTCGAGGCTCATCGCTTCTGCGTTCCCCGCCGTCAGCGACGGGGCCGCGATCGTCGCATGCGCGACGGGCGCGTCCGTCGTGCCCTCCAGCCGCACCGTGCCGTTCACCGCGCCTTCGATTGGGGCGGGCAGGAGAGACCCGCGGGGACGCCCGAGCAGCGACTCCACCCGCGCAATCGTCTCTGCGGTGTCGGGAACCTCCAGGTTCACCTGTCCGCCGAGCCGCTCGCGATCGGTGAGCCTCACCTGTCCGCGAAGGCCGGCGCCTGCGGCGGACAGGCGGGCAATGTCCGCCACGACGTCGCCGTCCCGGGCCTCGACGTCCACCCGACCGCCGACGGCCACCGCACCGGCCCCGGCGGCCTCGCGGTCCGGCGTCAGGGTGATGGCGGCGTTCCCCGTCGCGCGCTCGACCTGCAGTTGGGGCCACGAGGCCTCGACCGATGCGCCGACGGTGGTGGCCGCCACCGTATCGATGGCGAATGCCTGCATCACGCGCGCGGCGCGGAGGTCCGACGCCGTGATCCGCACACGCGACTCGCCCCGGTCGCCGGTCGCCACGTCGGCCTCGCCCGTCACGCGTCCGTAGGGCGCGCTCGCGTCGAGGTCGCGGACGGAAGACGACGCTGGCGGCACCGTCGTGCCCCGACGCGGGACGACGCCTGCAAGATCCTGCAGGTCGCGGAAGCGGATGCCGTCGCCGCTGAGCCGTGCGTCCGCCGTGATCGCGTCCGGCCGGTCCCTTCGTCGGCATCGACGTGCACGGTGCCGCCGACGGATTCGTCCACGCCAGCCGCCGACGCCACGCTGGCAATGTCGGCCGTGAGACGGACGGAGCCGTCCACCTGCGGAGCCTCCGAATCCCTCGACCGCGCCGCTCACCCGCAGCGACGCGCCTTCTCGGTCGCCGTCAGCGTCGATCCGCACGTCGTCGGATCCAGCGTCCAGACCTGCGCGCAGCTCGTTGACGCGGTAGGTGCGTCCGTCATGCTCGACAAGGGCGTTGGCGATGGCGGTCTCGACCTGATGCCGACCCGTGAGCGCGTTACCGTCGATGCGCAGGCGTTACGGGGACCGTCGCGCGCGTGCCCGCCGGGCGATCTCATGCTCGATCGTCGCGTCGGTCACCTCGAGCTCGTCCACGAGAAAATCGATGGGCGCGCTCTCCTCCTCGGCGGCCGCCGGCTCAGGCGGGTGCGGCAGGTTGTCCTCCCCCTGCGCAGGCACGACGTAGCGGACGACAACGCCGGTGGCCGTGCCTCTCGAGCACGCATGCCCGGCGCCGATGAGTGCGGTCGCGCTCCAGGTCGAGCGACACGCGCTCGGCCGTCAGCAGGGGCGGAAGGTCTGGACGGTCGGTGGGCGCGACGCGCAGGTTGTCGAGCGCCACGCTGAGATCGAAGAGGTTGTAGTCGAGCTCGTCCGCGGAGAACGCGATGTGCCGCTCGGCGAGAAGCCGCGTCACCTGCCCCTTCACGAATCGCCGGCCCGCGGGAGACTGCACCGCCACCACGGCAATGGCCACCAGCAGGAAGACCACGAGGCCCGCGATCGCGAGCCGTCGTCGCAGGCGGCTCCAACGGGAACGAGGTGGACTGGTCTGGACGTCGTTCGGCATGGATGTCTACGCCGGTCGGAGAACGGTCGAGCAGGCGGCCCGGCCCGTGGCTTGCAATGAGGTGATGCATGCAGCCTGACAAGCACGACCGCGACGATCACCCACGACCTGATGATGACCCCACGCGCCCTTCGCGCGACGACGACGAGGCACCGGAGACGCCGCCGACCGAGCCGCCGCCGACGCCGGTGCAGGATCCACCTGGACCGGGACAGCAGGGGCCGCTCGTCGTGCGGTAAGCATTAGGACGCGCGGGGAGGGTGTATCGACCCGACGGTGCCGACCCTCTCCGCGCGTTTTCACATTTTGGGCGGGTGTACTGCTCATTCCACTCCCGAGCCTTCCCTCATGCTGAGAGTTGCACCAAGCATGCCGTGTAAACGCATGCGGCACCCGGCTTGCAGCTCACCTGCGCATGAGGACACCGGGACGGCGGCGCTGGGTCATCGCCGAGGGCCGCATTCCAGAGAGCAGCACCGGAGCGGACGCGCAGGCCGTGGCTCAGGACACCATGTGCGTGCTCAACGCGGGCCCTCGCGATGCCCACCTGCGGATGACCGTCTTCTTCGCAGACCGCGAGCCAGCGGGGCCTTACTACCTGCTCGTGCCCGCGCGCCGCACACGCCACGTGCATTTCGACGAGTTGGCGGAGCCTGAACCGCTCCCTCGCGGCGTGCCGTTTGCCTCCACCATCGACAGCGACGCCCCGATCGTCGTGCAGCACACTCGGCTCGAGCCCCGTCAGCCGGACGGCCCGGCCATGATGAGCGTTGGCGCGTTCCCGGTCGCGCCCTGACCCAACGGCGCGCGCGCCGCGATCGCCCATCGCCGTCCGCACACACCCAGCTCGGCCAGCGGTGGTATAAGGCGGGGACCGCACGGGAGCTCCCCGATGCCGACACCGCCCCTCGCGACGCCTCGGCCCGCACTGTTCGTGGACGGCGTGGACAACCCTGCCTTCGCCGCCGATCTGCTCGGACTCGTCGTCGAGGAATCGCTCTCGGCGCCCTCCCGCTGTACGGTCCGCCTGAGGAATGTCAGCGGACGTCCCGGCGGCGACTTCACGTGGCCTGCAGGCCGTGACCTTCGGGCGCACGCTGACTTCTGGCGGGGCATCCCGCCGACCACGCTCGTCCGCATGTTCGAGGGCCGCGTCTACGAGATCGGCGGAGGCTTTCCCGCGCAGGCGGTCCCGGAGTTCGTCGTCGGCGCGGAGGACGGCCTTGCGGCCTTTCGACAATCGCATCGCACGCGGGTCTTCGAGGCGATGACCGACGTGCAGATCGCCACGGCCATCGCCGCGGAGCCTGGCCTGCAGGTGGACGTCCGCGTGTCGGCGACGCTGCCGGTGCACGCGCGCACCGCGCAACTGGCCCAGAGCGATGCCGCGTTCCTGGCCGATCGCGCGGCCGCCGCCGGCGCCCAGATGTGGATCGAGGGCGGCACGCTGGTCGTGGCCGACGCACCGGAGGGCGAGGGCGACACGCTGGCCTACGGCACCACGCTCGAGTCCTTCGTCGTCGGCGCCGACGTGCGCGGCCAGCGGACATCGATGCAGGTGACCGGCTGGGACCCGCAGGGCAAGCAGGCACTGCTGGGCAGCGCAGTGGAGGCGGACCTTCCGGTGACGCCGGCATCCGGCCCATCGGGACCGCGCGTCCTGCAGCAGGCGTTCGGGCCAGCCGTCGAGGCCGTGGCCACCGAAGTGCCCGCGTCGTCCGTCGAGGCGCGCAGCCTCGCCGTCGCTCATCTGCGTGCGCGTGCCGCGCGATTCGTGACCGGTCACGGCGAGTGCACCGGCGCGGTGACGATGCGCGCGGGCCGTGCGGTCACGCTGCAGGGACTGGGGCCGCTGTTCAGCGGCAGCTACCAGGTCACCGCCGTTCGCCACGTGTTCACGCCCGACGCGGGATGGCGCACGAGCGTCGAGGTCCGGCGCCCGCGGCCAGGGCACGCCGGCAAGGCCCGCACACCCGAGGAGACCGCCCATGCCACTCGAGATTCCGGACACGACCGGCCCCGTGAAGACACCGGACGCACGCGCCGGACATCACCCGGACCAGCCAGGCGCCGCCGCCGCTGATGCGGGGAGCGAGCGGCGTGCACGCGCTGCCGACGGCACGATGGTTCGGCGTGTATCCCGCCGTGGTGACCAGCCACCAGGACCCCGATGGCATCGGGCGCGTGCGTGTCCGGCTGCCGTGGGCGCCCGACGCCGGGGGCCCGCCCGGCGCTTCGCAGGCGTTCGAGGCACGGGCCCGGCTCGCGAGCCTGTCGGCCGGGCGCGACCGCGGGGGCGTGGTTCCTGCCCCGACGTGAACGACGAGGTCCTCGTGGCCTTCGAGCCGGGCATCCCGCGCGCCCCTGGTGATCAGCGCCCTGTGGAACGGGCAGGACATCCCACCGGCCACCCCCGACAGCGGCAACACGGTCAAGCTGCTGCGCACCGCAGCGGTCGGGTGCGGTTCAGCGATGCCTCGGCAGCGAGACGGTCAGATCCGCACCGCCGCCGGCCAGGCCATGACTCGCGGCGGCATCCGGCGGGTCGGTCCGCGTGACCGATGGGCACGGCAGCACGGTGACGCTGAAGCCGTCGGGCGTCACGGTCACCTCTTCGGCAGCGCCCGACTGTCGGTGCAGGGGAGCACGGTCACGCTGTCAGCCGCGTCGGTCCACGTGCAGGCGTCGCTGCTCAAGTGCGACGGGGTCATCCAGGGCACCACCCTCATCGTCGACAGCGTGGTCGCGTCGAGCTATACACCCGGGGCGGGAAATCTCTGGTAGGGAACGCCTTGTGAATTCTGAATTCAGAATTCTGAATTCAGAAAGGTGTGCCCCGGCACGGTACAATCGTGCGGATGTCCACCAACGCCCCACCCGTCGCCCACCGTACCCTCGCCGACACCGACCCGGAGATCGCCGGCGCCATCGCCCACGAGGCCGAGCGCCAAGAGCTGGGCATCGAGCTCATCGCCTCCGAGAACTTCGTGAGCCCGGCGGTCATGGAGGCTGCGGGCTCGGTGCTGACGAACAAGTACGCCGAGGGATATCCGGGGAAGCGCTACTACGGCGGGTGCGAGTTCGTGGACGTGGCCGAGTCGCTGGCCATCTCGCGCGCGAAGGCGCTCTTCGGGGCCGAGCACGCCAACGTGCAGCCGCACTCGGGCGCACAGGCCAACATGAGCGTGTTCCTCACGGTGCTCAAGCCGGGTGACACGATCCTCGGCATGAACCTCGCGCACGGCGGCCACCTGACGCACGGCCACCCGCTCAACTTCTCGGGAAAGTTCTACAACGTCGTCCCCTACGGCGTGCGCCAGGAGGACGAACGGCTCGACTACGACGAGTTCGAGCGGCTCGCGCACGAGCACAAGCCGAAGCTCATCATCGTCGGGGCGAGCGCCTATCCGCGCGTGCTCGACTTCGCGCGGGCGGGCGCGGTGGCCAGGGCGACCGGCGCACTGCTGATGGTGGACATGGCGCACATCGCGGGCCTCGTGGCTGCCGGCGTGCATCCGAGCCCGGTGCCGCACGCCGACTTCGTGACGACGACCACGCACAAGACGCTGCGCGGCCCGCGAGCGGGACTGGTGCTCTGCCGCGCGCAGTTCGCCAAGGACCTGGACCGCGCCGTCTTCCCGGGCGTGCAGGGCGGCCCGCTGATGCACGTCATCGCGGCCAAGGCCGTGTGCTTCAAGGAGGCCGCGGAGCCCGCCTTTGCCGCCTACCTGGCACTGGTCGTGAAGAACGCCCAGCGCCTGGGCGCGGGCCTGGCTGACGCCGGCTTCCGTCTGGTGAGCGGCGGCACGGACAACCACCTCGTGCTCGTCAACGTGTTCTCGAAGGGCATCACGGGCAAGGTGGCGGAGGCCGCGCTCGGCCAGGCGGGCATCACGGTCAACAAGAACGCGATTCCGTTCGACACCAACCCGCCGATGGTGGCGAGCGGCATCCGCATCGGGACGCCGGCGGTCACGACGCGCGGCATGGCCGAACCCGAGATGGACCGCATTGCGGGCTTCATCGCGCGCGTGCTGTCGGCGCCCGACGACGCCGGCGCGATCGGCGAGGTGAAGGCCGAGGTCGAGGCGCTGTGCCGGAGCTTCCCGCTGTACCGGGATCGCCGGGCCTGACGGCCGCGGCCGGCGAGGTCTTCGGCGACGAAGGCCCGCTCGCGCGCACGCTGCCGCACTTCGAACCGCGGCGCGGCCAGCGGCTCATGGCCGAAGCGGTGGCCGACACGCTCGAGCAGGGCGGTGTCCTGCTCGCCGAGGCCGGCACCGGCACGGGCAAGACGCTCGCCTACCTCGTTCCCGCCATCCTGAGCGGGCGGCGCGTGCTCGTGTCCACGGGCACCAAGAACCTGCAGGAGCAGATCCTCGAGAAGGATCTGCCGGTGCTCCGGCAGGCGCTGGGCGTGCCGTTCTCGGCCACGTGCATGAAGGGGCGGGCCAACTACCTGTGCCTGCACCGCCTCGAGCAGGCGCGCGCGCGCAGCGGGCCTGGGGGCGCGCTCCTCGAGCGCCTGGCCCACTGGGCCGAACACTCCGAGACCGGCGACCGCGCGGAGCTCGAGGAGCTGGCCGAGAACGATCCGCAGTGGCACGACGTGTCGGCGACCTCCGACACGTGCCTCGGCAGCGAGTGCCCGCAGTACGACACGTGCTTCGTCACGCGCATGCGGCAGCGCGCCGCCGCCGCCGACATCGTCATCGTCAATCACCACCTGCTCTGCGCCGACGCCGCGGTGCGGCAGAGTTCGTACGGCGAAGTGATTCCGGCCTGTCACGCCGCGGTCGTGGACGAAGCGCACCAGCTCGAGGACGTCGCGACGCAGTACTTCGGCGTCTCGGTGAGCAACTACCGGCTCGACGAGCTCGGGCGCGACGTGGAGCGGCTGCTCAACGCCGGCGTGGTGGCCGACGAGGACGGGGCGATCCGCCGCCTCGTCAGGCACGGCGACGATCACGCGCGTGCGTTCTTCGGCGCGCTCGCGCTGGCGCGCGCCAGCCGCGCGGTCGGCGGCGATCGCCTCCGGGTGGGGCCCGACTGGTTCGGCGACATCGTCGACGACGGCCTGGCGCTGGTGCAAGCACTGGACGGTCTCGACGGCGCGCTCAACCTGGCAGCCGCCGGGGAGTCCGGACGCGGATCCGAAGACGCGCTCGGCCTCGCCCGCCGAGCGGCGGACATCCGCGATCAGCTGCGCCTGCTGCTGTCGGCGTCCGATCCCCGGCACGTGTACTTCGTCGAGGCGCGGGGGCGCGGGGTGTTCCTGCGCGCGGCGCCCATCGACGTGGCCGACATCCTCCAGGAGGTGCTCTTCGAGCGGATGCGGGCGACCGTGCTCACGTCGGCCACGCTCACGGTCGAGGGGTCGTTCGACTACGTCCGCGGGCGGCTGGGTCTGCCGCGCGCGGCGGAGGTCGCGGTGCCTTCGGAGTTCGACTACACCGCGCAGGCCGTGCTCTACCTGCCGAAGCGCATGCCGCCGCCCCGGTCACCCGACTTCGGCCGCGCCGCCGCCGACGAGGTGCTGGGCATCCTGCGGCGGACGCGGGGGCGCGCGTTCGTGCTCTTCACCAGCTACGGCGTGCTGCGGGACGTGCACGCGCGCCTCGCGCCGGCGCTGGACTACCCGCTGCTCGTCCAGGGCGACGCGCCGCGCGGCGTGCTGCTCCAGCGCTTCCGCGTCACGCCCGGCGCCGTCCTCCTGGCGACCTCGTCGTTCTGGCGGGCGTGGACGTCGTGGGTGAGCAGCTGAGCTGCGTCATCATCGACAAGCTGCCCTTCGCCTCGCCCGGCGATCCGATCACTGCCGCTCGAGTCGAAGCCATCACGGCCGATGGCGGCGATGCCTTCCACGACTACCAGGTGCCGCTGGCCGTGCTCACCATGCTCCAGGGCCTCGGCCGCCTCATCCGCCACCGCGACGACCGCGGCGTGCTGGCCGTCCTCGACCCGCGCCTGCAGACGATGGCCTACGGACGCCGGTTCCTGGACTCGTTCCCCCGGCGCCGATCACACGCACGACCCGGACGACATCGCCCGCTTCCTGGCCAGCTGACCCCGAATCTCCCAATCCCCCAATCCTCAATCCCGAATTCCCCAATCCAAGCCTTCAAGCCCCCAAGCCCCAGGCCCAGGCCAAGCCCCAAGCCCCAAGCCCCAAGCCCCCAGCCCCAAGCCCCAAGAGTTGAGCTGTTCCCACCACGGCCGTCCGATACACGGCCCGCTCACCGCCCGGGAACGGCGGTGCGAGGTACGACCATGATCAAGACTCTGACGACATCTCTGGCGGCAACGCTCGCCATCCTGCTGGCCGCATCGGTGGCCCTGGCGCAGTCCACCATGATCAAGGGCCGTGTCGTTGACACCGAAGGCAAGCCGGTGACGGGCGCGGCGGTGCTGATCGAGTTCAAGGGCGGCGTGGCCCGGAAGTACCAGACCAAGACCGACCGGCGCGGCGAGTTCGTGCAGCTCCTCACCGAGTCCGGCGAGTACCAGGTGACGGTGTCCGCCGACAAGATCGGCGCGCAGGCGGCGCTGGTGCGCGTGCGGCTCGGCCAGCCCGCCGACGTCAACATCACGCTGGCGCCGGGTGGCGCCGGCGGCCCTGACGCGGCCAAGGCGGCAGAGGTGAAGCAGGCGTTCGAGGAGGGGGTGGCCGCCAGCCGCTCCGGCGATCACGACACGGCCATCGCCCGGTTCACCACCGTGGCCGAGATGATGCCGACCTGCTCGGACTGCTACTACAACATCGGCGTGTCGTACCTGCAGAAGAAGGACGAGAAGCAGGCAGAAGAGGCGTGGAAGAAGGCGCTCGAGGTCAAACCCGACTACCCCGAGGCGCTCAACGCGCTCGCAACGCTCTACAACAACCAGAAGCGCTTCGACGAAGCCGCGGCCATGAGCGCCAAGGCCGCCTCGGCCGGCGGCGGCGCTTCCACCGGGTCTGCCGACGCCGTCTACAACCAGGGCATCATCCTGTGGAACCAGGGCAAGATCGCCGAGGCCAAGGTGAAGTTCGAGGAGGCGCTGGCCGCCGACCCGAACTACGCAGACGCGCACTACCAGATGGGCATGGCGCTGCTGAACGAAGGCAAGCTGCCCGACGCCGTCAGCGCGTTCGAGAGCTACCTGAAGCTCGCCCCCACGGGCCAGTTCGCGGATCAGGCGAAGGCAATGGTGGCGCAGCTTAAGAAATAGATAGATAGATAGATAGATGGCGAAGCGCGAATCTCGAGATTTCGAGATCTGGTGAGCTGGTGATCGAGCGTGGGATCTCGAGAAGTGGAGATCTATCTGGTGAGCTGGTGACCTGGCCGGCGGCAGTGGGTGGAGTCGATGACCCGGGCAATTGCGTGTGCCGGCCGGTCTTCACGGCCGCGCCGACGACGTCCGCCCGACGGTCTGCGTCGCGTCCTGCTTGTGCGCTGTCCGTGGCCCCGGGGTCCTCCGTGGCATCTGCGCCATCTGCGTCATCTGCGCCATCTGCGGCCCCGCGCCCCTCTGCGCCATCGGCGTCATCTGCGGCCAGGTACCCCTCCGCGTCATTTGCGCCATCTGCGGCCCGGCACCCCTCTGCGCCATCTGCGGCGTGTTTCCCCGCCTCTTCTCTGCTGCGCCATCTGCGGCCTCCGCGCACCGCGGCCGCGCGCACATCCATGCACCGATGAGCACCGGCGTGCACAGCATCGCGGGTCGCCTGGACGCCATCCGCGGCCGGATGGCAGAGGCCGCTCTGCGTGCCGGGCGGCAGCCCGGCGACGTGCGGCTCGTGGCCGTGTCCAAGACCTTCCCGCTCGAGGCCGTCCGCGAGGCCTACGACGCCGGTCAGCGGGAGTTCGGCGAGAACAAGGTGCAGGAGGCCCTGCAGAAGATCGAGGCTGGGACCGACATGCAGATCGGCTGGCACCTGATTGGCCACCTGCAATCGAACAAGGCCAGGAAGGCGGCCGCCCGCGCGGACTGGATTCACGCCATCGACAGCGTGGATCTGCTCCATCGTGTGGACCGCGCCGCCGCCGAGGCCGGACGCGTCGTCGGGGTGCTGATCCAGGTGGACCTGGCCCTCGAGCCGACCAAGCACGGGGCGCCGCTCGATGCGGTGCCGGGCATCCTCGACGCCGCGTCGGGCTTGCGCGGGGCCGAGCTTCGGGGTTTGATGCTCCTGCCGCCGCTCGTCGACGACCCGGAGCAGGCACGGCCCTGGTTCCGGCGACTCCGCGAACAGCGGGATCGCTGGATCGACGCGGGCACGCCGGCCGGGTGCCTCCGCGAGCTCTCCATGGGCATGAGCCACGACTTCGACGTGGCCATCGAGGAGGGCGCCACGATGGTGCGCGTGGGCAGCGCGATTTTCGGGACACGTCACTACGCTCCCGCGGGAGCGTGACGGGAAAGGGTTCGACAGCCATGAAGGTGACTCCGCTCGACCTGCGCCAGCAGCGCTTCAACACCGTGATGCGGGGTTTCGACCGCGGCGAGGTCACGGCGTTCCTCAACGAGGTCGCCGACGACTACGAGAACGCCCTGCGGGAGGCCGATCGGCTGCGCCAGGAGGTGGTCAAGCTCGAGGCCGTGCTCGCCGAGCACCGCGGCCAGGAGCGCAACCTTCGCAATACGCTCCTGACGGCCCAGAAGATGGCCGACGAAATCAAGGACCAGGCCAACGAGGAAGCCCAGCGCGTCCTCAAGGAGGCCGAGGGCCGCGCCGACCTCATCGTCCAGAAGTCCCAGGCCCGCATCGAGGATGCCCAGCGCGAGATCGAGGGCATGCGCGCCAAGCGGCGCGAGGTCGAAGCCGGCGTCGAGGCCCTCGTCAACACGCTCCAGAGCACGCTCGCCTTCATCCGCGAGCAGGACGCGCGCAACCGCGACGACCGTGTGCTGCTGCTGCACCGGCCCAAGCAGGGCGAACCGCAGACCGCGGCGACTCCGGTGCAGGTCAGCCAGCCCGACGGCCGCGTCTCCCAGGGCTGACCCGCCGCCCCCGGGCCGGCGCGCGCGATGCGGACGAGGCGGCGGAGCCGATCCGCCGCCGGTCCGTCTGCCTGCGCCGCCGCCATCCGATCCGAGTGAGATAGAGTGGCCGCCTGCGAGCTCGCCGTCCGAGTCGTGCCGCGCGCGTCGAAGACCGGCGTGGCGGGGACACGCGACGGCGCCGTGCTCGTGCGCATCGGCGCCGCGCCGGTGGATGGCGCCGCCAACGCCGAGCTCGTCGAGACCCTGGCACGGGCGCTCGGCGTGCCCAGGCGCGCGGTCAGCATTGCCGCCGGCAGCGCGTCCCGCAGTAAACGGGTGCGCATCGACGGGCTCACCCGCGACGAGGCGCTCCGCGCCCTGGGGCTCGAGCCATGATCTCCGCCGACTTCCTCATCGACAACGCCGACCTGATCGCCACCTGCGCCGGACCGGCCCCGCGTGCCGGACGGGCGCAGGGGGACATCGCACCCGTCACGCAGGGCTCGATCGCCTCGCTCGACGGCCGCATTGTCTTCGTGGGCCGCGAGGAGGACTGCCGGCACGACGTGTCGCTCCGGCCGCACGCCACGGTGCTCGACGGCCGCGGACGAACGATCGTGCCCGGTTTCGTGGACTCCCACACGCACCTGGTCTTCGCCGGCGACCGCCGCGACGAGCTCGGCCGGCGTCTCGCCGGGGCCACCTATGCCGAGATTGCGGCGTCGGGCGGCGGCATCGTCCGCACGGTGGCCGCCACGCGCGAGGCCAGCGAGGCGGCGCTGGCCGAGGCCGCACGCCCGCGCCTGGCCGCCATGCTGGCGCATGGGACGACGACGGCCGAGGTGAAGAGCGGGTATGGCCTGGACCTCGAGAGCGAGCTGAAGACGCTGCGCGTGATCCGGCGGCTGGCGGGCGAGCAGGCCATGACGCTGGCGGCGACGTTCGCAGGCAGTATCCGCCCGAGTACCGCGATCGCCGCGACGCCTGCGTGGACCTTGTCGCCGACACGATGATTCCGCCGTGGCGCGCGAGGGGCTGGCGGAATGGTGCGACGTGCGAGCAGGGCGATGTTGCGCCGGCCCGGACGCCACGCGCGTCCTCGCCGCGGGCGTCGCCCACGGCCTCAAGCCCCGCATCCATGCCGACGAGCTCGCCCTGAGCGGCGGGTCGGCGGTGGCCGCCGCGGTAGGCTGCCGGTCGGCCGATCACCTGATTTTCGTGGACGAGGCCCACGCGGCGCGCGGCTGCGGCGGGCGTCATTGCCACGCTCCTGCCCTGCCGCCGCCTTCTTCCTGAAACTCGGCCGCTACGCACCCGCACGGCTCCTGATCGCGCACGACGTGCCGTGGCGCTCGCCACCGACCTCAACCCCGGGGGCGAGTTCACCCCTCCATGCCATTCGTGATGTCCTCGCGTGCTTTGCCATGGACATGACCGCCGAAGAGGCGCTGGTGGCAGCCACGATCAACGCGGCGGCGCACTCTGGAAGCGCGAGGACGGCCGGCAGCACGGAGATCGGCAAGCCGCTCGACGCGGTGGTCGTCGAAGGCGCTGGCCGACCTCCTGCGCGTTGGTGCCCCCGTGATCGGTGCCGTCATCAAGCACCCGGGCGGGTCGTCGTCTAGGCGAAGGACAGGAGTGAGTACCGCTGAGGTCCGACTCCGACTCCCGACTCCCCGACTCCCGACTCCCGACTCCGACTCCCCACGAGACCCCCAATGTCCTTTTCGACGCAGACGCTCGACCAGTTCCTCGAGGCGCTGAGCCGGCCGGAGCCCACACCCGGCGGCGGGACGGCCTCGGCCGTGGCAGGCGCCATGGGCACCAGCCTGCTCGTCGTGGTGGCGGGCCTCACGAAGACGCGCGCCAACACCGACGCCGAGCACGCAACGCTGGCAGCCGGCGCGGCTCGCTCTGCTGGCCTGGCGCTGCTGCAGGCGGCCGATCGTGACGCCGAGGCCTTCGATGCCGTGACTGGCCGCCTTCCGCCTGCCCCGGGCGACCGACGAGGACAAGGCGGCGCGCAAGGACGGCCATCCAGCGCGCCTTCCGTGCCGCCACGGAGACGCCGCTCGAGACGCTGCGTCTCGTGGCCAACGGCATGGAGCTGGGCGAGACGGTCGCCAGGCTCGGGAACCCCGCGGCAGCGAGCGATGTGAAGGTGGCCGCCGGGCTCCTGGACGCGGCGGCGGCGGGCGCGGCCGCCAACGTCCGCATCAACCTGGAGAGCCTGGCCGACGACGATTTCCGGACCGGTGCCGGGCTCGAGGTGGACCAGCTCCTGGGCCGTGCGGGCGAGGCCCGGAGCCGCCTGGAAGCCGCGCTCCCCTAGGCGTTGGCGGCCGTTCCGCGGCCGCCGGTTAAAGCTCAGCCCCTCGATGGCCGAAATGCCGAGAGAGGGCGGGATGAAGACGATTCTCAAGATTGCACTGGTCCTGGTCATCGTGACGGCGACGGTGCAGGCCGGACGCGCGGCCATCAAGCACTACACGTTCGTGGACGCCTTGCAGGAGTCGCTGCTCTTCGCCAGCAGCCGCACCGAGGACGAGCTCTACGACACGGTCCTGAACATGGCGGCCGAGCGCGCCATTCCCATCGACCCGGACCGGCTGAGCGTCCGCCGCGAGCCATTCCTCATCGAGATCGATGCGCCGTACACCGACACGGTCAACCTCCTGCCCGGGGTGCTCACCCGCCAATGGGAGTTCCACACCTCCGTCGCCGTGCGCCTGCTGAACGACACGCGGCCTCGCGGCACGACCACGCGGCGCCGCACCCGGTAACACGGCAGCCCCGCGGGGACCGTCCCGGCACGTCGCCGGTGCCGGATCGCGAGACCGGCAGCCCGCTGCCCGGCACGCCCGATTAGTGGCAGAATCGGGGGCGTGGCCACCAGCACCGATACCCGCACCCGGTTCCACTGGGACGACCCGTTCCTCCTCGACCAGCAGCTGACCGACGAGGAGCGGATGATCCGCGACACGGCGCGTGCCTACTGCCAGGACCGCCTCGTCCCGCGCGTCCTCGAGGCCTTCCGCCACGAGCGCACCGACCCGTCGATTTTCCGCGAGCTCGGCGAGCTCGACATGCTCGGCATCGTCATTCCCGAGGAGTACGGCGGGGCGGGGCTCGGCTACGTGAGCTACGGTCTCGTGGCGCGCGAGGTGGAGCGCGTGGACTCGGGCTTCCGCTCGATGATGAGCGTGCAGGGCTCGCTCGTGATGGTGCCCATCAACGCCTTCGGCACCGAGGCCCAGAAGCGCAAGTACCTGCCCAGGCTCGCCACCGGCGAGTGGATCGGCTGCTTCGGCCTCACGGAACCCAACTTCGGCTCGGACCCGGGCGGCATGGCCAGCCGCGCGCGGCGCGTGGATGGCGGCTTCGTGCTCGACGGCACCAAGTCGTGGATCACCAGCAGCCCCATGGCCGACGTGTTCATCGTGTGGGCCAAGGACGATGAGGACGCCATTCGCGGGTTCATCCTGGAGAAGGGCTGGAAGGGCCTGAGCGCGCCGCCCATTCACGGCAAGGTGGGCCTGCGCACCAGCCTCACCGGCGAGATCGTGATGGAAGCGGTGTTCTGTCCGGACGAGAACGTCTTCCCGGAGGTGCGCGGCCTCAAGGGGCCGTTCACGTGCCTCAACAGCGCCCGCTACGGGATCGCGTGGGGCGCGCTGGGCGCCGCCGAGGACTGCTGGCTCCGGGCGCGATCCTACGTCCTGGAGCGCAAGCAGTTCGGCCGTCCCCTGGCCGCGAACCAGCTGATTCAGAAGAAGCTGGCCGACATGCAGACGGAGATCGCCCTCGGCCTGCAGGGGTGCCTCCGCCTGGGCCGGATGAAGGACGAGGGGACCGCGGCGCCGGAGATCACCTCACTGCTGAAGCGCAACTCCTGCGGCAAGGGACTGGAGATCGCGCGGATGGCGCGCGACATGATGGGCGGCAACGGCATCACCGACGAGTTCGGCGTGATCCGCCACCTCGTGAACCTCGAGGTGGTGAACACCTACGAGGGCACGCACGACATCCACGCCCTCATCCTGGGGCGGGCGCAGACGGGCATCGCGGCGTTCGCCAACTGAGCAGGCCTCATCCACAGTACCCGACCCGGCCGCGCGCCGTGGCGTGGCTCAAGCCGACGGTCAGTTCGCTGTTAGCTGGCCTGTTCGAGTGCGAGAATCTTGCGGCGGACGTGCCGGGGGAAGTCGACGAGGGCGAACTGCTTCCGGGCAAACAGATAGTCCTCGCCACTCTCGTCGATGACGCGGATCAGGTCGTCCTTGGCGGCCCGGTGGTCCGGCACCATGCGATAGACCTTGCCTGGGATGGTGGGCCTCGTTTCCGTCGTTGTCGAGGCACAGCGCAAATTGCACGGCGATTCGCTTCATGACTCGTCCAGATACGCTTTGATTTTCATGTCTCGTCGGCCGATCCCGTGCGCCTCGAACCAGTACAGTTCAACGCGCCGATGCTTGCCGTTCAGCCGAACCGTGGCGATGCCCTTCCGCTTCCGCCAGCGTCCGCGACCATGAATTCTCTGGAGCCTGGCCGGACTTGACGCCCGTGCCGGAGGCGATCGTTTCCACATTCTCGATCGCGCCGACAATTTCGAAGGTCACTCGCGCGATTCTTGTTCACGCGTGTTCGGAGGATCAAGAGACCAGCCAACGACGGTGAACGCGACCTTCAGCACCGCGAGCCGCACCCGTGTCCGGGCGCGCTGGTCAGCGCCATGCTCGACCTGTCCGGTGATCTGGTGGAACAACCGGCCCCGGCTGCCGGACGTACGCCGAACGACCAGTAGATGAACAGCGCGCGACCCTTCACGTGCGACTCCGGGCAGGAAGCCCCAGTAGCGGCTGTCCTCCGGAGTCGTCGCGGTTGTCGCCCATCATGAGAGTAATGGCCTTCCGGGACCGGTCACCGGGCCGTAGTGCCGGCGGACGTCGCCCACCACGCCCACCTGCCCGGCCGGCAGCTGGTAGTGGGCGTAGGGCTCGAGCAGCGGCGCGCCGTTGATGTAGATGGTCTCGTCGCGCAGTTCCAGCGTCTCGCCGGGCAGGCCGATCACGCGCTTGATGAAGTCGCGCTCGGGCTCCTGCGGGAACTTGAAGACGAGCACCTCGCCCCGCTCGATGGCGCGCATGGGCATCAGCATGCGCTCCAGGCCCGCCGCATGCGGCGCGAAGATGAACTTGTTGACCAGCAGGTGATCGCCGACGAGCAGGTTCGGCTCCATCGAGCCGGTCGGGATCTTGAACGCCTGGAAGCCGAAGGTCCGGACGAAGAGCGCCAGGATCACGGCCCGACGAGCGACTCGAAGCTCGGAACGTCGACTTGCGCGCATCGCGGCGGGCGCGGCCACGGCTGCCGCGCGGCTGCCGCCCGCCCCGTCCCGGTTCCCCGCTCCCGCCACGCGCTTCACTTTACTCTTCCCCGACCTTGAGCACCGCCAGGAAGGCTTCCTGCGGGATCTCGACCCGGCCCACGCGCTTCATGCGCTTCTTGCCTTCCTTCTGCTTCTCGAGCAGCTTGCGCTTGCGCGAGATGTCGCCGCCGTAGCACTTGGCCAGCACGTTCTTCCGCAGCGCCTTGACGCTCTCGCGCGCGATGATGCGGCTGCCGATGGCGGCCTGAATGGCGACCTCGAACATCTGACGCGGGATGAGCTCCCGCATCTTGGACGCCAGCTGCCGGCCGCGATCGTACGCCCGGTCCCGGTGCACGATGATGGACAGCGCATCGACCGGGTCGCCGTTCACGAGGATGTCGAGCTTCACGAGCGGCCGAGGTCAATGCCGTGACGTGGTAGTCGAGCGACGCGTAGCCGCGCGACATCGTCTTCAGCCGGTCGTAGAAGTCGAGCACGACCTCGTTGAACGGCAGCTCGTAGGTGACCAGGACGCGATCCGACGCCTTGTACTCGAGCGCCTTCTGCACCCCGCGCTTGTCCTGGCACAGCTGCAGGATGGCGCCGACGTAGTCGGAAGGGGTGAGGATGGTGGCCGTGATCACCGGCTCCTCGATCTTCGCGATGGTGCCCGTCTCCGGGAGCTTCGCCGGGCTGTCGATCTCGGTGATCTCGCCGTCGGTCGTCGTGACCCGGTAGAGCACGCCCGGCGCCGTCGTCACCAGGTCCATGTCGAACTCGCGCTCGAGCCGCTCCTGGACGATCTCCATGTGGAGCAGGCCGAGGAAGCCGCACCGGAACCCGAACCCGAGCGCCACCGACGTCTCGGGCTCGAAGAAGAAGGCCGAGTCGTTGAGACGCAGCTTCTCCAGCGCCTCGCGCAGCTCCGCGTACTGGTGGCTCTCCACCGGGTACAACCCGGCGAAGACCATCGGCTTCAGCTCCTTGAAACCCGGGAACGGCGCGGAGGTGGGCCGCGCTGTCTCGGTGACCGTGTCGCCAATCTGCGCGTCGGCCACCCGCTTGATGCCGCAGGCGATGAACCCGACCTCGCCCGGCCCCAGGACCTCCATCGGCACCGGCTTCGGGGTGAAGACGCCCAGCTGCTCCACCTCGTAGTCCTGCGCCGTGTTCATGAGGCGCACCTTCATGCCCGGCTTCAGCGTGCCCTCGAGGACGCGCACCACGATCACCACGCCGCGGTACGCGTCGTACCAGGAATCGAAGATGAGGGCCTTCAGCGGCGCGTCGGGGTCCCCCCGAGGCGGCGGCAGGCGCTCGACGATGGCTTCGAGAATGTCGGCGACGCCGCGGCCTTCCTTGGCGCTGGCCAGGATGGCGCCGGCCCCGTCGAGGCCCACGATTTCCTCGACCTGGCGCCGCGCCTCCTCGGGCTGCGCGCTCGGGAGGTCGATCTTGTTGATGACGGGAATGATCTCGAGGTCGTGCTCGACGGCCAGGTAGGCGTTGGCCAGCGTCTGCGCCTCAACGCCCTGGGAGGCGTCGACCAGCAGGAGGGCACCCTCGCATGCCGACAGCGAGCGCGTGACCTCGTAGCCGAAGTCCACGTGTCCGGGCGTGTCGATCAGGTTGAGAACGTAGGTCTTGCCGTCGTGGGCCGTGTAGGTGAGCCGTGCCCGGGTGGGCCTTGATGGTGATGCCCCGCTCGCGCTCGAGGTCCATGCTGTCCGGGACCTGCGCCTCCATCTCACGCGCCTGCGGGGCGCCGGTCATCTCGAGGAACCAGGTCGGCCAGCGTCGACTTGCGAAGTGGTCGATGTGCGCGATGATGGAGAAGTTCCGGATGTTGCTCTGTATCAAGGTCGTCCCGGGAGATATCCTCCCATTATGACCCAGCCACGCGTGCGCGACGAGATTCCGAGCCCCGCCCTGCTCCTCGATCTCGACCGCTTCGAGGCCAACGTGGCCGTCATGACCGGCCTCCTGCAGAAACACGGCAAGGCCTTCCGCCCGCACGGCAAGACGCACAAGTGCCCCGAGATCGCGCGGCGCCTGGTGGCGGCCGGCGCCATCGGGTCCTGCACGGCCCGGCTCAGCGAGGCCGAGGTGTTCGCCGACCACGGCATCGGCGGGCTGCTGGTGACCACGGCCGTGATCGGCGCGCCCAAGATTGCACGCGCCGTGGACCTGGCCGCCCGGGCGCCGGACACGATCTTCTGCGTGGAGTCGGAGCAGAACGCCCGCGACCTCTCGGCCGCTGCCGGCACGCGCCCGGGTGTGGATCTCAACCTCGCCGTGGACCTCTATTTCGGCCGCACCGGCATCACGCCGGGCGCACCGGCCGTGGACCTCGCACGCACGATCGCCCGGCTGCCGCACGTGCGCTTCGCGGGCCTGCAGGCTTACGACGGCGCCGCCGCGCACACGACGCCGTTCGAGGCCCGGCAGGCGCGGTCCCTCGCCAGCCTGAAGCAGGCCGTGGAAACGCGGCGGGCCATCGAGCGCGAGGGCGTGCCATGCGGCCTGGTGACCGGGGGCTCGACGGGCACGTGTCTCATCGACGCCGCGGTAGACGGCGTCACGGAGCTCCAGCCGGGCAGCTTCGTCTTCATGGACACGGAGTACCGCGGCATCGGCGGGCCGGACGGTCCCGAGTACGGCGCCTTCGCGCAGGCCCTGACCGTCGTCACGACCGTCATCTCGCGGCGCCCGGGTGTCGCCATCGTGGACGGCGGCTACAAGGCGTTCGCCACGGACCGTCCGTTCACGCCCGAGCCCGTAGGACTGCCGGGCGCCAGCTACGCGTGGGCGGGCGACGAGCACGGGCGGCTGGACATCAGCCGGCTGGACCGGGACGTGCGCGTGGGCGACCGGGTGGAATTCGTGCCCCCGCACTGCGATCCGACGGTGAACCTGTACGATGGGATCTACGCGCTGCGCGGCGACACGGTCGAGGCCATCTGGGCCGTGGCCGCCCGCGGCAAGAGCCAGTGAGGCGGAGCATCATGGACGTCGAGATTCGCTACTGCAAGGTCTGAAACTACTATCCACGCGCCTCCAGGCTGGCGGCGCTCATGGCACGGGACCTTGGCGTCGAGCCCGCGGTGAACGAGGGCGGGCGCGGTGAGTTCACGATTCGGGTCGGCGACCAGATCGTCGCGCGCAAGGATGCGCACGGCTTTCCGGACGAGGACGAGGTGCTGCGCCGCGTGGCCGCGGCCCTGGGGCGCTGAACCGGCATACAATCGGCTCGCGTTGCCGACATCCTGCTCCCGCACCGGACTTCCCGCCGCATGCCTCGTGTCGACGCGCTGACACGGGACCTGGCGGCGGCGATCGAGGGCGAGGTGCGCGCCGACGCGGCGTCCCGCGCGCTCTACGCCACAGACGCCAGCGTCTACCAGATCGAGCCGCGCGCCCTCGTCATCCCGCGCACCGCCGAGGACGTCGTCAGGACCGTCGAGGTGGCTGCCCGCCACGGCGTGCCAATCACGCCGCGCGGCGGCGGGACCTCGCAGGCCGGCCAGGCCATCGGCGCCGGCGTGGTCGTCGACACGTCCAAGTTCTTCAACCGCGTCCTGGCGATCGACCCGGACGCCCGCACCGCGCGCGTCCAGCCCGGCGTCGTGCTCGACGAGCTCAACGCCGCGCTCCGCCCCCGCACGGACTGCGGTTCGCCCCGGACGTCTCGTCGGCCAGCCGCGACGGTCGGCGGCATGATCGCCAACAACTCGAGCAGTGCCGCGCTCGGCGATCTGCAACAGGAAGACCATCGATCACGTGCGGGAGCTCGAGGTGGTCTTCGCCGATGGCGCCACGCACCGGCTGATGCCGCTGCAGGGCGACGCGCTCCGGGCCGCCGAGGCGTTGACCGGCCGCGCTGGAGACGCCTACCGCACCATTCCGGAGCTGGCACGCGCGCACGCGGCGGAGATCGATCGGCGGTTTCCGAAGGTGCTGCGCCGCGTCGGCGGCTACAACCTGGATGCCTTCGTGGATGCGGCGGCGCCCGTGGACCTCTCGCGGATCCTCGTCGGCTCCGAGGGCACGCTGGGCTTCGTGCTCGAAGCCACGGTCGGCCTGGTCCCCCTGCCGGCGGTCAAGGCGCTGGTGACCGCCGAGTTCGAGGATCTGCTCGACGCGCTCGGCGCCACGCCGCTGGCGCTCCGCCACGGGCCGGCCGCCGTGGAGGTGATGGACGACTTCATCCTGAGCCACACGCGCGAGAACGCAGCGCTCGATGCCCTGCGGCGCTCGCTGGTGGAGCGGGACGGCGCGGCGCTGCTGTGCATCGAGTTCTACGGCCGGCACATCGACGAGATCGTCCCACGCGCCGAGGCGCTCACGCGCGACCTGGCCGTGGCGCATCCACGGTGCCTGACGCGTACCTTCACCGACGCATCCGCGCAGGCGCGTGTCTGGAGCCTGCGGGAGGCCGCGCTCGGCCTGTCCATGGCGACGCGCGGCGACGGCAAGGCGGTCTCCTTCGTCGAGGACACGGCGGTGGCGCCGGAGCGGCTGCGCGACTACATCGATCGCTTCCTGCGGATCGTCGCGCGCCACGACACGACAGCCGGGGTCTACGCCCACGCGTCGGTCGGCTGCCTGCACGTGCGGCCGGTGGTCGATCTCAAGACCGCCGAGGGCATTGGACACTTCGAGGGCATCGCCACCGAGGTAGCCGATCTGGTCCTGGAGTTCGGCGGTGCGCTGTCGGGCGAACACGGCGATGGCCTCGTTCGCGGAGCCTTCAACGAGAAGATGTTCGGCCCGACGCTCTACGAGGCCTTCCGGACCGTCAAGCGAACCTTCGATCCCACCGGCCTCTTCAACCCGGGCCGCATCGTGGACACGCCGCCCATCACCTCGCACCTGCGCTTCGGCGCCGGCTACGAGACGCCGAATCCGGTCACCTACTTCGACTACGCCGGCTACGGTGGGTTCGGGCGCGCCGTCGAGATGTGCAGCGGCGTCGGCGCGTGCCGCAAGACGCGCGAGGGCACGATGTGCCCGTCGTTCATGGCCACGCGCGACGAGGCGCACTCCACGCGCGGCCGCGCCAACGTCCTGCGCCTGGCGATGAGCGGCCGCATGGCCGAGGCCGGCCTGGACGATGCGGGCGTGCACGAGGTCCTGGATCTCTGCCTCGAGTGCCGCGCCTGCAAGAGCGAGTGTCCGGTGGGCGTCGACGTCGCGCGCTACAAGAGCGAGTTCCTGGCCGGCTACTGGGAACGGCACGGACGGCCGCTCGACGTGGCCGTGTTCGGGAAGATCGACGAGCTGGCCCGGCTGGGCAGCCGTGTGGCCCCCCTGGCCAATGCCGTGGGCGGGAGCGCCCTGGGGCGCAGGCTCTCCGAATGGATGTTCGGCATCGATCGCCGCCGCGGTGCGCCACGGTGGGCGGGCCGGACGCTCCGGTCTCGCGTGGCGCGTCGTCCGCCCTCCGGTCTGCCGCCGCGCGCCGTGCTCTTCGCCGACACGTTCACCTCGCACGTCGAGCCCGGCATCGGCGAGGCCGCGATCGACGTCCTCGAGCATGCGGGCATCGGCGTCGCACTCGCGCCCCACGTCTGCTGCGGCCGCCCGATGATCTCCAAGGGCCTGCTGGACGACGCGCGGGAACTGGCGGCCAAGAACGTGACGGCCCTCTACCCACGCGCCGCGGCCGGACAGGCCATCGTGTTCGTCGAGCCCAGCTGCCTGTCGGCGGTGCGGGAGGACGCGCCGGACCTGCTCAGGGGCGCATTGCGCGACCGCGCCCGGGTCGTCGCGCGGCAGTCGGTGCTGTTCGAGGAATGGCTCGAGCACGAGGTTGCCGGCGGGCGCGCCACGCTGCGCCTGCGTCCCGGTCCGCGCACCATCCTCCTGCACCCGCATTGCCACCAGCGGTCGATGGGCCTGGCCGCACCGGCCGCCGCGCTGCTGGGACGTATCCCGAACGCCTCGGTGACGGACCTGGCCGCCGGCTGCTGCGGCATGGCGGGCTCGTTCGGGTATGCGACGGATCACTACGAGGTGTCGCGCGCCATCGGTGAGCGAGCGCTGCTCCCCGCCGCACGTGCCCTGCCGCCTGACGGCGTGCTGGTGGCCGCCGGCACGTCGTGCCGTCATCAGGTCTCCCACTTCACCGGAGTCACGCCGTCCCACCCTGTGGAGCTGCTCCGCTCGCTCCTGGAGGATCGCCGCTCATGAGCCTTGCCTGGATCTCGCTGATCGCGCTGGTCGCCGCCATCACGTTGAGCATGGTGACCCAGGTGAACGTGGGCGTGGTCGCGCTGTCGCTCGCGTGGATCGTCGGCGTGTACCTGGGCGGCATGCCGCTCGGCACGGTCGTCGGCTCCTTCCCCATCCAGCTGTTCCTGACACTGGTGGGCGTCACGCTGCTCTTCGGCATGGCGGCCGGCAACGGCACGCTCGGACGGCTGGCGGCCCGCGCCGTCCACCTGTGCCGCGGGAACGCGGGCCTCATCCCCGTCATGTTCTTCCTCGTCGCCGCGATCCTGTCGTCCAGCGGGCCGGGAAACATCTCGACCACCGCCATCCTGGTGCCCATGGGGATGGCGGTCGGCGCGCGGGCGCGAATCCCGCCGTTCCTGATGGCGCTGATGGTGGGGAACGGCGCACAGGCCGGAGCGCTCTCCCCCTTCGCCCCGACGGGCGTCATCGTCAACGGCATCATGGCGCGCATCGGGTTTGCCGGCGTGGAGTGGTCCACCTACCTGAACAACCTGCTGGCTCACGTGGTGGTCACCTTCGTCGCCTACTTCCTGTTCGGCGGCCTCGCCCTCTTCCGCCGCGGGTCGTCTGGCGTGGACGAATCGGAAGCGGTGACGGTGGAACCGTTCACGCCCATGCACTGGCTGACCCTGGCGGTGCTGTCGGCGATGGTGCTCGGCGTGGTCTTCTGGGACCTCAACGTCGGCATGGCCTCGCTGACGGCGGCGGCGTTCCTCTCGCTGGCCGGCGCGGCCGACGAGCGGGAAGCAGTGCGGAAGATGCCGTGGGGCGTGGTCCTGCTGGTCTGCGGCGTGACGGTGCTCATCGGCGTGCTCGAGAAGACGCAGGGCATCGACCTGTTCTCGGACCTGCTCGCGCGGATCTCGTCGCCGGCCACGGTCACCGGCATCGTGGCCCTGGTGACGGGCGTGGTGTCGGTCTACAGCAGCACGTCGGGCGTGGTGCTGCCCGCCTTCCTGCCGACCGTGCCCGGCCTCGTCGAACGCCTCGGCGGCGGCGACGCGCTCGGAATCGCCTCGTCGATGATGGTGGGCGGCCACCTGGTGGACCTGTCGCCGCTGTCAACCATTGGCGCACTCTGCATCGCCGCCATTCCCGCCGGCGAGGACCCACGGAAGCTTTTCAACCAGCTGATGGCATGGGGCCTGTCGATGACGGTGGTGGGCGCGCTGATCTGCTGGGCGCTCTTCTGAGACACGAAGGGCACGAAGGGCACGAAGGGCACGAAGAGCACGGAGGGGAGACTCGTGCCTCGCGCAGGGTGCCGTTGTGCCGGGTGCGGGTTCAGGGTGCCGCGTGCGCGGTGCGGGTGCCGGGGTGCGCCGTCCGAACCGCCTGCGGCCCACAGGTCCAACCTTTGTGTGCTTCGAGCCCTTGGTGAGCGGTCGCAGGACCTTCGTGCCTTCGTGGTCTCAGGCGAACGTCGCTGTCGTGCCGGGTGCCCCGTGCGTCGCCCGGATTTCGCCATTCTCGCCGACCCAAACGCGACGCACTCCCCTTGGTGTGCTTCGAGCCCTTGTGGGCGGTAGAAGGACCTTCGTGCCTTCGTGGTCTCAGGCGAACGTCACCCTCGTGCCGGGTGCCCCGCGCGTCGCACTGGATTTCGCCATTCTCGCCGACCCAAACGCGACGCACTCCCCTTGGTGTGCTTCGAGCCCCTTCGTGGGCGGTAGAAGGACCTTCGTGCCTTCGTGGTCTCAGGCGAAGGAGACGCTCCTGCCGGGCGCCTCGATCTCGCCATTCCCGCCGGCCCAAAACGCTACGCACTCCCCCTTGGTGTTCTTCGAGCCCTTCGTGGGCGGTAGGAGGACCTTCGTGCCTTCGTGGTCTCAGGCGAACGTCACCCTCGTGCCGGGTGCCCCGAGCGTCGCCTGGATTTCGCCATTCTCGCGGGCCTGAGACGCTCCGGCACTCCCTTGGTGTGCTTCGAGCCCTTCGTGGGCGGTAGAGGGACCCTTCGTGCCTTCGTGGTCTCAAGAGGACGCAATCACGAGAACCTGGGTACCCGCCCTTCCGTGAACGCCGCGACGCCCTCGCGGAATTCCTCGCTCCCGTAGCACGCGGCGATCACGTCGTCGGCGGCGCCGGGCGGGGGGGTGCGGGCCTCGCGCAGGCGGCGCAGCAGCGTCTTGGTGGCCGTGATGGTGCTCGAGGCCCGCGTGGCCAGTTCGCGCGCCAGGGTTTCCACCTCCGCCGACAGGGCCTCCTGTTCGACGATGCGCGTGGCGAGGCCGATGGAGAGGGCTTCGGTGGCGTCCACGAGGCGGGCGGTGAGCAGCAGGTCGCGCGTGCGCGCGGGTCCGATGAGGTCCACCAGCCGGGCGAGGTTGGCCATCGACAGGCAGTTGCCGAGGGTGCGTGCCACGGGGACGCCGAAGCGGGCGCGCGGCGAGCAGATGCGCAGGTCGCAGACCGCCGCAATCAGGCAGCCGCCGCCCACCGCGGCGCCGTCCACTTCGGCGATCGTCGGCACGCGCACGCGCTCCAGCCGGTCGGCCAGCGCGTCGAGCCGGCGCTCGTAGGCCAGGCCATCGGCGCCGCTCGAGAAGCCCGCGAACTGCGCGATGTCGGTGCCTGCGGCAAAGGCCCCGCCCGAGCCGCGTATGATAAGCGCGCGAATGCGCGGGTCGTCGTCCGCGGCGTCGCAGGCGCGTTCGAGCGCCTCGTACATGTCCCACGTGAGCGCGTTGCGCGCGGCGGGACGCGTGAAGGTGAGGATTCCCAGCGGTTCGGTGATGGCCCAGGACACGTTGCTCGGCGGCATAGTGGTTCTCGATGTGACCCAGGTGATGGCCGGGCCCTACTGCGCGATGTTACTGGCCGACATGGGCGCCCGCGTCATCAAAGTGGAGCCTCCGGCCGGCGACTCCACGCGGACCATGGCCGGCGCGCGCGACGGCGACAGCGCCGCCTTCGGCGCGGTGAACCGCGGCAAGCGCGGCATCGTGCTCGACCTCACCCACGACGCCGCACGCGAGGTGTTCATGCGCCTGGCGCGCGCGGCGGACATCCTCGTCGAGAACTTCCGGCCCGGCGTCATGGCCCGGCTCGGCCTCGACTACGCGCAGGTGTCCGCCGAGAACCCCCGCATCATCTACGCGTCGATCTCCGGATTCGGCCAGACGGGCCCGGAGGCCGCCCGCGGCGGGTTCGACCTCGTCGCGCAGGGCATGTCCGGCATCATGTCCGTCACCGGCGAGCCGGGCGGCCCTCCGGTGAAGGCGGGTGTCCCCATCACGGACCTGGGCGCGGGCCTCTTCGCGCTGTCTGGCATCCTGGCCGCGCTCCACTGGCGCTCGGTCTCGGGGCGGGGACAGCACGTCGACACATCGCTGTTCGAGGCAGGGCTGGCCCTGTCGGTGTGGGAGGCGACGGAATACTTCTCCGGTCGGGGCGTTCCGGGCCGCCTGGGATCCGCGCACCGGATGGTCGCCCCCTACCAGGCGTTCCGCTGCGCCGATGGCTTCATCACCGTGGGCGCCGCCAACGCTCGCACCTGCGCGCGTCTCGCAGCGCTGCTCGGCCACCCCGAGTGGACGTCCGACGATCGCTTCCGCACGGCCACCGCCCGCGTCGCCAATCGCGACACACTCGCCACGCTCATCGATGCCGTGACCGGCGACGAGCCGCGCGCGGTGTGGACGGCCCGTCTCGACGATGCGGGGATTCCGTGCGGGCCGATCCTGGACTACGACGAAGCGCTGGCCCACCCGCAGGCGCAGGCGCGGGCGATGACGGTGGACGTACAGCACCCGCTCCTGGGCCCGCAGCGCCAGCTCGGGACACCGCTGAAGCTCTCCGCCACCCCGCTGAACGCCGTCCGCCGCGCCCCCATGCTCGGGGAACACACCGACGAGGTCCTCGCCTGGGCCGGCTACAGCAACGACGAGATCGAGCAGCTCAGGGCCGCGGGGGTGGCGCGATGACGGGCCTGGGGACTTGGGGGCTTGAAGGCTTGGGGCCTGGGACCTGGGGCGTGGGGCTTGAAGGCTGGAGGGCTTGAAGGCCTGAGGGCCTGGGAGCTGCCGAAGGCCCGCTCCGCAAGCCCTCAGGTCCTCAAGCCTTCAAGTCCTCAGGCCTGCAGGCCCCCTCAATCCAGGTGCTTCACGAGAATGACCTCGTTGCCCTTCTCGTTGAAGTGCAGTTCGTCCACCAGCTTGCTGGTCAGCAGCAGCCCGAATCCGCCGGCGCGGCGGCCGCTCGCTTCGCGCTGATCGAGATGGCTGAGGGGGTCTGCCTCCGACGCCACCATCTGCGGGGCGCGCGTGTCGAACCCGGGCCCCGGATCCTTGAAGTAGTAGACGAGCGCCCGGTCGGTGCGCACGGCGTGCACTTCCACGACCTTGCCCGGATCGAATCCCGCGCCGTGCTCCATCGCGTTCAGCAGCACCTCCCGGAAGGCCGTCAGCAGGTGGTGCCGATCCGTGGCCGGAAGGTCCGTGGCCAGTTCGCTCATGAAGTGGGTGAGGCGCTCGGCGTTGACGCGCCGGCACGACACCCGTAGCGAGATCCAGCCCGGGGTCGCCGACTCCACCTGGATGCCGCTCTGCCACTGCTCGTCGTCGAGCGCCTGACTGACGAGCGTCCGCAGCTCCTCGGGCGGAGTGGGCAGGGTGAGGGTGGCGTAGACGTCGCTGCGGAGGGCCTCGATGACGTCGTCGGGCGTCAGCTCGCGCGCGAGGACGATCACGCGCACGCCGGGCTGCAGCCGGGACGCCTGCCGCGCGATGTTGAGCACACGGCTGGCGGACGTGTTCGGGCTGATGAGGACGACGTCGACCGCGGTCCGCCGGAGCAGGGCGAGCGCGTCGGCCTCCCGCGGCTCCTCGACGATGCGGCAGAGGGGGAAGGCCTCGGGCGTGATGCCGAGCTCGGCCCACGCACACGGTCCGACAACGAGCAGCTCGCGCACCGGGATGCCAGCATACACGGAGACGGGTGCACGAGAGTTGTGGGCCACGGCGGGCCTCGAGCCTGTACAATCCTCCGGTCAGTGGAGGTCGCGACGCCCGCGACAACGGTCAGCACCGCCATACGTTCCGCCAGGAAGCGCCACCTGTTCTCGCCGCCGCGGGTACTGGCGCTGTCGATTGCGGGCTTCATCCTCGCGGGAACGTTCCTGCTCTGGCTGCCGCTCTCGGCCGCGCCCGGGCGCCACACGTCGCTGCTGGATGCGCTCTTCACCGCAACCTCGGCCGTGTGCGTGACCGGCCTGATCGTCCAGGACACGCCCATCCACTTCTCGACGTTCGGCCACGTGGTCATCCTGATCCTGATCCAGGCCGGGGGACTGGGGTACATGACCATCTCCACGGTGCTGGCGGCCGCGCTCGGCCGGTCGGTCACCCTCCAGGAGCGCCTGACGCTGCAGGAAGGCCTGAACGTCCAGGGCCTGGACGGCCTGCTGCGCTTCGCGCTGACGGTGCTCAAGTTCACGCTGGCGTTCGAGCTGGGCGGAGCGGCGCTGCTGACGTTGCGGTGGTGGTCGGAGCTCGGACCCGGCGATGCCGTCTGGTATGGCTTCTTCCATGCCGTGTCGGCGTTCAACAACGCCGGGTTCGCGCTCTGGAGCGACAGCCTCATGCGCTGGCGCGGGGACTGGGCGGTGAACCTCGTGATCACGGGTCTGGTCATCGGCGGCGGGCTCGGGTTCTTCGTGCTGACCGAGCTCCTGCAGCGCCACCGCCGTGCGCGGCTGTCGGTGCACACGCGCCTGGTACTGGCGTCCACGGTGCTGCTGCTGGTCACCGCGACCCTGGCCATGTACGCGCTCGAGGTTCGCAACCCGGCAACGCTCGGCGCCCTGCCCGAGGCCGAGCGATGGCTGGCGGCCTGGTTCCAGGCCGTGACCCCACGCACCGCGGGATTCAATACCCTCGACTACGGCGCGATGACCCCGCCGGCGCTGTTCCTCACGATGGCGCTGATGTTCATCGGCGCGTCGCCGGGCAGCACTGGCGGCGGCGTCAAGACGACCACCTTCGGCATCACGGTCGCCGCGCTCTGGGCCACCGTTCGCGGCGACGACGAGCCGCACATCTTCGGTCGGCGCCTGTCGGCGGAGCTGGTGGCGCGGGCCTTCTTCGTCTCGCTCATCGCCTTCCTCGCCCTCAACACGGTCGCCGGGCTCGTGCTGGTGTCCGAGGGGCGCGACCTGCTGCGCACGCTCTTCGAGACGACCTCGGCGTTCGGCACCGTCGGCCTGTCGATGGGCGAGGGCGGCGCGCCGGTCTCACTGACCGGTTTCTTCTCACCGACCGGAAAGGTCCTCGTCATGGTGATGATGTTCGTGGGCCGGCTGGGGCCGCTCACGCTGGCGTTTGCGGTGGCCAGGCGGGCGTCCGTGCAGCCGCGGCTCCGGTACCCTGAAGGGAAGGTGCTGATTGGCTAAGCGGAGCTTCGCGGTGATCGGCCTGGGCCGGTTCCGAGTCGGCCATGGCCACGACGCTGGTCGAGCTCGGCCACGAGGTCATCGGCGTGGATGGGAGCGAGGATCGCGTGCGGTCGCTGGCCGACACGCTCACGCTGGCCGTCCAGCTCGATGCCACCGACGAACGGGCCCTGCTGGGGGCCGGCATCAAGGCCGTGGACATGGCGGTGGTGTCCATCGGCGAGAACATCGAGTCGAGCCTGCTGGTCGTGACGCTGCTGCGCGAGATCGGCATCAAGAACATCATCGCCAAGGCCGTGACGCCGCTGCACGGCCGGATCCTCGAGAAGCTGGGCGTCTCGCGCGTGGTCTTCCCGGAGCGTGAAACCGCCACGCGGCTGGCGCACTCCCTCGTCAACCCCAACGTCCTGGACTACATCGAGCTCTCCAACGAGTTCTCCATCGTGGACATCCCGGCGCCCGAGGATTTCGTGGGCCGCACGCTGAGGGACATCGGCCTGCGCGCGCGGTTCGGGCTGACGACGATTGCCATCAAGCGCTTTGCGCCCACCGGAGGCGGGCCGGTCACCAACATCGCGCCGGGCCCCGACGACGTGATCCAGCAGGGGGACGTCCTCTCGGTGCTCGGCAGCAACGAGCGCACAGAGGAAACTGGACCGCATGCTCGAGAAGAAGTAATGACCGGGAACAAGTGGTAAGATACAGGGTTTCCATCCAATGAAACTCTCGGTCATCATGCCCGCGTATAACAGGCAGGCCACGATCCGCGAGATCGTGTCGCGCGTGCTCGCCGTCGATCTGGGGACGTCGAAAGGAGCTCGTCATCGTCGACGACGGCTCGAAGGACGGCACGCGCGACATTCTCAAGGGCTCGACGGGCACAACGGCGTCCGCGCGCTTCCAGCCCGTCAACCAGGGCAAGGGCGCGGCCGTGGCCGGGGCATCGAGGGAATCCACCGGCGACCTCGTGATCATCGGGACGCCGACCTCGAGTACGACCCCCGCGAGTATCCGCAGCTGATCCAGCCGATCCTCGACGGCCATGCCGAGGTGGTCTACGGCTCCCGCTTCCTGGGCTCGCCGCGCGGCCACCGCGTGCTCTACTTCTGGCACTCGGTCGGCAACAAGATGCTGACGATGCTGTCGAACATGTTCAGCGACCTGAACCTCACCGACATGGAGACCTGTTACAAGGTGTTCGTGCGGGACGTCGCGGTGCGGCTCGACATCCAGATGCGCGACTTCGGCATCGAGCCCGAGATCACGCAGAAGATCGCGCGCATGCGGGCGCGCGTGTACAGGTGCCCATCTCCTATCACGGGCGCACGTACGAAGAAGGCAAGAAGATCGGGCTGAAGGACGCGTTCAAGGCCGTCTACACCATCCTGCGGTTCTGGCGGTGGACGCCCCCTCGCCCCGCTGACCCGTCCGATCAGATCGGGCGCCGCCGCACTGGCCCTCTTCGGCGGCCTGTCGGTGGCCGCCACCTGGCCCCTGGCCCGCGGGCTGGGCCGCGACGTGCCCAGCGACTACGGCGACCCGCTCTTCGTCGCCTGGGCACTGGCGTGGGTCTGTCACCAGACGGGCGCCATCCTCACCGGCCATCTCGACGCCATCACCGGCTTCTGGCAGGCCAACCAGCTCTATCCCGAGCCCGCGACGCTGGCCCTGTCGGATCACTTCCTCGCCCAGGCGCTGCCCCTCGCGCCCGTGTACTGGACGACACACAACGCGCTGCTCGTCCTCGGGCTCGCCTACCTCGTCGCCTTCACGCTCAACGGCTTCTGCACGTGGCTCCTGGCGTGACGAGATCACGGGCTCGTGGACAGCCGGCGCCGTCGCCGGCGCGACGTTCGCCTTCAACCCGTTCTTCCTCGTGTACGAGGTGGCGCACCTGCAGGTGATCTCCGCACGGGGGTTCCCGCTGGCGCTCTTCGGGCTCCGGCGTTACTTCGCGCGGGGACGCCGTGCGGGACTCGTCGTGGCAGCCGTGGGCGTCGTGGCGCTCAGCCTCTCGTCCGGCTATTACATGCTGATGTTCCCGCTGTTCATCGTGGCGTACGTCGCGTGGGAGGTCAGCGCGCGCGGGCGCTGGCGCGACTGGCCGATGTGGCGGGCGCTCGCCCTGTCCGGCGCCGCGTCGGCGGCGGCGCTCCTGCCGGTCCTCGTCCCGTACGTCCTCGTCAGGCGCCGTCTCGGCCTGGCGCGCAGCGTCGAGGAAACGGCGCAGATGGCCGCGACGCTCGGAGGCTACGCGGCCGCCGCGTGGCCCCTGATCGTGCCGGTCGCGCTGACGGGCGTGGCGATCGCGACGGGGGTCGCCAGGCGGGCGGGCTGGACGCGCCGCCGCCTGCCCCTGGCGGGGTTCATCGCCACGGGCGCGGTGCTCGGGCTCTGGCTGTCGCTCGGGCCCACCCCGACGATCGGCGGGCGGCCGTACCCCTGGCTCAGTCTCTTCGCCCTGCTTCACGCGACGGTGCCGGGCATGGAGGTCCTGCGCGTCTCGTCACGGTTCGCCGTCGCCTTCGTGCTGTTCCTCGCGCTCGGCGCCGCGCTCGGCGCGTCGGTGGTGGCCGGCACGAGGCGCGGGGCGCGCGTGGTGCTGGCGCTGGCGCTCGTGTCCACCTGGCTGAACACACTGGGCGGCTTCCCGCTGAACCACGAGTCGCCGTCAACCGCGGGTGTCATCACGCCCGCACCGTCCCTCACGCCGTCGGCCGAGCCGCCGGCCGTGTACCGCTACCTGTCAACGCTCCCGTCGTCCACGGTGGTCGCCGAGCTGCCCTTCACGGACCTCTGGTACACGACGCGTTACCTGTACTTCTCCACCTTTCACTGGCACCCGCTGGTCAACGGCTTCACGTCGTTCTTTCCACCGGCGTTCATCGAACGTGCGCGGTGGCTGGTCAATCCGGTCCGCACGCCCGATGAAGCGTACGATGCGCTCGCGTCTGCGGGCACGACGCACGTCGTCGTACACACCGGCGCATGGGAGGCTGCGTACGTGGCATCGCTGGAGGACTGGCTCGTCGCGCGCGGCGCACGCAGCCACGGGTCGTTCGACGGCGCCGTCGTCTACGAGCTCGAACGCGAGGCGCCGTCGAGCTCGCGCCGGAGCCACGCGCGCGCCGACGCCCACCGCCGCTTGGCGGTGGCGGGCGACACCTCGAGCGCGGCCGCCGTCTCCTCGATGGACAGCCCGCCGAAGTAGCGCAGCTCCACGAGGCGAGCGAGCGCGGCGTCCATGTCCGCCAGCCGCGTGAGCGCTTCGTCGAGCGCTTCGACGTCCACGCCGGACTGGGAGGCGGCGGCGACGGCGTCGGACAGCGTGACGCGCTGCTGGTCGCCCGCGCGCTTCAGCCGTCCACGGGCACGGGCGCGCTCCACCAGGATCTGCCGCATCGAGCGCGCCGCGATGGCGGCGAAGTGCGCGTGGTTCTCCCAGCGGGTGTTCGGCTCCCCCAGTAGGCGCAGGTACGCCTCGTGGACCAGGGCCGTGGCCTGGATCGTCTGCCCCGGACGCTCGCGCCGCATATAGGCGGCCGCCAGCCGGTGGAGCTGGTCGTACACGAGCGGCAGCAGGCGGTCGAGGGCTTCGCGCTTGCCCGCTGAGGCCTCGGACAGCAGGCGCGCCACTTCCTCGGCCGAGACGGCGGGGTCGCTCATGGCTCGTCTCCAAAGGTCGCTTCGGTCGTGGCCGGCTCGATCAGCAGGAACGCCACCGTGGTGCTGGCCGCGACCGTCGCGAACAGGGCGGCCAGCCAGACCTCGTCGCGCACCAGCGCCGCACCGGCCGTGACCAGCAGCGCCACGGTCATCAACCAGTCGAAGATCCGGATCCACGGCCGCGCGCGGCGTCGCGCCGGCCTGAGCTGGCCCGGATGCACCCGCGCGGTGAAGAGCCAGTGCAGCCTGAGCGTCATGCCGAGCGCGGCAGCGACGACCAGCGACACGAAGAGGAGATTGTGCATCCATCCCGGGATCGGCGAGCCGCGAAGCCGCCACGCCGGGTAGAGCATCGCGATGTACAGGAAGCTGACGAACGCCTGGTGGAACTGCCACCACCCGGTGGCGGTGGTCGGCGGAGCCTGGTCCGAGAGCGCAGCGGCTTCACTCAACACCGCTGAGGCGTCACCGCGATCCACGGCCTCGAGCGCGGCGGCGAGGTCGGCCATCGACGTGTAGCGATCGTCGGGACGCTTGGCCAGCGCCCGCGCGATGACGTGGTCGATGCCCGGCAGCGCCGTGCGCACCGCGTCGGGCAGCGCGGTCGGCGCCGCTTCGAGGATGCGGACCATGGTCGCGGTCGCGCTGTCGGGCGTCCCGGTGAACGGGTGCCGGCCCGTCAGCATCTCCTGCAGCATGAGCCCCAGCGCGAAGATGTCGGTGCCCGGGCCGACGTCGTCGCCCCGCAACTGCTCGGGCGCCATGTATCCGGGCGTGCCGGCCGTCGTCCCCGTCAGCGTGAGCCGGGCGCCGGCATCGCCGTGGGCCACGCGGGCGAGGCCGAAGTCGAGGATCTTGATGGCGCCCTCCACGGAGCGCATCACGTTCTCGGGCTTGAGATCGCGATGGACGATCCCTCGTGCGTGCGCGGCGCCCGCGGCACTCGCGATCTGGCTCGCCGTGGCCACCGCGAGCGACGGCGCCAGGGGCCCTTCGGCCATCTCCTCGCGCAGCGTGCGGCCGTTCACGAACTCCGAGACCACGTAGCCGGCGCCGTGCTCGTCCTGTTCCAGGGCATAGACGTGCGCGATCCCCGGGTGTGCAATCGCTGCCGCCGCGCGGGCCTCCTGGCGGAGCCGCTCACGCTGCCTGGCGTCGTCGCCGAAACCGGGCGGCAGCATCTTGATGGCGACATCACGATCGAGCCGGGTATCGCGCGCCTGGTACACGACGCCCATGCCGCCGCGCCCGACCTCGCGGAGGATGCGATAGGGGCCGAGTGCCTGGCCCGGCAGCAGGACGTCGGCCGTCAGCAGCTCGGCCGCAGCCCGTCCCACGCCGTCGTCCAGGAAGCCGTCCCGGCCCTCGTGATAGCGGAGCAGATCCTCCACCTCGTGACGGTCGTCGGGGTCCGGGCACGAGCGGTCCAGGAACGCGGAGCGGTCGGCCGCCGGCAGCGCGATGGCTTCTTCGAGAAGCGCGTGCACGCGCTGCCACTGCACCGGATCCATCGGCCCGATTCTAGCCGGGTGAGCCCCTTTCCCGGCCCCCGTCACATTCCCCCTCGGAGGCCGATGGTGCTGTCCGTGGTAGCCGATGCCGGCCGACCCAGCGTGGACCGGCGGGTGGCATTCGTCGTCGTTGGCGGGCTGGGCCTGGCGGTCCAGCTTGCGGTCCTGCACGCGCTCACGGGATGGGCGCGCCTGGACTATCGCCTGGCCACCGCGCTGGCGGTCGAAAGCGCCATCGTCCACAACTTCGTCTGGCACGAGCGCTGGACGTGGGCGGATCGGGTGACGCCGCTGCGGGGCGAGGTGCTGGGGCGCCTGGCCCGGTTCCACCTGGCCAACGGCGTGGTGTCGCTGGGGGGCAACGTGGCACTGACCGCCCTGTTCGTCGGCATCTTCGGACTGCACTACCTGCCCGCCAACCTGCTGGCGGTTGGCGCGTGCGTGGTCCTCAACTACCTGGCGGCCGACCGCCTGGTCTTCGCGAGCGAGGTCTGACAATGCGAGTCCCACACGGAATGGCATGGATCACGGCGGCGACGGCGCTCTTCATGGTCGCGGCGCAGCCGCGGGTGTCCGCGGCGCAGCTGCAGCCCGAGACCGTGGCGGCGTGGGACGCCTACGTGCGCGCGACGGAGGCGCGCATCACGCGTGAGCTCGCGTCGGATCGCGGCTTCCTCGCAACGGACTTCACGCGTGATGCCGCCGCGGATCGGCGCGCGGTCGCCCGGGGCGAGATCCCGGTCGCACAGGTGTCGTCGGTCAACGGCCAGGGCGAGGACATCGAGGTGCCCGGAGGCCTCGTGCACCACTGGCGCGGGAGCGTCTTCATCCCCGGGGCGACGATCGACGAGATTCTCGACCGCGTGGCAAACCCGCGCGCGGCGGACACGGCCCAAGAGGACGTGCTCTCGTCCCGCGTCCTCGCCCGGGGCCCGGGCTCGCTGCAGCTCTACCTGCGCCTCCAGCGATCGCAGATCGTCACCGTCGTCTACGACACGGAGCACGCGGTCAAGTACCACCGGTACGGTCCCGCGCGCGCGAGCAGCCGCAGCGTGGCGACGAAGATTGCCGAGGTCTCCGACCCCGGAGGCCCGAACGAAGCCGAGAAGCCGATCGGCAACGACCGCGGCTTCCTGTGGAAGCTGAACTCGTACTGGCGCTATTCGCAGGTCGATGGCGGCGTGATCGTCGAACTGGAGTCGATCAGCCTGAGCCGTTCCGTGCCGACGCTCCTGCGCGTCACCGTCAGGCCGCTCATCAACATGGTCGCGCGCGGGTCCATGGAACGAACGCTCGCGTCGATGCGCGACCGCCTGGCCGTGACGGGAACCCGCGCCGACGGCGGCCAGTAGGCCCATTCGTTTCGATCCGTTCATCAGCACGAGGAGAGGACTCATCATGGCGATCACGACCACCTTGCCCACCACCCCGCGCATCGCCGCGACCGGACACGGCGCCAGCCACGCGCGCGACAACAGCGGGCTGTTGGCCAGGCTCGAGAAGCGCACGCTGATCTGGCTGGCGCACCGGCTGCCGCGGCGGATGCACTCGGACCACCTGTCCGCCATCGGGCTGCTCGGGATGATGGGCGTCGGGGCGGCGTTCGCGGCCGGCGGCACTTACACCTGGGCACTGCCGCTGGTCGTCGTGGCGCTCGCCGTGAACTGGTTCGGCGACAGCCTGGACGGCACCCTGGCGCGCGTGCGCAATCACCAGCGCCCGCGCTATGGCTACTACGTGGACCACGCGCTGGACATCTTCGGCACCACCTTCCTGTTCGCGGGCATGGCAATCGGCGGATGGATGTCGCCGGTCGTGGCCATGGCGCTGCTGGCGGCGTACGTCGCGGTGATGGCGGAGGTGTTCCTCGCGACCGCGGTGCGCGGGGTGTTCAAGATGTCGTTCATGGGGTTCGGGCCGACGGAGCTGCGCGTGGTGCTGGGCATCGGCGCGCTGGCGCTGATGCGGAACCCCCAGGTGCACGTCGGCCCGCTGGGGACCTTCCCGCTGTTCGACGTCGGCGGCGTGGTGGCGACGCTGGGTCTGGCCGCCGCGTTCCTGGTGTCCGCGGTGCAGAACGGGCGCGCGCTCTATCGGGAGGAACCGCTGCCGCGGTAGACCCGGGGGGGCCAGGCGCGGGTGCCGATTGGCGCCGTGCGACCGCGGACGGCGTTAGGAAATGGAAAGGGCCGTCGGCTGGTGCTGGTATGCACCGGGCCGGCGGCCCTGTTCTCGTGTGCGTGCGATGGGCCCGTCTGGGCCCCGACGGGTGTCGCGCTAGGCGAGCACCTTGATGACGACGCGGCGGTTCTGGGCGCGGCCGTCACGGGTCTTGTTGTCACCAGCCGGCTTCTCCTCGCCGTAGCTGATGGTGTTCATCTTGTGCAGCGGCACGTTGTGCTGCTCGTAGAGGTAGCGCTTCACCGCCTCGGCGCGCTGGAGCCCGAGCTGGCGGTTGTACTTGGCGTCACCGGTGCTGTCGGTGTGGCCCTCGATCTCGATCCAGACGGCCTTGGTGTCGGTCTTGAGCTGGCCGACCATCTGGTCGATGGCCTGCTTGGCGGCGTCGGGCAGTTCGGCCGCGCCGAACTTGAACTCGCCGCTGTCCTCGCTGATGACGGTTTCGAAGATCAGCTTGCGGGTCTCGGCCTCGATGGCCGACGAGCGGGCATCAGCGCGCTTGCCGACTTCCTGGGCCTCGCCGGACGCCGCGTCGGCCGACTTCTGGGCGTTGGACGCCGCCGTGTTGGCCGCGTTCGCCCGCTGATCGACTTCACCGATGCGCTGCTCGTTCTGGCGCACCCGCTCCTGCGTCTCCTCGACGGTGCCGGCAAGCGTGGTGACCTTTTCGTTCACTTCGCCCACCGACTCGCGCACGAACCCCTTCGTTGCGCACGCGGGCGCCACGGCCAGCGTTGCCGCGGACAGCGCGAATACCATGACCTGTTTACGCATAAGACCTCCTATGAAACGTCTTGCTGCCGATCCTGGCGGCGCTATGGACGCGCCGACAGGTTATATCCGCCCCGTGCACGTACTAACTGCCTGTCATCCCGCGTTCGAATCTCGATCGGGTGCCACCCCATGTCGGTGCCGGGCTCGAACCCGATGAGATAGAGATTCCTGAGTTCGTCGACGATGTTCCGCGCGGCCTTGCTGGTGGAGGCCGGTCCGTTGGCGTAGAGCAGCGTGCCGCCCGTCCAGCGGGCGAGGTCCTCGATGGTGCCGATGTGTGCCGGCGCCTTGCGGCCGGCCTGTGGCGTGGCCCGGTCCGAACCCGGGTCGTCGATGCCGAGGACGGTGGCGATGACGTAGACGGGGACGTCGATGGCTGCGGCCACTCCCGACACTTCCGCCGGCGTCCGCGCACTCGAGGTATCGATGCCGTCGGTGATGACGACGACAGCCCGGCGGGGGTTGGTCCGGACGGCCACCCGGTCGGCAGCCTCGGCAATGGCATCGTGCAGTGAGGTGGCCCCGAACGGATCGACCTCCCCCAGCGCGCCGTTCAAAGCACGCGTATCGACCGTAAACGGGGCCACCTCGTGCAGCCGGCTGTCAAAAGCGAACAGCGCGGCCTCGTCGCGACCCGGCTCCAGCATTGACAGGAGGTGATGGGCCGCAAATCTTGCTGCCGTGAAGCGTTCAGCCACGTCCATGCTGCCGCTCACGTCAAAGAGAATCGCCAGGCTCAAAGGCGCGCGCTCGGTGCGGAACTGGCTGATCGCACGCGGTTCGCCGCGATCCAGCACTTCGAAGTCCCCGGCCTCAAGGCCTGTCACCAAACGCCCCCTTTTGTCGCGGACCGTCGCACTCACCGTGACGAGGTCGACGCCCGCCTTGAAAACTGCCTGGCCTCCTTCCGAATCCTGGGCCAGCGCCGGAGTCGGCGCCATCAGCCCCAGGAATCCCAGCATGCTGGCGGCGAGGAGGCACCGCTGCATGCTCCTCCTAGAACCACGATTCGTGCCAACATCGCAATGCGTTGATTTGATGACGTTTATAAACATTCGACACCCCAAGAACCGCATCGGAGGCCGTGTAACGATGTAGGTTTTACACGACACCGAACTTCTCCTGTTGTCGGTCAATACCGCTGCAATCTGCGCACCGCCGCCTCGAGGGCAAGACGCTACCCACACACGGTCGCCGCGGTGGGCAATCCGTTGCCGCCCTTGACACACCGGCGGGCGTTGGCCGGCCCGGCTGCTGCTACCATGAGCCGACGTGTCCACCGCCACTGACGCCATCCGTACGGCACAACGCGTTGACCGCTTTTCTTACGCCATCCGCAACATCGTGGCCGAAGCGAAGAAGGTCGAAGCCGCCGGGACGACGGTTCGCTACCTGAACATCGGCGACCCGAACCAGTTCGGGTTTCTCACGCCGCCGCATCTCATCGATGCGGTCGCGCGCGCAATGCGCGACGGACACAACGGCTACACCGCCTCAGCCGGCATCGTCGAAGCGCGCGAGGCCGTCGCCGCCGACTTCCACGACCGCGGCGTGGAGGTCTCGCCCGATCGCGTGCTCATCACCTCGGGTACGTCCGAAGGCATCGAGCTCGCCCTCACCGCGATCGTCGACGAGGGCGAGGAGGTGCTGGTCCCGTCGCCCACCTACCCGCTGTACACCGCGGTGCTGGCCAAGATTGCGGCGACGCCGGTGTACTACCGCACGGACCCCTCCAACGCGTGGCTCCCCGATCTGGACGACCTCCGCCGCGCGATCACCCCGAGGACGCGCGCGCTCGTGGTGATCGATCCGAACAACCCGACCGGGGCGATCTATCCGGACACGATGCGGCGGGCGCTCATCGACCTGGCCGAGCAGCACGGCCTGGTGATCCTCGCCGACGAGGTCTACGGCGACCTCGCGTACGACGGGCCGGTGGCGCCCATGGCGACGCTGGCGCCGGATGCCCCCATCATCAGCTACTCGAGCCTCTCGAAGGCGTATCTCGCGCCGGGGTGGCGCGCGGGCTGGATGGCCGTCGGCCCGACGCCGCGGCTCGACGCGGCCCTGGCGGCGATCAAGAAGCTGGCGGACGGACGCCTGTGCAGCCCGGGGCCGATGCAGTACTGCCGTGGTCGCGGCCTTGACCGGCGACCGCTCGCACCAGGACGCGTTCCGCCGCGAGCTGCGCGTGCGCGCCGAGCTGACGACCGAACGGCTCAACGCCATTCCGGGCATGTCGTGCGTGGCGCCGAAGGCGCCTTCTACGCGATGCCGCGCGTGACGCTGCCGCCGGGCGCCACCGACCGCGACTACGTGCTCGGGTTGCTCCGCGCGACGGGGATCCTCGTGGTGTGCGGGTCCGGCTTCGGCACCGACCCGGCGGATGGCTTCTTCCGCGTGGTGTTCCTCGCGCCGCCGGCGGAGCTCGCCGCCATCTACGACGCGATGGCCGCCTATCGCTTCGCGTGACTCCCCCGCCCGCCGGCGGCCCGCGCCTCCTCGTCGTCGCGCTGGGCTACACGGCGCTCGCCCTGGTGTTCACCTGGCCGCTGGCCGCCGGCCTGGCCACCGACGTCCCCGGTGACATGGGCGACTCGCTCCTCAACATGTGGATTCTGGAGTGGGGGGCCCAGCACCTGCCGGCACTGGCCGCCGGACGCCTGTCGTGGGAGGCGTTCTGGAGCGCCAACATCTTCTACCCCGAGCCATGCACCCTCGCGCTCTCCGAGCACATGGTGCCGCAGGCGCTGCAGGTCGCGCCGGTGCTGGCGCTGACCGGGAACATCATCCTCGGCTACAACCTGCTGTTCCTCTCGACGTTCGTGCTGTCGGCGCTCGGCGCCTACCTGCTCGTCCGCGATCTCACCGGCGACTGGCGGGCGGCCCTGGTGGCGGGGCTCGTGTACGGGTTCCTGCCTTACCGCATCGCGCAGATCCCGCACGTCCAGGTCCTCAGCTCGCAGTGGATGCCCTTCGCCCTGTTCGGGTTCAACCGCTATGTGGAACGCCGGTCGGCGTGCGCGCTGGCAGGGAGGGACTGCCGCCCTCGTGCTGCAGAACCTCTCCTGCGGGTACACTACCTGCTCTTCTTCGCGCCGCTCGTCCCTCTCTTCGTCGTCCATCGCCTGTGGGCGCATGGCCGGCTGGCCGATTTGCGCGCGTGGGCGGGGTTCGCCGCCGCCGGCGTGGTGACCGTCCTGCTGACCGTCCCCTTCCTGCTGCCGTATCTCACCGCGCGGACGCTCTTCGGGCTCGACCGCGGTGAGGGCGAGGTGCTCGGCTTCTCGGCAAACGTCTGGGGCTACGCGACCGCCGCGGACGCCGTGCGCCTGTGGGGAGGTGTGCTCAACGCGTTTCCGCGGAGCGAGAACGAAACGTTTCTCGGCGTGGCGGCCACGGTGCTCGCTGTCGCGGGCGTGGTGGCAGGCCTGGCCGGCGCGCGCGCACGCGTCACGATCCCGCCGATCTCCGGCTGGCGCCGATGGGTGGCCGCGGGCGCGGGCAGCATCTTCCTGGTCCAACTGCTCGCCGCCGCCGGGACGGTGATCTTCGGACGCGTCCGTCTCGGCTTCGGCATCCGGGCCACCGATCCGCTCCGCGTTGCGCTGCAGGCGCTCGCCGCGCTGGTGATCCTGCTCGCGATGTCCCCGCGCGCGCGCGAGATCGCGCGGCGCTTCGCGCAGTCACCGGCCGCCATCGGCACCGCCCTCCTGTTGCTCGCCGCGTGGCTGTCGCTCGGCCCGGAGCCGGCGGCCGGACTCCGGCCGCTCGAAGGCATCGGCCTCTACCGCGTCCTCTACGAGCACGTACCCGGCTTCAGCGGCCTGCGCGTGCCGGCCCGGTACGCGATGGTGGCCGGCCTCTTCCTGTCCGTGGTCGCGGGGACGGGTGCGGCCGCCCTCGCCCGGCGCTCGTGGGGACAGCCGCTGCTGGCCGCGCTCGCCGTGCTCATCGTCGCCGACGCCGCCGCCATGCCGCTGCCCATGAACCACACCTGGAGCACCGTCGAGGCCAGGCCGCCGGCGCGAATCTACCCGGCCACGCGGATGCCCCGCATTTACCAGGCGGTGCGCGACCTGCCGCCCGGCTCGGCGATCGCCGAGTTTCCGTTTGGCGACGACGGGTGGGAGATTCGCGCCGTGTACTACGCCGCGGCGCACGACAAGCCCATCGTCAACGGCTACAGCGGCGCGTTCCCGCCCCGCTACCTCTCGCTCAAGGCCGCGTTGCGGCGGGTGGGCGAGGACGGAGATCGCGCCTGGGACGCGCTGCGTGGCTCCGGGGCCACGCACGCGGTGGTCCACGTGCCCGCGTTCGCGAATCCCGACGACGCGCGGCTCACGATCGGCTGGCTCGAATCGCACGGTGCCCGATACGTCGTCAGCTTTCCGGACGGCGACGCGCTCTTCGAGCTGCCGGCGCGCGACCCGCTGGCGTCCCGGTGACGGTATACTCGGCCGGTATCGCGGGCGCGTACGGAACCGCCCGCAATTTCCGCCCGTAGTACCTCACTATGCCGCCCGCCTCCGGCTCGCGGGATTTCTTCTCGACCTACACCAAGGACCTCAACGCCGAGGACCTCGGGAAGCTGTTCACGCGGGAGACGCCCGAGGCCTACCGGTTCTTCGCGCGGGGCGTGAATACCGCCGAGCTCGAAGGGCTGTCGCGCGGCCGCCGTGCGCTGAAGTACCTGCAGGCGTTCTTCCTCGCGTTCACGATGCGCCTCTCGCCGGAGCGGCGGGCGATCTACGCGGTCGCGCTGCTGACCTCGGTCATCGGGCTCGTCCAGTTGTTCCAGGGTTTCGGCATCCTGTCGTTCCGCGTGCCCGTCGCGCTCTTCTTCGTGCGGTTCGGCATCCCGGCGCCACTCTTCTCCAACGGCACGCTGTGGCTGCTGACCGGGTTCCTGCTGCTCAATCTGCTGGTGCTGCTCGAGGTGGCGGACCGCCTGTCGCTCAAGCGCGATCTGGAGGTGGCACGCGAGATCCAGCGCGCGATGCTGCCCGAGGGGACGTGGTCGGGCCCTGGCGTCGAGGCGTTGGTCTGACCCAGCCCGCCAACACGGTCGGCGGCGACTTCTACGACATCCTGCCGCGCCCCGACGGCACGGTCCTGCTGGCGCTCGGTGACGTCGCCGGCAAGGCCAGCCCGGCGGCGCCCTGATGGCGCTGCTGCTCGCCATCCTGCGAACCCTGGTGGACGACAACATGCCGCTGCCGGCGCTGGCCCGCCGGCTCAACATCCAGGTGGGCCGCCATGCGCCCGCGTCACGGTTCATCACACTCTTTCTTGCCTCCTTCGACCCGGCCACCGGCGCGCTGACGTTCGTGAACGCCGGGCAGACGCCGCCGCTGCCCGCCGGCGCGGACGGGGAGCATCGTGCGCCTGAGCACGGGCAGGCGTGGCGCTGGGGATGGCCCGAGGGGGCGGATACGAGCAGGGCCACATCGAGCTCGATCCCGGCGACGCGCTGGTGATGTATCCTGACGGCATCACGGAGGCGGTTATCTTTACGGGACCCCGTCTGACGAGGCGGGTCTCGAGCGGACGCTCGCCCTTCACGCGACGTTCCAGACCTGGCCGCGGCCGAGCTGGGTCGTGGCGTTTCTTCGACGCCGTCGAACGCCACCGCCGCGACAAGCGCCTCTCCGACGATCTCACCGTCCTGGTCCTCAGCCGCCTGTCGAATTCGGTAGCCATCTCCTCATAGGTAGCGTCTAATTCCCCATGCGATAGGCTTCTGGGCCCTCTGCCTGCTCTCTGCCTGTCGGCCGTGCCCGCGTCCGCGCAGCCGCCTGAGCCGCAGAGCGACGAGGACCTCTCGATCCTGGCGTTCCCCCGAAGCCGTCGAGACCGCCATCTCGACGAATGGATTCGCCAGCGATGGGTGGACCTGCTGTCGGGCTCCGCCGATCGAGAGCAGGCGTCGAGTTCTTCGAGGCCATGGTGCCGCAGGGCGTCACGCGTGGTCGTGAAGGAACGCGACCGTTTCTCGCCGCTCGCCGGCGTCCTCCCCGGCGACGGGTTCCGCCTCGTCACGGAGGTGTTCCCTCGAAACCGGCCTCGCGGACGCATCGCCACCTGGACGCTCGACATCCGCAAGCCGCGCGGCGACACCGAGGACCGGCAGCCGTGGCGCGTCATCGCGCAGGATCGGTTGTCGTCGGTCGAGGGGCTGCACCGCCTCGCGCCCACCCCGAGAAGCAGTTCGCCGCACGCAACCTCGTGATCCGCTCGGTGACTCTCTGAGCCGCGCTCGCCCCTCGGGCGACGTGTTCGTCGCCGAGACGCCCGAGGGCGTCACCTACGATGGTGCTCCCTCGGCGACGGCACGCTGGACTTCTCGCCGACGCCGAAGGAAGAGCGCGGCCAGGTCCGCATCTTCAGCGGCAGTGACGAGCTCGAGACGCCTCACCGCGGCGCTGGTCCGAGCTCCCTTCGGCTACTCGCGGGACGGTCGGCGACGACACCGTGCTCGCCGATCGCGTCGATGCGCGCCAGCTCCGCCGCGCGCAGGATCTCGACGAGAACATCTCCAAGTCCTACACGCTGGACCTGAGCGATCTGAGCCGCGACACCTGGTCGCTGCTGCCGGCAGCCCGGCGACTTCATCGCCGAGGTCCACACGCGCCGCTACGACGACGTCACGTTCACGCGGTCGTCCAACGAGCCGGAGGACGTGTCGCTGTTCCAGCGAGCGGAACCGCAACATCGCGCTCTACGAAGTGTCGGAGCGAAGCTGGCCAGCCGCGGGCAGTTCTACAACGAGGACGAGCTCGTGGAGCATGACGTGCTCGACTACACCGTGGACGCGGCGTTCTCGCCGGACCGGGGCGGGCTGCAGGGCCGTGTGGACCTGCAACTGCGCGTCACCCGTTCGCGCTCGCCGCCCTGACGCTCAAGCTGGCCGATCCGCTCACCGTGGAGCCGGTCGTCAGCAACGAGTTCGGTCGCCTGCCGTTCCTGCGCGTCGTGAACCAGAACGCCATCATCAACCTGCCGCAGCCGGTCGCGCGCGGGTTCGCGTGATCACGCTGCACATCAACTACTGTGGCCGCCTGCCGCGCCGGCATCAACGACGATTCGATCGCGGTGGAGGCCGATCAGCAGGGCTCGCGGACCTTCGATCGACCCGACGACATCCGCTGCTCCCGCCTGAGCCCAACTGGCTGTTCAGCAACCGCGCGCACTGGTATCCGCAGGGACAGGTCACCGACTACGCCACGGCGAACCTGCGTGTGACCGTCCCGTCCGAGTACGACGTCGTGGCCTCGGGCGTCCAGGACATCGACTCCCGCGCATCACCGGGGCTGCCGAGAACGGGCAGGGCGGGACGGCGGTCTACACCTTCATGGTCAGTCAGCCCGTGCGCTACCTCAGCATGCTGATCAGCCGCATGACGCGCGCCGACGCGGCCACCGTGGCGCTCGACATCGTGCCGCCGCCCGGCGTGACGGCCACCCGCACGCCCGGCGTGCGCATCGGCGGCAACCGGCTCATCGCGGTGCGGCCGCCGCTGCCGCCCATCGGATCGCGCAACACGATCGATCCCGCCATCGACGCCAATCGCCGCCGAGGGCAAGGGCCGCGAGGCGCTGGTCACCGTCGCCGACATCCTGCGGCTCTACGCGTCGGTCATCGGCGACGTGCCCTACGACGCGCTGACGATCGCGAGGAACAACCTGCCGGGCGGGCACGCCTCGGCTACATGGCCGTCAAGCGAACAACCCGCTGCCGCTGTCGCCTTACTCCTGGCGCAGCGACCCGGCGGCGTTCAGCAACTCTCCCGGAGTTCTTCCTCGCGCACGAAGTGGCCCACCAGTGGTTCGGGCAGGCCATCGGCTGGAAGAACTACCACGAGCAATGGCTGAGCGAGGGGTTCGCCCAGTACATGGCCGCCCTCTTCGCGCGGGAGCGGCGGGGCGAGTCCACCTTCCGCGACATCCTCAAGCAGTTCCGGCGCTGGAGCCTGAACGAGTCGTCGGAAGGGCCCATCTACCTCGGGTACCGGCTCGGGCACATCAAGGGGGAGGGACGCGTCTTCCGCGCCCTCGTCTACAACAAGGGCGCGGCCGTGCTCCACATGCTGCGGCTCTTCGTCGGCGACGAGGCGTTCTTCCGCGGCGTCCGGCGCTTCTACCGGGAGAACCGCTTCGCCAAGGCCGGCACCGAAGACCTGCAGAAGGCGATGGAAGCCGAGAGCGGGCTCGCCCTGGGGCGCTTCTTCGAGCGCTGGATCTACGATTCCGGCATTCCGAGGGTGCGCTATGCGACCAGCGTGGAGGGCGGTGAAGTCATCGTGCGCGTCGAGCAGGCCGCGCCCGTCTACGACATGCCCATCACCGTGACCATCCAGTACGCCGATGGCAGCGCCGAGGAACGCGTGATGCGGGTGACCGAGCCGGCGGCAGAACTGCGCATTCCCGTGCAGAAAGCGGTCCGGAACGTCGATCTCAACGACGACAACGCCACGGTCGCCCAACTGGACAAGATGCGGTGAGCGTCCAGCCGGGCCGCCGAGTCGAGCCGGCTCACCGGACGTAGATGGCGGTCACCCGAGGGTCCCGCCCCCGCTCGACCCGGTCGAGGACCACCCAGAAGGCCGTTCGGCCCGCGCGGTAGGGCAGGATCACGCGATTGCCGATCACGCCGGGCTCCACAATCGGCGTTCCGGCCTGGTACTCGTGCAGCGACGAGGCCTGAACGGCCGCCTCCGACATGCCGACGCGCACCTCCGCGCCGTCGGGAAGGATGACCAGGGGCTCGCTCGCCGACCCGGCGGGGACGCCGGTCGGGAGAGCCGGCAGCTCTGACTCGACCAGGGTGACCGTGCCGGTCGGCACCGGCACCCAGCGGCGCATGACGGGCCCGCCGACCCAGACCACGCCGGCCAGGACCACGAGCGCGAGCAGCCATTCGGTGAGCGATCGCATTCCGGGTATCCGGTCTGTGAAGTATCATTTCCGAGTGGAAAAAGTCACGCTGACCATCGATGGCCGCCAGGTTTCGGTGCCGAAGGGCACGACGGTCCTCCAGGCCGCCATCGAGGCCGGAATCCAGGTGCCCTACTACTGCTACCACCCGGGGCTCGGCATCGACGCCAACTGCCGCGTCTGTCTCGTGAAGATCGAGAAGATGCCGAAGCTGCAGACGTCGTGCTCGACGCCGGTGGGCGAGGGCATGGTGGTGCTGACCCGGGATCCGGAGGCGGTCGAGGGACGGGCCGGCGTGTTCGAGTTCCTGCTCATCAACCACCCGCTCGACTGCCCGGTCTGCGACAAGGGCGGCGAGTGCCCGCTGCAGGACTTCTCCTACCAGTTCGGCAACGCCGAGAGCCGCATGGACTTCCCGCGGCGCACCTTCGACGGCGAAGGCGTGAAGGCCGACGTGGACTTCGGCCCGACCCTGATGCTCAACCGCAATCGCTGCATCATGTGCACGCGCTGCGAGCGATTCATGCGCGAGGTGGACGGCGACGCGCAGATCGGCATCATCAACCGCGGGAACGGCAGCGAGATCGCGACCTTCAACGATCAGGGCATCCACTCGCTGCTCTCGGGCAACCTCGTGGACGTCTGCCCGGTGGGCGCGATCACGGCCAAGCACTACCGGTTCCGCTCGCGCCCGTGGGACAACCCGCAGGCCGTCGACACGACGTGCACGCTGTGCTCGAAGGGCTGCAACACCACGGCCTGGCTGAAGGCCAAGCCCGAGTGGGCCAAGGGCTCGCGCCTCATCCGGTTCACGCCGCGCTACAACCCGGACATCAACGACTACTGGATGTGCGACATCGGCCGCTACCAGTACAAGTGGGTCGAGAGCGAACAGCGGCTGCGGCGCCCGCAGATCACGGCCAAGGACGGCGCGCAGCAGTCGGTGACGTGGAAGGACGCGCTGCTGAAGGTGCGCGACCTGCTGAACGTCGCGGGCCGGCAGGACCCGGCGTCGGTCCGCTTCCTGGCGTCGGCGCACGCGTCGCACGAGGAGTTGTTCCTCCTGAAGCGCCTGGCCGAGGACATGAAGGGCGACGGCGGGGCCTCGCACGTGCACGTGGCGTGGCGCCGCACCGAGAAGCAGCAGCCCGCGAACACCAAGTTCCAGGTGCCCGCCACCGACGCGCCCAATGTCAGCGGCGCGCAGGCACTGGGCCTGGCCGTGGGCGCCGGCCTCGCGGGCGAGCCGGACCTCTCGGGCCTGAAGTCCGCGGTCGACCAGGGCCGCGTGGCCGTGCTCTTCGTGCTGGATCCCGGACCGGACGGCTCGCTCGGCGACACCGACTGGATCGTCGAAGCCCGCCGCAGCGGCCGCCTCCCCGTGCTCGTCTACGAGGGCGTGCTGGCCACGGCGCTCGCCAAGGCCGCAGACGTCGTGCTGCCTGGCGCGGCCTGGGTCGAGAAGGACGCCACCTATACCAACGATCAGGGACGCGTGCAGGCGGTGTCCCGCGCCATCAACCCGCCGGGCGAAGCCGTCGAGGACTGGCAGGTGCTCACGAGCGTCGCCGCGGCACTCGGCCTGCCCTACACCTACACGTCGTCGCAGCAGGTGCGGGCGGATCTCGCGCAGGCGATGCCGGCCGAGACCGCCTTCGTCAACCTGGCGGAGCACACCTTCAATCGCCCGGTGAGTGCACAGCACTGGCTCGAGGCCAGCAACCCCATGGAGCGCATGAAGTGGAACGACATGTTCCAGGATCTGCCGCCCGTGAAGGGGCACAACGTCCAGATGGAGCAGGCGCCGCCAGCCACCGTGATTCCGCTGCGCCTGGTCACCGAAGAAATCTCGCGCGGCCCCGAGTAGGCCGGGCCCCGGTGTCGTAGCCCATGCGACGGCGTTCTGTTCGCACCCTGGTGCTGCTGGTGACGATGGCCGTCACCGGCGCGGCTGTCTGGCGGGCCACGACCACCGAGCAGGATCGCGGCCGCGCCCGCCTCGCCGAACAGCAGGTGGACGGCGCCGCGGCAGACGCGGTGTACACCCTGGCGGAGCTGAAGGCCACGCTGCACGCCTACGTCGCGCCCGGCCAGGGCCTTCCCTTCTGGTCTGCGCGGGCGAAGGAACAGCTCGCGCAGATCGCGACCTTGCTGGACACCATCGATCCGGCCTCGAGCGCCGCCCGGTATCCGCTCACCGAGGCGCGCGCCGCCCTGGATCGCCTTGCCGCCGCCGAGACCCGCGTGCGCGGCCACGTCGGCAACGGTCAGGTCCTGGTCGCCGGCGACATCATCTTCGAGGAGAGCCGGACGCTCGCCGACACGATCGCCACCGAGATCGCGGGCGCGCGGCAGGCGCTCGCGCGCGCGGCCTCCGCACGCGAGGCCGGGACCGCCAACGCGCAGTCGCTGCTGGCCGGCGGGGTCCTCGCCACCTGGGTCGTCGCGCTCATGCTGCTGCTGCCGGTCCCGCGGGAGCGGCCGCGAACCGACGACGCCACGACCCTCTCGCTGCAGGCCGCGCCCGGGCGCGAGCCCGCCACGCAGGCGGGACCCGTCGGCCTCGGCCCGGACGATCCGCCTGCGGCGGCGCCGGCCGTCGCCGCGAGCCTCCCGCCCGCACCAGACCTCGCGGACCTCGCCGAGCTCTGTCGCGGCCTGAGCACGGCCGCGAGCGCGACCGACCTCGACCCGCTCCTCGAGCGCGCGCGCCTGCTGCTCGGCGCACGCGGGGTGATGGTGTGGCTGGTCTCCGCGGACGGCACGCGGCTCGAGCCTGCCCTGACGCGAGGCTACGACCCGCAGGTGCTCGGACGCATCGGCACGATCGGGCGCGACGACGACAACCTCACCGCCGAGGCGTTTCGTTCGAACGCCGCGACGCGGTCGGCGGCCACCGCCGCGCATGCCGCCGCCGTGGCGGTGCCCCTCGCGACCCCTACCGGGCCTGCCGGCGTGCTCGCCGTCGAGATGCCGCCGGGCGAGGGCGGCGACCCCACGCGGGCAGCCGCGGTCGCGGGCGTACTGGCGGCGCAGCTGGCCAATCTCCTCGCCAGCCCGGCGCCACCGGCCGAATCGGCCCGCGCGTCCACGGCGCAGGCCTGACGTCCCTCGCACGGCCGCAGTCGTTCGTCACCGCGCCCGCCCGTGCGAGCCGGCCGGGCGCACTATGATGCGGACATGGCACAGGCGGGGACCAGCGATGCGAGCGTGAAGGCGGCCATCCTGGAGCGGGCCGAGCAGGAGCGCGTGAAGTTCCTGCGGCTCCAGTTCACCGACATCCTCGGCGTCATCAAGAACGTCGAGGTGCCCGACCGCCAGTTCGCCGAGGCGCTCGATGGCCGGATCATGTTCGACGGCTCCTCCATCGAAGGCTTCGTCCGCATCGAGGAGTCGGACATGTACCTGCGGCCCGACCTCTCCACCTTCCAGGTCTTCCCCTGGACGGATGCGAGCGGTGCCCGCGTCGGACGCCTCATCTGCGACATCGCCAACCCGGACGGCACGCCGTTCGCCGGCTGCCCGCGGACGGTCCTCAGGCGCGCCATTGCGCAGGCGGCCGAGCGTGGCTTCCGCATGCAGGCCGGCGCCGAGACCGAGTTCTTCCTGTTCCTCCGGCGCGACGGGCGGCCGACCACCGAGACGCACGACGCCGCGAGCTACTTCGACCTTGCGCCGATCGATCTCGGCGAGGACGTGCGGCGCGAGATCGTCCTCGCGCTCGAGCAGATGGGCATGCACGTCCAGGCCGCCCACCACGAGGTCGCGCCCGGACAGCACGAGGTCGACTTCCACTACGACGACGTCCTCGCCGCCGCCGACAACGTCTGCACGGGCCGGTTCATCGTCAAGAACGTGGCCCTGCGCAATCACCTGCACGCCACCTTCATGCCCAAGCCCATCTTCGGCGTGAACGGATCGGGCCTGCACATGCACCAGTCGCTGTTCCGCGGCGAGGCCAACGCCTTCGTCGAGCCGGGCGCGGGCGAGGGGCTCAGCGACACCTGCCTGCACTACATCGGCGGACTGCTGCGCCACGCGAAGGGGTTCTGCGTCATCACCAACCCGCTCGTGAACTCCTACAAGCGGCTGGTACCGGGCTTCGAGGCGCCGACCGCCATCGCGTGGTCGGAGAAGAACCGCAGCCCGCTGGTGCGCGTGCCGGCCACGCGCGGCGAGGCCACGCGGATCGAGTTCCGCATGCCGGATCCGGCGTGCAACCCGTACCTCGCACTCGCCGTCATGCTGCGCGCGGGCCTGGCCGGCATCGACGAACGCCTCGACCCCGGCCCGCCGGTCAACAAGAACATCTACAAGATGAGCCACCGGGAGCGCCGGCACCTGCGTATCGACGACCTGCCCGCCAACCTCAGCGAAGCGCTCGACGAGTTCGAGAAGGACGATCTCGTGCGCGAGACGCTCGGCGATCACATCTTCCAGCACTTCCTCGAGGCCAAGCGCGAGGAGTGGGCCGACTACATCCGCCACGTCTCGCCCTGGGAGATGGATCGATACCTCGGGGTGTACTAGTCAGGCGACTCGCCGGCGTCCCTCTCTCAGGACGCCCGTGCGCGTTCTGCTCCCGCGCCTGCAGGTTTTTCGCACGAAAGTCCGCAATCGATATCTGGCACGCAGGTTGAATCTGCAGGGCGGTAGCCGCGGCGGATCACCGAAGGGCTTTATCAGGCAGGCGCTGGCATCGAGCCTTTCGGCGTCTCATTCACGATCCGTCCGCGGCTGTGCTGTCCCAGGAGGTGCCGATGACGATACGTCGAGGTTCGAAGCCGGTGCTGCTGGCGCTGGTGCTGGCGGCCAGTCTCGCGGGCGCGTGTGCGTCGTTCGGCTCGGCGTCGATCTCCGAGCTGCAGGCCAACCCGTCGCGCTACACCGATCGCACGGTCACCGTCACGGGCACCGTCACATCGTCGTGGGGTGTGCCGCTGGTGCCGTACCGGCTCTACCGGGTGACCGACGGGCAGTCGGAGATCACGGTGGTGTCCGCGAGCGACCGTGGCCGCATCCCCTCCCGGGGCGCCCGGGTGCGCGTGCGGGGGCGTGTCGAGGACATCGCGGTCATGGGCGGCCGCCCGCTGGGGCTGCACCTGCGGGAGCGTAGCCTCAAAATACTGTAATCGCTGGACTTATCAGATCCTTCATCCCAGGGGCGCCCGGGGGCCACCACTCCCGGGCGCCGCCGCCCGCTCCCCGTCCCGGCGGCTCACCGCCCCCCGCTCCCACCGCTTGTGAAAATCTAGTACAATCGGTGGGCTGTGGAAGCGCTCGAACATCCCTCACCACTGGTAGCCCTCATCAACGCGCTGCTCGCGCCGCTGCACCTGCACGCGCCCGACCACATCGTCTTCTCGGCCCTCATCTGCCTGATCGTGCTGGCACTGGGCCTGGCCATCCGCTCGAGCCTGAGCGTCGAGAACCCGGGCAAGCTCCAGATCATGCTCGAGGACGTCGTCGGCTTCTTCGTGTCGTCGATCGAGAGCTTCATGGGGCCGAAGGGCCGGCAGTTCCTGCCGATGCTCGGCACGCTCTTCGTCTTCATCTGGATCGGCAACATGATGGGCCAGATTCCGGGCCTGGGCGCGCCGACCAGCAACGTGAACGTGCCGTTCGCCTGTGCGATCACGCTGTGGCTCTACTACCACATCCAGGGGATCCGGGCGCAGGGCGTGGTGTCGTACGTGAAGCACTTCGCCGTGATGCCGGGCGTGCCGATCGTAATGGCGCCGGTGATCTTCGTCATCGAGATCATCAGCCACCTGTCGCGCGTGCTGTCGCTGACGCTGCGCCTGTTCGGCAACATCTTCGGCGAGCACCTGGTGGTGCTCATCATCGCGAGCATCGTGCCCTTCCTGATGCCCTTGCCCATTCAGTTCCTGGGCCTGGTGGTCGGCACGCTGCAGGCGTTCATCTTCCTGGTGCTGGGCGCCATCTACCTGAGCGCGGCCGTCACGGTCGACGAGCATCACTAGCGAAAGGCAGAAGGCAGAAGGCAAAAGGTAGGGGCGAGAAGGAGTTCTCCCTTTCTGCCTTGTGCCTTGTGCCTTGGCTCCGGTCTCCCGTTCTGCCTATTTCTTCCCCTCCCCAATCTTGATGACGACGACCGTCTGGTCGTCGGTCTGCTCGGCATCGCCGCGGAAGGTCTGCATCTCGGCGAAGATGCTGCTCACGATGTCCCTGGCGGGCAGGGAGTGGGTGCGCTGCAGCACCTCGATCACGCGGGCGGCGCCGAAGTCCTCGCCGGCCTCGTCGAAGGCCTCGTAGATGCCGTCCGAGCAGAAGACGAAGATGTCGCCCGCCTCGAGCGTCAGCGTCACTTCGTCGTAGGTGGACCCGGGGAAGGAGCCCAGCGGCACGCCCGGCATCGGGATCTGGGCGCTGCCGGCGGCGGTGCGCCGGATCGGGTACGGCAGGCCCGAATTGCTCATGGTGACCTGCCGGCGCTTCAGGTCGAACATCGCGTAGCAGAGCGTGCAGTAGTACTCCTCGAGCTGGCGCTCGTAGAGGATGCGGTTCATCGCATTGAGCACGACGGCCGGTGAGCTGCGCCGGGTCTCGAGGCGGCGGCGGAACGTGCGGCCGCGGACGAGCTCGCCCACGAACGCGCTGTAGAGCGCGGCCGGGACGCCCTTGCCCGACACGTCGCCGACCGACACGACCAGCGTGTGGGGCTCGGGCGAGAGGAAGTCGTAGATGTCGCCGCCGAGCTCGCGCGCGGCGTCGAAGTGCCAGGCGACATCCACGCCCTTGAGGCGCTTCGGCAGGTCCTGCGGCAGCAGCGCCATCTGCACCCGCTGGGCGAAGCGCACCTCCTTCTCCAGCCGCAGCTCGTTGTCGCGGATGGCCTCGTAGAGGCGTGCGTTCTCGATGGCGACGGCCGCCTGCGAGGCGAGCAGCGTGAGCAGCTCGACGTGCTTCTTGGAGAACGCGCCCACCTCCGGGCTCTCCAGGTCGAAGACGCCGATGCACCGATCCTTCAGCAGCATCGGGATGACCAGCTCCGACCGCACGCCCTCGACAGCATTGATGTACCGGGGGTCGGCCAGCACGTCGTCGACGAGCACCACCTCCTTGTGGAGGGCGGCGTAGCCGACCAGGCCCTCGCCGAGACGCACCGGTTCGAGCGCGCGCGGGTTGTCGCCGTAGCGGATCGCCAGCTTCAGCTCGAGGGTGTCGCTCCCGTCCTCGAGCAGCGCGATCCCGAAGATGCGGTAGTTGATGATGCGCTTGACCAGGTGCGCCAGCCGCGTCAGCAGCTCGTCGAGGTCCAGGATGGCGCTCATCTCGCGCCCGATCTCCGCGAGGGTCTCGAGCGTGTCCGCGTACTCGCGCTCCGACTCGAAGAGCCGGGCGTTGACGATGGCCTGGGCGACGTGGGCGCCGAACTGGCGGAGGATGCGCTCGTCGCGTTCGGTGAACGCCGACGGCTGGTCGCTCAGCAGGTTGAGGGCCCCGATGACGCGGCCCTTGTAGCGCAGCGGCACGGCCAGCTGGGACTTCACGCCGGGGACCGTGCGCAGGTAGCGGGGGTCCGCGTCCACGTCGTGGAGCAGGATGGGCCGCTTCTCGGCCACGGCCGCACCGATGATGCCCTGGCCCACCTTCAGGCGGAGCGATTGCACCACCTCGTCCGGGTAGCCGACGGCATAGGCGATGCGCAGGTCCTGGCGCCGCTCGTCCAGCAGGTAGACGGAGAACACCGTGAACGAGGTGAGCCGGGAGATGAGCTGGGGAATCTTCTCGAGGAGCTCGTCGAGCTCGAGCATCGAGGTGACTTCGCGGCCCAGTTCGAAGAGGACGGAGAGCTCCGCCGCATCGCGAAAGGCGGGCATCCCGGCGGAGGAGTCGTGCGGGGACGGACCGCCCTGTGCCCTGGAACCTGGCGCGTCGCCCGGTCCGGAGCCCGGAGGTGAGGTCAGTGTCTGCTGGTCGTCTTTCCGCCGCCGCCCGTGGTGTAGCGCGTGATCCAGTCGTGGATGCGGGTCAGGCGGTCCTTCAGATGATAGTACTCGCTGATGCCGTGGCCCTCGCGAGGATACAGGACGAGCTCGGTCGGCACACCGCGGTCCTTCAGCCCGCGGAACAGTTCCTGGCCCTGCCCGATCGGCACGCGCTGGTCGCTGCCGCCGTGGAGGACGAGCGTCGGGGTCGTGACCTTGTCGATGCGGGTCATCGCCGACCGCTCCATGTAGGCGGGGAGGCGCTCCGGTCCCGCGATGCCGCCGAAGTAGCCGTCGAGGACGTTGGGGATGTCGTTGGTGCCGTACATGCTCCACAGGTTGGTCAGCCCTGCGCCCACCATGGCCGCCTTGAAGCGGGTGGTTTGCGTGATGGACCACGCCGTCATGTAGCCGCCGTAGCTCCAGCCGATGAGGGCCACCTTGTCGGCGTCGGTGACGCCGCGCGCGACCAGCGCGTCGATGCCGCTCATGATGTCCTTGAAGTCGCCGCCGCCCCAGTCGTCGACGTTGGCGCGCAGGAAGCGCTCCCCGTAGTTGGTGCTGCCGCGCGGGTTCGGATAGAACACCGCCCAGCCCTCTCCCGCCCACACCTGGCCGCCCTCCAGGCCCCCCACCCGGTAGTTGTTCGTGTAGGCGCCCGCCGGTCCGCCGTGGGCGACGACGAGCGTCGGATAGCGCTGACCGGCCTGGAATCCGAGCGGCTTGAGCAGCACGCCCTCGACCTCGGTGCCGTCGGGGCTCTTCCAGGTGACGACCTCCGTCTCGCCGAGCGCGAAGGCGGACGCCTGCGGGTTCGCGTCCGACACCTTGCGGAACGCCCCGAAGTCCGGGCCCGTCACGAACACGTCGGACGGCGCCCGCGGCGTGTCCATCGTCACTGCGACAACGCGGCCGTTGCCAGCGAGCGATCCGATCTGCAGCGTGCGGTCCGTCGTCAGCTGCGTGTAGGTCCCGGCGCCGACGTCGTAGGCAAAGGCATCGGCATAGGCGCGGCGGCCCGCGGTGAAGAGCACCGTCCTGCTGTCGTGACTCCAGAAGGGCGTGCGGGGCTGCAGGTCGAACGACGGCGACGCGGCGGACCGGACGCGCCGGGCCTCCACGTCGTACAGGACCAGGTGCGACTGGTTGACCTGTCCGGGAAGCGTCCCGTCGGCCAGCGGCGTCGCGGTGTTCGGATCCTCGATCCATGCGATCCAGCGGCCGTCGGGGGACCAGCGCGGCTCGCCGTCCCGTCCGCCGTTGGTGCTGATGGCGGCCTTCGTCCGAGCGGCGACGTCGAGCGCATGCACGTCGTGACGCTCGTCGCGGAGCATCGGCGTGACGCCGGCGCCGAAGGCCAGGCGCGTGCCGTCTGGCGACGAGGACGGCTCGTCCGCGTCCACCGTGAAGGTCGAGCCCTCGGTGAGCCGGCTGGCCGGGGCGTCGCCCGCCGCGGCGATGAGCCACAGGTGACGGGGGCGGAACGGGCCCTCGAACACCTCGGCGTCATCGCGCCGATCCTGGGCCGCCGTCTGGTCGGCAGACCGTGCATCCTGGGACACGAACGCGATGCGGGCGCTGTCGGGGGACCACGCGTAGGCAGACACGCCACCGGGCGCGGCGGTCAGCGCGCGGGCTTCACCACCATCGGCGCGCATCAGGTGAATCTGCGGCGCGGCGGCTCGTCGCCGGCGGCTGCGCCACGAGCGGCCACGAAGCTGATGAAACGGCCGTCCGGCGACCACTGCGGCATCGACTCGCCGCGCGCACCGAAGGTGACCTGGCGCGAGGAGGCGCCGTCGGCCGTCGCGAGCCAGACGTGCGTGCGGGACTCACGCCGATCCGTGCCGCCCGGCGCGTCTTCCCAGCCGCGCACGGTGAACAGCACGCGGCTGCCATCGGGCGACACCATCGGCGAGCCCACGGCCTTCAGGTCGAGCACGTCGTCGATGGTGACCGGCCGCGGCTGCGCCTGCACCCCGGATCCGGCCAGAGCGACCACCGCCGTTACCACCACTGTCATCAGGGTCCGCATCGCTGGCCTCCCGAAGGGGGCAGTATACTGAGGGGTCACCCCACATGGCGAACGACGACCCTACCCCGACCGCACCGGAGGGTGTGAGCCTGCCGCTGGACTACGCGGCGATCGAACGCATCCTGCCGCACCGGTATCCCTTCCTGCTGGTGGACCGGATCATCGAGTTCGAGCCGGACCGGCGCATCGTGGGCATCAAGAACATCTCGCTGAACGAGCGCTTCCTCTCGCGGTCCACGCCGGACGGCCGCCCGGCGCTGCCGCCGACCATCCTCACCGAGGTCGTCGCGCAGGTGGGCGCCATCCTGATCCTGGCCAAGCCCGAGTACCGCGACCTGCTGATCTTCTTCCGCGGCATCGAGCGGGTGCGCTACCGGGGCGGTGTGCACGCAGGCGACGTCCTCGTGGTCGAGGCCCGGGTCAAGCGGCTGCGCAACCGCATGGGTGTCCTGGAAGGACGTGCCAGGGTGGGCGACCGCATCGTCGCCAACGGCACCATGACCTTCGCGCTCGGCACGCGCGAGAGCGGCGACGCGGCCTGATGCCGCCCTTCTCCCTCTAGCCCTTGTAAAGCACGCGCCCCAGCCGCCGATGCCAGGCGGTGAACTCGCCCGGGCCGGCATCCTCCCGGATGGCACGCCGTACCTGGTTGAGGCGTGCGTCGAGTTCGTCCACGCTGGCGAGGATGAACGCCTCGACGGTCTTCGGCTCCACGGGCGAACCACGATCGCGCGATCCGTGGTGCGAGAGCACGAGGTGCTCGAGCGCGGCGCGCAGGTCGTCGGGAAACCCGTTGATGCCGGCCGCCGTCTCGCGCAGGAGCAGCACGCCGAGCGCGATGTGGCCCACCAGGTTGCCGTCGCGCGTGTACTCGGCGGTACCCGCCTCGTAGGCGAGCTCCTGCAGCTTGCCGATGTCGTGGAGGACGACGCCGGCGAGCACGAGGTCGGCGTTCGCCTGGTAGGCACGGGCCACCTGGATGCCGACCTCCGCCATCTTGGTGATGTGCTCGAGCAGCCCGCCTCGATAGGAGTGGTGCACGGTCTGCGCCGCCGGCCACTCGCGGAGCTGCGCTTCGTGATCCGCCAGCAGCCGCGCCAGGAGGACGCGGAGCCGGGCATCCTCGACCGCGCCCACTCGGGCGTTGAGCTCGGCCCACATCTCGTCGATCGGGCGCGTCGCGCTCAGGATGCACTCGTCCTCGCGGAATCCGTCGAGGCGGTCCTGCTCCGGATGTACGGGGCGGATGGACGAGAGCACGAGCTGCAGCTGGCCAGCGTGCAGGCTGGCCGTGCCCTCCACGCGCACGAACGTGCCCGCCTGCACCCGCGCCGCCCATCGGTCCACGTCGTCGAAGATGCGCGCGGCGATCTGCCCCGTCGCGTCCTGCAGGGTCAAGGCGAGGAACTCGGAACCGGCGCGGCCGGTGCGGCGCTCCTGCGCCACGCACAGGAAGAAGCCCCAGCCCGTGTCGTCAGGGTCGAGATCGATCAGTCGCGGCAGCCGGGACACGGCGCGATTGTACTCCCCGTACGACGGCAATGCCGGCGAGGACCAGCGCCGAGGCGAGCACGATGCGCGTCGAGAACGGCTCGCCCAGCAGCAGCGCGCCGAGGGCCACCGCAATGAGCGGGTTCACGTAGGCATAGAGCGCGACGGTCGAGATCGGCAGGTGTGCCACCGCGTACATGCACCGATGCGCCAGCGTGGAACCCGCGAGGATCAGGTGCACCATCGCGGCCAGCGTCCGACCGGTGAAGGTCACCTCGGGCCACTCGCCGGCGAGCATCGCGAGCACCAGCAGGATCACGCCGCTCACGATCATCTGCACGCTCGTGGCGGCCAGCGGGTCCACCGCGAGGGCCCGCCGCTTCGTGTAGGAGGTGCCGAGCGACCATCCCACGCACGCAACCTGCAGGGCGAGCACGCCCATCAGGACCGCGCGCCCTTCCTGCCCGCCCACCGAGATCTCGGGCCACACCAGGACGACGATGCCGAGGAAGCCGAGGACGAGGCCCGCCACCGCGCCGCCGCGCACGCGCTCACCAGCCGGCAGGCAGGCCTCGATGCCGACGGACCAGAACGGCACCGAGGCGACGACCACCGCCGTCAGCCCGCTCGGCACGAACTGCTCCGCCCACACGACGAACCCGTTGCCGACGACGTTCATCAGGAAGCCGAGCAGGGCAAGGCCGGGCCAGCTCGATCGCGGCGGCCACCGCCGTCCGGTCGCCAGGGTGATCCCGGCCAGCACGAGACCGGCCGTGAGCCAGCGAAGGCCGGCCAGGCTGAACACGGGCAGCGTCTCCAGCGCCACGCGGATGGCCAGGTAGGTGGTGCCCCAGACCACGCAGATCGTGGCCCAGGCGGCCCAGGCCAGGGTGTGCGCACGTGTCATCGAACTAATTGGAAGCCGAAGGCGTCGCGGCGGGCCGGTGGGGCCCGTGCGGTCAGGCGGGCGCCTGCCCGGAGGGTTCGGGCTGGGAGCCCGACGCCGGCTGAATCACGACGTCGGTCGCCACCCGCACGCAGTTGCCGCCGTCTTCCTTGGCGCGGTAAAGCGCCTGATCGGCACGGTTCAGGATGCCCTGCACGTTGACCTCGCCCGCGAGTGCCTGGGCCAGGCCGAAGCTGGCGGTGACGTGGAGATCCTCGCCCGACCACGGGATGGCGCGGTCGGCAACCTCCCGACGGAGCGTCTCGGCCACCCGCTTGGCGCCCGAGAGCGGCGTTTCGGGCAGCAGGACGAGGAACTGTTCGCCGGCGTAGCGGCACTTCAGGTCCGACCCGCGGAGCACCTCGCGCATGCGCCGGCCCACGGCGGCGAGCACCGCATCGCCGCAGAGATGACCGTGCCGGTCGTTGACCTCGCCGAGCGCGTCCACGTCGAACATGATCACGGTGACGGGGGCCTGGCTCCGGCGCGCACGGCGCAGCTCGGCGTCGATCACCTCCATGGCGTGGCTGCGCGTGAAGCACCCGGTCAGCGCATCACGCACGCTGTTCTCGCGAAGCTCGCGCGCGAGCTCGGCCTGGCGGATGGTGATGGCCAGGATGGGCGCCGCCGCCTCCAGGACCCGCCGGCGGTCGTCGTCCAGCGTGCCGTCGCCGACGCGCACGCCGAGCACGCCAATCGCGGAGTTCCCGACCATGAGCGGGAAGCCGACGGCGCGATGCTCGTCGGCGTCGCGCGACTGCCCCGTCAGGAGCTGCTCGGCGAGGTCGCCCCACTTGAGCACGTCCTCGCTGCCGCGCGTATCGCCGGCGATGGCCGTCCACTGGGTGCCGTCACGCACCAGCACCCACACGCGGTCGGTGCCGGCAAGCGGCGGCAGCGTCTGCGCGATCGCCACGCGGATGGACTCCACGTCGCCCGAGCGTCCCAGCGCCTGGCCGAAGGCCACCAGGCGTTCCATTTCGGAGGTGCGCACCGTCTCGGCCTCGCGGGCCACACGCGTCACGGCGGCCTCCGCCTGCCGCGTGTAGAGCTTGCGCATCTGGTGGAACGCGAGGATGACGGCCAGGAGCAGGAGCGCGGGCAGCAGCGACAGCCCGGTGCGCTCCTCCATCTCGCGCGCGAACGCGAGCAGGCGCGAGAGCGGCGCGGAGAACAGGATGAGGATGGCCGCGACGAGGCCTGCCAGCAGCAGCAGGTCCTGGCGGCCAAAGATCTTCATGGGCACGCTGAGCCTAGCCCCACGTACAGGGCCTGTCAAACCCTTCGGTGCGGTAGATTGACGACGTGCACGAAAGTTCTCCGGCACAGGCAGGTTGACCGTGTCCGTCGAGCGCGAATCGGCATTTGCACGCTTTTTCGAGTCGGCGCACGCCGGCTTCTACATCGGCCTGGTCGAGCCGACGGGATCCGCCGTCACGCTGGCGGCCAACGGCAGGCTGAAGCTGATCCTCGGCTGGGCGCCCGACATGGACGACTCGGCGGTGCGCCCCTTCGACGATGCGCACCTGTCGGACCGTGACGCACGATCGGCGCTGTTCGATCAGCTGCGCCGGGCGGGCGCCGTCACCGACCGGGTGCTGCGCCTGACCCGAGTGGACGGCTCGGTCGCGTGGGTCGAAGTCACCGCGGTCGCCGACCCGCTGCCCGCCGGCGACCCGCGGCTGCGCGTCGAGGCCATCATCCGCGACGTCGGCGAACGCCGCCGGCTCGACCTGCAGTCCAAGGATCTCCAGTACGAGCTGCTGCAGGCCGAGAAGATGGCGGCGCTCGGACACACCATTTCCGGGGTGGCGCACGAGCTGAACAACCCGCTCGCCACGATCCTCTCCTGGGCCGAGCGCCTGTCGAACCGGCCCGTCGACGAGCAGACCCGCCGGGGCCTGTCGGTCATCCTCGGAGAATCGGAGCGCGCCGCCCGCATCGTGCGCAACCTCCTCACCTTCGCGCGGAAGCGCCAGAGCACGCGCGCGCTCGTCGACGTCAACCAGGTGGTGCGCGAGACACTCGCCCTGCGCGCCTACGAACAGCGGGTGTCGAACATCCAGCGGATCGAGGCACTGGCCGCCGGGCTGCCGCCGGTGTTCGCCGACGGGCACCAGATCAAACAGGTGCTCCTGAACCTGGTCATCAACGCCGAGCAGGCCATGCTCTCCGCGAACGGCCGCGGCACCCTGGTGATCCGTACCTGGCACGACGACGACCAGGGTCACGTGCTGCTCGAGATCAGCGACGACGGTCCCGGCGTACCCCTGGAGGTGCAGCAGCGGGTGTTCGACCCGTTCTTCACGACGAAGGAAGTGGGGCAAGGGACGGGGCTGGGGCTGAGCGTGGCCTACGCGCTGGTGCAGGAGCACGGCGGCCGCATCACGCTGCGCACGGGCGAGGCTGGCGGGGCGTCGTTTGCGGTGGCCCTTCCCGTGTTGGCGCGCGCCGCCGACGCACCGCGCGACCCACCGGCCGCCGCCGCACCGGCCTCCCTGTCGGCGGTGAAGGGCGCACGCGTCCTCGTCGTCGAGGACGAGCCCGCGCTGGCCATCGCCGTCGCCGAGGCACTCGGCGACGCGGGCTTCGTGGTGGACCGCGCCGGCGACGGCGAGGAGGGCCTGAGCCGCCTCGCCGAAGGGTCCTACGAGTTGATCGTCTGCGACCTGAAGATGCCGCGCATCGACGGCATGCAGTTCTACCGCGCCATGGCCGCCGCGACGCCGAGCTTGGCGCGCCGCGTCATCTTCGTCACCGGCGACGTGGCCGGCACCGACGCCGAGCGGTTCCTCGAGGAAACCGGGTGCCGGTGGCTCTCGAAGCCGTTCAGGCTCGGGGACTTGCTGCGGGCGGCCCGCGACGCGCTGTCGTAGGGCACCACCACCGCAGGCCGTGCACGGCGCGCCGCCTCGGGCGACACCCGGGTGTCGGACATCGGCAGCGCGGCCTTGGCCATCGACGGCTTGGCCTGGAAGGTGAGGACCGCACTGCGCAGCGCCTTGGCCACCGCCGGCATCTCGTCGGCGCCGAGGGCCTCGCGCAGGCGGCGCAGCGAGCGCGCGTTGATCTGCCACTCGCGGGACTCGTTGACGCCGAGCTCGGCCCCGATTTCCTTCATCGTGACCTCGCCGTAGTAGTAGAGCGCAATCACGCGCTGCTCGCGCGCGGGGAGCGAGGCCACGGCCTTGCGCACGCGCTCGCGGATCTCCGACTGCTCGTAGACCACGTCGGGCCGCTCGGGCTCCGCGGGCACGAGGACGGCCGGCAGCTGCTGTTCGTCGATCTGGTCGCTGGAGGAGAACGGCGAGGTCGACTCGATGGTGTTGATGCGGACGATGGTCTTGCCGAGGCGCTTCTCGTCGCACCCTACCGCCTGCGCCAGGTCCGCGAGAGACGGCTCGTGCCCCAGTTCGGCGCGGAGCTTCTCGCGGGCCGCCTCGAGCTCGCGGCGGACGCGGCGCACGCCGCGCGGCCAGGCGTCCTTGCGCAGGGCGTCGATCATCGCCCCGCGGATGCGGCGCTCGGCGAAGGTCTCGAACTTGATGCCCCGGGCGTCATCGAAGCGGTTGGCCGCGTCGATGAGGCCGATGACGCCGTCCTGGACCAGATCGCCCAGGTCAATCGAGTGCGGCATCGTCGACGCCATCCGGCGGGCGAGAGCTTCCACGAAAGGCAGGCCGGCTTCGACGCGGTTACGGTCAGCGCAAGGTTCGAGACTCATGTTTCACTCATCCTCCGGACCCAGGGGCTGGGTCATGCCCCCTCTAATGGCAACCTCAATGCCAACGATGTGCATGCGCGTGGAGCGGCGGGCAGATGCGCGTCCGAGCGCTGCAAATAGCTGAAAATCAGATACTTACAGGATTGAGTTTCCGGAGGGCGGCCGAAGGCGTCTCAGGGCCGATGTCAAGCGATTGACGGCTGGCAGGCACCAGGTGTCAATTTACCGACGAGCTCGATCGCGCATTTTCGCGCGCGATTGCCCAAAACGTTGTGGGCCGGACACGCGGCCACACAATCGCTGGGTCGATCTCGAATTGGGAGGGCGGAATTGATGGGGGTGGTGAAGCGGCGGACAGCTTATTTCAATTCTGTCATCGCCGAACGAATTTCGCGTGCGAGGTTCATGGCCTGCAGCGCGGCCGTCACCACATCCGTCGCACGGGCGCGCTGACCATCGTCAGGCGCCTTGGCCTCCAGCAGCTCGGCATGGGCCAGGACGACCCCGAGCTGGTTGTTGAGGCGATGCATGAGCGACCGCAGGTCGTCGGCTCCCGTGTCCGACACACCTGTCATCGTAGGAGGGGGGAGTGCTGCCACCTGCGGTCCCATGGGTCGTTGTCGTCGTTCGCAGGTGTGTCAGACGGTCGCCGACGGCTGGGTCGCGCTCGACGCGGACCCATCGGGCTGCCGCCACAGGGTGTCCACGAAGATCCGGATGCTGCCGCCAGCGGTGCGGACGTACTCCACCTTGCCGGCCGAGATCCAGTTGTAGATGGTGCGACGGCTCACTCCGACCAGCTCGCACGCCTTCATGATGCTCACGGTTTGACGTTCCACTTCCGCCTCCTGGTCCGGGTCAATCATCCCGGTGCTGTTCCACGTTCGTTCCGGCTACACCGGGCTCGAGCTCTGCGCTCAAGTGTGACTATCGGTTCCTGTCACGCTGGGATTAGGTGTGCAGCCTTGACACGAAGTGTCAATTCTTTGACAATTCCGGCTAAGTGATTGATTCACGGCCAAATATCCTGCTTCTCGACGATGAAGACTCGCTGAGGAGCGTGGTGGCGGAACGGCTGCGCGACGAGGGCTTCGACGTCGTGGAGGCCCGATCGGGGGAAGACGCCCTCACCCTGCTCCAGGGATTCGCCTTCGACGTGGTGGTGTCGGACCTCCGACTCCCCGGGATCGACGGCCGGGCCGTCATCGATGCCGCCCTCGAACGCTACCCGGGCATCATCGCCATCGTCGTCACCGGCTTCGCAACCGTGAAGGACGCGGTTGACGTCATCAAGCGGGGGGCGGCCGACTACGTGGCCAAGCCGTTCCAGTTCGAGGAGCTGCGCCACGTCATCACGTCGGCGCTCGAGCAGCGGCGCCTCAAGGACGAGAACGCCTACCTCCGACAGCAGCTCGACGAGCGCTTCGGTCTCGGGGCCATGGTTGGCCGAAGCCGGGCGATGCGCGCGCTCTACCAGCTCATCGACACCGTCGCGCCGACCTCCAGCACGGTGCTCATCACGGGAGAGACCGGGACCGGAAAAGAGATGGTCGCCCGCGCCATCCATCAGAGCAGCCCCCGGCGCCAGCACCGCTTCGTCGCGCTCAACTGCAGCGCGATCCCCGAGCCGCTGCTGGAGGCGGAGCTGTTCGGACACGTGCGTGGCGCCTTCACGGGCGCCATCGGCACCCGGATGGGCCGGCTGGAGCAGGCCGACCGCGGCACGCTCTTCCTCGACGAGGTCGGCACGATGCCGGCGGCCCTGCAAGCCAAGCTGTTGCGCGTGCTGCAGGAGCGGGAGTTCGAGCGGATCGGCGACACCCGGACGGTGAAGGTGGACGTCCGGTTCGTGGCGGCGACCAACGCCGACCTGCCGCGGATGGTGAAGGACGGCAGCTTCCGCGAGGACCTCTTCTACCGGCTCAACGTCGTGACGATGCAGCTGCCACCGCTCAGCGACCGCGTCGAGGACATCCCGCTGCTGGTCGCGCGGTTCACCGAGAAGCTGGCGCCGCCGGGTGAGGGCCTGGAGCCCGTCGTGGTGTCGCAGGAGGCCATGCGGCGGCTCATGGCGAGCCCCTGGCCCGGAAACGTCCGTCAGCTCGAGAACGTCATCGAGCGCGCACTGGCGCTCGGCGGGGGGCGCCGCACGATCGAGATCGACGATCTGCCGCCTGAGCTCAGAGGCGAGCCGCCGCCGTTCACCACGGCGCCCGAACTGTCCGACGATGGTATCGACCTGCCGCGCCTGGTGTCCGACCTGGAGCGCCACCTGATCGGCGAGGCCCTGAAGCGTACCGATGGCAATCGGGGGGCGGCCGCCCGCCTGCTGGGGCTCACGCCCACCACGCTCGTCGAGACGCTGAAACGACTCTGACGCGCGGCGGTCAGCGCCGGACCGTCTGGTCCGTGAAGATGGTCACGTCGCGCGCCTGCCTGGCGAGCTGATGGAACGGCGTCTGGCCGCCGGTCCGCCCGATGGCGGCCTGCACCAGCGGCAGCTTGCGCGGTCCCACGGCGACGATCCAGACACGATGGCTGCGGACGAGAAACGGCAGCGAAAGCGTGAGGCGGCGCACGGGCGGGCGGGGGCATCGGCCACCGCCACGACGCGGCTCGTCGCGGCCAGCGCCGCGTGACGGGGGAACAGGCCCGCCACGTGCCCGTCCTCGCCGATGCCGACGATGGCGAGGTCCAGACCGTCCCCGCCGAGGGCCTCGGCGAGCTGCGCGTCGTACTCGGCAGCGGCGTGTTCGAGATCCGGTTCGGTGGCCGGCATCGGGAACAGGCGCGGCCCCGGCTGGCCCTTGAGGCGGGCGATCAGCATGCGGTGGACGAGCCCGACGCCCGAATCGGTGTGGGTCGGGGGCACGGCCCGCTCGTCGGTCCAGAAGAGGGAGACGCGCGACCAGTCGACGCGTGCCGTGCGCAGCGCCCCGAGGATGATCATGCCCGCGCCGCCGCCCGTCAGGCCGCAGGCCAGCGGTCCCGCCGCCGCCAGCCGCTCGAATTCCATCACCATCTCGGCGGCAATGGTGTCCATGCCGCCCACGACCAGCTGCATGGGTCAGCCGATCGTCCGAGGGGTCACGTGGGGCCGGGCGAGTTCGCGCATCTCGATTAGGATACCTGTCGTGCCACCGCGCTTCGCGTACTGGACCATCATCGTCGACGATCAGCCGACCGCGTTCCGGGCCAAGGAGGTGGACGAGCTGCTTCCCACCTTCAACCGGCTGCGCGAGAAGCACCCGACGGCGCAGCTGCTGTGGTTCCAGGGCGGAAAGCTGTGGCCGTCGCGGCTCGCCGCCCAGGAGGCCGCTGTCGAAGCCCGCAAGGCGGAAGCGCGGAAGAAGCGCGCCGCCGAGCAGCCGCCGCGCGACCGGAAGTGGCGGCCGGGCGGAACGCACCGCGACCCGCGGCAGAAGTACAAGGATGCGCGCAAGGCCAAGTGGACGCGCTTCAAGGAGCGGGTCCGCCAGCGCGCAGGCCCCTCGCGCCGCAAGAAGGACGACGAGTCGTGATCGCGCACGTCGTGCTGTTCACGCCGCGTGCCGGGCTCCCCGAAGAGGAGCGCGCCGCCCTGGTGGCCGCGCTCGAGCGGGCGTGCCGTGACATCCCGGGCATCCAGCGTGCGACCGTGGGCCGCCGGCGGGTGCTCGGCTACGCCTACGACACGCTGTCACCGGTGTCGTTCGACTACGCGGCCGTGCTGGAGTTCGCGTCGCAATCCGCGCTCGCCGAGTACCTCCAGCATCCCGCGCACGTGGAGCTCGGCACGCTCTTCCACCAGGTGTCGCAGGTGGCCATCGCGCACGACTTCGAAATGGCCGACGCGACCGCTGCCGGCGAGGTGCGCCGGATCGCCGCCCTCGACTGAGCGCGGCTAGGACGCCGGCTCGTCCCGACCGAGCCAGCGCCGGATCGTCCGCGCCACCGACGGGCCGGTCCGCCCGTCGTCGAGACGTTCCAGGTAGGCGATGGCGGCCGAGGGTGCCGGCACGGCGTGGATGCCCATCCGGCTCAGGTGGTCGGGCAGCGGCCGGTCGCCCGGCCAGATGAGCACCGGCCTGGCCTTGCTGTCCATCGCGACGTCGAGGCACTGCTCCTCGCGATCGTCCACCACGGCGTCGAGCTGCAGCACGTCGGCGAGACGCCCCCTGGAGCGCTGCAGGACGTACACCGAGGGCAGCTGGAAGCCGTGCGCCTCGAGCCATCGCTGCGTCTGCCGCTGTGTCGTGTCCCCGGCGCTGGCGGGCCGCGTGGTGATGAAGAGCACCTCCCATCGCCGCGCCCGGGCGACGGCCGCGAGGCGGCTCACGGCGCCGGGCTCGAGCTCCGGCAGCGAGGTCCAGAAGTCGTCGATTCGACGAACCTCGTCCCATACCTGCCGCTGCTGCGCGGCGGTCAGCGACGGCGACGCCGGCATGCCCGCCGGCGCGGGGTCGTCGGCCGCCTGATCGAGGGAGATGGGGTCTACGGCGTCCGCCTGGCCGAAGAGGGCGGTCGCCCTGTCACGCAGCACCGACGCCATGTCGGCGAGCGTACCGTCCAGATCGAAGGCGACCCTCAGGCTCATGGGCGTGTGGCGGCGACGCCGCGTGCCTCGTTGCGGTGCGCGAGGAACCACTGGTACGTGCTGGCAATGCCGTCCGCGAGGGCGATGGTGTGTCGCCAGCCGAGCGCGTGGAGCCGGGCGACGTCGAGCTGCTTGCGAGGGCTGCCGTCGGGTTTGGTGCCGTCGAACACGAGCGTGGCATCGGGGTGGACGATCGCGCGCACGAGCTCGGCCAGTTCCCGGATGGTGAGGTCGTCGCCGGTGCCGACGTTGATGTGCCCTTCACCGTCGTAGTGATCCATGAGGAAGACGGCGGCGTCGGCCAGGTCGTCCACGTGCAGGAACTCCCGCCTGGGCCGGCCGCTGCCCCAGATGACGACCTCGCGCTCGCCTCGTTCCCGCGCATCGTGGAACCGCCGGATGAGCGCGGGGAGCACGTGCGAGCTCGTGAGGTCGAAGTTGTCGCCGGGCCCGTACAGGTTGGTGGGCATGGCGGAGATGAAGTCGCGGCCGTACTGGCGGCGGTAGGCCTGACAGAGCTTGATGCCCGCAATCTTGGCCACCGCGTACGGTTCGTTGGTCGGCTCGAGCGGGCCCGAGAGCAGCGCCTCTTCGGTCATCGGCTGGGCGCAGTCCCGCGGGTAGATGCAGGAGCCCCCAGATAGAGGAGCTTCTTCACGCCGTGCACGTGCGCCGCGTGCACGACCGTGGCGTGAATCATCAGGTTGTCGTAGATGAACTCCGCCGGTCGCGTCGCGTTGGCGAGAATGCCGCCGACGGTCCCGACGAGGAAGACGTAGTCGGGCCGTTCACGCGCGAACCACGACTCCACGGACTCCTGCTGCCGGAGGTCCACCTCGTCGCGCGACGCCGTCAGGATCGTGGATACCCGTCGCGCGCAGTCGCCGGACGATGGCGGAGCCCACCAGGCCGCGATGCCTGGCCACGGCCACCGCGCATCACGCGGCATCTCGCGCATCAGGGGTGCCGGTGAGGACGACGTCGGGAGGACGTGGGCTCTCCGCGGCGAAGAACGCGTCGATGGTCTCGCGGAGCTGGGCCAGCGATTCCGAGGCGTTTCACCGCGATCCGCAGGCGGGATCCGCCGTCGAGGCCTTCAGTACCAGCTGCAGAGGGCCCGCACCTTGTTGATCACCCAGCGCTCGCGGCTGCGGGCGGGCGCGACCGGGACGGACGTGCCCTGCGTCGGCGCCACGTGCCGGAACCCGGCATCCTCAGAGCGCGGGATCGTCGAGCAGCAGGTCGATGCTCCTGCAGGAACGCGCCGCGTTCGGCCAGGCTCATCGCGCGGCGCGCGGCCCTCCATGAGGTCGCGGGCCTGCGCGAGGATCCAGGGGTTGCGCAGGACGCCGCGGCCGACGAAGACGCCGCTGACACCGTCCTGCAGGCGCGCCACGACCTGGTCCGGCTCGATGCAGTCGCCCGAGCCGAACACGGAATGCGCACCGCGCTGGCCACGCCCGCCACGAAGTCCCGGTCCGCAACGCCGGTGTAGGACTGCTTCGCCGTCCGCCCGTGAATCGTGATGGCGGCGGCGCCGGCGTCCTCGACGCGGCGTGCGACGTCGGGCGCACTCAGGTCGCCATCGTCCCAGCCCTTACGCATCTTGACGGTGACCGGTATGCGGACGGCCTTCACCATGGCGTCGATGATGGCGCCGGCGTGGGCGGGCTCGCGCATCAGGCTGCAGCCCGCGTGGTGCTTGGCAATCTTCGGGACCGGGCACCCCATGTTGACGTCCACGATGTCGGCGCCCATGCCTTCCACGACGCGCGCGGCGTCGGCCATGCGCTCCGGGTCGCCGCCGAAGATCTGGATGGAGACCGGCCGCTCCTCCTCGGTTTACTCGGCATACTCCAGCGTACGGTCGATGCCGCGCACGAGGCCCTCGCTGCTCACCATCTCCGACACGACCAGGCCGCAGCCGCCCTGCCGCTTGACGAGGCGCCGGAATGCGGTGTCGGTCATCCCCGCCATGGGCGACGACAAAGGGTGACGGGAGCTCGACGGGACCAATCTTCACGGGGATCTCCGGGGGCTTGGGGGCTTGGGGCCTGGGGCTTGGGGCGTGGGGTTGGGGGGCCTGAAGGCCTGTGGGCTTGAAGGCCTGCGGGCTCGAAGGCTTGCGGGCGGGGCTTGCCCTGTGCCTTTTTGCCTTGTGCCTTTTGCCTTTTCCCTTTTGCCTTTCCCCTCGAGCTTCCCACCCTCTGCCCGGCGCCCCCCTGATTTCTACATTCTGAATTCTGAATTCTGAATTCCTAGTACGCCCTCACATCCGCCGCGTCCACTTCGACGCTCACGGCCTGGCCTATCAGGTCCACCGACAGCACCAGCCGCGCGTGCGCGCCCTTGCGGACCAGCCGCCCGATGACGCCGCGCAGCGGGCCCGACACCACCTTGACCATCTGTCCTTCCTTCACCAGCGGACAGGGGTCGTAGGACAACTCGCCCTCGACGAGCTGGCGGATGCCTTCGACTTCGGCCGGCGGGATAGGGAGACGGCACGCCCTCGCCCCCGACGATCTGGACCACGCCTTCGCACGTGAGGACGGGGAGGCGATTCAGCGCATCGAAGCGGGCGAAACAATAGCCGGGGAAGAGGGGCCAGTCGATGCGCTTCTTCCGGTCCTTCCAGCGGCTCCACTTGGCGATGGTGGGCAGGAACACCTCGATCGCCTTCTGCTCGAGCTGATCGCGCACCATCTTACTCGTGCCTGGACCGCGTCCAGACGGCATACCAGTGGGCGCCGCCTTCGCCCTCCATGGTCACGGCGTTTGCGCCAGCGCCGCCGTCTGCTTCAGACCAACCTCCCAGGCCTTCTTGATCTCGTCGTTCTTCCAGTCGATGATCGCCGTCCCGCGCAGCTTCTCGAGGAACTTGGAGAACTCGCCGGTCCGCTTCTCGTTCGCGATCCGATCGGCGATGTCGTCCTTCGAGGTGTCGAAGGGCTTGAGCGTGGCCTTCTCCAGCGTCTCGAGCTTCACGAGCTGGAACCCGCGATTGGTGCGGAGCACTGGCGTGAGCCCCCGTCCGTCAGCGGCTCGATGGCCGCACGCAGCCCTGGCGCGAGCACGTCCATCTCGATGGGACCGACCAGGCCGCCGTTGGCCTTGGACGGCGAGTCGGACAGGTCGGCGGCCAGGCGGGCGAAGGGCTCGCCGGCCTCGAGCCGCTTCCGGATGTCCTCGGCCTTCGCCCGCGCTTCTTCTTCCTGTGCCACGTTGACGCCGCGGTCGCTGGCCGGCACCGCCACGAGCAGCTCGCGCAGCGTGACGCGCGGCTTGGTGGTGAAGGAATCCTTGTGGCTGTCGTAAGCACATCTTCAGCTCGGCGTCGGTGACCTGGAGCCGTTCATCACCTCCACCTGCTGCACGCGCTGGATGATCATCGTGCGCTCGAGCTGCTTCCGCAGGTCGGCCATGGTCAGCCCTTCCTGCTTCAGCGCCGCATCGAACTGCGCCTGATCCTCGAGCTTGTTCTCCTTCTGATGTTCTCGACGATGCTCTCGAACTGATCGGTGGACATCGAGTAGCCGAGCTCGCGGCCACGCTGCACGATCAGCAGCTCGTCCACGGCGTCCACGATCACCTCCGGGGTGACCTCCGCCAGCGCCTGCTGCAGCTCGGCCTCGTTCTCGGGACGCAGGTTGGGGTGCTTCTGCCGGAGGGCCTGAATCTGGCGCTGCTCCAGATCGGTCTTGGTGATGATGTCGCCGTTCACCTTGACCAGCACCTGTTCCAGGATGTCGGCCGACGGCGTCGCCAACGCGCCTGCCACCAGCAGTGCCGCAACCGTCATGGTGCGAATCGTCATGGCTCTAAGTCCCTGCAAAACTTCAGTTTACTGCTCGTCGAGCAGCACCAGCAAGAGGCTGGTGACCCGATCGATGACGCCGTTGGGCGCCCGCGGATCCTCGGGCGCTTCCTTCAGGATCTCGGATTTCGAGAAGCCGGGTGTCACCGCCCCCGCCGTTGCCCGCGACGCCCACCAGGCCGGCTTGCGCGCCGGGCGGGCAATACGCGGCACCGGCGAGCCCGGCCTCCTGGTGTCCGACCCCGCTCCCGGACGCCCGGATGGCACACCCGGCCGGCCCGGTACCGCCGGCCTGGTTGGCTGAGGCGGCGCGGTCTGGCCCTCCTGATTCGCATCAGGACTGGCTGCCGATAGATCCAGCTTGAGTGTCGCCGGCGGGAACACGCGCAGATCTTCGCGCTCCTGCACCAGGTTGATCAGCCGCACCGGGTCAACGGCCGCTTTCTTCTCCCTGAACTTCAAGACGACGGAGACGCCTTCCCGGTCGAGGGACTCGAGCCCGAGGCGATCGGCCAGGACGCGGATGCGCGCGTAGTCGGCCAGGTTGAGCAGGGCGACGGGCGGTGCGCCGTAGCGGTCGCGCACCTCGTCCACGATGGACGCGATCTCGGGCTCGGACCGGGCGCCAGCGACCCGCCGGTAGATGGTCAGGCGCTGGTTCATGTCCGGCACGTAGGTGTCGGCGATCCGGAAGTCCACCCTCAGGTTCACCACCGCCCGCACGTCGTCCTCGAGATCCTCGCCCTTCAGCTCCCGGATCGTCTCGTCGAGCAGCTTCGTGTACATCTCGAAGCCGACCGCGTCGATGTGGCCGGACTGTTCGCCGCCGAGGAGGTTGCCGGCCCCGCGAATCTCCAGGTCGAGCGCGGCCACACGGAAGCCGCTCCCCAGGTCGCTGAATTCCTTGATGGCCGCGAGCCGCTTGCGGGCGACGGGTGAGAGCGACTGCTCCGGCGGGATGAGGAGATAGGCGAACGCCGGGCGGTCGCTGCGTCCGACGCGGCCGCGGAGCTGGTAGAGCTGCGACAGCCCGTAGCGGTCGGCCCGGTTGATGATGATGGTGTTGGCGTTGGGGATGTCGAGCCCGTTCTCGACGATCGTGGTCGCCAGCAGCACGTCGAACTTGTGCGCCATGAAGTCGAGCATGGCGCGCTCGAGCACGTCCTCGCTCATCTGCCCGTGGCCCACCACGACGCGCGCTTCGGGCACGAGGCGGGTCAGGAGGTTGCCCATCGAGAAGATGGACTCCACGCGGTTGTGGACGAAGTACACCTGGCCCCCGCGGGCCATCTCGGCCCGGATGCCGCGCGCGATGACGTCGGCGTCGAACTTCACGACGTTGGTCTGGATGGCCAGCCGGTCGCGCGGGGCGTCTCGATGACCGACATGTCGCGGATGCCCACGAGCGACATGTTGAGCGTCCGCGGGATGTATGGCGGTCATCGTCAGGATCGTCCACGCGCTTGCGCATCTGCTTGATGCGCTCCTTGTGCGCCACGCCGAAGCGCTGCTCCTCGTCCACGACCAGCAGGCCCAGGTCGCGGAACTGCACGTCCTTCGACAGCAGGCGGTGCGTGCCGACGATGACGTCCATGCGGCCGGCGGCGAGATCCTGAGCGAGGTCGCGATCTCCTGCTTCGTGCGGAAGCGGCTCACCATGTCGATACGCGTGGGGAACGCGGCGAAACGCTCCTTGAGCGTCTTGAGGTGCTGGAAGGCAAGGACCGTGGTGGGCGCCAGCACGGCCACCTGCTTGCCGTCCATCACCGCCTTGAAGGCCGCGCGCATGGCTACTTCTGATCTTGCCGTAGCCGACGTCACCGCACAGCAGCCGGTCCATCGAAAGACGACCCATGCTGCGCTACGTCGCCGACCGCCGTCGCCTGGTCCGCGGTCAGCTCGTAGGGGAACGCCTCGAATCTCTCCTGCCAGTGCGTGTCGGCGGCAAAGGCATGGCCCGACACCGCCGGACGCGCGGCGTGAGCTGAGCAGCTCCTCGGCCATGTCGCGCATGGTCTTCTTGACGCGTCTTCGCCCGTTCCTGTGGTCGTGCCGCCGAGCCGGTCGAGGCGCGCCGCCGCTTTACTTCTGGATCAGGTCCGGGCGCTCGACCGGGACGAAGAGCTTGTCCTCGCCGTGATAGCGAAGCTCGAGGAACTCCTTGATGTCCTCGCCCACGGCGATCTGCTTGAGGCCGACGAACTGGCCGATGCCGTGGTCCACGTGGACGATGAGATCGCCCACCTTGAGGTCGCGGAGGTCCGACAGGAAGGCGGCCGTGGCCGACCGGCGCGTCGCGGCCTGCTGGGCCCGGCGCCGCTCCTCGTCGAAGACGTCTGCTGCGGCGTAGATCTGGAGGCCCGCGCCCGGCAGCCGAAAACCGCGCGACAGCCGGCCGTCCACCACCACCACCGCACCCGCGGCGTGCTGCTGGTCGTCATGCCCCGCCCACGCGGCACGGATGTCGTAGTCGCGCAGCAGTTCCACGGTGCGCTCCGCGCGCCCGCGCGAGCCCGCGACGAAGAGGACGGTGTCCCCTCCCGCGACAACGCCTGCCGATCTCGGCCACCCATTCCGGAATCCGGCCCTTGAACTCGTGCGGCGGCTGGTAAGCCACCGACACGCCTGACCCGGCATCCACGTCCAGCTCCTCGAGGGCCGTGGCGTTCGCCAGCAGCCGATCGACCTCTGGTGGGGTTCGATCAGCAGCGCCTCCGGACGCCGCGCATGCTCGTCGTCATCGGCGACGCGCTCGTCGAACGAGGTGCGGACGCTGGTTCACGACTGCTCGACCACGCCGCGCACGTCCTCCGGCTCCGCCACCACGATCGCCACGTCCCCGAGGTAACTGGCAATCGAGACGGCGCCTCGTCGTCATCGCCGGTGGCCGTGACGCTGAAGTCGCGGACCGGAAGGATGGCGCACTGGTCCACGCTGTCCACCGAACGCTGGCTGGCCGGGTCATAGCGTCGAATGGACTTCGACCGTGTCGCCGACGAACTCCGTGCGTACGGGCAGGTCGTCGCCAGCTGGAAAGATGTCGAGGATGCCGCCGCGCAGGCAGAACTCCCCGTGCTCGTCCACCGGATCCTGCCGTTCGTAGCCGCCGTCGGCGAGGATGGCGACGAGGTCGTCGGGGGCGATGTCCTGGCCAGCCGGGACGGCCGCCGACAGGCGCCGCATTCACCTCGGGCCCTGCCACGCGGGGCAGAAGGGCGGGCGCCGATGCGACTACCACCCGCACCTGCCCGGTGGCGAGCGCGTGCAGGGCCTGGGCCCTTGCCGACGCCGCACGAAAGTGCGGCTGCAGGCCGCGATAGGGATCCACCTGCAGCGACGGCAGTGCCACGACGACGTGCTCGGCATCGCGGTCCGACAAGCCCTCGATGCCCTGCAGGAAGAACCGCACGTCGTCAACGGCGTCTTCGAGGGCGGAGTCGCTCGACACCACGAAGAGGACGGGCCTGGTCCGGGAGGCGGTGGGCGGCAGCCGCGGATACGTGGCGCGCCCAGCCCCCCGCCAGTTCCGTCACCCGTGCGTGCGCACGGGACAGGTCCGTTCGGGCGAGCGCGCCGAGCAGAGCGATTGCAGCGTGAGCGAAGTGGTCGTCGTGGACATCCGCAGACACTGCATCCTCTGGCGCCCGCCGCAACGGGCCCCGGGAGTCAGGATCGTTTTCATTCTGCCACGCGGTGCCGTGCCCTGGTTGCCGTCAGCCCGGACCGCACCCGGTCGAGGATGGCCGAGGTGGAGTGGCTTTCGGCAACGGTCACACGGACCACGCGGCCTCCGCGCGCCCTCGCCGACGACGTCGCGGCCGACGATCGCATCGTGCGCCCAGTCCGCGCCCTTCACGAGCACGTCCGGCTGGAGCGCCGTGATGATCTCGAGCGGCGTGTCCTCGTCGAAGACCACCACCGCGTCAACGGCCGCCAGGGCGGCCAGGACCTCCGCACGCTCGGCCTCCGGGTTCACCGGCCGGCCGGGGCCCTTGAGGCGGCGCACCGACGCGTCGGCGTTCACGCCGGCGATCAGCACGTCGCCCTGCCGGCGGGCTTCGGCAAGGTAGCGGACATGGCCGGGGTGAAGCACGTCGAACACGCCGTTGGTGAACACCACCACGCGGTGCTGGCGGCGCAGCCGTTCGACCAGGCCGGCAGCCTCTTCCCTCGACAGGATGCGGCTCACGTCAGCGCGCGCGTCCTCAGCGTCCATCCCCGCCGGTCCGGGGCGCCTTGAAGCGGATCGAGGGCGAGAACGACCAGTGGTGGTCGGGCCGGTAGATGCCCACGTCCCGTGTGCGCGACTTCACGCGGAACGAGTAGAGCAGCCGGTGGTAGTCGTAGGGATAGCCGTCGAGCTTGTGGGCTGCCAGGTCGATTCGGTACGTGCCCTCGACGAGCTTCAGGCTCTCGATCTCGAAGGTCACCGTCCCGTCGCCCTCCATGGTGTCGGGCTGGAGCTCCTCGAGGTTCGTGTTGGTGCCGTAGCAGCAGACACCGTCGGCGTTGAAGATGCCGAATCCGAACACGAAGTCACGGGTGGGATGATGCGCGCGAACCTGCATCTGCACGCGGACCGCCTCGCCATACTGGAACACGTGCCCGGGCTGGCCGTCCTCGCCGATGATGGAGACGCTCATGATCTCGATCTCACGCGTCCCCCAGCGCCCTTCGGTGGCCTTGAACATGTCGGCCGGCGCTTCGGCCGTCTCGACCGGGTTGTCGGGCAGCGCGTCCGAGGGCGCCAGGGCGGCCGAGGCCGTGGCCGCCAGGCGCGCGGACTCCGCCTTGGACAGCTCCTGCTCTTCGGTCTTCTCGACGTCGATGATGTAGGAGGCCACCACGCGCTTGGGCTCGCCCTCGGCCTTGGTCTGCCCCTTGTCCAGCCACAGGGCGAGGTCGCAGAACTTCTCCACGAGGTCGAGGGAGTGCGTGACCAGCAGAATCGTCTTGTTGCGCCGGCGGAACTCGGAGAACTTGTCCAGGCACTTGAGCGTGAAGCCCTGGTCGCCGACGGCAAGGACCTCGTCGATGAGCAGCACCTCCGGGTCCACGTGGATGGCGACCGCGAAGCCGAGGCGCATGTACATGCCCGACGAGTACGTCTTCACGGGCGCGTCGATGAAGTCGCGCAGCTCGGCAAACTCCACGATCTCGTCGAAGCGGCGCTGCACCTCCTTCTTCGACAGGCCGAGCATGATCCCGTTGATGAAGATGTTCTCGCGGCCGGAGATCTCGGGGTGGAAGCCGGCGCCCAGCTCGATCAGGGCCGAGATGCGGCCGTCCACGGCGATGGTACCGGTGTTCGGCCGCGAGATGCCCGCCACGCACTTGAGGAGCGTGGACTTGCCCGAGCCGTTCCGCCCGACGACGCCGTAGGTACAGCCTTTCGGGACCTGGAACGACACGCCGCGCAGGGCGGGGAAGGTCTCGTCCGGCTGCAGGTCACGGATGAGGCTGCCGCTCAGCAGCGCCGACTTGAGCGTGGCGAACTGCTTCTGCCGGGTGAAGCGCCGGTAGACCTTGGAGACGTTGACGACGTCGATCGCGGGGGTCGGACTCATACTTCTTCCGCGAAGGAATCCCGCAGCCGGTCGAAGACGAAGTAGCCGACGAGGAACGTCACGACCGAGCCGGCGCCCAGCGCCAGGAGCCACCGCCAGTGGCCGTGGGGGCCCACGTAGAACAGAACCTCCTGGTACGAGATGGCCAGGTGCGCCATGGGGTTGAGGTTGAGGGCCCAGCGGATGTTCTCGGGCGCCAGCTGCATGGGATAGATGATCGGCGTGGCAAAGAACCACAGCGTCAGCAGGTTGCCCAGCAGGTCCTTGAGATCGCGGAAGTGGACGGTCAGGGCCGACACCAGCAGCGCGAGGCCCGTCGTCAGCACCAGCTGGATCACCACGATCAGCGGGAACCACAGCAGCTCCACGGGATCGAGAGGCCGGCGGTAGTACAGGAGGAAGATCCCCAGAATCGGGAGCCCGAGGAAGAAGTGCACCATGTTCGCAAGCACGGTGACGATGGGCAGGACCTCGGCGGGGAAGAGCACCTTCTTGATCAGGTTGCCGCCGGCGATGAGCGTGCCCGACGACTCGAGCAGCGACGAGGAGAACCACGTCCACGGGAGGATGCCGCAGAACATGAAGAGCGCGTACGGCTCCATCTCTGGCGGGTGGATGCCCGGCATCACCGTGGTGAAGACGAACGAGTAGATCAGCAGCAGGAGCAGCGGGTTGATGAACGACCAGAAGAACCCGAGCACCGAGCCCCGGTAGCGGGCCTTGAGGTCGCGGACGACCAGCGTCTGGATGAGGCCGCGATAGCGGACGAGGGCGGCGAGGTGGTGGAACATGCCGGAACGCCGGGTTCCGGGGCCCGCGGCCCCGGAGCGCGGTTCTTAGTGGCCGACGCCGCGGCGCGTCTCGGCCTGCAATTGCTGCAAGGTGCGCAGCAGGGAGACGCGCGCGCGTTCGAAGTCGATCTCGTGCGGAACGGCCGACAGCATCTCCTCGGCGCGCTTCATGCCTTCCTGGGCGCGCGCCTCGTTGAAGTCGTCGGCGGACTCGGCGACCTGCGCGATCACGGTCACCCGGTCGGGCAGCACCTCGGCGAAACCGATCGACACCGCCAGGACGCGGGTGTCCGGCCCCTGACGGTAGCTCATCTCCCCGGTCTGCAGGGAGGCGAAGAACGGCGTGTGACCCGGCCGGACACCGAAGTAGCCCTCGGTCCCCGGCAGCGTCACTTCGTCCACCTCGTACGTGCGCGTGGTCGGGCGTGACGATCTTCAGCGTGAGCGAAGTCGGCAGGGCCATGGCTACTGCTTCATCTTCTGGGCGTTCTCGAGCACGTCTTCGATGGTGCCCTGCAGGTAGAAGGCCTGCTCGGGCACGGCGTCGTGCTTGCCCTCGACGATCTCCTTGAACCGCGGATGGTGTCGGCAATGGAGACGTGCTGCCCTCGCGGCCCGTGAACTGCGAGGCCACGAAGAAGGGCTGCGAGAGGAACCGCTGAATCTTGCGGGCGCGGGCCACGGTGCGCCGGTCTTCCTCGGACAGCTCGTCGATGCCGAGGATGGCGATGATGTCCTGCAGGTCCTTGTAGCGCTGCAGGATCTGCTTCACCTGGCGCGCGACGTTGTAGTGCTCGTCGCCGATGATGCGCGGATCCAGGATGCGCGAGCTGGACGCCAGCGGGTCCACGGCGGGGTAGATGCCGAGCTCCGCGATCTGGCGCGACAGGTTGGTCGTCGCGTCGAGGTGCGCGAAGGTGGTGGCCGGCGCCGGGTCCGTGTAGTCGTCGGCGGGCACGTAGATGGCCTGCACCGAGGTGATGGACCCCTTCTTGGTCGAGGTGATGCGCTCCTGCAGCTCGCCCATCTCGGTGAGCAGGGTCGGCTGGTAGCCGACGGCGGAGGGCATGCGGCCCAGGAGCGCCGACACCTCGGAGCCCGCCTGCGTGAAGCGGAAGATGTTGTCGATGAACAGCAGAACGTCCTTGCCCTCGGCGTCACGGAAATGCTCGCCACCGTGAGCGCGGACAGCCCGACGCGCTGGCGGGCGCCTGGCGGCTCGGTCATCTGTCCGTAGACCAGCGCGGCGCGCGACTTGGACATGTCCTGCATGTCGATCACGCCCGACTCCCGGAACTCGAGCCAGAGGTCGTTGCCCTCGCGCGTGCGTTCGCCGACACCACCGAACACGGAGACACCGCCGTGCTTCATGGCGATGTTGTTGATGAGCTCCATGATGATGACGGTCTTGCCGACGCCGGCGCCACCGAACAGGCCGATCTTGCCGCCCTGGAGTGCGGCTCGAGCAGGTCGATGACCTTGATGCCGGTCTCGAACATCTTCAGCTCGGTCGACTGCTGCTCCAGCGTCGGGGCCGGGCGGTGGATGGGCCAGTGCTCCTTGGACTGCACGGGCCGATCCGGGAAGTCCACCGGCTCGCCCAGCACGTTGAGCACGCGACCGAGCGTGGCCGGGCCCACCGGCACCGAGATCGGCGCGCCGGTGTCGGCGGCGCTCATGCCGCGCTGCATGCCGTCGGTCGGCTTCATCGCCACGGCGCGCACGCGGTTCTCGCCGAGGTGCTGCTGCACCTCCACGATCACGTCGATGGCGTCGGCGCCCGCGGCGCCGTCCGCACTGACGCGGAGCGCGTTGTAGATCGCGGGCAGGTGGCCACCCGCGAACTCCACGTCCACGACGGGACCAATCACCTGGATGACCTTGCCGACCTGCTGCTCGCTGGTTGTGCTCATATGTGTGCTCTCTCTTACACCGACTGCGCGCCGGCGACGATCTCGATGATCTCGCGCGTGATCGAGGCCTGCCGCACCTTGTTCATGTACAGGGTGAGGCGGTCGACCATGTCCTTCGCGTTGCGGGTCGCCGCGTCCATGGCCGTCATGCGCGCCGCGTGCTCGGCCGCCGACGACTCGAGCAGCGCGCGCTGCACCTGGATGGCCACGTGGTACGGCAGCAAGGTGTTCAGGAGCTCCTCGGGCGAGGGCTCGAACAGGTAGTCCACCGTGTCCATCGCCGCCGACGACTCCTCGAGCTTCGGGATCGGCAGCAGGCGCTCGACCACCACGCGCTGCGAGATGACGGAGCGGAACTCGTTGTACACGAGGTACACCGAGCTCACGTCCGGCCCCAGGAACTCGTTGATGCTCGACCGCGCGATCGCCTGCGCGTGCGAGAAGGACACGTTCTGGAAGAGGCCGACTTCCTCGTAGAGCACGTCGAAGCCGCGGCGCAGGAAGAAGTCGCGGCCCTTCCGCCCGACCAGGGCCAGCGCCACGTCGCGCCCCGGGGCGTCGGTCTTGTGCTCGACCACGAACTGCGAGGCGCCCTTGATCACGTTGGCGTTGAAGCCGCCGCAGAGACCGCGGTCGGCCGTGATCACCACCAGGAGCGTCCGGCCCGGCGTGGGATCGTCCTTCAGGAGCGGGTGCGCCGAGGGCTCGACCCGGGTGGCCAGGTTGTTGAACACCCGCAGCATCTCCTGCGCGTAGGGGCGGCTGCTGAGGATGCGCTCCTGCGCGCGCCGCAGCTTCGACGACGAGACCATCTTCATGGCCTTCGTGATCTGCTGCGTCGACTTCGTCGCCCGGATGCGGCGGCGGATGTCTATCAGTGAGGGCATGGTCGGCTGTCCGGTCTCCCGTCGGGGCTCAGGCCCGCGCGGCCGCGGCGGTGAACTGCGAGCTGAACTCCTTGAGCGCCGCGTTCAGCTGCGTCTTGATGTCGTCGTCCAGCGTCTTCTTCTGGCGGATGTCGCCGAGCAG
>JAWKHU010000051.1:0-75000 GCA_041394685.1 Vicinamibacterales bacterium
CCCCGCTACACGGTGCGCGTGCAGGCCGGCGCGGAGTCCTTCGATCGCTATTCGGCCGGCAGCCTCGACGTGGAGGACACGCGGCCCTACTTCGAGTCCGGCGTCCTGACCCGCGCCGACACCATCGACGACAACTTCGGCTTTGCCTTCGGCGCCTTCCCGGACCCGTTCAACGCACCCTACGTGCGCACGGACAACGAGATCCCGAACTCGCAGGCCCGCGGCAATTTCGTCAACGCGTCGAGCCTGATCAAGATGGGCGACCGCCGCAACCTGCGCGTCCGCTATCAGCGCCGTCGCATGGAGAACGTCGGGTTCCCCGACTTCGCCGACCCCTATTTCTTCAACGCCACGTCCCTGCCGCACAGCAACCTCGATCGCGTGTCGGCCCGCTACGAGGCGCAGGCCATCACGCCCTGGCTCGCGAACCTCTCGCTCACGGCGTACTACCAGCGCACGGAGCGGCTGCTCCGCAACCTGCTGCCCGTCCAGTTCCCGGCGCCGACGCCCACGACCTTCTTCCCGATCAGCGTCTTCCGGCTGGACGTGCTGTCGGAAACCGAGCAGCGCGTGTGGACGCCCGGCGTCGACCTGCAGGCCGTGCTCGTCCCCGCGACGAACCACCTGCTGACGACGGGGCTGACGTTCTACCGCGATCGCAGCAGCGACCGCCGGTTCACCAGCACGCAGATGTCGATGGTGGGGCAGGTCGTCCTCGGTCAGCGGGGACCGGCGGCGGTGGTGTTTCCCTCGCCGGTACCGCTCGGTCCGCCGACCCAGGCCAACCCGGTTCGCGTGCCCAACGCCAGCCTGCGGGACGTGGCGCTCTTCGCACAGGACGAGTGGCGCCTCAACCCGAACGTCTCGCTCATCGCCGGCCTGCGCGGCGACTTCTTCAACGTGACCACCGAGGCCACCAGCGGCTACGACGTCGCCTCGATCATTGCCGGCGCCACGCCCGCCATCGATCCCGCGACGCTGCCCGATCCCGGCGGCGCCACCTACACGCGGCGGTCGCTGACCGGTGACATCGGCCTGGTGGCCAACAAGGACGGCCGCGTCAGCCCCTTCGTGCGCTTCGGCCGCAGCTATCGCCATCCGAACCTCGAGGAGATGCTCTTCGCCGGCCCGGCGACGGTGGGCAGCCTCGTGCCCAACGTGCTGGTCGAGCCCGAAACCGGGCGCAACTTCGACACCGGTGCGAAGTTCGCGGCCGGACGCGTGTCGGGTGGCGCGTACTTCTTCGTGAACCAGTACAGCAACTTCATCGCCCAGGACCTGGTCGTCGCGACCACGCCGTCGGGACCGCTTGCGCAGGCCACCAACTACGCGGACGTGCGCATCACCGGCGTCGAGTACTCGCTGGATGCGCCGATCGTCCTGGGACGCGGCGTGCTGACCATCTCCACCTCGGGGGCGTTCACCCGCGGCACCATCACCAGCGGCGTCAACCCGCTGGGCGGCGAGGCGCTCGACGACACGCCCGCCGACAACATCACGCCGTCGAAGGTGATCGCCGCGGCGCGCTACACCGAGCCCGGCAACCGGTGGTGGGTGGAGTACGGGGTCCGCGCGCAGGGCCGGGTGGACCGCGTCGCCCGGACGCTGCTGGACTCGCCGTTCATCATCGCGCAGGACCTGCTCTCGCTGGAGGGCTTCGCGGTGCACCGGCTGGGCTGGGGCGTGAACCTCGCGCGCGGCCGCGACCGGCTCGGCCTGACCTTCGCCATCGAGAACCTGGCCAACCGCTACTATCGCGAGCAGTTCCAGTTCGCGCCCGCGCGCGGCCGCAGCTTCACCGTGGGCCTCAACGTCGGCGCGTTCTGAGACGACGCCGAGGCCGCCCGAGGAGACGCCGATGCAACCGACGTTCGTGCACTACATCCCGGTCGTGACGACCATCCTGTCGGTGGTCTTCGCCCTGGAGATCTTCAGGCGGTGGCAGCGGTTCCCCGAGCGGTTGCACCTGCTGTGGTGGGCCATCGGCGTGACCGTCTACGGGATGGGCACCTTCACCGAGGCATGGACCACCCTCTTCGGCTGGAACATCGTCATCTTCCGGGCGTGGTACATCACCGGCGCCCTGCTGGGCGGCGCGCCGCTCGCGCAGGGCTCGGTCTACCTCCTGCTCAAGCCGCGGGCGGCGCACGTCCTCACGACGCTGCTCGTGCTCTACGTGATCGCGGCGTCCATCTGCGTGGTGATGGCGCCGGTGAACCTGGCCGCCGTCGAGCCGCACCGGCTGACGGGCAGCGTGTTCCTGTGGCCGTGGGTCCGCCTCTTCAGCCCGCTGGTCAATCTCTACGCCGTCATCTTCCTGATCGGGGGCGCCGTGCTCTCCGCGCTGCGCTACAGCGCCGATCCGGCCACGCGCCACCGCATGTGGGCCAACGTGCTCATCGCCATTGGCGCCATCCTGCCCGGCATCGGCGGAACCGCCACGCGCATGGGCTACACCGAGGTTCTCTACGTCACCGAGCTCCTCGGGCTGCTGCTCATCTGGGCCGGCGACCGGATCAGCGTGCGGCCGATGGCGCCGGCACATGCGGCCGGCCACGCCGTCGCGGCCAGCCACGGACGCTGAGCGCCGAAGACTCCCTGTGACGGCCGCGCAAATTGTGCGGCCGTCGCGTTCCCGACACGGCCTCGCCACGGCGGCGACATACCGCTGGGTCCGAATGGATCCATGCGCAAGATCCTCTGGGCGCTGGCCCTGCTCGTCGCCGCCATCTTCTGCATGCCGCAGGCCTCCGCCTCGGCAGACGATTCCCGCGTCATCCTGATCTCGATCGACGGGCTCATGCCGTCGAGCTATACCGATCCCGCGCTTGCCGCGCACGCGCCGAACCTGCGCCGTCTCGCGCGCGCGGGCATCTGGGCGGACGGCGTGGTCGGTGTGTTCCCGACCGTGACCTACCCGTCCCACACCACCCTCATCACCGGTGTGCCTCCGGCCCGGCACGGGATCTTCGACAACCGCATCCTGGATCCCGAGGGCCGTTCCGACGGCGCCTGGTACTGGTATGCCCGCGCCATTCAGGTGCCCACCCTGCCGATGGCGGTGCGCGCCAGGGGGCTGGACGCGGCGGCGGTGGGCTGGCCCGTCACCGTCGGCATGGACCTCGACTACGTCGTGCCGGAGTACCGGGAGTCGCGGCACGAGGACGGCCGGCTGCTGCTCGACGCGCTGTCGCGGCCTCGCGATCTGCTCCGCGTGGTGGAGTCCGGGCTGGGACACCCCATCGACTGGCCCTTCGACGACCGTTCGCGCACCGACATCGCCACGCGCCTCATCGCCACCTACGATCCGCACGTCCTGCTGGTGCACCTCGTGGAGCTCGACGGTACGCAGCACGAGTTCGGTCCCGGTTCGCCCGAGGCCCTGCGCATGCTGACGACCGTCGACGCGCGGCTGGGGGAGATTCTCGAGGCGGTCGAGCGGGCGGGCCGATCCGGCCGAACGACCGTGGCGGTGGTGTCCGACCATGGCTTCCAGGCGCTGGCGCGGATGGTGCAGCCCAACGCGGCGTTCCGGAAGGCGGGGCTGCTGTCGGTGGACGCCGCGGGCCGCATCGTGTCGTGGCGCGCCTACTACCACGCGAGCGGGGGCAGCGGATTCGTGTACGTGCGCGACGAGGCCGACGTGCCCCGCGTGGCGTCTCTGCTCGACGAGCTGCGGCAGAATCCGGCCAACGGCATACGGCGGATCTGGACGCGCGAGGACCTTGCCGAGGCCGGCGCGCACCCGGACGCCCGCTTCGGCCTCGACGTCGCCGACGGCTTCTACTCCGGCGCCGGGACCGACACGCTGGTGACCGAGTCGGCGACCCGGGGCGGCCACGGCTTCGCGCCCGATCGGCCCGCGATGCACGCCTCGCTGGTGATGGCGGGACCATCGGTGCGCCGGCACGGCAGCGTCGGGGTCATCCCGATGACGCGCATCGCGCCGACGCTGGCGCGGATCCTGGGCGTGTCGCTGGCTCCCGATGCGGGCGACCCGATTCCGCTGGTCGAAGCCGAGCCAACGGCACCGTAGGTTCGGAGGACGCGCTCAGCGCGTGGACGGGCTGCGTACGGAGACGCCGGGTACCTCGGTACGGCCGGACAGCAGCGGCGCCGGCCGTTGCCGGAGTTCGCGTTCGAAGAACTCCACGACGATCTGGCGGGTGATCGCGACCGCCTTCTCGCCGGCAAGCGTGCCGAACAGGGGCCGGTCGCGGAGCGGGCCGTCCCACAGGACCATGTCGCTGAAGTCGAGGTGCCCGGTGCCAGCGACGTCCACGCGCACGTAGGGCCGCGCCGACCGCTGGTAGATCACGTCGCTCGCGCCGATGCGGCCGGGCCGCTCCGAGTAGACCATCAGGAACGGACGCGTGCGCTCGGTGTCCACGAGCGATCCGTACTGCGGGATGCCGTCGAGGTTCGCCGCCGCGCGGCAACGCCTGTCCTCGGAGCAGAACTGCGCGGCCACGACGCCGCCCATCGAGTGGCCGAGAGCGCCGACGTTGCCGAGGTCGAGACGCGAGGCCAGGTTGGCGGCGGTTCCCGTGGCCAGGGTCGGCATGCGGTCCAGCACCAGGCGGGTGTCGATGACCCAGCGGTCCACGACGTCTCCCGTACGGCGCAGCGTGGCCAGGTACTTGCGCAGGATCTCGAGGCGGGCGTTCTCGTCCCGGGCCGCCGTCACCGCCGCCATCGTCTCGTCCTCGGACGCCCACTCGCCGAGCACGTCGCGGATGTGCGTTCGGACCTGGCCCTTCGCGTCGAGCATCGTGGCCACCCGGTCGTCGGCCAGGGCCGCAGCTACCGCCTCGAAGGGGTGTACCACGCTCAGCACGACGTAGCCGTGGCTGGCGATCTCCTCGAGGAGCGCCGTGTAGGAAGAAGCCACGGCCGTGTAGCCATGCGAGAAGAGCAGCACCGGCCACCGGCCCTCGGAGCGCGGGGGCGCGTCCACGATGGCCCACGTGCGGATGTCGGCGAGATAGTCGAGGGCGTCGTCCGGCAGCCGCATGAGGCGTGCGAACGTGCGTGCCTCTTCGCGGCCTTCGCGCAGGTAGGGTGCGGCCGCGCCGCTGGCGCCTCCAATCGAGGGATACCAGGCCACCACCTCGATGACGCGGCGCGCGTCGGGCGACTCCGCGAACGGCTCCGGCCTCGAGGGGTCCTCGAGACGGAACGCGGTCGTGCCGACGGCGAACGGTCCGGTGGGGCGGGGCAGGCGGATGGACGGCGTGGCCGGTTGGGACTGTGCCGCCGGGATGCCGGACGCGCAGACGGCCATCAGGACGAGCACCGCTGACGCCCGCCGCGCCGCAGGTCGAAGCATGGTCGCCCTCCGCGACACATTGTCCGCGACCTCCGCGGCGCGCGCCACCAGAATCGCCCCGCGGGCGCTACAGACTGCGCAGCATGATGAGATCCCGCTGCGCATCGGCGCCCAGCATGAAGATGTGGGAACCGGCCACCGCGAATCCCTGCTTGCGATAGAAGGCCTGGGCCCTCGTGTTCCGCTCCCAGACGCCGAGCCACAGCGTGCGCGCCTCCCGCCGGCGCGCCGCGTCGAGGACCGTATCCATGAGTGCTGCCGCGACACCGCGGCCGTGCCACGCGGGATCGACATAGAAGCGCCACAGCTCGATCGGGTGCGTGCCCTCCACGCCCGCCGGCGCCTCCGCGGCCCGCACCTGCGCGAAGGCGGCCAGGGCGCCGTCGATCTCGAGCAGCAGGGTGTTGACCGACACGTCCTCGATCTCGGCCAGCTGCCGCTCGGGCGAGTACGCGCCCTCCAGGTAGGCGGCGAGGTCGTCGGGCCTGTTGTCGGGTGCGAAGGTGTCGTGAAAGACCCGCCGGCCGAACGCGGCGAGTGCCGCGGCGTCCTGCGGCGTGGCGGTCCGCACGATCACGGGCGTCCTCGCTGTCGCCCGCCCGCGCACGACGGACTCACGACGGGGCGACGTGCTGTAGGATGAGCGCCCGGCCCGATGATGGGATGGGCAGACAGGAGAGCCACGTGGCGGTTTCGAGCCATCTCAAGATCGCGCTTGACGAGTACGACGCACGCATCCGGACCTTCATTCCCAACTACGAGGAGATGCTCGCGGCCGCGGCGGACGCGCTGGTGACGCTGGCCGGCACCCCGGAGACGGTGGTTGACCTGGGCATCGGCACGGGGGCGCTGGCCGCCGCCGTTGCCGCCGCCGCGCCGAAGGCGGCGCTGGTCGGCATCGACGAGGACGAGGGCATGCTCGGCATGGCGAGCCGGCGGCTGCCCGGCCGCGCGCTCACGTTGGTCCCCGGCAATTTCACCCGCGCGCCCCTGCCCCGGGCCGACGGCATCACGGCGTCGCTGTCGCTGCATCACATCCGGTCCCGGCGCACCCGGGCGGCCCTGTTCGCGCGCGCCCGCCACGCCCTCCGGCCGCGCGGCGCGTTCGTGACCGCAGACTGCCACCCGGCCGCGAACGCCGCCCTGGCCGCCGCGGGGCACGAGGCCTGGCGCGATCACCTGGCCGTGCACTACGGCCGCCGCAAGGCTGGCGCGTTCCTGGAGGCCTGGTCGCACGAGGACTTCTACGTGCCGCTCGATACCGAGCTGCGCCTCCTGCGCGAGGCCGGGTTCTCGCCGGACGTGGCGTGGCGGCGCGGCGCGTTTGCCGTCATCGCCGCCCGTCCCCGCCGCGCGTAGGCGTCACCGCATCCGGTGGAGGTCGGCTTCGGCCGCGATGAAGCCGAACGCATTCCACCCGCCGCCGGACGTGACGCGCTCGAAGATCTGACGGGCGCGTGCGGTGTCGCCCATGACGAAGTAGTAGTTGCCGACGCCGTATCCCTGCGTCGCAATCGTGGTGTCGTCGGCGCGCGCCGTGTCGAGCAGCGACTCGGGCTTCTCCAGCCCCTTGTACATCAGCAGCCGGCGGTGGTACGACTGGTTCTCGAGGATGTCCATCGTCGGCGAGATGCGCTCCAGCACCTCGGCGGCCTCCGCCTTGCGTCCCAGGCGCATCAGCGTCATCCACATCCAGTCGCTGGTCGCCACGATCGAGTCGTCGTTCTTCGACACCTTCATGCACTCCACGTAGGCGTCGTAGGCCTGCTCGTAGTGCGCCTGGAGATAGTGGGCGAGGCCGAGGTGGTACCAGATGTTGAACTGCAGCGTGCTTCGGGGCACCCCGGCCGGATTGGGCGCGCCATCGGGCTCGACCTCGTCGGGCTTCCCGCGCACGAGCGAGACGGCCTTCTCGAAGTCCGCCTGCGCCTTGGCGAACTCCCGCACGCTGATGTAGCGGTGGCCGCGGTGCCGGTAGAAGCGCGCGTCGTCGGGGTAGCGCTCGATGCCGCGGGTGAACGCCGCGATGGCGTCCTGGTAACGCCAGAGGTAGCCCAGCCGCCGTCCGATCCAGATCATGGCCTCGGGCGTCGTGGTGTTGGCCACCGACTGCGCCTGCTGGAGATCGGCCTCGAGCTTGGCCTGACTGGGAATCGGGCTCGGCGGATAGAGGGGCGTGCCCGAGAGCGACGTGGCTTCGGGTTTCCTCGTCTGTGCGCCCAGGGCGGCTGCCACGACCACCACCACGACCGCCGCCAGCACCGGTACTCTCATCGTTGCCATCCTCTGTTACCTCAGGGTTCCACGGTCTCCTCGGACCGATCCAGCAAGTCCGGCTGCGTCGCGCTCTGGAGCGGACGCGGCGTCGCATCCACCGGCCCGGCCCCCTCGATGGCATCGCCGGTCGCGGCGCCGAGCTCCCGGAACCGGCGCATCGACACCATCACCCGCGCGTCGTAGGCGCCAACGGCCTCGTTGTACGCGCGCACGGTCGCGTCGAGCCGGGTGCCGAGGGTGTCGAGCCGCTCGGTGAACGTGCGCGTCCGATCGTACAGCTCGCGCCCGAGCCGGCTGATTTCCTCCGCGTTCACCGTCAGCCGCTCCTGCCGCCATCCGAGCGCGGCCGTCCGGAGCAGCGCGATGAGCGTGAGCGGGCTCGCCAGGAGCACGCGCTGGCGGACGCCGGCATCGATGAGATGCGCGTCCAGCTCCAGGGCGGCCATGAAGATGGCCTCCGCCGGCAGGAAGAGCACGACGAAGTCGGGCGAGGACGGGAACTGGTCCCAGTAGCCCTTCGCCCCGAGCTTGGCCACGTGGTCCTTCACCTGCCGCACGTGATCGGCCAGCTTGCCGGACCGCACGCCGTCGTCGGTGGCCGTCTGCGCGTCGAGAAACGCCTCCAGCGGCACCTTGGCGTCCACGACGATGGTGCGATCGCCGGGCAGCCGCACCACGAGATCGGGCCGCAGCCGGCCCTGGTCGGACACCGCCGTGGGCTGGAGATCGAAGTCGCAGTGCTCGAGCATGCCGGCGAGCTCGACGACCTTCCGGAGCTGCACCTCGCCCCAGCGGCCGCGGACGCCGGGTGAGCGGAGCGCGCGCACCAGCGCCTGGGTTTCCTGCTGGAGCAGTTGCTGGGTCTGTCCGACGTGGCCGAGCAGGGTGCGCAGGTTGGCGCCGTCCTGCAGGCGCTGCCGATCCGCGTCGGCCAGTGCGGCCGCGACCTGCCCGAGGGTGTCGCGAATGGGAGCGACCAGCGCGTCGAGGGCCTGCTGCCGCTGGCCGAGCTCGGCGGCGGCCGCGCGGTGCACGTTGCCGAGCTTCTGGTCGGCGAGGTCGAGAAACTGCCGGCTGCTCCGCTGCAGGGCGCCGGCCGCGGGGGCCTCGAACCCGTCGCGCATCTGCTGCTGCATGCGATCGAGCAGGGCGATCTGTTCCGGCACGGCGCGTTCGCGCAGCGCGAGCTCCGCCGTCAGCCGGGCGTTGTCGGCCTGCAGGGCGGCCGTGCGCTCGGCCGCCCGCCAACGGGCCAGCAGCCAGCCGCCGCATCCGCCCAGGACGAGTGCGGCCACGGCCACGAGCCCGGCCGTCCAGTCCATCGTCACGCGGACAGCATACCCCGATCTTCGTGATTCCTTCGTCCCGGCTGCGCGCTCGACCGCCGTGGACGGCGCCTGTCGCGTGCGGCATCCCCGGGTCGCCGGCGCTCGACGCGCGATTCCGGGCCGATGTGCACGATGAATGCGGCAGTGTCGTGCAGGCCCGCGCACGACCCTGCGGAACGCCGTTTCTTTGCCGACAAGATAGGGAACCCCCGCTGGTATCGAATCGCATGACTGATGGGCTTGGGCGTCGGACTCTGGAGACCGACGCCTCCACGGGCGAACCGTCGAACAACTCGAGCTCAGCCTCGACCTGGTCCTGCAGACCGCGTTCACGACCACGCTCTCCGAGCGCGTGACGCGCGGCGGCGGTCCGGCACGCGTCGTACGTCCGCGTCCGCCGGATCGATCGTCCGTCGATCGATCGGCTGGTCGTGGTGTCCGACGCCACCGACGGGCACCGTCTCTCGGATCTGCTCGCAGCGTCGGCCGAGGCCGGCATCCGCCCCGACATCGAGGCAGTCGTGGCCCTGCTGCGGCAGCTCCTGCCGGCCGCCGCGCTCTTCGCGCGTCACAACCGGGAAGCCGCCATCGGGACCATCGCCCCGGAGCGCCTGTTCGTGGCGCCCCCGGCGCAGGTCGTCATTGCGGAAGCGGGGTTCGGGTCGGCCATTCAGCATCTCGTGCTGTCCCGCGAGGACGCGGCGCCGTTACCGCATCGCGGCCGCGCCCGACGAGGGCCTCGTCGTCAGCAACCCGCGCGGTGACGCCACCGCCCTGGGCATCGTGGCGCTGTCCATGTTGTGCGGCCGCCTGCTCAGCCCCGACGAGTTCCGGGGGAGCTGGCTGCGCTGGTGTCGGCCGCGCGCGAGCGCACGGCGACGAGGACCATCCGCTCTCGAGCGTCCTGTCGCGGTGGCTGCGCCGTGCGCTGCAGCTCGACGAGGGCGGGTTCGACTCGCCGCACGCCGCGCAGATCGCGTTCGAGGAAGTGCTCTCGAGCAACCGGCGCTACGTCACCGGCACGGCCGCCCTCGAGGAGTGGGTGCGCGCGTGTGCGCCCGAACCGGAGCCGGTGCCCGAGCCCGAGCCGGAACCGGTGGCCGTGGCTGCCGCCGCGGTCGAGGGCCGCGAGGACGACGCGGTGCCGGTGGCGGTGGAGACGACGACGGGCCGCCGGGTGCTGGGATTGCGGCCGCTCTGGGCCGCCGTCGTTCTCGCGGTCGTGCTGATGCAGGCGGGTGTCATCGGCTGGTACTGGTCGCGTCCCAAGGAAGGGCCGGCCGAGGGCGAGGGCGAGCTCGTCGTCAGCTCCCGGCCGGTGGGCGCGCGCGTGCTGGTGGACGGCTCCGAGCGCGGCGCCACGCCGCTGACGCTGACGCTGTCGGCGGGCGCGCACGTGGTGGAGGTGCGCGCGGGGACGGGCGAGCCCCGGGTGATTCCCATGGTGATCCGCGCCAACGTGCAGACGGTGCAGTACGTCGAACTGCAGGAGGCGATCGAGGCCCCGCCACCGGCGGCGCGGCCCAAACGGCGGTGACGAACCGCACGCCACGGGCGAAAAGCTGTTGGACAGCGCGCCGCCTGCTGGTAGGATTGCCTGGTTTTTCCCGAAAGAATTCGATGCGGCAGAGCTTTCTTTCCGGATGCGTGCTGGGGGCTGCCCTGGTGCTGACCGCGGCCTGCGGAACGGCGGATGTCCCCGCCGCGACGAGCCGTGCCGTCGCGCGCGTCACCGACATCCTCCTCGCCTCCGACTCCGACTTCATCGTCGGCAACGTGCCCCAGGGCCGGACGCTCGGGACGCTGTTGAGCGACTACGACGTCATTCCCGAAGACCGCGTGGCGCTGGTGTCGGCCGTCGAGCAGGTGTTCGACGTCCGCCGCATGCGCGTGGGCCAGCCCTACGCCGTGGACCGGATGCTGGACGGGCGTCTGCGCAGCTTCGAATACGAGATCGACGGCGACCGGCGTCTGGTCGTCCAGTCCGACGACGACAATGCCTTCGAGGCGTCGATCGAGACCATCCCGAAGGACGTGAGCGTTGACGCGGTCGAAGGCGAGATCTCGCGCCTGACGCCGTCGCTGACCCAGGCCCTCGACGCCGCCGGGGAGCGGATCGACCTGGCGCTCCAGATGGCCGACATCTTCTCCGGCGAGCTCGACTTCTCGTCCGAGCTCCAGCCCGGCGACGAGTTCCGGCTGGTGGTCGAGCGCTACACGCGCGACGGCGAGTTCGCCGGCTACGGGCCCATCCTCGCGGCGGAGTTCGTGGCGAGCGGGCGATCGCTCCGCGCCTACCGCTACACGCCCGAGGGGGCCAAGCCCGCCTACTTCGACGAGGACGGGCGGTCGCTCAAGCGCTTCTTCCTCAAGTCGCCGCTCAAGTTCGAGCCGCGCATCACCTCGCGTTTCAGCTCGGCCAGGCGGCACCCGGTGCTCGGGTACGCGCGCCCACAACGGCGTGGACTACTCGGCCCCGCCTGGTGCGCCCGTCGTCACGGTGGCGCCCGGCACGGTCACGCTGGCCGGCTGGACCAACGGTGGCGGCCGGACCGTGCGCGTCCGGCACAACAACGGCTACGAGAGCCAGTATCTGCACCTGTCGGCCATCACCGTGCGGCTCGGCCAGCACGTGTCGCAGGGCGAGCTGGTCGGCAAGGTCGGATCGACGGGGCTCGCCACGGGCCCGCACCTGCACTACGGCCTCCGCCGCAACGGGCGGTTCGTCAATCCCGTGGTCGAGCATCGCAACATGCCCCCGGGTGAGCCCATCCCCGCCGCGGAGCTCGAGGCCTTCACGATCGCGCGGACGCGGCTCTTCGGGCTCATGCAGCCCGGGGCCCTGCGCGCCGCCAACTGACACCACCCCCGCCCGACCTCGGCCGCGCGTCGTCTCATCACGCCCGTTTGCGCGGCACGAGTCCTGCACCCGGACCCCACAGGAGGACTTCTATGTCGCCATTGGCGAATCGGATGACTGCACGTGTGAAGATTCTGCTCGTACTCATGACCCTCGTGGGCGTCGCGGCGCCGGCGGCCGCCCAGGGACCAGGCGTGCGCGGCGGCGTCTCGGTGGACCCCGACCAGGTGTATTTCGGCGGCCACTACGAGACCTCGGAGCTCATCGATCGGCTTCATTTCCGTCCCAACCTCGAGCTCGGCCTGGGTGACGACGTGGTCACGACCGCCGTCAACATGGAGTTCATCTACAAGTTTCCGACGCGGACGGACTGGCAGCTGTACGCAGGGGGCGGTCCCGCCGTCAATTTCTACTCGTTCGACGACTCGATTGGCGGAGGAACGGAGACAGAGGGCGGCCTGAACCTCATCTTCGGCGCCGAGCAGCGCAACGGCCTGTTCTTCGAGGTCAAGGTCGGGGCCATCGACTCGCCGGACGTCAAGTTCGGCGTGGGGTGGACCTTCCGCTAGAACCGTGTGGGCCGGTTGCGTGCGCGCCCCATGCGGGACCGCGCCGCGGCCGGCCACAGGCGTGCCTCCCGGGGCCGCGCCTTCGCGCGGCGCCGTCCGCATCCGCAATCTATAATTTCCGGATGTCTTCCATCTATCCATTCGCCGCCCTGCGCCCCGAACCCGGCGCGGCGGCCCGCGTGGCCTCGGTGCCCTACGATGTCGTGAGCACCGACGAGGCCCGCGCCCTGGCTGCGGACAACCCGCTCAGCTTCCTCCACGTGTCGCGTCCCGAGATTGATCTGCCGCCCGGGACCGACCCTCACGGCGATCAGGTCTATGACAAGGCCGTCGAGAACTTCGCCGCGCTCAAGACCGCGGCCCCCCTGGTCACCGAAGACGCCCCCTGCTTCTATGTCTACCGTCTCCATATGGGCGACCACGTCCAGGCGGGTATCGCGGCGTGTTTCTCGGTGGACGAGTACGACGAGAACCTGATCCGCAAGCACGAGAAGACCCGCCCCGACAAGGAGGACGATCGCACCCGGCACATGCTGGCGATCGAGGCGCAGACCGGTCGGTGTTCCTCACCTACAAGGCCTCGCCCGCGATCGACGCCGTCGTCTCGCGCGTCGTCACCGGTGCGCCGCTCTTCGACGTCGTCGCTCCGGACCAGGTCCGCCATGTGGTGTGGCGGGTGCCCGCCTCCGAGGAGGCGGCCATCACGGACGGCTTTGCCGAGATTCCGGTGCTCTACATCGCGGACGGGCATCACCGGGCCGCGAGCGCGGCGCGGGCACGTCGCGAGCTGTCGTCGCAGGGCGCGGGCGAGTGGGACCGCGTCATGGCCGTGGCCTTTCCCGACAACCAGATGCAGGTGCTGCCCTACAACCGCGTCGTGCGGGACCTGAACGGCCGGACGCCGGCGGAACTGCTCACCGAGCTGCGCGAGCGCGCGGAGGTGCGTGACGGCGGGCCCGCCAGCCCCGCGACCCGTGGGGAGGTGGCGATGCGGCTCGACGGCCGGTGGTTACTGCTGCTTCCCGGAGACGTCGGCCCTCGACGTCGACGTGCTGGAGCGCGAGGTCCTGACGCCGCTCCTGGGCATCAAGGACGTGCGCACCGACGCGCGCATCGAGTTCGTGGGCGGCATCCGCGGCACCGGCGCGCTGGAGCAGCTCGTGGACGGCGGCGGGTTCGCCGTCGCGTTCTCGCTGTTCCCGGTCTCGGTGTCGGACCTGATGCGCGTGGCCGACGCGGGGGGCATCATGCCGCCCAAGTCCACGTGGTTCGAGCCGAAGCTGCGCGACGGGCTCCTGTCGCACGTGATCGCCTGACATTGCCTGACAACCCCGTCGTCTTCCCCGTTCGAGAATCGCTCCCATGACCGTACTCGTCGCAGACAAGTTCGAAGCCTCCGGGCTGGAGGGCCTCAAGGCCGCCGGGTGTGAGGTGATCTTCCGTCCCGAGCTCTCGGGCGACGCCCTCACGCAGGCGCTCGCCGAGACCCGCGCGTCGGTGCTGATCGTCCGCTCGACGCAGGTGACCGAGCCCATGCTGGACGCGGGCGCGCTCGCGCTCATCGTGCGTGCCGGCGCCGGCGTCAACACCATCGATCTCGCCGGTGCCTCCAGGCGCGGCATCTATGTTTCGAACTGCCCCGGCAAGAATGCCGTGGCCGTCGCGGAACTGGCACTCGGCCTGATGCTGGCGCTCGACCGCCGCATTCCGGACAACGTCGCCGACCTCCGGGCCGGCACGTGGAACAAGAAGGAGTATTCGAAGGCCCGGGGCGTCTACGGCCGGACGCTGGGCCTGCTCGGGTTCGGCAACATCGGGCAGGAAGTGGCGGCGCGGGCGCGCGCCTTCGGCATGCCCGTCCTCGTGTGGAGCCGCCGGTTTGCCACCGACGAGGCCGCGCGGCGCCACGCCGCCGCGACGTTCGGCGTCGAGATTGCGGACAGCCCGGCCGACCTCGTGTCGCGCGCGGACATCATCAGCGTGCACCTGGCCCTGGGCAAGGACACGCGCGGCTTCGTCAACGCCGACCTGCTCGCCCACGCGCGGCCGGGCGCATTCTTCATCAACACCTCGCGCGGCGAGGTGGTGGACGCGGCCGCGCTCGAGGCCGCCGTGCGGGAGAAGGGGCTGCGCGCGGGGCTGGACGTCTTCGCCGCCGAGCCCTCCGGCGCCACGGGCAGCTTCAGCGACCCGCTGATCGGCCTGCCGGGCGTCTACGGCACGCACCACATCGGCGCGTCGACCGATCAGGCCCAGGAAGCCATTGCCGCCGAGACCGTCCGCATCGTCCGGACGTTCAAGGAGACGGGCAAGGTACCAAACGTCGTCAACCTGGCGCGGAAGACGCCGGCAACGCACATGCTGGTGGTCCGCCACCGCGACCGGCCCGGCGTGCTCGCGCACGTGTTCGACGCGCTCCGCTCCGCCGCCCTCAACGTGCAGGAGACCGAGAACATCATCTTCGACGGCGCCGAGGCCGCCGTGGCCCGCATCAACCTGGATGGCGCACCCGGCGCGGATCTGCTCGACGCGATCCGCCGCGGCAACGACGACATCCTCGATCTGCAGCTCGTCGCCCTCGGGTGACGTGTCGGGCGCTCCCGCCCCGGGGCGCCGGGAATAGAATGGTCGCCATCATGTCCACTACCGTTCATCGCGTGTTCAACTTCTCGGCCGGTCCGGCCATCCTGCCCGTTCCGGTGCTCGAAGAGGCGCAGCGCGACCTCGTGGCGCTGCCCGGCGTCGGCATGTCGGTGCTCGAGATCAGCCACCGTTCGAAGGCCTTCGAGGGCATCCTCGCAAGGACCGAGGCCGACCTGCGCACGCTGGGATCCGTGCCGGATGGCTACAAGGTCCTGTTCCTCCAGGGCGGCGCGTCGCTGCAGTTCTCGATGGTTCCCCTGAACCTGCTCGCCGCCGGCCAGTCGGCCGACTACATCGTCACGGGTGGGTGGGCGCAGAAGGCGGTCAAGGAAGCCGCGCGCGTCGGCACGGTGAAGATTGCGGGCACGACCGAGGCCGACAAGTTCTCGCGCCTCCCGCGGCAGGAGGAGCTCACGCTCGATCCCGCGGCCGCTTACGTCCACATGACGTCGAACAACACCCTGGTCGGAACCGAGTGGCCGGCCGAGCCCGAGGTGGGCACGGTACCGCTGGTCTGCGACGCGTCGTCGGACATCTTCAGCCGGCCCATCGACGTTTCGAAGTACGGCCTCATCTACGCGGGTGCGCAGAAGAACCTGGGGCCGTCGGGCGTCACCCTGGTCATCATCCGCGAGGACCTGCTGGCGCGCTCGACCAAGTCGCTCCACACGATGCTCAACTACGCCGTGCACGCCGAGAACGGCTCGATGTACAACACGCCGCCGTGCTTCGGCATCTACCTGATGGGGCTGGTCATGAAGTGGGCGTTGGCCGAGGGCGGGCTGGAGGCGGTCGGCGCGCGCAACGCGCGGAAGGCGGGGAAGCTCTACGCCGAGATCGATCGCACCGGCTTCTACAAGGGGACGGCGGACGCCGCGAGCCGGTCCAACATGAACATCACCTTCCGGCTCGGTTCGGAGGACCTCGAGAAGGCCTTCGTCAAGCAATCGACCGAGGCCGGGCTCGACGGACTGAAGGGCCACCGATCGGTCGGGGGGATGCGCGCGTCGATCTACAACGCGTTCCCCGAGGCGGGCGTTGACGCGCTCGTGGAGTTCATGCGCGAGTTCGAGCGCAAGAACGGCTGACGCCCGGCGTCAGTTCTCGCCCCCGCGCGCGGGCCGGCGGCCCCTGCGCCGCCCGCCGCGCCGGCGCCGCCGCCGGCGCCCCTCGTCCGCGCCTTCGGCCCCGGCCGTCTCCCCGGACGGCTGGGCCCCCAACGCCTCGATGAAGCCGCGCCAGTGCTCCACGATCTCCGCGGCCTGGCCGTGGATGTCGAGCCACGTGAGCGCGTCCTCGAACGGCCCGCGGTGGATGAGCGCGCGCTTGGTCCGCGCCGAGCTCTCGAGGTCACGCAGCCGCCCCTGGATGGCCAGCAACTGCCGCAGGCGTTCGCTGTCCCGGCGCGCGATCGGCAGGATGCCGATCATCAGCACCGGCGGCTTGGGGCGCCGGTCCCGGCGGCCAGGCCCGCCCCACGACCGCCCGCGCGGCCGCACCTCCTCCACATCCTCCGCCTCGTCGAGATCGGCCGCCTGGCCCCTCGGCATCAGCCCCAGAGGCAGCAGCAGTGAACCCAGCAGCACAGGGTTGGTGAGCTGCGGGGGCATCTCGGCGAACCGCCGCCGGTACCGGTCCAGGGCCGCCAGCGACTCCCACAATGGCTCGTGCGCGGCCCGTGCCTGCAGCTCCGGCGTCATCGGTTCGAGGAGCGCGTGCTCCGCCAGCATCCGGAACGTCCGCTCCGCCGATCCCGACCGCAGGATCTTGTAGTACTCCTCGATCAGCCGGGCTGGCGCCGCCTCCGCGATCAGGTGCCGGTGCTCGCGAATGGCATCGACGATGGGGGGATCGAGCCTGAACTCGAGTCGGGATGCGAACGCGATGGCGCGGAGCATCCGCACCGGGTCCTCGCGGAAGCGCACCGCCGGGTCACCGATGCAGCGCACCAGGCCACTACGCAGGTCGTCGAGCCCGCCCACGTAGTCGATGATCGAGAAGGTCGCGATGTCGTAGAAGAGCGCGTTGATCGTGAAGTCGCGCCGGAACGCATCCTCTTCCGGCGTGCCGAACGTGTTGTCGTGGCGCACGGCGCCCCCGCCCTCCATCGGCATGGCCGGGACGTCATCGGCGTCGGCGTCGTCGGGGACCGCCGCTTCCTCCACGACGACGTTGCGCCGGAACGTGGCCACCTCGATCGTCTTGTTCCCGAAGCGCACGTGCGCCAGGCGGAAGCGTCGACCGATGATCCAGCAGTTCCGGAAGAGCTTCTTGATCTGGTACGGATGGGCGTCCGTGCCGACGTCGAAGTCCTTTGGTTTGCGTGAGAGCAAGAGGTCCCGCACGCCCCCGCCGACCAGGTAGGCCGCGTAGTTGAAATCGTGGAGCCGGTAGAGGACCTTGAGGGCGTCAGGGTCGATGTCGGAGCGGGACAGCGTGTGCTCGGCCCTGGGCACGATCACGGGAGCGGACATGCAGTTCGCCATTGTACCAGCGTGCTACGATGCGCTCTGGAGTCAGGTCGTGCTGTCTTGTTTGCGTGTGGTCCGCGCGTCACTGGGCTGGGGGCTCGTCGCGGCCGTCCTGGCGCTTACGGTCGAGCCGGCGCTGGCCAACCGGGAGGATCTCGCCCGCGCCCTGGCGCACTACAACGCGCGCGAGTTCGACCTGGCCATCGAGGCCGCCACGGCCGCCCGCAAGACGCCCGATACCCAGGACGCCGCGTCGGTCATGCTGGCGCGCGCGCTGCTCGAGCGTTATCGACAGGGGGTCGATCCGACCGACCTCGCCGCCGCGCGTGAGGCGCTGGGCTCGGTTCGCACCACCGTCCTCGACGACCGGGGGCGCATCGAGTACTCGGCCGTCGGGCAGGCCCTGTTCCTCGAAGACGAGTTCGGCGCGGCCGCCAACCTGTTCGCCAGCGGCGTCGAGCCCGGCCAGGAGGCCGATCCGGCCCTCGGCGAGGCGCTCGTGGACTGGTGGGGCACGGCCGTGGAGCGACAGGCCGACGCGGCGGACTCCACTGTCCGCAGGGATCTGTTCGAGGCGCTGACGCGCAGCATGCGTGAGGTGCTGGCCGACCACCCCGGGTCCTCGGCCGCTGCCTACTGGGTGGCAGCCGCACTCCGCGGCGCGGGAAACCCGCTGGCCGCCTGGCATGCCGCCACCGCGGGCTGGGCGCGGGCACGGCTGGCTGGCGAGCGGTCGGCCGCCCTCCGCGCCGACCTCGACAAGCTGGTCCTGCAGGGCATCATCCCGGATCGCGTCAAGTCGTTGACGTCGACCGAACGCGCGGGCGCCGAGCTCCAGCTTCGTGCGGAATGGGAGCTGCTGAAGGAACGCTGGAAGTAGGCCGGGCGGTTCCCCTCAGGCCTTGGCCTCGTTCCAGTTCGGGCCAATCCCCACGTCGACGTCGAGCGGCACGGTCAGGCTGACGGCCCCGGCCATGGCCCGCGACACCAGCGCCGCGATGTCGTCGGCCTCCTCGACCGGCGCCTCGAACAGCAGCTCGTCGTGGACGGTCAGGATCATGCGCGCCCGCGTCCGGCGTTCGCCGAGCGCCCGGTCGGCGTCGATCATCGCGCGCTTGAGGATGTCGGCGGCCGTGCCCTGGATGGGCATGTTCACGGCCATGCGCTCGGCGGCGGCGCGAATCTGGCCGTTGCGGCTCGTGATCTCCGGCACCAGCCGCCGGCGCCCGAACATCGTCCTGACGACGCCCGATTGGCGCGCCTCGTCGAGGGTGCGGTCGATGAAGGCGCGCACGCGCGGGAACCCGGCGAAGTAGGCGTCGATGAACGCCTGGGCCGCGGCCTGGGGCACGCCGATGTCCTTGGCGAGCGTGAAGGCGGTCTTTCCGTACAGCAGCGCGTAGTTGATGATCTTGGCGCGGCGCCGGAGCTCGTGCGGCGTCAGCGCGCTGTCCGCGCCGAACACCTTGAGCGCCGTCTGGTCGTGAATGTCGTCGCCCCGCGCGAAGGCGGCCGTGAGCGTCTCGTCGCCCGACAGGTGCGCCAGCACCCGCAGCTCGATCTGCGAGTAGTCGGCGGAGATGAGCACCCAGCCCGGATCGCTCACGAAGGCGCGGCGAATCTCGCGGCCGATCTCCGTGCGGATCGGGATGTTCTGCAGGTTCGGATCGCTGCTGCTCAGCCGGCCGGTCGCGGCGACGGCCTGGTTGAACTGCGTGTGCACGCGCCCGGTCTCGGGATTCACCAGCGCGGGCAGCGCGTCGATGTAGGTCCCTTTCAGCTTGGCCAGCGCCCGCCAGTCGAGAATCATCCGGGGCAGGTCGTGCGACTGCGCCAGCTCCTCGAGCACCTCCACCGCCGTCGACGCCGTCCGCGTGGCGCCGGTCCGCTTGAGCACCGGCAGCTGCAGCTTCTCGAAGAGGATGTCGGCCAGCTGTCTGGGGGAGTTGATGTTGAACGTCTGCCCGGCCAGGCGGTAAATCTCCGCCCCCAGCTCGCCGAGCTCGCGGTCGACGCGCGTGGCCTGTGACGCCAGGGCGTGCACGTCCACGCGAACACCCGCCCGTTCCAGCCCCGCCAGGATCGGGACGAGCGGCCGCTCGAGTTCGCCGTAGACGCGGTCCAGGCCCTCGCGTGTCAGCGCGGGCGCGAGCGTGTCGGCGAGCTGCAGGGCGAGGTCCACCCGTTCGCACGCGAAGTCGAGCACGGCGTCCGGGGGCAGTTCCGCAAAGGGCAGCGCCTTGGCGCCCTTGCCGCGCACGGCGTCCTCGTCGAGCGCCTTGTACCCGAGTTCCTCCAGCGCCAGCGGTTCCAGCGCCTGCGTCGAGCGGTTGGCATCGAGCAGGTAGCCGGCGAGCATGGTGTCGACGTCGAGCCCCGACAGCTCCACGCCGTGTCGTCCGAGGATGATCAGGTCCGCCTTGCTGTCGTGGCCCACCTTCCGGATGGTGGCGGCGCCGAGAACCGGGGCGAGGATCGTCAGCGCCCGATCGCGCGCGAGCGAGCCTTCGCCCATGAACCCCTGGTGACCCAGTGGCACGTACCACGCGCGCCGGGCCTCGGCCGCGATCGCGATCCCGACCACGCTGGCCCGCACGGGGGCCGTGCCGTCCGCGATCACCTTGACGGCCAGGTGCGGTACCGTGGCCAGGCCAGCCGCCACCGCCTCGAGCTCCTCGAGTGAGCCGACGATGCGGTAGTCCTTGGTGACCGTGCCGGCGGTGGGCGCGAACTCCGTGACGAGCGACCGGAAGCCGAGCGTGGAGAAGAGCGTGAAGCAGCGCTCGCGCGAGGCGCCCCCGTAGCGGAAGCGGTCCGCCTCGAAGGGCACGTCGACGTCGGTGTGGATGGTCACCAGCTCGCGGCTCTGCCGTGCCTCGGCGGCGTGGCCCTGCAGGCCCTCCCGGTACTTCTTCTGCGTCACCTCGCCCGCGCGGGCGAGCAGCGCCTCGAGGCTGCCGAACCGCGCGATGAGGTCGCGCGCGCCCTTCTCGCCGATGCCGGGGACGCCCTTGACGTTGTCGATCGAGTCGCCCATCAGCGCCAGGACGTCCACCACCTGCGGCGGGGCGACGCCGAACTTCTCGACCACGCCGGCCTCGTCGAACCAGGTGCCGTCGTCGCGCGGGTTGTACACGCGGATGCCGTCGCCGACCAGCTGGAAGAAATCCTTGTCACCCGTGACGATGGCGACCTGGAGCCCGGACGCGACTGCCTTGCGCGCGAGCGTGCCGATGACATCGTCGGCTTCGAATCCCTCGGCGGTGAAGATGGGCACGCCCATCGCCTCGCACGCCTCGTGCACCCAGCCGATCTGCTCCCGCAGATCGTCCGGCATGGCCGCGCGATTGGCCTTGTAGTCGGCCGACAGCTTCTCGCGGAAGGTCGCCGGGCCGATGTCGAACGAGGCGGCGATGTACTCCGGCTGATGATCCGCGATGAGCTTGCGCAGCATCGTCACGAAGCCGTACACGGCGTTGGTGGACCGCCCGTCCGGGCCGGTGAGCCCCCGGATCGCGTGGTACGCGCGGTACATCTGGTTGCTGCCGTCGATCAGGAAGAGGGTGGGTGCGGCCATGCGGGGGCTCCACGTTACCACCACGCGCACCGCGGCCGGAAGGCACGCGGCCCGCGCGTGCGGGGTATCATCGAGGGTCGTGTTCGCGCGTGGAAACCGGCCTGCCGTGAATCGGGCTGCGATGATGGCCTGTGTGCTGCTGCTCGTGGCGGGATGCGGCACGGGCCTGCTGTCCCCGAAGTACGAGTACGAGGAAGAGGTCTACGTCAGCCTCGATGGCTCGGCCACCGTGTACGTCAACGCGGCAGTGCCGGCGCTGGTGGCCCTTCGGGGCATGGACCTTCCGCTCGACCCGCGCGCGCGCCTCGATCGCGATCGCATCCGGCAGCTCTTCGAATCACCGGTGACGCACGTCGCCAACGTCAGCCTGTCCCGCCGGGACGGCCGTCGCTACGCGCATCTCCGCATCGACGTCGACGATGTGCGCCGGTTGGGCGAGGCGGCGCCGTTCGCGTGGTCCCGCTATCGGTTCGAGGTGGGTGAGGAGTCGGCCGAGTTCACTCAGCGAGTCGGCCAGCCGGAGGGCCGGGACGTGGGCGACGTGGGCTGGACGGGTGACGAGCTGGTGGCGTTTCGCCTGCACCTGCCCAGCCGCGTCACCTTTCACAACTCGCCGTCGCGCGCGGTCGAGCGGGGGAACATCATTGCCTGGGAGCAGCCCTTGTCCGAGCGCATCGCGGGGACTCCGGTGGACATCGACGTCCGGATGGACAGTGCGTCCATCCTCGCGAACACGCTGCTGCTGTTCGGGACGATGATGGTGCTGGTGGCCATCACCTTCGCGGCGTTCATCTGGTTCATCCGCCGGCGGGGCGCGGCGGAGCCGGCCGCCTGAAGCGGCCGGCCCGCGCCGTTCAGAAGTCTCCGCTCGCCAGGCTCTCGCGAACCTCGGCGTCGGTGCGCAGCTGGTTGCTCACCTCGAATGCGCCGAACCCGGTGGCCAGGGACCGCGCGAGCATGCGGTCCACGTTGCTGGTGACCACCCCTTCGAGCGACACGCGCCCGCGGTTGACCACGATGTGGATCGGCGGATTCACCATCGACGCGTACTGCCAGAACGCCGAGTGTCCGTAGATGGCGCGTGCGATGCGGAAGCGCAGCTCGTCGTCGAAATGCGACACCGGCAGCACCTGGATGCCGTTCTCCACGGCGGTGACGCCGTCAACCCTGGTCACGCGGCGCTCGATGTCGTCGCGCTTGTAGGGCATCGTGACCCATCCGCTCAGGACGACGCGCCCGTTGTCGATCGACGCCGAGACGCTGTCGAAGATCGTGACTGGGTGTAGCGGTTGATTTGATCCGCGAGGTGATCGAACACGAGCCGATCGCGGGTGCTCATCTGCGCCGAGGCCATGCCGGGCGCGGTGAACAGGAACAGGGTGAGCAGTGCCGTCGTGATCTTCGCCATGAGCTCCTTCCCTTCGTTACCAGGAGTCATTGCGAAGGCCGTGCCAGCCCGAAGTGTCCTCCGGGCCGGTCGGCGGTGCCGTCAGGGCGTGGCGATGTACCCGCGACGGGCGCGCACGCGCAGCGAGGGGTCGCGAACCTCGACGCGGATGGTGTGCCAGCGGCCGTCCTCGTGCCCCGGGCTGGGGTAGCCGATGTAGTACTGCTTGCTCAGCTCGTCGGCGATGTTGGCCGTGGCCACGTCGAGGTCACGGGCGTCGCGCACGATCTCGGTGCGGCCGCCGCTGTCGTCGGTGATCTCGCGGAGGGCTGCGGCGTTCACGCGGTCGCCGCCGCCGCTGTTGTAGATGCCGCCACCTCCGCCGCCGGGTCCCGGATACGGGGGCATCGGGAACCCGCCGCCGCCGCCCCGACGCCCGCCGCCCGGCAGCGGAAACGGAATGGGGACGGGCGGACGGCCGCCGCCGCCGCCGATCGGCGGACGGGGCCGCGACACGATCGTGGGTTCGCCCTGTCCGTCGATACCGACCGCGTAGACGAGCACTTCCGTTTCCCGCACCAGCTGCTTCACCTCGCCGACGCCCACGCGGCTGCTCGTGTCGTTGCCGTCGGAGATGATGACGACGGCCTTCTTGCGGTTCCGCCCGCCGTGGGCCATCGGCACCGCCTCGGCCGCGGCATCGTACATGGCCGTCCCCCCGTTGGGACGGACACGGCCGAGGCTCCAGCTCAGGACGCGCCGGTCGGATGTCCAGTCCTGCACGAGGTCGGCGCCGCCGCTGAAGCGGTAGAGGAAGAACTCGTCTTCCTCGCCCGACAGCGCGTCGAGGAACCGGTCGATGGCGTCGCGGGCGGCCGACCACTTCTCGCCCTGCATGCTGCCGCTCGCATCGAGCACGATGCCGAGGCTCACGGGCGACCGCTCCGCGGAGAAGTGGGTGACGTCCACCAGCTCGTTGTCCTCGTAGACGACGAAGTCGTCCTTGCTCAGGCCGGACACGAAGCGGCCTGAGCGATCGGTGACGGTCGCCGTGACGTTGATGAGCTCGACGCCGCTCCTGAACTTGAACCCCTGCTGGCCCGAGATCGGCACGGTCGCGCCCAGCGCGACGGCGGCGGCCGCGGCGAGGGTCAACGGGAGGCGCGAGGAAGGGATGCGCATGGCCGGTCTCTCCAGTTCCAATCGTCCGCCTACTGGCGCGTCAACGCCACCGGCGACTCGTCGGTGTTCTCGTTGCGGCGATCGACGTGCGTGAGCGTGCCACCGTCGGCGCGGAAACTGACGCGATAGCGGGCCACCGTCGGCGGTGCGTCCACCTTGACGACGAACGGTGACTCGTCGCCGCTCGCGAGGGTGACGAAGTCCAGCGGCGCCGTGGCGCTGGTGACGAAGGCGCCGTCCCGATCGAAGAGCAGGACGACGGCCGATACCCGATCCAGCGCGTTTGCGGCCGGCGGATTCCTGACCAGCCCGACCACCGAGAGCAGGCTGCCCTCCCGCTCGTGCCGGAGCGACAGCAGCTCGAGCGGTGCCGTTGACGCAACGGCCGTCGTGCCGGGACCGGTCATCCGTGTCACGACGAAGCCACCGAGGAGCACGGCAGCGACGGCGGCCGCAACGGCCAGGCCGCGCTGCGGCGTGGCGGGCTCGCGCGCGGGCGCTCCGGCTCCCAGGAAACCGTCGCCGAGCGGGAGTGATGCGACGGTATCCGTCGGCGACGGGGTGACGCCGTGCGCTTCGGCGGCGAACGCATCGAGCGCGTCGGCGGGGGCCTCGGCCCTCCGCCAGGGGCGGGCGGGGACCGGTGCCGCGATGTCGGACGTGCCCTCAGCGGCCGCGACACCCCGGGGAGCGGTGTCACGCGGGCGGCTGCCGGCGGCAGGTTCGCCGCCGCGGTCAGGGCGGCCACGCGAGCCGCCGCGTGGCGGCGCGATTCCTGCGTGGCTCGCCACGCCACCACGCTCATGCCGAGCGCGACGAGGAGCGAGGCCACCGTGATGCCGATCAGCACGCCGTCCATAGGGGTTCCACCTGTTCGGTCCGGCTAGCGCAGCCGGAACTCCACCGCCACTTCCACCACGACGTCAACCGGCGTCCCTTTCAGCCGCGCCGGCGAGAAGCGCCACTGCCGCACCGCCCGCATCGCGCGGTCGTTGAGGTCCATGCCCAGGCCCCTGAGGACCTTGATGTCGCCGACGGTGCCGTCGCGCCGCACCACGATCTCCAGCTCGACTTCACCTTCGAGGTTGGCGCGCCGCGCGGCGTCCGAATACTCGGCGCGCACCTCACGCAGCAGACGGGGCGGGTCCACGCCACTGCCGGGACGGTAGGGGCCCCCGCCCGTGCCGCCGCCGGATCCGTCGCCGATACCGCTGCCATCCCCCGCGCCGAGCCCGGTGCCCTGACCGTCCCCGGTTCCACCACCCGATCCGGGTCCCGCGCTGGGGTCGGGCCGCTCGACCTCGGCCATCACGCCGTCGCGATCGCGATCGTCGGCCGGCTGCGTGACGACGGGCGCCATGACCGGGGGCAGCACCTTGGCGTCGATGGGGGGCGGCGGCGGTTCCACGACCTTCGGACGGGCCTCGGGCGGCGGCGGCAGCCGGCGCGCGGGAATGGGGCTGCTGATGGAGGCCCGCCCGCTGCGGGCCGCTTTCGGCGGAGGCGCCTTCATCTTCAGCCCCCCGCCACCCCCGCCGCCACCGGGCCCCGGAGCCGCCAGGAAGACGAGCCGCACCGGTTCCGGTTCCTTCAGCGGTTCGGTGGGCTCGCTCGCGGCGACGAAGCTCAGGCTCCCGATGATGAGCACCGTGACGGCGATCAGCGCGTGCAGCCCGGTCGAGACCACGAGAGGCATCGCCGATGGCCGGGCGTGGGCGGGCGCTTCGCCGAAGAGGTCGCGGGCGCGGACCCCGTCGGCGCCACGGGCGGCCACGGGCAGCCCCGCTGCCAGCGCGCGCACGGCGCGAACGGCCTCGTCCCCCCCGACATGGGCGGTGAGCTGCGGATCGATGGGGGCGCCCGCCGGCAACTCGGCCGCGACAGACCGAATCTCGCCGCGGGCCAGCAGGTACTCCACCCACGCGTCGGACACGCCGGCGGCGGCGGCGATGTCCCGGGCCGTGTACACGTCGGGCATGGGGTCCACGAGTGCCTCAATGCGCAAAACCCTTGCCGAACGTGGCAGCGGGCCCGCGCGCCGGAGAGCGTCCAAAACACGCCAGAAAACGTCCGCAGCCGTTGCGCGGGCGTGGGGTCGACCGCGGCGGACGCAAACGGGTGGCTACCCGAGGCTACACCCGTCGTCCACTCCCCGCCACAGCACGCGATGCGCAGGGCGCCCCTTGCGCGGCGGCCGCGCTTCCCGTAGGCTGCGCGCATGCTCCGGCCCGCGCTGGCGGCTGCCGTGCTTGGCGTGACGCTCGGCCTCGGCGGGCTGGCCGGCCAGACGTCCACGCCGGCCTATCACCTGGCGGCAGGATGGGCGGCGGAACCCGGTGCGGGACACTGGGGCCAGGTGCCCGGCCTGGCCATCGACGCGGCCGGGCGGCTTTTCGCCTTCCATCGCGCCGAGCCCCCGATCGTCGAGCTCGACGCCGACGGGCACGTGCTGAAGACCTGGGGTGACGCCACCTTCGTCTGGCCGCACGGCATGCGCGTGGACCGGGACGGCTACCTGTGGATCACCGACGGCCGTGCCCGCGACGGCCGGGGACAGCAGGTCTTCAAGTACCGGAGGGACGGCACGCGTGTGCTCGCGCTCGGAACCAGCGGCGTGGCCGGGGACGGCCCGGACGCCTTCAACGGGCCGTGCGACGTCGCCATCGGCGACCACGGAGACATCTTCGTGGCCGACGGTCACTGGAACGCCCGCATCGTGAAGTTCGCCCGCGACGGCACCTTCATCAAGGCGTGGGGACGCAAGGGCAGCGGGCCCGGGGAGTTCGACGTCCCGCACTCGATCGTGATCGACCGCCGCGGTCGCCTGCTCGTGGCCGACCGGTCGAACAAGCGGATCCAGCTGTTCACGCAGGACGGCGAATACCTCGCCGAGTGGACGCAGTTCGGCTCACCAAGCGGTCTCTTCATCGACGACCACGACACGCTGTATGCGGTGGACTACCACGATCGCAAGGGCGTGTTCATCGGCAGCGCCGATACCGGCGTGGTCCGCCAGAAGCTCGATGACGCGGTGGCCGAGTCGGTGGCGGTGGACGCCGCCGGGAACATCTACGTCGGCGAGACGGTGCCCGGCCAGACGCTGACGGGCCTCGAGGGCGGGAACCGGCTGCGCAAGTTCGTGCGCGAGCCCTGAGGGCGGCGTCAGCTGCCGGTCTTGAGCCCTTCGACGAAGCGGACGCCGTCCTTCTCCGCCAGCAGCCGCACCGGCTTGAACCCCGCTGACGACAGCTCGCCCTCCCCGACGTATCCCTCGGGACGCGATACCGCGCCGCCCAGCAGGCCCGTGAGGGCGATGCGCTCGACGAGCTCGATGCGGCCGCCGTCGCGAAGCACGCGGCGCGCACCCGCCAGCACCGCCCGGCGGTCCTCGTCGCGCAGGCGGGCAAAGGTGCCGCGCGTGTCGTCGATGACGACCATGTCCACGCTGGCGGGGTCGAACTCCAGGTCCGCCGGCGTGACCAGCCGGACGTCGATGAGGGCGCCGACGTCGGCTCCCACCTGACGTGCGCGCGCGGCCTGGTCCTCGTCCAGCGCCGCCACGGCGCACGCGCCGCTCAGTCCCACCTTGCCGGCCAGGCCGCCCAGCAGCGACGTGTCGTCGCACCCGATCTGCAGGAAGCGCTCACCCATGCGCACTCCCGTCATCGTGACGTGCAGAGGATCCATCTGGCGCTGTCGTCGGATGGTGCGGAGGAACTGGCCGAGCATGGCCCCATGATAAGATCGTCCGATTGTGAAGACGCCGATAAACATCGCCCCTGCACAGGGAAAGCTCGGAGTCCTGCTCGTCGGTCTCGGAGCGGTCAGCACCACCACCATCGCCGGTGTACTCGCCATCCGGAAGGGGCTGGCCGCGCCCATCGGGTCGCTGACGCAGATGGGGACGATTCGCCTGGGCAAGCGCACCGAAGGCCGCTCGCCGCGCATCAAGGACTTCGTGGACCTCGCCGCTCTCGATGACATCGTCTTCGGCGGCTGGGACATCTTCGAGGAGGACACCTACGCGGCCGCACGCACGGCCGGCGTCCTCGAGCCGGCGCTCCTCGACAAGATCCGCGGCGAGATGGAGGCCATCCGGCCGATGCCGGCCGTCTTCGATCAGCGCTACGTCAAGCGCCTGAGCGGGCCGAACGTCAAGAAGGGGAAGAACAAGAAGGACCTCGCCGAGCAGCTCATCGCCGACATCCGGGCCTTCAAGGAGAAGCACGGCTGCAGCCGGCTCGTGATGGTGTGGTGCGGCAGCACCGAGGTCTTCATGAAGGAAGGGCCGGTGCACCAGTCACTGGCCGCCCTCGAGCAGGGGCTCGAGGCCAACGACGACGCGATCCCGTCGAGCATGGTGTACGCGTACGCCGCGCTCAAGGAAGGCATTCCGTTCGCGAACGCGGCGCCCAACCTGACGGCCGACGTGCCGGCGATGCTGGAACTGGCGGCGCAGACCAAGGCGCCCGTGGCCGGCAACGACATGAAGACGGGGCAGACGCTGGTCAAGACCGTCATCGCTCCGGGCCTGAAGGCGCGGCTCATCGGCGTGCGCGGCTGGTGCTCGACGAACATCCTGGGCAACCGCGACGGCGAGGTGCTTGACGACCCCGAGTCGTTCAAGACCAAGGAAGAGAGCAAGAAGTCGGCGCTCGACTACATCTTCCAGCCGCACCTCTATCCCGATCTCTACAAGGACATCTCGCACGTCGTCCGCATCAACTACTACCCGCCGCGCGGCGACAACAAGGAAGGCTGGGACAACATCGATCTGGTGGGCTGGCTCGGCTACCCGATGCAGCTCAAGATCAACTTCCTGTGCCGCGACTCGATCCTCGCGGCTCCCATCGTCCTCGACTCGGCCCTGTTCCTCGACCTCGCCAAGCGCGCCGGGATGTTCGGCATCCAGGAATGGCTGTCGTTCTACTTCAAGGCGCCGATGCACGCCCGCGAGGTCTATCCCGAGCACGATCTCTTCATCCAGCTGATGAAGCTCAAGAACACCCTTCGCTACATGAAGGGCGAAGAGCTCATCACGCACCTCGGCCTCGAGTACTACGACTGACGGCCCCGGGGCGCCCGCCGCGCCCCGGCCAGCCGCCCGCGCCGGCTACGGAAGGCGGGCCAGGCCCGCCTTCGCGCATTCCTCCGCCACGGTCAGGTAGCGGGCCACGGCGTCGCGCCCGATGACATACGGGTGCGCCTGACCCGGACGACGCGAGGCAAGTGCCGGCAGCTTCTCCTTCGACCCGTCGAACGCCGTGTGGTTGGAGATGAGGACATCGGCGCCCGCCTGTCCCGCGAGGTCCGCGAACCGCTGCGCCGAGTCGACGTAGCGCTCGAACCAGAAGCGGTCCGGCCGCTCGGGCGTGATGTAGCCCGCCCGGTTGCCCAGCCAGTTGAACGCCGTGCCGCCCCAGTAGGCGGCGACGTGCCGCGCCGCGCCGTCACGGACCGGGATCAGCGTCGAGAGGGTGCCCAGCGTGTGACCGGGCGTCTTGTGTAGCGTGAGCGTGGTGTCGCCGAGCGTCACCTGCATCCCGTCGGTGGCGACCATGTCGCGCTTCGGCTTGCGCCACGTGCCCCCCGAGCTTCCGAGCAGGTCCCAGTCCTCGGCTGAGACGATCACGCGCGCGTCGTAACGGTCCTGCAGGAAGGCGGCGCCGCCCGCGTGGTCGTAGTGCCCGTGGCTGATGATCACGTACTTGATCGACGCCGGATCGACGCCCAGCGCGCGAAGCCCGCCGACCACCTCGTCCTCGACCGAGTAGTCGAAGATGGGATCGATGACGAAGACGCCCGCGCGGGTGATGACGGCCCACGCGGAGTATTCCTTCTGGCCGACGAAGTAGAGGGTGTCGAAGACCTTTACCGGATCGTGGTGCCAGGTGGAGCGGTCGGGCGGCCCCGGGGGCCGAGACGCCGGAGCGGCCTGCGCCGCGGGCCGGGCGGGCGGTGGGGCCGGCGGTGTGCACAGGCGATCGAAGAGCGGCGTGAACGCGGTGCCGGCGGCAGTCCGTGCCGTCGCCACGTGCGACGCGCCCGGATCGGCGGGCGTCTGGGCAGCCACGAGCGTCGTGGCGAGGACGGCGCTCAGGCCGCAGGCCAGCGGGAGTGGGGTGCGCATGCGGCCTATGTACTCCAGTCGCAGGGCATCGCGCCATCCCGACCGGGCCATCGGCCTGCGGGTCGGGCCGCGGGAGCCTCGCGGCAGGGGTAGAATCCCCGCATGCTGCAACCGGCCCTGCTGGGCGGAGTGGCGATCGGCGTCCTGTCGGCGCTGCCGATCGTGAATCTCGCCAACTGCTGCTGCGCGTGGATCCTGTTTGGCGGGGGGCTGGCGGCCTACCAGCTCCAGCAGAAGCAGCAGGCGCCGCTGGCCGTGGGCGACGGCGCCGTGGTCGGCCTGATGGCCGGGGCCATCGGGGCTGTCATCTGGGTCGTGCTCTCCATACCGCTGGAGGCCTTCCAGGCCAGCCTGCTGGAGCGGGCCCTGGCCGGTGCGCAGGACATGCCGCCCGAGGCCAGGGACTTCCTGGAGCGTTTCCGGGGTGGCGCGGCGCGGGGCGCCGCGGCCGCGGTCGTCTTCGTCATCACGCTCTTCGTGTCGAGCACTTTCGGCATGCTCGGCGGGCTGTTCGGGGCGTTGCTGTTCCGGAAGAACGCACCGCCGCCGCCTCCGCCGTCGGGGGGCTACGACCCGCGGACACCGCCGCTGCCGGACATCGTGGTGGACCGCCCGGGCGGGATGCCGCCGCCGATTCCGCCCGCGGACGGGGCCGGATCCTAGGGCGCTGACGGGCCGGCCGGGGAGCGATCTACAGAACGGCACGATTCGACCCGATAGGGGTGGGTGCCATGCCCCCAGCAGGCTACGAATCGTTCTTCGGCCTCTTCGAGAGGCCGTTCAGTCTGACGCCCGACGCGCGCTACCACTTCCGCAGCCGCACGCACGCGCTGGCCCTGGCCGGGTTGTCCACGGGCCTGGCGCGCCAGGTGCCGCTGCTGCTGCTGACCGGCGACCTCGGCACCGGGAAATCCACGCTGTGCCGGACGCTGGTGAAGACCTTCCAGCGCGAGACACGGGTGGCGCACATCGGCAACGCGCTGGTCACCCCGGACGAGCTGCGGCTCCGCATCCTCCAGGAAATCGGTGCGGTGGACCCGCTGGCCGCCGAGGACACCCAGACCAGCGAGCTGCGGCAGTTCCGGCTGGAGGACCTGCTGCGCAGCCTCCTGCGCCGGCACCCATTGTCGTCATCGACGAGGCGCACCTGCTGCCGCGGCCGACGGTCGAGGCCGTGCTGGGGCTCTCGAGCCTGGAGGCGGACGGGCGCCCGCTGGTCCAGCTGGTCCTGGCGGCGCAACCGCCGGCGCTCGGTTCCCCGACGCTGCCGCGAGCCATCGACGACACCGCCCTCCACCGGGCGCGCCTCACCCCGCTCGACCGCGATGAGTGCGCCCCTACATCCAGCATCGGCTTCACGTGGCCGGCGGTGCGCCCATTGCCATCGCGCCGCGCACGATCGACGTGCTCTACGGCATGTCGGGTGGAATCCCGCGCCTGGTCAACCTGCTGTGCGAACGCGCCCTGCAGGAGGCCGCGGCGATGGGACTGCGCCGGCTGGAGCCCTCGATGTTCGAGTCCGCCGCCACCGCGCTGGAACTGCAACGCCTCCGCGCCCGCCGCTTCCGCTGGTGCGGCACTCAGCGCGCGGCGCAGGGGTGAGGGGGACGCGGAGCGCGGAATTCAGAATTCAGAATTCTGAATTCAGAAGGCACAAGGCACAAGTCACAAGGCAGAAGGCAGAAGGCAAAAGGCAAAAGGCAGATGGCGCAGGTCCGCAACCCGCGCCCGGCCCACGCCACCCCGCATCCGTGCGCCGCGCCGAGCCCCCGCCGCGCCAGCCTTTCCGGCCGCACCCAGAGCTCGCACCCGGCATCCCGCGCTCGCACCCGGCATCTCGCACCTCGCACGCGCACCCCGCACGCCCACCCGGCACTCGCACCCGGCACTCGCACCCGGCACTCGCACCCGGCACCCCGCACCCGGCACGCGCACTCGGCACCCGGCACGAGGCACCCTGCACTTCTGTAGAATGCCCCCCATGTCCGAGATTGACGCGCTGCTCCGCGAGGACCGTTCGTTCGAACCGTCGGCCGAGTTCAAGGCCCGGGCGCACGTCAACGATCCGGAGGTGTACGAGCGCGCGGCGCGCGACCCCGAGGCCTTCTGGGAGGGGTTCGCACGCGAGCTGGAGTGGATCACGCCCTGGACGCAGGTGCTGGACTGGCAGCCGCCGCACGCGCGCTGGTTCGTGGGCGGGAAGCTGAACGTCAGCGCGAACTGTCTCGACCGGCACGTCCGGACGTGGCGGCGCAACAAGGCCGCCTTCATCTGGGAGGGCGAACCCGGGGATCGCCGGACCCTCACCTACTACGACCTCCACCGCGAGGTGTGCCAGTTCGCAGGCGTCCTGAAGCGCCTGGGCGTGGCGAAGGGCGACCGCGTCGCGCTGTACATGCCGCTCGTGCCGGAGTTGGCCGTCGCCATGCTCGCGTGCGCCCGCATCGGGGCCGTGCACTCGGTGGTCTTCGGAGGCTTCTCGGCCGAGTCCCTGCGCGACCGCATCAACGACGCACAGGCGCGGCTGCTCGTCACCGCGGACGGCGGCTATCGCCGCGGCTCCATCGTGCCGCTCAAGCAGATGGCCGACGAGGCCCTGCGGGACACGCCATCCATCGAGCACGTCGTCGTCGTCCGGCGCGGGTACGCCGATATACCGGTGCACATGAAGGAAGGGCGCGACCGCTGGTACCACGAGCTGATGGACGAGGCATCGGCCGCCTGCGAGCCCGAGCCCATGGACGCGGAGGACATGCTCTACATCCTCTACACGTCGGGCACCACGGGGAAGCCGAAGGGCATCGTGCACACGACGGGCGGGTACCTGCTGGGCGCCTACGCGACCACCAAGTGGGTGTTCGACCTGAAGGACGACGACGTGTACTGGTGCACGGCGGACATCGGCTGGGTCACCGGCCACAGCTACGTCGTCTACGGGCCGCTGGCCAACGGCGCCACCGTCGTCATGTACGAGGGCGCGCCGGACTGGCCGGACAAGGATCGCTTCTGGCAGATCGTGGAGCGCTACGGCGTGACGGTCTTCTACACGGCCCCCACGGCCATTCGGGCGTTCATGCGGTGGGGGACCGAGTGGCCGGCGAAGCGCAACCTCACGTCGCTGCGGCTGCTCGGCTCGGTGGGCGAGCCCATCAATCCCGAAGCCTGGGTCTGGTATCACGTGCACATCGGCGGCGAGCGCTGCCCCATCGTGGACACGTGGTGGCAGACGGAGACGGGTTCCATCCTCATCACGCCGCTGCCCGGCATCACGAGGACCAAGCCCGGCTCGGCGACGCAGCCCTTCCCGGGCATCACCGCAAAGATCCTCAACCACCAGGGCGAGGAGGTGCCGGTCGGCGGGGGACTGCTCGCGCTCACGCGTCCCTGGCCCTCGATGCTGCGCGGCATCTACGGCGACCAGGAGCGATATGTGTCGCAGTACTGGAGCCGGTGGACGAACGACATCTACTTCACCGGCGACGGCGCCAAGCTCGATGACGAGGGGTATTACTGGCTGCTTGGCCGGGTGGACGACGTGCTGAACGTGGCCGGCCACCGGATCGGCACGATGGAGGTGGAAAGCGCGCTCGTGGATCACTCGCACGTGGCCGAGGCGGCCGTGGTCGGGCGGCCGCACCAGATCAAGGGGCAGGCGCTCTGCGCGTTCGTGACGGTCAAGGAGGGCGTGCCGAAGTCCGAGGGACTGGCCGACGAGCTGAAGGCCCACGTCGCGCACAAGATTGGCGCCATTGCGCGTCCCGACGACATCATCTTCGCCGCCGACCTGCCCAAGACACGGTCCGGCAAGATCATGCGCCGCCTGCTGCGCGACATCGCCGAGGGCAAGGCGCTCGGCGATACGACGACGCTGGCGGATCCCTCGGTGGTGGCGCGCCTGCGCGACCAGTACCAGGAAGAAGGCTAGGGGCAGGGGAGTCGGGGCTGCGGCGGAGGTCGGGATGGGCAGGCGACCCGCCCACGCCCCACGCCCCCGGAACCCGTCCGCGGTTTCGGCCGTCCATTAAACTGACCGTATGCCGCTCATCGAGACCCGCGATCTCTGGAAGACCTACGTCATGGGCGACGAGGAGATTCACGCCCTCAGGGGCGTCTCCATCGCCATCGAACGCGGGGGTACGTCGCCATCATGGGGCCGTCCGGCTCGGGCAAGTCCACGCTGATGAACCTCATCGGCTGCCTGGACACACCCTCGAAGGGCACCTACCTCCTGAACGACAAGGAGGTGAGCCAGATGAACGACAACGAGCTCGCCCATCCGGAACGAGGAGATCGGGTTCGTCTTCCAGACCTTCAACCTGCTGCCGCGCGCCTCGGCCCTCCACAACGTGGAACTGCCGCTGGTCTACGCCGGCATTCCCAAGAAGGATCGGCTCGAGCGCGCGACCGGCGCCCTGGACAAGGTGGAACTGGCCCACCGCATGAACCACAAGCCCAACGAGCTGTCCGGCGGGCAGCGCCAGCGCGTGGCCATCGCGCGGGCGCTGGTGAACAACCCGTCGATCCTGCTCGCGGACGAGCCCACCGGCAACCTCGACTCGAAGACCGGCGTGGAGATCATGGCCCTCTTCGCGCGGCTTCACACCGGCGGGAACACGATCATCCTCGTGACCCACGAGGCCGACATCGCCTCCTACGCCCACCGCGTGATCTCCATCCGCGACGGCCAGGTCGAGAAGGACTACACGCAGACCCCGCACACACCCACCCCGCCGGAACCGGTGGCGGGGTAGGGAAATAGAATTCAGAATTCAGAAATCAGAATTCAGAAGGCACAAGGCAAAAGGCGCAAGGCAAAAAGGCGCAAAGGAGTGGCCGGGCGCTGCTCGGTGCGCTCTGGGTTCTGCCTTCTGCCTTCTGCCTTCTGCCTGCCTTTTGCCTTTTGCCTTTTTGCTTGCGCCCTGCGTCCCGTCCTCCTGCCCTCCGCTTCTGAATTCTGCATTCTGAATTCTGAATTCCGTCAAACCGCCGCCAGGTGTCCGTCCGAGACGGCGCGCAGGGGGTATGGCGGTCGATCGTGGCGGGATCCAGCTCGATGCGCGAGCGTGGGGCGTCGGGGTCCGTGGCCGGGACGGCCGAGAGCAGGGCCCTCGTGTAGGGATGTCGCGGGTCCTCGAATATCCGCGCCGTTTCGCCCATCTCCACGATCCGTCCGAGATACATGACGGCGACGCGGCCGGCGATGTGGCGCACCAGGCGGAGGTCGTGCGCGATGAACAGGTAGGTGAGCTTCAGCTGCACCTGCAGGTCCATCAGCAGGTTGATGACCTGGGCCTGGACCGAGACGTCGAGGGCCGAGACGGGTTCATCGGCGAGGACGAACGATGGATTGAGCGCCAGGGCGCGGGCGAGGCCGATGCGCTGGCGCTGACCGCCGCTGAACTCGTGCGGGTAGCGGTCGAGATGGGCGGGATCGAGCCCCACGAGCCGGAAGAGCTCGGCGACGCGGTCGCGGCGCTCACCGGTCGAGCCGATACGGTGGATGACCAGCGGCTCCTCGACGATGGTGCGGGCCCGCATGCGCGGGTTGAGCGACGAGTAGGGATCCTGGAAGACCATCTGCATGTCGCGTCGGGCGGCGCGCATGCGTGCCGCGCCGAACGCCAGGACATCGTCGCCCCTGAACCGCACCTCGCCTGCCGTGGGCTCGACGAGCCGGAGCATGCATCGCCCGGTGGTGCTCTTGCCGCTGCCCGATTCCCCGACGAGCGCGAAGGTCTCGCCCTCTTCGATGTCGAAGCTCACCCCGTCCACCGCTCGCACGACGGTGCCGGCGCGGAACAGGCTGCCGCCGCGGGTGAAGTGCTTCACGAGGCCGCGCACTTCGACGAGCGGCATCAGGTGAGCGCCTCGTGCGGGCTCGAGACGGCCGTTCCCGACCCGTGGTGGAGGTAGCAGCGGACGTCGTGGCCGGCACCCACCGTGGCCGCCTGGGGAAACGCGCGATCGCACTGGGGCATGTGCTCGCGGCAGCGCGGCCCGAACGAACAACCCGGCGGCAGCTGGGCCAGGTTCGGCACCACGCCGTCGATGGCCCGCAGGCGGGTGCCCGCGGCGCCGCCGGGCATCGAGGCCGAGGAGGCCGCGCGTGCACGGATGTGCGGGATTCCGGAAGATCGCGCGCACCGGGCCCTGCTCGACGATGCGGCCGGCATACATGATGGCGACGCGGTCGGCCGTTTCCGCGATGACGCCGAGGTCGTGGGTGATGAGCAGCAGGCTGATGCCCGATGCCCGCTGCATCTCGCGCAGCAGCTCGAGCACCTGCGCCTGCACGGTGACGTCCAGCGCCGTGGTCGGCTCGTCGGCGATGACGAGCGGCGGCCGGCAGGCCAGTGCGATCGCCAGCATCACGCGCTGGCGCATGCCGCCCGAGAGCTGGTGGGGATAGTCGTCCACGCGCCGTTCGGGGTCCACGATGCGCACCGCGCGCAGCAGGTCCACCGCCCGGTCCCGGGCCTCGCGCCGGGTAGCCAGCCCGTGGACGCGCAGCGCTTCGCCGATGTGATCGCCCACCCGCATGACGGGGTTGAGCGCGGCCATCGGCTCCTGGAACACGAACCCAATGCCCGCGCCGCGGACGTGAAGCAGGTCGTCCGCCGGAAGGGCGAGCAGGTCGCGACCCTGGAACCAGACCCGGCCGCCGGTGATGCGCCCGGGCGGCGGGACGAGCCCGATGATCGAGAACGCGGTGACCGACTTGCCGCTGCCCGATTCGCCGACGAGCCCCAGCGTTTCGCCGCGGCCGATCTCGAACGACACGGCGTTCACCGCGACGACCGGCTGCGGGCCGACGGCGAAGGTGGTCGTCAGGTTCTCGACCGCGAGCAGCGCGTCAGACATCCAGGCCCACCTCGCGGTACTCCCCGAACACCGCGCGGAGGGCATCGGCAATCTCGCCGACCGTGGCGTGGGCCTCGACGGCGGCGATGATCGGCGGGACGAGGTTGTCGCGTCCGCGGGCAGCTGTCCCCACCGCCTCGAGCGCCGCCCGCCAGCGCCCATCGTCGCGCGCCGCGCGCAGCGCCTGCACGCGGGCCACCTGCTGCCGCTCGATCGCGGGATCGAGCTGGAACACCTCGACGCGGGCGCTGTCGTCGGACTGGTACCGGTTGACGCCGACGACCGTGGCCTCGCCGCTGTCCACGGCCACCTGCGCGCGATAGGCCGAGTCCTGGATCTGGCGCTGGATGAACCCCTGCTCGATGGCGGCCAGCGTGCCGCCGAGCGCGTCGATCCGGTCCAGCAGGTCGCGCGCACCGGCCTCGATGGCGCTGGTCCGCTGCTCGATCTCGTAGGCGCCGGCGAAGGGATCGATGGTGTTGGCCACGCCGGTTTCCGTGGCGATGATCTGCTGGGTCCTCAAGGCGATGCGGGCGGAGTCCTCGGTGGGCAGCGCCAGCGCCTCGTCGCGGCCGTTGGTGTGGAGCGACTGCGTGCCGCCGAGCACGGCGGCGAGCGCCTGCAGCGCGACGCGCACGATGTTGTTGTCCGGCTGCTGGGCGGTGAGCGTCGACCCGGCGGTCTGGGTGTGGAAGCGCAGCTGCTGGGCGCGAGGGTGGGTGGCGCCGAAGCGCTCGCGCATCAGGCGCGCCCACAGGCGGCGAGCCGCGCGGAACTTGGCCACCTCCTCGAGGAAGTCGTTGTGGGCGTTGAAGAAGAACGAGAGGCGCTGCCCCAGCGCGTTCACGTCGAGACCCGCGTCTACGGCCGCCTGCACGTAGGCGATGGCATTGGCGAAGGTGAAGGCCACCTCCTGCACGGCCGTCGAGCCCGCCTCACGGATGTGATACCCGCTGATGGAGATCGTGTTCCACTGCGGCACCTCGCGCGCGCAGAACGCGAAGATGTCGGTCACGATCCGCAGCGAATGGGCGGGCGGATAGATGTAGGTTCCGCGCGCGACGTACTCCTTGAGGATGTCGTTCTGGACCGTCCCCGACAGCCGGCTCGGCGGGAGGCCCTGCCGTCGCCCGACGGCCACGTAGAGGGCGAGCAGGATGATGGCGGTCGCGTTGATCGTCATCGACGTGGAGACCCGGTCCAGCGGGATCCCTTCGAAGAGGGTGGCCATGTCGTCGATGGAGTCGATTGCCACGCCCACCTTGCCGACCTCGCCGGCGGCGAGGGGGGCGTCCGAGTCGTAGCCGATCTGGGTCGGCAGGTCGAAGGCGACGCGCAGGCCGCTGACGCCCTGCGCCAGCAGGTACCGGTAGCGGCGGTTGGACTCGGCCGCCGTGCCGAACCCGGCGTACTGCCGCATCGTCCAGAGGCGGCCCCGGTACATCGTCGGCTGGATGCCGCGGGTGAACGGGAACTCGCCGGGAAAGGCCAGGTCGTGTTCCGGGCTGAAGGCCTCCACGTCCTCGGGCGCCGCATAGAACCGGGGACTGGGCGAAGAGGGCATGAGGGGGATTGTAGCGTCACGGGATGGAGGCTCGCCGGAGCGTCGATCTCGGTCTTTTGACCAATCGAATTCAGGTTTGCAACCCGGCTGTTACATCCACAAATCGCAGAGAAGACACAAGTTATTGTGTGTTTCCACCTTGACACCCACTAGTCCCGTTCCTAGAATGGCACCATTCCCATCAGGGATCAGTTCCCGCCTGCATGACGATGATCAGCCGACCTGGACCCCGCTGCCCGGCGGGCTGCTGTCGGCAATCGCCTCCGGAACCCAGCCGGTGGGCACAAGGGTGAGGAGGGCCATCTCCATGGATGACGTGGTGAACCGGTTTGCGCGCGAGCTGGCTGATGCCATCGCCCTGACCGTATCGAACAGCCCAGAAGTCGAGGCCTGCCGTGAGCGGGCCCGGGCTGCCGGATACGAGATGAAGGTGAATCTCGAGGCTGTCGTGGGATTCGTGACGCGCACGCAGGCGGCCGATGGCGCGGGCGCGGCGGTGCCGGCCAAGGTCGCGGTGGCGCGATCCCTCGCCCCCCGCAAGCCATACGAGATGACGGTCAACGACCGGCGGTTCCTGCGCTCGTTGCGCATTGCGTCAGAAGACGCGCGGGTCGAGGAAACGAACTAGCCGTTCTGCAGGCCCGGGCGGATGGGTCGGCCATCCCCCCGGGTCCAGTAATTCCTACCAGCCGCTTCCGGCACGGCCTCAGGGCCGGGCGGCTCCCTGGCGCGCGACGGCCGCGGCCGCCTGCTTCGCCGCCTCCGCATCCCCCAGATATCCGCTCCGCACCGGCTTCAGCGCGTCGTCCAGCTCGTAGACGAGGGAATGCCCGTCGGGATGTTCAGCTCGACGATGTCGGTGTCGGATGCCGTCCAGGTAAGCTCACCAGTGCGCGCAGGGAGTTGCCGTGCGCGGCGATGAGGACGCGCTGGCCGCTGGCGATAGCCGGCGCGATGCGGTCGTGCCAGTAGGGCAGGAACCGCGCGACCGTGTCCTTGAGCGACTCGGCGAGGGGAAGCTCCGAGGCGTCCAGGCCCTGGTACCGCCGGTCGTGCGAGGGGTGGCGCGGATCGTCGGGCGTGAGCGGCGGCGGCGGGATGTCGTAGGCGCGCCGCCAGATCTTGACCTGCGCGTCTCCGTGCCTGGCGGCGGTCTCGGCTTTGTTCAGGCCCTGGAGCGCGCCGTAGTGCCGTTCGTTGAGGCGCCAGTCCCGCTCGACCGGGATCCAGAGCTCGCCCAGCTCGTCGAGGGCCATCCAGCAGGTGCGGATGGCGCGCGTCAGGACGCTCGTGAAGGCGCGGTCGAACGAGAAGCCCTCCTGCTTCAGCAGCCGCCCGGCCGCGGCGGCTTCCTCACGCCCCTTCTCGCTCAGGTCGACGTCGGTCCACCCCGTGAAACGGTTCTCCTTGTTCAGGTGGATTCCCCGTGCCGCAGCAGTGCGACTCTGTGCATGACCCTCGATCCCCGGCCCCCACGGCCTCATCAAGCCCCAAGCCCCCTACCCCAACTGCCGAATGGCCGCGCGGCCGGCGTAGCGTGCGGCGCTGCCCAGTTCCTCTTCGATCCGCAGCAGCTGGTTGTATTTCGCCACGCGGTCGCTGCGCGAGGCCGAGCCGGTCTTGATCTGGCCGGCGGCGGTGCCCACCGCCAGGTCGGCGATGGTGGCGTCCTCGGTCTCGCCGGAGCGGTGCGAGATGACGCTCCGGTAGCCGGCCGCGCTCGCCATGGCGATGGCGTCGAGCGTTTCGGTGACGGTGCCAATCTGGTTGAGCTTGACCAGCAGCGCGTTGGCCACGCCCTCCTCGATGCCCTTGCGCAGGATGGCGGGATTGGTGACGAACACGTCGTCGCCCACCAGCTGCACGCGGTCGCCGAGCGCCTTGGTCAGCAGCGCCCAGCCGCGCCAGTCCTGCTCGGCGCAGCCGTCCTCGATCGAGATGATCGGGTACTCGCGGCACCAGTCGGCGTACAGGTCGACCATGCCGTCGGAGTCGCGGGCGGCTTCGCCGGACTTGCGGAACTCGTAGCGCCCGTCTCCGGCCCAGAACTCGCTGGAGGCGACGTCGAGGGCGACGAACACGTCGTCGCCGGCCTTGGCGCCGGCCTTGGCGATGGCTTCCAGGACGACTTCGACCGCCTCGCGGTTGGATCGCAGGTTGGGCGCGAAGCCGCCCTCGTCGCCCACCCCGGTCGAGAGCCCGCGCGCCTTGAGGATGGATCGCAGGGCGTGGAAGATCTCGGCGCCCGCGCGGAGGGCCTCGCGGAACGAGTCGAAGCCGACGGGCATCACCATGAACTCCTGGAAGTCCACGTTGGAGTCGGCGTGCGCGCCCCCGTTGAGGATGTTCATCATCGGCACGGGCAGCCGGTAGCCGGTGGTATTGCCGGCCAGGGCCGCCACGTGCGCGTAGAGCGGGACGCCCGCCGCTGCCGCAGCCGCCTTGAGCGCCGCCATCGACACGCCGAGGATGGCGTTGGCGCCCAGCCGGCTCTTGGTGGCGGTGCCGTCGAGGGCGATGAGGGCGTCGTCGAGCGCGCGCTGCGTGTCGAACGGCACGCGCGTGACGGCGGAGGCAATCTCGCCGTTCACGTGCCCGACGGCCGTGATCACGCCCTTGCCCAGGTGCCCGGCTCTTGTCACCGTCGCGCAGTTCGAGCGCCTCGCGCTCGCCGGTGGATGCCCCCGAGGGCACGGCCGCCCGTCCCCGTGCGCCGCCCTCGAGCGTCACATCCACCTCGACCGTCGGATTCCCCCGCGAATCGAGCACCTCGCGCCCATGTAAGTCGATAATCGTCACGACACCCTCTGTCTCGGGGAAACCGCGCCGGCACGAAGGGGCCCGGGGACCGGGGCTGCCTGCGCTGGTTTCAATCCGTCTTGTGGCAGCTGCGCTGCCGCCCTTCGCGTTCGTCCTCCCGTGAGGCCCTGATCAGCCGCGACGATCCGCCTCGGCCTCGAGCCGCAGGGCCTTGTCGTCGATCGGGCCGATCAGCGGCTCTTCGCCGGGTGCCACCACCACGACGCCGCCGTCGCTGACCGTGTGGCGCCTCCGGTCTTCCTCGCGATCGTACCCAATCATCGCGCCGCGGGGAATGTGCACGTCCCGGTCGATGATGGCCCGCCGGATGCGCGCATGGCGGCCGACGCGCACGCCGGGCATCACGAGCGACGATTCGATGCGGCAGAAACTGTGGACCCGCACGTTGGGGCACAGGATGCTGCCGATGATCTGGCTGCCCGACACGATGCACCCGTGCGAGATGAGCGAGTCGAGCGCCTCGCCGCGCCGCCACGACTCGGCGAAGACGAACTTCGCCGGCGGGGCCGGCGGCATGTAGGTGCGCAGGGGCCACTCGGGGTCGTACAGGTTGAACTCGGGGTTGACGCGGCAGAGGTCCATGTTCGCGTCGAAGTAGGCGTCCAGCGTCCCGATGTCGCGCCAGTACTTCGCCGCCTTCTTGTTCTCGTCGTAGAAGGCGTAGGCGTAGGTGCTGCCGGCGGTGATGAGAGCAGGAATGATGTTCCGCCCGAAGTCGTGCTTGCTGGCGGGGTCGGCGGCGTCCTTCTCCAGCGCCCGCATCAGCACGTCGCTGTTGAAGACGTAGATGCCCATCGAGGCCAGCGCCAGCCCCGGGTGCCCGGGCATGGGCGGCGGGTCTGCGGGCTTCTCGAGGAAGCTGGTGACGCGGTCCTGCTCGTCCACGGCGACGATGCCGAAGCGGCGGCCGTCCTCGACGGGCACCTCGATCGCGGCCAGCGTGACGGTCGCGTTCCGCTCCTGATGGAAGCGGAGCATCTTGAGGTAGTCCATCTTGTAGACGTGGTCGCCGGCAAGGACGACGACGTAGCGGGGCTCCTCGCGGATGATGGAGTAGAGGTTCTGGTAGACAGCGTCGGCCGTGCCCTGGTACCACTGCTCGCCCACGCGCTTCTGCGGAGGCAGGATCTCGATGAACTCCCCGAGCTCCTCCGACACGATGCTCCAGCCCTGCCGGATGTGGCGGTTGAGGGACAGCGACTTGTACTGGGTGGCGATGTAGACGCGCCTGAGCCCCGAGTTGATGCAGTTGCTCAGGACGAAGTCGATGATGCGGTAGGGCCCGCCGAAGAAGACGGCGGGCTTGGCCCGATCGCGCGTGAGGGGGGCCAGCCGCTCGCCGACGCCGCCCGCCAGCACGATGACCAGCACGTCATCCGGTTTCATCCGCGGTCGATTATAGGCGCGGCCTGCGGTACGGCAGCCCACAACCTCAACAATCAGAACGCGTTGCCCGGATTGACATGACATGGCGCCGCTTCCTATGATTCGAGGTTCAGGGTTGATGCACGGGGACAAGTTCCAGGAGAACGTGATGATGGTCATTCGACGTGTTGTGGCACTCGCCGTGGCGGTTGCCTTTTCGGGCACCTTCGCACTGGCGCAGTCCGCCAAGCCGGACACCAAGAAGCGCAGCAAGGAAGAGCAGCGCGAAATCGAGCAGGTCGTGAAGCTCGTGGACGGCGTCATGGCGGGCGAGGCTGCTCCCACGGACATCCAGATGTCCATCACGCCGTACTTCCTCAAGTCCCAGGAAGAGCGCACCTTCGTGCCGTTCGTGCTCGACGTGACCGGTGCGCCGCAGGCGAGCGCCGCGCTGTACATCCGCGTGGTCGACCCGTCCAAGGAACCCGACCCGAAGGCGAAGAAGGTGGAGTATCCCTGGGACGACATCCACTTCGTCACGCAGCAGCAGCTCGCCAGCGGCGTGCTGCACCGCGTCTTCATGGCCGCCCCCGGCACCTACGACGTCTACATCGCCATGAAGGAGCGCCTGCCCGAGAAGGCGCCCAAGGATCAGGTGGCGAAGGTGGGCGTCCTCAAGCAGCAGATCGAAGTGCCCAACTTCATGAACGGCGAGCTCAACACGAGCTCCGTCCTGGTGACCGACAAGGTGAACATGCTGTCGGCGCCCATCAGCGCCGACGAGTCGCGCGAGCGTCCCTTCGTGTTCGGCGCCCAGGAGCTGGTGCCCGCCGACGACATGGCGTTCGGCAAGAGCGAGGAGCTCTCGATCTTCTTCCAGGTCTACAACGCGGGCCTCGACTCCGCCGGCAAGCCCAACATCGTCATGGAGTACGAGTTCCACAAGAAGGAAGGGGAGGGGGAGAAGTTCTTCAACAAGACCAACCCCCAGACGATCAGCGCCGAGAACCTGCCGCCGCAGTTCGACCCGGCCAAGTTCCCCGTGCCCGGCGGCATCACGGTGCCCCTGACCAGCTTCGGCGAAGGCCAGTACCGGCTCGCCATCAAGATCACGGACAAGGTGTCGGGCAAGGTCCTGAGCCGCGACGTGCCGTTCGAGGTGAAAGCGTCGTAAACTAGAGGTTCCGCTTCCGGACCGCCCCCTAGCGCCCGGGGGCGGTCCCGAGACATGTGCATGGGCATCCACGGTCGCCTGACCATTCCGGCGTTGGCCGTCTGCCTGCTGGCAGCCGGTCCGGACTCTGCCCACGCCCAGCCACCCCTTCGACAGCCCGCCTACGCCCCGGTGGTCGCCTCGGCGACCACGGGTGAGGCCATGGCCGCCACCGGTGAAATCGTCGGCCGCGTCCGCGACGACGACGGGACGCCGGTGGAGGGGGTGGTCATTTCTGCACTGGGCTCGACGACGGCGTTCGACGTGTCGGACGCCCGGGGGCGCTTCACCCTCAGCGTGCCGCCCGGTCCGTATCTGCTCCGGGCCCACCGCGAGGGCTACGTGGCCGTCCGCGGGACCGTCGTGGACGTCCGCCCGTCAGGGCGCACCGACTCCTCGTTCACCATTCACCGCGAGGCCGACGGCCACATGCCCGTCCTGGCCGGCGCCGGCATGGCCGCGCCCGGCCTCCCAGGCGAGGAGGTGGACTCGGAGCGCAGCGAGACCTCGCTGGCGTGGCACCTCAGGCGGCTGAAGCGCAGCATCCTCCGGGACGCCGAGACGAGCGTGGCGTCCACCGGCTCCAACGACTTCTCCTTCACCGACCCGTTCGAGTTCATCGGCCGCGCCGTCGAGACCTCCGCGCGGATGGCCGGCTCGCTGCTGTCGGACATCTCGCTGGACGGGCAGGTGGACCTCCTGACCACGGGCGCCTTCGACAGCCCGGCGGATCTGCTCGGGGTGGACCGGACCCGGAACGTGGCGTTCTTCTCGGTCGGGTCCAACGTGGGCGACCATGGCGACTGGGCCGTGCGTGCCGCGATGAACCAGGGGGACCTGGACTCGTGGATCGTGTCGGGCAGCTACCGCGCCCGCCCCAACACGCCCCACCGCTACCACGCCGGGATGTCTTACAGCCTGCAGCGCTATCAGGGTGGCAACGCCGCGGCGCTGGCGGCCGTGCCCGACACGGCGCGGAACGTGGGCTCGGTCTTCGGGTTCGACGAGTGGACCATCGGCCGGACGCTCACCGTCGGCCTCGGCGCCACCTACGCGCACTACGACTACCTCACCGACCCCTCGCTCTTCAGCCCGACGGTCAGCGCCACCTATGTGGTGCACCCCGCCTGGCGGTTGAGCGGGCTGGCCACCCGGCAGGTGTCGGCCCCGGGCGCGCAGGAGTTCCTGCCGCCGACCCGCGCCTCGTGGCTGCCGCCGCAGCGCACCTTCTCGCCGCTGACGCGGGACGGCTTCCGCACGCAGAGCGTCAACCACTACGAGGGCGGCCTCGAGCACGACGTCGCGGGCGCCACCCTCGGCGTGCGCGCCTTCCGCCAGAGCGTCGACGACCAGCTCGTGACGATCTTCGGCATGCGTGCCGCCGACGGAGCGGCCGAGGACCTGGGCCACTACTACGTGGGAGCTGCCGGTGATGCCTCGGTCACGGGCGTCGGCGTCACGGTGTCCCAGTCCTTGACCAGCCACATCCGCGGCACCGTCGACTACTCGCTCGCGGCGGCGCGGTGGGTGGGTCCGGCTCCCGCGGCGGACGCGGCGCGGCTGCGCCGGACCGTCCCGGTCGCCCTGCACGGGCCGGACCTGGAGCGCATTCACGACGTGCGCACCACCGTCGAGGCCGAGGTGCCGCAGACGGCCACGCGGGTCGTCGTCCTCTACCGGATCAACAGCGCATTCATCAAGGCGCACGACGCCGGCGAGACGCGCGGCCTGGACGGCCGCTTCGAGCTCCAGGTCAACCAAGCGCTGCCCTTCATGGGCTTCCTGCGCTCCCACTGGGAGATGCTGGTGGCCGTGCGCAACATGTTCTACGAAGGCACGTCCACGGCCTCCGTCTACGACGAGATTCTCGTCGTCCGCCCGCCCAAGCGCATCGTGGGTGGCCTGACCGTGCGCTTCTAGACCGCGGCCGGTGTATCCGGTTTTTTGAATCAAGCCGAACGGGTTATTGGACCATGGCTCGGTTCCGCGCGTGGTTTCGAGTGGAAGTGTCTTTGATTCAATGATTTAGGGCTTGCCGCCCAGGGGCGGCGCTGGTATACGGTTTGCTGCCCACAAGCCCTGGAATAACTGTCTTGAACTCCGACTCCCGGTTCTTCTCCGAGCCGCTGCCCCCCACCGGCCCCGCAAGCAGCCAGGATTGGCGGCATACCGCCCTCCCTGTCGTGGTCACGGTGTGCCTGCTCGTGTTCGGCCTGGCGAACGTGGCGTCACGCGCCACGTCGACCGAGGTCGAGGACGGGGTGCTCTGGGTCGAGCGTGCCGCGGGCGTCGTGGCGGCGGAGGTGGCCGTGCCGTCGGCGGCCGACCGCGCGGGTGTCCGGCCGGGCGACATCCTGCTGGCCGTGGACAACCAGCCTGTCGAGGCCCGGGCCGACGTGCTGCTCCTGCAGCAGCGTGCGGAGCCCGGAGAACGGCACGTCTACACACTCCTCCGGCTGGGCTCGCGCGAGGTCGCGCAGGTCCAGCTCGATCCCCTGCCCGACGGCGCGGGCCTGCTGTACTACCTGCTGGCGGCCGTGGGCATCTTCACCCTGCTGGTGGGGGCCTCGGTCCGGTTCCGCCGTCCCGCCGACCAGGCGACGCTCCACTTCTTCTGGCTGTGCGTCGCGTTCTACGGCGTGATGACCTTCTCGTTCAGCGGCCGGCTCGATCGCGTCGACTGGGCCTTCTACTGGGCCGACGTCGTGGCGCTGTTACTGCTGCCGCCCCTCTTCCTGCACTTCGCGCTGGTGTTCCCCGAGCGCCCGCACAAGGAAGGGTATGCGGCGCTGCTCGAGCGGTGGCTGCCGGCCGTGTACCTGCCGGCCGCCGTCCTGGGCCTGACGCGGGCCCTCGCGCTCTTCCGCGCCGCCATCGACCCGGACTACTTCGTCCGCCTCGTGTCGCTCCTCGATCGCCTGGAGCTGCTCTACCTGGCCGTGTTCCTCACCGGCGGTCTCGCCGTCCTCTTCCGCGCGCTGGCCCGCTCGCGGTCGGTGACGGCGCGGCGCCAACTGCGGTGGATCGTCTGGGGCACGGCGCTCGGCGCCATGCCGTTCGCGCTGGGCTACGCCGTGCCGTTCGCGTTCGGCGTCGCGCCCTCGCTCCCGATGGAGCTCTCGGCCGTCCCGCTCGGCTTCATCCCGGTGGCCTTCGCCTCGGCGATCGTCCGCTACCGGCTGATGGACGTCGAGATCATCCTCAAGCGCCTGCTCGTCTACACCTCGGCGGCGGCCGCGAGCGTCGCGCTCTTCGTCCTGATCCTGCGCGCCTCTGGCGGCTCGTTCATCCAGAGCGAGTCGGAACACCGCTGGGTCATCGCGTTCCTCGCGACCGTCGTCGTCATCCTGCTGGCCAAGCCGGTGAAGGACGGCCTGCAGCGCGCCATCGACCGGGCCTTCTACCGGGACCGCTACGACTACCGGCGCGCGCTCGTCGCCTTCGCGCGCGACCTCAACGCCGACCTCGTGCTCGACCGCCTGGCCGAACGGCTCGTGACCCGCGTGGGCGAGACCATCGAGGTGGACGCCATGGCGTTCATGCTGGCGGACGAGCGCGGCCAGTTCGAGGTGCTCCACGTGGCAGGCGTCGAGGATCGCGTGCCGCGTCTCCTGACGACCTCGGCCATCGGACGGCGCCTCGCCCTCGGGCAGACGGTCAGGCTCGACGAGCCGCTCGCCGCAGCCCGCATCGCGGTCGAGGAGATCGACTTCTGGCGCGACATCGGCCTCTACTATTTCGTCCCCTGCATGGCCCAGGGCACGGCCGTGGCCGCGCTGCTGCTCGGGCGGCGCCACAGCGGTGAGCCGCTCACGAGCGAAGACCTCCACCTGGTGACGGCCGTCGCCAGCCAGGCCGCCGTGGCCATCGAGAACGGCCGCCTCTACCGGCAGCTTCACCTCAAGGCCGTCGAGCTCGACCGGCTGCGGTCGTTCAACGAGAACATCCTCGAATCGCTCGACGACGGCCTGGTGGTCGTGGGGCTGGACGAGCGCATCGTTCGATGGAACCAGGCGCTGGAGCGCATGTACGGCCCGGCGCGTGCCGACGCGCTCGGCCGCCCGATGGGCGACCTCTTCGACGCCTCGGTCGTGCGCGTCCTGCGGCAGCAGATTCAGGAGCACCCCGAGGGCGCATCGGCGTTCCGGGTCCCGATGACGGGCCGTGGCTCCCGGGAGGGCGTGCGGCTGCTCGCCAACATCACGACCGTCCCGCTCCAGCCCACCGGGCCCGCGACGACGGCCTCGGGCAGCATCGTCATCTTCGAGGACATCACCGAGCGGACCCAGCTCGAGGAGCAGCTGCGGATCTCGGAGAAGATGGCCTCGCTCGGCGTGCTGGCCGCAGGCGTGGCCCACGAGGTCAACACGCCGCTGACCGGCATCTCGAGCTACACGCAGATGCTGCTCGAGAGCGCCGATCCCCAGGATCCGCGGACGGCCATCCTGGAGAAGATCGAGAAGCAGACGTTCCGCGCGGCCCGCATCGTCAACGGGCTCCTGCACCTGTCCCGGACCAACGCCGCCGACGCGTCCGAGCGGTCGCGGGTGGACCTCAATGCGGTTGTCGGCGACGTGCTGTCCCTGCTCGAGCACCAGTTCGACAAGGGACGCGTCAAGATCCGGCGGGAGCTGGCGGCCGGCAGCGTGCCCACCGTCGGCTACGAGTTCAAGCTCCAGCAGGTCTTCCTCAACCTCTTCCTCAACGCGCGCGACGCCATGCCCAGTGGCGGCTGGCTGACGATCGCGACGCGACTCGAGGGCGAAGACGCCGTGGTCGAGGTGTCGGACACCGGCAGCGGCATCGCCCCCGAGCACCTGGATCGCATCTACGATCCGTTCTTCACCACCAAACCCATCGGCCTGGGCACCGGCCTCGGGTTGTCGATCACCTACGGCATCGTGCGCGAGCACGACGCTGCAATTCAGTGCCAGAGTGCCCCCGGACAGGGCACGCGGTTCGTCCTGCGCTTCAAGATGCCGCAGGCCGACGCGCATCTGGCGGCCATGTAAGGCGCCGGGCCCCCCCGGAGCGCCGGAGCGTTCTCTATGCGGCGGAATGGTGCTGTCCTCGTCATCGACGACGAAGAGATCATGCGGGAGATCCTGCAGACCCTCCTCGAACGGGAGGGGTATGCGGTGCGGCTGGCCTCGTCCGGGCAGGAGGGCCTCGACCTGGCCCGGTCGCTGCCCTTCGACGCGGTGATCGTGGACGTGATGATGCCGGGCATGGACGGCCTGCAGGTGCTCGAAGAGCTCCGCAAGCAGGACGAGGGCCTCCCGGTCCTGATGATCACCGCCTACGCGTCGATGGACACCGCCATCCGGGCCATGAAGCTGGGGGCGTTCGACTACATCACCAAGCCGTTCAAGAACGACGAAGTGCTGGTCGTCCTGCGCAACGCCACCGAGCAGCGCCGGCTCCGCGAGGAGAACACGCACCTCAAGAGCGACGCCGCGCGCCGGCACCACAAGTTCTCGGGCATCATCGGCCGCAGCCCGCGGATGGTCCAGGTCTTCGAGCTGATCGCGCAGGCCGCGCCGAGCCGATCCACCATCCTCATCACCGGGGAGAGCGGCACCGGCAAGGAGCTGGTGGCGCGCGCCATCCACAGCAACTCGTCCCGGTCCGACAAGGCGTTCGTCACGGTCAACTCCGGCAACCTGCCGCCGGACCTCCTCGAGTCCACGCTCTTCGGCCACGTCAAGGGCGCCTTCACCGGCGCCGTCTACCCGAAGAAGGGGCTCTTCGACCTCGCCGACAAGGGCAGCATCTTCTTCGACGAGATCGGCAACATCCCGATGGAGACGCAGGCCAAGCTGCTCCGCGTCATGCAGGAGCGCGAGTTCATGCGCCTCGGCGGGATGGAGACGATCAAGGTCGATGTCCGCATCATCGCCGCCACCAACGTGGACCTGAAGCGCGAGATGGAGGATGGCCGCTTCCGCGAGGACCTCTTCTACCGCCTGCACGTGATCAGCATCGAGTTGCCCGCGCTCCGCGAGCGGCGCGACGACGTGCCGCTGCTCGTCCAGCACTTCCTGGAGAAGTACGCGGAGGAGAACGGCCGCCCGCCGCTCGAGCTGGCGCCGGACGCCCTGGACCAGCTGATGGAGTACGACTGGCCGGGCAACGTCCGCGAGCTCGAGAACGTCATCGAGCGGGCGGTGGTGCTGAGCACCGGCACGCGGATCGGCGCCGACCGGATTCCCGAACACGTCCGCCGCAGTCCCCGGTACCAGCTCCCGCACGTGGTGATGCCCGTCGAGGGCGTCTCCCTCAAGGAGGTCACGGCCGCCTACGAGCGGCAGTGGATCGAGTCGGCGCTCGATGCCGCGGGTGGCGTCCAGAAGCGCGCGGCCGAGCTCCTCCGCATCAAGCCGACGACGCTGAACGAGATGATCAAGCGGTACGACATCCGCCCGCGTCGGAAGAAGTCCGGCGCGTCGGGTGGTCCGGACGCGGGCGTGTCGGGCGACCCCGCGGGGGACGAGCTCGAACCCGTCGGCTCCGAGTCGGACTGAACCCCGCCTTCCGCCAATCGAGCCCATCCGTGATTTGGATGGGCGTCCGCGCCCTCCGGAGCGGTAAGATGCCGCCTTCCCCGCGTTCCCCGTGCGGGAGGCGCATCATCGAAGGAGTACCGATGAGAACGTTACGCTGGACCCGCCAGATCTGCCTGCTCTGGGCGCTGGCCGTCTTCCTCCCCGTCCTGGGCGCGCCCGCCGCGGCGCAGACCCCTTCGCTCCCGTCCCCCCAGCAGTTCTTCGGCTTCGAGATGGGCGCCGACCGCAAGCTGGCCGGGTGGGACAAGCTGCACGAGTACTACCAGGTGCTGGCCAAGGGCTCCGACCGGATGAAGCTCGTGGAGCTGGGAAAGACGAGTGAGGGGCGGCCCTACATCGCCCTCTTCATCTCGTCGCCGGCCAACCTGGCAAAGCTGGATCAGTACCGCGAGATGAACGCCAAGCTGGCCGACCCGCGCGGCGTGCCGGAGGCGGAGATCGAGCGGATCATCCAGCAGGGGAAGGCGGTCGTCATCCAGAGCTTCGGGCTGCACTCGACCGAAGTCGCCGCCGCCCAGACCGCCGCGCAGTTCGTGCACGAGTCGTGACGCGGACCGACGAGGAGGCCATGCGCATCCTCGACAACGTCATCGACATCGTGCTGCCGTCGGTGAATCCCGACGGCACGCAGATGGTGGCCGACTGGTATAGAAGACGTGGGCACCAGTGCGAAGGATCGGGCCCGCCGTCGCTCTACCAGAAGTACGCGGGACACGACAACAACCGCGACGGGTTCGCGCTCAACCTGCCCGAGTCCAAGCTGATCGGCAAGCTGATGTACCGCGACTGGGTGCCGCAGGCCTACATGGACCATCACCAGATGGGCGGCGGCAACGCGCGCCTGCCATCCCTGCCGCCGAGCCGATCCGTCCCGACGCGGACCCGCTGGTGTGGCGGGAGATGTCGCTCTTCGGCGCGCACATGGGGAACAAGCTCGAGGCCGCCGACCGCCGGGGCGTCATCGGCGCGGCGATCTACTCGGGCTGGGGCCACATGGGCTTCCACTGGATCACGCCCTTCCACAACATCGCCGGCATGCTCAACGAGTCGGCGAGTGCCCGGCTGGCGACGCCCGTCTTCATCCACCCCGACCAGCTGAAGGGTGGCGCCCGCGGACTGCCGGAGTAGAGTCGCAGACGACGATGCCGAGCGTCTGGCCAGGCGGCTGGTGGCGCGTCCGCGACATCGTCATCAACCAGAACATCGTGGCGTGGTCGATGGCGGACCTGCCGGCCCGCAACCGCGAGACCGTCCTGCGCAACATGTACCTGAAGGCGAGCCGGCAGACGGCACGCGGGGCCGAGGCCGCGGTGAAGGCCTATGTCATCCCTGCCGACCAGCACGACCCCCTGACCGCGAAGAAGCTCGTCAACATGTTCCTCGACTCGGGCGTCGAGGTGATGCAGCTGAAGGAACAGTTCGTCGCGGAGGGCAAGTTCTTCGGCCCTGGCTCCTACGTGCTCTCGATGGCGCAGCCCAAGATGGGCCTGGTGCGCTGGATGGTGGGCCGCACCTTCTACCCGGACAACACCTACACCCGCGACCTCGAGGGAAACCCCATCCGTCCGTACGACATGTCCACCGACACGCTCGGCGAGTTCATGGGCGTGCGCACCGAGCCGATCGGCGTCGCGGTATCCGCCTCGATGGCCAAGGTGTCGTCGCCGGTGCCGCTGAAGGGGACGGTGGCGTCAGGCGCCAAGGCCGGCTACGTCCTCGACGGCCGGCTGAACGACAGCTTCCGCGCCGTGTTCCTGCTGCTCGACCAGGGCGTGTCCGTGCGCCGGGCCAGCCGCGCGACGCCGGACGGTCGTGTCCGCGCCGGTGACTTCCTCGTCCCCGCCGGCGACTACGCCGGGATCGCGGAGCGCACGGGCGTCGACTTCGCCGCGCTCACCGCGCCGGTGACCACCGGCGCCTACGACATCAAGAAGCCGCGGATCGCCATGTTCCAGCGCTACGGTGGCGGGAACATGGACGAAGGGTGGACGCGTCTGATGTTCGAGCAGTTCGACGTCCCGTACACGACGCTGATGGACGCCGAGCTGAAGAAGGGCGGGCTCGAAGCCAGCTACGACGTGATCATCCTCCCGGCCGACTCGGTGGCCGCCATGACGGGCGACCGCCAGGCGGGCGGCGGTGGCGGACGTGGCGGCGGCGGCAATCGCGAGGAGTCCACGCCGCCCGACTTCCGGAGCGGGTTCGGCGCCGAGGGTGTGAAGGCGCTCGAGGCGTTCGTCGAGAAGGGCGGGACCCTGCTCACCTTCGCGCAGGCAGGAGACCTGCCCATTCAGCGCTTCGGACTGCCGCTGCGCAACGTGGTGGCCGGCCTGCCGGGCAAGGAGTTCTGGTCACCGGGCTCGACGCTCCGGGTGCACTTCGACAACGCCGATCCGCTCGCCTACGGCATGCCCGCCGACGGCCTGGCGCTGTTCCTGGCCGGCAGCCAGGTGTACGAAGTGACCAGCACCGAGCGCAGCCAGGACGTGGCGATCCTGTCCACCTACGTCGATCGGGACGTGCTGCAGAGCGGCTGGCTCCTCGGCGAGGACGTCATCGCAAAGAAGGCGGCCGCCGTGTCCGTGAAGCACGGGGACGGCAAGGTCGTGCTCCTGGGCTTCCGCGCCCAGAACCGCGACCAGACGCACGGCACGTTTAAGATGGTGTTCAACGCGCTGCTGACCCAGCCGCCAGCGTCACCGGCCTCGTCCACCAACGAGGCCCAGCGCTGAGATGACGGGAGGGCGGGCGGCCGTCACGGGCGGCCCGCCCCTCCTGGCCCCGCGTCAGGGCCGCAGCGCCGACGTCAGGCGGTCGTACTTCTGCATGATGACGTCCCACCGGTAGTTCCGGCGCACGTACTCGCGGCCGTTCCGGCCCATCCGCTCGCGCAGGCGGTCGTCCGACAGCAGCAGGTTGGTGCACTCGATGAACTCGTCGCGGTCCTGGTAGTAGAGCCCCGCGTTGCTCTTGTGGCAGTGGTCCACCAGCACCTCGGCCCGCGCGTTGCACAGCACCGGCGTGCCGACGGCCATCGCTTCCAGCGCGAGGAGGGAAAGGCTCTCGAAGGGTGACGGCACCACCACCACGGTGGCGGCCTCGAGGGCCTGGAGCCGCTCGCGCTCCGACAGCAGGCCGGCGAACTTCACCCACGGCACCTCGGGCAGCTGCATCAGCTTGACGCCCATCAGCGCCAGCGTGGCGTCGCCGCCCATCTCCTTGTAGCTGGTGAAGTACTCGATCAGCTCCTCGCAGCCCTTCCCCGCGTCGATCCGGCCGCCGTAGAGCAGGAACTGGCCGTGCAGGCGGTGCCGGCGCCGGAACTGCGTGCCGCGCGCGCGCAGGTGGGGCGGCAGCGCCTTGTGGGCCTCCTCCTCGTCCTCGGGCTCCTCGGTGGCCAGCAGCGGCTCGTCCTGCAGCAGGTCCACACCGCAGCCCACGGTTTCCTCGGCAACGAGCCGCATGTCGAACGTGGTCTTCAGGAAGTGCTTCTCGACTTCCGTGTTGAAGGCGACGGCCGTCGCCTGGGCGAAGAGTTCGCGGTAGAGGCCCAGGTGGATGGCCGGCTCGTCGTGGGCGGTCGGCACCAGGATGCTCCGGCCGGGGTCAACCCCGAGCCCGAGCACGGTGGGCGCGTACAAATACGTGAAGAAGACCAGGACGTCGTAGGAGCGGTGATGGCGGTTGAGGTACTCCAGCAGGGCGGGGCACCACGGCCCCTGCTCTTCCAGCCACCGCATCTCGTCGTCGCGGGTGTGGGGGTTGTGGAAGATCCAGTCGGAGTACTCGTTGAAGCGGGCGATGTCCCGCGTCCTCGCGTTGGCAAAGCGGCGCACGGTGACGCCGCGGATGCGGTCGGTCCCCTCGGGGTACTCGTTCTTCCAGGTGATGTAGTCGCGGGCGCAGGTCGTCAGGACCTCGACGTCGTGGCGCGCGGCGGCCATCCGCTCGGCGATCAGGCGGCAGTGATACTCCGAACCGCCCAGGATCTCGGCGCCGTAGCGCTGAACGATGAAAGCAATCTTCACGATGCGGTCTCCGGCGCGGCCCCGGCCTGCGTGAGCAGGCGATCGAGCTCGCGCGTGATGCGCGCGTCTCCGAAGTCCTCGAGCCGCCGGCGCTGCCCCGCGATCACGCGGGCGCGCAGGGACTCGTCGAACGCCAGCTCGCAGAGCAGCTCGGCGGCGAACTCCAGGTCCTTGGGTTCGAACATCACCCCCGCTCCGCCCAGCGTGTCGGGAACGGCCGACGAGGCGTAGGCGAGCACGGGGACGTCGGCGGCCATGGCCTCGAGGAGCGGGACGCAGAAGCCCTCGTGCTCCGAGAGCGAGATGTAGACGCTGGCCGTCCGGTAGTACACCGCCAGCTCCTCGTCCGGCACCGGGCCGGTGAACAGGAACCGGTCGGGCGGCATCTGGAACTCGGCGATGAGGGCCCGCACCATGTTGTGGTACCGGGGGACGCCATCGGTCCGTCCGACGAAGATGAAGCGGTAGCGCTCGTCCACGTAGCGCTTGTAGTGCTCGGCCAGGCGGATGATGTCCTCGACCTTCTTGTTGGGCGCGATGCGGCCGACGAAGAGGAAGTTCTGCAGCCCGTCGTCGAGCACCGCCTCCAGCGCTGGACGCCTGATCGGCGCCGTGATCCGGGAGAGGTCCACCGCGATCGGGAAGACACCGGTGTTGGTGAAGCCGAGCTGCTCGAGCTCGAGCCGGTTGTATTCCGAGTCGCCGAGCGCCACGTCCGTGTGGCCCACCAGCCGGCCCAGGTCCTCGCGGCTGAGACCCGCGAGCCGGAACATGCCGGTGTCCCACGGGGCGAAGAAGTGCGCGGGCGTGACGTTGTGGTACTGGAGGACGCGCCCCCGGGGCAGCCGTGCGAACTCCGCCGTCATCGGCGAGACGAGCGCGAAATGGAAGATCGTGAGGTCGCCGCCGCGCGCGGCGGGATCGGCGAACGGCAGGACGTCCCCGTGCAGGTCGTCGTCGATCGTGAGGGCGAAGAGGTCGGCCTGATGGCCCATGCCGCGCAGCAGGTCGCGGACGCGGCGGGCCGAGTCGCCGACGGCATCGCCCCGGTGTGCCGCCGGTACCCACTGGTTGACGATCATGGCGTCCCCGGCTCCGCGGTCGATGCGGTGGCGGGATCGCCCGGTTTCGGGAGCGCCTGGAAAGCGGCGGGGCGGAACGGCCGCAGCTCGTCCATCTCCTCGGCCTCGGTCACCTGCGCCCAGAAGTCCGGGTCCACCGGCGGGTGCTCGCGGCGCGGCGCCCGGTGGATGGTATCGACGAAGCGCATCAGCGTACCGGCGAAGTCCTTCGCTTCCAGGCGCTTCAGTGCCGCGTCCTGACCCGCGACAATGCGCGCGGCCATGTCGGGGTTGCTGACGACCATGTCGATGAGGGCCGCCACACGCAGCGGATCCTTGGTGTCGTAGAGGATGCCGGCGCCGTCCATGGTGCCGGGCACCGCTGCCGCGGCGTATGCCAGCACGGGGACACCCATGTGGAACGACTCCACCAGCGGCACGCAGAAGCCCTCGTGCTCGCTCGCGCAGAGGAAGACGTCGGCCAGCTCGTAGTAGGCGGCGAGCTCGTCGTTGCTCACGTGGCCGAGGAAGTGCACGTTGGCGATGCGCAGGCGGTCGACCATGTCCTGCAGCATCGACACATAGCGTTCGAAACCGGCGTGCGAGCCCACCAGCAGCAGTCTGGACCGCGGGTTGAAGTAGCGGTTGTACGCGTGGAAGAAGCGAATGACGTCGTCGAGCCGCTTGTTGGGAATGGTGCGGCCGACGAACAGGACGTTGACGAAGGCGTCGTCGAAGGCACCGGCCTGCATGAAGTTGGGCGTGCCGGCGAGGTGCGAGAAGTCGGGCACCACGGGAAGGACGTCGGTGCGCGGGAAGCCGAGCGCCGCCAGCTCCTGGCGGTTGTATCTCGGAGTCGCCCAGCCCGAGCTCGCAGCGGTCGGCGTAGAACCCGAGCTCCCGCCGGCCGAGGAAACAGAGCTGCACCAGCCGGGGGTGCACGTCGATGAAGCACTCGGGAGGCGTGATGTTGTGGTACACGAGCGCCATCCGGTCCGGCAGTGCGTATGCCAGCCGGGACGCCCGCGAGCCGAGCGAGAAGTGGTGGAGCAGGATGTGGTCCGGATGACTGGCGTCCGGCAGGTCGCGGTAGTCCTCGGTCAGGTGCTCCGGTGCGGAATCCGCGGTTTCGACGAAGATCTCGGAGTCGTAGCCCTCCGCGCGGAGGACGCGCTGGATGCCCAGGACCTCGTTGCCGATCGCGTCGCCGCACCCGAGCGTCGCCAGCACCTGGTGGACGGCGGGCTTGGTCATCGCGGGCCCCCGGGCCGGCGGCGGCCGCGCATGGGTCGGCGGCGGCGATCGCCGCTGCCGGATCCGGGCTGTCGTTCGCCGTTAGCCGATCCCGTCTGGCGCTCGGCGGGTGGCGCCGACTCGGTCTCTGGCGGTGGCGGCGTTGCCGCCTGACGGGGACGGCGGGCGTCCGAGCCGCGGTCTTGCCGTGTCTCCGCGCGCGGCTGGCCGCCGCGTGAGCCGGATGAGCGACGGCCGCCGTCGCGGCCGGCTGGCCGGCGTGCGCCGGACGACGCCTGCACGCCCGCATCGGACCGGGGCTGTGCCCCACGGCGGTCAACGGCCGGGGACGGAGTCGGGGCAGACGTGGATGGTCGCGCGGGACGGCTCCGCGGCGTCGGCTCGGTGAGCCGTTCGGCCGGAACCTCGCGAGCGGCGCCCCGGGGCAGGTGCGAGACGACCTCGTCGGCGCCCGCCAGCGTCGCACGCCGCCTGGACCACCAGCCGGGTATCCGCTCCATCACGTGCGTCGCCGGCTGCTGCTGCAGCCGCTCGAACATCCTCGCTACTCTGCGCTCGATGACGGGCCAGCTGTAGTGCTGCTCGAAGTAGCGGCGGCGTTGCGGCCGAGCGTCGCGGCGAGCGCGGGATTCCCGTCGAGCGTCCGGAGCGTCTCGAAGAACTCGAGGAAATTCCCGTAGAAGAGGCCCGCGTTGCTGCGCAGGCATTGTCCCTGCAGCACGTCGCAGGCCGCATTGGCCAGCACGGGACGGCCGAGGGCCCATGCCTCGAGTGCCACCATCGACAGGCTCGAAGTAGGACGGCATCACCAGGACCTCGGCCGCCGCGATCGCGTCGAACTTGTCCTGGTCCGACACGAACCCCAGGTGATGGATGCGCGGATGCCGTGGCACCGGAATCACGGGATTGCCGATGAGCACGAGGTGCAGGCCGTCCACCAGCGACGCCGAGTAGTTCTCGAAGAAGTCGAACAGCTCGCGGCAGCCCTTGTTCTCGTCGATCCGGCCGACGTACACGGCGAAGCGGTGCGGGAAGTCGAACTTCTGCCGGAACCGCGCGGGCTCGTTCCGGTCGGGGATGTCGGACCCGACGCCGACGACCACACCCGGCACGTGGCCGTTGTTGGAAACGGCCTGGATGAGGGCCCGCTCCTCCATCGAGTTGTACATGATGGCGCGGACACCGCGGAAGATGGGCCCGAACACGCCCAGGCCGACCGCGGCGTCGCGCTCGGCCGTCGGCACGAGGATCGCCTTGCCGGGCACGGCGCGGGCGCCGTGGTACGCGTGGTAGTAGCGCACGCTGAAGAAGACGAAGAAGTCGTAGGCCTGCTCGTGCGCGCGGATGAACTCGATGAGCGCCGGGCTGGTCGGGCCTTCGGCGTCGAGCCACGCGAGTTCGTCCCGCACCGAGTGCGCGCGCGTGAAGACGCGGGCCGAGCAGGCCGCGAACTCCTCGGGGTTGCGCTCACGGGACACGGGGAACCGGCGCACGGGGACACCGTGGACCGTCTCCTGGCCTTCCGCCCGCTCGTTGCGCCAGGTGATGTAGTCGGAGGCGCACGTGGTGAGCACCTCGACCTCGACGTGGCGGGCGAGGTGCTCCGCGACATAGCGGGCGTGGAGCTCGGCGCCGCCGTTGATGTCGGCGCCGTAGCGTTGGACGACGATGGCGACCTTCACTGCTGATCCGGCGTGGGCGGCTCCTCCGGGGGCGCGGTGTCGTGATCCGCGGACCCGGCGTCCGCATCGGCGGCGTCAGCGGCCGCTTCCGTGGCTTCGTCGGAGGTGAGCTCGCCGTCGGCGGCGGCATCGCCGAATTCGCCCGAGCCCGGCGCCCCGCCCTCACGGCCTCCGCGTCGTCCGCGGCGGCGGCGCCGGCGGCGGCGCGCGGTGCCCTCCCCGTCGGCACGCCCCTCGGCGTCGGCCGGGGTCTCGGCCAGTGCGCCTTCCGTGACCGCGCCGGCGGCCGCTTCGGGCAGCGGCTCGCGGCGTTCGCGCGGGCGCTGGGCCTCGGGCCGGTACTGCACGACGCCCTCGAGCGCGCGCACCCGGCGCTCGCTGAAGTCGAGGCGGCTCGACAGCGACTCGACGCGCATCCGCAGGTTCTTGACCTCGATGCTCATCCGCGTCGTCTCGAGCACGAGGTTGTGCAGCACCTCGTAGTACAGGGCGTTCCATTCCGCCCGCTCGAGCCGCCGCGACGCGTCGCGCTTGAGCAGCTCGACGTTGAACTGGGCCTGCGTGTGCAGGATCTGGTTGAGCGTGTTCGGGTTGAAGAACAGCTTCAGCAGCGGGCGCAGCAGCTTGCGGATGAAGACCAGCGCGCCGCGGTGCGAGGTGAAGAGCGTCTGGTCGTCGAAGCCGTACGGCGCCTCGAAGGCGGACGGGTCCACCTTGATGGCCGGGCGGCTGCGCCGGAACTGCTCGAGCAGGTCCGAGCGGAGGTTCTTGGGGTCGAGGAACTTCTCGAGGCGCACGTTGGCGAGCTCGCGGATCTGCTCCTCGGTATAGTCGACCCCGCGTTTCTCGGCGATGCGCGAGCGGATCTGCTTCATGATCTGCTCGACGTCCACCGAATCGGAGCGGATGCTGAAATCGGACATGGAACTCCCTTACTGGAGCGTGGCCGAGCCCGGCTGCTGACGCCGCCGCCGGCTGGCGAATTCGGGTGCTTCCTTGAGGCACGTGCCGAGGATGCCGAGCGACTGCACGAACGCCCGCATCCCGGTCCGCGTGACGGCGGCCGGCTGCTCGCCGACCTGCGGGAACCCGTCGGCGTCAGGCGCCAGGTGCTCCCAGTTCTCGAACAGGCGCCCCCAGGGGCTGTCGAGCACCTGCGTCATCTGGCGCTTCGCCTTGAGCGGATACCAGAAGCTGTCGTGGTACACGACGCTGGCCATGTAGGCCCAGGGGGCCAGCACCGTCTTGAGCGACCACTCGATCGGCCGGCGGAGCGGCCCCCAGTAGATCTGGTGCTGCATGCGCGCGGCGAAGGTCATCTTGCGGAAGGGACCGGTGAAGTGCCACCGCTGGGCGGCGGCCGCCGTGTCGCCCACGATCTCGATGTCGCGCGGGTCACCGCAGCCCAGCCCCGCGTCGTGCGCGAGCCGGATGTACTTGATCGACAGCGGATCGAAGCCCATCATCCGGGCCGCGACGGCGTCGATGGCCACCTGGTCGGCGCTCGCCAGGATGACGTTCTTCACGTGGGGCACCATGCACCGCGGCCCCGGGCCGTCGCCGGCGAAGGTGCCGTCCATCACGGCGAAGACGCCCCGGTGCACCTGCTTCTGGATCATCAGCAGGTCCACGAGCGTCTCGTGGATCACCGGGTGCGTCCAGTGGCGCCGCTCGTTGAGCAGGCCGCCGAACGCGTTCTCCATCGCGCCGGTCGTGGTCGTGAAGACGTGGGTCTTGACGGTGGGGAGGTGGACGATGTTCTCGCCGATGAACCGGCGCGGGATCATGAACCCGTCCGGGTAGACGTCGTTGAGGCACAGGAACTTGCGCGTCAGGTCGCCGACGGCATCGCGGATGTTGATCCAGGCCTCGTCGCCCTCGTAGAGGTGGATGTTGCGCAGGCCGTGGGCGCGCACCACGTCCACCTGCTTGTTCTCCCGTTCACCGAGGTGGGCGTCGATGACGACCGTGCGGTTGTGGCAGGCGTGCAGCAGGTCGCGCTGGTAGCCATCGGCGAGCAGCGCCCGGATCACGCCGTCGAGCTGCCAGGGCGTGGTGGACGAGCCCGGGAAGAAGAAATGCCACGAGATGTTGACCTTGAGCGCGGTATCGGCGTCCTTCGCGAGAACGTCCTGGTACCCGGCCAGGTTCATCAGCTCGTGATAGTCCTTCAGGACCGTCGCGGGCGAGGTCTGCAGTACGGCGACCGTCGAGCGTGCCATGCGTCCGTTCGCTTGAGGCGGGACCGCTCCCGCCATGATCAACTCACGATCCGAACGGCTGGTAGATGACGGTGACCACCGCCAGGCTCCAGAGCGCGACACAGGCCAGCAGCGGCCGGTCCGTCAGCAGCATCTCCGAGGGATTCCCGCCGCCGTCCTTGCGATGGACGATGTACAGGTACCGGAAGATGCCGTAGATCGGGAACGGCACGGTCAGCACCAGCCAGTGCGTCCCGAACCGCTCGACCGTCTCGGAGCTCAGGCAGTAGATGATGTAGGCCACCAGCGTTGCCGCCGCGACCACCGCAATCATCTGATCCAGCAGATACGGGTCGTCTCCTCCAGAATGCGGCGGTGTCCGGCGGCCCCGGCGGCGAGCAGCGTGAGCTCGTGCCGCCGTTTGGCCAGCCCCAGGAACAACGCCAGCAGGATGGTGCAGACCAGCAGCCACTCGCTGACCGGCACCTGGATCACCAGCCCCCCGGCAACCGCCCGCAGGACGAAGCCCGCCGCGATCGCCATCACGTCCAGAATCACGACGTGCTTGAGCGCGTGCGTATACACGGCCTGGAGCGCCACGTAGGCCGCCGCGGCCAGGCCGAACCAGGGTTCGAGCCAGAACGAGACGGCCAGGCCTCCACCGATGAGCAGCGCCGCCCACGTGAGCGCCGAGCCGACCGACAGCGCCCCCGACGCAATCGGCCGGGCCGACTTGAGCGGGTGCTGGCGATCGGCATGCCGATCGGACACGTCGTTGAGCAGGTACACTGCCCCCGACAGCGCGCAGAAAATCAAAAAGGCCGCCAGCGCAAGAGCGACGGCGGCCGGGTCGAGCAGGCGGCGCGCGAAGAGCAGCGCCGCGAACACAATGAAGTTCTTGGTCCACTGACCCGGCCTGAGCGAGACGAGCACGCTCATGACCTGGGACCGCGACTCCACCCTAGCTGAAGCTCTGAACGGCCTCGGACTCCGAGTCGAACGTCTCGAACACCGTCAGCAACTTCGTGATGGACAGCAGATCTTCGATCCGCTTCGTCAGGTTCACCAGCTTCAGGCTTCCGCCCTGCCGGCTCACCGTCGTGTAGGTCCGCACCACCTCGCCAAGGCCGGCGCTGTCGATGTACGGCACGCCCTCGAGGTTCAGCAACAGCTTCTTGCGCCCCGCGGCGAGCAGGCTGTTGATCTTGTCCTTCAGCAACTCGTCACCCTCGCCGAGGGTCATCTTGCCCTTCAGATCGAGAATGGTGACCTCGTTGACCGTGCGCTCGGCGATTTCCATGCCCCGTGTCCTCTGACGTGTGTGTAAGCCCAGAAAACCGGGCTTCTGCCCGGAAAAAGGTGCCGAATGTTACCACAAGCCTATTCGGTCTCCCGGCGCATCTTCTTCCGGTTGCGCTTGCGCGCCAGCGCCTGCTTGGCGCGACGCTTGTCACCCGGCTTCAGATAGAAGGAGTGTTTCTTGATGTCCTTGATGATGTCTTCCTGCTGCACCTTGCGCTTGAAGCGACGCAGAGCGCTCTCGATCGACTCACCTTCCTGAATCTTGACTTCAGCCATTGGCAAACACCCCCTTTCCGCCTGGATTACGGGTACGGCACGCCGTACCCACGGCAGACCCCACGGCCATCGTCTGTACCGTAGAGGTCAAGCATGCTAGGCTACCACAAACACCGGGCGCGGAACGGTGGTCCTGTCCGCGGCGCCGACTCCCCGCTGTGTTTTCTCTAAACATCTGAAAATAAGTCGGTTAGACGCACTGCCCAAAACTGCCTGCGGCTGCGATTCACCCGACCTCCGCTGACCCCATGCGCATCCTCGTCCTCGGCTCCGGCGCGCGCGAGCACGCCCTTTCGTGGCGGCTCGGTCTCGACCCGGACGTGACCGCCGTCGCCTGCGCCCCCGGCAACGCCGGCATCGCGCGCACCATCGACACGCTGCCGCTGGACCTCGCCGACCTCGACGCCACCATCGACCTGGCCGCCGCGTGGAAGGCCGACCTGACGGTCGTCGGCCCGGAGGCGCCGCTGGCCGCCGGGCTCGCCGACCGGTTCGCGGCCATCGGACGTCCCGTCTTCGGGCCGACCCGCGCCGCCGCGCAACTCGAGACCTCGAAGGCGTTCGCCAAGGCCTTCATGGAGCGCCACGGCGTCCCCAGCGCCCGCCACCGGGTCTGCGCCACCGCCGAGGAGGCCGTGGCCGTCATCCGAAGCGGCGTCCTTGGCGAGGCCGTCGTCGTGAAGGCCGATGGCCTGGCCGCCGGCAAGGGCGTTGTCGTCGCGCCGGACCGCGCCGCCGCCGAGGCGGCCGTGCGCGCTGCCATGGTCAACCGTGCCTTCGGCACCGCGGGCGACGTCGTCGTGCTGGAGGAGTGCCTCACCGGTCCGGAAGTGTCCGTGTTCGTGGTGGCCGACGGGGAGGCCTGGCGAACGTTGCTGACCGCGCAGGACCACAAGCGCATCCACGACAACGACGAGGGACCCAACACGGGGGGCATGGGAGCGTTCGCACCGAGCCCCCTGGTGGATGCGGCCCTCCAGGCTCGGATCGAGCGCGAGATCGTCCGGCCGGTCCTGGCGGGCATGGCTGCCGAGGGCGCGCCGTTTCGCGGCTTCCTGTACTGCGGACTCATGCTCACCGCTGACGGCCCCCGCGTCATCGAGTTCAACGTGCGCTTCGGTGATCCCGAGGCGCAGGTCGTGCTGCCGCTGCTCGATTTCCCGCTCGCGCCGCTGTTGATGGCGGCCGCCGAGGGGAACCTGGGTCGGACTGCGAGCGCGGATGCCCCCACGGACGGGAGTCGTGAGTCGGGTGCCGGTACCCGCGCCACGGCACCCTCGTGTGCCGTCGGGGTCGTGCTGGCCGCAGCCGGCTATCCCGGGGAAGTACGAACGGGCGATCGCATCCAGGGCCTCGATCACCTCGAGCACGAGTGCCCGGACGTGCTCGCCTTCTACGCGGGCGTAAAGGGTCGCGGCCCGGATCTCATCACGGCTGGTGGCCGGGTGCTGACGCTCGTGGCACGCGACCACGCGTTCGAGCCTGCCATCGCGCGCGCCTACGAAGCCGTGTCGCGCGTGCGATTCGACGGACGGCAGTACCGGAGCGACATCGGCCGCAAGGCGCTCGGCCCGCACGCGCGCTGACGCGGGCCCACCCGCGCCGCACCGCCGTCAGGAGGACGTTGACAGCAGCGCGTTGAGCGCGTCGTCGAGATGGCCGCGGAAGGTTTCGGTGCTGTGGCCTTCGGGCACCTCGAGGTAGGTGACCGCGCCCGATCCCATGCCGAGGGCGGTGCGCAGGCGTCGGCCGCCGTTGGCCATCGAGTCGTAGGTGCCGGCCAGGATGAAGAACTTGACCGCCTGAATCGCGTCCTGGCCCTTCGCCTGGTTGGTGATGACCGTCGGCGTCTGCGCCGGAGGCGCCAGCGCGGCGCACAAGCCGAAGACGGCCGGATACTCCACCGCCAGGTCGACGGCGCCATGCCCGACAGGGAGCTGCCCAGGATGACCCGCTTCTCGGGTGCTGGAAACGTGCGGAAGCGCCCGTCCACGAGGGGCACGAGCTCGGTCGCCATGAACGCCCGCCACCGCTGGTTGCGCGAGTACCCTCTGGCGGTCGCGCGGCTCGACGAATACCGCCACGACCGGCTCGATGGCCTTGCGCGCGATCAGCCGATCCAGGACGGCCGGCACCTCCATGCGGCCGACGTAGTTGCCCCCGTCCAGCACGTAGAGAACCGGGTACCAGTCCTCCGTCGCGTCGTAGCCGGGCGGTGTGTAGAACCAGACGCGCCGCGTGCCGCCGAGGACGCGGGACGTGATGGATTCCTCCACGACCGTGCCGGCGGGCACCGCCCCGGCCGCGTCGAGCTCCGGCTGTGCGATCCACTGCGGCATCAGCACCTCGGACCGCGGGCCGGCGGCGGACTGGACGGTCCTGGGTTGAGCGGGTCGACGGCCGTCTCGTTCGGGAAGAGCAGGACGTATTCGGCCCGGGCGTTCGTGTAGATCGACGCCTCGAGGTAGGACCAGTCGGTACCGGGATCCGCGTGGGGGTGCCGGCCGCGGGGTCCTGCCCCTGCCCGCCGGGGCCCGCTGCCCAGTTGTTGAAGTCCCCGACGATGCGGGGCGTCACGCCGTCGCGGTCGCGGACGGGAAAGATGACGCGCGACTGGTTCTCGACGAGGGGTGTGCCGCCATGCGCGCGGATGTAGGCCTCGATCGCGGTGCCGCGCTCGTCCTCGGCCACGCGCTCGACGGTCCGGACGAGCTCACGGAACGAGCGCGGCTCGCCCGTGCCGCATCCCCAGGCGCCAATGGCCAACAGGCCCACGGCCAGCCACCGCAGAGGCTCCCGCACGGTCACAGCGCTTCCGCCAGCTGCTGTGCGGGCGAGCGCCCGCGCTGGTGTTCGACGATCAACTGGCCGCACGCGGCGCGGATGTCGCGCCCGCGGCTCTTGCGCACCGACACCAGCACCTGGCGGTCGGCGAGGATGGCGGCGAACCGGTCGACGCGCGCGTCCGGCGGTCGGTCGAACGGAATGCCGGGCGCGGCGTTGAGCGGGATCAGGTTGACCTTGGCCTTGATGCCGGCCAGCAGCCGGGCCGGGCGCTCGGCGTCGTCGGCGGTGTCGTTGACGCCGTCGAGGAGGACGTATTCAAAGGTAATGCGGCTGCGCCTGGCCACCGGGAAGCGGCGGCAGGCGTCGAGGACGTCCTGCAGCGAGATCTGCGCGTGGACGGCACGAGCGAGGCCCGCTGGTCCTCGGAGGTCGCGTGCAGCGAAATGGCGAGGTTGGGCATCACCGGCTCGGCGGCGAGCCGGTCGAGCATGGGCACCAGGCCGACCGTTGACAGCGTGATGCGCCGCGGGTTCAGCGCCAGTCCCTGCGCGTCGGTGAGGATGCGCAGGGCCTTCATCGTCTGGTCGTAGTTGTGGAGCGGCTCACCCATGCCCATCAGCACGATGTTGAACGAGGTGCCCAGCATGTCGAGCTCGCGCGCGAGCACGCGGACCTGGCCCGCGATCTCGCCGGCGTCGAGGTGGCGGATGAGACCCATCTTGCCCGTCAGGCAGAAGGCGCAGCCCATGGCGCAACCCACCTGCGTCGAGACGCAGAAGGTCTGGGCGGGCGTATCCGGGATGAAGACGGATTCGATCTCGCGCCGGTCGTGGAGGCGAAGGACGAGCTTGACGGTACCGTCCTCGGACTGCTGGCGGCGGACCACCTCGGGCGTGCGAATCGACGCAGCCTGACGCAGCGTTCACGCAGGTCGCGGCTGAGGTCGGACATGCCGTCGAGCTCCGCGGCGCCGCGCTTCCAGATCCACCGGAAGAGCTGCCGCGCGTGGAAGCGCTGGTGGCCGAGCGACTCCACCAGCGACTCGAGCTCCGCAAGCTCGAGCGAGCCGAGGTCCGTGCCGGTCGTCCCACCCATCGAATCAGTGTAGCCCGACGCCGCCCGCGGCGCCTCGCGCACGTTGCAACCCGTGCGGAAACGGAGTACCATTCTGATTCCCTTGCGCTGCAATCACTTAGCAGCGCACCGTCTGGACCGTGTCCGAATCAGCCATTCGCCGCGACGTGCTCGGTAACGGTGTTCGGTTCGTCACCGAGCAGATGCCCCACGTCAGGTCCGTCAGCATCGGCGTGTGGCTGTCCCGTGGCTCGCGTCACGAGCCCGCCGAGCACGCGGGCATCGCCCACTTCGTCGAGCACATGCTCTTCAAGGGCACCGCGCGCCGCACGGCCGAGGGCATCGCCCAGGAAGTGGACTCCATCGGCGGGCAGCTCGATGCGTTCACCTCGAAGGAATACGCCGGCTACTACATGAAGGTCCTGGACGATCACCTGCCGGTGGCCGTCGACCTGCTGGCGGATCTCGTCTCGCACCCCACCTTCGAGCCCGGCGACATCGAGAAGGAACAGAAGGTCGTCCTCGAAGAGATCAAGATGGTCGAGGACACGCCCGACGACCTCGTGCACGAGCTCTTCGCGGAGGGCTTCTGGCCCGACCACCCGCTCGGCCGGCCCATCCTCGGACTGCCCGCATCGGTGTCCGCGCTCGACCGCGACGCGCTGCGGCGCTATTTCACCGACACCTACGTCGCGCCGCACCTGTCGGTCGTCGCCGTCGGCAATCTGGAGCACGATCGCGTGCGCGAGATGGTGGAGCACGCGCTGGCGGACGTGCCGCGGCAGGGCGACAGCGCGCCGACGCACCCGCCGCGGGTGGCGCAGAGCACCCTCATCCGCCGCAAGGAGCTCGAACAGAGCCACGTGTGCCTGGGCATGGCCGCCCTCCCGCAGAACCATCCGGATCGCTACGTCAGCTACGCGCTCAACACCGTCCTCGGCGGCTCGATGAGCTCGCGCCTGTTCCAGAACGTGCGCGAGAAGCGCGGCCTCGCCTATGCGGTCTTCTCGGGCCTATCGGCATACCAGGACACCGGCGCCCTCAGCATCTACGCCGGGTGTGCCAACGACGCGGTGGACGAGCTCATCGACGTCGTCGTCGCCGAGCTCCGGCAGCTCCGGGACACACCGGTCGGTGACGCCGAGCTGCGTCGCGCGAAGGACCATCTCAAGGGCTCCCTGATGCTCAATCTCGAGAGCACCTCGAGCCGCATGTCGCACCTGGCCCGGCAGGAGATCTACCGGGATCACACCGACACCCTGGACGAGATGCTCGCCGCCATCGAACGGGTGACCTCGCACGACGTCGGGCGGATGGCGCACGAGCTGTTCTCGAACGGCTCGCTGGGCGTCACCGTGCTCGGCAACGTCAACGGTCTCCAGGTCTCGCGCGAGCGGCTCGCCGTATGACCCCGGCGCGCGCGCCCGGGGCGGATGGAAGGAGCGCGGAAGACTCCGCCCGATGATTCCCCGGTACACGCATCCCGACATGGGCCGCATCTGGAGCGAGCGGCGCCGCTACGAGACCTGGCTGCAGGTGGAGGTCGCGGCCGCCGAGGCCATGGCCGCCGCCGGCATCGTGCCGGCCGAGGCCGCGCGCGACCTGGCCGAGAAGGGTGGGTTCGACATTGCCCGCATCGAGGAGATCGAGCGGACGACCCAGCACGACGTCATCGCGTTCACGACCTCCGTGGCCGAGATCGTCGGCCCCTCCGCCCGCTGGCTCCACTTCGGGCTGACCTCGTCCGACGTGGTCGACACCGCGCAGGCGGTCCAGATGGTGGAGGCGTGCGACCTGACGCTGGTCAACCTGCGTGCCCTGGCCGACGCGGTCCGCGTGCGCGCCATGGAGCACCGCCGCACGCCGATGATCGGCCGCACGCACGGCGTCCACGCCGAGCCGATGACCTTCGGCCTCAAGCTCGCGATGTGGTTTGCCGAGATCGAGCGGGACATCGTGCGCGTCGAACGCGCGCGGGACGCAGTGCGGGTGGGCAAAATCTCCGGCGCGGTTGGTACGTTCGCCCACCTGGACCCCTCCATCGAAGCGGATGTCTGCCGCCGGCTGGGGCTCGAGCCCGCGCCGATCTCTTCGCAGGTCATCCAGCGGGATCGGCATGCGGAGCTCCTCATGGCACTGGCCATCACGGCCGCCTCGCTCGAGAAGTTCGCGCTCGAGATCCGGGGGCTGCAGAAGACGGAGATCGGTGAGGTCGAGGAGCCGTTCGGCAAGGGACAGAAGGGGTCGTCGGCGATGCCCCACAAGCGCAACCCGATCGGCTGCGAGCAGATCGTCGGCCTGGCGCGCCTCATCCGCGGCAACGCGATGGCCGCCCTCGAGAACGTCGCCCTGTGGCACGAGCGTGACATCTCGCACTCGTCGGTCGAGCGCGTCATCCTGCCGGACAGCTTCATCGCCCTGGACCACATGCTGCGCCGCTTCACGCGCATCGTGACCGGGATGGTGGTCTATCCGGAGCGCATGCTGGAGAACCTGGGGCGCTCGCGCGGGGTCGTGTTCTCGGGCCAGGTGCTGCTGGAACTGGCCCGCCGCGGCGTCTCGCGCGAACAGGCCTACGAGTGGGTGCAGCGCAACGCCATGCGGGCCTTCCACGAGCAGCGCGACTTCAAGGCGCTCCTGCTGGCGGACACCGACATCACCGCGGTGCTGCCGGCATCCGAGATCGAGAAGGCGTTCGACCTGGACGAGCAGCTGAGGAACGTGGACGCCGTGTTCGGGCGCGTCTTCGGATCGGCGGTCGGCCGGCCCGCGGCCGCGGAGGGAGCCCATGCCTGAGATGCCGGCGAGGAACGCCCGAATCGTCGGGATGGCGCTCTTCAGCAGCTCGATCATCCTCGTCGGGGCCGCCGTGGCGACCGGCTGGGGGTGCTTCCGGTCGGCGAGGACATCCGCCCGCTCATGACCGGCGTGTTCGCCGTCGTGGCCGTGCTGGACGTGCTGATCGGGTTCTGGTTCTTCCGTGCCTCCCTCTCGTGAGGGCGACTGGGCCATAATCGTGGCGGGTGCGATTGCGACGGCGACAGGGGCCGGCGGCGCGCCGCCGGACCGGGCGCACGCGCCGGAGTAGCACATGTTCGACAAGCTTCACGAAGCCTGTGGCGTCTTCGGCATCTTCGGCCATCCCGAAGCCTCGAAGCTCGCCTATCTCGGCCTCTACTCGCTGCAGCACCGGGGGCAGGAGAGCGCCGGCATCGCGTCGGCCGACGGCGAACGTGTCCGGATTGTCCGGCGCATGGGCCACGTGGCCGACATCTTCGACGAGGGCACGCTCGCCGGCCTGCCGGGAGACATCGCGATCGGCCACACGCGGTACTCCACGGCGGGCGAGAGCAAGCTGTCCAACGCCCAGCCCATTCTCATCGACTGCGTCCACGGCCAGATCGGCGTCTGCCACAACGGCAACATCGTCAACGCCAACGAGATTCGCGAACGGCTGGTCCGCGCGGGTTCCATCTTCCAGAGCAACAGCGACACGGAGGTGGTGCTCCACCTCTACGCCCGATCCCAGGCGGCCAACTTCGTGGACGCGCTGGTCGAGTCGGTGACGCAGCTGACCGGGGCGTTCTCGCTCGCGCTGATCACGCGGGAGCACCTCGTGGCCATCCGCGACCCGCACGGGTTCAGGCCGCTCGCGCTCGGACGGCTCGGGGATGCACGGGTGGTGTGCTCGGAAACCTGCGCGCTGGACCTGATCGGCGCGACCTACGAGCGCGAGGTGGAGCCGGGCGAGGTGCTCATCATCGGCCGCGAAGGCGTGCGCTCGATCAAGCCCTTCCCGCCGCTGCCGCTGTCGCACTGCATCTTCGAGCACGTCTACTTCGCGCGTCCCGACAGCGAGGTGTTCGGCGAGAGCGTCAACCTGGTGCGCACCGAGCTCGGGCGGCGCCTGGCTCGCGAGACCGGTGTCCCCGCCGACGTCGTCGTCCCGATTCCCGATTCCGGCGTGTGCGCCGCGACCGGCTACGCGGAGGAAACCGGGCTGCCGCTTCGATTCGGCCTGATCCGCAACCACTACGTGGGCCGGACCTTCATCGAGCCCGCGCAGTCGATCCGCCACTTCGGGGTGAAGGTGAAGCTGAACCCGGTCAAGAGCATCCTGGCCGGCCAGCGCGTCGTGCTCATCGACGACTCGATCGTACGGGGGACCACGAGCCGGAAGATCGTGAAGATGGTGCGGGCCGCCGGCGCCCGCGAGGTCCACCTGCGCATCAGCTGCCCGCCGACGATCTCGCCCTGCTTCTACGGTGTGGACACGCCGCGCCGGAGCGAGCTCATCGCCGCCACGCACTCGCTCGAGGAAATCCGACGCTACCTGGGCGCCGACACCCTGGGCTACCTCAGCCTGGACGGGCTGGCGCAATCGGTCCGCACCGGCGGCGTGTCGTACTGCACGTCGTGCTACACGGGCCGCTATCCCGTGGCGTTCCCGCAGAATCACGACGCCTACCTGCAGTTGTCGCTCAAGCTCAATGACCAGCCGGCACCCCTGCCCGAGGAAGAGCCCGAGTCGGTGGCCTGAGCGCCTCGCCGCGGCGCTCGTGCTCACTTGCCTGGCGTGGGTCCCCGCGCCGGCGCAGGAGCGCGGGCCCACGGCGATCGGGCGCGAGGAGCTCATGGCGGCCGTCGGCGCGCTCGGCGACCTCGACTACGACACGCGCATGCGGGCCGGCCGGGCCGTCAGGCGCGCGCCCGAGCAGATGGCCGTTCCCGTGCTGCTCGACGCGGCGCGCGAGCACGCCGACGGCTATATCCGCTTCAAGGCCCTGGTCCTGCTCACCGGGTTCGCCGATCCGCGAACGGCCGACGTGATGCTCGAGGCCCTGGACTCGCCCAACGACCGGCTGCGCGAAGTCGCCTTCGGCTATTTCGAGCACCACCCGGACCCGGCACTCGCCCCGCGGCTGCTGGCGGCCCTCGAGAAGGAGACCGGCGAGTTCGTGCGTCCGTCGCTGGTCCGGGCCCTCGGCGGCGCTGGCCGCAGGCGATACGGCCGTGCGCGCGGCGCTCCTGCGCGACGCCAATCGCGGCGTGGACTACTTCCGCGGCGCCGTCATCGAGGCGCTCGGCGACTACAAGGTGCAGGGCTCGACGCCGGTCCTCGTCGAGATTGCCAAGCTCGAAGGACCCTGCAGGACGATGCGGTGCTGTCGCTCGGGAAGATGGGGGACAAGTCGGCGCTGGCCACGCTGGCCGAGCTGCAGCGGTCGGGGTCGCAGGTCCTGCAGCCGTCGCTGGCCGCCGCCTTCTGCCTGATGGGGCAGAACTGCACGTCCCACCTGGGGTTCTTGCGCAAGACGCTCGGATTCGCCGAGGACTTCCCCGGCTACCAGGACCTGCTGCGGGCGGCCGCCGCCGGGCTCGGCGCCATCGGAGCCTCCGGCGGGCAGGAGGCGGTCGGCATCCTGCTGGACGTCGGCGTCCCCTCCCAGGATCCGGTGCGTGCGCCCGTCGCGCTCGCGCTGGGGCTGGTGGCGCTCCGGGACACGCCGACGCTGCTCGACGTGCTCGCGGCCCGCACCGACGCGGACACCGCCATCGGGCTGCTGGCGGAGGGTTCGACATGCTCGAGGAAGACCTCGAGGAAGAGCGGTTCTTCGCCACCGTCCGCCGGACCTACTGGGCGTCCGCCGACGGTTCGCCGACGCGCGTGCTGTGCGAACGGCTGATCACCAGGCTCGACTTCTGATCCCTCCCACCATGGACTACAAGACCTCTGGCGTCGACATCGACGCGGGCAACGAGACCGTCCGCCGCATCAAGGGCCTCGCGAAGGGGACCTTCACGCCGGGGGTGCTGTCGGACATCGGCTCGTTCGGCGGCCTCTTCTCCCTCGGGTCGGCCTGGCGCGACCCCGTGCTCGTGTCGAGCGCCGACGGCGTCGGCACCAAGCTGAAGCTCGCGTTCATGACAGGCCGGCACGACACGATTGGCGTGGACCTGGTCAACCACTGCGTGAACGACATCCTGGTGCAGGGAGCGACGCCCCTCTTCTTCCTGGATTACCTGGCGACCGGCGCACTCTCCCCCGACGTGGCCGAGCAGATCGTCAAGGGCCTGGCCCGTGCGTGCCAGGCGAACGGGTGCGCGCTGCTCGGCGGTGAGACGGCGGAGATGCCCGGCTTCTATGCCCGGGGCGAGTACGACCTGGCGGGGTTCATCGTGGGCGCCGTCGAACGCGCGTCCCTCATCACCGGCGCCGGCATCGTCCCCGGAGACGTCCTCGTCGGGCTGCCCTCGTCGGGCCTGCACACCAACGGGTACTCGCTCGCGCGCCGCATCGTGTTCGAGGCGCTCGGCCTGCAGCCCGACAGCCACGTGCCGGACCTTGGGGAAACCGTGGCCGAGGCGCTGATGCGCCCGCACCGCAGCTACCTGCCGGTGGTGCGGCCGCTGCTGGGAGGTGGCGCGGTGAAGGGCATGGCCCACATCACCGGCGGCGGCATCACCGACAACCTGCCGCGCATCCTGCCGGCAGGCACCGCGGCGCGGATCGATCGACGCTCGTGGCGCACGCCCGCGATTTTCCGCTGGCTCGGCGAGGCAGGCTCGGTGCCGGAAATGGACCTGCGCCGCGCGTTCAACATGGGCATCGGTCTCATTCTCGTCGTGTCGCCGGAGCAGGTGGACGCCGTGCAGGCGGCGCTGCTGGACGCCGGCGAGGCCAATGCGGCCGTCATCGGCGAGGTCGAGCCGGGCGACGGCAGCGTGCGCTACGCGTGACGCGCCGGCTTGGCGTCCTCATCTCGGGCCGCGGTTCCAACCTGCAGTCGCTGATCGATGCGGCGGCCGATCGGCGCCTCGACGCGACGATCGCCGTCGTGATCGCCAACCGCGCCGACGCCGCCGGGCTCGAACGGGCCCGGACGGCCGGAATCCCGATCGCCGTCCTGGAGCACGGAGGCTACGCGACCAGGGCGGACTACGACGCCGCGCTCGTCGCCGAGCTCCGGCGTCACGACGTGGGCCTCGTCTGTCTGGCGGGCTTCATGCGCCTGCTGGGTCCGGTGTTCGTGGACGCGTTCCCGGATGCCATCCTCAATATCCATCCGTCGCTCCTGCCGGCGTTTCCGGGCGTCGCGGCCCAGGCGCAGGCCCTCGCCCACGGCGTGAAGGTGGCGGGCTGTACCGTGCACCTGGTCACCACCGAGCTCGACGCCGGTCCGATCGTCCGGCAGGCGGCCGTTCCCGTGCTGCCCGGCGACAGCGCCGAGACGCTGGCTGCCAGGATCCTCGTGGAGGAGCACCGCATCTACCCGGAGGCCGTGGAGGCCGTCCTGCGCGGTGGGTGGCGGGTCGAGGGGCGGCGGTTCGTCGACGAGGCCCGGTGAGCGAACCGCCGCGCGCGCACCCGAGGCCGGGGCAGACGAGTCCGGTCAGGTGTGTGTGGCGGCCCGGCTCCGCAGCGTGAGCACGGCCACTTCCGGCGGGCAGTTCAGACGGATGGGTACGTACACCGTACCGACGCCGCGGCTCACGTAGACGGTGGCGTTGTCCTGCCGGCCCAGGCCCGCCAGGACCGGAAACTTCCGCCCCGCGATGGCGCCCACACCCGGGAACACCACCTGTCCGCCGTGCGTGTGACCTGACAGCACCATCTGGACGTCGAATGCGGCCGCCTCGACGAGCCGCCGCGGGTCGTGGGCGAGGAGCAGCGTGGTCCCGGAGGTGCCGGCAAGGATTCGCCCGATGTCGTCGGCCTTCCGCGTCCAGAACCGGATGCCGGCGACGTCCAGCGTCTCGCCCTTGATCGAGAGGCTGGTCCGCTGATCCTTCAGCACCGCGAAGCCGCGGCGCGCGAGCTCGGCGGGCATGTCCCGATCGTCGTCGTGGTTGCCCAGGACGGCAAACGACCCGAGCGGTGCGTGGGCCAGCGGCGCGAGCAGTTCGGCCACGGGCCCGACGTACGCGCGATCGCCGAACGTGACGTAGTCGCCGCCGAGGACGATCATGTCCGGCCGCGCGTCGGCGACCAGGTGGACGGCGCGTGTCACGTCCTCGGCCGACACCGTGCTGCTGTGGTGGACGTCGGTGACGAGGCCGATGCGCAGCCCGTCGAAGGCCGGCGGCAGACCGACGACGGGCACGTCGACGGCCAGCCGCTCGATCCGGTGGCGCTCGTACGCCATGCCGTAGGCCGCCGTGCCCGTTCCGAGTCCGACTCCCGAGGCGATGAGCGCCTTGAGTGCGGCTCGCCGCGAGAAGGCCATTGGGGGCAGTATAGTTAACGGGCCGCTCCCTTGTGTCGGTCGGTCGGAGACGCGACGCCGCGCGTCCCCCGCCCCGAACACGCGCCCGGTCGAGCGGATCCTGTGACATGACCATCGGGGGACGAGACCATGAACGTGTTCGATGAGTTTGCGTGGCGGGGCATGGTCTCCGAGTCGACGGAGGACATCCAGGGCGTCCTCGCGCGGGAACGCGTCACCGCCTACATCGGGTTCGATCCCACCGCGGCGAGCCTGCACGTGGGATCGCTCCTCACCCTGATGAACCTCGCCCGCCTGCAGCGCGCGGGGCACTCGCCCATCGGCCTGGTCGGGGGCGGCACCGGGCTCATCGGCGACCCGAGCGGGAAGAGCCAGGAGCGGAACCTGCTGACGTTCGAGCAGGTCGAGGCCAACGCCGCCGGTATCCGCAGCCAGCTCGAGCGCTTCCTCGACTTCGAGGCGCGCGAGAACCCCGCGCGCATGGTCAACAACGTCGAGTGGCTGCGTCCCATCGGCTTCCTCGACTTCCTGCGCGACGTGGGCAAGCACTTCACGGTGAACTACATGCTCGCGAAGGAGTCCGTGAAGCGGCGCGTCGGCGGTGACGAGGGGATCTCGTTCACCGAGTTCAGCTACCAGCTGCTGCAGGCCTACGACTACCTCGTGCTCTTCGATCGCTTCGGCTGCACGCTGCAGATGGGGGGCAGCGACCAGTGGGGCAACATCACGTCCGGATGCGAGCTGATCCGTCGCACCCGCGGGGCGCGCGTGCACGGCCTCGTGTGGCCGCTGATGACGACGTCGAGCGGCGCGAAGTTCGGCAAGACCGAGGCGGGCACCGTGTGGCTCGACCCGTCGTTGACCTCGCCGTTCCGCTTCTACCAGTTCTGGCTGAACACCGACGACCGCGACGTCATCAAGTACCTGCGGTACTTCACCTGGCTCGATCGCGCGTCGATCGACGA
>JAWKHU010000051.1:80000-124384 GCA_041394685.1 Vicinamibacterales bacterium
AAGGTGAAGCCTTGAATTGAAGCCCCGTAAACGGCGGCCGTAACTATAACGGTCCTAAGGTAGCGAAATTCCTTGTCGGGTAAGTTCCGACCTGCACGAATGGCGTAACGATTTGACCGCTGTCTCAACGAGGAGCGCTGCGAATTTGTGGTGCGGTGAAGACGCCGGTTGCCCGCCGTAAGACGAAAAGACCCCGTGCACCTTTACTGCACCTTAGTAGTGAACGTCTGCGCCGTATGCGCAGGATAGGTAGGAGACTATGATCCCAGGCTCTCGGGCTTGGGTGAGTCAACGGTGAGATACTACCCTTACGACTCGGATGTTCTAACCGCAACCCGTGATCCGGGTTCGGGACACTGCTAGGCGGGTAGTTTGACTGGGGCGGTCGCCTCTAAATAGTAACGGAGGCGCACGAAGGTTCGCTCAGGCCGTTTGGAAATCGGCCTTAGAGTGTCAAAGGCATAAGCGAGCTTAACTGCGAGACAGACACGTCGAGCAGATGCGAAAGCAGGTCTTAGTGATCCGGTGGTTCCGCATGGAAGGGCCATCGCTCAACGGATAAAGGTACGCCGGGGATAACAGGCTGATCTGGGCCAAGAGTTCACATCGACGCCCAGGTTTGGCACCTCGATGTCGGCTCATCGCATCCTGGAGCTGTAGCAGGTTCCAAGGGTCCGGCTGTTCGCCGGTTAAAGCGGTACGTGAGCTGGGTTTAGAACGTCGCGAGACAGTTCGGTCTCTATCTACGGTGGGCGCAGGAGATTTGAGGGGGATCTGACCTTAGTACGAGAGGACCGGGTTGGACGGACCGCTAGTGTATCAGTTGTCACGCCAGTGGCAGCGCTGAGTAGCTAAGTCCGGAAGGGAGAAACGCTGAAGGCATCTAAGCGTGAAACCCACCTCGAGATGAGATCTCCCTGGACGTAAGTCCCTGAAGACTCCAAGTAGACCACTTGGTCGATAGGTCGGAAGTGCAAGCGTGGCAACACGTTCAGCTAACCGATACTAATCAGTCGTGAGGCTTGACCATTTCATTTCCCGCTCCGCGGGTGTGTGGTCAGACAACTATCGTCCCTCCACGAGGGACGCCCTGGCGAAAGCCAGCGGGCGCATTGCAGAGTATCAGTCGTTCTTTGACAACATGATCTGGGACGATCCGTCTCCGCGCCTCACGGCGCTCCGGCGAGACAGGCCACCAGGCCTCTCGAGCCAGGGTTCGCATCGCGAGCGAAGGCGGGACCCCAGACACCAAGTTTCCCGGTGGTCATAGGAGCAGGGTCACACCCGTTCCCATTCCGAACACGGAAGTTAAGCCTGCTACCGCCGATGGTACTGCGTGCGAAGGTGCGTGGGAGAGTAGGTCGCTGCCGGGATTGTTCTACAAGGCCCGAGGCCAGTCATGGTCTCGGGCCGTTTCTTTGTACCGGGCCGGCCGCTCCGGCCACTCCCGGTTTCGGCGTATCCTGACTTCGTCCACCCGATGGAGAAGCTCCTCCGCGGCATCGCCCGCTTCCAGAACGACGTCTACCCCAAGAGCCAGGAGCTCTTCGAACAGCTCGCCACACGCCAGGAACCGGAGACGCTCTACATCGGGTGCTCCGACTCCCGCGTCGTGCCGCACCTCCTCCTCCAGACCCAGCCCGGAGATCTCTTTATCTGCCGCAACGCGGGCAACATCGTCCCGCCCTGGGGCGACGTCGTCGGCGGGGTGTCGGCGACGGTCGAGTACGGTGTCCAGGTTCTGGGTGTGAAGCACATCGTCATCTGCGGACACTCGGACTGCGGCGCCATGCGCGCCGCGCTGCAACCGGAGCGGGTGCAGCACTTCAGGGCCGTCAGCGCCTGGCTCCATCACGCCGAGCGGGTGCTGGCCGTGGTGCGAGAGACACACCCGAACCTGTCCGAGGAGGCGTTCCTCGAGGTGGTGATCGAGGAGAACGTGGACGCGCAGATCCACAACCTGCTCACGCACCCCTCCGTGGCGGCGCGCGTGCGCGCAGGCACGCTGCAGGTGCACGGCATGGTGTACGACATCGCCCGCGGCTCCGTGAAGGTGCAGGATCGCGAGACGGGGCGCTTCGAGAACGTCCAGCGGATCCTCGAGCGGCTCGAGCCGGCCGGCGGCCCGACCCCTGACGGCGGACGCTGACACCGCGGCACCGCCACTCGTCCCACCAAAACAGCGGCGACCACCTCGACGCTGTCCCCGCGACGCATATCCTTCCGGGTGATGACCGGCGCGGGCAGCACGGGTATTGACGACCGCTCGGCCCGCCTGCTCATCACGCCCCTGCTCGGAGCCCTCGTTCCGAACCTGGCCGGGATGGTCGATCACGGCGCTCACTCGGCCGGCGGCCTCGTCGCCTCCTACGCCTGGTTCGTGCTGACGGCACTCCTGGCGTGGGAGGGCAACCAGCGGTGCCTCCGGTTTCAGGACCGCGAGTGCCTGGCTCACCCGGCCCTCGCACCGGGTGCGACTCCTGGTCGGCCTCATCTGCCTCTTCACGATGCCATTGATGGTGGCGATGCTCGGCGGGTGGGCACGCGTGACCGGAGATCCCTCGGCCACGCCCGCGCGGCTGGGAATCGCGGTGCTCATCGTCGTGTCGGCCGTCATCTTCATCACGCACGTCTACGAGACCGTGTTCCTCGTGCGGGAGTGGGAAAGCGACCGGATGCGCAGCGAGCGCCTGCAGCGCGAGAAAGCGGAGGCCGAGCTCGACGCCCTGCGCACCGATGTCGACCCGCACACGCTCTACAACAACCTGAACGCGCTCACGCACCTCATCGAAACCGGGAGCCCGCAGACGGCCACCTTCGTCGAGGCCCTCGCCAGCAGCCACCGGTACCTCCTCCGCGCGCGTGCGCAGCGCCTGGTCACGGTGGCGGAGGAACTGTCGCTCCTCGACCAGTTCGTCACCCTGATAGGCATTCGTTATCCGGGAGCGCTCCGGGTCCGCCTGGACGTGGACCCGGACGCCGCCGCGCGAAGCTGGCTGCCGCCCGTCACCCTGCCGGAGCTGCTGCAGAACGCCACGAAGCACAACGAGTTGGGCCCCGAGAGTCCGCTGGACGTGGTGATTCGGCTCGACGCCGACCGCCTGCTCGTGTCCAACCCGCGCCGGCCTCGCCCGGGCGCCCTCCACCGGCATGGGACTCGGGAGAACCTCGCCCGGCGCTTCCGCCTGCTGACCGGCACCCCCGCGCGGTGGGGCGTGAACGGCACCGAGTTCGTGGTCGTCCTGCCCTGGTGCAGGAGTGAGCACGGGCTTCCCTCCGGGACCCGGTCGAGGCAGAATCTCCTCAGCGAGGCTCGGCAGTGTCCTGGCGGCCTCCTCCTCGCCGCGGGTCTGGCGCCGGCGGCTTCCGCGCAGACGGGGCCGCGGTCCTGCTCCGTCACGTCGCAGAACCTGTACGTGCGCGACGTGATGCTGGACCTCTACTACTGGAACACGTTCGTCCCGCCCGTGGACCCGGTGGCGTTCGCGTCGCCGGAGGTGACCTCGAAGCCGTTCGCTACCGGCCCCTCGACACCCGGTTCAGCACATCACCTCCGCTGCGTCCAGCAACGCCTTCTACAGCGACAGCCAGTTCATCGGCTATGGCTTCTCCACCCAGGAGGGCGACGCGGCACTGGTGGTCCTGCAGGTGTTTCCCGACAGTCCCGCGGCGGAGGCCGGCCTCGAACGGGGCGCACGCATCGTCGAGATCGACGGGGAATCGGTCGGCCTCCTGATGGCGACCGATCGCATCGGCAGCGCATTCGGGCCAAGCGAGGAAGGCGTCTCGTCGGACATCCGTTTCATCACGCGGGATGGACTCGAGCACAACGCCACGATGACCAAGCGCGCGGTGACCATCCCCACCGTCTCACTGAGCCGCGTCTACGAGACCGAGGGCAGGCGGGTGGGCTACGTCTTCTTCCGCAACTTCGTGCGTCCGTCGATCGAGGCGCTCGACGAGGCGTTCGCGGCGCTCGCGGAGGCGCAGGTATCCGACCTCGTGCTGGACCTGCGCTACAACGGCGGCGGACTGGTGCAGGTCGCGGTGCACCTGGCCAGCCTCATCGGCGGCGCGCGAACCGCCGGCCAGCCCTTTGCCACCTATCATCACAACGATCGCAACCGCGCCTTCGACGAGACCGTCCGGTACGAGGATCCCGACCGCCCGCTTCCGTCCCTGAACCGTCTCATCGCGATCACGTCGCGTGCCTCGGCGTCGGCCAGCGAGCTCGTCATCAACAGTCTGCGGCCCTTCATCCCCGTCGTCCTGGTGGGTGACACCACCTACGGCAAGCCGGTCGGCCAGTATCTCCTCGAGTTCTGTGACAAGGTGCTCGCACCGGTGTCCTTCTCCCTCCGCAATGCCGACGATGAGGGTGACTACTTCGACGGCCTCGCGCCGACGTGCGCGGCGGCCGACGACGTGACGCGTGAGCTCGGGGACCCGGACGAGGCATCGCTGGCCGAGGCGCTGTACTACGCCGGTCACGACACCTGTCGGACCACGCCCGTCTCGGGCGCCAGCCGCGCGAAGGCCGGCGCAGGCACGCCGCGGGCCACGGGCTGGCAGTCGCTCGTGAACGCCTACTGACCCGCGCGCGGCCACGCCCGATCGGCGGATTTCCTCGCAAATCCTTCCACGACCACGTAAGCTGGCTCCGCTTTGACCCCAGCGCCTGGAGGGGCGCTCCCTGATGATTGATGCAATCGCCGCGGCGAATGGGTGGCTGAACGGCTACGTATGGGGATGGCCGATGATCGTGCTCCTGCTGGGCACGGGCATCGTCCTGACCGTGATGACGGGCGCCGTTCAGTTCCGCTATCTCGGCTTCGCCCTGAAAGAGGTGCTCGGCAAGATCACGCAGAAGAGCATCGAGCCGGGCAGCGTCTCGCCGTTCCAGGCGGTAGCCACCGCGCTGGCGTCCACGGTCGGCGTCGGCAACATCGCCGGCGTCGCGACCGCCATCTCGCTGGGCGGCCCCGGCGCGCTGTTCTGGCTCTGGGTGTCCGGTCTGCTGGGCATGTGCACGAAGTTCGCCGAGATCGTCATCGCCATGCACTACCGCGAGAAGGATGCCGACGGCACCATGCGCGGCGGCGCGATGTACACGCTGAAGAACGGCCTCGGACTGCCGTGGCTCGGGACGATCTTCGCGGGCCTGGTGTCGCTGGCCGCCTTCGGCATCGGGAACATGGTGCAGGCCAACTCGGTCGCCGACAGCCTGCGGTCGTCGTTCGGGCTCGACCCGACCGTGACGGGGATCCTCATGGCCGCGATGTGCGCAGCCGTCATCCTCGGCGGGATTCGACGTATTGGCGAGGTCACCGAGATCCTCGTCCCGTTCATGGCCCTGCTGTACTGGGCGGCGCGATCGTGATCCTGATTCGCTACGCCGGCGCGGTGCCGGGCGCCGTGGAACTCGTGTTCGAGGGCGCGTTCTCCGGCGCGGCCGCGTCGGGCGGCTTCGCCGGGGCCACCGTGATGCTGGCCCTTCGCTACGGCGTTGCCCGCGGGTTGTTCTCCAATGAGGCCGGCCTCGGCAGCGCGCCGATGGTGCATGCGGCAGCCCGGACGGATCACCCCGTTCGCCAGGGGCTGTACGGCATCTTCGAGGTCTTCGTGGACACGATTCTCGTCTGCACCGTCACCGGACTGGCCATCCTCGCCACCGGCGTGTGGGACGACGGCGCGACGGGTGCCGCACTGGCGGGCCATGCGTTCTCGGTGGGCCTGCCCGGCACGTGGGGCAACATCGTCGTGACGACCAGCCTGGTGCTGTTCGCCTTCTCCACCTTGATCGGCTGGAGTTACTACGGGGAAACCGGCATCGTCTACCTGTTCGGCGTCCGTGCCGCGATGCCCTATCGCATGCTCTGGTTGATCTTCATCTACCTGGGTGCGATCGGATCGCTGCACCTGATCTGGGACGTGGCCGACACGCTCAACGGCCTGATGGCGCTGCCCAACCTCGTGTCGGTCCTCTTGTCTATCCCGGTGTTGCTGAAGCTGAACCGCGAGTTCTTCGGGAGGTACGCGTCGTAGCGGCCGGCTGGCCGCCGCACGCCTGACCCCGGCCGGGCCTCGCCATGCCGGAGTATCCGGACGTCGAGCTCTACCTCCACGCGCTCCGGCCCCGCATCGCGGGCCGGGTGCTGCGAGGGATTCGAGTGGCCAGCCCGTTCCTCGTACGGTCCGTCGCGCCGCCGATCGACGCGTGCGCCGGCCGAACGGTGCAGGACCTGCGCCGGCTCGGCAAGCGGCTCGTCTGGCAACTGGACGGGGACCTGTTCCTGGTCATCCACCTGATGATCGCGGGGCGGTTCCGGTGGAAGGAAACCGGCGCGAAGATCCCGGGCAAGATCGGGCTGGCCGCCTTCGACTTCGACGACGGTGCGCTGCTGCTGACCGAGGCGGGCTCGCAACGCCGGGCGTCGCTGTACGTCGTGTCGGGAATGGAGGGGCTGGCCGAGCACGATCCCGGCGGCCTCGACGTCTTCAGCGCGTCGCCGATCGCCTTTGCCGAGCGGCTGCGCTCGGAGAACCACACGTTGAAGCGGGCCCTCACCGACCCGCACCTGTTCTCCGGTATCGGCAACGCCTACTCGGACGAGATACTCCTGGCCGCACGGCTCTCACCACTGCAGCTGACCAGCCGGCTCTCGGACGAGGAAGTCGCGCGTCTCCACGAGGCGACCACACGCGTTCTCACGGACTGGCGCGACCGGCTCATAGCCGAGTGCGGCGACGGCTTCCCGGAGAAGGTGACGGCGTTTCGCGAGGGCATGGCCGCGCACGGCCGGTTCGGCCATCCGTGCCCGCGCTGCGGAACGCCCATTCAGCGGATTGCCTACGCCTCGAACGAAGCGAACTACTGCCCGTCGTGCCAGACGGGCGGGCGCCTGCTCGCCGATCGCGGGCTGTCCCGCCTGCTGCGCGAGGACTGGCCGCGCTCGCTCGACGAGCTCGAACGGCGGAAGTCCACGAGCCGCGTGCCCCCGCGCTGACGCCCCGCGTGCCGCGGGATGCTCAGCCGGCGCTTCAGCCTTCGATCTCGGCCAGGGCTGGCGCCACCCCCGTCCCCGGTGGCGGCGCCAGGGCCGGTTCGATGTCACGCCCATCCACCAGGCAATCCGCGAGGAACTCGTGCGCTGCCGGATCCGCGCGCGCCAGGAGCGCGTCGAGCGGTGAGCGGTCCCCTCGGCCGTCTTCGCGCACCTGCATGGAGGGGAACGAGCCGTCCGCACGGCGCGGCATGTCGCGGTGCCAGAAGTCGAGGTGCCAGCGCGTGAAGGTTCGCACGCGCTCCAGGCCATGCGCGTCGTCGCCCCAATGCTCGCGGGCGAGCGCCACGTAGCGGCGATACACGGCGACGCGGGCGGTGGCGTCCAGCTCGCGGTATCCCTCCAGGTGTTCCCGGAAGATCCACGGCCGGATGAGGGCGGCCCGGGCGGTCATCACCGCCGCGCAGCCCGCTCGCACCCGGCAGGTTTCCGCGTCCTGCCCGTACAGGATGTCGCCGTTGCCGATGACGGGGATCGCGACGGCAGCCGCGATCTCGGCGATCGCCTCCCAGTCGGCGGCCGTGCGGTAGCGGGCGTTCCGTGTCCGCCCGTGCACCGTCACGGCGTCGGCGCCGCCGTCGGCGATGGCACGGACCTGGTCCAGGTAGTTGCGATCCGTGTCGTTCCAGCCGAGCCGGATCTTGGCGGTCACCGGCACGGCGCCCGCCGCGCGCTTCATGGCTTCCACGAGTCGGCGCTGGCGTGACGGCTGCCGTCCCAGCGAGGCGCCGAGGCCCTTGTGCGTGAAGTGATCGATCGGGCAGCCGCAGTTGACGTCGACGAACTCGGCGCCGCGCGCAACCACCAGCGCAGTCGCCCACGCCATCTCATCAGGGTTCGTCGCCGCGAGTTGCACGCCAAAGCACGGCTCGCCCTCGAACCGGCGGATCAGGGCGAACTCGCCCGCTCGCCGCTGCTTGAGCCGCCGGGCCACCGTCATCTCGCTCACCGTCACCCGCGCCCCGAGCTCCACGCACAACCGCCGGTAGGGCAGGTTCGAGCCCTTCGTCATCGGCCCCATGACGAGGGCACCGCGCAGCTGCTCCAGGAAAGCCATCGGTGGCAACGATGATACTGTCTGGGCAAGGGGGAGCCCGGTGAGGTTCACGGCCGTCGCGGTGCGTGCGTGCGTGGGTGCGGTGCTGGTGGCGGGCGTGGCGGCGTCGGCCTCGGGGCAGGCGTCCGGGCGCCACTTCCTCTGGAAGGTGACGGGGGCTTTCGGCGGAGAGGCCTACCTGCTGGGTTCGGTCCACGTCCTGACGCCGGACTTCTATCCGCTCGACCCCGCGATCCACCGTGCGTTCGACGCGTCGAAGGTGCTCGTCGAGGAAGTGGACCTCGACGAGATGCAGGACCCGGCGACCATGATGGGCCTGGTGTCGAAGGCCATGCTGCCCGACGGGCAGACCCTGCAGGAGGTCGTGGCGCCGGACACCTACGACGCTGTCCGCTCGCGGGCGGAGAAGCACGGCGTCCCGATGATCCTGCTGCAACGCATGAAGCCATGGATGGCCGCCGTCACCCTGACGACCGCCGTACTGGCACAGGCGGGCTTCGACAGCAACCTCGGCATCGACAAGCACTTCTTCGATCGCGCCAAGGCAACCGGGATGCGGCGCGAGGCCCTCGAAACCGTGGCGTATCAGTTCGATCGCCTCGACGGGCTCGGTGCCAGCCTGCAGGAGGCGTCCCTCAAGGCCATGCTCGCGGACATCGACCTTCAGGCGGCCAACATCGGGACCATGGCCGCCGCATGGAAGTCGGGTGATGTCGCCACCATGGAGCGCCTGCTGAACGAGGGGTTCAAGGACGCCCCGGAGCTGTCGGAGCGGCTGCTCTTCGAGCGCAATCGCAACTGGGTGCCGCAGGTCGAACGCTGCCTCGCCGACGACGCCCGCTGTTTCGTCGTCGTCGGGGCCGCGCACCTGGTCGGCCCCTCCAGCCTGGTAGACCTCCTCCGCGCCCGCCGGCACACGGTGGTCCAGCAGTAGCCTGCGGCTGCCCGTTTCCGAACACCAGGGTCCGCCTGCGGACGTGAGTTTCGAGGCGCGTGGCGCACTTGGGCTGAATTCGCGTGGCATGCCGCTTGATTGAACACCCGTCATGCTGAACGGCGTCGGACTCGACTTCGTGCACGCGTGGCGGAGCCTTCGGCAGAGTCCCTGGTTCTCGGCTGGCGCCCTCGCCACGCTGCTGCTGGGCATCGGTGCCACCGTCACCGTGTTCAGCATCGTGAACGCCCTCATCTTCCGGCCGCTGCCCTTTGGCGACCGGACCGACCGCCTGCTGACGCTGCACGCGACGAGCCCGCGCATCGTCGAAGAGCCCGGGTGGGGCGATGCCGAGGTGTCGTATCCGGACTACCTCGACTACGCGGAGGCGCGCGCGTTCGACGGTGCGGGCGCCTACATGGCACGCAGCTTCGTCCTGTCGGGCGACGCCGCCTCGGCCGAGCGCGTGCAGGGCGGGTCGGTGACGCCAGGACTGCTGGCGCTGCTCGGCGTCGAGCCCATCCTCGGCCGCAGCTTCCGCGACGAGGACGCGGCCGCACCGGGTCTCGAGTCCGTGGTCCTGCTCACGCACGGGCTATGGACCCGTCGCTACGGCGCGGCCCCCGACATCGTTGGCCGGACCATCATGGTCAACGACGGCGCCCGCACCGTGATTGGCGTGCTGCCCCCGGGATTCCGGTTTCCGGAGCGGGACGACCTGTACATGCCGCTGCGCATCGACGATGGCCGCCGAGCCGCGCGCATCGTGAACGTGATGGCGCTGCTCGCGCCGGGCGAGACGCGCGAGCGGGCACAGGCGGAGCTCGATGCGATCGCCGCGCGGCAACGGGCGGAGTACCCCGCGTCGAACCGCGACGTGGGCGTCCTGGCCGTGCCCGTCCGTGCCTTCTATGTCGGCGCTGCCGAGCACACGATGGCCGCCGTGCTGATGGCGGCCGTCGGTTTCGTGCTGCTCATCGTCTGCGCCAATCTCGCCAACCTCATGCTCGTCCGCGGCGCCTCGCGCCAGCGCGAGATGGCCGTGCGTGCCGCGATGGGGGCAGGTGCCGCTCGGCTGGCGCGAACGGCCCTGGCCGAAAGCCTGATGCTGGCCGTGCCCGGCGCCGCCCTCGGCCTGCTGGCGTCGCAGTGGGCGCTGGACTGGATCCGGGCGTGGATTCCCGAGGATCTGCCGTACTGGGTGCGTGTGGACCTCGATGTCCGGGTCGCCCTCTTCACCGCGGGCCTGGCCGTCTTCACGGCCGTTGCGGTCGGCCTGGTGCCCGCCATGCGGGCCGCGCGGGTGCGTCTCGCGTCGGATCTGAAGGATGCAGGCCGGTCCAGCTCCCTGGGGCCGGCGGCGCAGCGCCTGCAGGCCGCCCTGTCCGCCGGTCAGGTGGCGCTATGCCTGGCACTCCTGGTCGGCGCCCACCTCATGGTGCGGTCCTTCGTCGCCCAGCAGCACGCGGACCTCGGCTTCGACGATCGGTCGCTGCTCACCGCGCGCATCTATCTCGCAGGCGACGCGTTCGACGACCCGCGCGCACGGTCGGCGTTCTTCCGGAACGCGACGTCGCGACTCCAGGCGATTCCGGGCATCGGCGCCGTCACGGCGACGACCAGCGTTCCGGGAGACGACGGCGGGACGTCGATGCTGCTCGTGGCCGACGGACGCGCCTCCGTGGACGACGAACTCCCCGTACAGGCGGTGACGATCGCGCCGGGCTTCCTGGACGCGCTGGGCCTGCGCCCGCTCGAGGGCCGGACGTTCACGCCGAGCGAATCCGACGATGGGGATGCGGCGGTCGTCATGCTGAACCGTTCCCTCGCCGCACGCCTGTGGCCCGGCGAGGCGGGCGCCGGCCGTCGCATCGCGCTGCGCTCGAGCACGGGAGACCGATGGTTCCGCGTCGTCGGCATCGTGCCAGACGTGCACTACGAGGAGATTGGCGAGGAGACGGAGGCGTCGCGCCTGACCGTCTACGTGCCCTATGCCACCGACCCGTCCCGGTCGATGGCCCTGCTGATGCGCACCTCCGCCGACCCCGCGCTCCTGGTTCAACCGGTGCGGCGCGCGGTCGCGGCCCTGAGCGCCGGGACGCCCGTCTACCGTGTGCTGCCGATGCGGGACCTTCGGCGGCTGACGACGTGGGAGCAGGAGTTCATCGGCCGGCTGATGGCCACCTTCGCCACCGGGGCGCTGCTGCTGGCGGGGCTGGGTGTCTACGCGCTGGTCGCATATGCGGTGAGCCGCCGCACGCGTGAGATCGGCATCCGGCTGGCGCTCGGCGCCAGCCCGCGGGACGTGGTCCGGATGCTCGTGGGGCAAAGCGGACGTGTGGCCCTGGCCGGCACCGCCGCGGGCCTGCTGCTGGGGGTCGGGATCGCGCGCGTGCTGAGCAGCCGGGTCTTTGGCGCGGAGGCCGACGCGGCGCTCTTCGCCATGGCCGCCGGGCCCCTGCTGGCCGCGGTGGCGACCGCCGTCTGGCTGCCCGCCCGCCGCGCCGGGCGCACCGACCCGACGACGGTGCTCCGCGACGAGTAGGCCGTCAGCGCCGGCGCATGCGGTCCACGTCGCTGCGGCAGTGGCAGCCCTCGATGTGGTCGTTCACCATGCCCATGGCCTGCATGAACGCATACACCGTGGTCGGGCCGACGAACGTCCAGCCGCGTGCCTTGAGGTCCTTCGACAGCCGGGTCGACGCCGGCGTCGTGGCCAGCCCGCGAAGGACGCCGTAGGAGCAGATGGCGGGACGTTCCGCCGCGGGCGGCTCCCAGCTCCAGAAGTACTTGGCGAGGGACCCGCGCTCGGCCTGCAGGTCCAGCGCGCGGCGGGCGTTGTTGATGGTCGATTCGATCTTCCCGCGATGCCGCACGATCCCCGGGTTCTTGAGGAGCCGTGTGACGTCCCGTGCGCCCAGCCGGGCCACGCGTTCCGGATCGAAACCCTCGAACGCCTCGCGGAAGTGCTCGCGCTTGCGCAGGATGGTGATCCAGCTGAGTCCGGACTGGAAGCCCTCGAGACAGATCTTCTCGAAGAGACGGTGGTCGTTGCGGACCGGCCGCCCCCATTCCTCGTCGTGATAGCGGACGTAGACGGGATCGTCCCCCGCCCACCAGCACCGGACACGCTCGTCGGCGCCGACGAGCAGACCGTCGTGCGGCCGATTCGAGCCGGATGGTGGGACCTCGGTCGCGGCCGTCGAGACCGTTGACCGGCGCTGCCCGGGAGGGGCGGGCTTCCGCGCCGCCGTCCGCGACGCCTGCTTCTTCGCCATGTGAGCTCCGATCCTAATCCACGGCGCGATGGCCGCCGCGATCCGGAACGTGCGCTACGCCGGCCGTGCGGCTGGCGCTGGCGCGAGGATGGCTACCACCAGCAGGCGGTCGTCCCCCGTGTTGCGGATGCCATGCGGCACGCCGGCAGGCGCCACCAGGAGATCTCCGGCCGACATCGGCTCGTTGCGGCCGTCGAGCAGGAACTCGCCGCGGCCCTCCACCACCAGGTAGGTCTTGTCCTGGCCCTCGTGTGCGTGCAGGGCGTGCTGCTGTCCCGGCTCGAACGCGTTCAGTCCCACGAGCAGCCGCTCCGAGGCGAAGAGCGTCGTCTTCCCCATCTTCTCCGGGGCGTAGACGGCGTGGTCCGCGGGCCGGATGACGGACGGGTGCGTCATCGCGCCGCCTCGGGTCGAGTGGCCTGCATGTTGAGTCTCCAGTAGTCCAGTGTGAACGGCGTCGGGCCCTCCGCCGCCCGACGCGTGACCTCGTCCACGAATGCGGGCTTGAGCGCGTCGGGGACGCGCAGCAGGTGCGGGTGGTAGATCACCGTCGTGACGAACTCCCGGTAGTCGGCTTCGCTGGCCAGCGTCGTCGTCGCCTCCTCGAGCCCCGTGTCGATGTCGACGAACCCCGCGGCCGCGAGGCGCTCGCGGGTCTCCTCGGCGGAGGCGAACTGCCAGACGCCCGGCCACTCGCGGAAGTACGGCTCGAACGTCGGCGTCTGCATCACCTCCTCAGCGAGCGCGTGGGCGCGCGCGAGGTTCGGGCCGCCGCCGCACTGCGCGTGCAGGCGCCCGCCCGGGCGCACGGCGGCGAAGATGGCCGCGAAGAGGGCGGGGTGGTCGGGAATCCAGTGGAACGTGGCGGTGGAGAACACGACGTCCGCCCATCCCTGCACCGGCAGCGCCGGCAGCGCTGCCTGGATGTACCGCACCCGGTCCCCGAAGTCGGGACGCAGGTTGGCCCGAGCGGTCTGGAGCATGTTCCACGATCGATCGAGGGCCACGACCCGTCCGCGAGGCACCCGTGCCACCAGCAGGGCCGTCAGCCGTCCGCTCCCGCACCCTGCGTCGATGACGCGTTCGTCACCATCGAGCGAGAGCCGCTCCAGCACGCGTGCGCCCCAGCCCGTTTGCGGGCCGGACACTTTGTGATACGAAGTGGCATTCCATTCCCGGCCCGAACGATCGTCTGCGGTGTCGGAGCGCATGATGAGGGGTGCCGCGTGGCGGCTGCTATGACCTTACAGGCGAATTGAGGGAGCCGTCCACTCGTGGCCTTCCCTCCGACCCGGCTCTCCGTCGTCGCGCGCGTGCGGAGCGAAGATGCGGAAACCCGGCAGATCGCGGTGGCCACGCTGGTCGACGCGTACTGGAAACCGGTCTACAAGTACCTCCGGCTCAAGTGGCGGCTCTCGCCCGAGGCGGCCGCCGACGCGACGCAGGACTTCTTCGTCACCGTCATCGAGAAGGACCTCGTGGCCCGGTACGACCCGACACGCGCGCGCTTTCGCACCTATCTCCGGTTGTGCCTGGATGGCTTTGCGGCCAACCAGTTCAAGGCCGGCCAGCGCCTCAAACGGGGCGGCGGCGTGCAGGTGCTCTCCATCGACACCAGCACGGCCGAGGGAGAGCTCCGTCACCTGGAGCCGTCCGTCCCGCCGGACGTGGACGAGCTCTTCTACCGGGAATGGGTGCGCGCGCTCTTCGAGCAGGCGGTCGATGCGCTCCGCCGCCAGTCGGCGGAACGTGGGCGCTCCACCATGTTCGACGTGTTCGAGCGCTACGACCTGGCCGAGGCGCCGGACGTCCGGCCGAGCTATGCGGCCATCGCCGGCGAACTCGGCCTGACGGCGGCCACGGTCACCAATCACCTCGCGGCCATGCGCCGGGACTTTCGCGCCCTCGTGCTCGACCGGCTGCGCGAGGTGACCGGGAGTGACGACGAGTGGCAGGAGGAGGCCCGGCGGCTGCTCGGAGGCGGCTGGTGACGTTCCTTTCGGACGCCGCGCTCGAACGGCTCCGCGCTGCGGCGGCGTGGCCCCTCCTTCCGCAGAGGTACACGCCGCTGCGCGTCGTCGGCCGCGGCGGATCGGCCACGGTCTACGCCGTCCGCGACGTGTCGCTCGACCGCGACGTCGCGGTCAAGGTGCTGGATGTCCCCGATCGGGCGGGACAGGCGGCGGAGCGCCTGACGCGGGAGGCCCGAATCCTCGCGAGCCTGGATCATCCGGGCGTGGTGCCCATCCACGAGCGCGGCACGCTGGAGGACGGCAGGGCCTTCTACGTGATGAAGCTCGTCAACGGCCGGCCGCTCGACGAGGCCGCGCGGGCGCTCCCCGTGCTGGAGGACCGCCTCGCACTCTACGAGCGGGTCCTCGACATCGTGGCGTTCGCCCACGCGCACGGAATCGTCCATCGCGATCTGAGCCCGGCGAACGTCCTCGCGGGGCCGTATGGCGCCGTTTTCGTCATGGACTGGGGCGCCGCCTTCTCCGGCGCCGGCCACGAGGAGGACGGTGTCGTCGTCGGCACTCCCGGCTTCATGGCGCCGGAACAGGCGGACGGTGCGCGCGTCGATCAGCGGGCGGACGTCTTCGCCCTCGGCGCCATGCTGGACGGCCTGCTCGGTCCCGACGCGCCTGCCGCCCTGCGCGCCGTGGCCGCGAAGGCGCAGGCGCCCGCCGCACGCGAGCGCTACGCCGATGTGCCCGCCCTGGCCGACGACCTGCGGCGGTATCGGCAGGGCCGCGCCCGGCGCGTTTGCCGAGCCGCTCGGGGCGCGACTGCTGCGCCTCTACCGCCGCTACGAACTCCCGATTCTTCTGGTGCTCGCCTATGTCCTGATGCGGGCGGCCCTCCTGGTCTGGCGCGGAGTGTAGGCGGGCGCGTGGCGGCACAAGGTGGGCGCCCGACGTTGAACAGGGTTACAGGAGGACAGTGATGACCAAGCCCGTATTCGCCATGCTGCTCGGTGGCGTGCTCGGCGTGTTCGACGGCCTGACGGCGCTCATTTCGGCCCTGCAGGAAGCGCCCAACATCGTCGGCATCGTGATCGGGTCGACGTTCAAGGGGGTCATCGCCGGCCTCATCATCGGCCTCGTGGCACGGCGCACGCAGTCGATGGCGGTGGGGGTGACGGTCGGCGTGGCGATCGGGGCTTTTCTGGCGTACTCTCGTCACGATCGGCAGTCCCTACCTCTGGGAGATCGTCCTGCCGGGCTCGATCGTGGGGCTCATCGTCGGGATCGCCACCATGAAGCTACCGGGGCCGGCGCCAGCGCGCACCTGACGAGTCAGCACGCCCAGGCGCGCAGGCCGACCAGGCCCCCACCACGCCAGGAACGCCGACAGCACCAGGCCGGCGCCCGCCGCGAGGCCCGTGTAGAGACGGAGCCACCGGCCTGCGCCTGCGCGCCACGCGCTCACCCACAACACGACGGCCACGACGGAGGCCAGCGGCACCGTCCACGACCCGAGGAAGACGAGCCGCGTCCACGTGTTGAGCTCGCCCCACTCCCGGCCCGGTGCCCAGAGCAGCAGGGCGGCCATGGCCGAGGAGCCCGGCGGGGAGCAGGGCGAGCGTCGTCTTGAGCGCCCAGAAGGCGCGGGGCCGGGCGCGTCGGGCATGCAGGATCCAGATCAACCAGGCCAGCGGCACCGTGGCGGCCAGGCCGAAGGCGGCGAGCACCGGGATCCGGATCGACTCCACCTGCCAGCGCGGGCGGCGCACGTCGAACGACCCGTCCGCCAGCAACACCGTTCGTCCGTCGGCGTCCGAGGCGAAGACCCGGCTGGGGGTGACGTCCGGCTCGAGGCGGAACAGCGTGTCGGACACCGGTACGAGCTCGACGGCGCCTCCCCACGCACGCGACGCGACGAGGCGATTGCCGCGCGCGCGGATGGTCGTGCCGCCCGTCAGCCACTGCAGCCACTCCAGCACGGCGTTGCGCGCGCCCTCCGGGTGGTAGTAGCCCTCGTGCGCGGCCAGCGCGGCGGGGGCGAGCGCAAGCTCGGGGCGGGGCGGGGGATCGACATCCCGCTTGAGGTATCGAAGCGCGAGCGCCGACAGCTCGTCCACGACCGCTGGGGCGTGCGTGCTGTTCAGCAGGACCACCCATCCGACATCGCGAGCCGCGGAGTAGCCGTAGGACGAGACGAACCCGTCGATGCCTCCGGAGTGACCGAGCACGGGGAACCCGGCGAGCGAACGCGAGGCGATGCCCGCGCCGTAGCCGTAGATGAGGCCGGCGCGCGCGGCGATCGAGGTGCGCGGCCGCTCCATGTTGCTGAGGTATTCGGGGTCCACCACCAGCGTGTCGGCCGTCTCGCCCCAGTTGAGGAGCAGTTGCACGAAGCGGGCGAGCTCGGCGGGCGAGGTGTGCAGGTTCCCCGCGGGCCGCAGGTAGATCTGCGAGAACGGGACCGGTGGACCGTCCGGGCCGTCGTAGCCGCGGGCCAGGGCGGGCTCGTCGGCCTCGGTCAGCGCGAAGCTGCTGGTGCGCATGTCCAGGGGATCGAAGATGGTGTCGCGGATCACGTCCTCGTACGAGCGTCCGGTGACCTTCTCCAGCACGTATCCGGCCACGCCGTAGCCCGGGTTCGAGTACGACATGCGCGTGCCCGGCCGCCACCGGACGCGGCGGGACGCCGGGTTGCGGCGCAGGACGTCGATGAGGGGCAGGTCCGGCGGGTCGTGCAGGTTGTAGGTCTCGTTGAAGTGCATGTCGTCGAAGCCGGCGGTGTGCTGCAGGAGCTGCAGCACCGTGACCGGGCTTGCGGCAAAGGGGTTGTCGATCGCCACCTCCGGCACCAGATCCGAGACCGGGGCCTCCAGGTCGAGCGCGCCGTCCTCGTACTGCTGCACGAGCGCGACGGCCACGAAGGTCTTGCTGATCGATCCGACGCGGAAGTGGGTGTCGGCGGTGACGGGCGTGCGGCGATCGCGATCGGCCAGGCCGATCCCGCCAGCCCACTCGACGCCTCCCGCGCGGACGAGCGCGAGTCCCGCTCCCGGGACCCCCGCCCGCTCGAGGATGCGGGTGGCCTCGGTCCGGAACTGGTCGAGATCGGCCGGCGCGGACGGTGGCTCGCTCCCCCCTCCGGGGGCGCCCGAGCAGGCCGCGGCTGCAAGGAGAAGCGCAATCGGCGCGACGCGGGCGAGCGACATGCGGGAGAATATAGCGCTGGATGACCGAACGACCCCGACCCCTGGCGCCCACCGGCGCCGACATCGGTTCCGCCTCGCTTCGCGTGGAGCTGGATTCCGAGCGCCGGCTGCGGGCGCGCAACAAGCTTTATTACCGCGTCAATCACTGGCCCATCTGGATCTTCGTGTTCTTCATCGCGCCGGGGCCGCTGACCTTCGACCTCTTCGAGCGCGGTGTCGACGCCCGGATGCTGGCCTGGCTGTCGGTGGTCCTGGCCGCGACCGGGATTGCGGGCCTGCTCGGGCAGCTCCCCGGTTGCGAGCCGGCGCCCTACATCATCCGCTTCACCGAGGACCGTCCCAACCCCCTCTACCGGCGGATCTGCTACACGACGGCATGGGGTGAGGTGGTGGCGTTTGCCACCCTCAACATCGCCGGGCTGGTGTACGCCATCGCCACGGGTGAGTGGCGGCTCCGGCAGATGTATGACTACGGCTACTTTCCCATTGCGGGAACGTTCTGGCTGCTGGGTGCCCTGGGCCACTTGCCGCGGGTGAAGGCCTCCACCGCCGGCGAAGGCCACGAACGGCGCTATTTCTACGGCTCCGTGTGGGCCGTCGCGATCGCCCAGCCCGTCCTGTGGCTGCTCTGGAAGGTGGTGCCGGTGGGCCGGCCCGGCGACGTGGCCAAGCTGCTGGTGTTCGTGGGCATCCTGGCCGCCGTCGGCTACATGGCCCGCCTCGGCATGCTGCCCCGGACGCGGCCGATCGTGCCGGGGGAGCTCGCCATCTCGGATTGAGGCCGGGACCGCGGCCTGCTGGTCACACTGCCATGGCGTACTTCCAGATTCGCAAGAAGGTGCACTGGTCCGACACGGACGCGGCCGGGATCGCGTGGTTCCCCAATTTCCTGGGCTGGTTCGAGGATGCCGAGGAGGAGATGTTCGCCTCGCTCGGACAGGCGCGGCAGGTGCTGCTCGACCGGCATCGCTTCGGGATGCCGCGGGTCGAGGTCCACGCGCGCTTTCGGTCTCCGGCCCGCGCCGGGCAGCTCGTGCGCGTGGGGATCGAAACCACGGTCGAGAACCCGCGCCGCCTGCGGCACCAGTTCGAGATCCGCGACGACAACTCCGACCAGCTGCTGGCCGAGGGGTTCGTCCGGGTCGGGTGCGTGTCGGTGGACACGTTCCAGCCCCGCGACCTGCCGCACGAGGTGACGCAGATCCTCTCCGGGCTCGGCGACCTCGCGGATCGGCAGGCGCGCGGCGAGGTGGAACTGCCGTGGACCTGAAGGCCCGCCGGCCGTCGCGCGCGTCGTCGCGCGCCGCCACCACCGAGGGCCACGACGGGTGGGACGACTACGCCCCGTTCTACGACTGGGAGAACGCGCGCACGCTGGGCCGGCGTGACGTCCCCTTCTGGCAGCGCCTGGTGACGGCGCGCGGCGGACGGGTGCTCGAGCTCGGGTGCGGCACGGGCCGCGTGACGCTGCCGCTCGCGCGCACCGGTGCCGCGACGGTCGTGGGCATCGATCGGTCTGCCGCGATGCTGGCGCGCGGCCGCGCCCGGATCCGCCGCGCCCGCGTTCCCCACGTCTCGCTCGTGCGCGGCGACATCCGCGCGATGCCGTTCGACCCGGGCGCGTTCGACACGGTCATCGCGCCCTACGGCGTCCTGCAGTCGCTCCTCAGCGACCGGGATCTCGGGCGGACCCTGCGCGCCGTGGCCGGCCTGCTGCCGCGTGGCGGGGTCTTCGGGCTCGAGCTGGTCGCCGACCTGCCCGAGTGGCGGGAGTACAGCCGCCGCGTCACGCTCACCGGCAAGCGGGGGCGCAACGGCACCCCGATCACGCTGCGCGAGTCCGTGCGGCAGGATCCGTGGCGCGGCCTCACGCTCTTCGACCAGGAGTTCGTCGAAGGCCGCGGCGCCGCGGCCCGCCGCCACCAGTTCACCCTGTCGTTCCGGACGGTCTCGGTGCCCGCCATGGCCCGCCGGCTCGAACGGGCGGGCTTCTCGGTGACCGCCCTCCTCGGCGACTACCGGGGCGGCCCGTGGGACCCGCGTGCCGAGGTCTGGATCGTCCTCGCCGAACGGGCCTGACCCTCCCGCGCGGGGTCGCCGGACGCGTGGCGGGGCAGTGATAAACTACACAGTCGTTTCAACTTCAGCTCTGGAGCAACTGCCATGTCCGGCCATTCCAAATGGCACACAATCAAGCACAAGAAGGGCGCGGCCGACGCCAAGCGGGGCAAGGTCTTCACGCGCATCATCAAGGAATTGACGGTGGCCGCCCGCAACGGCGGCGGCGATCCGGGCACCAACCCCCGCCTGCGCACCATCATCGCCGACGCCAAGTCGGTGAACATGCCGGCGGACAACATCAAGAAGGCCATCCAGCGTGGCACGGGTGAGCTCCCGGGCGTCAGCTACGAGGAAATCACCTACGAGGGCTACGGGCCCGGCGGCGCGGCGCTCATCATCGAGGCGCTCACCGACAACAAGAACCGCACCGTGGGCGAAATCCGCCACCTGCTCGAGAAGCAGGGCGGCAACCTCGGCTCGAGCAACTCCGTTGCCTGGATGTTCGACAAGAAGGGCTACATCGTCGTCGAGAAGGCGGCGGTGGACGAGGAGAAGCTCCTCAACACCGCGCTCGAGGCCGGCGCCGACGACATGCGCGACGACGGCGACAACTGGGAGGTCCTCTCGGCGCCCTCGGCGTTCGAGGACGTCCGCGAGGCGGTCAAGGGGCTGGGCATCGAGCCCGCCAGCGCCCAGGTCGCGATGTTGCCGCAGAACTACGTGAAGCTCACCGGCAAGGAAGCGTCCCAGATGGTCAGGCTGATGGACGTCCTCGACGACCACGACGACGTCAAGCAGGTCTGGTCCAACTTCGACATCGAGGAGAAGGAGATCGAGGCTTCCTTGGCGTGAGGGTCTTCGGCATCGATCCCGGCTCGGAGCGCACCGGCTTCGGGTGCGTGGACAGCGATGGCCGGAAGCACCGGCTCGTGCGCTGCGGCGCGATACGCGCCGGTGAGCGGGGCACGGCCTTTCCCGAGCGGCTCGGCGTCATCTACCGCGCCCTCCTCGACGAGCTCGAGGCCTGCCAGCCCGACTGCGTCGCCATCGAGAACCTCTTCTACGCCACCAACGTGCGCAGCGCGCTCAAGCTGGGCCACGCGCGTGGCGTCGCCATGGTGGCGGCCGTGACGCTCGGCGTGCCCGTGGTCGAGTACACGCCCGCGGAGATCAAGCGCGCGGTCGTGGGGTACGGACGCGCCGAGAAGCCGCAGGTGCAGCAGATGATCAAGCTCCTGCTCGGCCTCGATCGGGTTCCGAGCCCGCACGATGCCGCCGATGCCCTCGCCGTCGCCGTCTGCCACGTGCACCAGTCCGGCCCGGTGGCCGCCGTCCGCCGGCAGCCAGGTGCGACCGCGACGCCCGGCGTGCCGCGCAACTGGCGGCAGTATCGCCCGGCCAGCCGATGATTGCGTTCCTGCGCGGACGCGTGCACGAGAAGCGTCCCGACCGGATCGTGGTCGACGTCGGCGGCGTGGGCTACGACCTGGCGGTGCCACTGTCCACCTTCTACGCGGCAGGCGAGCCGGGCGCCGACATCGCCCTGCGTGTGCACACGCACGTGCGCGAGGACCAGATTGCGCTCTACGGGTTCGGCACGTCCACCGAGCTGGCCGTGTTCCAGCGGCTCATCGACGTGAGCGGCATCGGGCCCCGACTCGCACTGGCGGTGCTGTCGGGCATGGAGGCCGGCGAGCTGAGCGGCGCCATCCAGCGCGGCGACGTGGCTCGCCTGACCCGCATTCCGGGTGTCGGCAAGAAGACAGCGGAACGCATCGTGGTGGAGCTGCGCGATCGTCTCCCCAAGGCCCTGCAGGAGACGCCGGGCGCGGCCGCTCCACCCCCGGCCGACGCGCGGCGCGACGACCTCTCCTCGGCGCTCGCCAATCTCGGCTACGACCGGCGCGCCATCGACCAGGCCGTGGACGCCGTGCTCGCCAGCCACCCCGACGCGCCCTTCGAGCAGCACCTGCGTGTGGCGCTCAAGGGCCTGGCCCGGGCCTGACGATGCCGCGCGGCCAGGCACAGCGGGCGTGCCTCGTGCCCGGGCCGGGGACGCGGCTTGGGTTCCGCCCCGGCATCGTGTACCTTCGTGCCTTCGTGAGCTCCGTGCGTTCATGAGCGACCCTCGACTGGTCTCGGCGGCACGCGTCGACGACGACGCGCAGTACGAGGCCGGGCTGCGCCCCAGGCGGCTCGACGACTACATCGGCCAGGATCGCGTCCGCGAGAACCTGCACGTGTCGATTGCGGCCGCCTCCGGCCGCGGCGAGGCGCTGGACCACGTCCTCCTGTACGGTCCGCCCGGACTGGGAAAGACGACGCTCGCCTACGTCATCGGCAACGAGCTCGGCGTGCCCGTGCGGACCACCGCCGGACCCGTCATCGAGAAGCCCGGCGACCTGGCGGGCATCCTCTCGAACCTGCAGCCGCGCGAGGTGCTCTTCATCGACGAGATCCACCGGATGCCGCCTGCGATCGAGGAGATCCTCTATCCGGCCATGGAGGACTTCGAGCTCGACATCGTCATCGGGCAGGGCCCGGCGCCCGATCGGTCAAGGTGCCCGTCGAGCCGTTCACGCTCGTCGGCGCGACGACGCGCGCGGGCCTGCTGACGGCGCCGCTGCGGGCGCGCTTCGGCATCGTGCACCGGCTGGATTTCTACACGCACGCCGACATGGAGGAGATCGTCCGTCGATCCGCGCGGATCCTCGACGTCCCGCTCGACGACGCGGCGGCGCGCGAGGTGGCCGGCCGCGCGCGCGGGACGCCACGGGTGGCCAACCGCCTGCTGCGGCGCGTCCGCGACTACGCGCAGTACGCGCCGACGGCCGGATCACGCTGGACGTCGCGCGCGCGGCCCTGTCGCTGCTGGAAGTGGACGCGCACGGCCTCGACGAGATCGACCGCCGGCTCATGTTGACGATCATCGACAAGTTCAGTGGAGGGCCTGTCGGGCTCAACACGCTGGCGGCGTCCACCAGCGAAGAGCCCGACGCGATCGAGGACGTCCACGAGCCGTTCCTGATTCAGCTCGGGTTCCTAGAGCGCACCCCGCGCGGCCGCGTGGCCACGCCGCGGGCCTATGAGTACTTTGGGCGAACCATGCCCGGAAGGGGACTGTTTTGACCGAGATGCTGCGATCCCACATGGCCGGCGTGGTGCCGATCCGGCGGGCCGTCATCAAGAGCCTTGCCACGTATGTGCCGCCGCGCGTCCTGACCAACGCCGACCTGGAGAAGATGGTCGACACCTCGACGAGTGGATCATGCAGCGCACGGGCATCCGCGAGCGCCACATCGTGGACGCGGGCGTCGCCACCAGCGACCTGGCCACCGAGGCCGCGCGCGAGGCCGTGCGCCGCGCGGGCCTCACGCCCGCCGATATCGACCTCATCATCGTCGGCACCGTGACGCCCGACATGCTGTTCCCCAGCACGGCGTGCCTGGTGCAGGACAAGCTTGGCGCCACGCGGGCGTGGGGCTTCGACCTGTCGGCCGCCTGCTCGGCGTTCAGCTATGCGCTCACGGTGGGCAGCCAGCTGGTGGCCGCGCACGCCGCGACCAACGTCCTGGTGATTGGCGCGGACGTCATGTCCAGCATCATCGACTACACCGATCGCGCCACCTGCGTGCTGTTCGGCGACGGCGCCGGCGCCGTCGTCCTCGGCGTCTCGGACGATCCCGCGGTGGGGATCCTCGACTTCGAGCACCAGGTTGACGGCAGCGGCGGGTCCGCGCTCTGCATGCCGGCCGGCGGCAGCCGGCAGCCGGCTTCCCGCGAGACGATCGACCAGCGCCTGCACTACGTCAAGCAGGAGGGGCAGGCGGTCTTCAAGTTCGCCGTGCGCAATACGGGCGAGATCTGCGAGCGGCTGCTGGCGCGCAACAAGGTCACGGCCGCGGACCTCGACCTGTTCGTGTCGCACCAGGCCAACCGCCGGATCATCATGTCCGTGGCCGAGCGGATCGGCATGCCGGAGGACAAGGTGATCATCAACATCGATCGCTTCGGCAACACCACGGCGGGCACCATCCCGCTCGCGCTCAACGATGCCGTCGAGAGCGGCCGCCTGAAGAAGGGCGACCTGGTCCTCCTGGCCTCGGTGGGCGCCGGTTTTACGGTCGGTTCCGTGCTCGTGCGCTGGGGCTTCTGACGCGGGGCGTGGCCGGCCCGCCCGGCCACGCGTCGTCGCTGGGGCTGGCTCCCCACCAGCCCCGCCCCCTGTCATTCCCCACCCGGGAAGCGGCTACCCTCCCCGCCAGGCCGCGCAGTTCCGGGCAGCCGCGGAAGCCTGTCCGATTCTAGGGCGCGTGTCTCGAAATAGACCGCCAGCCCGACAAGCTTGAAACTCGAACAATTCTGGCCAAAAGACAGCTATTGGCCTTTTCAGTACTTCTGTGTCTGTTCGTTTGTAGAACAGTCATAGTTCGATTTGCGTGCAAAATCCGCGATCTCGCAATCGTAAGCCTTGTGTTTTCAATGGCTTAGATGCCAGATACAGGACTGGAATTGAACTTGCTCAATGTTGGGCTGCAACTGCCCCCTTCACCCGCGAGGGGGGCCATCGAGGAGACGAAGCGTGAAACCCTGCGTCAACAAGAGAACGGGCACCGCGAAGCGGATGTCAGGTTGGGGCCGTATCGCAGTCGCGGCCCTCCTGGGCGTGCTGGTGGCCCTGTCGGTTCCCCTGAGCGCCGCCCCCGGCCGATCCCACGGGAGGCGAGACGATCTCAAGTTCGATCGCCGCCTCATGTCCCGGGTCCAGGCCGACCCCGACAGCAGCTCAGCCGAAAAGGTCATCATCCGGTTGAAGCCGGGCGCCCGCCGCGGCCTCATCCGCCGGCTGCAGGCGCAGGGGGCCGATGTCACCGCTGACCTGGCGGTGATCGAGGCGGTGGCCACGCGGCTGCCCCGCCGGCTGCTGCGCCGGCTGTCCGAGGACGCCGACGTCCTCAGCATCTCCACCGACGCCCCCGTCACCTCGCACGGCCTGTCGAGTGTCGTGACCGGGGCTGCCGAAGGCGGCGGCTACTCGCTGCGCCGGACACTCGGGCTCGAGGCGTCGAGCACGACCTCGACGACGGTGAGCTTCCGCCAGGGCGTCAATGGGTATACGTCCACGGTTGACGGCGGTGCGGACTTCTACAGCCCGCTCTCGGCGTTCCCGAACGCGCGCAGCGTCTGGGTCGAGGGCTTCGGCCTCTTCCCCGCGGGCATGCTCCTGCGATTCGACAACCTGGTGGGATCCGGCCCCGGACAGATTCCGGCCGGCGCCACCATCACGTCGGCGTCGCTCCAGGTCACGCAGGTCAGCTTCGGCGCGCCGTCGGCGAGCCTGTCGGCGCACCGGCTCGTCTCGCCGTGGGCGGCGAACGACTCGTGGATGAGCATGGTGACCTCCGGGCCCGGGCTGCAGTTCGACGGCCAGGAAGCCAGCCCGCAGGCCGGAGCGTCGGCCGGCATGGGCGGCACGGGCGCCCGCACGCTGAGCGGTACCGGCCTCGCCGACGCCGTGCAGGCGTGGGTCAACGGCGACCCGAACTACGGGTGGGTGCTGTTCCAGAGCTCCTCGTATGCCGCGCGGCTGGCGACCTCCGAGGACTTCTCCTCCAGCAACCGTCCGACGCTGACCGTCACCTACCGCGCACCGGTGCAGACGACCAGCCTCACGGGCGCGGGCGTGACGATCGCCGTGATCGACTCGGGCCTGCGCCTGGCCGACGGCACCGCGCGCATCAAGACCACGCGCGACTTCACGAACGGCAACCCGAACCCGCCGAACACCTCGGCGCAGGACCCGTACGGACACGGCACGCACGTGGCCGGTCTCGCCGGCAGCAACGTGGCCGGCATGCAGGGCGTCGCGCCGGGCGTGCGCTTCGTCAACCTCCGAGCGCTCGATGCCTCGGGCAGCGGCTCGACGAGCAACGTGGTCAACGCGATTCAGTGGGCGATCGCCTATCGCAACACCTACGGCATCGACGTGCTGAACCTGTCGCTGGGCCACCCGATCTACGAAGCCGCCGCGACCGATCCGCTGGTGCAGGCGGTGGAGTCGGCCGGGCGCGCGGGCATCGTCGTGGTGGTGTCCGCCGGCAACGTGGGCAAGAGCCCGCTGACGGGCCTGGTCGGCTACGCCGGCGTCACGTCGCCGGGGAACGCGCCGTCTGCCATCTCGGTCGGTGCGGTCAAGACGGCCGACACGACGACCCGCGTGGACGACCTCATCGCGGACTACAGCTCGCGCGGCCCGACGTGGTTCGACGGGTACGGCAAGCCGGACCTGGTTGCGCCCGGGCACCACATGCTGTCGCAGGCCTACAGCGATCAACTGCTCTACGCCAGCTATCCCGCGCAGCGCGGCCGCAAGGTCGGGCAGAACGACACCCTCATGCTGAGCGGCACGAGCATGGCCGCCGGTGTCATGAGCGGTGCGGTGGCCCTGGTCATCGAGGCGTCGAAGGCCACCTTTGGCGCCAAGCACACGCCCAATGCCGTGAAGGCGATGTTCGAGTTCTCGGCGTTCCAGATGACCGACGCGTCGGGCCAGGCCTACGACCGGCTGACCCAGGGCGCCGGCGCCATCAACCCCATCGGCGCCGCGCAGCTCGCGACGGTGCTCAATCCGACGGTGCCCACGGGCGGCTGGTGGCTGACCCAGGGCGTCACGCCCTCGTCCACGGTGGACGGCCAGAACATCGTGTGGGGCGAGAACATCGTGTGGGGCGAGAACATCGTCTGGGGCGAGAGCATCTACACGAACAACATCGTGTGGGGCGAGAACATCGTCTGGGGCGAGAACATCGTGTGGGGCGAAAACATCGTCTGGGGCGAGAACATCGTGTGGGGCGAAAACATCGTCTGGGGCGAGAACATCGTCTGGGGCGAAAACATTGTCTGGGGCGAGAACATCGTCTGGGGTGAAAACATCGTCTGGGGCGAGAACATCGTCTGGGGCGAGAACTTCGATGGCGGTGAGGACGCGGCGCTGCCGGCGCTGCACTCGACCGACCTGAACATCATCCAGAGCGATTCGGACCGGGGCACGCTGCCCGGAGGAGTGCTCTAGTCATGGCGATCACGGTTGACACCCCTCGCACCGCGGTCATGACTACCACCGCCACGTCCACACCCGCGCCCGCTCCGCGGATTGCTCCCGGGTCCGCGTCCCACTGGCGCGCCGAGCTTCCGACGCTGGCGGGCCGGACGCTGTCGCTGCGGCAGCTCCGGTTGTCCGACGCGCCCGCACTCCTCGCGACGTTGAGCGTCGAGGAGGTGGCGCGGTTCATCTCGACGCCGCCGCGCACCGCCGCCGGGTTCGAGCGCTTCATCGAGTGGACCCTCCAGGCGCGCGCCGAGGGCCGCTACGTCTGCTTCGCGGTCGTGCCTCACGGCATGACGACCCCTGTCGGCATCTTCCAGGTGCGCCAGCTCGGCGCCACGTTCGCGACCGCCGAGTGGGGCTTCGCGCTCGGCGCCGACTACTGGGGCCGCGGCTACTTCGTCGAAGCCGCCAGGCTCGTGCTGGACTTCGCGTTCGACCAGGTCGGCGTGGAGCGCATGGAGGCGCGCTCGGCGACGCCGAACGGGCGCGGCAATGGCGCGCTGCGCAAGCTGGGCGCCGTCTGGGAGGGCGTGCTGCGCCGCTCCTTCGTCAAGGACGCGTGCCAGATGGACCAGATGCTCTGGTCGATCCTGGCCGACGAATGGCGCGAGGTCCGCTCGGGCTGGACCGGTGCCGTCCTCACGCACTGACGGCGGCATCGAGACGGAGTCACACATCATGGGTGAGGACAAGCGATCACAGCCGGCGCCGGCCGCCGGCGCCCCGGCTCGCAGCTGGCGCGACGGCCTGCCGGTGCTGTCGGCAGGCGGCGTCACGCTGCGCGAATTGCGGCTCGAGGACGCGCCGGCGCTGGCGGCGCACCTGGGTACCGCGGAGATTGCGCGGTTCCTGGCGCCGCCCCCGGCCACCGTGGCGGGCTTCGAGGAGTTCATCGTCGAAGCCCATCGCGAGCGCATCCACGGGCAGGCCATCACCTACGGTGTGGTGCCAGACGGGCATGACCACGTCGTGGGTGTGTTCCAGCTCCGGTCGCTCGAGGCGGGCTTCGGCACGGCCGAATGGACCTGCATGCTGGCGTCGGCATACTGGGGCACCGGGCTGTTCCTCGAGAGCGCACGCCTCGTGATGGCCTTCGCCTTCGACACGGTCGGCATCCTCCGGCTGGAAGCCCGGGCGGTCACCATGGACGGCCGCGGGAACGGCGCGCTGCGGAAGGTGGGCGCCGTCCAGGAAGGCGTGCTGCGCCGATCGTTCAAGCGCAACGGCCAGCGCTACGACCAGCTGCTGTGGGCCGTCCTTGCCGAGGATTGGCGGCTGCAGAAACGGGATCGCCCCCGCGTGCACTAGTACGCCGTCTCATCGTTCCACCACGTGTGGCCCGGGCATTCCAGGGATGCCCGGGCCTCTTTTTGTTTTCACGGAGGGCACGAAGAACACGGAGGGCACGAAGAACACGGAGGGCACGGAGGGCACGGAGGGGCACGGAGGGCACCGAGTACACTCGGATGCCGTGCTCGTCTCCGAGTTCGACTTCGACCTGCCGGGCGACCTGATTGCCCAGGCGCCACCCGTCGAGCGGGGAGCGTCACGGCTCCTCACGCTCGGTCGCGCAGACGGTGGCGTGGCGCACCACGCCTTTGCCGACCTGCCAGGCCTGCTGTCGCCGGGCGACGTGCTGGTGCTGAACGACACCCGGGTGTTCCCGGCGCGGTTGGTTGGGCGGCGCCTGCCCGGGGGCGGGGTTTCGGAGTGCTTTCTCGTCCACCCTGGCGAGGAGCCCGACACGTGGGTGGCGCTCGTGCATCCCGGCCAGCGGTTGAAGGTGGGCGCCCGGATGGTGTTCGAGCGCGACGGCCACGCGCTCGAGGCCGAGGTCCTCAGCCGCCACTTCCACGGGCGCCGGGTCGTCCGCCTGCGCGCCGCTGGCGGGGAGACGGTGCGCGATGCCATCCAGGCCGTCGGGCACATGCCGCTGCCGCCCTACGTGAAGCGCGACGACCAGCCGATGGATCGCGAGCGGTACCAGACGGTGTACGCCCGCGTGGAAGGGTCCATCGCGGCCCCCACGGCCGGCCTGCACTTCACGCCGCCGCTGCTCGACGCGCTGGCCGCGCGCGGCATCGAACGCGTGACCCTCACCCTGCACGTCGGGTACGGGACGTTCCAACCGGTGCGCAGCGAGCGGATCGAGGACCACGTCGTGGAGGCCGAACACTTCGAGGTGCCCGCTCCGGCCGCCGACGCGTTGACGCGCGCCCTGTCCGAGGGCCGCCGCATCGTGGCGGTGGGGACCACCACGACGCGGACGCTCGAATCCCTCGCGGTGACCGATGGCCGGGTGGTGCCCGGGCGCGGCGTGACGGATCTCTTCATCCGGCCCGGTCACCGCTTCCGGCTCGTCTCGGGGCTCATCACCAACTTCCACCTGCCTCGCTCGTCGCTCCTGATGCTCGTGTCGGCCTTCGCCGGACGCGAGCACGTACTCGCCGCCTACGACACCGCCGTCGCGTACCGGTACCGGTTCTACAGCTACGGCGATGCGATGCTGATCCTGTAGGCTAGGCACGACGCGCGCGACGACCGGCCGAGCCCGGGACGCCTTGTCCAGGACCCAGGATCTCCAGCCCCGATGAAGCTGCCCTACGAAGCGTTCGATCTCTCCGGCGTCCGCACCTATCCGCTTGCGTCGCGGCCGGCCAAGGTCACGGTGGCCCAGTTCGCCCGTCCCCACCGGAAAGGGGCGGAGATGTCGGCGTTCATGGCGTCGCTGCCGGACCTGCTGGCGGGCGCGGATCTGCGGCGGGTCGTCGACGCGATCCGGACCGCGCACCGACACGGCCGGCCCGTCGTGTGGGGCCTTGGCGCCCACGTGATCAAGACCGGCTTGTCGCCCATCCTCATCGACCTGATGGAGAAGGGGCTGGTATCGGCCGTGGCGACCAACGGTGCCGGCCTCATCCACGACTTCGAACTCGCCCTCGGCGGCGCGACGTCGGAGGACGTGGACGCGGCGCTCGGGCCGGGCGCGTTCGGCATGGCGCAGGAAACCGGCGCGGATCTCAACGCCGCCATCACGTCCGGTGTTGCGCGAGGCCTCGGCCTCGGCCAGGCGGTCGGCGCCTATCTGCTCGAGCGGCAACCCCCGCACGTGGACGCCAGCCTGGTCGCCGCGGCCGCGCGCCTCGAGATCCCCGTCACGGTGCACGTCGCCATCGGCACCGACATCATCCACATGCACCCCTCGGCGTCCGGCGCCGCGATCGGCGAGGGCAGCCTCCGCGACTTCCGCTATTTCGTCTCGTCGGTGGCGCGCCTCGCGGGCGGCGTCTACCTCAATTGCGGTTCGGCTGTCGTCCTGCCCGAGGTGTTCCTGAAGGCGGTGGCCCTGGCACGCAATGCCGGCCATCCGCTCGACGGCCTGACCACGGTCAACATCGACTTCCTGCGACAGTACCGGCCGCTCACCAACGTCGTGTCGCGCCCGACGGCCGGCATCGGGCAGGGCATCGCGCTGACCGGTCACCACGAGATCCTCGTGCCGCTGCTGGCCGCCGCGCTGGTGGACGGGCTGGATGGGTAGGGTCGTCGGCGCCCTCGTCGGCGCCGTCTTCTTTCTGTGGATAGCAGGGACGCGGTCACTCGATCCTGGCGAGATCGGATGGCTGATGCGCTACGACTGGCCCATCCACTTCTTCGGCTGGCACTTCTTCCGGGTCGAGCCCTGGCACTGGCCACCGGGCCGCATCCTCGGCTACGGGGTGCCCGCGGCACCGCCATCGGCTTCACCGATTCGATCCCGCTCGTCGCCTTCGCGCTCAAGCCGATCCAGGCGTGGCTGCCGGCCACGTTCCAGCATCGGGCCGTGGCTGCTGCTGTCCTTCACGCTGCAGGGGCTGGCCGGCGCCTGGCTGGCATCGCGGTGGACCACCCGTCTCGATCTCCAGGTCACCGCCGCGGCGATCCTGGTGATGATGCCGGTGCTGCTGATCCGCATCGGCCATCCGTCGCTGTGCGCGCACTGGCTGCTGCTGTGGGTGCTCATCGTCGCGAGCCGCGACGCCTCCACGCGCTTCCGCGCCTGGGAGTGGGCGCTGATCGGGCTCATTGGCGGGTTGCTGCATCCGTATCTCGCCGTGATGACGCTGGGGCTGCTGACGGGCGTGGCCTTCACGCCTGCCGCGCGTCCGCTGGCCGCACGCGCGGGCGGCCTCGCCGCCGCCACGCTCGCCACGGTGTTCGGCTGGTGGATGTCGGGGCTGTTCGCGGTGTCGGGGGCAGCCTCGATGGCGACCGAGGGGCTGGGCAACTACTCGATGAACCTGCTGGCGCCCATCATGCCGGTCGGCTGGTCCACGTTCCTCCCGGAGATCCCGCTCGCCACGCCCGGACAGGCGTTCGAAGGGTTCCAGTATCTCGGGCTCGGTGTGCTGCTCCTCCTGGTGGCGGCCGTCGGCATCCGCGTCGCACAGCGGAGTGACGAGGGCGGTTCGCGGCGACATGCGGGATTCGGCGTGCCTCTTGTGGCGACGGCACTGGTGATGGCCGTCTTCGCGCTGAGTCCGAGGGTCACGGCAGCCGGCTCGGTGCTCGTCGATGTGTCCGGCCCGTGGACGGCCCACTTCGCCGTCTTCAGGGCGACCGGGCGCTTCTTCTGGCCGCTCGCGTATCTCGCCCTGGTGTGGGCGTTGTCGGTCGTCATCCTGCGGCTGCCGCCCCGCGTGGCGCTCTCGGTCCTGCTCGCCGTGGCCATCGTGCAGGCGATCGATCTGCACGGTGCGCACCAGGAGCGGCGCATCAGCGCGCGCGACCCGGAGTTCTACGCGTGGTCCGACCCGATGCGCGACCCGGCGTGGACGCAGGTCCTCGCCGGGTACGAGCACCTGGTCCTCTACCCGCCGCCGCAGTGCGGCCAGGCGCCGATGCCCTTCGAGCCGGCGGCGTATCACGCCGGGCTGCAGGGGCTCACGATCAACACGGGCAACGCCGCCAGACCCGACGAAGCCGCGCGGCTCGCCTACTGCCATGCGCTCGGCGACCAGCTGAAGGCCGGGCAGCTTGCCGACGATACGATCTACCTCGTGCCTCCGGCGGAGATGGACGCCATTCGACACGCGAGCGGCGGGTCCGCGGTCTGCGGAGACGTGGCGACCGTGCCCGTCTGCGCCACGCGCGCCTCCGTCGCGCGCTGGAGCACAGCGGCGGAGCTGCGATAGGCATGAGCGAGCCAGCGCCGCGTCTGTCGATCGTCGTCCCCGCCTACCAGGAGTCGCGCGGCCTGGCCGACGGCGTGCACGCGATCCGCGCGGCCGCGGCGTCCACCGGACTCACGTTCGAGATCGTCGCCGTGGACGACGGGTCCACGGATGGGACGTGGGACGTGATCGAGGCACTGGCGGCGGCCTGCCCTGAGCTCACCGCCCTGCGGCTGTCCCGCAACTTCGGCAAGGAAGGCGCGATCGCCGCCGGACTCGACGCGGCCGCCGGCGACGCCTGCATCGTCATGGACGCCGATCTCCAGCACCCGCCGGGTCTCATTCCCGACATGGTGCGGCTGTGGTCCGACGAGGGATGGGACGTCGTCGAGGCGGTGAAGGCCGATCGGGGGCGGGAGTCGTTCGTGCGGCGAATCATCGCCCGCACGTTCTATCGTGTCGCCGCGGCGCTCACCGGCTACGACCTGCAGGACGCCTCGGACTTCAAGCTCCTCGATCGGCGCGTGCTGGACGAGTGGCGCCGCCTGGGCGAGCGCGCGACGTTCTTCCGCGGGCTGGTCGCGTGGCTCGGGTTCTCCAGGACGCAGGTGCGGTTCGAGGTCCCGGTGCGCACGGCGGGGGAATCGCGGTGGTCGTGGCCGGCGCTCGGCGGCCTGGCCGCGCAGGCGGTGACGTCGTTCAGCGCGCTGCCGCTGCAACTGGTGACGGTGCTGGGCCTCGTGATGCTGCTCGTCGCCCTGCTCGTCGGCGCGCAGGCACTCCGGCTGTGGTACGAGGGCCTGGCTCTGCCCGGGTTCACGACCGTCATCCTGCTGCAGCTCATCATCGGCGGGTTCCTGATGATCAGCCTCGGCATCATCGGCACATACATCGCCCGGATCTACGACGAGGTGAAGGGGCGGCCCCGGTACGTGGTTCGGAACTCGCTGCGCCGGCCTCGGGCATGAATGGACCGCTGGCCGCGGCGGCGTTCGGTGCGGCCTTCTTCGTCTGGGTCCACGGACTCGATGTCCTGCACCCCGGCCACATCGACTGGCTGATGCGTTCGGACTGGCGGTTCCAGTTTCTCGGCTGGCAGTACTTCCGTCAGGAGCCATGGGCGTGGCCGCCAGGTCTGATCGCCGGCTACAACCGCGCACCCCTTGGATCGGCCATCGGCCTCACCGACTCGGTGCCGCTGATGGCTTTCGCACTCAAGCCCCTGTCGGGCGCGCTTCCGATGCCGTTCCAATACATCGGCGCCTGGTTGCTCCTCTGTTTCGCGCTGCACGGGGCCCTGGGCGCTCTGATCGTTCGTCTGTGGTCGCGCTCGCCTGTCGTTCAGGCGATGGGCGGTGCGACGTTCGTGCTGATGCCCACGCTGCTGAACCGGACGCTGCATCCCGCGCTCTGCGCGCAGTGGCTGGTGCTGTGGGCCATCCTGATTTATTGCTCCCACCGGTCGGGCGCACCGGTGCGCCGTCTTCCGCTCGTCGCGTGCGGAGCGGTGGCCGGCCTCGTGCACCCCTATCTGGCGGTGATGGTGCTGGCCATCGAAGTGGCGTTCGTCGCCCGACTCGCGCTCCAGGACGGGTGGGATGCGGCGGCGCGCGCGGCGGACGCCGCGGCCCTCGCGCTGGTGGCCATGGCCTGTGGATGGTGGGCATCTGGGTTGTTGTCGTTGCCGGCGACCGCCCTGGCTCGCGAGGGACTGACGGTGTTCTCGATGAACGTGCTGGGCCCGGTGAGTCCATCGGGCTGGTCCGCGTGGTTGCCCGAGCAGCCAATCGGCGCAGCCGGCCAGGGATTCGAAGGCTTCCAGTACCTGGGTGCTGGCGTGCTGGCACTCGCGGCGCTCGGGACCGCCTTCGCTGTCCGCCGCATTCCGCAACGGGCCTGGGTCGCCGCACTGCCGCTGGCGGCGGTGTCGGTGGCGCTGGCGCTGTACGCCTTGAGCCCACGCGTGACGCTGGGCGGCCGCGTGCTCGTGGACTACCAGGCACCCTGGCTCGAGGCCTGGTTCGGCATGCTTCGAGTGACAGGCCGATTCTTCTGGCCTGCGGCGTACTCGCTGCTGGCGTTGTCGCTTGGCGCCGTACTCTCGACCCTTCGGCCAACCGTCGGCTCGCTGGTGGTTGGCGCGGCACTCGTGCTGCAGGCCGCCGACCTGCATCCCGGCTTCGCGATGCGACGCGCCGATGCTCATGCACCCGCGGCCCGGCGCTGGTTCTACCCGTTTCGATCCACGGCCTGGGACCGTATCCTCGCGCCGTACGCACACCTGGCGCTCATCCTGCCACCGCAGTGCGGGGCCACGCCGGTGCCGTTCGAAGCGGCCGCGTATCTCGCCAGTCTCCACGGTTTGAGCGTCAACGCCGGCGAGCAGTCGCGGTGGGACGCCGATCAGGCCGGGGCATACTGCGATGGCTTCCGCGCGGCGATCGCCGCGCGCCAGTTCGATCGGGCCACGCTGTACCTGCTGTACCCGCCGTACCGTCCCCACGTCCTGCCGGGTTCGACGCTGTTCTGCGGAACGCTGGACGGGATGCAGGTCTGCGCGGAGGAAGCGACAGTCTCGCCCTGGCGGGCGCTCGTGGCACCCCTGCCCGACGAGTAGTCGCGCCCGCGTCAGGCGACGCTCGCGCGCTGCAACGTCCCTGACCGCTCGAGTCCCCGGAGCCGACCGGCGGTGGTCGAGCGCCCTGCGGGCGGAAACGGGCCTGCGCTGGGCCCGACGTGGAGCACCACTTCGAGCGAGCGGCAGCCGCGGCGGCGGGCGGCGCGGACCGCCGCGAGGATCGCGCGCCGCGACATCATGCCCGTGTAGAGGACGCCGGTCACGGCGTCGGGGGTCTCGAGACCCAGTCGTCTCGCGTCGGCCTCCCGGCCTCGCGCGAGCCCGAGCAGCACGAGTCGCTTCAGCTGGTTGATCCACCAGGCCGGACGGAACCAGTCGGCAGCGGACACCGCGTGGGCCAGCGGTTCGCGCGGCACGCGGATCGCGCCGATGCCCTCGCGCGCGGCCACCGCCGCGGCGATGGGGACGACGAACGGGAGCATGTGAATGTGCGTGTGCCCGTCGATGGCCGCGATCGGCAGCGGCGCCAGGGCGTGTGCGACGGCCCGTGTCTGCGCGAGCCACTCCCGCTCGATCTGCGCGCAGCGTGCGCGGCGGCGCGCTGGCGAGCAGAACACCAGACCGGCGAGGCACCGTCCGAACGACAGTCGCAGACGTCCGTCCGGACCGACGAGCCAGGGGACCTCGCGGAGCGACGCCACCGGCGTGCCCTCGGACAGATTGAGGTGCACCGAGAGGCGCGGCGGCTGGGGCAGGTGGGCCAGCCGCTGTGCCAGCGGGGCGAGCGGCTCGCCCGTCGCCATCACGCTGGTCCCGTGGAGGACTCCGGCCTCGAGCGCCTCGAGAATGCCTCGCGTGACGCCGGGCGACAGGCCCAGGTCGTCGGAGTGCAGGATGACCTTCATCGGTACCCGCTCAGCCTCGCGTCACCGTGCTCTCGAGCGCCCCGGCCGGAACCGGGACGGCGAGCCCGCGCGGGCAGGCACGCGCCAGAGCCGCAAGTCCCGCGCGCTGCGCGATATACCGCGCGGTGTACGGCAGCCAGAGCGGGCGTGACGCAATCCTCGCGTCCGGCATGCCGCACGCGTCGCGCGCGCGCGACAGGCACGCGGCGGCGCCCGCCCGCGTCGGCATGCACAGGTGTTCGCCGGGCGAGTAGTAGGGCCACCGGCGTCCCAGCAGGCGCCGCGCACCGGATCCGAAGTCCGGACACACGAGATACAGGAGCCCGCCTGGCGCCGTCAGGCGCAGGAGGCTGATCGCGAAGGCCAGCGGATCGGTGACGTGCTCCCAGACCGCCAGCGCAACGACCACGTCGGCGCGGTCGATCCCCGGGAGCGACGAGCCGTTGAGATCGTGCACGGCCCAGTCGATGCGGGACGCGCCATCGAGCGTAGCCGGTCGCGCGTGCTGATCGATGGCGAGGCCGCGTGCGCGCGGAAACGCGCGCGCCATTTCGATCGACAGCGCGCCGTCTCCGGCGCCCGCATCGATCCAGGTGAACGGGCGCTCGGGCACCGCGCCGATCGCGCGGCCGATCCGGGAGGCACACAGGCGGTAGATCGACTGCTGCGGGTCGTCTGCCGTGATGGCGCGGTGGCCTGCCGGCAGCCCGGCGACGAAGGACCCGTAGAGCCGGTCGAGCACCTCGGTGGACGGCATCGGGAAGGTCAGCGACGAACCGCAGTCGCGGCACGTGAACAGGTCGAAGGGCCCGTGGCCGGGCACCAGCGGATGGAACGCGCCGCGCTCCAGCGAGGCGATTCGATCGGAGCCGCACCAGGGGCACGCCATCGCGCGTTCAGAAGACATCCCAGTCGCCCAGGCTCAATCGCCACGGAACGGACCATGCCCGTGTCGCCGCCGGGCCGATGGCCGCTCCCATCAGCACCTGTCGCTTGGGCAGGAGCCTCGCCGGTACGGGCGCGAACCCCGCGCGCAGCCACGAACCGGGGCGGCACGCGCCGGTCATCGCGGTGACGAGACGGCTGCCGCGGCTGCGGCTCCACTCGGCCGCCCAGCCGAGGAGCCGACGTTCGCGGGCGGGCGTGTCGGCCAGCAACTCCATCACCAGGGCCACCGTGCGGCCGAACAGGGAGCGGTCCGCAGGACGACCAATCCGCCCGGCGCGTGCTCGTCGTCGACATAGAGTTCACTCGGCGAGCGGGTGGTCGAGATATCGCCAGCGGAGGTAGGCCGACGTCCGGTGCAGCAGCGGAGGGCCGCTGTGCGACAGCGCCGCCGCGGTGCGATCCCAGGCATCGCCCGGCAGGCTGACACGGGCGGGCGGGCGGCGCGTACTCCAGACCGACCGGCCACACCGGACGCGCCCACGTGCGCAGCTCGGTGTGGAGCGTCCACCCCAGCTTCACGAACCCGCGCGTGGAGTTGGCATTCGGAAACCCCAGGAAGAGCGCATCGTCGCCGACCTCGGTCGCGAGCGCGGCGATGCAGCGCTGGAAGTGGCCCTTGCCGCGGGCGTCGGGATGCGTCGCCGTGTCGCACGACTGCCAGGCGCGGATCGTTGCCCCTGGTGCGCGACCTCGAGCGGGAACATCGCGTTGGCCGCGACGAGGCGCCCGTGGGAGCGCACGGTGGCGATTCGCGCGTCACCGAACGGCGTGTGGTACTTCCACCGGTAGAAGGCGGGGGCGAGGAGCGACGCCATGCCGCTGGCGTCCACCACTTCGGCGAACGCCGCTCGCTGCAGCGCGACGTACTCGTCGAAATCCAGCTGGGAGGGTGGGACGACGGCCACCACGTCGGACGTGGTCTCCGGTGATCCCGGGTGGGTCGCGGACACGAGCTCGTAATCTAACACCGGCGGTTGTCCGGATGAGCCGGGCGGCGGTAACATAGAGGGTTCGTGCCGGAGTAGCTCAGCCGGTTAGAGCGAGCGTCTCATAAGCGCTAGGTCGGCGGTTCGAGTCCGCCCTCCGGCACCATTCAGGATCGGCCGCACCTGCCCCCACGTCGTGGGCGGGCTCCCGCGGCCGGATGCGTACACCATTCGGGCCATGCGACTGGCCGCCCGCGTCCACGCGTTCAGCACGAGATACGGCCTCTGGCAGCCCGGCGACCGCGTCGTGGCCGCCGTGTCGGGCGGCGCCGACTCCGTCGCGCTCGCGTGGCTGCTCCACGACCTCGCCGGGCGAGGCGCGCTCGTCCTCGCGGGCCTCGCGCACCTGCACCACCACGTCCGCGGGACGGATGCCGACGACGATGCGGCGTTCGTGCAGGCCCTGGCGGCGCGGCTGGGGGTGGCATGCGAGGTGGGGCATGCGGACGTCCCGGCCCTGGCGCGCGAGTCGGGGCGATCGCTGGAGGTGGCGGGGCGGGACGCACGCCTGGCGTTCTTCGCCGAGGTCCTGCCGCGATTCGGGGCCACGCGTCTCGCCATTGCCCACACGCGGACCGATCAGGCCGAGACCGTGCTCCTGAGGCTGGTGCGAGGCGCCGGCAGCCGGGGGCTGGCCGCGATGGCGCCCGTGTCGGGCGTCCGTGTCCGGCCGCTGCTCGACGTGGGGCGCGAGGAGCTGCGGCAGTGGCTGACGGCACGGGGCGAGCGGTGGCGCGAGGATTCGACGAACCTCGAACCCTCGACCCCGCGCAACCGTCTGCGACATGAGGTGATGCCGGTCCTCTCCACCCTCCACGCCGGGGCCGAACGCGCGGTGGCCCGGGCGGCGCGTTCGCTGGCCGAGGACGCCGCGTGCCTGGACGAGCTGGCGGCGGACACGGCTGCGCGTGCGCAGACCCGGGACGGGGGCCGCGTGCGGCTCGACCTGCGCGCTTTGGCGCGGCTGCCGCCGGCCCTGGCCCGGCGCGTGGTGCGCGGGGCGCTGGAAACGCTGGACCCCGCCGGCGCGTATGGATGGGAGGACACCGAGGCCGTCTTGCACGGAACCGGCAGGCGTCTCGACCTCGGCCGTGTCCTGGTGGAACGAAATCGCCACACGGCTGTCTTATTCAATAGGGGAGATGCGGCCGGCGCCACACCTGCCGTCGGTCAGGAAGGCGCGTGGGCGCTACCGGTTCCCGGCGTGGCGTCTCATCCAGCCCGGCAGTGGGAGGTAGAAGCCGCCGGACCCCTTGCGGTCGAGGCTGCGCCGCAGCCGGACGCGTTCCGTGCCGTGCTCGACGCGGAGGCCCTTGGCCGGCATCTCACCGTCAGGGGCTGGCAGCCGGGTGATCGGGTGCAGCCGCTCGGGATGCGCGGCCGAAAGAAGTTGCAGGACGTGTTCGTGGACCGCAAGGTGCCGTTCGACGAGCGCGGGTTCGTTCCGGTCGTGCTGGATGGACGTGGCCGGATTGCGTGGGTGGCTGGGCACGTCGTGGGGGAGCCGTTTCGCGTGACCCCGCGTTCGGTGGCCGTGGTAGTCTTGACCCTGAGGCGGTAGACCCGCCCGGAGGCAGCGTTGAACTCGACTTTGAAGAGCCTCGTGTTCTGGATGGTCCTCGTCGTCGTCGGGGTACTGGTCTGGAATTTCTCGTCCAACCTGCAGCGCAAGGAAAGCGCCGTCAGCTTCAGCGAGTTCATCTCGTGGGTCGACGCGGGCCAGGTCGATGCCGTGACGATCAGCGGCAACGAGATCACGGGGACGACCAAGGGCAAGGAGTTCTTCCGGAGCGTCGCGCCCATCCAGTACGAGGGCCTCGCCAACCGCCTGATCGAGAAGCGCGTCATCGTCAACGCCAAGGAACCCACGGCGTCGCCGTGGACGGCGCTGCTCCTGTCCTGGGCGCCCATCCTCCTCGTCATCGGGTTCTGGATCTTCTTCATGCGCCAGGTGCAGAGCGGCGGCAACAAGGCGCTGTCGTTCGGCAAGAGCAAGGCGAAGCTGTCGTCGTCGGCGCAGAAGAAGGTGACCGTCCGCGATGTGGCCGGTGCGGACGAGGCCAAGGAAGAGCTCCAGGAGATCATCGAGTTCCTCAAGGAACCGCAGAAGTTCAGAAGCTCGGCGGGCGCATTCCCAAGGGCGTGCTGCTCATGGGGCCTCCGGGCACCGGCAAGACGCTGCTTGCCCGTGCGGTGGCCGGTGAGGCCAACGTCCCGTTCTTCTCCATCAGCGGCTCCGATTTCGTCGAGATGTTCGTCGGCGTCGGTGCGTCGCGCGTCCGCGACCTCTTCGAGCAGGGAAAGAAGAACGCGCCCTGCATCATCTTCATCGACGAGATCGACGCCGTCGGCCGTCATCGCGGCGCCGGCCTGGGCGGCGGTCACGACGAGCGCGAGCAGACGCTGAACCAGCTCCTCGTCGAGATGGACGGCTTCGAGTCGAACGAAGGCGTCATCCTCATGGCGGCCACCAACCGCCCCGACGTGCTCGACCCGGCGCTGCTCCGGCCCGGCCGTTTCGACCGCCGCGTCATCGTCAACCGGCCGGACGTCAAGGGGCGCGAGGGCATCCTCGCCGTCCACACGCGCAAGATTCCGATGGCCGACGATGTGGACATCCGGGTGCTGGCGCGCGGCACGGCCGGCTTCACGGGCGCCGACCTCGCCAACCTCGTCAACGAGGCCGCCCTGCAGGCCGCCCGCGCGAACAAGAAGCTCGTCACGATGTACGACTTCGAGTTCGCCAAGGACAAGGTCCTCATGGGCGCCGAGCGGCGCTCCATGATCGTCACCGACGAGGAGAAGAAGGTCACGGCCGTGCACGAAGCCGGGCACGCGCTGCTCGGCATCCTGCTGCCGCACGCCGACCCGATTCACAAGGTCACCATCATCCCGCGCGGCATGGCGCTCGGCCTGACGCAGCAGCTGCCGATCGACGAGAAGCACAACTACTCGCGCGACTACCTGATGGATCAGATCGCCATCCTCCTCGGCGGGCGCATTGCCGAGGAGCTGACCACCGGCGACATCACCACCGGCGCCGGCAACGACCTCGAGCGCGCCACCGACATGGCCCGCCGCATGGTGTGCGAGTGGGGCATGAGCGACGCCATGGGCCCGCTCACCTTCGGCAAGAAGGAGAGCAGATCTTCCTGGGCCGCGAGATCGCCCAGCACCAGGACTACAGCGAGGACACGGCGCTCAAGATCGACGCCGAGGTCAAGCGCATCATCACCGTCAACTACGACCGCGCGACGCGCCTGCTCACCGATCAGAAGCAGCGGCTCGTGGACATCGCCGACGCCCTGCTGGCGCGCGAGGTGCTCGACGCGGAGCAGGTGAAGCGCCTTGCGAACGGGCAGCCGCTCGACGACCCCACGGCGGCCGTCCAGACCCCGCCCGCCGTTGGCGACGGCCTGCGCGACCGCCCGTCTCGCGACAAGGAGCGGACGCCGCTGGTGGCGCCGCTGCCCAAGCCACTCACCCAGGAATAGCCATCGTCCCGGCTTCTGGACACCGGCGCTCGGTCCCCGGCTCGAGCGCCGGTATCCGTCTTCAGGCCCCCTCTCGTCACCCGGTGAATCCGTGACCGACGCCGGCCTTCCCGGCAGCCGGGTGGCGGCGCGCCTTCCGCGTGCCCCTCCCCGGACGCCCGCCCCTGACACTCGGACCTCGCACGCTCGTCATGGGCGTCCTCAACGTCACGCCGGACTCGTTCTCGCGCGATGGCACGGCCCACGACCCGGCGCGGGCGCTCGTGGCGCTGCAGGAGATGGAGGCGGCGGGCGCCGACCTGATCGACATCGGCGCCGAGTCCACGCGCCCCGGCGCCGCCCCGGTCGATGCGGACGAGGAGATCGGCGCGGCTGCGCCCGCTGCTGCGCGCGATCGGCGGGCGCGCGCGGGTGCCGCTGTCCATCGACACCACGAAAGCGGCCGTGGCCAACTTCGCGCTCGACGAGGGCGTGGCCATGGTCAACGACATCAGCGGGCTGGACTACGACCCCGGCATGGGCCCGCTCGTGGCGGCTCGCGGCGTGCCGCTGGTCCTGATGCACATGCGCGGCCGCCCCGGCACGATATGCGCCGAGGCTCGCTACGAGGACGTGGTGTCCGACGTGATGCGCGACCTCGGGCGCCGCATCGAGCACGCCGTGGGCTGCGGCATCGCCTGGGACCGCCTGCTGGTGGACCCCGGCATCGGCTTCGCGAAGCAGGCCGAACACAGCTACCGCGTGCTGGCGGGGCTCGATCGGCTGCAGGCCCTGGGCCGGCCGCTGCTGGTGGGGCCGTCCCGCAAGTCGTTCCTGACGGCGGCGACGGGTGACCTGCCCGCTGACGCGCGCGACTGGCCGACAGCGGCCGCCGTGACGGCGGCCGTCCTGGCGGCGCCCACATCGTCCGCGTCCACCGCGTGCCGGAGATGGTGCAGGTGGTGCGCGTGGCCGATGCCGTGCGTGACCAGCTCGCCTGAGGCCGCCGCGCGTCCACTCCCCGGCGGCTGGCTCCTGCGATAGGATCGCGTAGCGACGGTCCGCGGCCGCACGTCGACGTCCCCCACAGCCCGCGGCCGAGCGGAGGCGCGCGTCTTCGATGCTCTGGCTGTCCAATCTCCTGCAGCGCCCTGCCATCACGTGGTGGGATCTGCTCGACATCGCGATCGTCTCGATCGTGGTGTACGAGCTGCTGAAGCTGATCCGCGGGACCCGCGCGGTGCAGATGGGCATCGGCATCGCGCTCATGGTGGCCCTCTTCTATGTGTCGCTGGGCCTCCAGCTCGAGACGGTCAACTGGCTCATCCGCAACGTTGTCGGCTACGTGGTGTTCGCCGCGATCGTGCTGATGCAGACCGACATCCGGCGTGCGCTCACCCACCTCGGACGGACGGCGGTCTTCCGCCGCTTCGAGCGCACCGACGCCGACGACGACACGATCGAGGAGCTGGTGGTGGCGGCGAACTCGCTCGCCGCGAAGCGCACCGGCGCCATCATCGTCATCGAGCGGCGGATCGGGCTCAGGAACTTCATCGAGAGCGGCATCCCGCTCGACGCCCGGCTCACCTACGACCTGCTGGTCTCGATCTTCCAGCCGACCTCGCCGCTGCACGACGGCGCCGTCATCGTCCAGGGCGACCGGATTGCGGCCGCGGCCTGCTTCCTGCCCCTGACCGTCAACCCGCGGCTCAGCCGTGACCTGGGCTCCCGGCATCGCGCCGCGCTCGGCGTCACCGAGGAGAACGACTCGGTCGCCATCGTCGTGTCCGAGGAGACGGGCGGGATCTCGCTCGTGCTGGACGGCGCCATCGAGCGGCACCTGGATGCCGAGCGGCTGCGGGCCCGCCTCACGTCCCTCGTCACGCTGCGGCGCGGTGTCGCGGTCGCCAAGGGTGCGGCCTGACGATGCTGTCCTTCTCGTTCCGCAATTTCGGGCTGAAGGTCCTGTCCATCTGCATCGCCATGCTGCTCTGGCTGGTGGTTGCCGGCGACAGCGTGGTGGAGCGCGTCCTGCGGGTGCCGGTCGAGCTGTTGAACCTGCCCTCGGACCTGGAGATCGTCAGCAATCCGCCGGACACCATCGAGGTGCGCGTGCGCGGGTCGTCGGGCACGCTCAGCCGCATGGCGCCGGGCGACATCGCGGCCGTGATCGACCTGCGCGCGGTGCGCACCGGGCGCCGGCTGTTCCACCTGACGCCGGCCCAGGTCAATACGCCGTACGGGCTCGAGGCCGTGCAGGTGTCGCCGCCGACGCTGACCATGGAGTTCGAGACGACCGGCATTCGGCTGGTGCGCGTGCAGCCCACGGTGGACGGGCGGCCGGCCGAGGGATTCGAGGTGGCCGAGGTGCGATCGGAGCCGGAGACCGTGGAGGTGTCGGGCCCCGAGAGCGCGCTCCGGCAGCTCAAGGAAGCGCTCACGGAGCCCATCGTCGTCACGGACAGGAACGAGACGGTGCGTGAAGTCGTGACGGTCGGCGTGGCCGATCCAACCGTGCGCGTCCGCGCGCCGCAGACGGTCACGGTCACCGTGGCCATTCAACCGGTGGAACGATGACGTTGTTCGGGACGGACGGGATTCGGGGAACCGCGGGCGAGGCCCCGCTCGATGTCGAGACGGTGACGCGCGTGGGCGCGGCACTGGCGCGGGCGCGCGAGCGCGGCGGGCGCGGCATGCGCGTGCTGGTGGGCCGCGACACGCGCGAGTCGGGCCCGTGGATCGAGGCGGCGCTGGCGCGCGGGCTGACCAGCGAGGGCGCCGAGGTCGTGAGCGGCGGCATCCTGCCCACTCCGGCGGTGGCGTATCTGACGCCGCGCGAGCGCTTCGACGCCGGCATCGTGATCTCGGCTTCGCACAACCCGTTTGCCGACAACGGCATCAAGGTGTTCTCCCGCGCGGGAGAGAAGCTGCCGGCTGCCGTGGAGCAGCGGGTCGAGGCCCTGGTCGCGGATCGGTCGTGGTCGGTGGGGCCCGCCGTGGACTCCGCCGTCACGCACGAGGACCTGTCGCGGGCCTACGTGGACCATGCCGGCCTCATCCTCGGCGATCCGGGCGCCTGGTCGGGCGCGCGAATCGTGCTGGACTGCGCCAACGGGGCGACGGCAGCCGTCGCTCCTGCGTTCTTCCGGTCGCGCGGCTTCGTGGTGGACGCCATCGGTACCGCCCCGGACGGCCGCAACATCAATCTGCAGTGCGGGTCCACCCACCTCGACCCGCTGCGCGAGCGCGTGCTGTCCACCGGCGCGCTGCTGGGCATCGCCTTCGACGGCGACGGCGACCGTGCCTTGTTCGTGGACGAGCAGGGGCGCATCGTCGACGGCGACGCCGTGCTGTTGATGGCGGCCGATCAGTTGAAGCGCGAGGACCGCCTCCCCGGCGACGCCGTGGTCGCCACCGTCATGAGCAACATCGGCCTGGAACTGGCGCTGCGCGAGCGGGGCATCCGGCTGGTGCGCTGCGCGGTGGGCGACAAGTACGTGATGGAGGAGATGCAGAAGCAGGGCATCGCCGTCGGCGGCGAGCAGTCGGGTCACATCATCTTCGCGAACCACCTGATGACCGGAGACGGCATCGGCACGGCGCTGCAGGTCCTCCGCATCATGGGGGCGACGGGCCGGAGCCTGGGGGACCTGGGATCGATGCTCGTGA
>JAWKHU010000052.1:0-104649 GCA_041394685.1 Vicinamibacterales bacterium
GGCGATGAGCTTCTGCATGCGTTCGCGCGTGGCAGCCGGGTCGAGGTCGGTGCCGCTGAAGGCGTCCGGCCAGCGCGTGACCAGCTTGAGCATGGCCTCGTTGACGCGCTCGGAGAGCGGTGCCAGCGTGTGGCGCGGCAGCTCGGGGCCCTGCACCCACCGCGCGCGCGCCGCCTGGACGTGCGCGTAGAGGTCCGAGGGCATCGGCGCGTCGGCGGCATCGGCGGCGGGCACCAAAGCCTCGAGCTCGACCACCGCGGCTTCGCGGTCGGCCACCTTGCCCTGCAGGGCGGCGGAATCACGGTTCTTGAACCGCTCGAAGAACAGGTCGCACGCGGCGCGGAACCGCTGCCAGATGATCTCCGACTTGCTCCGCTTGACCGGGCCGATCGTCTTCCATTCGGCCTGCAGCTGCTTGATGCGGGCCGCCGCCTTCTCCCACTCGGACGACTGCGCGAGCTGCTCGGCCTCGGCGACGAGCGCTTCCTTGCGCTGCAGGTTCTCCGTCCAGTCGTGCTTGCGCTGCTTCAGGTCCTCCTGCCGGCGGGTGAAGAAGGCATCGCACGCGGCGCGGAACCGTTCCCAGATGGCGCGCTCGTGCCCGCGCGTGACCGGGCCGATCGTCTTCCACTCGGCCTGGAGTTGCTTGATGGCCTCGGCCGTCCGCACCCAGTCGGTGGAGTCCTTGAGGCTCTCCGCGCGCTCGGCGAGCTCGGTCTTCTTCTTGAGCGCGTCGGCACGCTCGGCGTTCTGCTGCGCGAAGACGTCCTTGCACTTCTCGTAGACCTGGTCCTGCGCGGTCTTGAAGCGCGTCCAGAGCACGGTCGCCTGCGACCGCGGCGCCGCGGCCACGGGCTTCCACCGCTCCTGCAGCGCCTTCATCTCGGTGGCCGCCTTCTCGGGCTCGGCGTCGGCCACGGTGATGAGCGCCTCCATCCGGGCGCACAGTTCTTCCTGGATCTGGACGTTGGCCCAGCGCTTCCATTCCTCCGACTCGCGCATCTCCTGGATGCGCGGCGCCAGGCTGGTCCGGACGGCCTGCAGCCGGACGGTCAGGTCCTCGCGGTCCTGCTTGCTGGGCAGCGGTCCCATGGTGCCGACGGTGAGCTTGATGTCCTTCATCAGGCCGTCGGCGGCCTTCAGCGTGAGCGCCTCGGCGCCGGCGCGGGCTTCGAGATCGGCGACGCGCTGCTGCAGGCGCTGCAGGTTGTCGTGCTGGGCGCCGGCCTTGGCCTCCCGGAGCACCTGCTCCTTGGCGTCGATGGCGGCGCTGGCGGCGTCGTAGCGTTCGACGAGCGCCGGATCGACCTCGACCTCGCGCGCGATCGCCTGCCACTGCTTGCGGAGCGCGAACCACTGGCTGCGGACCTCTGCGTAGTTCTCATTGGCGGCGAGGGCTTCCATCTCGGGCACCAGCGACGGGAGCCGCTCGGCCAGCGCGAGCGCGCTCTGCCGGCGCTCGTGCCGCTTCTCGGCCGCCCGGACGGCTTCGCCGAACCGATGCTCCAGCTCGGCCGACCAGGTGTCGGGCATCGGCGGCATGCCTTCCCAGGTCGCACGCGACTCGGCCAGCGCCTCCTGGACGCCGTCGCCCTGCAGCGCCTCGACCCGCTCGCACACCGCGATGCGGTCCGCCTGCGCGCGCGCCCGATCCTGCCGCAGCCGCTCGGCCTCCTGGCGGGCCAGGTCGTCAGCCGCGACACGATCGCGGACGGCCGTGGACGCCGCCTCGAACGCGTCGGCCAGCGCCGGTTCGATGTCCGCGTCGGCGTGCAATTCGACCCAGGCCACACGGGCCGCGCCGTAGCCATCGCGGACCGCCGCCAGGTCCTGCGCATCGCCGAGTGCGGTCATCGCCGACACCAGCTCGCGTGCACGCGCCTGGTCGGCGTCCCGGTAGACGGGACCGGCGGGCGCCTCCTCGGCGGGCGGGGCCAGCTCGCGCACCAGGGCCCGCGCACGCTTCTGCGCCGCCTTCGTGCGCGCCTTCTGCGACAGCGCCGTCAGGGTCTCGACCGGCGACGTGCTCAGCGCCTCGACGGCCGCCACGGCCGCATCGGGGAAGTCGCCGCGCAGGGCCACCTGCTCCACCTCGCCCGCGTCGGTCAGCCGGCTCATGGCCATAAGTCGCGCGCTCGCCTCGGCGGCGTGCCGGGCCACGCTGCCCAGCACCTTCTGATCGGAGATGGCCTCGACGGCCTGGCGCCGCAGCAGCTCGGGGCCCGCCGTCTTGGCCACCTGTCCGAGCTCCCGCTCGCGGCCGAGCGCGGCCAGCGCGGCCACGGCCGGGGCGGCCTGGTCGGCGTCGTGCTTGCCGGCGCGCTCCACGAGCTGCTGGAGGGCGTGGTCGCGCACCCCGGCGTCCGGCTCGTTGCGGACGATGTCCGAGAGCACCCGGGGGTCGCCCACGCGGTCGACGGCCGCGCGCCGCGCGCGCGTCCCCGTCGTCCTTGGCCATGGCGATCAGGGTGTCCTGATCGTCGGCCAGCTCGTGAATGGCTTCGATGCGGATGGTGGGGTCGGCGTGGGTGTGCTTGGACTGGGGACGCAGCTTGTCGAGGATGCCCATGGTCGTTCAGACAGCGCCGGCCCCACGGGGGTCGGGCGCCGCCTCTCCGGAAAGTGAACCGTGTGTGTCCGGGGCGCCCAGCCCGCCCCCTGGGACGGGCCGGTGGCGCGGCCGGCGCGAAACTCAACGTTCAGTCAGACGAAGGATTATCCTCTGGCCCCCCGCCGGGCGCAATCCGGCTTGCTGTTCTCCATCCATTCATCTACATTGGTAGATATGACAGGCGCGTCGGTCCTGTACCGGCTCCTCGGCGACGAGGCCCGCCTGCGCCTCCTCCGGGTGCTCGCCACGGATCGGTTCAACGTGACCGAGCTGACGGGGATCCACGGGGCTCGCACAGTCGGGCGTTTCCCGCCATCTCGGCCTCCTGAAGGACGCCGGCCTGGTGGCCGAGGAGCGGGAGGGCGCCTATGCCTACTACCGGCTCGCCCCCGCCCTCTGTGCCGATGGCAACGCGCTCTGGCCGCTCCTCCAGGCCCAGTTCGCCGACTCCGCCGGCACGCCCGCCCTCAAGGCCGACGATGCCCGGCTGCAGGAGGTGCTGCGGGTGCGGCGCGAGAACTTCGACCGCCATGCGGGGCCGGACACGCGGGACGGCCGGCAGCTGGTGCCGGGCCGCAGCTGGGCGGCGTGGTCGCGCGCGCTCGGCCTGCTGCTGCCCGATCTCGACGTGGCCGACCTGGGCTGCGGCGAGGGCTTCTGTCGCTCGAGGCCGCGCAGTGGGCGAAGAAGGTCGTCGCCGTGGACCGGTCCGCCGAGGTGCTGGGCCGCGCCCGTGCGCTGGCCGCGCGCCGCCACATCCGCAACGTGACGTGGAAGCGCGGCGAGCTCGAGCGGCTGCCCGTCGAGGACGCCAGCGTGGACGTGGCGCTGCTGTCGCAGGCGCTGCACCACGCCGCCGATCCGGCCCAGGCCGTGGCCGAGGCGGTCCGCATCCTGCGCGAAGGCGGCCGCGTGCTCGTGCTCGACCTGCGCTCGCACCAGGAGAGCTGGGTTCGCGACGCGCTCGGCGACTGCTGGCAGGGCTTCGGCGACGATCGGCTCGAAGCGCTGCTCGCCGGCGCCGGCCTCACCGATGTCCGCGTGCGCGTTGGCGCACGCAGCGAGGGCGATCCGTTCGTCGTGCTCGTCGCAGCGGGCACGAAACCGCGTCGCCGGAGAATCCGAACCGCATGACGTCCCCACACACACCGCTCGACGCCGCCCTCGCCCGCCGGATTCTCGTCCTCGACGGCGCCATGGGCACCATGGTCCAGCGCCTCGGGCTGACCGAGGCCGATTTCCGCGGCGACCGATTCGCCGGCCACGGCCACGACATCAAGGGCAACAACGACATCCTCGTCCTGACCCGTCCCGAGGCCATTGCCGGCATCCACGCGGGTATGCCTGGCCGCGGGAGCCGACATCATCGAGACCAACACCTTCAGCGCGAACGCGATCTCCCAGGCCGACTACGGGCTGGAGGCGGTGGCCTACGAGCTGAACCTCGCCGCGGCGCAGCTGGCGCGGCGCGTGGCCGACGACTGGACGGCCCGCACGCCCGATCGCCCGCGCTTCGTGGCCGGCTCCATGGGACCGACCACCAAGGTCCTGTCGATCTCCCCGGACGTCAACAACCCGGCGCTGCGCACCACCACCTTCGACGCCATGCGCGCCGCCTACGCGGACCAGGTGCGCGGCCTGGTCGACGGCGGCTGCGACCTCCTGCTGCTCGAGACGATCGTGGACACGCTCAACGCCAAGGCGGCCATCGTGGCCATGGAGGACGTGTTCGACGCGCTGGGCCGGCGCATCCCGGTGATGATCTCGGCCACCATCACGGATCGGGCGGCCGGACGCTGTCGGGCCAGACGCTCGACGCCTTCTACGTGTCGGTCGAGCACGCGCGCCCGTTTTCCGTCGGGCTCAACTGCGCGCTCGGCGCGCGCGCGAGACTGCGGCCGTATCTCGCCGAGCTGGCCCGCATCGCCACCGGGTACGTGACCTGCTATCCCAACGCAGGCCTCCCCAACGCGTTCGGGCAGTACGACGAGCTGCCGGCGGAAACCGCCGGCCTCATCCGGGAGTTCGCCGAGAGCGGCTTCGTCAACATCATCGGCGGCTGCTGTGGCACGACGCCGGACCACATCCGCGCCATCGCGACGGCCGTCCAGGGCCTGCCGCCTCGGCAGGTGGCCGCCGCCGACGCGGCGCCAGAGGCGCCGACGCGCTACGCCGGCTCGAGACGCTCACCCTGCGTCCCGACGCCAACTTCCAGATGATCGGCGAGCGCACCAACGTCACCGGGTCCCGCCGCTTCGCGCGGCTCGTCCAGTCCCGCGACTGGTCGGGGGCGGCCGAGGTCGCCCTCGATCAGGTCCGCGGCGGCGCGAACGTCCTCGACGTCAACATGGACGAGGGGATGCTGGACTCGGAGGCCTGCATGGCCGAGTTCCTCAACTACATCGGCACCGAGCCCGAGATCGCCCGGCTGCCCTTCATGATCGACAGCTCGAAGTGGTCGGTCATCGAGGCCGGCCTCAAGTGCGTCGAGGGCAAGGCCGTCGTCAACTCGATCAGCCTCAAGGAGGGCGAGGCCGACTTCCTCGCCAAGGCGCGGCTCGTGCGCCGCTACGGCGCAAGCCATGGTCGTCATGGCGTTCGACGAGCAGGGGCAGGCCGACACCGTGGCGCGGAAGGTGGCCATCTGCCGGCGCGCCTACCGGCTGCTGGTGGAGAGGCCGGCGTCTCCCCCGCCGACATCATCTTCGACCCGAACGTGCTCGCCATCGCGACCGGCCTCGAGGAGCACAACGACTACGCCCGCAACTTCATCGAGGCGACACGCGAGATCAAGGCCACCTGCCCGGGCGTCAAGATCAGCGGCGGGATCAGCAACCTGTCCTTCTCGTTCCGCGGCAACGACGTCGTCCGCGAGGCCATCCACTCGGCGTTCCTCTTCCACGCGATCAAGGCCGGGCTCGACATGGGCATCGTCAACGCCGGGCAGCTCGTGGTGTACGAGGACATTCCGGCCGACCTGCTCACGCACGTCGAGGACATCATCTTCAACCGCCGGCCCGATGCCACCGAGCGGATGGTGGCGTTCGCCGACACGGTCCGCGGCACGGCGTCGAAGCGCGAGGCCGACCTGGCGTGGCGCGAGGGCCCGGTCGAGGCGCGGCTCAGCCACGCACTGGTGCACGGGGTCGTGGACTTCATCGAGGCCGACACCGAAGAGGCGCGCGCGAAGTACGGCCGGCCGCTCTCGGTCATCGAAGGCCCGCTGATGGACGGCATGAAGGTGGTCGGCGAGCTGTTCGGCGCCGGCAAGATGTTCCTGCCGCAGGTGGTCAAGAGCGCGAGGGCGATGAAGCGCGCGGTCGCCTACCTCGAGCCGTTCATGGACGCCGAGAAGGCCGAGACCGGCGCCGGCTCGCAGGGCCGCGTGCTGCTGGCGACGGTGAAGGGCGACGTGCACGACATCGGCAAGAACATCGTCGGCGTGGTGCTCGGGTGCAACAGCTACGAGGTCGTGGACCTCGGCGTCATGGTGCCCTGCGACACGATCCTGCAGCAGGCGGTGGAGCGGAGGGCGGACATCGTCGGGTTGAGCGGCCTCATCACGCCGTCGCTCGACGAGATGACGTTCGTCGCCTCGGAGATGGCGCGGCGCGGCATGCGCCTGCCGCTCCTCATCGGGGGCGCGACGACCAGCCGGCAGCACACGGCCGTGAAGATCGCGCCGCAGTACGACGGCGCGACCGTGCACGTACCCGATGCCTCGCGGGTCACCGACGTCGTCTCCAAGCTGCTGAGCCCCACGCAGCGCGACGCCTTTGCGGCCACGACGCGGGCGGACCAGGACCGCCTGCGCGCCCAGTACGCGACGCGCACCGAGCGCCCGACCCGGCCGTACGCGGACGCGCGTGCCAATCGGCTCCTGCTCGACTTCGACGCGATGCCGACGCCGGCGTTCCAGGGCGCGCGACAGGTGGACGTGGACCTGGCGGAGCTGGTGCCCTACATCGACTGGACGTTCTTCTTCGCGGCGTGGGAGCTCAAGGGCCGCTTCCCCGCGATCCTGGAGGACCCGACGCACGGCGCCGCCGCGCGGGATCTCTACGCGCACGCGCGCCGCCTGCTGGATCGCATCGTGGGCGGCCGGCTGCTGCGCGCACGCGGCGTCTACGGGTTCTGGCCTGCGTGCGCCGAAGGGGACGACATCGTGGTGTACGAGCCCACCGCGGCGGGCGATACCGCGCGTGAGCGGCTGCGCTTCCCCATGCTGCGGCAGCAGGAGGTCATCGCCGACGACAAGCCGAATCGCTCGCTGGCCGACTTCGTGGCCCCGTGCGGCACCGGCCACCTCGACACGATCGGCGCCTTCGCCGTCACCGCCGGCCTCGGCGCGGATGCGCTCGTGCGCTCGTTCGAGGCCGAGCACGACGATTACTCGGCCATCCTCGTCAAGGCACTCGCCGATCGGCTGGCCGAAGCCTTTGCCGAGTACCTCCATGCGGAGGCGCGCCGGGCGTGGGGGATCGACGAGTCGTTCACCAACGACGAGCTGATCGACGAGGCGTTCCAGGGCATCAGGCCCGCGTTCGGCTACCCGGCCTGCCCGGACCACAGCCTCAAGCAGCGGCTGTTCGACCTGCTCGGCGCACGGGCGATCGGCATGGACCTAACCGAAGCCTGCGCGATGACGCCGCCGGCGAGCGTGAGCGGCCTCTACTTCTGGCACCCGGGGGCCCGCTACTTCAACATCCAGCGCGTGCACGCCGACCAGGTGGCGGACTACGCGCGCCGGGCGGGCATGTCCGTCGAGGAGACGGAGCGCTGGTTGCGGCCCGTGCTCGCCTATGACCCCGCGTCAGCGGGCGTCGGGAGTGGCGCTGCCCGTTGATGCTTCGGGCTCATGCGTTGAATCCATGACCGATTGTCCGTAGCATCGTTCGAACGCCGCACTCGTGGCGTCGAAGGAGCCATGTCGGATGTCGGTTGTCCATCGTCCCGTTCGTCCACGGCGCTCGCGGCATCGCCTGCGCGCCACTGGTGAAGGCGTGCTGCCGCCCGGCGCACGTCACGCGATCGTCACGTCCCACCGACAGTCCCTCCGGCTCCACCAGCAGCCCTGCGCCCAGCAGGGCTGTCAGTTCCAGCACGTCCAGCAGTCCCAGCAGCGGTAAGTCATAACCGGGCCTGACCCGTTCGGCCGTGCGCCCGCTGGCGCCAGGGCGGACGTGTAGGCCGCGTCATACCGAAGGACTCGTCATGATTGCGTTACACCGGCTTGCCGTGTGGATGTTCGTGTTGCTGCCCGTGGCCGCCTCGGCGTCGCCGCGGGTGCGCCCCCTCGATCGGCTCTCGGAGTCGGCCCTGGCCCGCGGGCTCAGCCACTCCCCAGCCTGCGCGACCTCGTGGACCGGCTCGACGGCTCGGACGTCATCGTCCATGTGGTCACGGTCACCTCGCTGCCCTCGGGCATCAACGGCCGGACGCGCCTGGCCGTCACCGACACCGGCCAGCGATACGTGCGCGTGGAGCTCGCGTTCCGTCTGAGCTGGCTCTCGCGCATCGCGACGCTCGGGCACGAACTGCAGCACGCGTGCGAGCTCGCCGACTCGCCGGCCATGTCGGTGGACGACGTGCGCGCGCTCTTCATGCACATCGGCGAGCGCGTGCCCGACCTCGACAATGCGTTCGACACGCGGCAGGCCATCGACGCCGGCCTGCGGGTGTGGTCGGACCTGCGGGAGCACCGGACGACGGAGGCGGTGGCGACAGGTACGACCGGCGGACCGGAGTAGGCATGTCCGTACGGCGACCCGTCCGCCAACGATCACGGCAACGTCGAGTTCGGGCTGGGGCTCGGTCCGCTCAGGCGCCGGCAACCGCCGCCTTGAACCGCCGCGACGCCCACAGGTAGTACGGAATCGACAGCGCCGCGAGCAGCGCCGCCGCACCGAAGGCGTGCGGCAGGTCGTAGTGCTCGCTGATCCACCCAAGGCCGATCGACCCGGTGCCGATGCCCGTGTCGAAGGCGCCGATGAGCGCGCCGAATGTCGCGCCGCGGCGCTGGTGCTCGACGCGCTGCATCAGTTCCGCCACGAAGATCGGATAGGCCGATCCGAAGCCCGTCCCGAACACGAGCGCAGAGACGATGAAGGCACTGCGGCTCGTCGCCATCGCCAGCAGCGCCACGCCCACGACGATGGCCGCCAGGCACGGGACGATGGCCCGGCTGTGCCCGAACCGATCGGCGTAGCGGGAGATGAAGGGCCGCGTGACGATGATGGCGGCGGCGAAGGCGGTGAAGTAGAGGGCGCGTGGCGTAATGCCCTGCCGTTCGGCGTGCAGCGCCGCGAAACTGGTGATGCCGCCGTAGCTGAACGAGTAGAGGAAGAGCGTGATGGCGAGCACGAGCACGCGCCACTCCACGAGCGTGCCGAGCGACGGCCGGCTCGCCTGGTGCCGCGTCTCGTCCGGCGGCAGGCGCCAGGCGATGACGGCCATGATCACGTTCAGGACCGTCGCCTCCACGCAGAGCGCCGTCCAGCCCCCCGCGTCGAACACCCAGAGCCCGATCGACGGCGCCATCGCCACGGCGATGATGCTCGCAAATCCCCAGTAGCTCAGGCCCTCGGCCCGCCGGGCCGGCGGCACGATGTCGGTGACGTACGCGCCGGACGCGGTGAGGAGCCCCGACCAGAACAGGCCGTGCACGATCACCAGCGCCAGCATCGGCTGGTAGCTGGGCAGCACGGCGTAGACGGCCGAGAAGACCGCGATCATCGAGGAGCAGACGAGCAGCAGCCGGCGCTTGCCCAGGCGGTCGGCGACCGCGCCGGTGACCGGGGCCGACACCGCGGAGGCGTACGTGAGGAGGCCCAGGAAGAGGCCGGCCTCGCTCTGCGACCCGCCGAGGGCCAGGATGTGGAACGGCGCGGTCGGGAAGAGCTGGAACGCCGACAGGAACACCGTGAAGCTGAAGCCGAACATCAGCGCGAAGCGCGCCGTGAACAGCCGGTCAGGCGCCGACATCGAGGACGATCTTCCCGACGTGCGCGCTGGACTCCATGCGACGGTGGGCGCCGGCCGCATCCGCCAGCGGGAACACCGAGTCGATGACCGGACCGACGCGGCCAGACGCGAGAAGCGGCCACACGTGCTGCTCGAGTGCGGCCGCGATGGCGCCCTTCTCCTCGGGCGTGCGAGGCCGCAGCGTGGACCCGGTCAGCCAGAGGCGGTGCCGCATGAGGGTCGAGAGGTCGAGCTCGACGCGCGAGCTCTTGAGGAACGCAATCTGCACCAGCCGGCCCTCGACGGCCAGCGTCGCGAGGTTGCGGGCGACGTAGTCGCCTCCCACCATGTCGAGCACGAGGTCGGCGCCGCGGCCTCTGGTGGCCTCTTTCATGGCCTCGGACCAGTCGGTCGTGCGGTAGTTCCACGCCTCGACGGCGCCAAGGCGCCGGCACGCATCGACCTTGTCGTCACTCCCTGCCGTCGCCGCTACCGAGGCCCCGAACGCCGCCCCGAGCTGGATGGCCGTCGTCCCGATGCCGCTGGTGCCCCCGTGGACGAGCATCCACTCCCCGGCCGTCAGACGACCGCGCTCGAAGACGTTGGTCCAGACGGTGAAGAACGTCTCGGGAATCGCCGCGGCCTCGATCATCGATCGACCGGCCGGAATGGGCAGGCACTGGACCGCCGGCACGACGCAGCGGTCCGCGTAGCCGCCGCCCGCGGCCAGCGCACACACCGCGTCGCCGGCTTTCCAGCGGGTGACTTCGGCCCCGACGTCCGCCACGACGCCGGCGACCTCGAGCCCGGGGATGTCCGATGCGCCAGGCGGCGGCGCGTACTTGCCGTAGCGCTGGATGACGTCGGGACGGTTCACGCCGGCGGCCCTGACGTCGATGAGGACCTCGGCCGGACCGGGCGACGGATCGGGACGCTCGGCCAGCCGAAGGCCGTCGGGCGCACCGAAGGTGGCGATCTCGATGCAGCGCATGCGCTACTGGAGGCCGGACGGGAGGCGGGGCGAGGACAGCAGCGAGACGAACGCCCGCCAGCGCCCGTCCGCGGTCGGCGGCGTGCCGGCCTGCCGCTCGACCCACGCCCGCACCAGATCCTTGCCGAGGTTGTAGTTGATCACGTAGCTGCGATGCTGGTCGATGAAGCGGACGCGCTGCTCGGCGCGCGCCCGCAGGTACATCGCGTAGCGCGCCAGCCAGTCGGCCGCGGCCTCGCGCGACAGCGTCCCGTTCAGGTAGCGGCGCGCCGCCTCGTTGCCTGCGGCATCGACAACCGATCGACGAGGGCCTGGATCTCGTGATATCCGCGGCCCGTGCGCCGTCGAGGCCCGCCAGCGGGAACAGCACGTCGCGCTCGAGCGCCAGGCGATCCGCCGGTGGAAACGCCACCTCGATGCCGTAGTTGGCCGTCCCCTCGGCGATGAGCGACTGCGGCGAGAAGAGCGGATAGACGCTGCTCTCCACCCAGCCGCGCTCGCGCATCAGGTGCTGCTCGAGCAGGACGTTGTAGACGTGGTGGCCCGGGTATCCCTCGTGGCACGCAAGGTCCACCGCTCGGTCGATGTAGATCGGCAGGTCGGTGTTGACCTGGATCAGGCTGCGGTAGTGCCCCTGGTACCAGTTGTAGCCGCTCCACGACTTGCCCGTCACGTACTCGACGGTGAACTGCTCGTCCTCGGGACGTCACGTGCTGCCGTGTCCGGGCACGGCAGGCACGAATGGCTTCCTGGAAGACGCGGTCGAGGCGATCCGGCGGGATGACGAACGCGCTCTTGTATCGATCGTAGCGGTCGATGAGGGGGCCCTCGCCCGGCAGCCGGGCATCGAGCTGCGCCGAGGACGGCGGTGAACTCGGCTTCCGTGTGGGTCGGCGCGGTGGCGTCGTAGAGGGCGCGTGACTCCTCGTCGAAGCTGAACGTGCGTCCCTGCAGCATGGACAGGCGCGCCCGGATGGCGGCCACCTGTCGCGTGAGGTACTGGCGGCGCAGCGACCAGAGTTCGGGGTCGTCCTTCGCCTGCGGCGGGTCGGCCAGCGACCCGAGGTCGGCGGCGATGGCCGCCGCCTGGGTGTCGAGCGCCGCCAGGGGCGTGACGGCGGCCTCGGCGTCGGCCTTCCACGCGGGTGGTCCGTAGTAGGCGTCTACGTAGTCCGCGTCGTGGCGGCCGACCGCCAGGACCAGCCGGACGTACCGCTCGGCCACGCCCGCCCAGGGGTCGGTCGCCGGCGCCTGTCCGCCAAGGCTCACCACGCCGGCCGCCACGGCTGCCGCAAGACCCGCCCAACCCGCGCGCGTCCGTCCCATGTGTCCTCCCTGCCGTCCCCGCACACGATTGTCATGGTAGCCCAACGCCGGCCGCCAGCTGGCTGAGCGGAACGGTGCACGCCACGGCCTTCGCTATGCTGAAGCGATGGTGACCGCGACGCGCGAGGGCGATGCCGCCACCCGCCCGCCTGCTCCGCGCAACGCGGAAGGGCCCGTGCGCCAGGCGGTGGCCGTCGGCCTCGGCGCGCTCGTCGGCCTGCTGCCGCTCCACGGCGTGCACGCGCCACTCGTGCGCGGCCTCGGACGGGTGACGGGTCTGCCGCCCGCCCTCCTGGGGCTCGGGCCGCGATCCACACCCGCGATGCTGATACCGGTGCTGCTGCTGGCGCAGGTCGAGATCGGCGCGTGGATGCGACACGGGGCGCCGCACCTGCTCGCGTCCGGGGCCGCGACGACCGTGACGCCCACCGGCGTGTTGATGGACCTCATCGCGGGCGCGCTTTTCTCGGGCGGCCTCCTGGGGCTCGCGGCCGGCATCCAGACCTTCATCACGCTGCGCCATCGCACCGGCGACCCGGTCTTCGACGCGCTGGCAGCCGACGCCGGCCGCCGGTACGGCGACGGGTCGATGACCCTGTGGCAGTTCGCCAACGGGAAGCTGCGCTTCGATCCCGTGTACCGCGACGCGCTGCGCTCCCTCGCCCTGCCGCATCACGGCACGCTCGTGGACGTCGGCTGCAGCCAGGGCCTGATGCTGGCGCTGCTCGCGGCCGCGCGCGCGGCGCCCCCGGAGGCGGAACCGGTCCCGCGATTCCAGACGCTCGTCGGCATCGAGCTCCGGCCGCGTGTCGCCGCGCAGGCCCGCCGCGCGCTTGGCGCGGCCGCGATCATCCTCGAAGCCGACGTCACCGCCACGCCGATGCCGCGCGCGGACGCGGTCCTGGTGTTCGACGTCCTGCACCTCCTGTCAGCCGATGCGCAGCGGCGGTTCGTGGACGCGCTGTTTGCCGCCATCCGCCCGGGCGGCACCCTGATCGTGCGCAGGCCCATGGGGGCGGGCTCGGCTTCCAGATCGTCCGCGGCGCCGTCGCCTGAAGGGGTGGTTCGAAGGCGAGACCAGGCGAACGCTCCACTTCCGGACGCCCGACGAATGGCGCGCCCTGTTCGTCGGGTGCGGGTTCGAAACCAGCGACGCCAACGCTCATGTGCATGGCCCGCTCGGCAACGCGCTGTTCGAGCTGCGCCGTCCCTGAGTGGCCGGGCGCGGGCGCTATGCTGACCGGATGACGAGTCCGTTCCCGGGCACACATCTGCACCCGGTCGACGTGCGTGCGGACGCGCTGGCGGCAACCTTCGATCTGCCGCCCGGCCATCCTGCTTCGACGGGCACTTCCCCGGCCACCCCATCCTCCCGGGCATCGCCCACCTGGCGCTCGCCGTGGCCACGCGCGCGGCGCTCGGGCTGCCGGATGCGCTCGCGGGTGTGCGCGACGTGCGCTTCAGCACCGGCGATCTCGCACGGCGACCGCGTGGACGTCACCACTCGCGGACGGTGTTGACGCGGCACGCCAGCGCTTCGAGGTGCGGAGGGCCGGGACCCTGCTGTCGTCCGGGACGCTGCTGCTGGCGTCCACGGCGCCCGCGGCATGAGCACACCCGGCGACCTGCTCCCGCACCGCGGCACGGCGCTCATGCTCGAGTCCGCGTATGCGTCGGCGCCCGGCGCGTCAGTGGCCACGGCCATCGTGGCGGCGGCTCATCCCTTGTCGAACGGCGCGAACGTTCCGGCCTTCATCGGCCTGAACTCGGCGCGCAGGCGGCCGCGGCACTCGAAGCCCTCGGCGCCCCGCCGACGGCCGCGACCATCGTCCGCGAGGGCCGGCTCGTGCGCGTGCGCGACGCCGAGTTCCTGCGCTCCCTCATCCCCGTGAACACGCCGTTGACGGTGCATGCCACCCTGCGCGGTGCGGCCCCGCCCGTCGCGCTGTACGCCTTCGATGTCCGGCTCGCCGACGAGGTGCTGGTACGCGGCGAGATCACCACGTATGCCGGTGGCCCCACCGGCACGGGCGCGTGATGCCGCTGTTCGAGGTGTCCGGCCTGACGCGCGCGTACCACCGCGGCGAGGAGCACGTGCCGGCGCTTTGCAGGGCGTCACCTGCGCCATCGACGCGCGGGCAGTTCGTCGTGCTCGCCGGCCCGTCCGGCAGCGGCAAGAGCACGTTGCTCCACCTGCTGGGCGGCCTGGACCGGCCGGACGAGGGGGACGTCCGCTTCGACGGGCTGAGCCTCGGCGACGCGAGCGAGTCGGCCCGCACCACGCTGCGGCGACACGCCATCGGCTTCGTGTTCGAGGCCTTCAACCTGGTGCCGGTCCTCTCGGCGTTCGAGAACGTGGAGTAGGGCTCTGGCTGGCCGGCATGCCCGCCGCCGAACGGCGCTTCGCACCGCAGCGCAGGTCGAGGGGCGCTCACCGCCGTGGGTCTCGCCCATCAGACGCACCCGTCCCGATCACCTGTCGGGCGGCGAACGGCAGCGCGTCGCCATCGCGCGCGCTGGTTCACCGGCCGAAGGCCATCCTCGCCGACGAGCCCGACCGCCAGCCTCGGCTCGCGCACCGGCCTCGCCATCGTGTCCCTCCTGCACGAGCTGAACGCCGCGCAGGGCACCACCTTCGTCATCTCCACGCACGATCCGGCCATCGCCGCCATGGCCCCTCGGGTGCTGCGGCTGTCGGACGGCGTCATCACGGCCGACGAGCGGAGGACGGCGTGATCCTGCCGCGCATCGCGCTGCGCAACCTGGCGCGCAACCGCCGGCGGACGGCGTTGTCGCTCCTCGTCATCGCGTTCGGTGTGACCGCGCTGCTGCTCACGGCGGGCTTCATCCGCTGCGTTCGAGGGCCTGAGCGACGCGCTCATCCAGGGCGGGCTCGGACACCTCGAGGTCGTGCCGACCGCCAGCCTGGCCTCCGGCGTCTCCCTGGTGGATCGGTCCGGCGCACCGCCCGCGCTCACCGGCTGGCAAGATCTCCGTGCCGCCATCGAAACCCGGCCCCACGTCCGGGCGGCCGGCGGCGCTGCAATTCGCGGGCGTGGCCACCCACGGCGACCGGACCGCTGCCGTGCTCGGCGTCGCCACCGAGCCGGACCGCGTCCGCCGCATGGGCATGACGGTCAAGGTCCGCGAGGGCGAGGCGCTCCTGACGAGGCGCCGCTCGCCGGCGACGATCAGGCCCTCATCGGCGGGCCTCGCGTCGAGCCTCGACGCGCATCCAGCGACCTGATCACCGTCATGAGCACCACGGTTGACGGCACGCTCCAACGCCATCGACCTGGAGGTGCGGGGCATCATCACGAGCGGCTTCGGGATCGACGGCCGCCTGATGCAGGTGCACGTGGAGACCGCCAGCCGGCTGCGCTCTCCACCGACGCGGTGTCGTCCCTGATCGTCACCCTCGACGACACCGGCCGCACGGCGGAGGTGATGGCCGACCTGGAATCGATGCTGGCCACTCGCGGCGCCGCCCTCTCCATCGTCGACTGGGAGACCCGCGCGCCCTTCTACGGCCAGGTGCGCGGACTCTACGTCGGCATCTTCGTCGTGCTCGGCGTCATCATCGGCTGCCTCGTCGCCCTGTCCGTCGCCAACACGCTGCTGATGTCGGTCATGGAGCGGGTCAGGGTTCGGCACGCTGCTGGCCATCGGGACTCGGCGCGCAGCCAGCTGGCGGCGCTGATGACGTTCGAGGCCCTCTGGCTGGCAGTGCTGGGCAGTGCGCTCAGCAGCGTGCTCGCCATCGCGGCCACGCTCACCATCAACGCGCTGCACATCGAGATGCCGCCGCCGCCCGCGGCCGTGGATCCCATCGAGCTCGCCCCCTGCGTGAGCCCTGGACTTCGCGAGGCGCCGCGGTGTTCATGGTCGTGCTGCTCCTCATCGCCGCCGTCGCGCCGATGCTGCGCGTGCTGCGCCTCGAAGTGGTGGAGGCCCTGGGACATGTCTAGCCGCCCGCTCCTGCTCGCGCTCCTCGTGCCCGCTCTGCTGCTGGCGGGCAGCGCGCCCGCCCAGGACACGCTGCTCCGCCGCAGCGACGTCGGCGCCTTCGTGCCTGCATCGTTCCGGGCGCGGCTCACCATCGATCGGGGCGGCGACGCCAGCGACGTCGAGATCTACCGGTCCGGGACCGAGCGGACACTCCTGCGGTTCCTCGCGCCGAAGGAACGCGGCAAGTTCCTGCTCCGCCGGGGCGCGGACCTCTGGCTGATCGCGCCCGATGCCCGGAAGCCGGTGCGCCTCAGCCCGTCCCACCGCGTCTACGGCGCCGCCACCATGGACGTGCTCTTCTCGCTCCAGCTGGCCGACGACTACGAGATCGTGTCGGCCGGAGGACTCGGCCGAGGGGACGTTGACCGTGTTCGAGCTCAGGGCCATCGCGCGGGAGGCACGCTTCGCCGAGGTGCGCTGCGGTCGATCCGAGGACGGCACGACCGGCGAGCGCCGTGCCGCGTGCGCAGCGGCGACCGGTCACCCGCGTGGCGTTCCAGGGTGACCGCAGGCGATCGCGCTACGCGACGGTCGTCGAGGTGACGGACCTGCTGCGCAGGATCCGCCGACACGGATCACCGTGGGGGCGTTCACCGAGGGTCCGGTCCCAGACGCGCTGTTCGACCTTGCGGACGGGGCGGCACGCGACCCTGCCGGAGCCCGGTCAGGACGGCCAGAGGTTACGAAAGCAGAACCACTGATGCGGGCGCTCGCGGATGGCCCACTCGATCTCGCGAGCCAACTGGTGAGTGGCCCTCGCCACCGCCTCCTCGCGGCGCCCGTCCGGTGAGACGAACACGGGCGGCCGCACCGCGAGGCGCGTGCGCAGCAGGCCCTCGCGGAGTTGAAGACCGGCAGCAGCGGCATCGGCCACTCGCGCGAGCGTCGCCGGCCCCTCCGGCAGCGGAAACAGGCGTCGAAGAGCTCGGTCGCCACGGTGCGCCCGCCCGCCCGAGGCCGGTCACCCTGCAGCGCCACGAGGTCGCCCTTGGCGAAGAGCGTCCCGCAGCCGCAGTCCCAGCCGCATGTCCTCGGTGGCGGGGAGTGCGTCGACGTGATCGCCGCCGCGCAGACCGAGCGCGCACGAACTCCTGCGCCTTGGGGGTCCCGCATCTCTTCCTCGCGGACCACGTGCACGGTGCGGTGACCGGCCTCGGCGCCGATGCGGCGCTCATGTCCCAGGCACCGATGTGCGCGGTCACCAAAATCGCGCCGCATGACCCGTTCGCCGTCGCCGCCAGCCAGTGTTCCTCGCCCTCGCGCTGAAGCGGACGTCGCCGGGCCGCGCCACGCGCCGGTGCCCGGTCGGACTGGCACTCCGCAAACGACAGCAGCGTCCGGTAGGCGCGCGGCGCGCGTCCACGCCGACGGGCCCGAGCACGGGCGTCAGGTTGTCGGCGACCGCGCGCCGGATCGGCCCAGCACCAGGAGGAAGAAGAACGAGGTGAACCCGACCATCACGAAGTGGAGCCAGAAGGGCGAGAGCGATCGGGCGCCGAAGTCGTGCAGGCGGTACCAGAAGACGCCGGTGACGTGAAAGCGTCCGAGCAGCCGATGGCTCAGCCCGCGGATGGGCGCGTGGCTCGCCGCCGCGGCAGCTGTATCAGGCGGAGGCACCGGCGTCGACCGCGATGGCACGGCCCGTGATGGCCGCGGCGCGGGAAAGCGAGGAAGGCCACCAGCGCCGCGACGTCCGCGGCGGTGATGCCGCGTGGCAGGCACTCGATGGAGCGCAGCTTCTGCACGGCCTCGGCCGTCAGGTTGGCCGTCATGTCCGTCTGCACGAATCCCGGCAGCACCGCGTTGACCCGGATGTTGCGGCGCCCCACCTCCCGCGCGAGCGCACGCGTCAACCCGATGAGCGCCGCCTTGCTGGCCGCATACGCCGCCTGGCCGGACACCCCCGACACCGCCCCCAGCGACGAGACGTTGACGATGACGCCGTGGCGCTGGGCGACCATGCCGGGCAGCACCGCGCGGCAGCAGCGGAACGCCCCGGCCTGGTTGACCTCCACCAGCCGGTTCCAGTCGGCGTCGCCAGTCATGGCGAGCAGTGCGTCGTGCCTCACACCGGCGTTGTTCACGAACACGCAATGGGCCCCGTCGTGGCGGTCACGTCGCGGATGACGGCCTCGGGCGCATCGGCGACCGCGACATCCAGCGCGACGGCCGTCACGCGCGCGGCGAGGTCCGCGGGCAGGGCGTCGGGCATGCGCCCCGAGCGCGACGCCGCGACGACCGTCCACCCGTCGGCCGCCAGCGCCTCGACGATCATACCGTCCGATGCCGCGGCTGCCGCCCGTGACCAGTGCGGTGGGCGCGCTCACCCGGCCACCTCGAACCGCGCGCGTGTGACGGCGCCCGCAATGCGCAGCGCGTCCACGATGGGCCGGAAGTGGCTGGTGGACCGGCCGTCGGCCACGCCGAGCTGCACCGGCGTGGTCAGGACGCGCAGACCCGCACGGCCCGCGCGCACCACGATGGCGCTCTCGGCCTCGAAACGTCCGTGCATCGGTCCCAGCCGCTCGTGGAGGCGCGTGGTAGAACCGGAACCCGGTCTGCACGTCGCTGAGTGTCAGCCCGGCCGCCCAGGAGATGGCGCGCGACGACAGCCGGTTGGAGTTGCGGCGCAGCTGGCTCATGTCCTCGAACAGGTGGTCGCGCGTCCCGAGGACGAGGTCGGCATCGGGCGCCAGGAGCAGCAGGCGCGGGATCTCCCCGGCAAGGTGCTGGCCGTCGGCATCGAGTGTCACGATACCGTCGAACCCGCGCGGCATCAACACGGTGAACGCCGTACCGAGGGCGGTGCCCTTGCCGCGGTTCACCGGCAGGCGGTGCACCTCGGCGCCGGCAGCGCGGGCCACGGCGGACGTCTCGTCGCGGGACCCGTCGTCCACCACGAGCAGGTCGGGCAGGACCGCCCGGGTGGCCGCGATCACCGGCGCGAGCGTGCGGGCGGCGTTGTACGCCGGAATCACGGCTGCGACGCGCACGGGTGCTCCGAACTGCGCAGGCGCGGCAGCCTGGTGATCGCGATGGCGGGAGCGGCGGAGATCACCGGGCCATCGACCGGACCAGAACGAGCGCGGTGCCGCATGGTGGACTAGAGGAGCTCGAGCAGCAGCCACGCGGCGGACCCGCCCGAGGCGAGCGTCAGGCTGAGCACGCGCGCGGCGGCGCCAAGCGCGCCGCCTTCGTAGGGGCACACGGCCACGTCGGGATCCTCGGTTCGGAATCCCGGCGTGGGCGCGAAGCGGCCTCCCGCCACCGCCAGCAGGGAAGCCGCCAGGAAGCCGCCGCCGAACTGACCGAACTGGGCCTTGGGCGCAAGCACCGTGGGCAGCGGCCGGGATCCCCACAGCCGCCGCAGGACGCGGCCCTCCAGCCGATCGCCGTCAACCGCCCCGGAGGCGCCGCTCACGATGCGCGGGACGGCGTCCACCGGCACCCCGGCGTCATCGAGCGAGCGCGCGATGGCGTCGGCCATCGGTCCATCGCCGTGTCCCCAGCCCACTCGTGGCGCCGTCGGGTCGAATGCGCCGCCACCGCCGGCCACCCGGGCGCGGATGGGCGCGCCGCGGGCGCGCGCGCCAGACTCGCGCTCCAGGACGACCACGCAGGCCCCCTCGCCCAGCAGGAAGCCCGAGCGATCCCGATCGAACGGCCGGGCCACTTCGGCGCCGTCGGCCTCGGGCCTGGCGAGGGCGTCGAAGCGACCGAGGACGGCGTGCAGCACGGGCGACGCGTGATCGACCACGCCGGCGAGCACACGGTCCGCAGCGCCGCTGGCCACCAGCGCGACGCCGCGGCGGACCGCCGTGAGGCTGCCGGCCTCGCGCTGGATGACGGTGATGTTCGGTCCGCGCGATCCGGTGTCGATGGCCACCTGCCCGGCCGCCGCGTTCGCCACGCTCTCCGCGAACACGAAGGGCGAGGCCACCTGCGGTCCGTCCGTCATCACCGTGTCGAGAATCTGTTCCGAGCTTTCGACGGGACCGAAGGCGGTGGACATCACCACGGCCGTCCGCTCCCCTTCCGGATCGGCGGGCAGCAGGGCGTCGCGCCGGGCAAGCCGGGCCGCGGCCACCGCAAAACGCGAGGGCACGCTCATGCGCCGCGCCACGCCGGGCGGCACCAGTGCCGGCCAGTCGATGCCCGCGCAGAGCACGGCGCGCTGCGACGCGCCGGGCACGTGCAGCCCCTTCCCCTGCTCCACCAGGGTGGTGGCGGCCGTGGAGGCGCCCATGGCCTCGCGCACGGCGTCCACGCCCACGTGCGGCCCGGCGATGACGCCGATGCCCGTCACGACAACGGACTCGGTCGGGCGCACGCTCATGCGTGCCAGCGCCCCAGGACGAGGGCGGCGTTGGCCCCGCCGAAGCCGAGGCTGATCGAGACGGCCGTGTCGAGCTCCGGCACGCGGCGTGGTGCGCCCCGCACGAGATCGACCGCGAGCACATCCTCCTCCTCGGCCGCCGGGGCCGGGTGCAGCACGCCCTCGCTGAGCGCGAGCGCGACGGCGACCGCCTCCACCGCGCCCGCGGCACCGAGCAGGTGACCGAGCACGGCCTTGGTCGCCTCGACGGGCAGGTCGGCCGCCCGCCCGCCGAACACGCGCTGGAGCGTGGCCTGCTCGGCCGCGTCGTTGAGCGGTGTACCGGTGCCGTGTGCGTTGACGTAGGTGACGGCGTCGGCGTCGAGCCCCGACTGGCCGAGCGCGGCCGTGATGGCGTTGGCCGCCCACATGCCCTCGGCGTGCGGCGCGGTCATGTGTCCCGCGTCACAGCTGCTGCCGCCGCCGTGCACGATCATCAGCGGCGTCGCCCCGCGCGCGAGCACATCGTCCTCGCGCTCGAGGACCAGCACGCCGGCCCCTTCCCCGAGCGACAGCCCGGCGCGGGACACGCGGAAGGGGCGGCAGGGCGACTCGTCAACGGCGCGCAGGGAGTTGAAGCCCGTGTAGGTGATGGTCGCCAGGCAGTCGGCGCCTCCCGCGATGGCCACGGCCACCTCACCGGCGGCCACCGCGTCGCGCGCCTGCGCAATCGCGAGCGTCGCCGACGCGCAGGCCGACGAGATCGTCTCGACGGGACCGGTCAGGCCGGTGGCGCGTGCGATGGACTCGGCCGGGGCACTGAGATGGTGGGAGGCCAGCCATCCCCGGCGCGCCCGGCCACCAGGCTGGACCAGTTGCTCGTAGTAGCGCTCGGTCTCCAGCAGGCCGCCGGTGCTGCTGCCGAAGAAGACCCCTGCGGACGGTGTGAGCGGCATCTCCAGGCCGGACTGTGCGAGCGCCTCGAGTGCGGCGAAGAGGGCGAAGCGATCGCTCCGCGCCGGCGCCCCAGCCGTGGACGCCGGGCATCGGCGGCGCCGGCGGCACCTCGCCGGCGACGTGCGTCCGCTGCCGCGCGTGGTCGATGACGTCGAAGGGGCCGATCGCGGTGGATCCGGATCGCAGCGCCGACCGCAGCGCCCCGACGCCCCAGCCCGCGGCGCTGACGGCTCCGATGCCCGAGACCACGACGCGAACGGGCGTCCGTGTGTCCTCAGGCGCCTTTCCGTTCACGATCGGATGCGTGGCCCGCGAGGGCGCCGTGGACGAACTGGGCGAGGGTGGCGACGGAGCGGAAGATGTCCCGGTCGACCTCGTGGCTCGCGATGGCGATGCCGAATTCCTTCTCGATGCCCACGATGAGCTCGAGGGCGTCAACCGAGTCGAGGGGAAGGCCCTCGCCAAACAGCGGCATGTCGTCGGTGATCCGGTCCGGGGTCAATCCCTCGAGACGCAGGCGGTCGACAATGAGAACCTTCAGCGCCTGCCGAAGTTCCTGCTCAGACACCATCGTGAACGGTCCTGGGTGCCATCGGCGGCTGCGCCCCCTGCCGTGGGACGATGGGCCAGACGCGCTGGATGGACACGAACAATTGGAAGAGTCGAAGGCGGAGTCGCGTGACGAGCGACGGACGCCAGTTGCCGGCCAGTACGGACAGCACCGCTTCGTAGAGCCCGAAGGGTGCCGAGGGACTGAACCACAAGTCCCGGAAGGCCGGATCGTAGAAACCCGAGACGAACCGGCGGAAGTGTCGATAGCGGCTGACGAGCGTCCGCTCGTAGGCCGCGAACCGATCGCGCGTCGGCGCCACACCCGCGCGGAGCGCATCGCTGATGGCGGTGGCCGCCTCGATGCCGCCCTGCATGGCCAGGAGGACGCCGGTCGAGAAGATCGGGTCGAGGAACGCGCCCGCGTCGCCGACCAGCACCCAGCGGTCGCCCGCGTGCGTGGAGTGCAGGTAGGAGTAGTCGGCCTCGAAGCGTGCCGGGGAGGCCGGCGTCGCGCCGGAGAGCAGCTGGGCGGCGGCCGGCGTCTGCGCGATCAGCAGATCCAGTGACGCCTCGGCCGTGCGGCCCGGATCGGCGCGGTAGGACGCCTGCGGCACGACGACGCCCACGCTCGTGACGGTCTCGCTGAGCGGGATGAACCAGAACCACCCGTGGTCCGGCCGCGTGACCATGCGGATGTCGCCCGACCGCCGTCCGTCGAGCCGCGGCACGCCCGTGTACTGGCGATGGATGGAGATGTTCTGGAGCTGCGGGTCCTTGCGGCGTTGGCCCATGCGCGTTGCCAGGAAGCCGCTGCGCCCGGAGGCATCGACGACCGCCGCGCACCGGACCGCGCGACTGGAGCCATCCGGCGCCGACACGGTCACGGTCACGCCCTCGGGATCGAAGGCGGCGTCCTCCGCGCGGCACCCCTGCCAGACATCTGCGCCGACCTGGCTGCGTGGTCCAGCAGAATCGCGTCGAAGCGGTCGCGCGACACCTGCCAGTCTGGGGCGCTGGCACTTCAACGGCACGCGAGAAGTCCGCGTAGCGGATCCCGTGCGCTGTCGGCGGTCGAAGCTTGCGCCCCACTTGGACGAACCCGGCGGCCGCGATCTTCTCCGTCGCTCCGAGGGCGTCGAGAATGCCGTTCAGGGCCGGCAGCTGCGATTCGCCGATGTGGAACTGGGAAGGGGCGCGCGCTCGAGGACGAGCACGCGGTGGCCGCGGCGGGCCAGGGTAGTCGCGGCTGATGATCCGGCAGACTGCCCCCACGACGACCACGTCGAAAGCCCACTCGCTCGTCATTGGGTGATGATGCGTGGAAGCCTAATAGCGGACATAGTATACGGAATGCCCGCGGACACTTCAACCAGCCGGCGCCCCGACAGCGGGGGCGCGGAGACCTGGTGGCGCGCGCATTCACGCGTCTGTACGCGGCGGCCCGACGATCCCGTGTGATCAGCAGCCGCGGCCGGTTCACGCCGCGCGACCTCGATGCGGCGGCGACGGCGGTCACCGCCACGCTCCGCGCACACCCTTCCGCCCGGCGCCACCGTTGCCCTCGGGCCATGGCCAACGGCCCCATGTTCCTCGCGGCCTTCCTCGGCCTTGCGCCGTCTGGCGCATCCCGTCCTGCTCGTCGATCACGCCGCCCCGCTGGCCGACCGGTCGCGCCGCCAGCGCTGGCGCGGCGGCCAGCGTCGAGTGTGACGACGTGGGCGTCCACACCGGGCACCGTGCGCGTGTCGTCGCTGGCGGGCGGCGGGGTTCGGGCGCCGCCGAATACGGCGGTGATCGCTTGACCTCCGGCTCGACGGCATGCCGCGCGGCGTGCAGTCAGCGACGGCCGAGCAGCTGCTCGCCGACGAGGCCGCACTCGCATCGACGATGGGCTTCACGGGCCGCGACCGCCTGCTGGCCATGGTGCCGATGTCCCACTTCTACGGCTTCAATTACACCCGTGCTGTCCGCGCTGGTTCGCGGGCTGCCGCTCTCATCGCCCCCGCCGACAGCGGTCCGCTGGCGCCCATCGACGCCGCGCGGCGCTTTTTCGGCGACCATCGTGCCGACGGTGCCTGCCTACATCCGTGCACTGCTGCGCCTGTCGGCGCCCCCGCCCTGGCCGGCCAGCCTGCGCCGCGTGATCACCGCCGGCGCCGTCCTGCACGTCGCCCCCGCGATCGCCTTCCGCCGCCGGTACGGACGGCCGGTGCACGCCTTCTACCCAGCGAATGCGGCGGCATCTGCTACGACCGCGACGGCGACGCCGCCGAGCGCGGGACGGTCGGGATGCCGGTGGACGGCGTCCGCGTCACGCTCGCGCCCATCGACGACGGCGGCGACGAAGGCCTGGTCACCGCCGCCTGCCGGCCGTCGGGCGCGGCTACTCCCCACTCCCGAGGCCCGTCTGTCGAACGGCGTGTTCGAGACCAGCGACGTCGCGTGGCGCGACGGCCAGCTGGCGCTCCGCCGGCGCGCGGACGGGCGTCATCAACGTGCGGCCGCAAGGTGGATCCCGCAGAAGTCGAGCGCGTCCTGCTGGCGCTCGCGGGCATCGACGATGCGGTCGTCATCCCGGACGACGACCTCGATCACGGCGACGTGACGGTGCGTGCCGTGGTCGCCGTTCCCGGCGGCGGCGTGGACTACGAGCAGGTGTGGCGCTGGTGTCAGGTGCGGCTCGCCGACCACAGTGCCGCGGCGCATCGTCTTCGTCCACGCGATCCCGAGGACCGCGCGGGCAAGGTCGATCGCGCGGCGCTGGACGCGCTGGCATACGCTCGCCGCGAGCCCCGGCCCGCCGATGCCTGATCTCGCGACGTCGATCCGTCGCGCATCGCCGCTCCTCAAGGTCAGCCTCGGTGTCCATGCCGCGGCGCTGGCGACTTCGCCGCGGACCCGGCGCGCGGGCCGCTGGTGGCCGCCGCGCTGGCCGGCAACCATGCCGTGCTCGGACTGGGTCGCCTGCACATGAAGGGGTCGTGGCCGGGCCCCAACGGTCACGCGCCTGCCGCCCTCCTACCGGGCGTGGCCCTGACCTTCGACGACGGCCCCGACCCGGAGGTCACCCCGCGTCCTCGACCTTGTCAGACGCCGCCGACAGCAGGCCACGCTCCTTCTGCATCGGCACGCGAGCGGAACGGCACCCGCGCCCGTGCGCCGAGATCCGGGACCGTGGCCACGGCGTCGAACCACAGCCAGCCACCCGAACAGCTTCTCGTTGAAGGCCGCGCCATGCGCCGGGAGGTGGCTGCGAACCGCGCGGCGCTGGCCGGCGTCACCGGCGAGCGCCCGTCGCTTCCGCGCACCGGCCGGCATCCAGAGCCCGTGGCCGGCATCCCTCGACGACGAGCGGCTCCATCTCGTCTCGTGGACGGCGAGGCCCGAGCATCGTGACGAAGGACGCGGCCCGCGTGACCGCACGCCTCGTGGACCGGGCCTGCGCGGGCGACATCCTCCTGCTGCACGATCGGCGCATCGGTGCGGACGAACGGGAGCCGATGGTGCTTCGGGCGCTTCCGGCACTGCTCGACGCCCTTGGTCGCGCGGGGCTCAGGTCCGTGCCGCTGGGATCGGCGCTCTACGCCCGCTGCGCGCGCGATACTCGCCGAGGATGCCGCCGGTCACCTTCCGCTCGGCGGAGAACCCGCTCGCCTGCATCGCGTCGAGGATGGAGGCGGGCGGCACGCACTGCTCGATGGTGTCCCAGAACTTACTCCATCATGCGGCGCGCGTGGGCCCGGCCCACCGAGAAGGCGGCCAGCTGCGGCACCGCCAGCCCAGGTAGAAGCGGGTCAGTCGCCGGCCGAGGGCCGACCCGGCGGGCGTCATCTCCAGACGAGGAGCCGGCCGCCCGGCTTCAGCACACGGTGGTACCCTCGCGGAACAGTTCGCCGAGATCAGCCACCGTGCCGCAGCCCGTAGCCCACGCTCACCATGTCGAAGAGGCCGTCGCCGAACGGCAGCGTCTCGCCGCGGCCACGCACGAGGGGGGCGTCGCTCCGCTTGCGGCACTCGCCGAGCATGCCGGGGCTCGGGTCCAGCCCGATGGCCGTCCCACTCGGCCCGGTGATGGCGCGTGCGGACCGCAGCACGAGGCCGGTGCCGGTGGCGAGGTCGAGGATCCGGGCGCCCGGGACCAGGCCGGCGGCCTTGAGCGCGTCGCCCCGATAGCGTTCGCCCGTCCCGAGCGACATCACGCTGCAGACCCATTCGTACGACGCCGCTCCCGCGTCGAAGAGCTCGTTGACGGCGCGGCGCCGCTCGGCGTCGTGCTCGTAGTAGCGCGTGAGGGTTGGATGCGGAGGAAGGGGTTGGGTCACAGTGGTTTCAACACCTGGAACTGGAAGACGAACGAACCGGGCCGCCGGTACTCGCGCGGCAGGAAGCTCTTGCCGATGTCGCCGCGTACCATCGTATTGCGGGGACCGCGCAGGCTGAACGCCACGCCGACACCGGTGACCGGACGCCAGCCCGGGGCCACCGCCCGATCGCGGCCGACGGCCTGGTCGAGGAACAGGTCGAGCCGGTAGATGTCGAAGACGTTGAACGAGTACGCGCCGCGGAACATCCCCAGCTCCGCGAAGCGGACTCCCGCCGACGGCACGCCCCGGATCCGGTTCTCGTCGAAGAAGCCGAACTGGTACTTGCTGAAGCGGTCCAGGTCACGCCCGCCGAAGTAGGCAGCGTTCAACGTCACCTTGTGGAGGCCGGTGAAGTAGGCCTTGCTGGCGCTGAGCGAGTACTTCGCGTAGTCGCGGTGGCGCGGGTCGAAGTCCCCGGGTTCCCCCCACGCCCGCCACGACGCCCGGCGGTAGCCGGTCCAGCTTGCCGTGACGCTGTTGGCGCGGCGCTTCCACTCCCACGACACGCCGAGCCCGTTGGTGATGGTCGACCCCGGCGTGACATAGGTGTCCGCCGTCGTGCGGTCGTGTCCGTACCAGTCGTAGCGGAACTGGTAGCTGCCGACCAGCCGGGTGAACTCGGCCAGGCGCCAGCCGACCGTCGCACCGGTGGAGAACGGGATGTTCAACACGCGCGTCTCCGGCCGCTCGCCGGACACGGTGTACTGGCGGTCGCTGCCGGGAACGGCGATCGCAAAGAGATCGACGCTGCCGTCCACACTGTGGCCGATGAGGTTGGCGCGCTGCAGGTTGCCGAGCGCGAGCACGCCGCCGTAAATGAGCGCGAGCTGGTTGCCCTTCCCCATGAAGTCGAAGTTCAGGTAGTTGAGGCCGCCGAGCGGGAGCGGGAAATCGTACGCCGGGTCGAACGTCACGCCCAGGAGCAGCGCCTTGGCCTTCGTCGTCGTCTCGGTCTCGACCACGCGCTGCCCATCACGCTTGACCAGGTAGCGGAGGCCTTCGTCGGTGTCGCGGAACATGATGTGGTCGCCGTCCCGGGCGCGTGCCCGGCGATCGGCGAAGTCCGGGGCGTTGACGGCGAAGTCACCCAACTGCATCTCCCGCTCGAGCAGCAGGTTGCGGCCGGCGATCAGCATGCTCTGCCGCCCGATCACGCGTGTCATCAGCATGGCCGGCGGGCCGCCGGGAACCTGGACCTCGGAGAAGAACTGGATCTCCTCGCTCGACAGCAGCGGCGCCTCCAGCGCGGTCTGCACCGTCTGCACCTTGACGCGCCGGTAGGTGGCGCGATCGATCCACACCGTGCCGCGGTACAGCGAGCGCCCGTCGTCGCGCGGGTCGAAGCGGATGGCGAACGCCTCGCGCCCGTCGATCCGATCGATGCCAGAGAGCCGATAGGTGTAGTCGCTCGTGAGGCGCAGGTCCAGCGGCAGCGACAGCACCTTCTCGGCCTGCAGGAGCGGAAACGGCGGACGGTCCGCGCCCCACCGGGTCCCGTTCAGGCGGAACTCCAGCTCCTCGAACTCCACCGACGCGCCCTCGACGAAGAAGGTGTTCTCGGTGACGACGTCGAAGGCCAGATCCGCGGCGGTGGCGCGGAAGTGCTGCTCGAGGTGGCCGTGCGCGATGTAGCTGGTGACGGCCTCGTCCTGGGCGGCCTGGACCTGCTGGTGCCGCGAGATGATCTCGGCCAGAGCGGGCATCGCCGCCGTCGTCACCTCCGACTGCTCCACGAAACTGTCCCGGCCGCCGCGATTCCAGTCGATCACCAGCGGGTATCCCGGCGACGGGAGCGGTGCCGTCATCAGGGCGACCGAATCGTCGTGCTTCCACCCCGGCAGCGCCGCGCGGGTTCCGGCCAGCGCGTCAACCACGAGCGGCTGCGCGCCACTGCGATCCGTGACTTCGACGCTCAGGCCCGATCCGTCCGCGTCGTAGACGAGGTAGTTGGTCAGCGAGCGGAGTCCGAAGAGCAACCGGTGCGGCGTGGCGGCCGTCACGTCCCGGCCCCCGCGGCGGAAGCGGAGCGTGGTGCGAGGCTCGTCGAGCGGCACGACCGGCTGGGACAGCAGGTCGCCCAGCGAGGCGAGGACGGGCATGAGCGCGGGCATCACCCGCGGCTCGACCCGATAGGTCACCAGACGAGTGCGCGTGCCGATAGTCCGTGACTGCGACGCGAGCAGCGCGCGGGCGGCCACGTCCGGTCCGTCGCCAAGCGGCTTGCCCAGCGTGACCACCGCGGCGGAGGGGTCCAGTTCGGCGACCACGCGGTCCACGGCCGAATCGGGCGCGTCGGTGGTCACCCCGACCGCGTCCACGTACGGCGCCAGGTCCTGCGCGCATAAGGCCCTGAGCGTGTCCGCCTCGTCCTCCGGCACCCCGCCGAGCACGACGAGGGCATCGGGATCGCCCGCCCGCACGTCCACGTTCGCGGACTTCACGTCGAAGGCCAGACGCGCACGGGCGTCGGGGCTGTCCGCCGCCCGCCAGCCGATCACGTACGCCGCGATGCGTCCGCGATAGCGGGCCGCCAGCGCGCGCAGGAACCGCGTCCGGCCCGCCGGATCCTCATCGGCGGGCCCAGGCGTGGATCCAGCCAGAGCCTGACGCCGCTCCGCCCCTCGTATGCGGCGACCCGGGCATCCAGCGTGTCGAAGGCGTACGTGCCGGGAGCGGGCTCGAGCGCCGCGCGGTCGGCCAGCAGACGAATCACCAGCGGCACGGGTTGGGGTGCAGCGGTTGCGGCGGGAAGCGCCGGCAGGACGACGGGCGCCTCGTCGAGACGCTCGTCGAAGCCGACGCCCTCGATGGATGCCGCCTGCGCGTACGCGGCCACGGGCGTGACGGCCGCCAGCAGGGGCAGCGCCACCCCGATCATCCACCTCATGCACGCGGATCGGGCAGGACCGCGAGTCCTTCGATCTCGAGGAGCAGCTCGGCGCGGCACAGTTCAGCCCTGCGCCATTCGACGGCCACGCCAGCCGGCAGCAGGGCCGCCAGCTTCGACCGTACGCGCCCGGTATCGGTAATGGCCGGGAGGAAGACACGCAGAAACCGGTACGACTCCAACGACCCGCCCGCACCGGCCGCGTCGACGACCGCGCCCAGGTTCCGGAGCGTCTCGTCGATCTGTGCGTCGAGGTCGTCGGCGTGTCTCGATTCTTCGCCCGTGATGCTCGCCGTCCCGCCGACCAGCAGGATCGAGGCGCCGGCGCCATCGAGGACGGTCGCCCGGGCGAAGCACGGCGGCTTCGGGCCATACCGCGCCGAGTAGCGATAGGCGGACACCTGCCGCGGGTTCTCCACCGGGCGGCCCGGCACGCACGACGACAGGCAGGCGACGATCAGGCTGTCGCCCTCGTTGCCAATGCCGGACGCCGTCGGCGAGCCCGGCCCCGCGGCCTCGGCCGACCCCAGACGCTCCGCGAACGCGGAGAACCGCCCGGCATTGAAGACCATGTAGCGGTCCAGCCCCGAGCCCATGTCGTCGTGGATGCCGGGAATGAACGACCAGTAGCGGACCGGGTGCCGGTGTTCGCTGCCGTCCAGTTGCAGGTGCACACGCCGGTACGCGTGTGCAGCGGCGTCCTGAAATGCGGCCGTGCCGAGGCGCCGGGCGTCCGGAACCTCGACGAGCGTCCAGCGGAAGCGCCCGGCATCCAGGATGCCGCCGAGCGCGCCCTCGAACCGCGGGCGTCCGCCGGCGGGGTCGAGCCAGGCGGGCCAGGGCAGCGACGCCGTGTCCGATGGCCACGTCGATACGCTGGAAGGAGCGGACAGGCCCGACACGGTGCCGTAGAAAATCGCACAACTGGCGGACGCCACGCAACCGTGCCGCTCGTGTCACCGCCCCGCCCCGCTAGGCGCCTTCCGCACGCGTGGACTCCGGTGCGCCGTACCGCTCGCGAATCGTCGGAATCAGGTACTCCCGGAACGCCCGGTGGAAGTCGAAGGCCGGAGCGAACCCCCAGTCGGCGCGTGCCGCGGAGTCGTCCACGTCCGCGGGCCACGAATCGACGATGCCCTGGCGCTTCTCGTCCACGTGCCACGAGATGTCGGCGCCGGGAAAGGCGGCCGTCACCTCGGCGTGAATCTGCTCGGCCGACGGGTTGAACGCCGAGAGGTTGTAGGCGGTGCGGGTCAGCCGTTCGCGCGGCGCGGCCGCGATCTGCAGCAGCGCGTCCACGCCGTCGGGCATGGCCATGAAGGGAATGCGGGTGTCGGGCCGTACGAAACAGGCATAGGCCTCCCCGCGGGCGGCCGCATGGATCATCTCCGGCGCGTAGTCGGAGGTGCCCCCGGAGGGCACCGTGACCGCCGAAATCAGTCCCGGGAAGTATTGCGGCGCGGAAGTCCACGCGGCCCGATTGCGGCGTCGCGGACAGCTGCTTGTAGAACCGGGCGTAATAGCGGCCCAGCTGCTCGCAAGCATGTTTGTTGTACCCGCATATCGTCGAGGGCGTGTTGTAGTCGTCCTCGGGAATGCGGCCCGCGCGCTGCTTGGTCGCCACGTCGGGCAGGCCGTAGGCCGCAATCGACGATGGTGACAGGAAGACGACGGGCCGGCCGGGATTCCGCTTCAGAGCTGCGCGAACTCGAGCAGGCTCAAGGTCCCTTCGACGTTGACCTCGTGCGGTGAGCGGCGTGAACTCGGACCGCGTCGAGGAGCGCCGCCGTGTGGAAGATGGCATCGATCCTTTACTCGGCCATGATGCGCTCGAGCAGTCCGCGGTCGGGAGGATCGAGCCGGTGAACTCGCGCTGGACGAGCGGCGCGAGCGAGGCGTCGAGCGGGTTGAGGTCGAGCGTGATCGATGGCGCGGTCGCCCTGCGAGGTGAGCCGCTCGATGAGGCCGTGGCCGATCCTCGCCGCCGCCGGCGCCGGTGATGAGGGTGACGGGCTTAGTAACTCACGAAAGGGTCTCCGGGTCGCCCGCGCAGCGTCGGTGCCGCGGAGGCATCAGCCAGGATGTCCGCGATCACGCTCCGCGCGCCGCCTTCTCGAGCCGTTCGCCGATCTGGCCGTTCCAGGGCGGAATCACGATGGTGACCGAGCCGTGCGCCTCGGCCATGCAGGCCAGCCGGACGGGCGGGGCATGGCTCGGGCGCCGCGTACCTGAGCGCACGAAGCGTCGTCCGCTCGCGCGCGTCCATGGCCGACAGCTTGGCTGCCCCCTCGATGACGCCTTACCCAGCAGGTGCCGCACGAGCACGAGCGGCACTGCACCGGAATCTTCTCCGCCTTCGGCAGCGCGGGTCGGCACCGCGGTAGTCCCGCGTGTCGAGGGCGGCGGCCGTCGTCAGGTGCTGGGTGTCGATGAGGCCGAACGCGCGGCGCGGTTCGCGCTCGTCGAAGGTCACCGTCCACTGCCGGCGCCGGCCGCGGAGGAAGCCGAGCAGCCCCTGCGAGTCGTCGCGCGCCCGTCGCGCCGCCGCCATCGGGGACTGCGGCGGCCCCGCCGATGAGGCCGGCAGGAGTGGCATCCGATCCACGTCAGGCAGCTCCACCTGCTGCAGGGTGCGCATCGCCACGATCACGATCCCGAGCACCCACGACGGCTCCACGCGCAGTCTCTGCGCCACGCCCCGGGCAACCTCCGAGCTGCGCGCCGAGGTCGAGGCTGCCGGGCGCATTGCCGTGCGCGGCATACCGACGGACGGCGTCGCGCACCTCCGGCCAGTAGCGGTGGCCGAACAGGAAGGTATGCGAGGTCTCGCGCTGTTCATCGAGCCGCCAGCGGCCTTCGAGCCGCAAAGCACCCACGAGCGCGGCAGGATCGGAGGCCGCCTCCAGGACTCGCTGCAGGCGCATCGGGAACAGGTGCAGCCAGACACGCGTCGCGGTTCGGTCCACCGGATGGATGCCGGGACCCAGCCGCTCCACCAGCGGAGCCACGCGTCGTCGTCGTGCTGGGCCAGGAACGAGGAAGAGCGGATCGATCACCAGAGCGCGGCCTTCATCTGCGCAATCGCGATCTCGACCTGCCCAGGTCGGCCAGGATGCGATCGGCCTCCGCGATGGTACCGGCCAGCGCGTCGGCCGGCGGCACGTGGCCGCGCTTGACCTCCCACGCGAGGTCAGCGTGGTTTCGGCGCACGCTCGGCATACACCGCCAGTGTCCGTTCGTGCGCCTCGATGAGGCGCTGAACCTCGGCCTTCTCGTCGGGAGTCACCGTCAGGTGCGATTGTAGTCCGGCCGCCAGCTCCTGATGGCCTGCTTGATGGCGTCGGGGCCCAGCCGTTCGGCCGCCGCGCGGGCGAGCAGCTCCCGCAGCTCCTCGTCGGAGGCGCCGCAGGGCGACGACCTGCTTCGGGCGCCAGTCCGGCCAGCGCCGTCGGCACCGTCCGGCAGTGCAGCTGGCGCACCGCACCTGCATCTCGAGCAGGATGATGCGGTCCTGCAGCTTCGTCGTGTAGAGCCGGCCGATCGGGAATGGTCACGAAGACCGCGACGAGAAGCGCGCCGAACGCGAGGTCACGTCCGTCCCACCCGGCCGACGGACCCGAGGAACGCGACGAGGGCCACCATCCAGAACGCGCTGGCGACGATGGTCGGAACGGGCTGGTGTGCGTGGACTTGTAGGACTGCATGGTGTGTGGCCTACTTGAGGCGACCGTCGAGCTCGTAGATCTTGCGGACCGCAATCGGCGCCTGCTGCTCGCGCAGGAACCAGTCCGCATAGGGCCCCAGTCCGCCTGTGCAACGGCCTGCTCCGGCGTGAGGCCCTTCTGCTTCAGACGGGTGGTCTCGGCGATGACGGCTTCCAACGCGTGCTTGAACTCGACCAGTTCCTCGCGCGAGGCGGCGGGCTCCTCGATGAAGCCGTGTCCGGGCACGTAGCGGGAGACGTCCATGGCGATGCCCGGTCGATCGCGCGCACCCACTCGGTCGGGTACGCCGACCGCATCGCGGGGAACACGCGATTGGAGGTAGGCCTCGCTCATGAAGAGAATCTTCTCGCGCGGCAGTACACCGCGAGGTCGCCGCCGGTGTGCGCGCCCGAGGAACATGGCCCGATGCCTCGATGCCCCCGACGTCGATGACCTGGGTGTCGGAGGTCATGGCCGCGGGAGGCAATGATGACGGCAGGTGCGGTGGCCTGGCGATTGGGATTGGCCGCATCACGCTTCAACTGCGCGAGCGAATTGGGATGCACGACGTAGGTGATGCCGGCAGGGAGGACGGAGTTGCCGGCGGTATGGTCGCCGATCCGAACCCATCACGTACCACCTTGACCGGCTTGCGGCGTCACCCTGGCAATGGCCTCGAGCATGGTCCGCGTCGCCGCAGGACTGCCCTGCCCGTTTGCCACCAGCACCCCGTCGTTGCCGACCACGAAGAGGCTGACCGTCGTGAACCCCGGCTGCCGGATCTCTCGTAGCCGCACACCCTCGGCGAGCTTGATCGTTCGCGGGAAGGCGGAGAGCGGAACGCCGCGCTTCTCCGATACGCAGTGCGCGGCCTGGGCGGCCGCGGGAACCGGGGCCAGGCGATCGCGACACCAGGCCTAGAAGGAGGGCAACGGCGGCGCGCATCGGCGGATCGTAGCACGGCCGCAGATGCAGCCGATTCCACAGATGACGCCGGCGGAGATTGCGCCATTGGCGCATTGAGGCATTGGGGAATGAGGCTGGCGCATTGGGGCATTGGGGCATTGGCGGTGGGCGTTGCCGTGTGCGCCGGGTGAAAGCGGGAGGCTTGAACAGGCAGCCGGCCTCCTGCAGGTGTGCAGCCGGCGCTAGCTGCCGTCGATCAGGTCGTTGAGCCGAAGGCGCGATCGAGGACCGAGCCTCGCCCTTGCGGAGCCGCCGGTCTGCGGGGGCCGCGGCGTAGATGCGATCGGCCATCCGGCTGAGAGGCAGCGACTGCAGCCAGACGCGTCCGGGGCTCGTGAGCGTCGCGAAGAAGATGCCTTCCCGCCGAAGAGCGCCGGCCTTCACCGCCGACGAACTGGACGTCGTAGTGCACGCTCGGCTGGAGCGCCACGAGACAGCCTGTGTCCAGCCCGACCGTCTCACCCGGACCGAGATCGACGTGGTGGACCGTGCCGCCGGCGTGGACGAAGCACAGGCCGTCGCCCTCGAGCTTCTGCATGAAGCCCTCGCCGCCGAACAGGCCGACGCCGATCTTCTCCTGGCACGGCGATGCTCACCGAGAGCGTCGCCGCGCGCGGCGCAGAGGAACGAGTCCTCTGGCAGACGAGCTGTCCGCCGGCCTTCAGATCCATCGCCAGGATCTTGCCGGGATACGGCGCGGCGAACGCCACGCGGTGCTTGCCCTGCCCTGGTTCTGGAACACGGTCATGAAGAGGCCTTTGCCCGTGAGCAGGCGCTTGCCGGCGCCGAGCAGCGCGTCGAGCACGCCGCGAGGCGCCTGACTGCCGTCGCCGAAGATGTTCCATCTGGATGCCCGGCGTCGGTATACGAACGCGCCGGCTTCGGCCACGGCCGCCTCGCCTGATCCAGTTCCACCTCGACGAACTGCATCTCGTTGCCGTGAATGACGAAGTCGATGCCGGGCGCGGCGTCCGGCGCCGGCGGCGCTGCCACGGCGGGGGCTGGCGTGCCCGATGTGCCGCGAAGGGCGCGAAGGCGGGGTACTCCCCCGCAGCTTCTGCCAGGTGGCCATGCCAGCCGTGAACACCAGCGTGTCGGCGTCGATGCTGCCGTTGCGCAGGTTCGACAGGATCTCGTCCTGCGAGACGGGCCCGACCTGGTGCCCGCCAATCGCCATGTACCACTGTTGCACGGACGTGTCCCTTTCTCGTGAGGGCAGCCGGTAGGGCTGCGGTCTACCGGCCCGCCCCGGGCACGTCCGGCACGCCGGCGCCATCAGCGGCGCCGTCGTCGTCGGTGTCGGGTGCGGTGTCGATGCCGGATTCGGTATCGGCCTCGAGGCGCGCGGTGGTCGCGGCATCGAGCCCCAGCTGGTGCGCGAGCTGCGCCAGGTAGATGCGCTCGGCGCCGGACACCGATTCGTCGGCGCGGACGATCGCGAACGCCAGCGCGTACAGGTCGCGCCGCGCCTGATCGTCCGTCACGCCGGCGACGATGTCGGCCAGCTTGTGGGGGTTGGCCAGTTCGTGCTCGACCTCGGCGTCCACGCCCGCGCGGCGGGCCTGCTCGAGGATCAGCTCGCGCTCCGCCGGTGCCAGCACACCGTCCGCACGGGCCGCGGAGACGGCGAGCCGGACGATGCGGAGGACGTCCATCGGCAGGCCGGATCCGCCCGGCGTGGCCGCCGCGGGCAGCGGCGGCATGGGAATCGGTGGCGGCGCTCCAGCCGCGACGCTGGCAGCGGGGCCGCCACTCGCCCCTGCGGTCCCTTTGAGGCTGTCGTAGACGCCCCAGGCAACGCCGGCCGCGGCGAGGACGCCGGAAGCGGTGAGGAGCCCGCGTTGGCCGCTCACGTAGCGCGCCGCACGGCGGGCGCGCTTGCGGCCGGAGCGGCCGAGCACGCCGCGCAGGAAGAGCGACAGGAGCTGGGTGGGGTCGTTCACGTGTGACTCCACATCAGAATACGACGAGTGACGAGCGCAGGTTCGAATGACGGACGCATGACACCCGCGATCCCGCGCGTCGCGGCGTCCGCCCTCAGAGGCGCGTATTGGCCGGCGGCTTCGGGACGACCACCTTCGTCGGTTCCGGCGTCCAGTCCTCGCCGGGGTTCACGAACCGGTTGGTCTCCAGCCGGTACTGCTTGTCGTGCAGCTGGCGGTAGCGGCCGTTCGCCGCCAGCAGCTCGTCGTGCGTGCCGCGCTCGACGATCTCGCCGCCCTCCATCACCAGGATCTGGTCCGCGCTGCGAATCGTTGACAGGCGGTGGGCGATGACGAAGGTGGTGCGTCCGGATCGCAGGGCCTTCAGGCCGTCCTGGATCATCTCCTCGCTCTCGCTGTCGAGGCTCGACGTCGCCTCGTCCAGGATGAGGACGCGGGGCTGCGCGAGGATGGCGCGCGCGATCGACACCCGCTGGCGCTGGCCGCCCGACAGCTTGATGCCGCGCTCGCCGACGATCGTGTCGTAGCCCTCCGGGAACCGGAGGATGAACTCCTCGCAGTGCGCCACCTGCGCCGCGTGCTTGATCTCCTCGAGCGTGGACCCCGGCCGGGCGTACCCGATGTTCTCGGTGATCGTCCCGTCGAAGAGGAAGTTCTCCTGCAGCACCGACGCCAGCTGCTCGCGGTACTCGCGCAGCGGGATGTCGGAGAGCTCTCGGCCGTCCACGTAGATGTGCCCCTTCTGCGGGCGGTTGAACGCCATCACCAGGCTGGTCAGGGTGCTCTTTCCGGACCCGCTCGAGCCGACCAGCGCGGTGGTCGTGCCTGGCGTCGCGTGGAACGACACGCCCTTCAGCACGGGGCGATCGGCCGTGTCTCGAACCACACGTCCTCGAAGCGGATGTCGCCGCGGATGACCGGCAACGGCGCCTTGTCGGCGTCAGCCTCGTCTTCGGTCTGCATGTCCAGCAGCTCGCGGATCCGATCCAGACCCGCGAACGCCTCGGTGAGCTGCGTGCCGATGCTGGCGATCGAGATGAGCGGCGCGGCCATGAGGCCGATGAACAGCGAGTACATGATGAAGTCGCCGAGCGTCATCCGGCCCGCGATGATCTCGCTGCCGCCCATCCAGATCATCACGACGCCGACGACCCCGATGATCACCGTGCTGCCGGACGCCGTGGCCGATACCCCCGTCATCGACTGGGCGATGTTGCGGAACAGCCGGTGCGCGCCCTTGGTGAAGACGATCTCCTCGCGCTTCTCGGCCGTGTAGCTCTTGACGACGCGGATGCCGCCCAGCGCCTCGGTCAGGCGGCCGGTCACCTCGGCCTGGATCCGCCCGCGCTCGCGGAAGATGGGCCGGAGGTGGCGGAAGGCGTAACCGATGCCGCCGCCGAACGCCGCCAGCACGACCGCCGTCACCAGCGTGAGCCGCCAGTTGAGGTACAGCAGGATGCAGAGGCTGATCCCCGCGGTCACCAGCCCGCCCACCAGGCCTACCAGCCCGGTGCCGACGAGGTTCCGCAGGCCCTCGGCGTCGCTCATGATGCGCGAGAGCAGCACGCCCGTCTGCGTCGAGTCGAAGTAGCGCACGGGCAGGCGCATCACCTTCTCCTGCACGCGCCGCCGCATGTCGGTGATCGCGCGCTGCGCGGCCACGCCCAGCACCTGCGACAGCGCGAAGCCGGAGACGGCCTGCACGACCGTCGCCGCGCCGGCCGCCAGCGCGATCGGCACCAGCAGGTCGTGGCGCGACTGGCCGATCACGTTGTCGATGACCAGCTTGGACAGCGCCGGCAGGACGATGCCCGCCATCCGCGAGATCAGCATGAGGCCCAGGCCCAGCAGCAGCCGCCGCCGGTGGGCGTACAACAGCTCCTTGGCCTCTCGCCAGGCCGATGTCGGGTTGAACGGCTTCTTGCCGCCGGCCTCCGGGGACGGCGGCACGGAACGGCCGACGCCCGAGCGCTCCGCCCGGGCCATGCGTGGTGCGCCTGATCGCAGCAGTGCCATGTCAGTTGAGGGCGTGCGGTACCGCCAGCGTGAACGGGGCGATGCGCGCCTGGAAGACCTGCCCGCCGGTCGTCGCCATCGTGTAGCTGCCGTGCATGGTGCCCACGTTGGTCTTGAGGGGACAGAAGCTGGTGTACTGATACTCGTCGCCAGGCCCGAGCACGGGCTGTTCCCCCACGACGCCGGGTCCCTGCACTTCCTCGGTTTCGCCGTCGGCGTTGGTGATGATCCAGTGCCGGCTGATGAGCTGCGCCACCTCGGACCCGACGTTCGAGATCGTGATGTGATAGGCGAACACGTACTGATCGTCGCGTGGAGAGCTGCGATCGGGAAGGAACTCGGACGCCACCCGCACGCGGATGCCGTTGGTCGTGGTGTCGCTCACCACCCCATTATGTCAAAAGGCCCCGTCGCTACTGGACGGGGAAGGCCTGCGTCCCGAGCTGCTCGAGCGCTCCGGCGTTCCAGGCGCTCCGCACCGCGGCACCGATCCGGTAGGCGGCGCCAGGCGTCCCCGGCGTCCACGTGAAGGTCGGCGAGACGCTCCACCAGGTGAGCGGGGTCCAGGTCGCCCCATCGAACACGAACCACCGGTACTGATACGGCCCTTCACCGCCGGACGCGGACGCCGTCCAGGTGATGGGGGTCCCCGCCGGCTGCGGCGCGACGCGATCGGCACTCACCACTACCGAGGTGACCACCGGCTTCATCGCGAACGGCTGCGTGACCACCATCTCGTTGGCGCCCGCATTCCAGGCACTGCGTGCCCCGACGCCCACCTTGTAGGCGGCATTCGCCGACGGCGGCGTCCACGTGAAGGTGGCGCTCGCGCTCCAGTCCGTCACGGTGGTCCAGGTGACGCCGTCGAAGACGAACCATCGGTACTGGTAGGGCGCGCCGCCCCCGCTGGCGCTCGCCGTCCAGGTAACGGTCGTTCCGACACCCTGCGGTGCGAGCCTGTCCGGCGTCAGCGCGATGCCCGTGACGCCCGTCCGCACGGCGAACGGCTGCGTGCCCAGTGCCTCGTAGATGCCGCTGCTCCACGACCCGCGCGCCACCACGCCCACGCGCCACGTCTCGCTCGCCGACGGGGGCGTCCACTGGAAGGTGGCACTGGTGTCCCACCAGGTCACGGCCGCCCAGGCGCTGCCGTCGAAGACGTACCAGCGGTACTGGTAGGGCGGAGAGCCGCCGGTCGCACGTGCCGTCCAGGTGACGGTCGTGCCAACGCCCTGCGGGGACGCGCGGTCCGGCGTCAGCGTGACGCTCGAGACCAGCGGCCGGATGTCCACATCGGCGGTCCCCAGGAACTCGAGCGCACCGGTGTTCCACGCGCTGCGCACGGCGGCGCCGATCTTGTAGGACGAGCGTGCGGCCGTCGGGGTCCACGTGAAGGACGCGCTGCTGCCCCACCACGTCTGCGCCGTCCACGCCGTGCCGTCGTGCACGAACCACCGGTACTGGTACGGGCCTTCCCCGCCGGTGGGGGTCGCCGTGAAGGTCATCGGCGTGCCGACGCCCTGAGGCGACGGCTTGTCGGAGGCGAGCGACACGGACGTGACACGCGGGCGCGTGCAGGCATCGAGCGCGCGCCCGACATTGAGGCGGCCTCCCGTCGAGGTGACGCCGGCCAGCCCGGCGGCGGCATCCACGGAGTTGACCAGCAGCGCACGCAGCTCGCCGACCGTCGAGTCACAGGCCGCGAGCACCAGCGCCGCGGCGCCCGCCACGTGCGGCGCCGCCATGGACGTGCCCTGCAATGTGACGTAGCCGCTGCCGTGGCCGGTCGAATAGATGGCGACACCCGGGGCGCCGAGATGGACCCGCGTGGCGCCGTAGTTGGAGAACGACGCGAGGCCGTCCACGTTGGTGCTCGCCGCGACCGTGATCGCGTTGGGCGCCGAGTAGGCGGCGGGATAGGACGGCGAGACGTCGAGGTTGGTGCCGGTGTTGCCCGCGGCCGCCACGAAGAGCATCTGGCTGGCGTTGGCGGCCGTGATGGCATCGAGCAGCGCCTGGGAATAGCCGGCGCCGCCCCAGCTGTTCGACAGCACGCGAACGTTCGCCGCGCCAGATCCCGCAAACGCGGCCTTGGCCTGGATGGCGAACTCGATGGCGTCCACGGCGTGCGACACGTAGCCGTTGCCCGTGCTGTCGAGGAACTTGAGGCCCATGATGCTGGCCACCCAGTTCACGCCCGCGATGCCCGCGCCGTTGTTGCCGACGGCGCCGATGGTCCCGCTGGTGTGGGTCCCATGCGGCGTCGCGGCGTCCTCCATCGGATCGCAGGTGCGCGTGATGGCGTTGAAGCCGTGCGTCCCCGCCTGGCACCAGATGGACTGGCCGCCGATCGTGACCTGGAACGGCGCCGGCGCCGACCACACGTTCGCCACCAGGTCCGGGTGCAGGTAGTTGAGGCCGGTGTCGATGACCGCGACGACGTTGGCGCGCGATCCGGACGGTCACGGCCCAGGCCGCGACGGCCCCGATGTCGGCGCCGGGGGTCCCGCCGCCGCCGATGCTGTTGACACCCGTGTTCGACAGCCCCCAGAGCGCGGTGAACCCCGGGTCGTCGGGCAGCGCCACGCTCTGCACGAGGTAGTTCGGCTCCACGTACTCGACGTCGGGATCGAGCCGGAGCCGCTCGATCATCGCCTCGGTCGTCAACGCGCGCGACCGGATGCGGCGGGCGCCGGATCGCCCGAGCCCTTCCGACAGTTCCGGCGCCACCGTGTCCTCGAGCTGGCGGACACGCCCGGGCGAGGATGCCCGGTAGCGGACGATGACCTCTCCGGCCGCCGCCGCCCGTCCGTTGACGCGCACGGGGCGCCGGCGGGCGGGTGGGCCCTGCGACGACACGGTGCCCTGCAGCAGGGCAACGGCCGCTGCCGAGCACGGCGACACGAAGCGCAGCGCGGGCGCGTGAGGGATACGGCATGGCGCGACTGGGGCCCGGGGCCCTTGCGGGAATCGGCCGGCCGCCGCGGTTCTTGAACGCGTGGGGCCCGCCGCCGCACCGCCCATCACGCTGACGTGGATTGTGGGGTCAGTCGAGGTGTCCGCGCTCGGAATCGCCCATCTCGACGCCCCGTTCGGAAGTACTCGCGCCAGCGCTCGCTCACCCGCCGTGCCACGTCGTCCCGGCACGTGAGCTCGGCCGGATACCACGGCTTCATGCGGGCGTCGATCAGCACCGGGGCCTCGTAGCTGACGTGATGGCGGCTGACCCGGGTGGCGGCGGCGTGGATGTCGGCCGCCGGCTCGAAGCGCGTGAACGTGGTCCACAGGAAGTTCATGTCGCTGCGCGATGCGCGGGCCGCGTCGTCGGTCAGGACCACGAGCGGCCACCCCGCGAAGGCCGGGTGCGCGGCCAGTCGCGCGGCCGCGCCCGCATCGGCGCCATACGGCGGCCCCTCCACGACCAGGCAGCCGCCGCAGTAGACGCGCACGTCGGTGACCTCGGGCGGCGGTGGCTCGGCGGGCGTGAAGGCGCGCGGCAGCTCTCGGACCGGATCGCCGAGACCGAGCCAGACGCCCTTCGACCCCTCGTTGACCGCGGGCCCCGTGTAATCCAGTGTGTCCATCGACAGGTTGGAGAACACGTACAGGTCGGTCCGCGAGTCGGTGCGGGCGAGCACGTGCTCGAGCGTCGCGCGGAAGTCCTTCAGCGGCACGGGCCGATCGGTCAGCAGCAGGAACTTGGTGAGCGACAGCTGTCCCTCGCCGAGGATGCGGAACGCGCTCGCCATGGCCTCGCGACGGTAGCGCTGCTTCACCACGGCCGCCGACAGCGAGTGGTAGCCGGTTTCGCCGTACGACCACAGGTCCTCGACGGCCGGCATCACGAGCGGGAAGAGCGGCGACAACAGCTCCTGCAGCAGGTCGCCGATGTAGAAGTCCTCCTGGCGCGGCTTGCCGACGACCGTGGCCGGATAGATGGCGTCGTGCCGATGGGCGATCCGGGCCACCCGGAACTCCGGGTAGTCGTGGCGCAGTGAGTAGTAGCCGTAGTGATCGCCGAACGGGCCCTCCGGCCGGCGCACGTGCGGAGGCACGGCGCCCATGAGGGCGAACTCGGCGCTCGCGACGAGCGGGTGCGGATGGCCCGCCGGGCCCGCGACCATCGGCAGGCGGTGGCCGGCCACCAGCGACGCGAGCATGATCTCCGGTACGTTCTCCGGCAGGGGGGCGATGGCGGCGAGGATCAGCGCCGGCGGCCCGCCGAGGAACACGGTGACGGGCAGGGCCTCGTTGCGCGCCTCCGCCACCTGGTAGTGGAACCCGCCGCCCTTGCCGATCTGCCAGTGCATCCCCGTGCTGCGCGCGCCGTGGACGTGGAGGCGGTACATCGCCAGGTTCGACCCGGGGCGCGCGGGGTGCGACGTGTAGACGAGCGGCAAGGTCACGAACGGGCCGCCGTCCTCGGGCCAGCAGGTCAGCACCGGGAGACGGTCGAGCCCCAACGACTCGCTCACGACCTCGGTGACCGGGCCGGATCGCCGCCGCGTCGTGCCCACGCGCACCAGCTCACGCGCAAAGCCGCGGGCGCCCCAGAGCTTGCCGGGGGTTGGCGGCATGATCGTCTCCGCCAGGTGCGCGAGCTCGCGAATCAGCCGCAGGGGCCGCTCGCCGAACGCGAGCTCGGCCCGGCGCGCCGTGCCGAACAGGTTGGTGGCGAGCGGGAACGCCGCTCCGGTCACGTTGGTGAAGAGCAGCGCGGGTCCGCCGGCCGCGATCACGCGCCGGTGGATTTCGGCGGCCTCCTGATCGGCGTCGACCGGCGCTGCGATCTCCACGAGGTCGCGGTCGCGCCGCAGCTCGTCCAGAAACGCCCTGAGGTCAGAGAACATCGTGCACGACGCGACCGCCGATGATCGTGAGCAGGCTGCGGGTACGGCCGACGGTTGCCGCGTCGCCGGCGAACGGGTCCTCGTCCAGCACGACCAGATCGGCAAGGGCGCCCACCGAGAGGTGGCCCTTGTCCCGTTCCGACAGCTCGGCGGTCGCGGAGCCGCGGGTGAACGCCGTCAGCGCCTGCCCGACCGTGAGCGCCTCGGCGCCGCGCTCGATGGAAATCGCCCAGGCGACCGCGTCGAACGGCGTGAGGCTGCCGTCGGCGCCGAGCGCCAGCGGGACGCCCGCCTTCACGAGCGAGGCCAGCGGCACGCTGAAGGCCGGCCGCGCGACCACGACCATCCCGAGGCTTGCGATGCGGGAGGCCAGGTCCACCGCCTCGAGGCCGGGCTCCTCGATCCGCGGCCGCTTGCTGCGCCAGACCTCGGCCAGCCCGCCGCGTTCCACCGCCTCGACGTAGGCCGCAAGGGCGGCGCGGTCGGCGGGCTCGATGGCCAGCAGATCCTCGCTGCCGTACGCCCAGTGCACAGCCTGATCGATGCGGGACTGGTCGGCGGCCCCGAGGCGGAAGCCCATGCCGCGGACGTCGATGCGGAGAGTCGGCTGCGGCGGCAGGTGCGGCCGGCTGTCGATGGTCTCGTCGTCGGGGCCTGGACGCGGCATGCGGAACACCCGCACGCGTTGCGCGGGGTCGGCGGCGACGAGCGCGCGGGCGGTGTCGGCCACCGGCCGGGTGCCCGCGAACCACTGCATGGAGGTGACGCCCGCCGCGGCAAGCGCCTGCGACCGGGCGGCAATGCCCGGGGCGTCGAGGTCAGGGTCGGGCGCGTGCGCGTCGTTGAGGCCGGGGATGACGGTGCGGCCGCCGAGCGACCGGCGGGTCGTGGAGGCGCCCGCCAGCGCGGTGACCTCCGCCGTCGTGCCGACCGCCACGATGCGGTCGCCGCGGACGGCCAGCGCCTCCACGAGCGGATGCGCCGGATCGGCCGTGAACACCCGACCGTCCAGCAGCACCAGGTCGGGACTGGCGGGGCGGCAGGCCGCGACGACAATCGCGGCCGCCAGCGCCAGGCCCGCCCGCTCACCCCTGCCAGGGCTCGTCGGCGCTGCCCCCGTAGATGCTCGGCACCTTCGCGCCCATGGGGCGCAGGTAGGTGGACAGCTGCCCGCGGTGATGGGCGTTGTGGACGGCCTGCCAGACGAGGAACTGCGCGTTCGGCATCTTCATGCCGTAGAAGTCCACGACCTCGGCAAGCTTGGCGGGGTCCATGGCCAGCACGTGCTCCAGCGCCTTCGGGAGCTCCTGCTTGTACCAGTCCACGAGTCCCTTCACCGTCGTGGCTGGCGGCTCCTGCGGCCCCGGGGCGAAGTTCTGCGTGAGGACGCCGTTCAGGAACCAGACGTCCGAGCGGGCGACGTGCACGGCGAGGTCCCACGCCGAGCGGCTCTGCGGCGCCGGCCGCCACTCCTTGCGGTCCTCCGGAATCGCCTCCAGCACCTTGACGGTCGTCATCCACTCCTGCTGAATCTGCTGACCCATCGCTTCGGCGATGGCCTTGGCCTGGTCTGCGGTCATGGGGCCTCCCTGTCGAGGTCGCGACGTGCGATCTCACGACCTCTATTCACCCTCGCGTGAGCTTCCTGTACTTGATGCGGTGCGGCTGGTCGGCTTCCGCTCCGAGCCGGCGCTTGCGGTCCGCCTCGTAGTCCTGGTAGTTCCCCTCGAACCAGACGACGTCGCTGTCGCCCTCGAAGGCGAGCATGTGGGTCGCAATGCGGTCGAGGAACCAGCGGTCGTGGCTGATGACGACCGCACACCCGGCGTAGTTGAGCAGGGCCTCTTCGAGCGCCCGCAGCGTGTCCACGTCCAGGTCGTTGGTGGGCTCGTCGAGGAGCAGCAGGTTGCTGCCGCGGCGCAGCAGCTTGGCGAGGTGCACCCGGTTCCGCTCGCCGCCCGACAGCGTGCCGACCTTGCGCTGCTGCTGGGCGCCCTTGAAGTTGAACCACGACACGTAGGCGCGGGACGCGACCGTCTTGCGGCCCAGCGTCAGCTCGTCGAGGCCGCCGCTGATCTCGTCCCACACCGTCTTGCCCGCGTCGAGCGAGTCGCGGCTCTGGTCGACGTAGCCGAACTGGACGGTCTCGCCGAGTTTCAGCGTCCCGTCGTCGGGCGGCTCCTGGCCGGTGATGAGGCGGAAGAGGGTCGTCTTGCCCGCGCCGTTGGGACCGATCACGCCGACGATGCCCGAGCGCGGCAGCGTGAACGACAGGTCGTCGAACAGCACGGTGTCGCCGTAGGCCTTGCGCAGGTGCCGGGCCTCGATCACGACGTCGCCGAGACGGGGGCCGGGAGGGATGTAGATCTCGACCGACTCGATCTTCTGGGCCGTGTCCTCGCTGAGCAGCTGCTCGTAGGCGTTGAGGCGGGCCTTGCCCTTGGCCTGGCGCGCGCGGGGCGACATGCGAATCCAGTCCAGCTCGCGCTGCAGTGTCCGCTGCCGTCGTGACTCGGCCTTCTCCTCGAGGGCGAGACGGGATTGCTTCTGTTCCAGCCACCCCGTGTAGTTGCCCTCGTACGGGATGCCGCTGCCGCGATCGAGCTCGAGGATCCAGCCCGCGACGTTGTCCAGGAAATAGCGGTCGTGCGTCACGGCGACGACGGTGCCGGCGTAGTCCTTCAGGAAGCGCTCCAGCCAGGCCACCGACTCGGCGTCGAGGTGGTTGGTCGGCTCGTCCAGCAGCAGCAGGTCCGGCGACTGGAGGAGCAGGCGGCACAGCGCGACGCGGCGGCGCTCGCCGCCCGAAAGCGTGCTGACGTCGGCGTCCGGCGGCGGACAGCGCAGCGCGTCCATGGCCAGATCGAGACGCGAGTCGAGATCCCGTGCGTTGGCCGCTTCGATCTTGTCCTGGAGCTTCGATTGCTCCTCGAGCAGCGCATCCATCTCCTCTGCGGAGATGTCCTCGCCGAGCTTCATGTTGACGGCGTCGTAGCGCTCGAGCACCGCCTTGATGGCGGCGACGCCCTCCTCGACGTTGCCCTTCACGTCCTTGTCGGGATTGAGCTGCGGCTCCTGCGGCAGGTAGCCGACCGTCACGCCCTCCCCGGCGAAGGCCTCGCCGACGAAGTTGGTCTCGACCCCGGCCATCACCTTGAGGAGGGTTGACTTGCCGGCGCCGTTGAGACCGAGCACGCCGATCTTGGCGCCGGGCAGGAACGAAAGCCAGATGTCGCGGAGAACAGTATGGTCGGGCGGGTAGGTCTTCCCCAGCCCCTTCATTACGTACACGTATTGCGCGGCCATGAGAGCCTTCGACTATAGCACCACCGGGTTGGGGGGCCTGGGGCTTGGGGCCTGGGACCTGGGGCCTGCGGTCCCGTGCCCTCCGTGCTTCGTGCCCCTCCGTGCTTCGTGCCCCTCCGTGCCTCGCGCCCCTCCGTGCTTCGTGCCCTTCGTGTACCTTCGTGCCCTCCGTGAACCTTCGTGCCCTTCGTGCCTCAGGCTTCCGGCTTCAGCGTCACCACCGTGTAGCGATCCATCGGAAAGTACTTGTTGTACATGCGGTGGAGCATCTCGGGCGTCAGGCTGTCGGTGCGCTGCGGCCGGCGCAGGATGCCGGCCGGGTCCCAGCCGTACAGGTGCACGGTCTGCAGTGAGCCGAGCCAGTACTGGTTCTGGCGCGCGTTGGTCTCCAGGTCCCGCTTCTCCATCTCCTTCACCTTGGCCACGTCCTCGGTGCTGGGACCGTCGGCCTTCAGTCGCTCGATCTCGGCGAAGACGGCCTTGGTGAGCGTGTCGACGTTCTCGGGGGCGCTGCCGAACTGGATGATGACGGCGCCGTACCCGGGCTGCGGCAGGCTGTCCTCGTAGCCCACCGACACGCCGTAGGTGCCGCCCAGCTCCTCGCGCAGGATCTCGCGCAGCCGGATGCTCAGCACGCTCGCCGCCGCGCGAAGGCGGTGCATTTCGAACTCGTCCTTCCCCGCGTCGCCGAAGAAGGAGATGACGGTCTGGCTCGCCGGCTCCTTGCCCTTGACGACCGTGTCGCGCACGACCTTCTCCGGGAAGGTCACGCCCATGTCGCGGAAGTCCGCCGTCTTCTTCCCGGTGGACGGCAGTCCGCCAATCCAGCGGCTGACCAGCGGGGTGAGCTCCGCCACGTCGAAGGCCCCGACGAAGAAGTAGGTGAAGTTGGCGGCATTGTCGAAGTGCGACCGGTAGGCCTGCTGCATCGCGTCCAGGCTGAGCCCCGGGATGTCCGCCGTGGTCAGCATCTTCGCGCTGTAGTGGTTGGAGGTGTTGACCAGGCTCACGCGCTCGCCGAACACCGCACGCGGGTTCTGCGCCTGGTTCTCGAGCGCCGCGACGAGCTGCCGCTTGAGCAGATCGAAGCTCTCCTGCGTCAGGTTCGGCGCCGTGAACGCGAGGTAGTTGAGCTGCAGCGCGGTCTCGATGTCCCGCGGGGTGGCGGACCCGCTGATCTCCTCCGTGTAGGTGCCGATGCGCGGATTGGCCGACGCGATCTTGCCGGCGAGCCTGCGGCCCAGGTCCACCGGCGTGTAGCCGCCGCGCCCACCGAGGGCCACCAGCGACGCGGCGAGCTCGGCGTCATGGAAGTCGGCCTGCGGCGCCGTGGACGTCCCGCCCAGCGCATACGCGCTGAACAGGATCTGGTCGTTCTTGAAGTCGGTGGGCTTCATCCAGACCTCGACGCCGTTCGACAGGGTCAGCACGGTCACGCCGAGGTCGCCCAGCGTGCGCGTCGAGGCGACCGTCCCGCCCGCCGGCGGGTTCTCGACGAGCGTGCGGCCCTCCGTAGTCTCGGCCCACGGCTCCACTGTCGCCGCGGCGGCGCGCGTCATGGCCTCGCGCAGCGACGCCTCCGTCGGCGTGGGAAGCCCTGCCTTCTCCGGTGCGACGGCCAGCACGACCCGGTTGCCGTCGGTCACCAGCCCGCGGGCCACCCGCGACACCTCCTCGGCGGAGATCGTCGGCAGGTAGGTGGACGCGATGCGGTACTCGAACGCGATGCCGGGAATGGGCTCGCCCTCGAGGAAGTGGCGCACGTACTCGTTCGCGTAGCTGCGGCTCTCGGTCGTCTCCCGCTCGTTGTTCGCGCGCTCGTAGAACGCCAGCAGCTCACGGCGCGCCCGGTCGAGCTCGGCGGCGCTGAACCCGTACTGTTGCACCCGCCGGGCCTCGATCATCGCCGCCTCGAGCCCGGCGGCCAGGCCGTTCTCGGGCACGGCCGCGGCGATCTCGAAGAACTGCAGCGAGCGGCCGAAGCTGTCCAGGCCCGCCTGCGCGGCCACGAACGGCGCGTCCGGGCGCCGCGCGATCTCGTCCAGGCGCGGGCCGAGCATCCGTCCGATGAGCTGGCGCACCAGCGACGCGCGGTAGTCGCCGACGGTGTCCTGCTCGTCAGCCGTTGACTTGAATCCCAGCGTGATCGTCCACGCCTGTGCCTCGCTGTCGGTCACGAGGCTGTAGAGCGTCTCGTCGTGCGACGGCACCGCCCGATCCACCGCCTCGACGGGCGTGGTCCGCGCGGGAATGGACCCGAACTGCGCGCGCAGCAGCCGCTCGGCCTCCGCCACGTCGATGTCGCCGACGACGATCACCGCCATCTGGTCCGGGCGGTACCACTTCTGATAGAAGGCCTGCAGCCGCTCGCGCGGGGCGCCCTTGATGACCTCCGGCGTCCCGATGGGCAGCCGCTCCGCGTACCGCGACCCCTTCAGCAGGACGGGCAACTGCTGATCGGTGATGCGCGACTGCGCGCCGAGCCGGCCGCGCCACTCCTCGAGGACGACGCCGCGTTCCTTGTCCACCTCGGCGGGCAGCAGCGACACACCGGCGGCGAAGTCGCGCAGCGCCAGCAGGCCCTTGTCAACGTAGCCCTCGCGATCGGTGGGCACGTCGAGCATGTAGATCGTCTCGTCGAAGCTGGTCGAGGCGTTCACGTGCGGGCCGAAGCGCGCGCCGATCGACTCCAGGAACGTGACCAGCTCGCCGGGCTTGAAGTGCTCGCTCCCGTTGAACGCCATGTGCTCGATGAAGTGCGCCAGCCCGCGCTGGTCGGTCTCCTCCTGCATCGAGCCAGCGTCCACCGCCAGCCGCAGCGAGACGCGCGCGGCCGGCCGGCTGTTGCGGCGGATGAAGAAGCGCAGGCCGTTGTCGAGTCGCCCCTCCCGGACGGCCGGGTCCACCGGCAGCGGGCGGTCGAGCGCCAGCTCCGGCGGAATCGACGCAGCCGGCTGCGCGGCCGTCGCGGCCGCCTGTGCTCCGACCGCCGCGGGCGCCGAGGCCACCACGGCCACCGTTCCCGATGCCACCACCGCCACCAGCAGTCCCGCTCGCAGAAGCCGCATGTGATGTCTCCTCGCTGTCCAGCCTCTCGGACAGCCTGTACTATCTTCCCATGCTCCTTCGTATCAAACGCCTGCGACCCGACGTGGCCTTGCCGGCCCCCGCCACCGGCGGCGCGGCCGGATTCGACCTGGCGGCCGCCGAGGACGTCGAGATTCCAGCCGGCCAGATCCGCCTGGTGGGGACGGGCCTCGTGATTGCGGTGCCCAACGGCCACTTCCTGGGGATATTCGCCCGCAGCAGCACCCCCCTCAAGCGCGGCCTGATGGTCGCCAACGGCATCGGGGTCGTGGACGCCGACTACTGCGGGCCCGACGACGAGATCAAGGTGCAGCTCCTCAACGTCACCGACACGCCCGTCGTCGTCCGCCGCGGCGACCGGCTGGCCCAGGGGATCGTGCTGCCGGCTCCGACGGTGCAGTGGGATGAGGTGGACGAGATGGACGCGCCCACGCGCGGGGGGTTCGGGAGCACGGGGTAGGGGAATAGGGCGGGAGTCGGGAGTCGGTCGTCGGGAAGCAGGATTGGCTGGGCGGAGGCCGTGCGCAAGATCCTTCACGTGGACATGGACGCCTTCTACGCCTCCGTCGAGCAGCGCGACAACCCGTCGCTGCGCGGCCACCCGGTGGCGGTGGGGGGCGATCCACAGGGCCGGGGCGTGGTGGCGGCTGCCAGCTACGAGGCGCGCCGGTTCGGCGTGCGGTCGGCCATCCCGATGTCGCGCGCCGTGCGGCTCTGCCCGGGGCTCATCATCGTGCGGCCCGACTTCGCGAAGTATCGGGCGGTCTCGCAGCAGGTGTTCGCCATCTACCGCCAGGTGACACCGCTCGTGGAGCCGTTGTCGCTCGACGAGGCCTATCTCGACGTCACCGCCAACGCGTGGCAGGAGCCGCTGGCCGTGACGGTGGCGCGCCGGATCAAGGACGCCATCCGCGACACCACCGGCCTGACCGCATCGGCCGGGGTCGCGCCGAACAAGTTCCTCGCGAAGATCGCCTCCGGCTGGAAGAAGCCCGATGGACTGACGGTCGTGGCGCCCGAACGCGTCGACCGTTTCATTCGAGCACTGCCGGTGGATGCCCTGTGGGGTGTCGGCCCCAAGACCGCCGAGCGCCTGCGCGCGCACGGGCTCGCGACATTGGCCGACGTCCGCGCCCGCCCCGCCGACGAGCTCAGGCTCGTCGTCGGCAGCCTGGCCGACTGGCTCCTCGCGCTCGCGCACGGCCAGGACGACCGCCCGGTGGAGCCCAACCGCCCGTCGAAGTCGTCGGGATCCGAGTGCACGTACGCCACCGACCTGACCGCGATGGCCGACGTACGCCGCGAGGTGGAGGAAATGGCGCGCGACGCGGCGTCGTGGCTCGAGCGCAAGGGCCTCTTCGCGCGGACGGTCGTGCTCAAGGTGCGCTACGAGGACTTCACCACGGTCACCCGCAGCCACAGCCAGCCACTGGCCACCCGCGACGCGGAGCGGATCGTGGAGCGCGCCCTGGCGCTCATCGCGCGCACCGACGCAGGCCGGCGTCCGGGTACGGCTGCTCGGTGTCAGCGTCCACAACCTGTCCGACTCCCGCCGGCGCCCGCGGCACCGCCGCCGACGACACCGACGCCCGTCTCCCCTTCGACGACCCACCGGCCGCCTGACGCACCGTCTCACGTCCATGGCTGTGCTACCTTCCCCAGCCATGCGCACGCTCCTGCTGCCCACCCTGCTCCTGGCCGTCACCGCCCCAGTCACGTCCGTGTCCTCCGCCCCCTCCGTGTCCTCATCTGCGCCATCTGCGGCGTCTGTGGCGTCTGTGGCGTCTGTGGCATCTGCGGCATCTGCGCCATCTGCGCCATCTGCGGCCCCCGCGCAATCCGCGGCCCCCTCAGCGTTCCAGGACGAGACCCTGCGGCACTTCCAGGCGCTCGTGCGGCTCGACACCAGCAGCCCGCCGGGCAACGAGATCCGGGCCGTCGAGTATCTCAAGCAGGTCCTCGACAAGGAGGGCATCCCCTACGAGGTGTTCGCAAAGGACCCGCAGCGGCCCAACCTCGTGGCGCGGCTCAAGGGTACCGGCTCGAAGCGCCCCCTGCTCATCATGGGGCACACCGACGTGGTCACCGTCGATCCGCAGAAGTGGTCGCACCCGCCGTTCGGCGCCGATCTCGACGGCGGCTACGTGTATGGGCGCGGCACGGTGGACGACAAGGACAACCTGGTCGCCAGCCTCATGGTGATGCTGCGCCTCAAGCGGGACGCCACGCCGCTCGACCGTGACGTGATCTTCCTCGCGGAGGCCGGCGAGGAGGGCGCACCCGAGGTCGGCGCGCAGTTCATGGTCGACCAGCACCTCGACGCGGTCAACGCGGAATTCTGCCTTGCCGAAGGCGGCGGGATCGTGCGCACCGGGGGAAGGTCCGCCGCGCCAACGTCGGCACCACCGAGAAGGAACCGAGGCCCGTGGAGGTCATCGCGCGCGGGCCCGCCGGGCACGGGTCGGTCCCCCCGCAACAACGCGGTGATGCGGCTCTCCGCTGCCGTCGGCAAGATCGCCGCGTGGACGCCGCCGCTGCGCCTGAACGAGACCACCGGCACCTACTTCAGGAAGCTGGCCGCGATGTCGCCTCCCGACCAGGCCGCCCGCTACCGTGACGTGCTCAATCCCGACCCATCGGTCAACGGTCCGGCCGCCGACTGGATGCTCGAGAACGAGCCGCAGCACTGGTCCATGCTCCACACCTCGCTCGTCCCGACCATCGTCGGCGGCGGCTACCGCTACAACGTGATCCCATCCGAGGCCAAGGCCACCATCGACGTGCGGCTGCACCCGGACGAGAACCAGGACACGTTCCTCGAGACGCTCCGGGGCGTGATCGGGGATCCGAACGTGGAGGTCCGCTGGGCCCGCGACCGCTACCGTCCGGCCGGGACCTCGGCGCTCGGAACCGAAGCGTTCGAGGCGATCGAGGCGCAGGTCAAGGCGCACTACGGCGTCGACGTTCTCCCGACGATGAGCACCGGCGCCAGTGACATGGCGCAGATGCGCTCGAAGGCCATCCAGTGCTACGGCATCGGTCCCGCGCTCGACACCGAGGACGGCCCGAAGGGCTTCGGCGCGCACAGCGACCAGGAGCGCATCCTGGTGGACGAACTGCACCGCTTCGTGCAGTTCGAGTACGACATCGTGATGGCCCTCGCCGCGAAGCGGTGACCCGGCGGGGCGCCGTTCAGGTCCGCTTCACCAGGGCCGCGCCCGCTCGCGCAACGCGCTCCAGCTCGGCGGTCGTCCGGATGGCCTCCATCCGGGCGATGGACACCCGCCGCGGCAACAGGAGCACCCACGCCAGGGCGTCCTCGGGATCGGCGGGCGCGAGATCTCCGCGGGCCGCGATCATCGCGTGGTTCATCCCGGCGAACAGGATGCGCGTGCCCTCGGAGGGGTCGCCCGCCATCACGATGTAGCCGGGCGGCGCCATGCCCTCCACCTTGCGCAGCGCGCCGGCGTCCACCAGCGCGCCGTCCTCCCGGCCGAAGTAGCGATCGACGGCGGCGTCGAAGGCCAATCCCGCCGCCTTCTGCGCGAGACGCGAGAGCAGCCCCTCGCCGTCGGCCACCGTGAAGGACGGTGTCTCGGCACCCGCGGGCACCCCCATGAAGAGCACGGGCTTGGCGGGACCGCGCAACGTGTCGGCCCACCACCGCATCCGCTGCTCGAACCGGGCGCGGTTCCGCCGGCGGCTCGGCGCCCGCCACGACTCCGCCGTCCAGCGGATGCCGTCGGTGACACCCGTCCACCGCCGGATCCGGAACGCGGCCTCGCGATCGGTCTGGAACGTCCAGCCACGGTCCTGCGCCTCGCGGCGGAAGTGCGCGTCCTCTTCCTGCTGCTGACGCGTCGAGAGGCGCGTCAGGAGCATCACCGTCGCGCCCATGACGCCGGCGACGCCGATGAAGAAGGCCGCGGTGGCTGGGGTCATGGGGTCAAGGCTTGACGACGCGGACGCGAATCAGCTCGACGCGTTCCACGGGCGTCTCGCCGTTGACGGCGACGTTCTCGATGGCCTGCACCACGTCGATGCCGTTCTCCACCTGTCCGAACACCGAGTACTTGCCGTCGAGCGCCGTCGCCCGGCCGGTGACGATGAAGAACGAGGAGGTCGCGCTGTCGGGATCGTCGGTCCGTGCCATCGACAGCGTCCCGAGGTCGTGCGCGGTATCGGTGAACTCCGCCTTCAGCGGGCGGATGAAGGACTGCTGCCGTTCGCCGAGCGGTTCCCGCCGCGTCGGCAGGTGCCCGCTCTGGATCACGAAGCCCTTGACGACGCGGTGGAAGGCCATCCCGTCGTAGACACCCGCCTCGGCCAGGCGGAGGAAGTTGCGGACGTGGTTCGGCGCCTTGTCCGGCATGAACGATACCGTGATGGCGCCGGCCGATGTCTCGAGGATGGCCCGGTACCGCGCCAGTTCGTCGGCCGACTCGGTGGAGAAGGGCTCGGGCGTAGGCGCCGGCCTGTCGCGGATGGTCACGCGGGTGACGACGACACGTTCGGTCGCCAGCCCGGCGGCGTCCACTGGCGTCTCCGAGATCTGCTGCGCGACGAGGATGCCCTCGACGACACGCGCGAACACCGTGTACGTGCCGTCGAGCGCGGGCTGCGGGCTGACGCACACGAAGAACTGCGTGCCGCCGGAATCCGGCTTCCCCGGCACCTGGACCGCGGCGACGGCGCCGCGCGTGAGCCGCTCGTCCGAGATCTCGGGCGCGAGCGTGCCGATGCCACCGGAGCCGTACTTCTCGCGCGCAGCGGGGTCGCGCGTCACGGGATCGCCGCCCTGCACGACGGCGCGCGCATCATGCGGTGGAACGTGGTCCCGTCGAGCTCGCCCTTCTCGACGGCCGAGATGAAGTGGGCGACGTGGGCAGGCGCCTTCTCGTCGAGCAGGTCCCACACCATGGTTCCGGCAGAGGTCTCGAAGACGGCCTGCTTCGCGGTCTGGGCCACGGCGGTCGCGGGCACGGCGATCAGGCAGGCCAGCAGCACGAGGGGCGCACGCATGCCCCGCATTATCCACGGAATGCTCGTCCCCACGTTCGCGTCGGCATTCTGCCGCGGGAGACGAACCGTGGCCGCCACCGTACCGTCTACTTGACCAGCCTGACCGCACCGCGCGATGCGCGCGCTGCCTTGCACGACCTGACCTGTCGCGGATGGTGCCACGCCGGAAGGAGACCACCATGCGCCTGCCTGCCGCCCTGTCCGCCTGCCTGATCGTCGTCGTCGCGAGTGTTCCCGCGTCCGCCCAGGCACTGCTGCCCGCCCGATCGTCCGCACGCGTGACGACGCCCGTGATGGCCGAGCCCCCTCCGCCGACGGACGAGTGGTGGCGGAGCGGCGGCCGCGCATCCGCGCGGTGGACGAGCGGACAGCGGCGCTGGTGGCCGCGGGGCTCGAGCGGTCCGCGATCCTCCGGGCACTGGTCAACCGCATCGACGCCGGCCACGTGATCGTCTACGTCAGCATGAATCCACGCATGACCAGCGGGCTTGCCGGCTGCGTCACCTTCCAGGGTGCGGGCGGCGGCTATCGATACCTGCGCGCATCGCTCAATCCCGACCTCCCGCCCGATCAGCTCCTCGCCTCCCTCGCCCACGAGCTGCACCACGTCGTCGAGGTGATGGATCATCCCGAAGTACGGAGCGAGGCCGGGCTCGTGAGCCTGTACAAGCGCATCGGGCACCAGAGCCGTGTGTCGCGCACGCAGGGGTGGGAGACCGACGCCGCGCGCCAGGTGGGCGCCAGCGTGCGCCGCGAGCTCAAGGCTGGCGCCACGACGGCGCTGGCCCGCAGGCCGACCGCCGCGCAGGCGCAGTTCCACTGATCCGGGGGCCGCGCCCGCTGCTACCGGAAATCCGCGATCGCTTCGAACGGCTTGCGCCGGATGTCCGGTACCCGGGCGCCGTCGGCGGGATAGCCCGCCACGAGGAGCAGGAACGGGCGCTCGTGCGCGGGACGGCCGAGCAGCGTGTTGAGAAAGCCCATCGGACTGGGCGTGTGGGTGAGGGTCGCCACGCCGGCCAGGTGGAGCGAGGCAATCAGCAGACCCGTGGCGAGGCCCACCGACTCCGTGGCGTAGTAGTGCTTGACCACCGCTCCTGACGGGCCCGTCCCGTGCGGCTGTACGAAGACGGCAATCAGCCACGGGGCGATTTCGAGAAACGGCTTCTCGGCGTCGGTACCGAGCGGCGCAAGGGCCTCCAGCCACGCCTGCGGCGCGCGGTGCTCGTAGAACTCCCGCTCCTCGGCCTCGGCGGCCTCGCGCAGCTGCCGGCGCAGTGCGCGGTCCTCGACGCCGACCGCCACGAAGTGCCACGGCTGCAGGTTCGCGCCACTCGGCGCGGTGCCGGCCGTCCGGATCGCCTCCTCGACGATGGCGCGATCGACAGGGCGCGGAGAGAAGTCGCGGACCGTGCGGCGCTGGCTCATGCGCGCACCGAACGCGCGGGCGCGCGCCAGCCCGTCGGGCACCTCTTCGAACTCCAGCGGCATGGTCTGCATGTGGGACTCGTCCCCGTGGGGGTGTCAGCGGCCTCGCTGCTTCTGGAACTGCTTGAGCGCCTTGCCCATGACGCGCGACCGGCGCTTCTCCTCGATCAGCGCACGCTGATCCCGTCGTTCCTCGAGGGACTCGAGCTCCGCGTGCAGCTTGACGTAGCTGGCCAGGCGCGCGGCGTCGAGGCGCCCCTCGGCCACGGCCGCCTTCACGGCGCAGCGCGGCTCGTCGCGGTGGCGGCAATCGGTGAAGTGGCACGCGGCCGCAAGCGCCTCGATGTCGTCGAAGGCGTCGCGCGACGCCTCGGCCACGTCCCAGAGCTGCAGCTCGCGCATGCCCGGCGTGTCGATCAACAGGCCGCGTCCGGGGATCTCGATGAGCTGGCGGTGACGGGTGGTGTGCCGACCGCGCGAGTCGGAGGCGCGAACCTCGCGCGTCGCCAGTCGCGCCTCCCCGACGAGCGCGTTGATGAGCGTCGATTTGCCCACGCCCGACGACCCGAGGAGGGCGCCGGTGCGGCCGGGACCGAGATGGCCGAGCACCTCGTCGAGCCCGGCGCCGGACACGACGCTGATCGGGTGCACGGGCGTGTCGCCGGACAGCGCCACGATGCCGGCCACCGCCTCGGCGAGGTCCGAAGCGAGATCGGCCTTGCTGAGCAGCACCACCGGACGCGCGCCGCTCTCATGCGCCACCAGCAGGTAACGTTCGAGCCGACGCGGGTTGAAGTCGCCGTCGAGCCCCATCACCAGGTGCACCGTGTCGATGTTGGCGGCGACCACCTGCTCCTCGGTGATCTCGCCCGCCGCCTTCCGTGAGAAGCGGCTGCGGCGCGGCAGCACAGCCTCGATGGTCCCGGCGGCTTCGCCGGCCGTGCGGCGGACGGCGACCCAGTCCCCCACCGCGGCCAGCTCGCTGCGGGCCACGGCCCGGTGCTTGAAACGCCCGGCGTGCTGGAGCGTCAACTCGTCGGCCTCACCGAAGCCGCGGAAGATGTGGTTGTACTCGATGGCCACGCGCGCGGGCTGCAGGCCCTGCGCACGATGCTCGTCGAAGGTGGCTTCCCAGCCGGCGTCCCACCCCAGATCCTGCAGTCGGTCCGACACGCAGCCACTAGGATAAGGCCATGAGCCGTCAGCTCACGTTTTTCGACCGGCGGAGGTCGGGCCCCGATCCGGTGGCCGAGCGGCTGTCCCGCATGCACACCGAGGCCGCGGCACTGGCGGCACGGCTGCCCGCGGGCGTGTTCTTCGGCACGAGTTCGTGGAGCTTCCCTGGCTGGCAGGGCCTCGTCTACAGCGGCGGCCGCTCGCAGGCGTCGCTCGCACGCGAGGGGCTTCGGGAATACGCGCGACACCCGCTGCTCACGACCGTCGGCATCGACCGCAGTTACTACGCGCCCATCCCGATCCCGGACCTGCGCGAGCATGCCGACCAGCTCCCCGATGGCTTCCGGTGCTGCATCAAGGCGCCGGCCGCCGTCACCGCCCTCGCACTGGGCGCGCCCGGCCGCCAGGCTCCCAACCCCGACTTCCTCTCGGTGGATCGGCTGGTGGGCGACCTGCTCGAACCCTGCGCGGCGGCGTTCGCCGGGCACACCGGGCCCATCATCCTGGAGTTCCCGCCCTTCCCGAGGGCCCAGAGCCTCGAGCCCGCGGACTTCCTGGCCCGGCTGGATCGGTTCCTCGAGCGGCTGCCGCGCGGCTTCGCCTACGCCGTTGAACTCAGGGACGCGCGCCTGCTGACGGCCGCATACCGCCGGATGCTGGCCTCCACGGCATCGCGCACACCTACAACTACTGGAGCGCCATGCCCGCGCCCGGTGAGCAGGCGGCGGTCGTGCCGCCCGACGACCTGCCGTTCACCGTGGTGCGCCTGCTGCTGCGGCCGGGAACGTGGTACGAGGACCAGCGCGATCGCTTCAAGCCCTTCGACCGGCTGGTGGAGCCAGACCCCGCGATGCGCGCCGACGTCGCGGCCGTCACGCGCCGCGCCCTGTCGCGCGGCCGCCAGGTCTTCATCCTGGTGAACAACAAGGCGGAGGGGTCCTCGCCGCTGACGGTGATGGGGCTGGCGAAGCGGCTCGGGGAAACTCAGAATTCAGAATTCAGAAGTCAGAATGAAGAATGAAGAATGATTGGCGGATTGGCGGATTGGCGCAGTGACGTGTCCGACCATTCTGAATTCGTCATTCTGAATTCTGAATTCCGAGCTGCTATCCCCCCACCTCGTCGAGGAACGCGCCGGCCCGCGTGGTGAAGTCCGGATGGCGCTCGTGTCCACCGTCGAAAACGACCTCGTCGCAGCGGACGCCAGCCGCCGCGAAGTGGGCCAGGTCCACGGCGGCCTTCTCCTCCGTGTACCACGCCTCGGCACGCCCCCGCCCCAGCAGCACCGGCGGCAGCCGGCGCGCGTGGGGGACGACGTCCGGGGAGAGATCGCCCGCGAGGATGATCAGGCCGTGGCAGTGGACGCCCGCGAACGCCGCCGCGCGATAGGCCATGGCCGTGCCCTGCGAGAAGCCGCAGTACACGAGGCGAGGCGGCGGGCTCTGGCACTCGGCGGCCGCCTGCGCGATCACGGCGCGGACGTACGCGAGGTTGTCGGCGATGGCGGCCTCCCGATCCTCGCGCGTCATCCAGGCGGCGACGACGTCGCCCCGGCGGGTGTAGTAGCGGTTGAGGGCCTGCACGCTCACCAGGTGCCACGGACGGTCCCCGCGGATGGCCTCCATGTGCGCCATCTGGATGGCGGCCGTCTCGGACTGGCCGTGGAAGCCGACCAGCATCCCGGCCGGCGCACCACGCGCCTCGAGCGTGAGGTAGCGACCGTGGGTGGCGGTGGCGATGAGGTGGGCGCGGGGCGGCATCACGTCGTCGTGGTGAGCATACCGCCGCCTGGGGTATAACCGCGCGATGCAGGACTCGCGCACCGGCTGGCTTCCGTGGCTTGCCCTCCTCACGGCTCTCGCGGGACTGGCCCTGCTCGGCCTCGCCGGGCCCGGCTATCGGGCGGGCTGGTTCGATCTCGGCACCGCGCTGCAGCGGATGCTCACGTGGGCGGCCTATGCGGGCCTCGCGGCGCTCGCGCTGGGTGTGGCGGCCGCGCTCGTCAGCGCGCGACAGGGCCGGACGCGGGGGCTCGGCATCGCGGCGCTCGCCATCGTGGCTGGTGCGATCGCCGCCGGCGTCCCGTGGCGCTGGCAGCGCGTGGCCGCCGCCGTGCCGCGCATTCACGACATCTCCACCGACACGGTGACGCCGCCGTCGTACGTGGAAACCGCGGCGCTGCGGCAGTCGCTCGGCGTGCCCAACGGGCTCGACTACACGAACGAGATTGCCGCGCAGCAGCGAGCGGGCTATCCGGACATCGCGCCGCTCGTTCTGGACGTCCCTCCGGCGGACGCGTATCAGCGGGCGCTGGCGCTGGTCACCCGGCGCGGCTGGGACATCGTCGCCGCCGACGCGCCGGGCCTGCGGATCGAGGCCACCGACACCACGCGCTGGTTCGGCTTCAAGGACGACATCGCCATCCGCATCGGCGCCGCGCCCAACGGCGGCAGCCGCGTAGACGTGCGCTCGGTCTCGCGAGTGGGGCGCAGCGACGTCGGCACCAACGCGGCGCGCATCCGCCGCTTCCTGTCGGACCTGGCGGCGGGATGAGGCCGGCGGCGGCTAGCGCAGCACGTCGAACATGCGCGAGAACTTGATCGTCAGCGAGCGATCCGTCCGCTCCGCCCGGTCCGGGAACAGGTCATACAGCCCGCGCGTGTCGTTGTAGACGACGAACAGGCCGGTGTTGGCGGCCTGGAGCCAGCCGAAACGGAGATTCATCGACCAGACGTCGGCGCGATCGTTGTACTGCAGGAGCGACTGGACGAAGACGCGCGGACTGAACGAATAGGACACCCGCGTCCGGATCAGGTTCGTGATGAAGTCGCCCTCGAGCAGGTGGACGTCGTTGCGCGAGTAGGCAATCTCGGTCGTGAACGTCTCGGAGGGCCGGAAGCGGATGGTCGGGTTGAGCGTCACGCGGTCGCCCGAGAAGAACCCGCCGATGAAGGTCTGCAGGTTCAGGCTGATCGGCGCGCCCTGGTTGGTCATCAGGACGAGCTGCGCCTCCTCGGTTGTCGTAGGTGCCGGGCGGCACCGCGATGCCGGGAAGATCTCGAAGGGCGTGCGCACGCCCTCGCGCGTCAGGTTCGTGCCGGTGTGAATCTCCCAGCTGTTCTTGAACTGCCAGTGGCTGTCGAGGTGCACGTAGCCGGTTTCCTGGAAGCCGTCGAAGCCCCAGAAGCCGCGGTAGGTGGCGTGGGGGCGGATCTCCTGGAGGCGCAGGAAGCTCTTGGGGCGGAAGCGCGTCATGACGCGGACGTCCGGCTTGCGGTAGCCGCGCCGCGTCAGGAAGCCCACCTCCGGGTTGAAGCGTTCGCCGACCTCCTGGTAGCCGGCATCGAGGTCCCACCGCGGATACAGGACGCGCGCGCGCAGGTTGTAGGCGTGGTTGTCGTCCGACTCGCCCGGCGTCTGCGTGCGCGCGAGGAAGCCCGACACCAGCGAGTTGCGGCCGATGCCCCACTTGCCGTCCACGGCGTAGGTGCGGTTGTAGTTGTCCTCGCCGGCGACGTCGCCCACGCCCTGGCGGTTGACGATGATGCCGCCGACCGCCGACCGGTTGGGCAGCTCGCGGCTGAGGCGCACGACACCGAAGTTGTTGCCGGGCACGGTGCCGCTCTCGGCGGTCTGCATGTTGAGCAGGCCCACGTTCCAGAGGCCCACCTTGCCCGAGACGCGACCGCCGCCGATGATGGGAATGGCCTCGCCGTTCCCGCCGATGCCGATGCGGCGGCTGAAGAACAGATCGACCTCACCCTGGTTGCCGACGGAGAAGAACCCCGCATTCTCCAGGAAGAACGGACGCTTCTCCGGGAAGAACAGCGTGAACCGGTCGAGGTTCACCTGCTCGTCGTCCACTTCGACCTGGGCGAAGTCGGTGTTGACCGTCGCGTCGAGCGTGAGGCTGGGCGTGAGGTTGTACTTGGCGTCCACGCCGACGTCCCCGAGCGTCACGCCGTCCACGGGGTTCACGCCCGTCTTCTTCGCCTGCCCGAGCACGTACGGGATCAGCTTGAAGTTCCGGAAGGCGGGCGGCTCGAGCCCGGCGATGCTGCCCGCGATGGACACGCGATACAGGTTGAACTGCCGCGGAATCGGGGCCCAGTAGGCCTCCTCGTTCTTGCGGCGGATGTTGCGCTGGAAGTTCACGCCCCAGACCTGCGAGTCGGCGGCCGGGTAGCGCAAGGTCTTGAAGGGGATGGCAAACTCGGCCGACCAGCCGGTGTCGGTGGTACGCGCGCGCACCTCCCACGCCCCGTCCCAATTCAGGTTGAAGCCGCCGCCCGACCCCGACTGCTGGAGCTGCGCGCCCGCCAGCCCGCCGCCGCCCTGCCCCTCGTTGGTGACCTGGCCGTCGTACTCGAGGCCGGCCGGGTTGGTGCCGAACACGAACCCGTTCTGCCGGTCGCGGAACGTGTCGAAGATCATCCGGAAGCTGTCGGTGTTGTCCAGGGAACTGTCGCGCCGCGAGTCGGTCACGATGATGCCGGCGGGGTTCGAGTCGTAGCAGACGACGCCGACGTAGAGCGTGTCGCTGGTGAACACCATCCGGACCTCGGTCTTCTCCGAGACGTCCTGTCCCTCGTTCGGCTGATACTGCTTGAAGCCGTCGATGACCGGGGCATCGGTCCAGACCGGGTCACCGAGGATGTCACCGTCGATGGACGGGCCCTCGGCCACGCGCACGGCGCGGGCGGCAGGCCGGTCCGAGGACCCGCCGGTGGCGGGCGCCAACTGGAGGTCCTGGGCGTGCACGTGGGAAGCGCCGGTTACGAGAAACAGGCAAAGACAGGCAGAATAGAAGAGACGGTTCACCTACACCTCGACCGCAAACGAACGCATCGACTGGAAATCCGGAGCCCCGGCGCGGGCGGCCGGTTATGGTACTACAGTCAGCCAGGTGCCGCCTGCATGCCACCGGAAACCTTCCAGATCCCGATCGACGCCGACCCCGCCGGAGTGACCGCCGTGGCGTATCCGGCCAATGACGGCCGGCGTCTCCCCGCCCTGCTGGTCCTCGCGCACGGCGCCGGCGCCGGCCAGCGGCATCCCTTCATGACCGCCTACGCCGCTCAGCTCGCGGAACGCGGCATCGACGTGGTGACGTTCAACTTCCCCTACATGGAGCGCCGGCGTCGGATGCCCGATCGTGCGCCGGTACTCGAGCAGGCGTTCCGGCAGGTCGTCGCCGCCGCCGCCCGACGGCCGGAGGCCCGCGGATGCCGCCTCTTCGTCGGCGGGAAGTCGATGGGCGGACGCATGGCCACGCACCTGGCGGCCGCCCCGTCGGCGTGGCCCACCGATGCTCCGCCGCTGGCCGGCGTCGTCGTCTTCGGCTATCCCCTGGTGCCGCCGGGCGGGCGCCGCAAGGGCGACCGGGTGACGCACCTGCGCCAGCTCGGCGTGCCCACGCTCATCGTCCAGGGCACGCGGGATCCGTTCGGCGGCCCGGACGAGGTGCGTGCCGCCATCTTTGCGGACGACGCCCGCCCCCCGGTGGACATCGTGGGCGTCTCGGGCGCCGACCACTCCTTTGGCGTCCTGCGTGCCGGCGGACGAGACCCGGAGAGCGTCCACGCCGAGGTGCAGGACGCGGTGGTGCGGTGGATGCAGCCCCTGGCCGGGGGCTGACGGTCCGTTCCCCACCGCTCACGGTGTCCTTCTGACCGAGGGCCCTTGCCAAACCTGTGAACCATGATTCATTATTCCTGAATCATGGTTCGCGTCTCCACCACCGCACCCACCACCACCGCCCCCCCCAACCGCGCCCGCGTCCTCCGGCTGCAGTCCGCCCACACCACCCTCCTCCACGCCGCCCGCGACATCGTCGCCGAGCACGGCTGGCAGGGTGCGCAGATTGCGCTCATCGCGGCGCGGGCAGGTGTGGCCACCGGATCGGTCTACCGCCATTTCGCCTCGAAGGCCGACCTCTTTGCCGAGGTCCTGGCGCTCGTGTCGCAGCGCGAGGTGGACGTCGTGGACGCCTTCGCCCGCGGCGAGGGCCCGGCCCCCGACCGCCTGCGCGACGCGGTGGCCACCTTCATGACCCGCGCCCTGCGGCGCCGGCGCCTGGCCTACGCTCTCATCGCCGAGCCGTGCGAACCCGCGATCGATCAGGCACGCCTCGTGTACCGCGCGGCACTGGTCCGGGCGTTCGAGCGCCTGGTCGAGGATGGCCTGGTACGCGGGGAGTTCCGGAAGGTCCATGCCGCCACGGCCGCCTCGTGCGTGGCCGGCGCGATGATGGAGTCGCTGGTCGGGCCCCTGGCCCCGGACGTCGCGCCCGAGACACGCACGGCGACGACGCTGGTGCGCAACACCGCGGCGCTCTGCGTGGCCATGCTGGCCCGGGAGATGGCATGAGCGGCGGGGTGCTCCGGCTCGGGTTCATCGGCGCGGGGCGGTCGGCCGCACGCTCGCGACGGCGTTCGGACGCCGGGGCTATCCGGTGCTGCTGGCGCACGCCCGGGCCTGACGGGGCGGCGGCCACGGGCGGTGACGGGCGCTGGGCCCCCTCCCCCGATGCGCTCGCGGCCCAGGTGGACATCGCGTTCCTCACCGTCATCGACGACGCCATCGGACCGGTGTGCGAGCGGACGGCCTGGCGGCCCGGCCAGGCGGTGGTGCCATTGCAGCGGCGCCACGGAGGTGTCGGTGCTCGACGCCGCGCGCCGTGCGGGCGCGGAGGTCGGCGGCTTCCACCCGATGCAGATGTTCGCCAATCCGGACGTGGCGCTGCAGGCCTGGCCGGCTGCATCGGGGCATCGAGGCCGCCGAGCCACTCGGCACGACGCTCGCCGGGCTGGCCGAACGCATCGGCATGCGTCCCATGCGCCTGCCGCCGGGGTCCGCGCGCGCTATCACGCGTCGGCCACGCACGTGGCCCATTCGTGCTCGCCGCTGCGCGAGGCGTCGGCGATCTGGGGGTCGTTCGGCTGCTCGGAGACCGAGGCGATGGCCGCCCTCGCGCCGCTGCTGCGCGGCACGCTGCGGCGGCGACCGACCGGGGGCTGGCCGGCGGCATGGGGGGATGCGTCGCCAGGGGCGACATCAGGACCGTGCGCCGGCACATGACGGCCCTGGACGCCATGGCGCCGGACACCGGCGCGCTCTACCGCGCGATGACCCGCCGCACCGTCCCGCTCGCGCTCGAGCGCGGCACGCTGGGGCCCGAGCGGGCCCGCGAGATCCTCGCGGCGCTCGAGGAATGAGCGCGAAGCGGTGTCAGTAGGACTGGTGCAGCTTGACCGGGTCGGTCTTGTGCCGGCGGCTCACCCGCAGGTTGACGAGCTCGACGAACACCGAGAACGCCATCGCGAAGTAGATGTAGCCCTTCGGGATGTGGTGGTCGAATCCCTCCGCGACCAGTGACACGCCGATCAGCAGCAGGAAGCTGAGCGCCAGCACCTTCACGGTCGGGTGCGCCTCGACGAATCGCGCGATCGGCCCGGCCGACACCATCATGATCGCCACCGCGATCACCACCGCCGCCACCATCACCGACAATGCGTCGGCCATGCCGACCGCCGTGATGACCGAGTCGAGCGAGAAGACGATGTCGGTAGCATGATCTGCCCGATGACGGCGCCGAAGGAGGGCGGCACGCGGGCGGAGCGCTGCCCTCCTCCCTTCCAGCTTCTCGTGAATCTCGCGCGTCGCCTTGCCCAGCAGGAACAGCCCGCCGACGACGAGGATCAGATCGCGGCCCGAGATCTCCTGGCCCAGCACGGTGACGAGCGGCGCCGTCAGCCGGACGATCCACGCCAGCGAGAAGAGCAGCGCGATGCGCATGAGCATCGCCGCGAGCAGACCCACCGTGCGGGCGCGGTCCTGCTGGTCCGCCGGCAGCTTGCCGGCCAGGATCGAGATGAAGATGACGTTGTCGACGCCGAGGACCACCTCGAGCAGTGTCAGCGTGACGAGGGCGACGGCGCCGTCAACGGTCAGGAGGGCGTCCATCTAGGCGATCGCATCCACGACTGCGACAGGAGGCGGCTGCACGCTCGACTCACGTGCATCGGTCGTTCCGCAGGAACGGCCGCTCCGGGGCTCGACCATGGATCCCACTAGGGTGTGCGCGGGCGATGGGGACAGCTCGCCGTGTTGATGCAGCCGTCGGCGAGACGGAGCCGGTCCACGGGCCGGCCCTCGACCAGGTGCGCGCGCACGATCTCGGTCACGTCGCTCTCGGTGACGCCGCCGTACCACACGGCATCGGGATAGACGACGACGGTGGGACCGTGCTCGCACTGATCCAGACACCCCGACTTGTTGGCGCGGATCCGGCGCGACAGGCCGGCCTCGGCGAGGGCCTTCTTGAAGGCCTTGTGCAGCGCGGCCTCGCCGGCGGCATCGCAGGAGCCGCGCGGGTGGCCCTCCGGCCGCTGGTTGGTGCAGACGAAGAGGTGCCGTTCGAAGGGGGCCACGGTGCGCGCGTCAGGACGCCTGCAGTTCGGGCCGGCCCTCGAGGCCGCCCCACGTCTCGGGGTCCTGCCAGAGGAGCGTCCAGAAGTAGCGGGCGACGTCGGCGGCCGGGTAGGCGGCCACCAGCGTGGCCACCGCCTTGTCGAGCACGGCGGCGTCGGGCGCCTTGGGCTCCTCGTCCTTGATGAGGCCCTCGTCGTGCTCCATGCCGAGAGCGTCGAGGAAGGCGCCCATCATCGGGCGCTGGTGCTCGAGATGGTAGGACACCAGGAGGCGCGCGGCGAGCAGGTCGGACACCTGGGCAACGGAGGCCAGGTGGCGGGCCTTGCGCTCGACGGGCAGGCCGAGCACGCTCTTCGGGCGGAACTTGATCTGTCGTGCAATGAGCGCGACGGCCTCGGCGTGCTCGAGGGCGGCCTGCTCGTCTTCCCAGAAGGCAGCGGCGGCGGACTGCCGCTGCTCGGCCGGCATCTGTTTCCAGAGGCGGGCCGGTCGCATATCGTCGGACGACATAGGCTGCACAGTGTACAGCAGCGGCCGCGGATCCCGAACGCGGTGTGCAACGCGTTGGTGGCCCACCTCGTCGATTTGAACTATGTTACCGGCATGGCCGGACAGCCCAATTTCTTCGAGGAAGTCAACAAGACGTTCGACGAAGCGGCGAAGTTCACGACGTATCCCAAGGGACTGCTGGACCAGATTCGCTGCTGCAACAGCGTCTACCGGTTCGACTTCCCTCTGCGGCGCGCGGACGGATCGATCGAGGTCATCCACGCCTGGCGCGCCGAGCACAGCCATCACAAGATGCCGGTCAAGGGCGGTATCCGCTACAGCCCCGGCGTCTACGAGGAAGAGGTGATGGCGCTCGCCGCCCTCATGACCTACAAGTGCGCCATCGTGGACGTGCCGTTCGGCGGAGCGAAGGGCGGCATCCGGATCGAACCGCGCGACTACACGGTCGAGGAGCTCGAGCGCATCACGCGGCGCTACACCCACGAGCTCTTGAAGAAGGGCTTCATCGGGCCCGGCATCGACGTGCCGGCCCCCGACTACGGCACCGGCGAGCGCGAGATGGCGTGGATTGCCGACACCTACGCCGCGATCAGCTCGGGACAGCTCGATGCGATGGGGTGCGTCACCGGGAAGCCCGTGACGCAGGGCGGCGTGCGCGGCCGCAAGGAGGCCACCGGCCGCGGGCTCTACTTCGCGGTGCGCGAGGCCTGCAACCAGGTGGACGAGATGAGGGCCATCGGGTTGACCCCGGGACTGGCGGGCAAGCGGCTCGTCGTCCAGGGCTTGGGGAACGTGGGGTACCACGCTGCGAAGTTCTGCCGCGAGGGCGGCGCCATCCTCATCGGGGTGGCCGAGCGCGAAGGCGCCATCTTCAGCGAGCAGGGACTGAACGAGGACGCGGTCTTCACGCACCGGCAGGAAACCGGTTCCATCCTCGACTTCCCCGGCGCCACGAACCTGCCCTCGTCGGCGGCCGCTCTCGAGCTCGACTGCGACATCCTCCTGCCGGCAGCGCTGGAGGGGGTGTTCACGGCCGAGAACGCGCCACGGGTGAAGGCCCGCATCATCCTCGAGGGCGCCAACGGTCCCACAACCCCGTCGGCCGATCCGGTGTTCCGTGCGAAGAACGTCATGGTCATTCCCGACATCTTCTGCAACGCGGGCGGCGTGACCGTCTCCTACTTCGAGTGGCTGAAGAACCTGTCGCACGTCCGCTTCGGCCGCATGTCGAAGCGGCACGAGATGGCCAACGAGCTGCAGATGCTGAAGGCGATCGAGTCCGCGACGGGCAAGACCTTCACCGACGCGGAGCGCGCCGAGCTGGCCAAGGGGCCGGACGAGGCCGACCTGGTGAACTCGGGCCTGGAGGAAACGATGATCGGCGCCTTCCACGCCGTGCTCGAGACGCGCCGCACGCACGCGGGTGTGCCCGACCTGCGCATCGCCGCGTTCCTGAACGCCATCCACAAGGTGGCGCGCAGCTACATGGAGCTGGGCATCTTCCCCTGAAAACGCACAAGCCACGGAAACGAGGACGGTGGGCGGCCTGCTGGCCGCCGCCGTTCCGCGATTCCGTGGCTTGTACGCGACGCGCACGCCGCGCTGCCGCGGCGCGAACGCCCGGCGTTACTTGAGGTGCTTGCCGACGAGCTTGGTCATGTCGAACATGCTGACCGAGCTCTTGCCGCCGAAGATGGGCTTCAGCTTGTCGTCGGCGTTGATCATGCGCCGGTTCTTCGCATCCTGCAGCCCGTTCTTCTTGATGTAGGCCCAGAGCTTCTTGGTCACTTCGGTGCGCGGCACCGGCTTGTCGCCGATGACGGCGGCCAGCGTCGCGCTCGGGGTCACCGGGCGCATGAACGCGGCATTCGGCTTGCGACCGGACTTCTTCGCAGCCTTCTTGGCGACCTTCTTCTTTGCTGCCTTCTTCGCAACCTTCTTGGCGGTTTTCGCGGTCTTGGCGGTCTTGGCTTTCTTGGCTTTCTTGGCCATCTGTTCTCCTTCGACGCCAAAGCTCTCGTGGCGCCGCTCGTCACCCTCTCGGGTGGAACAGATAGTAGCGGTTTCCCCCTGCGGAGTCACTACATATTGTGCCCCTGTGAGACAGTGTGCACGTCACTTCGCTCGGTCTTTTGACCCAGAAACGCCGCTGCCGCTGCGCGCAATCCGCGGGCGGCCGGCGCCTAGAGCTGTCCGAAGTGCGCCACCCACGGACCGATGGCGGCGACCGCGTAGATCATCGTGAGGCCGGCCAGCGCGTAGTGCACGCCCTGGACGTAGAGCAGGACGCCGCCCGCGGCCGCACCGACCTTCGCGAGCAACAGGGTGGGCGCCGGACCGATGAGGGCCATCCAGTGGACGAGCAGGGTGTTGCCCTCGGCGCTCAGTCCACCCGCGTGCACGGCGGCATAGGTGAAGACGCCGTCCCAGAGCTGTGCAGCCAGGAACAGCAGGAGGATCAGGCGGGAGAGCCTCATGCCGCCGATCATGCTGCAAGAATCGAGACTCTTGCAGGTGGCTTGTTTTCAATAACTTACGGCGACGCAGTCTGCCTCACGGGTACCTTTTGCCTCCATGTCGCGGCTTTTCGGCCGCCGGCGGCACGGCGATCAGCTCTCCTTCTTCGGGCGCTGGTTGGACTGCAGGACCTTCTTGCGAAGCCGGATGTGCGACGGCGTCACCTCGACGAGCTCGTCGTCGTTGATGAACTCGATCGCGCCCTCCAGACCGAGGATGCGCGGGGGCACGATGCGGATGGCCTCGTCCGCCGTGGACGCACGCATGTTGGTCTGCTTCTTCTCCTTCGTGATATTCACGTCGAGGTCGTTGGGGCGCGAGTGCTCCGCCACGACCATGCCCTCGTAGACGGGCGTCTGCGGCTCGATCAGCATCACGCCGCGCTCCTGCAGGTTGGACATCGCGTAGGCCGTGGCCACGCCGGCGCGGTCCGACACGAGCACGCCGGTGGCCCGGGCGGGAATGGGGCCCGCCCACGGCTCCCACCCGGCGAAGATGTGGTTCATGATGCCGGTGCCCTTGGTGTCCGTGAGGAACTGGGACCGGAACCCGATGAGGCCGCGCGCCGGAATGCGGAACTCCAGCCGCACGCGGCCGCTGCCATGGTTCACCATCCGCGTCATCGTGCCGCGGCGGGACCCGCAGTTCGAGATCACGGTGCCCTGGAACTCCTCCGCCACGTCGATCACCAGCTCCTCGATCGGCTCCATGCGGCGGCCGTCGATCTCGCGCGTGACGATCTCCGGGCGCGACACCTGCAGTTCGTATCCCTCACGGCGCATCATCTCGATCAGGATCGCCAGCTGGAGCTCGCCACGGCCGAGCACCTTGAATTGCTCCGGCGTGTCGGTGGGCTCCACGCGGAGTGAGACGTTCCCCAGCAGCTCGCGCTCCAGCCGCTCGCGCAGGTGACGCGAGGTGACATACTCGCCGTCCCGCCCGGCCATCGGCGAGGTGTTGATGCCGAAGACCATCGACACCGTCGGCTCGTCCACCGCAATCGCCGGGAGCGCCACGCGGTGGTCGGGCGACGCGATCGTCTCGCCGATGTTGATGTCCTCGATGCCGGCGAGGCAGATGATGTCGCCCGCGGCGGCCTCGGTGATCTCCACGCGCCGCAGTCCCTCGAACGCGAACAGCTTCGTGACGCGCGTCTCCTGCGCCCCACCGTCCGCCTTCAGCACGACGATGGGGTCGTTCAGGCGCACGCGGCCGTTGAAGATGCGGCCGATCGCGATGCGTCCCAGGTAGTCGCTCGAGTCGAGGTTGGCCACCAGCATCTGCAGCGGTGCGTCGGGATCGCCGGACGGCGGCGGCACCTGCGCCAGGATGGCTTCGAACAGCGGGCGCAGGTCCTCGCCCGTCACGTCCAGGTCCGTCGTCGCCGTGCCGGCGCGTCCGCTCGTGTAGAGCACCGGGAACTCGATCTGGTCCTCGGTCGCGTCGAGATCGATGAAGAGGTCGTAGACCTCGTTCAGGACCTCCTTCGGCCGCGCGTCGCCCCGGTCGATCTTGTTCACGACGACGACGGGAGGCAGCCCGCGCTCGAACGCCTTCCGCAGCACGAAGCGCGTCTGCGGCAGCGGGCCCTCGGCGGCGTCCACCAGGAGGACAACGCCATCGACCATCGACAGCACGCGCTCGACCTCACCGCCGAAATCGGCGTGGCCCGGGGTGTCCACGATGTTGATGAGCGTGTCGCCGTAGTGGACGGCGGTGTTCTTGGCAAGGATCGTGATACCGCGCTCGCGCTCGAGCTCGTTGCTGTCCATGGCGCGCTCGGCGACGCGCTCGTTGGCGCGGAACACGCCCGCCTGGCGGAACATGGCATCGACCAGCGTGGTCTTGCCGTGGTCGACGTGCGCGATGATGGCCACGTTGCGCCGCAGGGGATTGGCCACGCCTTGCGGCTTTCCGGGACGGGTAGGCATCCTGCCAGTATAACCGCCGAGGCCCCGGCGCCTTGCGGCCGACGGTCAGTAGAGCGGGTGCACGTTCGCGAAGAGCACGAGCCCCAGCGTGTAGAGCATCGCCAGCGCGCCGACCAGGAGGACGTGCCGCGCCTGACCCTGAAACGAGGCGAGGAGGAGGGGCACCGGGAACAGCACCGCGGTGTACCGGCCCAGTCCTTCCATCTGTCCGCTCGACAGCGGCAGCGCGAGGCCCAGGACGATCAGGGCCGCATAGCCGGCCCCGAACCGCCATGCCACCAGGGCGTGAGCGCGAGGGCTCCCGCCGCCGACACGGCGTTGAGCGCGTCATGCGGTGCGCCCGGATGACTGGCGAGGAAGGCGCGCGGATCCGAGGCGAGGCCGGCCAGCACGGCGCCGAGGCCCGTCAACGGGTTCCCGCCCGGGTAATAGCCCCAGCGCTGGATGCTGCGTACCAGGCCAGGCCGTCGCCACTCAACGCGTAGTTGTAGAGGACGAAGGCGCCAGCGCCGCAGCACGTGACGGCGAGCGCAACCGCCGCCCGGCGGCGGTCCCCGGCGTCCCGCGTGCTCCGCCAGGCGATCCACGCCAGCGCCGGCACCAGCACGATGCCGTTCACGCGCGTGGCCGTCATCGCGGCACCCGCCAGCGCCGCCCATCTCCACCGCCGCGTCCGGATGGCCAGCACCGCGCCCGCCAGCGCCAGCAGGAAGAGGCTCTCGGAGTAGACCATGCCGAAGAAATAGGCGCCCGGGAGCAGGCCGAGATACATCACGGACCTGAGCGCCCCCTTCGTCGAGGTCCAGGCGCGCCAGCCGGAAGACGACGGCCACGGCAAGGGCGAACGACACCCACGCGATGACGATGCCGGCGAAGTAGTAGTCGGCCTGGCCCCCACCGAGCAGATGACCGCCGTATCCCATGAGCACCGGATACAGCGGGAAGAGGCGAGGTTGCTGCGGCCGCCGTCAACGTAGGCGTACCCGCGCGACGCGATGCCGTGATACCAGCCGGAGTCGTAGCGGGCGAACCCATCCCAGAACGGGTGCGGCTGCCCGAGGACGGTGAACCCTGGTCGGCATGTGGCGGCAGGACCACGATGGACACGAAGGCGACGAGAGCCGTGGCCAGCCGCAGGCCGATGGCGGCGATGATGAGGCGAGCCTCGAGCGGGAGCCCGGGCCACGGACGGACGGACACGGCGGGGGGCGCCGACATCGCCGGCGCATCTTACCTCAGCCGTAGGAAATTGCAGCCCTCCCCCGGCGCTCCCGGTCAGGACCGCCGGCCGGGTTCCACCAGGGCCTTCGGCATGCGCATCGCCTCGGCGTCGGCCAGGGCCTGGTTCAACCGGTCCAGCGGGTAGGAGCGCGCGCCGATGGCGCGCCAGGGAATGCGCTCGGCGTGGCGCTCGAGGATCGCGAGGGCCCGCAGGAAATGGCCCGCCTCGCTCCCCCAGCAGCCCTTGATCTCGAGGTGCTTCCGGTTGATGTGCTGGTGCGCGTTGATCGAGCTGGCGCCGGCATCGGTGTAGTGCCCCGCGATGACGTAGCGCCCTCCGTCGCGGACGAGGCCGAACGCCTCTTCGACCGCCCGCGGCGATCCCGACGCCTCGATGGCGACATCCGCCCCGCGTCCGCCGGTCATGGCCAGGACGATCTCGCGCCGCTCGTGCGGCGTGGTCTTCGCCAGGTCGAGCGTGAGGTCCGCCCCCATCTGGCGCGCGAGGTCCAGCCGGTCGGCGGGCGCCCCGATCGCGATGACGGTGGACGCCCCGGACAGCCGTGCAAGGGCGACGCAGCTGAGGCCGACCGCGCCGGTGCCCTGGACGAGAACGCGATCCGCCAGGCGCACGGCCGCCCGATCCAGCGCGTGCACGGCCGTGATCAGCCCGCACCCGCCGCCGATGTAGTCCTCGGCGCTGACGGCGTCGGGCAGCCGCGCCGCGACGACGCCCGGCTCGAGGTAGATGGCCTCGCTCCATCCGCCGAACAGTCCGTCGGCCGCGGCATCGGTGATGCCGTACACCCGCCGCTGCACGCACCGCGTCGGCGTCCCCGCCACGGCGCACGCGTAGCAGCGCCCGCAGGTGCGATGCACGTCGAAGAACACGATGCGGTCACCTTCCTGCGCCTCCTGGCCGTCGGCCAGCGTGATCGGCCCGTGTGCCTTCTCGAGCGTGCCCACCGACACGTGCCCCGGAATGATGGGATACGGCACCCCGCTCAGGCGGCCGTGCCACAGGTGCACGTCGGTACCGCACACTTCGGAGAGCAGCGTGCGCAGCAGCATGCCGCCCGGTTCGAGGGTCGGTTCGGCAAACTCCCGCAGCTCGACAGGTGCATGCGGAGCGGGCATCACGGCGGCGACGATGGACACGAGGACAGGATAGCGTGAAGGACCGCCTTCGGCGGGAGGATCGAGGACCGCCGCTCACGCGGCGGGGGGAATTCTGAATTCGTCATTCTGAATTCTGAATTCCCCTGCGTTATCCTTCCTGCATGCCGCTCTACGAATACGAGTGCCGTTCGTGCCACCAGCACTTCGAGCTGCTCGTGCGCGAGTCGACGGAGTTCGAATGCCCGTCGTGCCACGGGCACGATCTCGAGAAGCAGCTGTCGGTGGTCGCCGTGAGCGCGACCGCCGGCCGGCCGGCGCCTGTGGCGGCCGGGCCCTGTGGCGCCTGCGGCCATCCCGACGGCCCGGGGTCCTGCAGCGTCAACTGACGTGACCGGCCTCGACCTGCTGTTCCGGCCGCGCGCGGTTGCCGTGATCGGCGCCTCGCGCGACCGGCGGAGCGTCGGCGGCTCCATCCTGCACAACCTGCTCACCTTCGAGTTCCAGGGGCAGGTCTTCCCCGTCAATCCCAGGGCGTCCGTCGTCCACAGCCTGAAGTGCTACCCGAGCGTCGAGGACATCCCCGACCCGGTGGACCTGGCCGTGATTGCGGTGCCCAGACCGCACGTGCTGGCGGCGCTCGAGTCGTGCGGCCGCAAGGGCATCGGCGCGGTCGTGCTGATCACGGCCGGCTTCAAGGAGACGGGCGAGGCCGGGCGCGCGCTCGAACTGGACGTGGTGCGGATGGCGCGTCAGTTCGGCATCCGGCTGGTCGGCCCCAACTGCATGGGGATCATCAACATGGATCCCGACGTGCGGCTGCAGGCGTCCTTCTCGGCCAACGAGCCGCTGCCGGGGCCGGTGGCGTTCTCGTCGCAGTCGGGGGCGCTCGGCGAAGCCATCCTCGCCCTGCTGCGCGAGCGCGCCCTGGGACTGTCGATGTTCGTGTCGCTGGGCAACAAGGCCGACGTGTCGGGCAACGACCTGCTCGAGTACTGGGAGCAGGATCCGCGTACGTCACTGGTGCTGATGTATCTGGAGAGCTTCGGCAACCCGAAGCGGTTCCTCGAAATCTGCCAGCGCGTGTCGCGCACCAGCCCATCATCGCCGTCAAGTCGGGCCGGACCGCGGCCGGCGCACGCGCCGCGGCCTCGCACACCGGTTCGCTGGCGGGCGCCGACAACGCCGTCAACTCCCTCTTCGCGCAGAGCGGCGTCATTCGTGCGACCAGCATCGAGGAGCTCTTCGTCTTCGCCACCGCCTTTGCCAGCCAGCCCATCCCGCGCGGGACGCGCATCGCGATCGTCACCAACTCGGGCGGGCCCGGCATCCTCGCCACGGATGCGTGCATCGAGCAGGGCCTGGACATTCCCACGCTCTCGGAGGACACGCAGCGGCGGATTCGGGAGGCGGTCGCCCCGGAAGCCAGTGTGGTGAACCCGGTTGACATGATCGCGACGGCGACCGGCCCGCAGTACGAGGTGGCGGTCCGGGCGGCGGCCGCGGATCCGTCCATCGACGGCCTCATCGCCATCTTCACGTCGCTCGAAATGATCGACGGCCCCTCGGTGGCCCAGGGCATCGTCGCCGGCGCCCGCGACTGCGGCAAGCCCGTGCTGGTGTGCTTCATGGGCAACGTGCGATCGCGCGAAGCGATCGACCTGATGCGCGGGGCGGGCCTGGCCGTGTACACGTTCCCGGAGGATGCCGCCCGCGCCATGGCGGCGCTCGTGCGCTACCGCCACTGGCTCGATCGCCCCGCTGGAGAGCGCCGGCCGTTCGAGGACATCGACGAGGGCGCGATCGGCGAGATCGTCTGCGCCGCGCGCGAGGCCGGCCGCGCGCAGTTGACGCTCGTGGAGGCCCAGCGCGTCCTGTCCGCGGCGGGCATCGAGGTGCTCCCCTGGCGCGAGGCGGCCACCCGGGACGAGGCCGTGGCCGCCGCGCACGCGATTGGCTACCCGGTGGTCGCGAAGATCAGTTCGGCGCTCATCGTCCACAAGTCGGAGGTGGGGGGCGTGCGCGTCGGGATCGAGTCCGATGCGGAGCTGGCCGCGGCCGTTGACGAGATGCGGGCGGCCGCGCAGCAGCGCGATCCGGAGGCCCGTCTCGTCATCCAGCGGCAGGCGGCGCACGGGACCGAGGTCATTCTCGGTGCGACGCGCGATCCGAAGTTCGGGCCGCTCCTCATGTTCGGTCTCGGGGGCATCTTCGTCGAGGTTCTGCAGGACGTGGCGTTCCGGGTGCACCCCCTGTCGGATATCGATGCCCGCGACCTCGTGCGAGCGGTGAAGGGCTTCCCGCTCCTCGACGGCGCCCGCGGGAGGCCGCGGGCCGACCTGGACGCCATCGAAACCGCCATCCTGAGACTCGACCGTCTCATGGCGCTCTGCCCCGACATCGCGGAGCTGGACATCAACCCGCTGTTCGCCGCTCCGGACGGCCTGCCCACCGCCGCCGCCGACGCCCGGATCACCCTGGTGCCGGAAAGTCCCGCCCAGGTGGCCCGTTCGGTCTGACCCACAAGCTGTAAAAAATTTGATTAATCAAAAATATGGAGTAGACTGCCCTAATCCATGTTTTTGCCACTCAAAATAATGACTTTGACGAGCCTGGCACTCGCCGGCCCCCTCCTGCTGGCCGACCCGGGTGCCGCGCAGACGACCGGCTCCATCCGGGGCGTGGTCCGCGACGAGCTGGGCGGAGTCCTGCCCGGGGCCATGGTCTCCCTGTACCGCCCGCTCACCGGGCTCCGGCGCACGGCCGTGACCGGCGAGGACGGGGGCTTCGAGGTCGCCAACCTGCCTGTCGATCGGTACGAACTGGAAGCCGGGCTCGATGGCTTCGACACCTTTCACGACGCGCTGCCGCTCAGGACGGCCGTGCCCGTCGACGTGGAGATCACGCTGCGTCTCGCGGCGCAGTCCGCCACCATCACCGTGCGGCCCGACGCGCTGCTGGTCGATCCCACCTCGACCGGAACCCGCACGCAGGTGAGCTTCGTGGGCATCGAAGCACTGCCCGCTCCCGTCGGAAGCCGCGGCGTCGAGTCCGTGCTGGTCAGCCTGCCCGGCTTCGCGCAGAACGCCAACGGCGCCATCCACCCGCGGGGCGCCCACAACCAGATGACCTACGTCGTGGATGGGCTGCCGATCAGCGATCAGCTCACCGGGGCGTTCGCCAACGCACTCGACGCGGGCCTCGTGCAGTCGGCGGAGCTCTGGACCGGGAACATCCCGGCCGAGTTCGGCGCCAAGGTCTCGGGGGTGGTCGTCATCACCAGCCGCAGCGGATTGGGCGCCGACCGCGCGATGACGGGGGATGCCACGCTGTCCTTCGCCGGCTTCGACACGTGGACCGGTTCGGCCATGGCCGGCGGCCAGCGCGGGCGCGTCGGCTACTTCGCCTCGGCCACCGCGTCCACGACCGAGCGATTCCTGGACCAGGTGTCGCGCGACAACCTGCACAACGCCGGCGGGTTCGGACGCGCGTTCGCCCGCGTGGACGTCCGCCTCGCCTCCGCACACGCCCTCCGGATCCACGCCATGGGCGGCCGCTCGGCGTTCGAGCTCGCCAACCTGCGGTCGCAGGAGGCCAACGGCCAGGACCAGCGGCAGCGGCTGGCCGACGCGGCCGCGTGGGCGGCGTATACCGCCACGCTCGATTCGCGCAGCACTCTCGAGATCGTTGGCGGGCGGCGCCTCACGCGCGCCACCCTCGACCCCAGCGCAGGAGACACGCCCGTCACCGCATGGCAGGCCCGTCACGCCACGACGACGACGGGCGCCGTCCGGGTGACACGCACCTTCGGCCCCCATCACGTCCGCGCCGGCGCCGATGCGATCGCGACGCGCCTCCGCGAGGACTTCTCGCTCGGGCTGACCGCGCCGGACTTCAATCCGCCCGGCACACCGCTTTTCAACGATCGGCTCGCCCCCTACGACCTCACCCGCGGGGGCATCCCGTTCACCTTCGCCGACCGCCGCGCGGGCACGCACGTGGGCGCGTTCGTCCAGACCCAACTCCAGTGGGGGCCGCTGGCGCTCTCCCTCGGCCTTCGCCACGATGGGTACCGCCTGCTCGTGCAGGACCACGACACGCAGCCGCGCGTCGGCGCCGCGTACGCATTGCCGGGCCGCGGCGGTGTGCTTCGCGTCTCCTACAACCGCAACTTCCAGACACCGCCCACCGAGAACCTCCTGCTGTCGGGCTCCGCGGTGGCAGCGGCGCTGGCCCCGGAACGGGTCCGTGCCGCCCTCGGTGACGCGCATCGCCCGATCCGCCCCGAGCGTCAGCACGTCACCGAAGTCGGGTACCAGCGCGCCCTTGGCCGGCTGGCCAGCCTCGACGTCTCCGCCTACGTGAAGCGCTCGCGCGACCAGCAGGACAACAACAACTTCTTCGACACCGGCATCATCTTCCCGACGACGCTCGCCGCGATCGACGTCCGGGGCGCCGAGCTGCGCCTGGTCTTCCCCGACCGCCACGGCCTTTCGGGGACGATGTCCGCGACCACGGGCCGCGCCATCTCGACTCCCCCGTTCACGGGCGGACTCTTCCTCGGGCAGGACTCGATCGATCTGCTGAGCGCCGGTCCGTTCGCCATCGATCACGACCAGCGGCTGAGCCTGCACGGGACGCTGCAGTGGCGTGGCGCGCACGGGTGGTGGACGGGCTTGTCCACGCGCTACGACAGCGGCCTGGTCGCCAACCCGTCCGACCCCGTCGTGGTCGCCGCCGACCCGGACTTCGCCGACCTGCTGGATTACGTCAACCTCTCCGCCGAGACGCCGCGGGTCCGTCCGCGCACGATCGTCGACGTCGTGACGGGGCTGGACCTCCATGCGGGCGGCCGGCGGACCTGGACGATCCAGGCGCAGGTCACGAACCTGACCAACCGGACCGCCCTCTACAACTTCCAGTCGGTCTTCGTCGGGACGCGGCTGGTGCAGCCGCGGACCTTCGCGATCCGCGTGAAGCGCGCGTTCTGAGCGGTAGACTGGTACGGTCCCCCCGCACGACGCCGACACCATGGCCACCACGACCACCGACGCACCGACCGCCCTCGCGCAGGTGACCCTGCCGGTCGAGGGCATGACGTGCGCGGCCTGCCAGGCGCACGTGCAGCGGGCGCTCCGCAAGACGCCCGGGGTGACCGATGCGTCGGTCAACCTGATGATGCACTCGGCCACCATCGCGTTCGACCCGTCGGTGCTGTCGGCCGAGCGCCTGGTCAGCGCCATCAACGACAGCGGCTACGAGTCGCACCTGCCGGCCCCGCAGCAGGACGATGCGGCCGAAGACGAGGCGCGGGAACGGGCACAGCGCGCGGAGTACCACCGCTTCCTGGCCAAGGCCCTGATCGGGCTGGGGCTCGGCGCGCTCGCCATGATCCTGTCGATGCCCCTGATGGGCGGCGGCCATGCGGGGCACGCGGACCTGGATCCGCTGCAGCGCGCCGTAATGGGCGTGCTCGAACCGCCCATTCGTGCCGTGTGGCCCGCGCTCTTCACGATCGATCCACGCCTGCTGTCCTGGATTCTGCTGGGCCTGGCCGTGCTGATGATGACGTGGGGCGGACGCCACTTCTACGTCCGCGCGTGGAAGGCCGTCCGGCACGGCAGCGCCGACATGAACGTCCTCGTCGCGGTGGGCACCGGTGCCGCGTTCCTGTACTCCCTGGCGGCCACACTGATCCCCGACGCCTTTGCCGCACGCGGCGCCGCCCCGGACGTCTACTACGAAGCCATCGTCTTCATCCTGTCGCTGCTGCTGCTCGGACATGCCCTCGAGGCGCGCGCGAAGACGCAGACGATGTCGGCGCTGCGGCAGCTCGCACGCCTCCAGCCCTCGACGGCGCGCGTGCGCCGCGGCACGCAGGAGATCGACACGCCGATCGCGGACGTCCGAACCGGTGACGTGGTGATCGTCAGGCCGGGCGAGCGGTTTCCCGTGGACGGGCTCGTGCGCTCGGGCGCCGGCGCCGTGGACGAGTCGATGCTGACGGGCGAGTCCCTCCCCGTGGACAAGCACGCGGGAGACCGCGTGGTCGGCGCGACGATCAACCGCTCCGGTGCGTTCGAGGTCGAGGCCACGGCGGTCGGCGCGGACAGCGTGCTGGCGCAGGTGGTCCGCCTCATGCGCGACGCGCAGGCGTCCCAGGCCCCGATCCAGCGCCTCGCCGATCGCATCTCGGCCGTGTTCGTCCCGGTCGTCATCGCCCTCGCGCTGGCCACCTTCGGCATCTGGTGGCTGGCCCTCGAGACACCGTCGCTCGTGCGGGCGCTCCTGCCAGCGGTCGCGGTCCTCATCATCGCCTGCCCCTGCGCGATGGGGCTGGCGGTGCCCACGGCCGTCATGGTGGCGACGGGCCGGGGTGCGGCATCGGGCGTGCTGATCAAGGGCGGCGAGCCGCTCGAGCGCCTCGCCGGCGTGGACGTCGTCGTCTTCGACAAGACGGGGACGCTCACGCGTGGGACGCCGCGCGTGGTCGGCGTCCACCCACTGCCCGGCACCTCGGCGCCGGATCTCGTCTCGCTCGCCGCAGCCGTCGAGCGCCGAAGCGAGCATCCGCTGGCAGCCGCCATTGCCGAGCACGCCGCGGCGACCGATGCCGTACTCGCCGACGTGCAGGACTTCGCCACCGCCCCCGGACTGGGCGCCCGCGGCCGTGTCCAGGGCGCCGCGGTGGTCGTCGGCAGCGCCGGCTATCTTCGCGAGCAGGGACTGGACGCCGCGCCGCTCGCCGCGTCGGCCGACGAGGTCGCGCGCCTGGGCCAGACGCCGGTGCTGGTCGCCATCGATGGAGCGCCCGCCGGCGTCATCGCGGTGGCCGACACGCTCCGGCCGAACGCCGCAGAGGTCGTGGGCCGCCTGCGCGAGCTCGGGCTGGGCGTCGTCATGCTGAGCGGCGACCGCCGGGCGGCGGCCACGGCCATCGCCGGGGACGCGGGCATCGATCGCGTGATCGCCGAGGTGCTTCCCGCGGGCAAGGTGGACGCCATCCAGGCGCTGCAGGCCGAGGGCCACCGCGTGGCCATGGTCGGCGACGGCATCAACGACGCCCCGGCCCTGGCGCGCGCGGACGTCGGCGTGGCGATGGCGTCGGGCACCGACATCGCCGCCGACGCCGCCGACGTCACCCTGATGCGCAGCGATCTCGCGGGCGTGCCCGAGGCGATCCGCCTCGCCCGCGCGGCCATGCGGACGATGAAGCAGAACCTGTTCTGGGCCTTCGTCTACAACGTGATCGGCATTCCGGTCGCGGCGGGGGTCCTCTACCCCGCCTTCGGCATCCTGCTGAGCCCCGTCATCGCCAGTGCCGCCATGGCGTTCAGTTCCGTCAGCGTGGTCTCCAACAGCCTCCGGCTGCGGCGGGCGTGACCCGTCCTGCGTTAGCATTGGGGGCCGTGTTCACCAACATCCTGTGCGCCGTGGACTTCTCGGAGGACTCCGAGCGCGCGCTCGCGGCCGCGCTCGCCCTGGCCCGCGTGGCCGACGGGCACGTCACGCTGGTCACCGTCGTGGACCCGCTCCTGCACGCAGGCGCCTCGGCCGCCGGCGCGCACGGCGCGCTGAACGAGCAGACGCAGCGGGAGCTCCAGACCCTGCTCGACCGGGCGGCGCCGGGGCTGGCGCCCGCTCGCGTGCCGGCGGTGGCCATCCGCGTCGGCGCCCCCTCCGCCGAGATCGTCGCACAGGCCGAGGAAGCCAACGCCGACGTCATCGTGATGGGCATGCGGGGCATCGGCGGCGCACAGAGGCTGCTGCTGGGGTCCACCAGCCAGCACGTGCTCGAGCGGGCCACGGTGCCGGTGCTGGTCGTGCCTCCCGCCGCGCGTCGCTGACGCTCAACGCAGCCAGGCGCCCGCGGCGAGCGCCACACCCATGGCCGCCAGGACGCCGACGGTGATCAGGCGGTACGCCCCGCGGCCGATGCCGGCCGCCAGCGCCGCCTTCACGCAGGTGTTCGACAGCAGGCCGACGCCGATGGCCTGGGCGCCCACCATGGCCTCCAGGGAACCGGAACGCACGCTGGTCGCCATCGACAGCGTGAGCGCGTCGGCATCGGTCAGCCCCACCAGGGCTGCCGTCGCCACCACACCGCCGGAGCCCAGCTCCTGGCGCGCGAGATGGACGATGAAGAGGACCACCTGGAAGAGGGCGGCCATCTCCAGCGCGCTGCGCAGCTCCAGGGGGTTGCGCGGGCCCTCGAACGAGTCGGGGGCCGTCTCCTGCCGCCGAAGCAGACTGACGGCGACGGCGGCCAGGCCGATGACGAATGGCGCGGTGAGCACGGGCCACAGCGCGAGCGCCAGACCGGGGCTGAGCACGGCGGCGGCCACCACGACGCGGGCGTAGGCCATGGTGTTGGCCGCGATGACGCCGTCCGCCAGCGCGCGGCCGGAGACGTCGCCCTCCCGGCTCACCTTCGACAGCGTCAGCGTCACGCTCGTTGACGACACGAGGCCGCCGAGGAGGCCGGCCACGACGTACCCGCGGCTTGCACCCACGAGCCGCCGTGCCACGTACCCCGCGAAGCTGAGGCCCGAGAAGAAGAGCACCAGCAGCCACAGCTGGCGTGGCCGGATCCCGCCGAGTGGCCCGAACGGTCCCTCCGGCAGCAGCGGCAGCACGACCACCGCCATGACGGCGAAGCGGAACGCGGCCGTCAGCTCGTCGCCTTCGAAGCGCAACACCATCTGGTGCAGGCGCGACTTCTCGAAGAGCAGCAGCGCCGTCACGGCGATCACGCCGCTCGCAATCTCGATCTCGCCCAGGCCGGCCGTCACGCCGGCGGCCAGCACGACGAGCGCGGCGACCTCGGTGGTGGCGTCCACGTCCTGACGCGCGGCCACGGCATAGCCGGTGGCCACGATTGCCCCGGCGAGCGCGAGGAGGACGGCCGATGGCGCCTGCGCGCCCAGGGACCAGAGGTGGCCCGAGAGCCCGGCCAGTGCGCCCAGCATGGAGAAGGTGCGGATGCCGCCGAAACGGGCGCGTGGCCCGCTCGCGTGGCCGGACCACTGGCGCTCGATGCCGACGGCGGCGCCGCCGAGGACGGCGACGAGAATGGCGAGGACGGACTCAGGCACGCAACTCGGTGCGGCGCTCGATCAAACGGAACCGGGTGCCGCGCCGAAGCCGGTCAATCAGGTCAGCCAGGTTTCGGGACTCGACCACGTCCCATTCATCGCCGATCCCGACGATGGCATTGGCCGCCGACGCCCACTGCTCGGCAGTGGCGTCCGGAAACCGGCGTCGCAGCACCGTGAGCACCTTCTCGCGATCGATCATATGACGCCTCGGTGCGGAAGGGGCCGCCACCCGAGGCGCCGCCGGTCGGTCCCCACGAACGACGGCGCACCCGTGCGGCGGAACCCCGTCAGGTGGGGGAGCAAGAACGACGCCACGCGGCCTGCGACGGATTGTGGCGGGAATCTGGTCGGGCAGGCCGCCGCGGCGCCCCCGAGTGCCGGAGTCGCGTGAGCGCTGCCAGCATTCCGGCGGCCGTTCACGGAAACGGGCGGAGGCCCCGAAGGACCTCCGCCCGTCATGCATCCGCCGGTGCGCGCCGCCTCAGAAGAGGTAGGTGAGGCGCACGAAGCCCGTGTGTGCGGTGTAGGGCCGGTAGAGGTAGCCGAGCAGCAGCGCGTTGGTGGCCGTCGCCCCCTGGCCTGGCTGCACCGGCGGCAGGGCGATGCCCGTGAGCGTCGTGGGCCCCAGGGCGAAGTCCTGGACGTTGTAGTCGTCGTACCAGTAGGCCACGCCGAAGCGGACGTGGTCGGAGATGTCGTAGGTCACGTCAACCTCTCCGCGCAGGAGCTCGTTGAGCACCGGCGGGAGCTGTTCGGGGGCGGTCAGCAGCGACCCGTCAACCGTGCCGTAGAGGTATGTGTCCTTGGACTTGGTCCAGTCGAGCCCAAGCCTGACGTGCGTCCGCTCGATCGGCTCGGCGACGTCCAGCGAGAAGTCGAAGAACTTGACGTCGCCGTCCCAGTCGGTGGTCCAGTCGCGAAGCGGGTTGGCCTGGTCGGCGGCGTTGTTGGCGTTGCGCGAGCGCTGGAGCGAGGTGTACTGCTCCAGCCCGACGCTGGCCGTGAACGAGTACATGTCGTTGGGCACCAGGTCCACGGCCACGGAGTACTGGTTCGTGTCGGCGTTCAGGAGCCCGTGGGCGCTGTTGGGATACTTGTCGCGGCCGACACCCGCCGAGCCCGTCACGCCGACGATGCTGCCGGGCATGAAGCTGGCAATCAGCGTGAACCGCTGCCGGTCGCGGTCCGCCACGTCGAAGTGGCGCAGGCCGGCGAGCTCCCCCACCTCCTCGAGGATCTCGGACTCGAAGCCCTCGCCGTCGCGGCTGCGGTTCTCGTAGAGGGCGCGCAGCATGACGTAGGGGTTGCTGGTGGTGTCGAGCGAGAGGCGGAACACGTTCTCGTTCGTCTTGTCGAAGATGCGGTTGGTGTACTCCGCGCCGTAGACGCCGACGCCCGCCTTCAGCGACGTGAATGGCAGCACCTCGAACGCGGCATCGGCGTCGAACGTGTTGCGCGTCACGCTGTAGTACTCGGACGCATGTGCCGGCGCCGTGCGCAGGGTCGCGTCGTAGGTGACATCTCCCGTGTCCCGGAGGAACTCCGGCGTCCGCACGTCCACGTCCGCCCGCCGGCCCTTGGCCACGACCGAGAGCTTCCGCACGGGCCGCATCGAGAAGTTGAACTGCGCGATGCTCATCCGGTGCTCGGCCTGTGCCGTGGAGCGGGACAGCTCGGGGCTGGCGAGCGCGGTGTTGATCGTGTGCGGCAGCAGGTCGGCGTTGCTCTTGCCCTGCCCGATCGCCACGTAGCCGCTCAGGCGTCCCGAGCGTGCGAAGTTGACCGCGGCCTGGCCGTGCAGGTAGTTGAGCGTGTTGTCGGGCCACAGCGCGAGCCGGCCCTGGGTGGGGTTCCCGGCCGCGTCGGGAGCGAAGCGCAGCGGGTTGTCCCAGATGAGCGTCTGGACGTCGTTGTTGTACCAGGAGCCGTCCCAGCCGACGCGGATGAGGCCGCGGCGATTGGCCCACTCGAGGGCGGTCTTGAAGTCGGAGGTCCGCGTGTCCACGGGGGCGGCGACCTCCACGGCGTTGCTGAAGCCGAACGTCGCGCCGTAGGGCATCTCGCCGCTCCGCTTCACGCTGCGGACGTTGAAGTACAGGTCGGTGTCGCGCGAGGCGTTGAAGACCACGTCCATCTGCGTCACGTAGCGCCGGACGCGGAGGTCGAAGCGCGTCGCCACGTCCTGGAAGTCGCGCAGCGTCGTGCTTCCCGACTGCACCGACTGCTGGATGGCGTCGTCGATCCGGAGCACGCCCGGCGCCGTCTCGGAGTAGAGCGTGCGCGTGTCCCGGCTGAAGAACAGCGGGATCTGGTCGTAGAGGAAGTTGGCCTCGAGCCGCCCGACGTAGTTGTAGGCGACGTCGAACTTCTGGTCGCGGTACCCGATGTTCCAGGCCTGGGCCTCAAGGGTCCAGTCCGGGCCGCGGCGCCCGAAGAGCCCTTCTGTCGCATAGATGCCCGGGCGGAGATCGCGGTACCGCTGGTAGCGGGCCTCGTCGCCGTCCACGCTGTTGAAGCGGCCGCCGAAGTCGATGCGGCCGTACGCCTCGCCGGTCAGGGCGCTGCGCTTGACGTCCACCGGATCGGTGGGCGCCGGGCGGGTGGGTGGATCCTGGGCTGCGGCAAGGGTCGCGAAGGCGAGCACCCACGCGGCAGCCATGATGACTCTGGTGCGCATGACGGGCTCCTCTCCTACCGCAGGAAGGTCGACCCCGACGGGTGGTTGGACCCGTGGATCGCCGAGTGGCACGTCACGCAGCTGCGGCTGTAGAGCCGGTTGCTGGACTGCGTCACGCGATTGTCGTAGATGGTCGAGGGGTGCCGCGTGTGGTTGTGGCACCGCTGGCAGAGGAACGGCAGCTTGGCCACCAGCATGCGGTCGTTGGACGACCCGTGCGGATCGTGGCACGTCGCACAGCTCTCACCCGAGATGCCGCCGTGCTCGAACAGGTACGGTCCCCGCTTCTCGGCGTGACAGCTCGCGCAGGCCTCGTTGATCGTGTTCCCTGCCCGCAGCAGCCGGACGTTCGTGGACCCGTGCGGGTTGTGGCAGGACGAGCACTCCATCTTGCCCTCGCGCACCGGCATGTGGCCCGACCGATCGAGCTTGTTGACCTTGTCGCGGTGGCACGTGGCGCACTGCTGGAGCTGGTTGGCGGCCTTCAGCTGCCCGGTCTCGGACTTCGGGCTGTGGACGCTGTGGCAGCTCGTGCACGTGACGTTGCGCATCTCGTGCTGGCTGCCCTGCCAGTTGGCATGGTCGCCGCGATTGTGGCAGGTCGTGCACGTGTCGCTCACGGCCTTGGCCGACATCTTGTCGAACTGCTGCGGCTTGACGTTGGTCGGGTCCTGCGTGTGCGCCTCGCCGGGGCCGTGGCAGGTTTCGCAGCCTTGCGCGGCCGCCGGCGAGCGCGGATTGCGCGCGAGGCCGTGCTTGCTGGCGTTGATGGTGGTGTCGAAGCCCTCGTGGCAGACCACGCAGGTATCGCTCCCGGCATAGCCGGCCGGCGCCTGGCCTTCCGGGCCTGACGCGGACGGCGCCGCCGGTGGCGCCTCGGACACGGCCACCGTGACCGGGGCCGCCGACAGGGTCGGCTCGGCGAGATCGCGCAGGGCGCTGATCCCGACGCTGGCGACCGCTCCGAGGGTGGCCAGGATGATTGCCCAGTTACCGAAACGTTTCATGACGCTCGCTCCCGCCGGTGGAGCGCCGGATTTCCGGCGAAACCCACCGCAATGCAGTAAGAGACAGCAAATGGGGTGCCTGCGGGGCAAGCTTACTTGGCAGGAAGACGTTCGAACAGGCGGAATTCGTGGCCGCTGCGCACGCGGTCCAAGAGATCGTGCAAATCGGTGGATCCGACTTCCTGCCACTCCTCGTCGAGGCCGACGATGGCGTTGGCGGCCGCGGCGACGTGACCATCGGGAGCGCCGGGAAAGCGGCGCCGGAGCACGGCCAGTACCTTCTCGCGATCCACCATCGTGAAATCGGTGCGAATGGTCAGCGCCGCCCGGCGAGAGCCGACGGTCCCCACAGCCGGCTCACCTCCGAACGGCGCTTTCCACGAACACCATGGAAGAAAGCAAACACGATGCCACGGGCGGCGACGACTGGATGGGAAGAAACAGGCGTGATTCACGCAGGCCGTGCGCGCAGGCGGGGCGGGCCGCCGGAAATCCCTGCCGCGAGCCCGGCACGCTGCCGGGCCTTCGTCAGTCGGCGGATGTGGCGCGCGAAGCGGGCTCGTCGGCGCCCACGTCCGGCAGACCGAGCTTCTTGATGCGGTCACCGAGCGTCGAGCGCTTGATCTGGAGCAGCTCCGCGGCCTTCGACTTGTTGCCGCCAGCCACTTTCAGCGCCCAGGTGATCAGGCCCTGCTCGACATCCCGCAACCGATCCTCGAGGGACACCGAAGACGGATGGCCGTGCGTCTGCACGATGGGCTCGGGGTCCTCGGCGGACCGGTGGAAGAGCACGCTGACCGGCACGCAGCCGATCTTGACGGTGTCGCAGGTGCACGTCTGCGCAATCCGCTCGCAGGCGTTCTCGAGCTCGCGCACGTTGCCCGGCCACGGATACCGCATGAACGCCTGGAGCACGCCCGGCGACAGCGGCCGCGCGTCCTGCTCCCGACGCGCGTAGAAGCGGTTGAGGAAATGGGTGGCGAGGAGCGGGATGTCCTCGCGCCGCTCCCGGAGGGGGGCAGCGTAATCGGGATGACGTTGAGGCGGTAGAACAGGTCCTCGCGGAACTTTCCCTCGCCAACCAGCTGCTTGAGGTCCCTTGGTGCCCGTGATGGTGCGGACGTCCACCGGAATCGCCCGCGTGCCGCCCACCCGCTCGATGACGCGGTTCTGCAGGACGCGCAGCAGCTTCACCTGCACCGACAGCGGCACGTCATCGACGTCGTCGAGGAAGATGGTGCCCCCTTCGGCGGTCTCGAATCGCCCGGGCCGGTCCTGATCGCGCCGGTGAACGACCCGCGCTCGTGGCCGAAGAGCTCCGACTCGATCAGCGTCTCCGCGAAGATGGCGCAGCTGACGGGCACGAACGCGCGGCCGCGGCGGTGGCTCGCCTGGTGGATCAGGTTGGCGATGAGCTCCTTGCCGGTGCCGGTTTCGCCCGTCACGAGGATGCTGCTGTCGGAGTCGGCGACCACGCGCACGTAGTCGAACACCGCGCGCATCCGCGGGCTCTTGCCCACCACGACCTGATCGATCGAGAAGGACTGGACGGGATCCACGTCAGACGACCACGAGCTCTTCGAAGCCCGGAATCTCGTCGCGGAGCGCCTGCTCGAGCCCCATGAACAGCGTCATCGAGGCACTGGGGCACCCCACGCAGTTGCCGCTCATGCGCACGGTGGCCTTGTTCCCCGACACGTCGACCAGCTCGATGTCGCCCCCGTCGTTCTGGATGAACGGGCGGATGCGGGCAACGACCGTCTCGACCTGCTCGCGGCTCACCATGACGTACCTCCGGACGGCTCAGGGCTGCGCAAGGAGCGCCTCCGCCGTCACGAACCTGGGCTCGATGTCCACCGGGACGCCGGCCAGCCTTGTCGAGCACCGCCTGCACGGACGGGCGCACGACCCCGAGTGTCTCGATCATCGACTGCGCGCGATCATAGCGTCCCTCGGCCTGGAGCGTCATGAACTCCCGCGTGAGGGCGGTGACCGCGTCCTTCACCCTGGCCGCATCCACGGCAAAGGTGCCGTCGGCGCCGACGGTCACCGCGCCGGCGTCGAGCAGGTAATTGAGCTGGATGGCCTGTCCGCGCCCGTGGGCCTCGTTCACCCCGAACCGGATCGAGCGGAACGCCGATGCCAGGAAGGTGACGTACATCGTCTCCTCGAACTTCTTGTCGAGTTGCCCCTGGTCCACGAGGAACTGCAGCGCGAAGAGGCCGGAGATGTCGGCCTTGGCCTCCTCGATCGCGCTGTAGGTCTCCTTGAGCTCCTGCCGAACCGTGGTCGTGCGGCCGCCCACGCGGATGTCGTGCGGGCCCAGGCCGTGCATCAGCTCGTGCATCAGGATGTGGGTGAAGAAGGCGTCGAAGTCGACGCGCCCCTGGTCCGCCGGTGACAGCGCGATGCGCGAGATCGGCACCAGCACGGTGTCGAACTTGGCGCGCTGGTTGTTCTTGAGCATCACCCGCTTGCTGCCCTTCTCGCGGATCACCCGCTCGTCGTTGGGCAGGTTGAAGGCCGCCGTCTGCACGCCGCGGTTCGCGTCACCGGACGAGAAGACCGTGTTGACGACCGCAATCGGCGCGAGGGCGCCCAGCCTGGGGTTCCGGTACGCCGCGTCGATCGGCAGGTGGTCTTCGATGGACTGCAGGGCGCCGGCAAAGCGCTGGAGCTGCTGCGACTCGGCCTCGTCCTTCACGGTGATGAACGCCTCGAAGGCCGCCTTGTAGTTGAACCACTCGTCCTCGTAGACCTCGTACGGCCCGATCGTGGGCTCGATGGCCGAGGACAGCTCCATCCACTTGACGTCGCTGTCGTAGTAGTCGTCGGTCCCGAACGCCGCGGCGCGCGCCTCGAGGAACGCCCGGAGGGACGCGTCGGTGGTGGCCTTGGCAGCCTCGCGCAGGTGTGACGCCGCGAGGGCGAGCTCACCCTGGTACTCCACGCTGTAGGGCACGGCGGCCAGCCGGCCGTCCGCGCCACGGCGGATCGTCGTGAAGAAGCCGGTGGCACGAGTCCGCTCGGCGGGAGACAGGCCGCCGATCCAGCGCTCGACCTCCTCGCGCGTCGCGTCCGGCGGGTAGAAATTGGCGGACGGCGGCTTGGCCGGCACGCCGGCCAGGAACGCCTCGTTGTGATCGAGCCGCGACCAGGGCCCCTTGTTGATGACAAACGCATGCAGCCGCGCCCGCCCGACCGGCGACTCGTCGTCGACCAGGTCGTAGAGCCGCGTCTCGTTGCCCGCCCACACCTGGCGCAGGAACAGGGCGTCCATCACCTGGGCGGCGCGGACCAGGTGCGCGAGCGCCGTGCGCTCGCTGGCCGCCAGTCCCGTCAGGTCGACCGACAGCTCGGTCGGGGCGAAGCGGGCGACCGCCGCCTGGAGCTGCGCGAGCTCGCCGGTGGCGGCTGGGGTGCTGGCCGACGATGCCGCGCCGGGGGGCGTCTCGGGGGAAGCCGGCCGGCTGGGGCTGCACGCCGCCAGCGTGGCCACGAGGGAGGAGGTCACCGCACTGCGCATGATCCGGTTCAGGGTCCTTGTCACCATCGGGTTCCTGGAAGTGTGGCCGTCCAGCCGTGCCGGGCGCCCCGGCGGCCAGCCCTCAGTGCACGCCCGAACTGCCGTGCAGCGTCGAGGGCTCGGCGCCCAGCCGTCGGATGGCCGTTTCCCACATCGACGACAGGGGAATCTCGAAGATCAGGTCCGGCTGGACGGGCGCCATCAGCCAGGCCGACTCCGCCAGCTCCACGTCCAGCTGCCCGGCCGCCCAGCCCGCGTACCCGACGACGATCCGGATGCCCGGGTCCGGCGGCTCGGTCAGCGTCCGCTTGATCAGGTCTGGCGACGCCGACAGGTACACCCCGTCGGTCACCTCCATCGCCTCGCCATCGAGCTGCGGATCGGCCAGCAGCACCCAGGCCCGCGTCGGCTCGACCGGGCCTCCAACGAAGAGATGCACGTCGGGGCGAATTGGTAACGGCGGCTCCGCACGCACCACCTCGCTCGCCGGCTCCGCCATCTGGCGGTTGACGACCAGGCCGAAGGCCCCGTGCGGCCCGTACTCCGCGAGCAGGACGACCGACCGGTTGAAATTGGGGTCGGCCAGCTGGGGCATCGAAACCAGGAGGACCGGCGCCAGGGTGGGAGCTTCGCCGCTCATACGCATCATCCTACCTCCGAACGCAGGCCTCGACGCGCAGCGGGCGGGCGCCGTCGCGCCGCCTCAGTCCCTCCGCCGGCCCAGCCGGCCTCGTGCCCAGGCCACGGCATCCTGCACCAGCGGAGTCGCCGCACTGTGGGCGGCGTTGGGCACGCCGCCGCCCGGACGGTCGAGTACCGCCTCCAGCGACGCATCGTCGCTGTTCCCGATGACGATGGCCAGGTTCCGCCGGAGCCGGGCCAGCGGGGCGTGCGTCATGGCGCTCCCGCGGACGAAGCCGTGCAGGTCCTGGTCGCTCCGCTGCCACAACTCCGCCGCGCGCGCGCCGTCCCGCGGCAGTGCCGTCCACGCCGGGTCCGCGGTCACCGGTGCGGCGAGGTTCCACGGGCACACCTCCTGGCAGATGTCGCAGCCGAACACGTGGCTGCCCACCTGCGCCCGCCGCGACTCCGGCACGGGGCTCTCCAGCTCGATGGTCAGGTAGGCAATGCACCGCGTGGCATCGAGCTCGCGGGCCTCGACGAGGGCGCCGGTCGGGCACGCGTCGAGACAGAGCGTGCAGTCGCCGCACTGATCGGGCAGCGGCGGGTCGGGCTCGAGCTCGAGGGTGGTGGCGAGGCCGGCCAGCAGCAGCCACGACCCGGACTCGGGGTTGATCACGCAGGTGTTCTTCCCCACCCAGCCCAGACCGGCGCGCGCCGCGTAGACCCGCTCCTGGACGTGGTGCTTGTCAACGAAGGGGGCGGCCTCGAACGGCGCGCGCTCTCGGTCCGCATCCACGCCAGAAGCGTCTCCAGCCGCTCCGCCAGCACGCGGTGGTAGTCCTCGCCGCGCGCGTAGCGGGCCACCCTCACGGCGTCCGATGGACGCGGCGCCGGCGTCAGACCGGGTTCACCGGCATCAGTGTAGTACAGCGTCCCGGTCACGACCACGGACCGTGCGCCGGGGAGGAAATGGCGGATGTCGGCCCGTGTCTCGGCCGAGCGGGAGAGATATCGCATCTCCCCCGCATATCCGCGGGCCAGCCACTCCTCGAGACGGGACAGTTCGGGAAACGCGGCGGCAGGCGCAATGCCGCACAGGTCGAACCCCACGCGCGCCGCTTCGGACTTGATGTGGGCGGAGGTGAGCATGCCGGCCTCCGGACGAATCCGGCGCGGCGCGGCCCCGGGCTCGACGGCCCGGGTGCGCCGCGCGCAGGCTACTTCCGGACGAGCTGCCGGAGGACGTACGGCAGGATGCCCCCGCTGGCGTAGGCGGCCAGTTCCTCGGGCGTATCGATCCGGACGAGGGCGTCGAACGTGCGAACCGCGCCGTCCTCGGCGGTGGCCGTCACCGAGACGGTGGAGCGCGGCGTGAGCCCGGCACCCGCACCGGTGAGGCCGAAGACCTCGCGGCCCGTCAGGCCCAGGCTGCCGGCCGACTGCCCGCCGGTGAACTGGAGCGGGAGCACGCCCATGTTGACCAGGTTGCTCCGATGAATCCGCTCGAAGCTCTCGGCGATCACGGCCTTGACCCCCAGCAGCATGGTGCCCTTGGCGGCCCAGTCGCGCGACGAGCCCGAGCCGTACTCCTTGCCCGCCACCACGATCAGCGGCACGCCCGCCTGCTGGTACCGCATCGCGGCGTCGTAGATGGACATCACCTCGCCCTCGGGCAGCAGCACCGTGACGCCGCCCTCGACCCCCGGCACCATCTGGTTCTTGATGCGCGTGTTGGCGAACGTGCCGCGCATCATCACCTCGTGGTTGCCGCGCCGCGCCCCGTACGAGTTGAAGTCCCGTGGCGCCACGCCGTGCGACACCAGGTACTGACCTGCGGGACTGTCGGCCTTGATGCTGCCGGCCGGCGAGATGTGGTCGGTGGTGATGCTGTCGCCCAGCACGGCCAGCGCGCGGGCGCCGGTGATGTCGGCGGGCGGCGCCGGCGTCATCGTCAGGCCCTCGAGGAAGGGAGGCCGGCGGATGTAGGTGGACCCGTCGTCCCAGGCGAAGCGGTCGCCGGTCGGCACCGGCAGCTGCCGCCACCGGTCGTCGCCGTCGAACACGCCCGCATACTGGCTGCGGAAGGCCTCGGCCGTCACGCTGCGGAGCATGGTGTCCTGGATCTCCTGCTGCGTCGGCCAGATGTCCTTGAGGTAGACGGGTTGCCCGTCGCGGCCGGTCCCGAGCGGCTCGGTGGTGAGATCGACGTTCATCGATCCGGCCAGCGCATAGGCGACCACCAGCGGCGGCGAGGCCAGGTAGTTCGCGCGCACGTCCTGCTGGATGCGGCCCTCGAAGTTCCGGTTGCCGCTCAGCACCGACGCAACGACCAGCCCGCGCTCGCGGATCTCGGCCGCGACCTCGTCGGGCAGCGGACCGCTGTTGCCGATGCACGTGGTGCAGCCGTAGCCCACCAGGTTGAACCCGAGTTGATCGAGGGAGTCCTGCAGGCCCGCACGCGACAGGTAGTCGGTAACGACCTTGGAGCCGGGCGCCAGCGACGTCTTCACCCACGGCCGGCGCGACAGGCCCTTCTCGACGGCCTTCTTCGCCACGAGCCCGGCGGCGATCATCACGCCGGGGTTCGAGGTGTTGGTGCAGCTGGTGATCGCCGCGATGACGACCGAGCCGTGCTCGAGCTGCGTCTCGACGGCCACGGCTGCCCCGCCGCCGCCCGCGGGCACCTTCACGCCCTTCTTCAGTTCATCCAGCGAACCGGCGAACGATCGATGTGCGTTCGACAGCGCCACGCGGTCCTGCGGCCGGCGCGGACCCGCGAGGCTCGGCTCGACCGACGCCAGGTCGAGCTCGAGCGTCTCGTCGTAGCTGGCATCGGGCGTCGCGTCGGTCCGGAAGAGGCCCTGCGCGCGCGCGTAGGCCTCGACGAGCGCCACCTGCCGGTCGTCGCGGCCCGTCAGGCGCAGGTAGTCGAGGGTCATGTCGTCGATGGGGAAGATCGCCACCGTCGCGCCGTACTCCGGGCACATGTTGCCGAGCGTGACCCGATCCGCGATGGTCAGGTGCGCCAGGCCCGGGCCGAAGAACTCGACGAACTTGCCGACGACGCCCTTCTTCCGGAGCGCCTCGGTAATGGTCAGCACCAGGTCCGTGGCCGTGGCGCCCTCGGGCAGCCGTCCGGTGAGGCGGTAGCCGAGCACCGACGGAATGAGCATGGAGCTGGGCTGGCCCAGCATCGCGGCCTCTGCCTCGATGCCGCCCACGCCCCACCCCACGACACCGAGCCCGTTGACCATGGTCGTGTGCGAGTCGGTGCCGAACACCGTATCCGGGTAGGCCACCACCTGGCCCCCCTGCTCGTCGCGGCAGACGACGCGGGCGAGGTACTCGATGTTCACCTGGTGGACGATGCCGGTCTCGGGCGGCACGACACGGAAGTTGCGGAAGGCGGTCTGGCCCCAGCGCAGGAACGTGTACCGCTCGCGATTGCGCTGGTACTCGAGGTCGGCGTTCAGCTCCAGCGCGTGGCTCGTACCGAAGTGGTCCACCTGCACCGAGTGGTCGATGACCAGTTCGACCGGCTGCAGCGGATTGACCTTGTCGGGGTCGCCGCCCAGGGCGACGATGCCGTCGCGCATGGCGGCGAGGTCCACGACGCACGGGACCCCGGTGAAGTCCTGCAGCAGCACGCGGGCGGGCATGAAGGAGATCTCCTTCTGCACCGGCGCGGCCGCGTTCCACCCCGCCAGCGCCCGGACGTCGTCGGCCTTGACGAACGCCCCGTCCTCGCGGCGCAGCAGGTTCTCGAGCAGGATCTTGAGCGAGTACGGCAGCCGATCGACGCCGGGGAACCCCGCGGCAGCGAGCGCTGGCAGGCTGAAGTAGTGGACCTGCTCGCCGTTGACGGAGAGCGCGGTGCGCGTCTTGAAGGTATCGATGCTGGACATGGCGATCCAGCGGATCATACCAAGAACGCTGCGGCCGCGCCCGCCGCCGGCTCTGGCGGCGCGAGCGTCCCGCTAGTCCCTCCGGCGCTTCAGCGGGATCTGCAGGCTGGAGGTCTTGGTCGTGTCCACCTCGGCGCGGTACAGCAGCGTCGTGCCCTGCGACACCTCCACGAGGTAGCGGCCGCGCAGCAGGCGCCGGAACGAGAAGCCCCCCTCCCGATCGGTGGTCGCGATCCGGATCGGTGCCTTGACCTGGCGCGGCGGCGTCAGCTTGACCTGGAGGTTCTGGAGGCCGTCCTTGGAGTCGGCGTCGAAGACCCGTCCCGTGAAATCGGCGGCCTGCGCGAGCGCCGTGCCCGAGAGAGCCGCGACCAGGCCGAGAACCAGCACGAACCGGCTCACGGCTCACCCCCACCGTAGTCGGCGGGAATGGGCGCCAGCTGGGGCTGATACTCGCTGTCCTCCACCTCGATCGGCTTGAAGTGCACCTCGATCTCCTTGCCGTCCACGGACCGCCGGGCGCTCTCCTCGCCGAGCACCTGACCGTTGACGACCAGCAGCATGCGGTAGTCCTTCTGGTTCGTGCCGACGAAGGGGACTCGAATCTCGAACTCGCCCTTCCCCTGCTTGAAGTCCTGGTCGACCGACGCGTAGATCGCGGCCGGGTACGAGTGCGCGTCCACCTCGCCCTTGATGCGCACGGTCTGGACCGGGGCGAACAACTCGAGGTTGTTGATGGTGTAGATCGGGTAGATCAGCGGGAAGAACCCCAGGGCGAAGAGCGTCAGCGCCGGGTAGTTGTTCTTGAACCCGCCGATGGGCGTCTTGATCTCGATGGGCTGCTTCGACTCGGCATCGATGTAGATCTTCTCCTTGTAGATCAGCCAGATGCCGCCGACAACCATGACGAAGCCGGTGAAAGCACTCAGGAAGTAGAGTCCAATGCGGGGGTCGGTCATGTCTCCTCCTACCTCGTGCGGCGCGTGCCGGACGCGGCCCGCCTAGAGCGTCTTGAGATACTCCAGCAGGGCCTGCTTGTCGGCCGGGGACAGCGCCGTGCCATACAGATGTCCTCCGTTGCCATTCCCCGGCCGCGTCACGTCGAACACCACGCCGTCGCGCTCGGCGGCGGCGCCGGCGTGGACGAACCCGACGCGAGCGGGATCGTAGACGTCGTAGCCGCGGACGAAGCGCCCGGGGCGCGCCTCGGCCGGCTCGAGCAGGTCGGCCAGGGTCGGCACCGACCCGTTGTGCAGGTACGGCGCATTCAACCACGTTCCGACCAGCGGCGTCGCGACGTAGCCGGTGGTCTTCCGGTACGACCGCATCTGCCACGGCTTTCCGAGCGCGATTCCGTTGAACGCCGCGGCCGCCGATTCGGTCCAGGTGTCCAGCCGGTGGCGGTCGGTCCCCACGTCCTCTGCCGGGATGACGGCGCCCATGCGCGCGCCCGACTCGGCGTGGCACGCGGCGCACGCGGTGCCGAACACGGTGCGGCCCTGCTCGGCCAGCGCCGCATCGACGGGGAACGGAAAGGCCGGTGGCGTGACCGATGCCAGCCACGTGCCCACCGCCTCGACGCTCTCCACATCCACCGACTTGACGCTGGCCCCGTTGCCGATGGCGGACCCGATCAGTACTTCGCGCAGCGAGGGGTTGAGCCCGTCCCAGTGGTAGGCCTTCCCGTCGCGCAGGCCCAGGGCCCACAGCGGCGTCAGGTCGGCGTTGCCGATGGTCTCGTCCAGCGGCTGCCGGAGCTGGCGGAACTTGAAGGGATTGAGCGGGTCGATGCGGCCGGGCCCCCAATCGGGCCGACGGTCCATCCACGCGAACTCGTCACGATGGCGCAACAGGGCGCGGCGCGTGCCGGAGATCAGGAGGAACCGGTAGTTGAACCGCTCCAGCCACGACAGCGTGCCCATCTGGTCGATGACCTCGAGCATAGCCGATGCGGTGAAGCGCTCGTCGGCCGCCGCCGCTTCGAGGAAGCGTGAGAAGCGCTGCGGGTCGAGCCGAGTCGCCGCGCCGCCGGGCACGATCTCCCGGGGCGACGAGGGGGACACGCGGTAGGTGGCCGTGTGGCAGAAGGCACAGTTGACGGCCACGCGCGTGGAGCCGAGGACGTCGCGCTTGGAGAAGCCCACGGGCAGTTCCTGGCCCGGCTCCCACACGAACCCCAGCGAGGCGTAGCCGCCCGGCAGCAGGTCCGGGAAGAGGCGCGGCAGCGCCTGCCAGATCCAGTACGGCAGTCCTTCCTCGGGCTCCACGCCCACCGACGCGTACTTGAAGTGCGCCACGCCGCCGTCGCCGGGCTGCCGGGCCGACACCGCGGCCACGACGAGTACCAGGACAGCGAACGCACAGACCAGCCAGCGTGTCATAGGGTCTTCAGGAACTCGATGAGCGCCTCACGGTCCTCCGCCGACAGGTCCTGCCCGTAGAGGTGTCCGCCGTTGCCGTTGCCGCGGAGCGTGGTGTCGAAGCGAACGCCGTCGCGTTCGGCATCCGCGCCATCCGCCACGAACCCGACGCGCTCGAAGTCGTAGACGTCGTAGCCGCGATAGAACACGGCCGGCCGCTCGGCCGGGAACAGCAGCGCCCGCAGCGTCGGCACCGAGCCGTTGTGCAGGTAGGGCGCCCGCAGCCAGACGCCGTCGAGCGGCATGTTCGCATAGCCGTCCGTCTTCCGGAAGTGCGAGAACTGCCAGGGCGTGCCGGTGCCGATCGTGTTCATCTTCGCCGCCAGCTCCGGCGTGAACGACCGGACGCGCTCGGGGTCGGTCCCGACGTCGGCGAGCGGGGTGACCTGGCCGACGCGCGACCCGCCGAACGCGTGACACGCCGCACATGCCGTGTCGAAAACGCGGTGGCCCTGCTCCGCGCGGGCCTGGTCAACCGGGCGCGGGTAGTCGGGCGGCTTCAGGTCCAGCGTCCACTGCGCGATGCGATCGAGCGAGGGGAGGTCGATCGACTCCGGCGTCGCGCCGGCGCCGATGGCCGCGCTCTTGTTGCGCTCCTCCACCCGGTCGTTGTTGCCGTCCCAGTGCAGCCACAGCCCCTGCCGGAGGCGCTGCGTGAAGAGCGGCGGAAGGTCGGCGGTGCCCACGCTGGTGTCCGCCTGCATGTCGAAGCCGAACATGCGCTTGTAGGGGTTGAAGGTGTCCACGCGACCCGGCCCCTGGGGCGGACGGTCGTTGAACCAGGCATTCTGCGCCGCCCGCTCCAGGATCCCGTCGCGCGTCCGCTTGATGACGAAGAACCGGTACACGAGCGCGGTGAACCAGCCGAAGTCCGGGTCCTGCGTGCGGATGGCCTCGATCAGCGTGTCGGCCGTGAAGCGGGGGTCCTCGGCACAGGCGGTCAGGAAGTTGGCGTACCCCTGCAGGTCCATCTGGTGGGCGGGCATCCCGAGCACGATGCGGCGGGGCGCGGTGGGCGACTCCCGCACCGTCCCCGTGTGGCAGGTGGCGCAGTTGAGGCCCACCAGCGGTACGCGCTCTTCGACATAGGTCGTGCCGACCGGACGGCCCATCGGCGCGTTGTCCTCGACGATGAACCCGAGGCGCTCGTAGCCGCGGCCGGGGCGCTTCGGCAGCTTGTCCTCGAAGACGACGGGGAGGACACGGAAGATGGGGGCGGGCAGGCCCACCGTGCCCTCGGTGCCGATCGACCCGTATTTGAAGTGCGCGGCGATGTCCCCCTGCGCGACGGCCGGCGCCGCCGTGGACACCAGCGCCGCCGCGAGCGCCGCCGCGCCGAGCAGCAGCACGACCGCCCACGCGCGCCGCCGGTCAGGATTGAGCTGCGTCTGCATGATCCTCACCCCGCGAACGGCGCCGGCTCGAAGACCGACATGATCTGGCGCACCATCTCCTCGCGGCTGGCGAAGCGCGAGACGTCGTAGCAGCCGAGCGGGTTCTCGACGACGTTGACGAGGCACTTGTTGCAGTAGGTGCAGGGACGCGGCGGGCGGTCGTGCCCGGCCGCGAAGAGCTGCACGAGATCGGGATTGGCCACGAGCGGACGCGCGGCGCTGACCGCATCGCAGTCGCCTCGCGTGATGGCGTCGCGAATCACCGACGCCGTCTGGAAGCCGCCGGTGCAGATGACGGGCACCGTGACGGCCTGCTTGATCGCGCGTGCCAGCGGAAGGTTGGCGCCCTCGATGTGGTCGCGGTCCCCTGCCCCGTCGTTCCAGGCCCGCCGCGCGATCTGGCCGCTGATGCCCCTGAAGAGCAGGTAGTTGAGGAAGGTCCGCTCCCCGCTGGAGATCATCGTGTCGTAGGCCCCGGCCAGATCGTCGACCGGCAGGTCGCTGCCCTTCGGGTTCATCGGGTGCGGAAAGAAGCTCCCGATCGACACGTGGATGGCGTCCACGCCGGCCTCGACCAGCCACCGGCACACCTGCACCGACTCGGCCAGCGTGTTGCCGGACGGCCCCCGCTTGAAGAGCGCCAGCACGTCGTCGTGATCCTCGGCGCTGATCTTCATCTGCAGGTGGAAGTCGGCGCCCACGCGCGCGCGAATGGCCTTGACGATCTCCAGGACGAACCGGGCGCGGTTCTCGAGGCTGCCGCCGTACTCGTCCTCGCGGTCGTTGATCGCGGAACTGAGGAACTGCGTGATCAGGTACCCGTTGGCGCCGTGCAGTTCCACGCCGTCCAGACCCGCTTCCCGGGCGCGCCGCGCCCCTTCGGCGAACGCCGACACGATGTCGGCGATCTCGGCCTTGGTGGCGGCCTGGCACTTGAAGCCGTGGACCGGATCGGTCTGGCTGGTGGAGCTGAGCCCGACCGGGTACTCGATCCCGTTGATGTCCCGCTGCCGGCCGCTGTGACTGAGCTGCAGGATGAAGCGGCAGTCGTGCGCGTGGACGGCCTCCCCCACCGCACGCCAGAACGGGATGCGCGCGTCGGAATCGATCATCGCGTAGTTGGGCACGATCCGGCCACGCAGCTGGACGGGCACGAACGAGGAGATGATGGCGCCCACCCCGCCCCGCGCGAAGGTGGTTTCCCAGTTGATGCGCGCCTGGTTCCCCGACCCGTCGTAGTTGTCGAACCGGCCCGAGATGTTGGAGCGGAACACGCGGTTCTTGACCGTGAGGTTCCGGAACGCGAGCGGCGAGAACAGCACGTCCTGCGGCATGGCAGACTCCCGCGTCAGAAGGTCTTCAGGTACTCGATGAGGGCCCACTTGTCGGCGTCGGGCAGGTCCGCGCCGAAGGTGTGGCCCTTGTCGAGCACGAAGTCCGGGGCCTTGTTGTTGCGCAGCATGCGCTTGAACACGCCTTCGTCGGAAATGAGGTTGAGGAGCCGGCTTCGACGCACGATGTCGGGCAGGCGCGTGGGGTCCACACGGGCGACGTAGTCCACCGGGGTTCCCGCGGGAATGCGCACCCGGCGCTCGGTGCCGCTGACCGTCACCCAGCTCTCGACCGTGGTCACCGGGATCGACTGCACGCCGAGGCGCCGCTCCGGCCACAGCATCTTCTCCATGCCGTCCAGGAACGCCGTCATGCGGCCGCTCACCGACGGGTCCTTCACGAAGGTCCCGACCGAGTTGTTGTGCAGGTAGGGCGCCGTCGCCCAGATGCTCGTCAGCGACGCCGTGCGGTAGTAGCCGAGCCCGCCGCCGGGCACCTCGAAGTCGATCGGCTTGGTCGGGTCCTGCGGGTTGTAGAGGTTCCGCAGGTGCCCCACGCCGGGCTGCGCCTTGTAGGTGTCGGACGAGAACTGGTCCCAGATATTGCCGCGGGTGGCATTGGTGGCGAGCGCACGCCCCGCGTTGGTGCCGATCTCGGTGATCGGTCGCCGCCGATCGTCGGACAGGAAGTTGCCGTCCAGGAAGTCCGGCTGCTCGACGGCGGTACGGAACCAGGCGGCCGCATCCGCCGTGCCGGCCGGCGGCTGCTTGCTGGAGTGGCAGCGCGCGCACCGCTCGGCGAACGCGCGGCGGCCCTGCGCCAGCGTGCCCGCCGAGGCCGTCTGATACCGGTCTCCCCCGGGCGCATCCTTGAGGAGCAGCGGCGTCATCGTCTTGAGGAAGGCCTCGGCGTTCGCCATCCGGGCTTCCGTCTGCCGCCAGTCCTCGCAGGTGGCCCGCGCGTGATCCATGTCGAAGGGGGCCTGCGCACGGGCGATACCCAGGACGGGGTCGTGCAGCGTCACCCAGTACTCGCCGCACATGCCGATGTTCACGTAGACGCGGAGCGAGGCGCCCGCCACGCCGACCGAGTCGGCGCCGTCCTTCAGGATGTGGTGCACCTGGCGCGTGGTCCCGTCGCGCATCCGCTCCGGCTCGGTCGGCCGCGACTCGAGGTTGAAGATCGTGTTGATGGCATTCGGGTTGTTGATGTGGTCGGTGGCGAACCGCGAGGTGTCGGACGTGCCGGGCGGCTGGCGGGCGGCCACGTGCCACCGGAAGTCGTCGGGCTGCATGGTCAGGCTGAACAGCTTGCCCTCTTCCCAGTACTGGTTGCCGATGGTGCCGGCGAGGTTGTGCCAGGTGGGACGCTCGGGGTCGGCCGGCGGGTTGATGGGGTTGAATCCGATGTGGCAGAAGCCGCACGTCATCCCGATCAGGTACGGCGGCTGCATCGTCCCCGGGTGCTGCATGTAGGCGACCGCGTCCCACGCAGCGGGGTCGAAGCGGGGATTCGGGAACTTGCGGAGCCCCACGATGCCACTGGCCTCGCCGGGCACGCCCGGCACGGGCGGCTGGTCGCACTGGTCCATCCACAGCCCGTACTGGTCGGGCCCCGTCGCCGCCTCACAGCCCGGCTGCGTGATGGCGCCGAGCTCGCGGAAGCGGTGGCCGTGACGACGGCTGTCCACGTAGTTGAGCAGGTTGACGTTGCCGTCGGTGATCCGGGCCATCTCGACCCAGAACTTCTGGTTGCCGCCGGTCCAGAAATACCAGGTGTCCCGTCCCTCCCGCTGCTCGGGCGTGAGGGGCCGGTTCCCGTAGCCGTAGTCGTCCTGGTACGGCTGCGCGCCCTTCGCGTGCAGCGCGCCGGGCGCCTGGAAGGCGGCGACCGACAGGGCCGCGGCCAGACCGGTAGCCACCAGGCCGCCGATGGCGGCCCGGGAAGTGCTCGAGGGGCGCACTTTCATCACGGCTCGCTCTCCTTCGTAAGGGGTCAAAGGGAAGCGCGCGCTGGGGAAGGGCTATGAAAACACAAGACACCTGCCCGCGCACGGCTGATTTTCACGATCTGGTGCGACCGCGCGCCGATTCGTTACACGCGCCGGCCGAGGCTGCGGCGGTCAGCGTGCGCGCAGCGCGCGCGGCGTGACGAGCCGCTGGACGCGGCCGAGCGCCAGGTCCACGGCCAGGGCCAGGAGCGCCGAGGGGACCGCGCCGGAGAGGATCATGCGCGTGTCCGACAGCGCGAGTCCGGCCACGATGGGGTCGCCCAGGCCGCCCGCGCCGATGAGCGCCGCAAGCGTGGCCGTGCCCACGTTGAGGACGGCCGCCGTCCGGATGCCCGCCATGATCACGGGCGCCGCCAGCGGCACCCGCACGTGCCAGAGCACCTGGCGGGGGGTCATGCCGAGGGCGTGCGCGGCCGACGCCGCTCCTCGGTCCACTTCCTGCACGCCGGTGCACGTGTTGCGCACGATCGGATACAGCGAGAGTAGAGGAAGAGCGCGATGAGCGCCGGTATCACGCCAATGCCCACCAGCGGCAGCAGGAACGCCAGCAGCGCCAGTCCCGGGATCGTCTGGAGCAGCCCGACGCTGCGCACCACGGCCTCGGCCGACGCCGTGCGCGAGACGGCGAGCCCCAGCGGCACGGCCACCAGCACCGCCAGCAGCAGCGAGGCCCCGGCGAGCAGGAGGTGCCGCACCGTCATGCTCGCGATCCCGCGCGCCGGTCCCAGAGGTACGCCAGCCACGACCCGCGGTCGCGACCGGAATCGACGGTGACCCCGGTGCCCGCGCCGTCCGCCGCCAGCCCCAGCTCCGCCAACGCCTCGGCCGCCACGCGCGCCGCATCCTGCCCCTCGACCTCGACCCGTTCGTTGAGCTGCCGCATGCGCAGGACGTCGAGGCGCCCGCTGAGCGCACTCAGGGCCGCGACGGCCTCGGGCATCTCGCGCGCGGTCGCCCCGCGCACGAGCGCGGCCGCGTCGTAGGCGGAAAGAAGTGCCGGTCGTCCTCCAGCACGGTGATGGGATAGCGGCCGAGGAGGCCGTCGGTCGAGTAGGCGTCGATGATGTCCACCGAACCCGCCATCAGCGCCTGATACTTCACCGCGGGTGCGAGGCGTTGACCGATTGCGGCTCGAGGCCGTAGGCGGCGCGGAGCCCGGGCAGGCCGTCGGGGAGCCCGATGAAGTCGGCCGTGAAGCCCGCCCGCATCTGCCCGCTCACCCGCGCGAAGTCGCTGAGCGTCCGCAGGCCCAGCCGCTCCGCCATCTCCGTGCGCACCGACATCGCATACGTGTTCTCGAAACCCAGCGGGGGCAGCCATCGCACGTCGAACCGCGCGGGAAACTCGCGGGACACGATGTCGAAGACCCGCGCAGCGTCCCCCTGCGGCGGCTCGTTGAGGATCTTCATCAGGCCCGATCCCGAGCACCGGGATAGACGTCGATGTCGCCGCCCTGCAGCGCGGGAAGATGATCTCCGGTCCCGCCGAGCCCGAAGCGGCGGACGGCCCGTCCGCCGCGCGCCTCGATCACCTGGGCGAAGAGTTCCGCCAGCAGGTAGCTCTCGCCGAACGGCTTCGACCCGATCACGACAGGCCGTCCCCAGCGGCCGTCCGGTGGATCCCCGGCGCGTCCGCCCCCATGCCGCCGGCAGCCAGCAGCGCCAGGACGATGGCGGCACCCCCCGCGCGGGCTTCATGCGAGCCACTCGCTGCGGGCGTGCGCACGCGTGAGGAGAGCTCGACGGCGTCGCCGGTTGACTCAGCAGCACGGGCGGCGGCGCCACCTGTTCGATGCGCCCGCCCGCATGACGGCGATGCGGTCGGCCAGGAGGAACGCCTCACGCAGGTCGTGCGTGACCAGCAGCGTGGCCACGCGCATGTCGGCGCGCAGGCGGCGGAACATCTCCTGCAGGTCGCCCCGCGTGATGGCGTCGAGCGCGCCGAAGGGCTCGTCGAGCAGGATGATGGAAGGGCCGGCCGCCATCGCCCGCGCAAAGGCCACCCGCTGCCGCTGCCCCCCGGACAGCTCGTGCGGCCATCGCCCGCCGAAGTCGCCGACGGGCAGCCCCACGGCATCGAGCGCCCGCGCCGCGGACGCGTCGGCATCGTCCCGCCCGAGGAGCCACGGCACGAGGGCGGCATTCCGCGCCACGGACCAGTGCGGCAGCAGCCCGCCGTCCTGCGGCACGTAGCCGACGCGGCGACGGAGCTCGATGGGGTCCAGCGTCCGGACGTCTGCCCCACCCACCCGCACCTCCCCCTGGTCTGGCTCGGTCAAGCGGTTGAACGACCGCAACAGGGTGGTCTTGCCCGACCCGCTCTCGCCGACCAGGGCCACCGACTCCCCCTCCGCCACCTCCAGCGACACCGCGTCGAGTGCGACGACGGCGCCGTAGCGGCGGACGAGACCGGTCGCGGCCAGGGCAGCGGACATGCCCCTACAACTCCGCGAACAGGTGCACGGCCGCCACCGGCGCCGCGCGCGCGCGGTCGGCGAACTCCACGCCGCCGCTCCGGACCAGCACGCGCAGCTCGCCGCGCAGGCCCAGGGAGCGACGCACCCCGTCTCCGCCTCGAAGCCAGTAGCGCATGCCGCCGCCGGCATGGAACACGCGGCCGGTTTCGACCAGCGTGCGCTCGCTGTACAACTGGCGCAGGTAGCCGCCGCCGGCGCTCACGAACGGCCGCAGCCGGCCCGCCACCACAGGACCGGGCACCTGCCAGACGATGCCGGCCTCCACGAGGAATTGCGACAGCCGCTCCGGATCGAGGGTGATGGGCGCCGCTTCGGGGTCGGCCGAGACGCGGGTCGTGAGACCGGGACGCGAATAGCCGAACCCGCTTTCGATCGTGAGGCTCGGCGACAACGCGAACCCGATCCGGACGTCACCGCCCGCCGCAGGACCGATCCGCGAGTCGGCCTGGAGGAGGGTGAAGGAGGGCGGCGTGGCGCCGACGCCATTGCCGCGCAGCACTGCCGCGGCATCGCCGACGTCATAGCCGCCGGTCCAGGTGAGACCGCCGCTGACGCTCACCCGATGCGCACGAAGGGCGGGCGCCGATCCCTGGGCCGCGGCGGGTGCGGCCGACAACGCGACGCCCAGTGCGGCGGCCAGCAGCCCGCCCCTCACTTGGGCTCCACCGTCACGACGACATCGCCGGAGGTGCCGCCGCGCGGCGCCACCACCAGGGTGGAGGCGTACCCCACACGGAAATCCACCTCCACCGGGCCCGACAGGAAGCTCTCGACGTCGGCATCGTCGAGCGGTTCCACGCGAATCACGTGCGGGCCCGGCTCCAGGCCGGCCAGCACGAACCCGCCGTCCTCGCCCAGGGTGAATCCACCCACGAGCGATCCGGTGGCCAGGTTGAACGCCACGACGTGCGCGCCGAACACCCCCCGGCCCCCGAGGGTCACGCGGCCCTTGATGCCGCCGGTCTCGCGGCGGCCGTCGTCGGTGCCGTACAGGTCGAGGACGCCGGCCACGTCGTCGCGCTGCAGCACGCGGTCCGCCACGGAGCCGGAGGTGAGCGCGATCGGAAACATCACGGCGCCGGACCCGAGCACCCGCCGCCCGCCCGACGCCGTCTGCTCGGTCTCACCAATCGCCGAGTGCCCGAGACCGACGAGGTGACCGAGCTCGTGGAGCACGACCGACTCGAGGTCCACCAGGCCGGCCGTGCCGGGGTCGCCCGCCGACCACTGGAAGCGCGTGTTGAAGAAGATGTCGGCTTCGACCAGGGTGCCCGTTGCCGAATCCACGAGCAGGCTCGTCGAGCCGAGCACGCGGTCGAGGTCCGGCCGGTCGAGGAAGCCCAGCGTGTTGCGGCCGTCGAGCCCCCCGGGCGGTGCCGAGGTCGCGCCCTGGAACTCGAAGTGCAAAGTGGTACCGGGTACTGCCTCCCACGTGGCTGCCGCGCGGGCGACCGCGGCGCGGAAGGCGTTCGCGCTCACGCCCGGGATGTCGCGGTCGTTGACGAAGTACGGGACCGCTCCGTTGGGCCACTTCACGTCGATCGTGCGGTCCGCGATCCGGAATCCGAACTTGAGATACGCCAGCGCCGGCGTGGGCTGGGCCAGGGTGAGGGTCGCGATGACCAGCGCGACCACCGCCCGCGTCATCGGGCCACCTGCACGCCGGCGACCGCCTGGCCAAACGCCTGCAGGGCCATCGGACGACGGATCGTGTCGCCTCGGGAGACGCGGGCCGTCCCCGCCTCGACGAGCGGCGGCACTACCACGAGCCCGCCGGTTCGCGAGTCGCGGCTGATGCGGAACACGCCCTGCGTCGTCCCCGTGACGACCGGGATGGCCGGGCCGCTGGCCTTGATGAAGAGGACGACGTCCTCGCCGTCCGCGAAGCGCGGCGCGCCCGGCACCAGGTTCACGAAGCCGCCGGCCTCCCCGCCGGGCACCCGCACCGTCACCCGCGGCCCGAAGTCGCCCTTGAAGTA
>JAWKHU010000053.1:0-103539 GCA_041394685.1 Vicinamibacterales bacterium
CACGTGCGCGGCCATCGAGTCGGTCGAGCCCTTCAGCAGGACGACGCCGTCGTTGACCGACGCGATGGAGATGCCGCTGTCCTCGACCATCTGGTCGGCATCGAAGCGCTTCTCGAGCTCGGCCTTGATGCTGTCGTCGCTGGCCTCGGTGGCGTCCTCGGCCGACTCGGGCACGACCTGCAGCAGGTTCTTCACCTGCGTCACTCCGTCGATACCCTTGGCGATGGACTCGGCCTTGGTCTTCTCCATGTCCGTCTCGACCTTGCCGTGCAGCGTCACGACGCCGTCCACGGTATCGACGTTCAGGCCCATGCCGTGCACGTCGCTGGAGGTGAGCAGCGCCACCTTCGTCTTCATCGTCACCCACGCATCGTCGACCTGAGCCGCAGAGGCGAGAGCGGGGCCGGCGACCAGCATCGCGCTGACGGCCAGAATGCTGAACGTTCTCTTCATCGCAATCCTCCTGTGTGCGCTCGATGGAGCGCAGTCACTCAGGCTGCAAGGGCGATGCCGGGCGTGCGTCCGGTGAGATGACAGCGCGACGGTGGCGCAATGGCACTCGAATGGCCACAGCCGGAAGCATGGTGCGCAGGTGAGCGGACGATTGCAGGAACTAGGCAGCCGTGCTCCCAGCGGTGTCGAGTTGGTCTCATCCACGCTCGCGTTCGCGTGGCAACCCGATTGCAATCACCGCCGACCAGAGTCGTGCGGTCGTCGCACGGCCGCGCTTCAGTTATGTGAGTGAGGAGACCCGACCATGAGCAACGCATCGAGCTGGGACGTGCTGTCCGCCAGCACCATCACCGGAGACAAGGTCGTCAACGCCACGGGCGACGAGCTCGGCAAGATCGAGGACATCATGATCGACCTCGAGCGCGGGAGGATTTCGTACGCCGTGCTGTCGTTCGGCGGCTTCCTGGGCATGGGCGACAAGTTCTTCGCCATCCCGTGGGACGCGCTCACGGTGGACAAGGTCAACAAGTGCGTCCGCCTCGACGTGAGCAAGGAGAAGCTGGAGTCCGCCCCGGGCTTCGACAAGGACAACTGGCCGAAGGACTCGGACCCCTCATTCGTCCCCGGGATCTACGAGTACTACGGGACGTCGCAGTACTGGTAGACCCTGGGAAAGGCACAAGGCAAAAACCGGCAAGGCACAACGGAGCACACTGACAGCGGTCGAGGGGGTGGCGGACTGCGGCCCTCCTCCGACCCGTGAGTGGTGTCTCTGTTTGTGCCTTTTGCCTTGTGCCTTGTGCTTTCGCAATTCGCGTTTCTGCCATCCGTCCTGTTCGCTAGAATGACGCCTGGTCCACCACCCCGACAGGAGTGTCCATGCGTCAGCGTGTTCGAATCGCCACCTGTGCCCTCGCCTTCCTCGCTACCGTTCCGTTCACTTCCTCCGCCCAGCAGACGGGGCCGTACTCCGCGGCGAGGCCGTTCGGGACGCTTCGGCAGCAGGCCGAGGTGCAGCAGGCCTGGCTGAAGGAACGGCTCGAGGTGAACCTTCCCGCCGTCATGCGCGCGCATGGCGTGGACATGTGGGTGGTGACGATGCGGGAGTACAACGAGGACCCGGTGTTCCGGGGGCTCGTGTCCGCCACCACGTTCGCGGCACGGCGGCGCTCCATCTACGTCTTCTACGACCGGGGACCGGAGCGTGGGGTCGAGCGGCTGGCGCTCGGCGGGACGTCGCAGGGGGGGCTCTACGAGGTCTACCGCGGCGAGCAGTCCACATCGACCACGCAGAAGGCCGAGCTCTGGGGCATGGACCAGTGGCGGCTCTTCGCGCGCCTGGTCCGCGAGCGCAACCCGAAGGCGATCGGCGTGGACATCTCGGCCGACCACAACTTCGCCGACGGGCTGACCGTGGGCGAATGGGAGCAGATGAAGGAGGCCCTGGGCCCGGAGCTGGAGAAGCGCGTGGTGCGCAACCCGCGGCTCGCGATCGACTACCTCGCGCTCCGCGTGCCCAGCATGGCGCCCGTGTACCGGCGGCTGCAGGCCATCGTGCACGAGGTGATCGGCGCGGCCTTCTCCAACCTGGTCATCACGCCCGGTGAAACCACCACGGCGGACGTCGTCTGGTGGATGCGGCAGCGCGTCAACGACATGGGCCTGGGCACCTGGTTCCAGCCGTCGGTCGAGATCCAGCGCATGGGCGCCACAGAGGCCCAGCTCGGCGACGACCCGGTCATCCAGCGTGGCGACGTCCTCCACTGCGACTTCGGCATCACGGCCATGGGCCTCAACACCGACACCCAGCACATGGGCTACGTGCTGCGCGAGGGTGAAACCGAGGCCCCGAAGGGCCTCCAGACGGCGCTGGCCCGCGCCAACCGCCTGCAGGACATCCTGTTCGAGAAGACGAAGCCCGGCCTGTCCGGCAACCAGGTGCTCCGCGAGGTGCTCGGCCAGATGCACAGCGAAGGCCTCGACGGCACGATGTACTCGCACCCGATCGGCGACCACGGGCACGCGGCCGGCCCCCTCATCGGACTCTGGGACTACCAGGAAGGGGTGCCGGGACGCGGCGACGTGCCCGTGCTGGCCAACATGTGGTTCTCGACCGAGATGCAGGTGACCACGCCGGTGCCCGAGTGGAACAACCAGCCCGTGCGGATGGCCGTCGAGGAGGAAGCCGAGGTGCGGCCCGACGGCGTCATGCAGTGGACGCTCCGCCGCCAGACCGAGCTGCACCTGGTGCGGTAGGGCCTGGGGCTTGGGGCTTGGGGCTTGGGGCCTGGTGCTTGGGGAAGATGGCCACGTGGCCCGAGCCCGTCAGCCTGCCTGCGGCTCCACGCGCACTCGCTCCAGCTCCGGCAACCGTCCGCGCAGGTCGCCCAGGCTGGCCTGCAGCCGCCGCGCGCGGCGTCGTTGCCGCGACAGCTCACTGGCGATCAGCGCGAAGGCGCGACTGCCATCGCCGGATTCGGCGTCACCCGGCCGGGCGAAGCCGAGGGCGGCCTTCGCCCCCTGCGTCCCGAGCATCCGCAGCGCGTTGACGGCCGGGTCGTCGCCGTCGATGAGCTCGATGTCCACGAGCCCACTCTGGAACTGCACGCGAGGCTCCGTGTCGCGCAGGCCGTTGACGGCCGTGACCGGGCAGTCGCTGTCGGGCCCGCAGGGCCGTGGGCGAATGAGATAGACGTCCACCTCGAGCCGGACCTCGATCTCCGAGCCCACCTCGGACTTCGGCCAGAACCCCTCCAGCGGCGCGAGCGCGACGGCATTGCCCGGCGGCTGCAGGGGCGCCTGGCCTGGAGCGGGCGGTGTGGTCGGGGCGATGCTGAAGGTGCGCGGCCGGCCCTGATCGAAGCAGTAGGCCATCGCCTGCGCCGAGGTGTTTGCCGCAATCGTGCGATCGAACGAGGTCGTGGTCCCGAACGTCAGGATCGTCGCCGTTTCGCTGTTGTCCTCCACGAGCCGCACGACGATCACGTAGCAGCCGTTGAGATCCACGGTGACGTCGAAGACGGCCAGGAACTGGTCCTGTCGAATGGGCGCGACGCCCCCGCGTCCGAAGACGCGGTCGGGCACGTCGAATCGGTCCAGGCTGATGGTTCCCATGGCACTCCCTCCGGATGTGCCGTGCCGGCATGGCACGACACCGGGAACAACGGCCTGCGTGCGCCGGCGGATTGCCCGGACGACGTCGCGGCTCGCCAATGGCAGAGCTTGGTTCTCAAATCAATTCGCGATCGTTTCCCCGGAACTGCGCCCATTCGAAGCGCGACAGCGCTAGAATGAGCCCGGCACTCGTGGACCTCTCCCACATCCGCTTCCACCCGGGCTCCCCGGCGGGCGTCACGATGCGCGGCGAGCGCCGGCCCTGGCGCGCGCCACGCGGTCCGCTGCTCCACGTTCCCGACAAGGTCACGGGCGTTGCCGAGCGCGTCCTGCGCCTGGCGGGCCTCCAGCCGGCCATGTATCGGAGCGCGTCCCTGCGCCGGCGAACGCCAGCCTGTCTGCGCGCGTTGCGCGTGCCGACGGCCGACGACGCGCTGGCGTTGCTCGAGCAGCGGCCGGAGCAGACGGGCACGGCGCTCACCGCCCTGCTCGTGGGCGTGTCCGAGTTCTTCCGCGACCCCAGGAGTTCGCCGTTCTGGCGCGCGAGGTCGTGCCGGCGCTGGCCCGCCGGCCGGGCCCGGTGCGGGTGCTGAGCGTCGGCTGCTCCACCGGCGCCGAGCTCTACAGCGTGGGGATGCTCCTGTCCGAGGCCCACCTGCTGGAACGGGCGACGCTGGTGGGCATCGACTGCCGCGCCGACGCGGTGGCAGGCGCCGCGGCCGGCATCTACCCGGTGGCGGCGGTGGCGGCCTGGCACGGCGCGCCTGTCGCGCCACTTCGTGCCGCACGGCGGGGACGATACAGGTGAACGCCGCGCTACGCTCGTCCACCTCCTTCCGGCTGGCGGATGCGACACAGACGGTGCCGGCAGGTCCGTGGGACCTCGTGCTGTGCCGCAATCTCGTCATCTATCTCCAGGCCGACGCGGGCGAGCGGCTGTTCGCCGCGCTGGCTGCGTCGCTCGCCCCGGGAAGTTTCTTCGTCGTCGGCAAGGCCGAACGGCTGCACGCGCGGCTGGCTCTGAGCCCGGTGAGTCGGTGCGTGTATCGCAGCCATGCTCGCTGACCTGCCGAAGCCCCCGTCCCGCCTGGTCTCGGTCGGCCTGTCGGTGCTCCTCGTTGCCGGATGGGCCGCGGTCAGGCTCGTCGTCTTCGACGACACCCTTTTCCCCTGACCTACGCCATTCCACTGCTCGTCTGCGTGTGGACGCGCGACCGCTTGGCGCTCTGGGGGATGGCGGCCGTCTTCCTCGCCATGCACGCCGGCAAGCTGATCCTGCTCGGCGACGACGCCACGATCTCCTGGAAGCCGCGGCTACGAGCATGCTGGCCACGACCGCCAACGTCCTCATTGCGGCCGGCGCCGTCCACGCGATCATCGGCCTGCGCGATCGGCTCGAGGGCGCGCTGACCGAAGTGAGCGCCCGGCGGACGAGCTGAGGGCGCAGAGCGAGGAGCTCGCCCAGCAGAACGAGGAGCTGGCCGAGCAGGCCGACGAGCTGCTGCGCCAGACCGAGGAGCTGTCGCAGCAGGGCGAGGAGCTGGCCAACCAGAACGAGGAGCTCCAGACGCAGTCCGAGCAGATCTCGACGCTGAACGTCGAGCTCGAGGGGCGCGGCCGCCTTCTGGTGTCCCTGCTCGACACCGCCCGCCGATCCGAGAGCGAGCAGACCGCGCTCCAGCACATCGCCGACGCGACCCAGGGCCTCTTCGCCGATCTGCCGGTCGCCACGGCCATCTACGAGCAGACGGCCGATGGCCTCCGGCGCTGCGCCTTCGCCTGCGAGCACGTGCACCCGGCCGACACGGGCACGACGCCGGTGGACTCGTTCGCGGCGCTCGTCATCGGGCAGGCGCGCACGGCTGCGCTCGACGATGCGGCGCTGCGCCCCGACCTGGCGCTCCCGCGCATCGTCGGCCCGGAACGGCTGCAGGCGGCGCTGGGCGCGCCCATCCGGGCGGGAGACGCCGTCTCCGGCGCGTTCGTCGTGTACGGGTTGCGCGCGCACCAATGGAGCGAGGAGCAGTTCCAGGTCGCCGAGTGGCTGGCCGATCAGTGCGGCCGCATCCTGCAGGCCCTGCGCGTGCAGTCGGAGCTGCGCGACGCGGACCGGCGGAAGGACGAGTTCCTCGCCACGCTCTCGCACGAGCTGCGCAACCCGCTCGCCCCGATCCGCTTCGCGCTCAAGCTGATCGAAAAGGGGGAGGTCGCCGACGGTCAGGCCGTCCAGATCATCCAGCGCCAGTTCAAGCAGCTCGTGCGGCTGGTGGACGACCTGCTCGACGCCACGCGGCTCTCGCGGAACAAGGTCCAGATCCGCCGCAGCCGGGTGGACCTCGCATCCCTGATCCGGCTCGAGATCGACGGCGCGCGGCCCGACATCGAGGGCATGCGCCACCGCGTCACGGTTGACGTCCCGCCAGACCCGGTCTGGATCGACGCCGACCCGGACCGCATGTCACAGGTCGTGACCAACCTGCTCACCAACGCGATCCGCTACACGCCGGCGGGCGGCGAGATCCGCGTCGCCCTCACGCGCGCGGGCGCCGACGCGCTCATCGTGGTCGCCGACTCGGGCATCGGGCTCGCCGCGGGAGACACCGATCGCGTCTTCGAGATGTTCACGCAGGTGGCGGGCCCGGGCAGCGGCGGTCTCGGCATCGGCCTCGCCCTGGTCCGGGGCATCGTCGAGCTGCACGGCGGGCAGGTGGACGCCCACAGCGACGGCCCGGGAGCGGGCACGACCTTCACGGTGCGCGTGCCGGCGACGATGGCCGCCGAGGTCGAGCCGGCCGACACCGGCAGCGTCGCGCCGGCATGCACCGGCCGACGCGTCCTCGTGGTGGACGACAACGCCGACGCGGCCTCGCTGCTGGCCACGCTGCTCGAGTTGCACGGCCACCGCGTGTGGGTGGAGCACCGCGCGGAGACCGCACTGCTGACCGCCACACGTGTCACGCCGGACGTCGCGCTCCTCGACATCGGGCTGCCGGACATCAGCGGCTACGACCTGGCGCGCCGGCTCCGCCAGGAGGCCTCGACCTGCCACATGCGGCTGGTCGCGGTGACGGGGTTCGGCCAGGCGGCAGACCGCACGCGCGCCCGGGATGCGGGGTTCGACGCCCACCTCACGAAGCCGGCCGAACCGGACGCCATTCTCGCGGTGCTGTAACGCGCCGACCATCCAAAGGCACGCACATGCGCGTCCTCCTGTTGTCGATGCCCGATTCCTTCGAGCACATGGCGCCGGTGGCCGTGCGCATGCCCAACGGCGCGCTGGCGTCCCTCGCCGGCAACATCGACCCGCATCACGTCGTCGCCATTGCCGACCTCGTGCTGGTCCAGGATCAGGTCGCCGCGACGCTCAGGCGGCTCGTGCACGAATGGGCGCCGGACGTCATCGGGCTCTCGGTGATGACGTTTCAGCGGGCCACGGCGTTCGCCATCGCCCGACTCCTCCGCCGTCTCGCGCCGCGTGCCCATATCGTCGCCGGCGGATACGACCCGAGCCTCGCCCCGGACGCTTACGTTCCGGAAACGGCGATCGACACGCTCGTGCGCGGCGAGGGCGAGCACACGTTCCGCGCCCTGCTGCGCTGCCTCGAAGCCGGCGGTCCCCTCGATGCCATTCCCGGCCTCTCGTGGCGGACGCCGGAGGGGTTCGCGCACGGGCCGGAGCGCGCCGTCGCGAGGCTCGCCTCGGCCCCCCTGGCCCCGCCCCGCCGGGACGCACGCGTGCTTGGCGGCTACACGCTGCTGGGCCGGCCGGTGGACGTGGTCGAGACGTCGCGCGGCTGCACCTTCGACTGCAGCTTCTGCTCGATCATCGAGATGCGGGGGCGCAACTTCCATCCGTATGCCATCGAGCGGGTGATCGACGACATCCGCGACGCGCGGCAGCGGGGCGCGCGCGCCATCTTCCTCGTGGACGACAACATCACGCTGGACGTCCGGCGGTTCACCGCGCTCTGCGAGGCCATCCTCGCGCACGGACTCGATGACGCCGACTACGTCGTGCAGGCCATGACGGCGCCCCTCGCCGAGCACGGCGCCACGCTCGCGCCGCTGATGCGTCGGGCGGGATTCCGCTACGTCTTCCTCGGCATCGAGAACATCCTCGCCGACGACCTCGGCTTCCTGAAGGCATCGGCCAAGAACGCCAGGCGCGAGCACGGGCGCACGGTCGGCAACGCATCGGTGGCCGCGATCGAGCACCTGCATCGCCACGGCCTGTACGTGGTCGGAGGGCTGATTGTCGGGAATCCCGACGACACGCGGGACTCGATCGAGGCAAACCTGGCGTTCGCGCGGCAGTACGTGGACTGGCCCTACATCCAGCACCCGACGCCGTATCCACGAACCCCGATGTCACAGGAGTTCCGGCGGCGCGGTCTCATCGTTGACGAGGACGTGTCCCACTACGACGGCACGACGGCGGTCGTGCGCACCGAGCACGTGGGCGCCGACGAGGTGGAGTTCATGCGCTGGAAGGCGGAGCGATGGATGAAGGTGCGGCACATGCCCGCGGCCGCCCGGCACAGCCCGGGGTTCGTCCTGCGACACGGGCTGTCGATGCTGCGGCACACGTTCGCGGGCACGACGCTGCGCTCCACGATGGGGCTGGAGGACGCCCGCCGCGTGTTTGCGCGGTTCCGCGACATCCGCCGGCGCGAGCGCGCTGCCGTGACCGCGTTCGCCGCCGAGGCCTGAGCCTCAGTAGTCGATGACGAACGGGGCCGCCACCAGCAGGCCGCCCACCACCATCGTCCACAGGAACGTGTCGACGAAGTAGGGAAACACGCACAGGAGCACGCCGGCGACCAGCGCCACCGGGTTGGCGGCACGGCGGCCGTAGAGGAAATTACGCGGAGCCGACGATGCCGAAGAAGACGGCCGCGACGATGGTGTCCATCCGCGGCGGCATGATAGCAGCCGCCGGCGGTGCGGGGCATCTCCCGCACCGCCGTGGCCGATCGTGCACTACTGGAACAGCGTCCAGCATTGGCGCAGCTTGAAGAACCAGGTTTCCCCGTTCCAGTCGTCCACGCCGTCGTTGTCGGTGGACACCAGCACGCGGCCACCGCCGTTCACGGCGACGCCCTCGACCTTGTCGGTAATCCACCCGTTGGTGGCGCGCAGGTGCGGCACCAGGTCGTAGACGGACTTCTCGCCGGCGCTGATCACGCCGTCGGCCAGCGCCCCGGCGCCAACCTTCACGAGCGTCTTGAGGACGGCGAAGTCGCCGGTGAGGTTGTCGCGTTCAACGACGATGAAGTCACCTTCCGGAAGGCGCGTGATCTCCGACAGGCCGATCCACGCGGCGTTGGGCGTCAGCGCCGCCAGCTCCCAGGCCACGTGGCTCCACGCCCCGGTGAACGGGTCGTAGATCCAGATGCGGGTCCAGTTGGGCTCACCGAGGGCGTTGAACCCGCCGGCATCGTCATCGAGGTCCTCGCACTCGGGCGTGGTGTAGTTCCAGCCCCGTTGCTGCGCCACCGCCAGGCGGTAGCGGCCGCCCTCGCCGGGCAGTACCGTGACCCCTTCGAACCCGGAGCCCAGCGTCCGACGGGGCACGGTCCCCGTGGTCGCGGCGCGGCACGCCACGATCTCGGCCGGCAGCCCGACCTCGGCGAGCACGAGGCCCGACGCGGGATCCACCTTCATCAGGCGATTGGGGCGGCTGTCGCTGGCATTGCCTTCGCTCGCCACCCACAGGCTCAGGTCCGGTGCGATCGCGATGCCTTCGGGGTCGTAGTCGCCCGTGCCGACGGCGCCCGGCACGATCGTCAGCGCCTCGGTGATCACCGCCGGGCTGTCGGACGCATCGATGTGGACGATGCGGCTGGTCGAGTAGGCGGAGTCCCACACGGCGAGAACGGAGTCCGGCTCCCGGGCACCGCCACCATGCCGGACAGCGCCGACCAGGGGATGGGCGACCCGGTCTCGTCGTCGTCCGACCGGATCTGCGGATAGGCCGGCGCGCCGCCCGCGAGCTGGTAAATCATCACCGTGGAGCGCACGCCGACGCCCTCGAGGTCGGTCTCCCCGGACACGACGAGCAAGGTCGCGCTGCGGAATGGCGAGCAGCCCCTCGGGACCGAGCGGCGCCGGGAGCAGCTGCTTGAAGTGGGGCTGGCCCAGGCCGTCGAGCACGTAGACGGCCACGAAGCTGCCGCGCTCGCTGCCGACGAACAGATACTCCTGGCCGGCGAACCGCGCCTGCACGATGGACTCGGGCTCGCTGCCCTTGTTGTCCGAGCGGCCGTCCGGGTAGTGGCCGTGGCGCACGGCGAGCTGCTCGAAGGACGTGCCGCTGTCGTAGACCACGCTGCCGTCCTGCCCGAAGATGGAGAACCCGCGGCTGCCGCCGAAGAGGTCCCCCTCGTTGGCCGTCCCGATCCGGTCGATCCCGCGCGGACCCGGGACCCAGGTGACAGCGTCGGGCTCACGTGGCACGTCGGTGAGCACGTCGGTCAGCGCAATGACGCCGTCGTCGGCGGTATCCACCCCGTCGAGCGTGACCGTGCCGGCCGGGAAGTGCCCGGTGACCGCCAACGTGGGCAGGTCCACGATCACGACGTGGTTGTTCTCCTGGAGGGTGACGACCACTTCGTTGCGGTGATTGATGTCAACGAACTCCGGCTCGGGGTCGCCAGGCGCGTAGCCGGCCAGGCCGGTCAGGTCCACGGCCGCCGGCGTCCAGCCGGATGGCGGGCCCGCCAGGCGGATGACGGACAGGAACCCGGCCGGGAGCTGCGGCAGGACGCCGAGGGCGCCGCCGCCGTCCACGCAGTCGTCCTCGTCGGCCTCGGTGCCGTCGAAGGTGCCGCCCACGCACAGGTCCTCGTTGCGCTGGTTCTCGATGGCAATGGCGGCGAAGCGGCGGTCGGCGCTGATCTTCAGCGAGTCCGGCTGCCCGTGCAGGTCGATCGGGGGCGCCGCGGCGAAGGGGGCGGCGGGGTTCGAGATGTCCACGACGAGGAGGTACCCCGAGGGATTGGCGAAGTCGCCGCTCGTGGTGTCAACCGCGACGAGGGCGTAGTGGTTCCCCAGCACGTCAACGGAGGTCGGGCTGTGCTCGATGGCATCGTCCGGGTCGGCGTCGAGCGGGAAGACGCCGAGCGGCTGCGGCTGCGCCGGGTTGGTGATGTCGATGAGGCCGATGGTGCCGCGCACCGCGTCGGTGTAGACCAGCGTCCGGCCGTCGGCGGTGGCCGCGGTGATCTCCGAGACGGTTTCGTCCGCCGCGTCGGCGGGGCTGACGTTGCGATAGTCGCCGAACGTCGCAATCCGGCGGAAGCTCTTGTCGCGGTCCACCCGCTGCACGGGCCGCGCCCGCCGGAACGACCAGGGGAAGCTCGCCTCGGTCGTGACCGACGTGATGCCGGCGAGCAGGGCGGCCAGCATCAAACCAATCGTGAATCGCTTCATCGTACGCGTACCTCCGGGGGGAAAGAGCCGCGTGCCGACGTGCACTGGCGCGCAGCGAACCGACCTCGACGGTACCGGACGGGCGTATCCACGAAGTCTCGTCGACGTAAAGACGGCGTGACGGGCGGGCCTCCGCCCGCGCTATCATCTGGCCCACGACGCGGCGCGCGCGACGTCGGCGCTCGCGCGGCGCACCGCTCACCGGAGTGGCACACATGACACGGTCTCTCGCGGCTTCCTTCCCTGTCGTCATCGCGATCATGGTCCTGTCGCTGGCGGGCGCTCGCGCGCAGCGCGGCGACGACCCGCCCTTCACGCCAGTGCAGGCGGACCTGCTCGCCATGCCCCACTCGCTGTCGAATGCGTGGGGCGACTACGACAACGACGGCGATCTGGACCTCGCGGTGTCGCTGGGCAGCGGCGAAGTGCGCCTGTACCGCAACGACGCCGGCGTCCTCACCAGCGTCGGTCCGGAGGCCGGCATGCCGCAGCCTGGCGGGCAGGAGTTCCGCGGCCTGAGCTGGGGAGACCTCGACGGCGACGGCTTCATCGACCTGGTCGGCGGCGCGACCGAGAAGACCGAGGTGAGCGTGGTGCTGCACAACGACGGGGGCAAGCGCTTCCGCAACATCGCCGACACGCTCGGACTGACGGTTCCCAATCGCTCGGCGCGCCAGACCAACCTCGTGGACTACGACAACGACGGTGACCTGGACGTGTATGCGACCGATCGTGCGGGCGACAATCACCTGTTCCGCAACGACGGCGCCCGCTTCACGCCGGTCTTCGCCGGCGCCGGCCCCACCGACGGCCGGGCCACGGTCGGCGCGTGCTGGCTCGACATGGACGAGGACGGCGACCTGGATCTCTTCCTCGCCAACCAGGCGGGCGGCACCGACGCGATGTGGCGCAACGACGGGGCGTCGTTCACCGACGTGGCTGCGGCCATCGGTGTCGCGGGCCCGCCCCGCACGCCCGAGGAGGGTGGCGTCGGCTGCGCGATCGGGGACTTCGACAACGACGGCGACTTCGACATCTTCGTGCCCAACTACGGCCACAACCAGCTCTATCGCCGCAACGCCGACGGGACCTACACCGACGTGGCGCCGCAGCTCGGCCTGGCCGTGGAGAACCACGCCGTCGGCGCCGACTGGGGCGACATCGACAACGACGGCGACCTCGACCTGTCGGTCATGTCCTACGAGGGCCCCGTCGGCCAGCAGGCGCCGGCCAATGCCCTGTTCCGCAACGATGGCCCGAAGGGCTTCGTCAACGTGCTCACGAAGGCCAGCCCGCTCAACCTCGGGGACCACGGCGTGCAGCTGGTTGACTACGACCTCGACGGCGCGCTCGACCTGAGCCTCACCGACGGCTACACGGAGGAGGGCGGGCACTTCCTCTTCCGCAACACCATGCCCGACGAAGCGAAGCGCCGCAGCCTGAGCGTGCTGGTCCTCGACGCCAGGGGGCATCACACCCGCTTCGGCGCGGAGGTCCGGATCAAGGACGCGAGCGGACGCGTCCTGGCCTCGCGCCAGGTGCTCACCGGCGGCGGCTACAACACGCAGCGCGCCGCGCCGGTGCACGTCGGCCTCACCTCCCTCGCCCCGGTGACCGTCGAGGTCACCTTCATGGGCGCACACGGCCGCCATACGCAGCAGGTCACCGGCGTGAAGCCGGAGGCGTACGCCGGCCGGTCGCTGGTCGTGCGCGAGACGCCCTAGACACCGGACGCGCTCGGCTCCGGCGCGCCCCTGCTCGCGCCGTGCGTGAAGGGCTCGCAACGGCCGCGAAAAATGCGTGCTGCTGAGTTTGACCGGGCCTCTCCCTCAGGCGGATGATGAGGGTTGCCGTTCAAACCGTCGCCGACGTCGGCGTCGCCGTCACAACAGCGTGGCGGCATCGTCGGTGACAAGATTGCGAGGCCACCGTGAAACGCCGTCCCCCGGCTCCAGAGGAGGAGACGCAGGTTCCGACGACGTCTCCGGCGAGTGCCGCGCCGCCCGCGCGTCCCCCGGCGCTGCAGGGCGACGAGCCCGAGGTCGCGCTCTTCATCATTCCGGGACCTCCCATCCCGGGATCTCCGGTCGTCGACATCCGCACGGCGACCCGGCTGCGCTACAACGAACTCGGCAAGACCGCTGCACCCGGGCAGGCACCGGACGTGGCGGCGCACGCGCCAGCGGCGCGCGAGGACGCGGTCGCCGACGCCTCGTCTGTGGCTTCACTCCTGCTGCACCCGGCGAGCGTGCCGGAGACCGACACCGTGGCCACGGCGGCCCTGCGCGAGACCGCGCCAGATGCGTCGTCTCCGGACGCGCTCCCCGCCGCACGCGAGCTGGACGGCGACGGGCCCGTGACCTCGGCACTGGATGCGTTCCCCGTTCAGCCTGCGGACACCGTGGCAGCCTGCGAGAGTGCAGCCCTCGACGAGTTCCTGCCGGAGTCGTCGCCCGTGGTGGACCGGCCGGAGCCGGCCGGCGCCGCGGCGCCTGAGTCCGCACCGCATGTGGGCGGCAACCGCCAGTGGGCGGCCGCTGCCCGGACTGCCGCGGCATCGACGCGCGAGCGTTCCTCGCGCCAGTGGGTCGCGGCGCGGGCACGCGCCGCAGGACTGGCGACGGTGGCAGCCGCGGCCGTGAGCGACGGCACCCGGGCCGCCGGCCGCGCAACGCGATCGTTGGTGAAGACGAGCACGACCCTGATGGCCGGGGCGGGCGCGGCCACGGCCCGTCGGGCGGCAGCGGGCGGCCGGCGGTTGCAGGAGACGGCCGCGGGCGTGGCTCCCCTCGCGTCGCGCGCGTGGCGGCGCTCCGCGCGATCGGTGACAGCCTGGCAGGCGGCCGCCGCACCACTGGCGTCCCGAGCCCTCGGCAGCGCGCGCACCACATCTGTCCGCGTCCTGCGCCGGGTTGACGCCTGGGAACACACCGCTCGGGAGTTCAGCCGGGCTGCCGTCGCATCGATGCCACAGTTTGGCTTCCGTGGCGCGACGGCCGTCCTGTCCACGGCGATGGCGGTGTTGCTGGTGTCCATTGCCGAGCGCCCGGTTGACCGGGGCGGCGAGACGCCGGCACCCGGCCTGGCGCAGTCCCTGAATGCGGACGCCCTGCAGCCGTTGGCGGCGCTGGCCTCCGGTCCCGCCGTCGCGGCGCCACTGAACCGTTCAGATGTCCCGGACGCACCGGTGCCGGAGTCCCGCCTGGCGGCTGACACCCGCCGAACCGACGCCCGGGCGTCGGCGCGCATCGAGCGGCCCGCTGCCGATCCCGTTCGTGTGGCAGACCGCCGTGACGCATCCACGTCGCCCGATGCCTCCCGCCAGGCGGCTCGCCCGGCCGAACCGCGCACCCGCGGCGTGATGGCCTCCGCCGCGCCCGCGGTCGCGCCCGCCGCCATCGATCGCTCGCCGGCCACGCTGCTGCCCGATGCGGTCCCCGACGCGCCGCCGACGGTCGCCGCTGCCGTGGCCGAGCCCGACATCGCCACGCCGGAGCGCATCGACCGCGACGTCCCGCGCGGCGAGACGGCGAGCGCGATCCCGGTGGCCGTCTCGGCAGACGACGGGATCGCCATGGCGCTGCAGCACCTGCAGCGCGCCTACGCGCGCCGCGACGCCGGGCAGGTGAAGGCGGTGTGGCCGACGGTGAACGAACGCGCCCTCGCCAGGGCGTTCGGTGGCCTGCGGTCCCAGAGCGTGACGTTCGACCGCTGCCGTCTGAACATCTCGGGTGAAGCCGGCGAGGTGGAGTGCCGCGGCGTCACGACCTACGTGCCGCGCATCGGCGAGCAGTACAGCCGCACCGAGGCGCGTCAGTGGCGCTTCCGGGTCCGGAAGGCCGACGACAACTGGCTGATTACCAGCGCGGCCGCGCGCTGAGCCCTACCACTCGAACGCGTAGTCCACACCGAAGACGAGCGTGGCTGCGGAGCGCAGCCCACGCTCGGTCAGCGGCACCGCCAGGTTGACGTTGGCAAGCCAGGTCTCGGTGACGTTCCACTTCGTCCCGACGACCAGCGACGCGGTGTTGACGCTTTCGCCCGTGCTCACCAGGCGAATGGTGTCCACGCCGACGAGCGAGGGGTGCGGCACCCGCTCCTGCGCAATGGTTCCGACGTCCGCGATGCGCCGTCCGAGCAGCTCGCCCACGATCGTGACGCGCGGCACGGGCGTGAGCGTCACGGCGCCGCGGTAGTCGATCACGTTAGAGATCCCACCCAGGGTGATGCCGAGGTTGCCATGGGTCGCGATGCGGCCCACCTCGGACGAGGCGACGACCACCGAGCGGAGGGACGCCTCCCCTGCACCGAGCAGTTCGGACGATCGGCCCGTGGGCAGGCGGAGCTCCTCGATGACGGCGACACCGCTGCCGCCGCGATCGAGCAGGTTGACCTTGCCGCGGACGGCAACGTCCCCGAATCCGGTCGCATCGGCCGTGGCGCTCGCCTGCAGGAAGCTGACGCCGCGGTACGTGTTGAGGCGTGACCCCTCGAGGGACAACCGCACCAGCGGGACCGCGACCCCGATGTCCACCCGGTCGTGCACCCCCATCGTCCCGAAGAGCGTCATGGTCGTGGAGGTCAGGCGCAGCGTGAGCGCCTCGACGTCGAACGGCTGCGCTTCGTCACGGAACTGGTTGGCGGTCGTCACGAAACTGCCGTCGCGAAGGTCGTAGGCGTCCAGACGCGTGTAGCGCGCCACCTGCGCCTGCGCCCCGATCGACGCGCGGTTGCGCCCCACGGTGAGGCTGCGTTCGGTGAAGAAGGGGCCGAAGCTCTCGCTCGCCCGTTCCACCGTGCCCAGCATCGGGTTGAACCGGTATGAGAATCCGCCCGACGACGAGCTGAGCGGCGTGGTGGTGAGCTCGGCGACGAGCAGCCGGGCGATGGTGTCCCGCGTGACCTCGGCCGACTCCTGGTCCTTGACGAAGTCGCCCGTGGGCACTCCCTGGTTGGTGAGCAGGAACGACAGCGTGTCGACGAGGGAATCCTGCGCGCGAGCCGGCACCTGGCTCAACTGGAGCACCGCGCACACGAAGAGCGCGAGTCGGATACGGGCTGCCTGCGTCATCAGTCTCCTCGCCGAAGCCGGGTGGCCCGCAGCGTCCCTCCGGGCTCCGGCAGGGCCCAGACCGTCACCTGGCGGCGGTCGCGCAGGCGGTCGCACCGATCCTCGAACACCGTGTTGCCGTCGGTCCGCACGGTGCGTCCCTCGAGCGTGAACGTCAGGTTCGGGCATTGCCCGGACAGGTTGTCGATGCGGCCCTGCAGTTCGATCTCGGCAGGCGCCTCCTGGGAAATGGTCACCGTGGCAGTGGCGACGGTCACGGTGCCCGAGCGCGCGGCTCCGACGTTGGCGGCCACGTCGAATCGCAGGCTTCCGCTCCCGACACCTCCCGACGCGCCCAGGGTGACCCACGACGTGTTGCTCGACGCCGTCCACGCACAGCGGGAGTCCGACGCCTGCACGGACACAGCGTCGGCGCCGCCGTCCGCAGCGGCGCGTATGGCCGTCGGTGACACCGAGAACGTGCACACCGGCGGAGTCGGTGTTGGAGTCGGCGTCGGGGTCGGAGTCGGAGTCGGAGTCGGAGTCGGCGTCGGCGTCGGCGTTGGAGTCGGCGTCGGCGTTGGTGTCGGCGTAGGAGTTGGCGTGGGTGTCGGGGTTGGCGTGGGTGTGGGCGTGGGCGGAAGAGGCGCGCCCGCCTGCAGTACGTCGTAGCCCTGCCCCGCCACCATCACAATGCCCTGACGCGCAACACCCGCATTGGGCGAGACGCTGAGGGCGACCTGTCCCGTGCCATCGCCCGCACGGCCGGCGTCCACGCGTACCCAGTCAACCAGGCTCTCGGCCGTCCAGCGGCACGTGTCCTGGGCCGACACGCGGACGCTCGCGCTGCCCCCGTCGGCGGCGACGCTGGCGCCGTTGGCGCTCAGGTCATAGCTGCAGGCGGCCGCCGACTGCGTGAGCTGCGCTCGTGAGTCGTTGACCGACACGCTGCCCTGCCGGCTGGTGACGATGGCGTTGGCGGCGGCGGTGAACGTGAGTCGGGCGTCGCCCTGGCCGCTGGTCGGCCCGACGAGCTGGATCCAGCCGCTCTCGGAGCGCGCTTCCCAGGTGCAGTCGCGGTTCACCGCGATGGCGATCTCGCCGTCGCCGCCGGAGGCCCACGGAGGTGGGCGTCACCGACAGGGACACCGGGCACCGGCTCGCGGTGGGTGCGGTCACCGTGGACGAGGTGGACGAGCACCCGGCGAGGAACAGGGCCAGCACGACCGGAATGACGGCCGCACGCCGGACGAGGGCTGGCGTGCAGGGCATCGCGCCCCGGTGTCGCAGCCGTCGCGTGCGGCTCAGGTGAGGAGAAGACCTGACGCGCATGGCGAGGTTCGGAATGCAAGCGTCGATCCACGCTCGGGCTGCCGAACCGGCCGGATTCAGGCCGGATTCGAGGGGCGCGGCCTGGGCCTCACGAGGTCCGTAGGAACGGCTCTTCTCAATCTGGGAAGTCCGCGCGCGGCGCGCGCGTCCGTGCGCGGTCCGTACGGAACCTCGCGGGATCGTCCGAGCGCGCATCCGCACACCGCCACCCCGAATCGCGGCGCTGGCGCGGGCGCGCGTCTTGCTCTCGTGCATGGCTCGGGCGCCTGACGCGCCCCGAGGAGACGCATGCCAAGCAGGAAGACCACCCCACCATCACGCGCCGCGAAGGCGCGCGCGAAGACCACGTCCCGGACGTCCACCCGCACTTCGAAGCCGGAGTCGGCTGGAGGCGCCACGCACCAGGTAGCCTCCGGACGAGATGCCGTCCTCACTACCAATCAGGGCATCCCGATCGCCGACAACCAGAACCAGCTCACCGCCGGTCAGCGCGGCCCCGTCCTGCTGCAGGACTTCGTCTTCCGCGAGAAGATGTTCCACTTCGACCACGAGCGGATTCCCGAGCGCATCGTGCACGCGCGCGGCTCGGCGGCGCACGGGTACTTCGAGCTCACGGAGTCGCTGGCCGATGTCACGCGCGCGGACCTCTTCCAGCGCCCGGGGCAGCGGACGCCCGTCTTCGCCCGGTTCTCCACCGTGGCCGGCGGAGCGGGGTCGGTGGACACGCCGCGGGACGTCCGCGGGTTCGCCGTCAAGTTCTATACGCGCGAGGGCAACTGGGATCTCGTCGGCAACAACATCCCCGTCTTCCTCATCCAGGACGCGATCAAGTTCCCGGACCTCATCCATGCCGTGAAGATGGAGGCGGATCGGGGCTACCCGCAGGCGGCCACCGCGCACGACACGTTCTGGGACTTCGTGTCGCTGATGCCCGAGTCAACGCACATGGTGCTCTGGGCGATGTCGGACCGGACCCTGCCGCGGTCGCTGCGGATGATGGAAGGGTTCGGCATCCACACGTTCAGGTTCCTCGACGCACAGGGCCGGTCGAGCTTCGTCAAGTTCCACTGGAAACCCAGGCTCGGGCTGCAATCGACGGTCTGGGACGAGGCGGTCAAGATCGCGGGCGCGGACCCCGACTACCATCGGCGCGACCTCTTCGAGAGCATCGCGCGCGGCGCGTTCCCGGAGTGGGACCTGGGCGTACAGCTCTTCGACGAGGCCATGGCCGAGCGCCTGCCCTTCGACGTCCTCGATGCCACCAAGCTCATCCCCGAGGAAGTCGTGCCCGTGCGCATCGTCGGGCGGATGGTCCTCGATCGGAACCCCGACAACTTCTTCGCGGAGACCGAACAGGTCGCCTTCTGCCCCGCCAACGTGCCGCCGGGCATCGACTTCTCCAACGACCCGCTGCTGCAGGGCCGGTTGTTCAGCTATCTCGACACGCAGCTCTCGCGCCTGGGCGGGCCGAACTTCCACCAGATCCCGATCAACGCCCCGAAGGGCTGCCCGTTCCACAACTTCCAGCGCGACGGGCACATGCAGACGGCGGTGCCCTCCGGCCGCGCCAACTACGAGCCCAACAGCCTGTCGGCGCTGGGCGAGGACGGTGGCCCGCGCGAGTCGCCCGACCGTGGGTTCCCGACGGCAGCGGCGCGCGTCGAGGGCGACACGTTGCGCGTGCGTCCCGAGAGCTTCGCCGACCACTACAGCCAGGCCCGCCTCTTCTACCGCTCGCTCCAGCCGGTCGAGCAGGCGCACGTGCGCGCGGCCTTCGTGTTCGAGCTGTCGAAGGTGACGGCCGCCCACGTCCGCGAGCGCGTGGTCGGAAACGTCCGGAACGTGGACGAGCCGCTGGCGGCAGGCATCGCCGAGGGCCTCGGCATGGCGCTTCCGCCGCCGAGCCCGGCCGCGCGGCCGCCCATCGACATGGAGCCGTCGCCTGTACTCAGCATCGCGGGCCGGATGCCGGACACGCTCGAGGGCCGCACCGTCGGCATCCTGGTGGCCGATGGGTCGGACGCGGACCTCGTCAAGCAACTCATCGCTCGCGTGACGAAGGCCGGCGCCCACCCGATGGTGATCGCCCCTCGGGTGGCAGGCCTGGCGTTCGACGATGGGTCGGTGGCGGAGGCGGATGGGCAGCTGGCAGGCACCCCGTCGGTCCTGGTCGATGCCGTTGCGCTGGTCCTGTCCGAGGACGCCGGCCGGGAACTGTCCGGCAACCCGGTGGCCGTGCAGTTCGTGGCCGACGCCTACCACCACCTCAAGGCGATCGGCCACACCGCCGGGGCGGCCCCGCTGCTGGACGCCGCACACGTCGTGGCCGACGAGGGCGTGTGTCCGCTGCCGGGCAAGGCCTTCCTCGAGGCCGCACCGCGCCGCTTCTTCAGTCGCGAGCCGCAACCGGCGGTCGAACCAACTCCCGCGCGGACGGCGCAGGAGCGCAAGCGGACACCGGCTCGGAAGCCGGCGCGCCGCCGGTAGCGCACTGGGGGGCGCCGGGACTGCCGGCGCCTCCCCGTCTCGTCCGGAACGGCGCCACGCCGTTCCGAAGTACGATGCCCGCACGCCATGGCTGCGCCGCCTCCACGCCTTCGCCAGGTGTTCCTGCTGTCGCCCGCGCACTGCGGCGGACGACGCGCGTCCATCCTCATGCGACCGGGCGCGGCCTCTCCGCTCGCCGTGCGTCTGCGCGAGGGCCAGCTCCGGCTGGGCGAGGCGTTCAGTTTCATGAGCGGCCTCTATTTCCGCGGCAAGCTCACCTACGCCCTTCACTTCAATCGCGTCAACGGGCCGGAGTCCACCAGCCTGGTGATCACGCCGACACGAGGCCTGCAGCCGCCAGAGATGCCGGTCTCGCTGGCGCTCCTCGAAGAGTTTGCGCGCACCGACATTGCCTCTGGCGGTTCGGCCTATCGCGAACCGCTGGCGCGCGACCTCGACACGCTCGCGCAGCGGCTCTCGTCCGACGCCACCGTCGTGCTCCTCGGGAGCATCGCCACGCAGAAGTACGTGGACGTGCTGGCGCCCGCCCTGGGCACGCGCCTCCACTTCCCGACGTCGTTCATCGGCCGCGGAGACATGAGTCGCGGCGGCCTGCTGCTGCGGTGTGCGGCCGACAACGCCGAGCTCGACTACGCCCCGCTGGATCCGTCGGCCTCCAGGCGCGGCCACCGTCCGCCCAGGCTGGATCGACGACAGCCCGTCGCCGTGGATCACGATGTCCGAGCCACGCTTTCCGATTGAGCCGCCGGTCGAACCGATGCTGGCGCGGGTGGCCGAGTCGGTGCCCGAGGGCGGCTTCCTGTACGAGCCGAAGTGGGACGGGTTCCGTGCCCTCGTGTTTCGCGGGACCGACGATCTCTACATCCAGAGCCGCGACCTGAAGCCGCTCGACCGCTACTTCCCCGAGTTGCGCGAGGCCCTGCTCGCCGCCCTCCCGCCCGGTTGCGTCGTCGATGGCGAGATCGTCATCGCCGGCCCGGAGGGGCTCGACTTCGACGCGCTGCAGATGCGCCTGCACCCGGCGGCGTCTCGCGTCGCGAAGCTTGCGCGCGAGATCCCGGCGTCCCTGGTGGCGTTCGACCTGCTGGCCCGCGACGGCAGGGACATCCGCGCGGAGCCGCAGGACGCTCGCCGGGCGGCACTGGAGCACCTGCTGGACGGCGCTGCTCCGCCATTGCATCTCACGCCGCTCACGCGTGACGCCCGGGTCGCCGAGGAGTGGCTGGCCCGCTTCGAGGGTGCGGGCCTCGACGGCGTCATCGCCAAGCCCGCCGACGGCCCCTACGTGCCGGGCAAGCGGGCGATGTTCAAGGTCAAGCACGTGCGGACCGCCGACTGCGTGGTCGCCGGCTTCCGCTGGCACGCGAAGGGCCCGAACGAGCTGGTGGGCTCGCTCCTGCTGGGCCTCTTCGACGAGGCCGGCGCCCTGCAGCACGTGGGGGTCACCTCGGCGTTCACCACCGCCGTCCGGCGTCAACTGGTGGAGGAGCTCGCCCCGCTGCGAGCCGATGCGCTGGAGTCGCATCCCTGGCGCGCGTGGGCGGCGCCAGCGGAACCCGGCACCCGCATGCCCGGAGGACAGAGCCGGTGGAGCGCGGGCAAGGACCTGTCGTGGGAGCCGCTGCGCGTGGAACGGGTGTGCGAGGTCAAATGCACGACCACATGCAGGGCTCGCGCTTCCGGCACGCCGCCATCTTCCGGCGCTGGCGGCCCGACAAGGCGCCGTCCGACTGCCGGTACGATCAGCTGGAGGTCACTCCTCCGTTCGAGCTCGCGAAGGTCTTCGGCGCCGGCCGGTCCCGGGACTGACGCCGGCCCAGTCATCGGGCGTCTCGTCGGGGTCGAGCGCCTCCTGCGACGGGCGCACCGCCTCGGGGACGTGCTGCAGGTTGACGCGGATGCGCGTCCACGTCCGGAAGCGGCCGCGCATGGCGTCCACGAGGACGTCCGCCGGCTGCAGGTGGGCCGCGGCATCCGGGTGACGGGCCTTCCAGCGTTCAAGGCCGGCCAGGGCGGCCTCGCGCTCGCGCGCGCGGGCAATCTCGATCAGCGGGCGGCTCGGGACCCGCCGCCCCGTCCCGGTCCGCGCTCGGGACGGCTGTACCCGCGACGGCTCTCCGTCCTGCTTGCGGTAGTGCGGCGGCCAGGGCGCATCGCCCAGGCCCTCGCGCTCGTGCCGTGCCGACAGATCGAGGAGCGCGTCGAGCGTGCCCGCCGCCTCGTCGATGCCCGCATGGCGATCGCCGACAGCCGCGACGCGGGCGGGCATGGTCGCCAGCGTGAAGTCCTCGGGGGCCGCCTCGTCGAGCTCGTCCCACGTGACCGGCGCCGAGACGCGGGCGTCGGGCCGCGCACGCACGGAGTACGCCGCGGCCACCGTGCGGTCCTTGGCGTTCTGGTTGTAGTCGAGGAACACGCCGTGCCGCTCTTCCTTCCACCACTTGCTCGTCGCGATCCCGGGGGCTCGTCGCTCGACCTCGCGCGCCAGCGCCAGCGCGGCACGCCGGACCTGGGCGAAGCTCCACCGCCGCTCGATGCGCACGTAGACGTGGATGCCGCGGGACCCCGACGTCTTCGGCCAGCCGGTGAGGCCGAGGTCGCCGAGCGTCGCCCGCACCACGCGCGCCACCTCCCGCAGCTGCGCCCACTCGACACCCGGCACCGGGTCGAGGTCCACGCGCAGCTCGTCCGGGTGATCGAGGTCGTCGGCGCGAACCGGATGCGGGTGCAGCTCGAGACAGGCGAGGTTGGCCATCCAGGCCAGCGTGGCCGCGTCGCGCGGCACCACCTCCTCGGCCGTGCGGCCCGACGGAAAGCTCAGCGTGGTGACGTCCACCCAGGGAGGACGCCCCGCGGGCGCACGCTTCTGGTAGAAGAACTCGCCTTCGATGCCGTGCGGGTAGCGGACGAGGACGTTCGGCCGGTCGCCGGCCGCCCGAAGGGCGCCGTCGGCCACGGCGAGGTAGTAGTGCACCAGATCCCGCTTCGTATGGCCCGGGCCTGGGAAGAGCACCTTGTCCGGGTTCGAAATGGCGACGTCGCGGTCCGCCACCCTCACCAGCTCGCGATCGGGTTCGCCTGCCATGCGCGCGGTCCTGCCATGGTAGCGGATCGGGCCGGCGCACCCGGTGGGGCGCCGGCACGCCCGCATGCGGGCGAGCGTGCCGGAGCCGCCGGTCGAGATCCCGGACCGCTAGGGCTTGGCGCCCGGCCGGAGCGCGCTGAACTCGATCGTGCGATCGTTGCCGCTCGAGGGGTGCTGGATGTTCACCCAGGCACGGCCCGCGAACGTCGGGTCGAAGTAGAGGCCCGAGAACTCGGAGCCCGTCGTGCCGTTGGACGCCCAGCGCCCGATGCCCTCGCCCGGGTCGGTGAGGTCGCCATCGTGGTTCAGATCGCGCGCGAACCAGATGTCATCGTCAACGCCGCCGTTTCGGTCCTCGACGATGTAGATGTTGCCCTCGTGGTCGACGGCGAGGTTGTCGGGGCTGTTGAGCGCGGTCCCGACGGGCAGGCCCGTGGCCAGGTCGATGGTGTTCCGGTTGGCGAAGACCGAGATGGTCTGGGCCGTGAGGTCCAGCACGTACCTCGTGGGTCGTCGTGGTCGCGATGTACAGGAAGTCCTTGCGGCCCACGCGCTTGAGCTGCAGGTCCTCCGGACGCTGGTAGTCGGTGCCCTTGAATGCCGGCAGGTCCGTCGTGTTGCGCGCGTCCACGGAGGTCACGCCGTTGGTGTCGGTGATGACGAGCGCCCCCGGCAGCGCCGCACCGAACTTGTCGGTGAACGGCACCCAGGTGTAGGCGCCGGTGGCATTGGGCGTGTTGCCGTCGCCCACGCGCAGCACGAAGGTCTGGCCGGCCTCGAAGTAGTCCGCGGCGCCCACGCTGACGTCACGCATCTTGGCCGCCGACCGGTACTTGTAGATGTTGCCGCCGTTCAGCTCGTCGAAGAAGTACATGTTCCCTTCGTTGTCGAACTGGATGCCTTCGTGCGAGGTGCGCGGGACGATGTTGCGGTGCACGAAGTCGGCGTTGTCGTTGCTCGTCGCGGTGATGGGTCCCACGATGCCGGGCGCGTCGAGCGGGTTGCGCAGCTCGAAGAGTCGGCCGAACGGCGAGGTCGAGCCACCGGCGGCGGTGGACCAGGACTCCTCGGCGGTGATGAGCGTGCCCCAGGGCGTCCAGAAGCAGGCGTCGAAGGACACGTGCGTGCCGGAGGTCGGGGCAATCCAGACCGTGTCGGTCTGGCCTGTGTGCAGGTCGTGCCGCTGCACGCCCCCCTGGCCGGTCTCGAACACCGTGAACAGGTAGCGGCCCTTGTACATGCCGGTCTCGTTGACGGTGTTCATGTCGAAGTTGCCGGAGTTGGGAATGCCGGCGGCGAGCTGGGCGCTGCGCTCGATGATGGACTGCTGGCCGAACAAGGGATTGCTCAGCGTGACGGGCATCGACTCGTCGGCGGTCGGGCCCGCCGAACCTGCCAGGGGGGTGAAGCTCGAGAACACCGGGCTCTGTGCCGTCAGGGCCGCACTGGCGGCAATGACGCCGCCCACGGTGAGCAGCCTGGCACGCTGGAACAACTGATTCGTCATGACATCTCCTGGTCCGGTACGCTGGGGCGAGCGAAGGCTGGCCAACCGGACCAACGAGATGTATCGAGCCGAGGTTGCGAGCGGACGAACGGGTTGTGACGTTTCCGCAAACACTGTGGGGCGGACGCCTCCGAGGCGCGCGCGACTATCCCGGTGAGGCTGCGTCGTCCACGCGGGGCTCGGCGGTCGGCCGGCGGATGCCCAGCTTCTTCATCTTGGCGTGGAGGGTGGTCGGCTTCAGCCCCAGGCGCGCAGCCGCACCACGGCGACCGCTGACGCGCCAGCCCGTGTGCTGCAGCGCCTCCAGGATGCACGCGCGCTCGGCGTCCGCGAACGTCTGCGGCTCGGGGCGCTCCGGGCCGCCGTTCACCGGCACGTCCAGCACCTGTGGCGGCGGCGCGGTGCTGTCGACGGCGCTCAAGGCCTCGGCCATCGCCGTCGATGGCAGGAAGAGGCCCTCGGCGTCGATCACGTGGCCCCGGGCCAGGATCACGGCCCGCTCGATGACGTTCTGCAGCTCGCGCACGTTGCCCGGCCATGGGTACGCGACGAGTCGCTGCAGGGCCTCCGGCGAGATGTCGTCAACGTCCTTGCCCAGCCGGCGGGCGAAGAAGGTCAACAGGCGCCGCGCCAGCAGCGGGATGTCATCCGCGCGGTCGCGCAACGCCGGCACCCGCAGTGGAAAGACCGACAGGCGGTAGTACAGATCGGGGCGGAAGCGCCGCTGGAGCACCGCCTGCTGGAGGTCGTGATTGGTCGCCGCAATCACGCGGGCGTTGACGTCGATGGGACGGTTCCCGCCCACGCGCTGCACCTGGCGGTCCTGCAGCACACGCAGGAGCTTGGCCTGGGCCTCGAGCGGGAGGTCGCCGATCTCGTCGAGGAAGATCGTGCCCCGTTCCGCTGTCTCGAAGCTGCCGGCCTTGCGCGCCACGGCGCCGGTGAACGCGCCCTTCTCGTGGCCGAAGAGCTCGCTCTCGACCAGCGTGTCGGGCATCGCCGCGCAGTTGACGGCGACGAAGGGGCCGGAGGCGCGGCGGCTCTGCTCGTGAATGACGCGCGCGAGCAGGTCCTTGCCCGTGCCGGTCTCCCCCAGCAGCAGCACCGTGGTGTCGCCGCGTGCCACGAGGCCGGCCTGGTGCAGGAGGTCGTGCACGATCGCCGACTCGCCGACGAACTCCCCACCGCCCGACGCATCACGCATCTCCTTCCGCAGCTGGTCGATCTGTCCCGAGAGGCGACGCTGCCGTCTGAGCAGGTTCCGCAGCCGCTCCCGGTCGCGCTCGCTCGACTCGAAGAGCCGCGCGTTGGTGATGGCAATCGCCGACTGGCTCGCCGAGGGCCTCGAGCCACTCGACCTCGGAGGCGTCCGGGGTCCGATCGGGCCCGAACCTGGGCGTGTCGATGGCCACGACGCCCACCCCTTCGCCCCGCAGACGAGCGGCGCGATCAGGAGCGAGGCGACACCGGAGGCGTGCATCGCGTCGGCGTCGAACCAGCCGCCTTCGGCGCGCACGTCCGGCACGAAATGCACGGTGCGGGACGCGAACACCTGCGCCGGCCTCACGGGCGCATCGACGGGGATGCTCGCAGACTCGTAGGCGGGAGAGTCGAGACCGCGCAGCATGACCGTCCGGAGCGACCTCGCGGAGGCGTCGTACAGGAGTACCCACGCCGCGCTGGCGTCGAACACGTCCTCGAGCGCGCCCACCATCGCACCGAGCACCCCCTCGAGGTTGAGGTGGGCCGAAAGAGCGCGCGCGGCGGCCACGAGCGCGCGCTCCGACCGGCTCTGGCGGCGGGCATCGTCGCTCGTCATCCCTGGCGACACCTCGACCGCCCGGATGAATCAGTGGGGGGATGCATCACCGTTCGAGCTTAGCGCGTGTGCGCGACCAGCGGCCTCGGCCGTAGGCGGCATCATTTCTGCTTTTTCGAACGGCATGGCGCGAATACACGTGGCGGTTGAACGCGGCGTCTACCGTGTGGCGCTGCAAGGCGAACTGACGGGTCGCGATCTCGCCCGGCTGGAGTGGGCGTGCGGCCCGGCGCTGGAACGCCAGCGCGTGCCGCTGATCCTGCGGCTCGGCGGCGTGACGGCCGTCGACGAACCGTCGCAGGCCTTTCTCAGCCAGCTCGAGCGTCGTGGTGCCTCGCTGGAGTGGCACTGACCTCGCGCGACATCGCGTCGAAATGACGCCATGCCGCCAGGCGGCCGCGGCGAACGGTGACGGAAGAGAGTGGCGAATGGAACCAGAGGAAGGCCGCCGCCTCGACTGGCGGCGGCCGGGGACACGCTACCGGTTCGCGGTGGCCTGGCTGATGTCGGCCAGCACCGAACGAGGCTCACGGTTCAACGCAAGGTCGCCCAGGCTGAGGATTCCGACAGCGCGGCGATCCTCGATCACCGGCACCCGCCGGACGGCCCGCTCGCGCATCACCTCGATTGCACGGTCCAGCTGCTCGTCGGGGGGATACCGTCGCCAGCCGATCACTGCTGCAGATGTCGGAGAGCAGCGTCCGGTCTGCGCTCTCACCGCTCGCCACGCATCGCACGACGATGTCGCGGTCGGTGACCAGGCCGCGGATGGCCTCGCCGTCCGTGACCACGATGGCGCCGACGCCGGCATCGCGCATGCGCACGGCCGCCTGGCTCACCGTCGCATCGGCCGGCAGCGCGATGGGGTCCTTTGTCATCACCTCGCTCACGCGAGGCATGGTCTCCGTTCGTCTGGATGCTCGTGCCATCGTGCCTCCTGTCCGTCTCTGGACGTGCTCAACTGTCGTCATGGTCTCCAGCCGGCGGCGCCTGCGACGCGCGCGCCATGTCCCGCACGGATGGCCCGCCGAGGTGTTTGCCGCTGCCCGGCTGGTCCTGAAACTCGGGGCTCTGTTCGAAGACGCGCGCGTCGTCTTCAGCACGAGGCATGCTGGACGGGTCCTGCGTGCCGATCGGCGGCGCGTCGTGGTCGCGGGAGGCTCCCAGGGCGGGCGGGACCGCAGGGCCCACGTGTCGCGAGGCCTCCGACCTGGGCAGGGAGGGCGTCTTGGGCTTGGGACGGTCGGGGCTCATCAGTGACTCCTCGTCTGGGATTGGCCATCGGGTTCGTCGAGCGCCATGTCGCCCGGTGGCTCGCCGGGGCTCCGGCGGTGATAGCCGCCGCTGCCGGCCGACAGGAACATCAGCACCGCGCCGGCCGCGACGGACAGACCGGCGAGCGCAGCCACGGTGAGGTCGAACTCGCCGGTGGTCGCGGCGCACTCCGACATGCCTCCGCCGACGCCGCCGACGAAGAGCAGCAGACCGAACAGAAACGCCGCAGCCGTCACGCGTGCACCTCCTTCTCAGCCGTGGCCGTCGAGTACGCGCGGAGGCGAGCTCGTCTGCGCCCGGCGTGGTTGCTGTGTTCAGGAGCAAGCGGGGTGCCAGGCGTCGTGTGACCTGAGCAGCGCAATGCGGGTATAGTGCGTGGGGCTTCGAGCAGCCCGACCGGCGCATGACTCCCACGACCTTCCAAGATCTGGCGTTCCTCTTCACCTGCGACAATCGCAACCGCGGCATTGTGCGGCTGAACTTCGACGAGGCGGCGTGCCTGTGGAAGGCGGTCGCCTCGACTGCCGGAGGCATCCGTGAGATCGGCCGCCGGCTCGGCGGCAGCACGGTCCTGCTGGTGGCCGCGGCGGGGCCGGGGCGGGTGGTGGAGAGCATCGACATCGCGCCCACGCACCACGCCGTCTGCGAGCGGCTGTTCACGGGGTTCGTCGCGGAAGGCCGCCTGCAGCTCCACATCGCCGACTCACGCACCTTCGACGGCAACGCGGTCGGGTGCCTGTTCATCGACGGCGATCACAGCGACGAGGGTGTCCTCGCCGATGTGCGGCAGCACTGGGGCGACGCGCAGCCGATGGAGGGGCAACCCGCCCTCGTGGTGTTCCACGACGCGCTGCCCAATGCCGGCCTCGCGCACGAAGGCCTGGAGAACCACTGCGCTGGCGTCACACGGGTCTGCACGGCCCTGACGGGAAGCGGGCGTGGCCGAGGAATGGGACCGCGCGGGCTCGATGCTCGTCCTGCGCAAGACCGGAGAACTGCCGAGGGCTTCGGCGCGTCCTGGAACCGCCCCGCCCTGCTGAACGGCCGGGATGTGCCGGCCTTCCGAGGAGAACACTCGCCATGTCGCATCCTGCTCGCTCGTCGTTCCGTCCGCCCCGCGCGGCACTCGTGTTTGCCAGCCTTGTGCTCGCCGCCGGCTGCCAGTCCGCGCCCGAGCTGGCGCCGGCCTCCACGGCCACCGCATGAAGGCGCGCGCCTCGTGGACGGACCGGTGGCGCCGCCATCGAGAACGCGACCTTCGTCGTGGACCAGGACGGTTCACGGCCATCGGCGCAGCAGGTTCGGTGCAGGCGCCCGAGGGCGCCGCACGCGTGAACCTCGCCGGCAAGACGGTCATTCCGGCCCTGATCGACGCGCACATCCATCCCGCCACCGACCGCCTGACGCTCGAGGCCCAGATGCGGCAGAAGGCACGCTTCGGCGTGGGCGCGGTCCTCGGCCTCGGCCTCGACACGGGCACGGCGGCCTTCGACGTGCGCGGCACACCCGTGGCGGGCGGCGCGCTACTCCGCACGGCGGGGCGCGGCATCACGGCGCCCGAGCCCGGACGCACCGAGGCGCCGCACTGGGTGACGACCGAGGACGAGGCGGCGCGCGGCCGTCCGCGAGCTGGCCGACCAGAAAGTGGACATGGTCAAGATCTGGGTGGACGATCGCGACGGCAAGCATACACCAAGCTGTCGCCCGCCCTCTATCGCGCCGTCATCGACGAGGCGCACGCGCACGGCCTGCGGGTGGCCGCGCACATCTTCGCCCTCGAGGACGCCAAGGGGCTGCTGGCTGCAGGCATCGATGCGTTCGCCCACGGCGTGCGCGATCGTGACATCGACGAGGAGTTCCTGCAGATGGTGCAGGAGCGCCCGCAGGTCGTGCTCATCCCCAACCTGCCCGATCGCGGCGTGGCCGCGGACCTTGGCTGGCTGGCCGGCCAGGTGCCCGCGGGCGAACTCGAGAAGCTGCAGGCGGGCAGTACCGATCGGCCGGAGGCGCAGCGCGCGTTCGGGATCCAGGCGCGCAACCTCGCGAAGCTGTCGGAGGCGGGCATGACGATCGCCATGGGGACCGACGGCTTCTCGCCGTGGAGCCAGCACGTGGAGATGGCTGACATGGTGGCGGCGGGCATGACGCCGGCACAGGTGATCGTGGCCGCCACCAGGAACTCGGCCGCGCTGCTCCAGCTCACCGAGAGCGGCACCATCGAGACGGGCAAGCGGGCCGACTTCGTCGTCCTCGACGCCAACCCGCTCGACGACATCACCAACACCCGCCGCATCGCCGCGGTCTACCTGCTGGGCGCTGCCGTGGACCGCAGCGCCGACGGAGCGCCGGCGACGGCCACCCGCTAGCGGCGTTCGGCCCACGACTGGTCACGGCCGGGTCGCTGCAGCGGACCCGGCCGGGCCCCGGCGCTGGCTGTCGGTTGGATATACTCCGCCGATGCGCCGACTCCCGATCGCCACCACACTTGCCGCCATCGCCGTGCTCGCCGGGGCCGGGAGCCTCGCCGGCGGGGTACGCGCCGCGGAGCCGGCCGTGGAGTGGTCGCGCTTCCGCGGCCCCAACGGCTCGGGCGTCTCGACGGCCGCGGACGTCCCCGTCGAGTTCGGCCCCGCGCACAACCTGCTCTGGCGACTGGAGCTGCCCCAGGGCCATTCCTCGCCCATCCTGCAGGGCGACCGGATCTACCTCACTGCCTTCCGCGGCGACCGGCTGATCACGATGGCCATCGATCGGCAGCGGGGCCGCATCCTCTGGGAGCGCGAGGCGCCCGAGGTCACCACCCGCGTCATCGACAAGCGCAACAACGCCGCGTCGCCCAGCCCTGCGGTGGAAGCCGATGGCATCTACGTGTTCTTCCCCGACTACGGCCTCCTCGCCTACGACGCCGACGGCACGCCGCGGTGGAGCATGCCACTCGGCCCGTTCACCAACATCTACGGCATGGGGGCATCGCCCGTCATCGTCGGCGACCTCGTCGTGCTGGCGTGCGATCAGAGCGTCGGGTCCTACATCATGGCCGTCGACAAGCGGACGGGCGACGTTCGCTGGAAGGTGGAGCGTCCGGAAGCACGGTCCGGCCACTCCACACCCATCCTCTGGACGGGGCCCGACGGCCGCGCGCAGGTCCTCCTGCCCGGGTCGTTCCTCCTGACGGCCTACGACGCCGAGACGGGCCGGAAGCTCTGGTGGGTGGGCGGCCTCTCCTTCGAGATGAAGTCCACGCCCGTCATCGGCGGCGACACCATCTACGTCAACGGGTACGGCGCGCCGGTGAACGACCCGGGCAACAAGGTGACGGTGCCGGCCGCCGACGAGGTGTGGCCCACTGCCGACGCGGATCGCGACGGCGTGATCTCGAAGACTGAGTTCCCGAAGTACACCCCGGCCTTCTGGTTCGAGGTGGCCGACCTCGACACCAACGGGACGCTCTCGCGCGACGAGTGGGCGTACTACCGCGCGGCCCTGGACTCGGAGAACGGGATGCTGGCCATCCGGCTGGGCGGCTCCGGGGACATGAGCGACACGGCCATCCGCTGGAAGTACCAGCGCACGGTGCCGCAGCTGCCCTCGCCGCTCCTGTACGAGGGCGTGCTGTACATGATCAACGACAACGGCATCGTGACCACGCTCGATCCCGACACGGGCGAGCGCCTCGCGCAGGGCCGGCTCACCGGCGCGCCCGGCCCGCACTTCTCGTCACCGGTGGCCGCCGACGGGCACGTGTTCTTCACCAGCGAAGCCGGCGCCGTCGTGGTCGTGGACCCGGGCGGCACCATCACCCCGCGCGTGGTGAACGACCTCGGCGAGGATACGTACGCGACGCCCGCCTTCGCAGACGGCCGCATCTACGTCCGCACCACCGCCGCGCTGTACGCCTTCGGCGCCTCCTGACCCGACTCCCCGCGGCGCCAGGCGCCGCCTACCCGGATCCGGCCTCAAGTTCCAGGCCCGCCCGCCGATTACGCGGCGAGCAGGTACTGTCATGGATCCACGGCACGAAACTTCGGCGTATCGCGTTGAAAAGCTGCGCAGCGCCGCCACGCTGACGCTCTCGACCGGGGAGCGCGTCTCCGGCTGCTTCTTCCTCTCGCCGGCCAGCGCCCACGCGCCCAGGCCGGAGCGCGTCGGCGAGCTCCTCAACGAAGGCGACGGCTTCTTCCCCTTCGAAGTCCAGGGGCCCGGCAGCGCACCGCGCGCCGTCCTCCTGAACCGCGAGCAGATCCTGACCGCGGCACTCACCGCGAACGAGATCCAGGATACGCCGGGCTACGACACCGCCACGCAGTACCTGGTCAGCATCGGCATGGCGAACGGCCCCCGGCTGATGGGGACCGTGCGGGTGTACTCGGCCTGAGGGATACGCGCGGCTGAGCGACTGGACGCACGAGCCCGAGCGGTTCCGCTACCTCGAAACCGAGGGCGCCACCCTCCTGGTCAACATGCGCCACATCATCGACGTCAGCGAGGCCCCGTGATGATCGCCACCGCCCCATCCATCAACGCCCTCCTCGAGGCGATGTGCGCCAGGGCGCATCGGACCTGCACCTGTCGGTCGGCTCGCCGCCGATCGTGCGCAAGGACGGGCACCTGCAGCCCCTCGACGCGAGCGCGGTCCCGTTGACGGTCGCGGACCTCGAGTCGCTGCTCACGCCCATCATGCCCGAGCGCAACCGCGTCGAGCACGGCGAACGGCACGACACCGACTTTGCCCACGAGATCGCCGGCGTGGCGCGCTTCCGCGCCAACGCCTTCTGGGATCGGCGCGGGCCTGGCGGCGTCTTCCGCGTCATCCCGACGCGGATTCCGACCGCCGAGCAGCTGGGGCTGTCGCAGCACATCCTCAACCTCTGTCAGCTCAACAAGGGCTGGTGCTGGTGACGGGCCCGACCGGGTCGGGCAAGTCCACCACGCTGTCCGCGATGGTCGATCACATCAACCGGACGCGGCAGGACCACATCATCACGATCGAGGATCCGATCGAGTTCGTGCACGAGAACCAGCAGTGCCTGATCAACCAGCGCGAGGTGCGCACGCACACCGACTCGTTCAAGCACGCCCTGCGCGCGGCCCTGCGCGAGGATCCGGACATCGTCCTGGTCGGTGAGCTGCGCGACCTCGAAACGGTCGCCATCGCCATCGAGACGGCCGAAACCGGCCACCTCGTGTTCGGGACGCTGCACACGACGACGGCGGCGTCGACGGTGGACCGGGTGATCGATCAGTTTCCGGCCGACCGCCAGGCGCAGATCCGCATCATGCTCGGAGTCGCTGCGCGGCGTGATCGCCCAGACGCTGTGCCGCAAGATCGGCGGCGGGCGTGTGGCGGCTCTGGAAGCTCATCGCCACGCCGGCGGTCAGCAACCTGATCCGCGAGGGCAAGACCTTCCAGATCCCGTCGATGATTCAGGTGGGCAAGGCGCAGGGCATGATGACGCTCAACGATGCCCTGATGGAGCTGGTCACCAAGAAGGTCGTGGCGCCCGACGAGGCGTACGCCAAGGCGGTGGACAAGAACGGCTTCGAGGCGGCGCTGAAGCGCGTGGGCCTCGATCCGAAGCCCAAGCCGCAGCCGACACGGTAGGGGGCGTGGGGCCTGGGGCTTTGGGACGGGCTTGAAGGCTTGAAGGCTTGGGGGCTGGCAGGCCTGCAAGTCCTCAAGTCCTCAAGTCTGCAAGTCCTCAAGTCTGCAAGTCTTCAAGCCCACGCCCCACGCCCCACGCCCGCCCCAAGCCCCAAGCCCCAAGTCCCAAGTCCCACGCCCCAGGCCCCCTACTTACTCCACGGCGGGACGATCTGGTTCATGCGCGCGTAGGCGATCAGCTGCCCGAGATGCTCGTGCAGGTCGCCGCCGACGAAGAGCGCCACCTGCGCCGCCGATCGCTGCTGGCGCATCACCTCGCGCCGGCCCGTCAGGGTCGCCGGGTCGAGGGCCTCGAGCTGGGCCTTCGCGTGCGCGAAGCCCTTGTTGATGTGCTCGATGATCTGCGCCTTGTCGGTGATCATCCGCAGCTTCGCGACCTCCTCGCGGCTGCCGAGCTCGGCGGGCTTCCCGCCGAAGGAGCCCGGGATGAACGAGTAGCCTTCCATCGCCGACAGCATCAGGACCTCGGCCACCGATCGGACGCCGTCCATCGGCCGCCAGCCGTACTTGTCCTGCGGGAACGCCTCGGCCAGGCCCACGAACTTCCCGCGCATCGCGTCGAGATCCGCCAGGAACGCCGAGCGCAGTTCGGCCACCGACTCCTTGCTCATCACCTCCTGCGCCCGAGCCTGGGCCGGCAGACCGATCGTCGCGGCCCCGGCAACGGCCAGGGTCAGGACCAGCATCGCGCGCCGCGCGCCGCACACCGTGTTTCGCATGGGGATTCTCCTTCCCGAGTCCGGGACGCCGGTTAGTCTACTCCCCCGAGCGCCCGTCCAGCCGCCACCGGTCACCGGGCCAGTCGATGCCGGCCGCCGGACGGCGCGCCGTCGTCTGTTAGACTCTGCACCGTCGTCAGTGTCCGTTTCATGAGTATTTTCAAGGGTTTCCAGACCATGCACGCATACCGCTCGTCGCGATGGCCCGGTGCGGCCGTCACGTTGCTGTCGCTCGCCCTCGGGGGCCACGCGGCCGCCCCCGCCACCGTCGAGGCGCAGGCCCCGCCGGCCGAAGCCGCCCTGCTCGACGCCTACACCTGGCGCGGCATCGGCCCGGACCGCGGCGGTCGATCGATCGCGGTGTCGGGCGCCAAGGGACGGCCCCTCGAGGGGTACTTCGGCGCGGTCGGCGGCGGCTTGTGGAAGACCGTGGACGGCGGGATCACGTGGGCGCCGGTCACCGACGGCCAGATCACCAGTTCCTCGGTCGGCGCGGTCGCCGTCTCGGAATCGAATCCGGACGTGCTGTACATCGGCATGGGCGAGTCCTGCATCCGCGGCAACATCCTGCCCGGCGACGGCGTCTACAAGTCGTCGGACGCCGGCAAGACGTGGTCCCACCTCGGCTTCGAGGGCTCGGACGCGATCTCGAAGATCCGCGTCCACCCCACCAACCACGACATCGTCTACGTGGCCAGCTTCGGGCGGTACGGCGTCCCCAGCGACGAGCGCGGCGTGTTCAAGAGCACCGACGGCGGCCGCACATGGAAGAAGGTCCTCTATCGCGACGACAAGACCGGCGCCGTGGACCTCGCCATCGACCGGCGCAACCCGAACGTCCTGTACGCCGCGATGTGGGAGGCCTACCGGGTCGAGTACCAGATGTCGAGCGGGGGCCCCGGCAGCGGGCTCTTCAAGTCCACCGACGGCGGTGAGACCTGGACGGAGATCACCCGCGCGAAGGGCCTGCCCGAGGGCGTGGTGGGCCGCATCGGCGTGGCCATCGCGGGCGGCGACTCCAACCGGGTCTACGCGCTCGTCGAGAACGAGCACGGCGGCCTCTTCGCCTCCGACGATGCGGGCGAGAGCTGGACGCTGGTGAACGACGCCCGCAGCATCCGGCAGCGCGCGTTCTACTACACGCACGTCGCCACGGACCCGTTCAACAAGGACACCGTCTACCTGCTCAACACCAGCGCCTTCCGGTCCACCGACGGCGGCAAGACACTGACCAACATCGGCCAGGGTACGCACGGCGACCACCACGACATCTGGATCGATCCCGACAACCCCGAGCACGTCGTCCTGGGCAACGACGGCGGCGGCGCGGTCACGCAGCGGGTGTCGGCCAGCACGCCGGTCTGGAGCGACCAGGACTTCCCGACCGCGCAGTTCTACCACGTCACCACCACCGCGCACCTGCCGTTCCACGTGTGCGGTGCGCAGCAGGACAACAGCACGCTGTGTGTGCCGAGCGACCGCAACCTCGGCGGCGGCTTCGGCCGCATCCCGCCGGTGGAACCCTACCCGGCCGGCGGCGGCGAGCCCGGCTACATCGCGGCCGACCCGCGCGACCCCGACGTCTTCTATGCCGGCGCCAACAACGGGTCGTTCCTCACGCGCCTCAACCGCCGCACGGGCGAACTGAAGGAGGTCGGCGCCTACCCCCGCTTCTTCTCCGGCGAACCGTCGAAGGACGTCAAGGAACGGTGGCAGTGGACCTATCCGATCATCTTCTCCTACGTTGACCCGACCATCCTCTACGCCAGCTCGCAGCGCGTCTGGAAGTCCACCAACGGCGGGGACTCGTGGGAGCCCATCAGCGGGGACCTCTCACGGCACGATCCCGAGACGATGCAGGAGTCGGGCGGGCCCATCACGCACGACATGAACAGCCCGGAGATCTACGGCACCGTCTTCTCGCTGGCGCCGGGCCGCAAGAACATCGACCTGCTCTGGGCGGGGTCGGATGACGGACTGGTGCACGTGACGCGCGACGGCGGCAAGACGTGGACCAACGTGACGCCGCCCGACATGCCGGACCTCGGCCGCGTCAGCCAGATCGACGGCTCGCCCTTCGACGACGGCACCGCCTACATCGCGGTGAAGAAGATGCTGCTGGGCGATCTGGCCCCCTACATCTTCAAGACCTCGGACTTCGGCCGCACCTGGACGAAGATCGTGACGGGGATCGACGCCACCGACTACGTGCACGTCGTGCGCGCCGACACGAAGCGGCAGGGTCTCCTGTACGCGGGCGCGGAGCATGGCGCCTACGTGTCGTTCGATGACGGCGCCCACTGGCAGACGTTCGACAAGGGCCTGCCGGACACGCCCGTCTCGGACATCTGGGTGGACGACAACGCGCTGGCCATCGGCACGCACGGCCGCAGCTTCTACGTGATGGACAACATCTCCACGCTGCGCCAGATTGGCCAGGCGCCGCTCACCGACGTGTTCCTGTTCGCGCCGCCCGAGACCATCCGCGGCCTCGAGCGCGCGGCCATCGACTACTACCTCAAGGCACAGCCCAAGGCGCTCACGCTCGAGTTCCTCGATGGCCGCGGGCAGGTGGTGCGCTCGTTTACCGGCCAGCCGCCCCGCGAGGAAGGTGCCACCGGTGGCGGCGGAGGTGGCGGCCAGCGCGGTCCGCAGGGCCCGTCCATGACGCCCGGCCTCAACCGCTTCACGTGGGATCTCAACTCGCAGGGCATCGTCACCTTCCCCGGCATGGTGCTGTGGGGCGCGACCCAGAACGGCCCGATGGTGCTGCCGGGGGACTACCAGGTGCGGCTGACGGCGGACGGCACCGCCGTCACCCAGCCTCTGTCCATCGTCCAGCACCCGCTCCGTCCGATCAGCGACGCCGACCTGACGTTCCAGTGGGATCTGGCCACGCGTATCCGGGACAGGGTGAACGAGGCGAACCAGGCGGTGATCCGGATTCGCCAGCTGAAGACCGACATCGCCGAGCGCATCAAGGACGCGCCGAAGGAGGTGCAGGCCGCCGGCGAACAGCTGACGCAGGCCCTCTCAGCCGTCGAACAGGACGTCTACCAGGTGCGGAACCAGAGCAACCAGGATCCGCTCAACTTCCCCATCAAGACCAACAACCGGCTCGCCTCGCTCCTGCGCGTCGTGGTCTCGGGAGAGGGCCGGCCGACCAGCAACGTCGAGCCCATCTTCGAGGACCTGCAGGCCGAGCTGCAGGCGGAGACCGACCGGCTGGAGAAAACGCTGAGCGAGCAGTTGCCGGCGTTCAACCGGATGCTGACCCGCATCAAGCGGGCTCCGGTGCAGTAGCCTGGGGAACAGCGTCCATTGACGATTGTCGATTGACGATTGGCGATTCATTGAGCGGTCGGCGCATCGAGCCATTGCGCATTCGATTGCGACATTGGTCCATTGCATCATTGGCGCAATCTGATTGCGCCACTGCCCAAATCGACCATCGTGAATGAATCGCCCGATCGTCAATTGACAATCATCAATGGACGCCCTTCTTCGGCCCCCTCAGCCCCCGGCAGCCATGGCGGACGCAAACGGGTTCTCGTCGGCCGAGGGCCCGTAGATGGACGGCACGGGCACCTCCAGTTCCCGGAGGTAGACGGACAGCTGACCACGGTGGTGGTACCAGTGGTTGAGCATCAGGTTCCGCAGCAGCATCCCGACCGGCACCGCGAAGATCTCGTGCTCGCCCTTCACCAGCTTCCACGTCTCCGCCAGGTCCGTCTCCGTCAGGCCTGACAGGACCCGGCGCGCCTCGGCAATGCTTGCGTCGAGCATGGGCACGAGCTCGCCCGCCGTGGTCGGGGCCGGTTGCGTGAACTCGGGCACCTGGAACGGCGACTGCCGCGACATGGCGGCGACGAAGCCCGGGAGCGTGGCGATGTGCAGCCCGAGCTGTCCGAGCGACATGGACTTGGGATGCGGGCGCCAGTCGAGGCGGCCTTCGGGAATACGCTCCAGCACCCGGCGCGTTGTCGCGGCTTCGTGCTCGAGCTCGGCAAGCAACTGGTCGATGGTCGGCATGTCGTGGTCCTCCTGGACTGTGAATCCGTCAGTGGGTGCTGCGGCCCTCGGCGGCCGCGCGGATGCGATCCAGCAGCGCCGTCCAGCCCGTCGCGACGCCGTCGCGAATGGGCTCGGGCGCGAAGCCGAGTGCCGAATGCTGGAAGCTGACGCGCGTCCCGCCGTCCACGGCCGTGAGGCGGTACTGCACGTTCGAGAACACCGGCGCGGACATGAACAGCGGGCCGCAGACCTCCAGCAGGGTCGGGCGCTTGATGGCCTGCACGTGTCCCCAGAGGTGGCCGTTGCCGGCGCCCAGGTCGCGGAACCAGCGGCGGCCCGGGAAGGGCTCGATCACCATCGGCAGCGGCGTGCCGTCGGGCGTCTCGTTGAACGGCCCCATCTGTTCGAGTACGGCGTCGAACGTGGACTCGAGGGAGGCGCGGACGTGCATCTCGTGCGCCACGTGCAGGGTCAGCTTGTCAATGCCGGGCAGGGTGAGGCTCATGCGGGATCTCCTTGGGTGCCGGCGCGGCGGGCACGGCCGCGCTCGGCGCGTTCGCGAATGCGGTGGAGCTGGTGCTGCCAGTACTGCTCGAAGGTCTGCGTCCACGCGTGCAGCGGGCGCAGGGCGGCCGCGTTGGTGCGGTAGAACACCTGCCGGCCTTCGCGCCGCACCTCCACCAGGCCCACCTCCCGCAGCACCTTCAGGTGCTTCGACACCGACGGCTGCGGCAGCGACAGCTCGTCGACGATGTCGTTCACGGGACGCTCGCCCGGCGCCAGGAAGGCGAGGATCTCGCGGCGCCGCGGTTCGGCCACCGCCGCGAAGACGTCCGACGTCGTGCTCATCGGAGGCACGACGCCATCATATGCCTTTATCGGAATGTGTCAAGCGGCGCGTGGCGCGGGCGGATCGTGGGGCCGTCGGCTAGGCGTCGAGAATCTCGCGGACCCGCCGCCGGAGCTCGACGGGCGTGTGCGGCTTGGCCGGAACCGCGCCGTATCGCCGCGGACGCCGTGCCGGAGGATGGCGTCGTCGGTATACCCGGACACGTAGAGCACCTTGGTGGACGGGCGGGCTTCGGTGATGCGGCTGGCCAGTTCGCGGCCGCTCATCCCCGGCATGACGACGTCGGTGATGACGAGGTCCACCTGCGAGCGGTTCTCCTCGAGCTTGCGCAGGGCGTCCTCCCCGTTCCCCGCCTCGAGCACGCGGTAGCCGACGCTCTCGAGGATGCGTCGCGTCAGCTGCCGCAGCGGCGGCTCGTCCTCGACCAGCAGCACCGTCTCGTGTCCGACGACGCCCTTGGCGGGCGCCTCGGGCGCCGGCCGGTCCTCCCGTTCCTCGCCGACGCACGGCAGGACACCTGGAACGTCGTCCCGTTGCCGGGCTCGCTGTCCACGGTGATGGCGCCGCCGCTCTGCCGGACGATGCCGCTAACGGTGGACAGGCCGAGCCCCGTGCCCTTCCCCACTTCCTTGGTGGTGAAGAAGGGCTCGAAGATCATCTGGCGCGTCGCCTCGTCCATGCCGATTCCGGTATCGCGCACGGAGAGCGCCACGTACTCCCCGCCGGCGGTCAGGGTGAGCCCGCCGCCTGCCGCGTCCCGAGCTCCACGCCGGCGACCTCCACCGCGAGGGTGCCGCCGCTCGGCATCGCGTCGCGCGCGTTGACCACGAGGTTCAGCAGCACCTGCTCCATCTGCCCCGGATCCGCCCGCACGCGACCCACCTCGCCGAGCGCGAACTCCATGGTGATGTCCTCGCCGATCAGGCGGCGCAGCATCCGCTCGGTGTTGGCCACCACCGTGCTGAGGTTGATCACCTTCGGACGGAGGATCTGCTGGCGGCTCAGGGCGAGGAGCTGGCGGGTGAGGGTGGCGGCCCGCTCGCCCGCCTGTCGAATCTGTTCGAGGTCGGACCGGAGCGGGTCCTGGGCCTGCAGGCCGAGCACGGCCAGGTCGGCGACGCCGTTGATGACGGTCAGCAGGTTGTTGAAGTCGTGCGCGATGCCGCCCGCCAGCCGGCCGATGCTCTCCATCTTCTGCGACTGGCGCAGCTGGTCCTCGAGCTGGCGCTGCTCGGTGATGTCGGTGGCCGTGCCCGCGATGCGCCGGTGATCGTCGCCGCCCTCCTCGATCGGGTACGCCCGATCGCGAATCCAGCGCACCGACCCGTCGGGGCGGACGATCCGGTACACCTCGTCGTAGTGGCCGCCGGGCCACCGGGTCCGGAGCGCGGTGGCCACGCGCTGCCGGTCATCGGGATGAATCGCCTCGAACCAGTCGCGCGAGGACTTGTACAGGCTGTCGCTGGAGCGGCCCCAGATGACCTCGTAGGCGGGGCTCACGTAGAGCACCTCGCCCGTCACGGGGTCGACCATCCAGAACACCTGCTGGATGTTCTCGGCCAGCTGCCGGAAGCGCTCCTCGGCGGCGTGGCGCTGCTCCTCGGAGACGAGGTGCTCGCGGCCGCGCTTGTGCTGCTCCAGCGCGTAGGAGAGGTCGGAGGCCAGCTCGTCGAAGAGCCGCAGCTCCTCGGCGTCGAACCAGTGCGGCTCGGCGCCGTAGACGTTGAACACCCCCAGCACCTCGCCGTCGACGACGAGCGGGAAGGCAGCCATCGTCCGGTACTCGCGCGCCAGCGCGATGTCGCGCCACGACGCCGCCTGCGGGTCCACGGCGATGTCCTCGCTGACCCCGTGGTGCCCTCGGCGCAGTGCCTGCCACGTGTAGATGCACCCGGCCGGCGGATCGAGGTCGATCAGCTTGTGGAGGATGGCCACGGTCGCATCGTCGGCGCCGGCGTGGGCGCGGATGGCCAGCGCGCCGGAGGACTGGTCCACCAGCCCGATCCACGCCATGCGGAAGCCGCCCTTGTCCACGGCGATGCGGCATGCGGCCCGGAGCATGGTCTCGATGTCGTGCTCGCGCACGATCGTCTGGTTGATGTCGCTCAGGACGGCGTACGCCCGGGTGAGCCGCTCGGCGTGCTGCTCGGCCCGCCAGCGGGCCGTGGTGTCGACCACCACGCCCCGCATGCGCAGCGGCCTGCCATCGTCGTCGTAGTCGAAGGTGCCGCGCCCGGTGAGCTGCCGCTCCGTGGCGTCTGGCAGGACCACCCTGTAGGCGCGCTCGAATGGCCGCCGCTCGCGCATGCAGAGCGCGACCTCGTCGTCCACCGCCGCCACGTCGTCGGGATGCACCCGGGCGGCGAAGTCCTCGTACCGGTAGCTGCCCTTTCCGGGCTCGTAGCCGAACAGTTCCTCGTGACGCCGGGACCAGGTGAGCTCCCCGCTCGCGATGTCCCAGTCGAAGGTGCCCATGCGAGCCGACTCGAGTGCCAGGCGCAGGCGCGACTCGCTGGCCACCAGCGCGCCCTCGGCGCGCCGCTGGTCGGTGAGGTCCACGGCGGTGATGACCGTGTGCGGCTCGCCGCGCAGGCGGACGCGCACCAGGCCCGCGACCAGGTGGCGCTCCTCGCCGTTCGCGGTCGTCAGCGACACCGGGACGTTGCTCGCGCTGTCACGGCCGCCGAAGCGCGCGCGAATGTCGGCGATCGTGGACATGTCGAGCCGCAGCTCGTCGGCCGTCGCGCCGACGATGGCGTCGCGCGGGTGGCCGAGCAGGTCGGCAAACGCATCGTTGCAGTCCACGAACGTCCGGTCCGAGGAGCGGTGGACGGCCACGCCCACCGGGCAGCTCTTGAAGACGGCGAAGAGCCGCTCTTCGCTGTCGGCGAGCGCGCGGTGCTGCCGCCGCGCCTCGAGCTGCATCATCACCTGTCGGCTCAGGAGCTCGAGCGCCCGCACCTGCGACTCCGTCAGCCGGCGGGGGACGCGATCGATGACGCACAGCGTGCCGAGCGCGTACCCGTCCTGGGTTCGGAGGGGAGCGCCGGCGTAGAACCGCACGCCGAACGCACCGGTGACGAACGGGTTGTCGGCAAACCGCGCATCGGCGGTCGCGTCCTCGACGGCGAAGACGCCGATCTCCCGGATCGCGTGGGTGCAGAACGAGACGTCGCGCGGCGTCTCCGACAGGTCGATGCCCTGCCTGGACTTGAACCACTGCCGATCCTCGTCAACGAGCGTGATCAGCGAGATCGGGGCCTCGCAGACGAGCGCGGCGAGCGCTGTCAGATCGTCGAGCGCCTGTTCCGGGTCCGTGTCCAGGACGTCGTACCTGGTCAACGCCTCCAGCCGCCGGCGCTCCTCGTCGAGGAGTGGTGACTCTGCCATCGGGGATTCTGGCATCCGTTGGGCCCGCTCAGTCCGAGCGATGCCCTCGTCTCTTCTTATCGGCACCTCTGACGCGCGTGTGACCCTGCCGCCGTGCCCGGTGATTCACGCATCGACACACGTCTTCACGCGACGAAGTCCAGGTTCTCGGTCACGCGCGTGCCGTCGCGCTCGAAGGCGTCGGCGAGGCGGCGGATCCGGCGCCTGGCCTCGGCGAGGTCGAAGTTGTCGAGGTTGATGTTCAACAGGTCGATGTACCACGGCAGCTTGACGGGCTCGGTGACATAGGTCTCGACAATCGCCCGCGCGATCGGCAGCGTCGTCTCCTTGGAGTCGTCGTGCACGTCCCGGTTCGACGCGGCACGCAGCTTGGCGTGCTCCTCGTCGAGGAGCCGGTCGAACAGCGCCCGCGTGAACGGGTCGCCCTCCGCGACGCCCGTGGGCCCGTCGGCCTCGGTCAGCCTGGCACCCTTGTGCAGCCACTCCCAGAGAATACTCAGGCGGATCTCGCCGGTCGCCATGTCCTCCATCAGGTAGAGCACGTCGTCGTTGCCGAAGAAGTCCGCGGGCTTGAGGGCCGCGGCCTGCATGCCCTGCCCGAAGGCGTTCCCGTACTGCAGTGCCACGCTCAGCAGGTCGCGGGCCCCGCGAATCGTCCGCGGTGCCTGCTCCAGCTCCGTCAGGGCCGCGGCGTCGGCGCTGGCGTAGGTGAGCGGCGGAAACGCGCGTCCCAGCTGGTTGGCGTCACCCACCCGCTCCCAGACCGGGCGCACGATGTGGACCATCTTCCAGTGGGCCACCCACTTGCCGCTGGCCCCCTCGCGCTGCTCGCGCTCGGCGCCGGCCACCGCGCGCGCCATGCTGCTCTCGACGCCCGCAGCGGAGCCGACCGGGATGTTGGGCTCCATGCCGCCCTGCCACAGCGCGTAACGGCCGTCCTGGTCCGGCGTGTTCACGGCCCGGCGGACGCGATCCTCGTACGCACGCATGTAGGCGTAGGTCATCGTCACGGCGTCGATGTTGGGATTCACGAACGCCGGGTCCCAGGCCATGGCATCGGAGACGCTGTTGATGTAGTCCCACCGTCCGGTGTTGAACCCGACGAACCGCGGACCGAGCGCGGCGCGAATCTCCATCAACTGGAAGCAGGCTTCCACCTGCTCCACGAGAACATAGGCCTTGATGACGCCGACCTCCAGGCCCAGGTGACGCTCGAGGGCAGACAGCACGTCGTGCCACAGCGCCGCCTCCTCGGCCGTCTGGATCTTCGGCAGGTAGAGGACGATCGACGACCCGTCGGCCGTGAGCCGCGCGTGGTTGTGCACCACGTAGAGCGCCGCGTCGACGATGGAGGCGGAGAAGCCGGCGCCGGAGGCCAGGCGCACGTGCCGGTCGTCCAGGTGCAGGCCGCGGGCACGGAAGATCTTCGTGGTGAAGTCCAGTTGCGTGCGCCAGTCGGCAATCGTCCGACGGCCGAGGAACCCCTCGGCCCAGCGAGTCATCTCCGCGGCCACCTGCTCGGCCACCTCGAGAAACGGGGCCTCGCGATGAATGGCCAGGCGCAGGTTCCGCTGGTTGTCGAGCGACATCGTCGACACCTGGCCCAGCGCGTCCTCGCCGTCGAACATCCAGCCGTCCGCGCCCGACAACAGGGCATAGGCGGCGTTGCGAATGCTCTGCGCGACGGCCGCCCGGGGCTTGGCCGCCGGCCCCGTGCCCTGGATCCACTGGCGGCGGAGATCCTCGGGGATGACGCTGCCACTGAAGCGGCCCTCGCGCGCATCGCGGACCCGCAAGGCGGTGCGACCGATGAGGGCCTCAGGGTCGAGGAAGCCGATGGGCTCCCGGTCCTGCGCGCGGCGCGCGCGGCGGGCCATGCGTGACGCCATCAGGGCCTTGCGGTCGGCATCCAGCGGCGCGAGCGCGTGGAGCGCGTCGAGCGCGGCCGGGGTGAACACATCGGAGTAGTCGCGGGCGGCGGGCCCGCTGACCTGGAGCGCGGTTGAGTGCATGCCGTTTCGTATCATACGTGTCGGGCGGTGTGCAGGCGTCTTTTCGCCCATGCGTCGCCGCTGATGCCGATATAAGCTCCCGGCCGTGGGCGCTCTGCCGCGCATCGTGCAGGTGAACGCTGCCTTCGACCCCGCGGCGTCATCGCCCGAGGAGCTCCTCGACAGCTATTCCACGCTGACGCGGTGGAGCGAGGCCATGCAGGCCTGGGCGGCCGTCTCCGTCGTCCAGCGCTTCGGCCGGCGTGCGTCGACGACGCGCGCGGGCGTCACCTACAGCTTCGTTGACGACGGCCACCCCCCGCTCCTGCCGCGCGGTTCGGGCTCGGCTCCCGTCGTGACCGCCGTTGCCGCGGCGCGACCCGACATCGTGCACGTCAACGGCCTCGTGTTTCCCGCACTCGTGGGCGCCCTCCGTGCCGCGCTCCCCACCGGGACGGCGCTGGTCGTCCAGGATCACGCCGGCGCGGTCCCGCCCGCCCTCGCGAGGTGGCGGCGACGGGCATGGCCGCCGGGACTCGAGCACGCCGACGCCTTCACCTTCACCAGCCGGGCACAGGCCGAGCCATGGCTGCGGGCCGGTCTCCTCGGCAACGCCCGCGTACTCGAGATCGTCGAGTCGGGAGCCCGACTGGAGCCGGTTCCGCGGGACGCGGCCCGCGGGATCACCGGCATGACAGGTTCCCCCGTCGTGCTCGTCGTCGCCCGCCTCGTCGCGGGCAAGGATCCAGCCACGACGGTTGCGGTCCTGGATCAGGCGCTTGCCGCGATGCCGGCGGCCAGAGCCGCCTGGATCTGGAACGGCGAGTCGCCGCTGGAGGAGGACGTCCGCGCCCGTGTGGCGCGTTCGCCCGTGCTGGCGGAGCGGCTGGCGCTCGTGGGTCCCGTGGCGCCCGCACAGATGGCGTCGTGGTACAGCGCTGCCGATGTCTTCCTGAGCACGAGCCGCGCAGAGGGCAGCGGCTACGCCCTGATCGAGGCGATGGCGTGCGGGCTGGTACCGGTCGTCACCGACATCCCGCCATTCCGCGCCATCGCCGGGCCGTGCGGCCTCTACTACCCTGTCGGCGGGGCAGCCGCCGGCGCCGACGCGCTGGTGCGCGCCGGGGCACCGGGTGCCACGAACCGAGCCACGGTGCGTGCTCGATTCGAGACCGCCCTGGCCTGGCCCGCGATCGCGGCCCGCACGCAGGCGGCATACACCGCGATCTTCGAAGACCGGCGGACCCGCCGGGAGCCGGCCTGATGCGCGTGGCGATGATCGTCCGCGGCGGGCTGCATCCGAGCGGCCGGCACGAAGTGGTGCCCGTCCTGCTGTCGCTGCTGACACGCCTGGCACGCCACCACGAGGTGCACGCCTTCGCCGTCGATCACCTGCCCGCGCCCGCCCACTACACGCTCTCGGGCTTCAGCGTGCACGACCTGGGCCGCCCGTCGGCCAGGTTTGGCAGCCGGCTCGCGGCCCAGTGGCGCGCACTCGACGCGGCGATCGACGAGCAGGGTCCGTTCGACCTCGTGCACGGATTGTGGGGAGACCCGGCCGGCGTCTTGGCCGTGCGCGCGGCCCGGCGCCGCGGATTGCCATCCGTCGTGACCTGTGACAGCGGCGAGTTCGTCTCGCTCCCGGACATCGGATACGGCACGCAGCGGACCTGGTTCGGCCGACGCCGGATCGCGGCCGTCTGCCGGGACGCCTCGGTCGTCCACGTCTGCACCCCGGCGATGGCGGCGGCCGCCCGTGCATGGGGGGCCGACCCGTGCGTGATTCCAATGGGCGTCGCCGTGCCCGAGGATGCGCCGCGCGCGATTGATGGTCCCCCCTGGCGGCTGCTCCAGGTCGCCAGCCTGAGTGCCGTCAAGAATCCGATGCTGGCCGTCGAGGCGATGGCCGTCCTGGCGCGTACGCACGAGGTCGTGCTGGACCTGGTGGGCGCCGACACGCTCGGCGGCGCCGTGCAGGCGCATGCGGCCAGCCTCGGGCTGGCGGGACGCGTGCACGCACACGGGTTCGTGCCCCACGATGCGCTCGAGGCGTTCTACCGGGGGGCGCACCTGTACCTTCAGACATCGCGTCACGAAGCCGCGGGCGTGTCCGTCCTCGAGGCGGCCGCGGCGGGGGTGCCGATCGTGGGGACGCGCACCGGCTACCTGGCGGAGTGGGACGAGCGCGGGGCGGCTCGCGCCGTGGGCGTTCCGTCGCCTGACGGTCTCGCACACGACGCGGCCGTCCTCCTCGATGCGCCAGCCGAGCGACTGCGACTGGCCGCGACAGCGCGCGACTGGGTGCGGGCACACGACGCCGACTGGACCGCGAGCCGGATCGATGCGCTGTACCAAGAGCTGGCGACGTCCACGGCACGCACCGTCATGGCGCGGCCGACCACGGCAGGTTGAGGGAGCACACGCACCGCCGGCAGACCGGATCCCGCGCCGTCCGCAGGTGCCGCCGGAACCGGACCGCCGCCGCGCTGTTGACGACCTCGGCGAGGCGCCCGGCTTCCGCCTGGTACGGTGGATGGAAGAAGCACGGGCGCACCGTGCCGTCCAGTTCGGCGACCGCCGACACCCACGGCGCGTTGCAGCGCACCACGGGGAAGGGCCCGATCCCGCGAGCGCGGTGTAGTGCGTGGATGCGCCACAGACTGGCAAGGCCGCCCGAGACGAAGCCCCCTCGACGGCTCCGGTCTGCAGGCGATGGGCCTCGTCGATGGCGCCTGCGAGTGCCGGCAGGTCCGAGGCCGGCACTGCAATCTCCGCCTGTCGGTCCGATGTCCAGGGCTCAGGGCGGTTGAAGGCGTGCGACACGACATCTGCGGCCAGGAACGACATGCCGTCGAACCCCGCCCGCCTCGACCACGCGATCGTGCCTTCGATATGACGGAAGTTGGCGCGCTGGACCACCGATCGCGCGAGCAACCGCGGCGCCACGCCGCCCGCCCGGAGAGTGGCGACCCCGCGCGCGATCCGCGCCGCGCCCCCGCGCACGCGACGAATGGCGTCGTGCACGTCCGGTGGGCCGTCCACCGACACGACCACCTCTTCGACGCTCCTCGCGATATCGGCCGCGTGCACATCGAGCAGCAGGCCGGTGGTGACGAGCGTCAACCGCACACCGCCCTCTCGCAGTCGATCGCACAGCCGCCACAGGTTCTGGTGCAGCAGCGGCTCACCACCGGTCAGCATCACGCGCTCGACGCGCAGGTGCCGGATCGCGTCCACGTGTGGCGCCAGGTCGGCATCCGACATCGTCACGCCGCGACCGTTCGCCTGCCAGATGTCACACATCACGCATCGGCAATTGCAGCGCGCGTGCACGTGGAGGGCGAGGATGGGCAGGCTGCGCACGCGTCCCGTGACGCGCCCCCACAGCCGCCGCGCCAGTTCCGCCGGGCCGACGGTCATGCGCACAGCGTGAACCCCGGCTCCTGCAACCGCTGAGCCTGCATGCGCCGCCCCACCCAGGCCGCCACGAGCCGGGGGCGGCCATCGACGCGTGCGGGCATCGCCGCCACGCCCGACGCCGCGAAGACGGGAGCCATGGCGGGCTCGCCGAGCCGGGCCTCGCCACCCACCATCACGAGGCGCACGTCCGTGCGGTGCGCCGTCGGCAGCCAATCGAGCGGGTCGCCGCTCCCTCGGCCGATGAGGGTGAGGTCCGCCGCACACCCGGGCCGCATGCGGCCTCCTCGGCCAGTCGCAGCAACCGGGCCGGGCCTCCGGTCACCGCGCGGATCAGGCCTTCGTGGCCGATCTGGCGCGTCTCGTGCGCCGCGCGCAGTTCGTCGAGCAGGTCGCCATCGGCGCTCAGCCGCGAGTCGCTGCCGATCGCCAGCCGGTCCGCATCGTCGAATGCGCGCACGTCCGCCGTCGAGCCGAAGAGGTACTGGTTGGACGATGGACACCAAACGAGACCGGCGCCCGCATCCAGCACGCGCGCCCGCCAGGCCGCGCACAACCCGACGCCGTGGACGAGCACGGTATTGGCCGCCAGACAGCCGTAGCGTGCGAGCGTGCGGGCTTCCTCTCCCGCTTCGGCGTCCACCCTCCGCCGCGTGAATGATCCACGGCTGCGACGGCGGGGTGCGGCCGAAGGCTGTGCGCACCGCTTCACCGTCAATCAGCAGCGAGTGACTGAATCCGAACCGGCGCACGACGCGAACCGGAAAGCGCCTGCGCAGCACGCCGTGCACGGGATTGTGGTGGCAGACCGTGGTCACTCCCGCCAGGAGGTTCTTCACGCCACCCACCCAGCAGCGCTCGTCCAGCGTGTCCGGTCCGATCGACGACAGGGCCGGGTCCACGCCAAACCGCGGCTGGAAGTCCGCGATCCATTCCCGCACGTTGGCGTACCGCTCGCGCCACTTCATCCTCGGCAGCGCGTTGAGCTCGAGGTGATCGTGCGCGTTGATCAGGCCCGCCAGAATGACGCCGCCTTCCACGTCAACGACGCGGTCGCCACGTGCGGGTGCCTCGCCGATGCTGTCGATGCGGCCGCGGCGGACGCGCAGCGTGGTTCCGAGTACGCCGCCGTCGTCGTAGACGCGGGCGTTGACGAAGGACACGGCCCTGTCACCCCACCACATGCGTCCTCCGCGGCTGCCGTGCGCGCACGACGAGGAGCGCCGGCGCACGTGACCCTGACACCGGCGGCTCCACGACCACGTCCACTGCGAGCCCGGCGTCGCGACAGGCGGCCAGCACGTCGGCACGGGTGTGCCAGGTCGTGCGCACCGCCCAGCGGCCCTCCGGTGTCTCGAACGACCGCACCCATCCTTCGCCCTGACCGCGTTCGTGCACGAGGGAGAAGACGAGCCGTCCGCCGGGACGGAGCGTACGGGCCAGACCCGCAATCGCGAGGCCCAGTTCCGGCACGTCTCCGAGCGCGAGCGCGCACACGGCGCAGTCCACCGTGGCCGCGCCGACCGGCACGCCGCGCAGGTCGCCGCGCACGAGCGGGAACCCGAGGCCGCTCGCCATCGCAAGCATCGGGGCGGACGCGTCCACCCCCACGGCGTACGCCGCCTGTCCGCCCAGCAGCCGCAGGTAGCGTCCCGTCCCGCAGCCCGCATCGAGAAAGCGGGCAACGGTGCCCTCGTCCAGCAGTCCCATGACGGCCGCCTGCTCGGCCGCCATCAGCGGGTTGTGCGGCTCAGGGGGATACGAAGAGGCCCACCGGGCGTAGGCGTCCGGGGGCGCGAGCGTCACGACCTGGCGCCGTGGCGGTCTCGAGCCGGGCCACCAGCCGCGCATCAGAACCCCGTCGTCTCCGGACGCTGGTAGTGGAACGCGCGCTGCAGCGCCATCAACTCCAGGGGCAGCCGATACATCCGCGCGTGATAGCGCCACGCCGACAGCGCCCGGAGCACGGCTCGGCGCGGGCGCGTGAGCCGCGAGTCGGTGACGGTGGGAAAGTACGCGTTGAGCACGCTCTCGAACTCGCGCACGCGGCGGCGCACCATCCCGTTGGACCACGGCGTGTCCGGATTGCGGCGCAGCGCGAACGCCTGCCAGCGGTCGCTCACCCACTCGTCGAGCGTGTCCGGGAACCGGAACCCGTGGCTGCGCGCGGACTCGTACAGCGTCCCTTCGAGCGGCACCGGGCTGTACACGTAGAGGATGATCTCGGTCGCCGGGTTCACGCGCTTCAGCCGCCGGATGAAGCGCAGCGTGTGCGCCAGGTCTCCGGCGGGATCGGGCGGGTTCCCGACGACGAAGGAGAACTCGGGCACGACGCCGTAGGCCCGCATGCGGGCCGCGAGGTCGAGCGTGAGCTCCGCGGCGGCGGTGCCCCCCTTGTTCATGCGCTCGAGCATCTCGGTCGAACCGGATTCGGCGCCGCAGAACACCATGCGGAGGCCGCTCGCCCGCATCGCCTCCCAGGTTTTCGCGCGATACCGCATCAGCTCGTCCACGCGCCCCAGCGCCCACCATCGCAGTCCCACTCGCCGGAGACGTTCGGCAATCGCCTCCGTCCTGGCCTCGGCGATGAAGAAGTCCATGTCGTGGAACTGGACCGCGTCCGCGTGCCATTCGCGGCGGTGCCGTTCGAGAATGTCGCCGACGCGATCGGGCGACTGGGCCACCCAGCGCCGGCGCGACAGCCCGACCACCGCACAGAAGCTGCAGGCGTGCGGACAGCCGAAGGAGGAGTGGTGGCTGGTGACCCGGTCTCCCAGATAGTGCCGATGCAGGTATCGCGGCATCTGGAGCCGGTGGTAGGGCCAGTCCGGCAGGTCGTCCAGCGGTGCCACAGGAGCCATTGGCGTCGAGCGCAGCGCGCCGTGCTCCCGGTAGGTCAGGCCCGGAATGGATTCGAGCGCGCCGCCCTGACGGATGGCCCGCACGAGCGGACCGATGATGCGCTCCCCTTGCCCGCGGACGCAGATGTCGACCGTCGACTCGCTCAGGCAGGCGTCGGCATGCTGCGACGGGAAGTATCCGCCCCAGATGATGACGACGTGCGGCAGCGCCTGGCGAAGGCGCCGGCAGTCCTGCACGGCGGACTTCAGTTGCGGACCCGGCATGACCGTGACCGCCACCGCCTCGACGCCGTGCCGCACGTGGAGATCGACGATGCGGGCCACCGGGTCCCGGTCGGCGTTGCCATCGACGATGGCGTAGTCCACGTCACCTTCGAGCATCGAGCCGATGGCCAGCAGCGACATCGGCAGCGGCGTCTTGCGAGAGGGCGTGCTCCACGGATTGAAGAGAACGATCATGACTCCCTCAGCGGGGCGGTCAGGGCCATGCCGATCCGGCCGACCACGGCAGACGAGGCGGACCGGGCGGATCGCGCATACCGTCCCGCCTGCCAATGGCGCGCGGCATCCACTTCGCCCGTCATCCAGCGCCGCGCGAAGTCGTAGTAGCGGCGGACGCGCCGCCCTGTGATCACGAGGTCGCGATCGCTGGTGTCCGCCCACCGGCCAGGTGCCCGGACGCGGTCCGCGACCTGTGTGAAGTACGGTGTGCCCGCAATCGGATACGACACGGTCGTGAGGAAGACGTCTGGCGCCGTGCGCTTGAGAAGCGTCACGGTCTCGCGCAGGTCCGCGTCCTCCTCGCCGTCGTAGCCGAGCATGATGAAGAGCCCCACCTGGATGCCCCGGCGCCGGAGCCGCGCGGCCGCGTCGTGGACCTGCTCCACGCGGGTTCGCCGCTGCATCCGGTCCAGCACCCGTTGCGACCCGCTCTCGGATCCGATCCACACGCGGTAGCAGCCCAGGCTGTCGAGCGCCTCCACCACCGAGTCGTCGAGCCGGTCCGCACGGGAGATGCACTCGAACGGGAGCCGGATGCGGCGGCGGTCCAGTTCCGCGGCCAGCGACACCGTCCACGCCCGGTGCATGCCGAAGACGTCATCGGCGCACCACAAGTGATCCGGCCGGTAGCGTGCCGCGATGTCCTCGACCTCATCGGCCACGCCCGCGACGGAGCGCCGGCGGTGCGTCTGGCCGCACACCGAGCGGCTGCACCACGTGCACGTGTAGGGGCATCCGCGCGACGTGATGAGGGACACCGGCGCGAAGCCGTGATGCCGGCGCCAGGCCGCGAGGTAGGCGGGCAGATCCACGGCCTGCCGGTCCGGCGGGGGCTCGGCATCGAGATCGGGCATCAGCGGCCGGGGGGGAGTCCGGACGAGCACGCCGTCGGCGCGGCGGTGGACGATGCCCGTGACCTGCGCCAGCGCGGCGTCGCGATCGGCCGCCTGGAGCGCCGGGAGCAGCGCCTCGAGCGTCCGCTCGCCTTCGCCGATCGCGACGACGTCCGCGCCCGCGTCGAGGTAGGCCTCGGCATGGTGCGGAGGGTCGGGCCCGCCGACCACGACGTGCGCGCCGTGGCGGCGCGCCACCGCCATCATGCCGACAACGGCACGCTTGGTCATCAGGTTGGCCGCGAGCCCGACAACGCCAGGACGGGCTTCGCGCAGGAGCGTCTCGAACTCCGACGGCTCTCGGAACGTCGCATCGAAGACGCCGACCGCCAGGCCTCGCCGTTTCAGGTAGGACGAGAGGTACAGGAGGCCCAGCGGCGGATGCGGGCGCATGATGCGGCGCTCGGCCGCGTCGGACGCCAGGAAGTATCCATGGGCGAGCAGCACGTCCATCACGACACCTGCTGCGGCGGCCGCACGAGCTCGACGAGGAACTTCTCGAGCGGCGCGCCGTACCAGTCGCGATTGCATCTCCACCGCGCGGCGGCCCGGAGCGGCCAGCGCCACGCACCGGGCGCCCACGCGTGGCGCGTGTAGAACTTGAAGCGCTCGACGTGTCGCCAGCGCTCGGCGCTCACCCACGGCCCGCGCCGGCCCACGTAGTCGAACTCCGCCGGGCGTCGAGGCCCTCGGCAGTTCCTCGCCGGCAGCCTCCGCCTCGTCGGCGAGCGGGTTCCCCGGGCACGGCCGGTAGTAGAAGACGGGCGTGTCGAAGGATGGGCTCTGCCGGCGAAGCCGCTTCGCCAGGGCCAGCGTGGCGTGCACGCTCTCGTCGTCCTCCCCCGGGAACCCGACGATGAAGTTGAAGGTGGCGGCGAGACCGTGACGGGCACAGAGGTCGGCTGCCGCCTCGACCTGCTCGAGGGTCACGTCCTTGCGCAGGCGATGCAGCGTGGCCTCGGAACCGGATTCGACGCCGATCATCACCTTGCGAAGGCCGGCGGCGACCGCGGCGCCAAATCCGGCGTCTCCAAGGCGCGCCGCCTGGTCCGCCCGGATCGTGGCCGTCCAGGTGCAGCGGACACCGCGTGTGGCAAAGGCGGCGGCTATCCCTTCCACCCGCGCCGCTGATGTGAAGAAGGTCTCGTCCTGGAATGCCGCGTCACGCATGCCGTAGCGGGCCTGCAGCAGCGCGGCTTCCTCGGCGATCCGTGCGGGCGCGAGCCCCGTCCACGCGCGCGCGAACACGGCGGGGTCGGCGCAGAACGCGCACCGGAAACGGCATCCCTGCGAGGAGACATAGCCCACCTGCGGCGCGCCCTTGAGCCGGAAGTAGCGGGGCACGTCGATGAGGCCGTAGTCGTGCGCCGGCAGCGAGTCGAGCGGTGCGAGCGGTCGCGAGGGCCCGCGCACGACGTCGCCGCGGCAGACGACGGCCGTGCCCGGGCATCCCGCGAGACCGGATCCGTCGGCCAGACGGTCAACGAGCTCCGCGAAGGTGCGCTCGCCCTGCCCGATCACCACCGCATCGACGGCCGGTTCGTCGAGGCAGTCGTCGGGGAAGAGCGACGGATGCCAGCCCCCACACCGTGGCATACCCGGGACGCGCAGCCTTCACGGCGCGTGTCACCGTCAGCGCATCGCGGATGGGGGCCCCGGTCAGGACGGTCGTCCCGAACACGGCCGCGCCCTCCGTGGCGGCGAGCACCCGGCGTACGGGGTCGGCTTCGAGCCGGCCGTCAACGATGGTCACATCGACGCGGCGCCGATCCAGGGCGGAGGCGAGTGCCACCAGCGCGAGGGCATCGTGAAGAACGCCGCACGCGGGTTGTAGAGCACGACGTGAGGGCGTGCGCGGCGTCATGACGTGGACGCCTCGCGATCGACGGATGCCGCGGACCGGGCGGCGCGAGCCAGACGCGCCATGCGCTGCCGCGCGAGCGCGAGTCCGGCACGATGCCAGCCGAATGCGGCGAGACGACGCAGGTCGCGTGGCCGCACGCGCCACGGACGGCTGGCCAGATCCGCCATCGCACCGGCCTGCGCGCGCGCTCGTCGCTCGGCGTGCACGGCATGGTGGGTCCAGCGGTAGAACGATGGCGGGAACGTCGCCCTGTACATCGTCGCCAGGTCGTCCGAGTCGGTCCAGTTGCGCTTGTCGCCGAGGTCGCGCTGCACGCGGTCGTAGAAGCGTGTGCCGGGGAGCGGATAGGACACCGAGACGCCGACGTCCGCCGGCGCCAGTTCCCTCACGAGGCCGAGGGTTGCCTGGACGTCGTCCCACGTTTCGCCGGGATAGCCGAACTGGAGGAACAACCCGACGTCGATCCCCGCCGCGCCGAGCCGCGCGCGGGCGGTGCGGATGTCTTCGACGCGAAGGCCCTTCTCCATGGCGTCGAGCACGCGCTGCGAGCCCGATTCGGCCCCCATCCAGACCGTGCGGCACCCGGCCACCGCCAGGCTGGCTGCGACCGCAGGCGTCACCTGGTCGGCACGCATCAGGCACCTGAACGGCGTGCGCAGACCGCGCTCCTGGAGCCTGGCGGCAAAGGCATGCACCCACGCCGGCTGCAGGCCGAACACATCGTCAACGAAGGTGAGGTGATCCGGAGCGTAGACGCGGTCCAGCCATTCGATCTCCTCGACCACGCGCTCGACGCTGCGGACGGCATAGCGCTGACCGTAGATGGGCTTCGCGCACCAGTTGCAGTGGAACGGACACCCGCGCGTGGTGGCCACGTTCATCGAGTGATACCCGTGGCGCCCACGCCAGATGCGCCGGTAGCGCGCGACGTCGACGAGATCCCAGGCGGGGCGCGGCAGATCGTCGAGCGAACGCAGGAGAGGGCGGTTGGGCCCTCGCCGCACGGCGCCATCGTCGTCGAGCCATGCGGCACCCGGTGTGCCCTCGACGGCACGCGTGGACAGCACGCGCCCGGCGAGGTCGGCGAGGGTGGCCTCGCCTTCCCCGAGGATCACGGCCGACGCGCCGCGCGCGAGGTACACCTCCGGGTGGTCGGTGGCGTCCGAGCCCGACACGAGCACCGGCGTGCGATGCTCCCGCGCATGGTCGATCATCCGGAGGGCGGCCTCCCGCATGCGGAGGAGGCACATCTTGCTCAGGTAGTTGAAACTGTCCTCGTAGATCACGGCCAGCCGGGGACGCGCGCGCCCCAGGGCCGATCGCCATTCCTCCACGGAATCCGCGAGCATGGCGTCGAACAGACCGACGGCGTGACCGCGTTCGCGCAGATAGGCCGCCGCGTACAGGGTCCCGAGCGGTGGGTACGGCTGTGCCGCCCGCCGCAGTTTCGGATCGAACCGCAGGTAGTAGGCCTGGCCGAACAGCACGTCAGCCATCGGCGTACCTCTGCCGGGACCATCGAACCAGGACGTGATCGCCCAGCCGGTTCGCCGGGGGCCACGCCGCGATGCCGCGGTCGACGGCGGCGACGACCGTCCGGACCACACGTGGCAGCCGCCGCCAGCGGGCCTCGAGGTACGGGGGCGGCACGAGCACGGCGAGCCCGAGCCGCGCGTCGCGCCTGAAGCCCGGCCCGAGCACCGCGCCGACGTCGGCCACGGAGTGATAGAACGTCGGGACGTCGAGCCCACAGACGGGCACGGCCACCGGCCCACGCGCGCGGCGCCGCGACGCTTCCGCAGCGCGGCCGGTCGCGCGGAAGTAGGCTTCCTCCCACGCACAGGTGCGGCCCAGCAGGCCCACGATGACCTGCCCACCCGGGCGGAGGGCATATGCGCGCGACGCGTCCCAGGGCCTCGAGCGAGCCGACGCAGTTGAGGGCGCCGAAGTTCGAGACGATGGCGTCGAAGGGCTCTCCCGGCTCGAGCAGCAGGAGCAGGTCGTCGAGCCCGCAGGCCATCAGTCGGCCCGGCCGCCCACGCCGGCGTCGTCGATCCGACGGAGCGCACGGGACACCATGCCCTCCGACGGGTCGCAGGCGACGAGACTGCGTGCGTGTGCCGCGAGGAACACCGTGTCGGCACCGGTGCCGCACCCGATCTCGAGAATGCGGCCGCGGTCGGGCAGCCACTGTCCCAGGGCACGTTGCGCCGTCCGGCGCTGGTGCTGGAACGTGTCGCGCGCTGTCAACCGGTCGTAGTCGGGCGCCAGGCGATCGAACGCCGCGCGCGTGTCTCCGGGCGCGACGATCATCGCCACGACTCCCCGCCGACGGCAGCGCTCCTGACCGCGGCGGCGTCCACCGCCCGCGGTTCCGGCGCCACGGCCATGCCCGCAGCGCGCCGGTAGACGCCCAGCATCTCGCGCGCGGCCCGGCCCCACGAGAAGGCGCGCGAGCGAACCAGTCCACGCGCGGCCAGTTCTCGCCGTCGCCCGTCGTCGAGCCCGAGGGCGAGGATCGCGTCGGCCAGCGCGGCCACCGACAGCGGGTCCACCGTCATCGCGGCATCACCCGCAATCTCCGCCAGCGACGAGGAGTTGGACGTGATGACGGGGACCCCGCAGGCCATCGCCTCCACGACGGGCAGGCCGAAGCCCTCGTAGAGCGACGGGAAGACGAAGATGTCGGCGAGGCTGTAGATCGCCGGGAGATCGTCGAAGGGGACGTAGCCGGTCAGGCGGATCCCCGGTCGCGCCGTGCGCGCCGATGTGCGCGGCGAGGCCGCGCGAGGCCCACCCGTAGGGCCCCACGCAGACCAGTTCGTGCGGCAGGCCCGCCCGCCGCGCACGACCGAAGGCTTCGAGGAGGCGCGGCAGGTTCTTCCGCGGCTCGATCGTGCCGACGTACAGGACGAACCGTTCGGGCAGCGCGTGGCGGCGACGCACCGCATGCAGCCGCTCATCGTCCAGGACGCGGCGGAAGGCGGGGCTTGCTGCCTCGTGCACGACCGTCACCTTCGACGGCTCGATGCGATGCAGGCGGAGCAGGTCGCGACGCGCGCTGTGCGAGACGGTCACGATCGCGTCGGCGCGGGTGATGGCCGCGCGCATGAGCGGACGATTCAGGAGCAGCCGCCGGAGGGGATGACAGGACGGATAGAGCCGCAGGCTCATGTCGTGCACCGTGACGACCGTGGGCACCGACCCGCGCAGCGGCATCATGCCGTTGGTGAAGTGCGCCACATCCGGCGCAATGGCGCGAAGTGCGTGGGCGGCCCTGAGCTGCATCCAGCCGATGCGCACGGGAAACCGGTGTCCGGTGTGGACGCGCACGCCCGCAGGGAGCGACTGCGACGGCTGGAGCGGCACATTGCCCACGAGGACGATCTCATCGCCGCCGGCCTCCGCTTCGAGGGCCAGGTGCTGCAGCAGGTGCTCGGTGTAGTAGCCGACGCCCGTTCGCCCGGGCGTAAGCGTCGTCGCGTCAAAGGCGATGCGCATGCGCCTCCTCGGGGGGCGGGCCGGGCACCGCCAGGACGCAGGTGAGCGCCGCCGTGAGCGCGAACAGGACGTAGGTGGGCGTGAACGTGAGGAACGTGTCAACGAGGCCGTGGCCGGCGATGGCCACCCACGCGGCCGTCACACCGGCCAGCATCGGCGCCTGCGCGCGTCCGGCCTGGCCCAGGCGGCGGTGAGCGCCCGGCCGATCGACGCCAGCAGCCAGACGAGCGCCGCCACCGCCGGGAGCCCTGCACCCACCAGCGTGTCCAGCACAGGAATTGGCGTGGACACGGGTGTCCCAGTCGGTGAGCCCCAACGCCTGGCCGTACCAATAGCGGAACGTATCCGGACCCAACCCCGTGAGCGGATGCGCGACGGCAAGCGAGACGGCGGCATGCCAAAGCCGCAGGCGCGGGACGCGGGGACGCGGGCTCGGCAGCTCCGGAATCGGGGTGGCCATGGTCTGCGGCCGTTCCACGCCCTCGACCGTCACGATCGAGCGCGCCGGAGGCACCCCTGCAGGCTGAGCCACGTGCGGTGCTCGTGAACCACGTCCCACACGAGCACGTAGGTGCCGGGACGCGCCGGCGCTTCGACGGCAGCGTCGAGACGGGCATGGCCGCCCGGTTCGACCGCCACGGGGAACCGGGTACGCAGGCCATCGAACTGCACGAGCCGATCGGCGGCGCCAAGCCAGTGATACGACAGGGCAAACGCGGGATCGCCGTCCGACCGCCAGGGCAGCAACCCGAGGTTCTCCACCGTCACCGGCATGAGCGAGATGCTCCCCGTCCGCAGCGCGAACGACTCGGGGACGTCGTACGCCGCGCCATACCAGGCTTCGGCGGTGTCGGTCGCAAAGCGTGAGCGCAGCACATCCGGAGCCCACGCCACCCTGAGGCCGATCGCGAGCGCGAGCGTCAGCACTGCGAGGCATGGCGACGTCGCGGCGCGGTGCCGGCCACGCGCGGCCGCCAGGATGCCGATCGCCGGCTGGCGCCAGGGCAACAGCCCCGCGCGCGTGAACGTCGCGATGACGCCACCGCCGATGATGACGAGTGCCGCGATCGCCGCGGCCTGCGTCGCCCGCCCCGCACCGATCACGCGCGCAAGGCCGAGCGCAAAGGTCGTTTCCAGGAACATCGACGCGATGGTCGGATAGCCGAGCGTCGAGGTCGCCCGCACGTGACCCCCGACGACGTGGAAACCAGGACGAAACTGCCGCAGCCAGTCCATGACCGGCTGCACGCGTGCGGCCTCGAGCACCGCGATCACCGCGACGCCGGCACTCGTGGCGAGCAGCACGTCGACCACGAGGAGGGCGCGGCGTCGGGTCGACAGGACATTGAGCGCGACGAGGAACACGCCACCCGCCGCGGCCAGGCGGGCGGCCGCCCGGATCGCGTGATCCTTGTGCGCGGGCGCGGTGGCCGCGGCGACGGCGACGAGGACGAGGAGCGTGACCGCGGGCCACGTGATCGGCGACCGCCACGACACGTCGCGGCCGATGAGTGCCGACACCGCAAGCGCGACGATCAGCGTGCCCGCGACGGCTTCGACGGTCGTCAGCGTGAGACCGGCCGGCAGGGCGATCGGGAGCGGCCGTTCGTAGGGCGAGGCCACGGCGAGCGCGAGGACACCGGCCACGGAGAGGCGTGACGACGGCACGCGCGGACACACAGCAAGACACATTCCGGTGCGACGACAGGCGCGTGCAGCGGCACGAGTGGTGCATTACGTGCCCAACGGCGGCCGCTGCGGCGCGAGGACCTGCGCCGCAGCCGGTACCGCGGCTTTCGAGAAATGAAGCTGCTTTCGGGTTCCGTAACGGCGCGCGCCGCATTCGGCCGGCCCTCGTCGTGGCGCATCGTGCTCAAGACGGCGGCCGATGCGGCCGGCAAGGGCGCGATGCTGGCCATCACCATCGTGGCGGCCCGCCGCCTCGACGGCGAGAGCTTCGGCGTCTTTGCGCTGGCCATGACCAGCGGCTGGCTGCTCGGCGTGGCCAGCGATGCGGGATGGTCGATGTATCTGGCGCGGCACACCGCGCGTCATCCTGCCTTCGCGCGGGCAACGGCGCTCGCCGTGCTGATGCCGCGCACGGCCGCGGCCGGTGTCGCCCTCGTGGCCGCGTCGGTCGTCGCCGCGCGAACCGTTCCGGGGCCGTGGCTCCGAGGCTTCCTGCTGGTCACCGGCGCCCAGCTCGCCGGCGCGGTCCTCGACACCATCGGCCACCTGTTTCGCGGGCTCGGCCGCAGCGAAGTGGAGGCCACGCTGCACGCGGCCCAGCGCGCGCTCGCCATCGCGCTCGTGCTCCTTGCCGTGTGGATGCGCCCGGACCTGGACGCACTCGGGGCGGCGCTGCTGGCACCGCCGCTGCTTGCCATCGCTGTGGCGCTGCCGATCGCGGCGTCTGTGGCACCGCGTCGTCCCGGACGCGCGGCCCGGACCTTCGGGGCGATTGACGCCGCGGCATTCGTGCGGGACGTGCTGCCGATTGGCGTCGCCACGCTCGTCTCCGCGCTGTACTTCCGGTGCGGCGTGTTCTTCGTCGAGCACTGGCACGGCCTCGATGCCGCCGGCGACTACAACGCGGTGTTCCGTCTGGTGGAGGCCATCCGGCTCTTCCCTGCGGCAGTGCTCGCCGTCACCTTCCCCGTGCTGTGCCGCGCGACGTCGCTCGATGCGCTTCGCTCGCTCGCGTCGATGCTCACGCTCGCCGGGCTCGCCATCGTCCCCTGCCTGCTTGCGGGCGCAACGGTCGTGGTCACGACGGTGTACGGGGACGCGGTGCTCCCGGCCATTCCCGCGCTCCGTGTCCTGGCGATCGCCGTGCCGCTCTTCTTCCTGAACTACGCCCTGACGCACCAGGTCATCGGCTGGGACGGGCATCGGGCCTATCTCGGTGTTGCCATGTCGGCGCTGGGAGCCAACCTGGCGGCCAGCCTCTGGCTCGTACCCGCCATGGGGCTGGTCGGGGCCGCGCTGGCGACGGTCATCACCGAGGCCGTCGTCACCGTCGGCTGCCTCTATGTCCTGCGGACATCGCAGCTCCCGGAGGCGGTGCGGGCGGGCACGGCATGAAGGGCACCGCGCGCGCCGCGCCACCCGCCATCCTCGCCGCCGTCACCTACGCGGCGATCTTCGACTATCCGCTGACCGCGGCGCAGGTCGCGGAGAGTCTCATCGGCGTCCGGGCGGACCGCGACGCGGTGCTCCGCTGCTGGCGGCGCAGCCCGATTCTGCAGGCGGCCATCGAGCGGCACGGCGAGTTCCTGATCCCGGTGGGCCGGGCCGACCTGCTCGCCACGCGCGCGCGCCGGGAGGCAACCAGCCGCCTCCTGCTCGCTCGCCACCGCGGCCTGCTGCGGCTTGTCGCCGCGCTGCCGTTCGTACGAATGGTCGCCTTGTCGGGCAGCCTCGCACACCTCAACGCCGACGACGACGGTGATGTGGACCTGTTCGTCATCACCGCCCCCGGACGCGTGTGGCTCGTCGCGGTGATGGCAATCCTGCTCGCGCGGCTGTGCGGCTGGCGCCGCCGCCTGTGCCTGAACTACCTGGTGTCAGAGCGGGCGCTGACCGTGCCTTCCGGAGACCTGTTCTCGGCCAACCAGATCCTGCACCTGCGTCCAGTGGCCGGCCACGAGACCTACCTGCGCTTTCTCGCCGCCAATCCTGGTGTCCGCTCCATGTACCCGAACTTCCACCCGCGGCCGCTGCTCGATGGCCTGGCGGTCGGGCCTGCGGCCACGCGAGTCCGGCGCGCGGTCGAGTGGCTCGCGGCCGGACCGAGCCTCATGCTGGAGCGGCTCTGCCGGCTGGCCTACCGCCGCTACCTCGAACAGCGGGCGGGCGCCTGGGCGTCGCGCGACCAGGTCCAGCTCGCACCCGAGATCCTGAAGCTCCACACCGCCAGCCATCGCGCACGGGTGATGGCCCGCTTCGACACGGCGCTCGCGCGCGCCCACGCACCGGCCGCCAGGCAGCGGATCGGCTGAGCCTTTCCTCGGAACGATCGACGCGGCTATCCTCATCGAGGAGATCGCGTGGACGTTTACCTCATCGACGGCACCTACGAGCTGTTCCGACACTTCTTCGCCGTGCCGCCCGCCCGTGACGACCAGGGCCGCGAGGTCGGCGCGGTCCGGGGCGTGCTCACCTCGCTGCTCGGCATGATGACGGTGAACACAACGCACATCGGCGTCGCGACCGATCACGTGATCGAGTCGTTCCGCAATCAGCTGTGGCCGGGCTACAAGACCGGCGACGGCATCGACCCGGCGCTGCTGTCGCAGTTCCCCCTGCTGGAGGACGCACTGCGGGCCCTCGGCGTCGTCGTCTGGCCGATGGTGGAGTTCGAGGCCGACGATGCGCTGGCGGCAGCGGCGGAGGCCGCGGCAGGCGATCCGCGCGTCGAGCACGTGTACGTGTGCACGCCGGACAAGGACCTCGCGCAGACGGTGCGTGGCACGCGCGTCGTCCAGATGGATCGACGCGCGAGGACGGTGCGCGACGAGGCGGGCGTCGTGGCGAAGTTCGGCGTGCCGCCGGCCTCGATCCCCGACTACCTCGCGCTCGTCGGTGACAGCGCCGACGGCTATCCCGGGCTGCCCGGCTGGGGGGCGAAGTCGGCGGCGGCCGTGCTCGCGCGGTTTGGACACCTCGAGCGGATTCCGGAGGACTGGCAGACCTGGGGCGTGAACGCGGCGCGTCCCGCCGTGTTGGCCGCGACCCTGCAGCGCGAGCGGGCACGCGCGTTCCTCTTCCGCGACCTCGCAACGCTCAGGACCAACATCCCGCTCTTCGAGTCCGTCGACGCACTTCGCTGGACCGGCCCGACGCCCGCGTTCGGACCGCTGTCCGCGCAGTTGACGGCCGCCACGACCGGGCCACCCCGCCGGCCTCGGTAGGCGTGGCACCGGTACAGATGAACGCCCGGCCGATCGCACGATCGGCCGGGCGGTGGTGCGTGGCGTCCGGCGCCGCTAGCGGCGCAGCCCGATGTCGTTGGACGAGCCGCTTGTGCGGCCGTCCGGCGTGACGGCGCGGACGCGCAGGTAGTACTGACCCGGCGGCAGCGTGGTGAGGAACTCCGTCGCCGTGCCCGCGTGCAGGACGCCGAGGTCGGTCAGGCCCGGACGGCTGCCTGCCTCGATCACGTAGTCCACCGGCAGCTCGCCCGAGGTCGGCGGCAGCCAGCTCAGGCGCAGGTAGGCGTCGGCCTGCGACGCCTCGAGTGCCGACGGCACTCCGCCGCCACCCTGACCGTCGATGACGATCTCGCGCGACGCCTCGCCGGCACCGCGTTCGTTGACCGCGCGCACGCGCACGAAGTACGGCCCGACGGGCGCGCTCACCTGGAAGCTGGTGACGTTGCCGAGCGGAACGGTGGCGAGGTCGCTCGCGCCAGGGCTCGACCCGGCTTCGATCAGGTAGCCGGTCGGTGCATCGGTCTCGGCGCCGGTTGGGGCCGTCCACGCCAGCGTCACGAGGCCGTTCTCCCACATCCCGCTCAGCGTGCCCGGGCGGCGCGGCACGTCGGACGCGCCCACCTCGAACTCCACCTCCGGGAGTCGGGACTGACCCCGGCGCCGTTACCCGCCTTCACGCGCGCGTAGTAGTGCCCGGGCGGCAGCGACCCGGCGGCCTCGGCCGCATGGATGACGGCGTCGCTGACGATGTTCGATGCGCCGGGCGCCGTGCCGACGGACACCGCGTATCCGGCCGGGCGCCGCCGGCGTCGGCGGGCGTCCAGCCGAGCGCGACGCGCCGGCCGCTCACCGAGCCGCGGACGTCCACGGGCGGTTCGGGAACCGCGGCGGCGCCGTCGCTGCAGGCGGCCGTGGCAACGCGCACCTCTTCGGCCGCGGCGCAGGCGAGGCCCGACGCGTCGGCGTCCGCAATGACCTGGCGCGTCCACGTTTCGGCGCGCGTCTGCTGGCCTCCGGTGCACGCACTCCAGTCGCCGGCCGCCGCGAACGACCAGTCGCTCGTGACGCAGTCCTGGACGGCCGATGCGGTATCCGCGGCGCTGGCACGCGGCGCGAGGCTCTCGGCGCGCGACACCGTTCCTCCGGATCCCTGGGCCACCAGGCGATAGGTGGTGGAGCGGTTGATGGTGTAGGCCGTCCAGCCATTGGCCGCCACGCGGACGCCGTTGAGCGTCACGGTCGTGGCGCCGCTCGTGCGCCAGCTCAGGTTGGCGCGATTGGTGCCCGTCAACACCGCCGTCAGCGTGGCCGACGGACCGGACGGCGCCCGCGTGGCTGCCGGGGTGACCGTGGCGGTGCGACGGGTCGTCCCGCCCGGACCGGTCGCCACGAGCGTGTAGGTGGTGGCTCTGGTGATCGTGAAGGCCGTCCAGCCGGACGCCGACACGCGCGCGCCATTCAGCGTGACGCTCGTGGCATTGGCCGTCCGCCAGCTGAGGTTCGCACGGTTGGTGCCGCCGAGCACGGCGCTGAGCGAGGCCGTGGGCTCGTTGGACGTCGTGGCCACGCTGACGGTGGCGGTCCGGGTGATGGACCCGCCCGGGCCGGTGGCCACGAGCGTGTAGGTCGTGGTGCGGTCGATGGCAAAGGTCGTTGACCCCGATGCCGCGACCACGGTGCCATTCAGCGTGACGCGCGTGGCGTTGGCGCTGGACCAGCTCACCGCGGCGCGGTTGGCGCTCTGCAGCCGTGCCGTCAGGGACGCCGTGGGCGCCGGTGTCGGCGCAGGGGTCGGGGTGGGAGCGGGCGTGGGTGTTGGAGCAGGCGCGGGAGTCGGCGCCGGCGTGGGCGTCGAACCGGGCACCGGCACCACGATCTCCGCCGACGCGGGCCCGAGCGTGCGTGACGCATCGTAGGCGCGGACGGTGAAATAGTAGGTGGCGCCCTGCGAAACCGTCACCGCACGGCTCACGACGTTGCCGACGTCGATCGACTGCGAGTAGGAGCCGGGCGCGGTCCCGTAGTAGAGCCGATAGCCCACCGTCGCCCCGTCGCCGTTGCGATTCCAGGAGGCGGTGACCGTACGGGTCTGCGCCCACGCGGCCGTGCTCGCGCACACCAGCAGGGCGGCACACACCAGCGGGAAAGCGGAGCGGAGGATCGGACGGTGGGCGGGTCGGAACGCGGTGCAGATTCGTGGCGTGTACACACTCTTCCCCTGGGCCTTCGACAGCCTCGAACAACGGATGTGAGTTGGGTTGGCGCCGTCGGGGGAGATGAACGCCGTGTCGGGCCGGGGGCGGCCGCGCGGTCCGTCCTATTGCGAAATCCAGGCCAACCGGAGAGGTGCGAGAATCGTCACCTTGATGTCCGTTCGAGTCTGATCGCGGTCCCCAGATGCCGCTGGCGCAGACGAGTTCGTCGGGACAGTCCCGTTTCGGCACGACAAAACCGTTACCGAATTACACGGCTGGGTCGCAGCCACCGGCGCCCTCAGTTGACCGGGCTCGCGGAACCGGGCCATGCTGGCGCTGACCACCGAATGACCCCCACGACCGCCCAGCCCCTGTCGCGGTTCCTCACCTTCGACCGGGACGCCTGGGCCCGCCTGCGGGCCAACACCCCGCTGACGCTCTCGGAACTGGACCTCGACGCCCTGCGCGGGCTGAACGAGGAGCTCTCGCTCGACGAGGTCGTGGAGATCTACCTGCCATTGTCCCGGCTGCTCAACCTGCACGTGTGCTCCGTGCAGTCGCTCTACCGGTCCACGCAGCTCTTCCTCGGCAACGATGCCGAGAAGGTGCCGTTCATCATCGGCCTGGGCGGGAGCGTGGCCGTGGGCAAGAGCACGACCGCGCGCGTGCTGCAGGCCCTGCTGGCACGCTGGCCGAGCCACCCATCGGTCGCCCTGGTCACCACCGACGGGTTCCTGTTCCCCAACGCGGTGCTCGAGGCGCGGGGGCTCCTGCAACGGAAGGGATTTCCCGAGAGCTACGACCGAACCGCCCTCGTGCGCTTCCTCGCCGACGTCAAGGCCGGCCACCCCGAGGTGCACGCGCCCGTCTACTCGCACCAGCGCTACGACATCGTGCCCGGCGCCACGCAGGCCGTGCGCCACCCCGATGTCGTCATCGTCGAAGGGCTCAACGTGCTGCAGGCGCCGCCGTCGGCGCAGGCCGAACACCAGATGTTCGCCTCGGACTTCTTCGACTATTCCATCTACGTGGACGCCGACGAGCGCCACATCGAGTCTGGGTACGTGGAGCGCTTCCTGCGCCTGCGGAACACGGTGTTCCAGAGCCGGAGTCCTACTTCCACCGCTACGGGGACCTCGACGAGGCCGAGGCCCGCGCCACCGCGGCCGGCATCTGGGCGCGGATCAACGGCATCAACCTGCGGGAGAACATCCTGCCCACGCGCATGCGCGCCCACCTGATCCTGCGCAAGGGCCGCCACCATCGCGTCGAAGAGGTGCAGTTGCGGAGGGTTTAGGGGGCTTGGGGCGTGGGGCACGGGGCACGGGACTGGGGCGTGGGGCTGGGGGCTTGCGGACCTGAAGACTTGCGGGCGTGCGGTGCGGCCCGAAGACCTGCAAGTCCCCAAGCCTTCAAGCCCCCAAGCCTGCAAGCCCCAGCCAACAAGCCCCCAATGCAAGCCTGCAAGCCCCCGCCCCGCCCCAGCCCCCAAGCCCCAAGCCCCAGCCCCCTATATCGGAACCCAATATAGCCATCTCTCGTCCAAGGCAGGCATGGGTGAGCCCGCCCTCAGCTTCGGGACCGTTGCGGTACTGCATGCGGTCGCCCTCGGCCACCGGTTCGGCTTCGACATCGTGGACGCGACCGGCCTCACGGCTGGCTCCGTCTACCCCGCGCTCGACCGTCTCGAGGACCTCGGCCTGCTCCGCTCGTCGTGGGAGGCCCCGGCGACCGCCCAGGCCGAGGGCGGCCGCCCGCCGCTATTTCGCGCTGACCGCCGCCGGGGCGCGCGCGCTGGCGGCGGCCCTCGACAAGCACCGCACCCTGCAGCCCGTCTCGCTCGAAGCCTTCGGCATCCCCGGCCTGCGTCCGGCCCGGCGGCGGGCATGAGCGCCCCTGGCTGCGCCGCCTGGCGCTGGCGGCCGTGGGCGCGGCGGCGTGGCTGGTGCCCGCGCGCGAGCGCCACCGCTTCCGCGCGCAGTGGCGGGCGGATCTCTGGTACCGCTGTCAGCGGCTCGAGGACCGCGGCCTGGTGAACGCACGGACCGCCGCCGGCCTGGCCGGCCGCGCCGCCGGTGCGTTCCGCCACGCGCTCTGGCTGCGTTCGCATTCAGGAGGAGGAGTGATGTTCCGTCACGATCTGGGGTACGCGCTGCGAGCGCTCAGGACCCGGCCGGGATTCAGCGCGATCGCGATCCTCACGCTGGCGGTCGGCATCGGGGCCAACGCCGTCATCTTCAGCTGGATCGAAGCGACGCTGCTCAATCCGATTCCGGGCGTGGCCGACCGCGGGTCCCTGGCCGTGGTGCACTTCACCACGGCCACCCGCAACGACCTGAGCCTGTCCTATCCCAACTACCTCGACATCCGCGATGCCACGACACCGGGCGTACGGGACGTGGCCGTCTTCGGCACCGGTGCCGTCAGCATGCGGACGCCGGACGGCGCCGAGCGGGTGTGGGGCGAGCTCGTCTCCGGCAACCTGTTCGACATGCTCGGCGTCAACGCGGCGCAGGGCCGCCTGCTGACGCCGGCTGACGATGTGACGCCCGGCGGCCACCCGGTGGTGGCCGTGAGCCACGCCTTCTGGCAGCGGCGGCTCGGCGGACGCACCGACGTCGTGGGCTCGACGCTGACGCTCAACGAGCACGCCTTCACCGTGGTCGGCGTGACCCCGCCGGGCTTCCACGGCACGCAGCCGCTCATCGCCCTCGAGGTGTTCATCCCGGTCGCCATGCAGGAGGTCGTCATCCCCGGCGACCGGCTGCGCGCGCGGAAGCGGATGGCTCCAGGGCCTGGTACGGCTGGCGCCGGGCGCCACCCTCGGCGAGGCGCAGGCCGGGCTCGACGTCGTGGCCGCGCGGCTGGCCGAGACCTACCCGGACGTCAACGCCGGCCGCGGCCTGCGCCTCTACGAACCGTGGCGTCAACCCTCGGGCGGGACGGGCATGGTCCTCCCGGTGATGGCCGTCCTCGGCGGGCTGGTCGCGCTGCTCCTGACGCTGGTGTGCGCCAACATGGCAAGCCTGCTGCTGGCGCGCGCGAGCGGACGGCAGCGCGAGCTCGCCGTGCGGCGATCGCTCGGCGCGAGCCGGGCACAGGTGATCCGGTTGATGGTGACCGAGAGCGTGATCCGGCGCTGACGGCCGGCATCCTGGCGAGCGGCCTCGCGCGCTGGAGCGGCACGCTGCTCGACTGGTTCATCCCGCCCATGCCCATCCCGGTCGCCATCGACGCGGGTCTCAACCTGCGCGTCCTCGTCTTCGCCACGCTCGTCAGTCTGATCGCCGGCGTGCTCGTCGGGCTGGTTCCCGCGCTGCAGGCGTCGCGCATCGACCTCGTCACCCCCTCAAGGATGGCGCCGCCGGTGCGGTGGCCATGGCGGCGCGGCCGCGCCCGCGAGGGCCTGATCGTCGCGCAGGTGGCGCTGGCGCTGGTGCTGCTCGTCAGCGCCGGCCTCTTCGTGCGCGCGCTCGACGCCGCACGCCAGCTGGACCCGGGCTTCCATGCGACGCGCGGCGTCGTCGGCATGCTCGACATCGCCGCGCTCGGGTACGACCAGGCGCAAGGGCTCGCGCTGTACACGCGTCTCGTTGACGAGGCGGCCGCGGTCCCGGGCGTGCAGGCGGCATCGGTCGGCCAGCGCCTGCCGCTGACGGTCACCGACAGCAGCGACCGCACCGTGGACGTGGAAGGCTACACGCCTGCGCCGGGCGAGGAGATGAACGTCTACTACGCCTCGGTGGGCCCGGGCTATTTCGACACCCTGCAGCTGCCGCTGGTGGACGGGCGCGACTTCTCGGCCCGCGACACCACTGATGCGCCGATGGTGGCGATCGTGAACCAGACGATGGCCGCACGCTACTGGCCCGGGCGGCCCGCCATCGGCGGGCGGGTGCGGGTCGGGGACCGCTGGGCCGAGGTGGTGGGCGTTGCGGGCGACGCGAAGTACAGCAGCATCAGCGAAGCGCCGCGCGCGTTCATGTACCTGGCGGTGAGCCAGGCATACCGCCCGGGCATGCGCCTGATCGTGCGCGCCGGCAGCGATCCCGAGACGTTGATCCCCGCGCTGCGCCAGGCGGTCCGCCGCGTCGATCCGGCGCTGCCGCTCTTCGACGTCCAGACCTTCGAGCAGCATCTCGCCTTCTCGTTCTTCCTGTTCGAGATGGCGGCGACGCTGCTGGGCGTGTTCGGGGCGACGGCCTCGCTGCTGGCCGCGCTGGGCCTCTACGGCGTCGTGGCGCAGAGCGTCGGCATGCGGACGCGCGAGATCGGCGTGCGGATGTCGCTCGGCGCCTCCGCGGCGGACGTGCGGCGGATGGTGGTGGGACAGGGGCTGGCGCTGGCTGCGGCGGGTGTCGCCGTGGGGCTGGCGCTGGCCGCGGTGGTCGCCGGCCTCTTCGCCGGTCAGCTCGTGGGCGTCAGTCCCTACGATCCTCCCAGCTATCTCGCCACCGTCGTGCTGCTGGTTGCGATCACGGCGGCGGCCTGCTACCTTCCGGCTCGCCGGGCCGCGCGCCTCGACCCGGTGCGGGCGCTCCGCGTCGAGTGATCGAGCGCCGCCACGAGCCGGGAGATCACCGATGACGACCGCCGACCCGCGTGCCGCCACGAGCCGCCTGGTCCTCGCCGCCGCCCTGGCGGCCCTGCCGCGCCGGTCGTCCTCGGCCAGCAGAGTGCCGGCGAGCCCTACTGCGCCGTGGACTCCTTCGGGACGTCGGTACTCACGGTCCGCCCGGCGGCCGATGAACCCCCGATCGACGACGTGAACTGGTTCGCGCGCCCGGTAGCGACGCGGGATGGCCGGTGGATCGTGGGCTTCGCCAGCCACGACCAGAACTACCTGTACGACCTGAGCCGCGGCCGGCGCGTGAAGATGCCCGACAAGTCGGACGCCGTTGCGACGCCGGACGGGCGATACGTCACCGTCCCCTCGCACTACACGGCAACCAGGACCGTGAACTTCTACGACGCCGCCGCCCTGCTGGAGCGGCTCGACGCCGGCCGGGATGCCACCGACGTGAAGCCTGCCTACGCGCACGAGGACGCCGATGTCGCCGACGCCTACTACCAGTCCGTGGGCGTCGTCTCGAGCACGCCGGACGAAACCGTGTACCGGATGATGTTCTCGGGCTCCAACGTCAAGCCCGCGCCGGGCTTCCGCATCGTCGACTACACGTTCCGGACGAGCGGCGGGCGCCTCACCGTGCAGCCCAGCCGCGCCATGGCGCTGTGCCCGCAGATCACGCGGGACCTGGCGACGCCCTTCATCTCCAAGGACGGCCGCCACGTCATCGCGCATGACGGGGGCGATGCCGAGCACCCGGGCACGCTCAAGATCTTCGAGATCACCGGCACGGATCCGGCCGGCCAGACCACGGCGTGTGAGATGCGCGTGGACTTCGGCTTCGCCGCGGGCAAGGCCGACTTCAGCTTCGACGGCGAGCGCGTGACGTTCCACATCAGCAAGCACGACTACCTGGTGCCCTTCGTCAACGGCGGCATCAATGCGCCCGCCATCACCGACGTGGTGGTGGCCGACCTGGTCCGGGACGCGGCTGGACGTCTCGTCGGCCACGGGCCGCTGGCCCGGATCACGACCTCGACGCGCGAAGGCGTCGGCAGCTACTTCCCCGCCTTCATGCCCGACGGCACGGTGTTCTACATCAGCAACAGCGTGCCGAAGAACAGCGGCGAGCCGCGGCGCTTCACCTTCCGCGTCGTGGACCCGGACAAGGACGTGTTCTTCGCCAACGTCTTCACCGACCCGGCCCGGCGCGAGGCCGCGTCCACGATTGGCGAGCTGTGGCGGCAGAGCTGCCAGCCGTCGATGCAGCCGTTCCAGCGCGGGGAGGCCGCCTGGGCGTTCACAAGCCTCTCGGCCGCGCAGTGCGAGGCGCTGGTGAGGGCGCGCTTCTCCGCCGATGCGGAGGCGGGCCGCGCGCTCGTCGCCGCCTGCGGCACCGGCCTCGGCCGCTAGTCAGGGGCGGCCGGCGCGCAACACGCGCGCGATGGAGAGCTGTGCGGTCTCGCGGTCGCGATAGCCGAACAGCACGGGCCCGACGAGCCGACCGTCCGCGAACACCTGCACGCTGGGCGCGTGCGTCGTCATGCCCCGGAACGTCAACTCGATGCTGGCCAGCGTACGCAGGGCGCCGGCCGGAAGCTGGCGCTCGCCGGCGACGCGGCTGGCATAACCGGGCTCGGCCGCGGGATCCAGCACCGCTTCGAACGCCAGGCCGAGCCGTGCGGTGGCGGTTTCGAGCTCCGCGAATTCGTCAACAGACAGCGGCATGTGGGGCGACCAGACCAGGATGACGCCCCGGTCCCCGCGGGCCAGCCGTGCCGCGAGGCGTTCGTCCGTGAAGGCCGCGGCATCATCGGACGCGCGCAGCTCGCGGCGCGACACGCTCGACGCGCACGAGCGGTCGAAGCGCGTGGTCTCGACGGCCGCCGGCATGATGCGCTCGATGGACAGCGCGCCGCCGGCGTCCCGGGTCACGCGGACCCACACGCCGATGGTCCCCGTCGGCATCCGGATGGCACGCGTGCCTGCGAGGCCGCCGGGCTCGGCGAGAGCCTCCGCCGACGCTGCCGACCAGTCGTCGAGCGCGGCGAGCACGGGCGTCGCGCACGGATGTCCGGCGAGCAGCGCACGCACATCGGCCGTGGCGGGCGGCTCGACAAGCGGGACCTGTCCGGCGGCACCGGCGCTGACGCGGGCGGCGCCGGCACAGACGCCGGCGAGCAACACGGCCACGAGAGGCACGGCGCGGGCCATCGCGGGATTATGGTCCAGCACGTGTCGGTTGGCGCCGCTCGTCACCTCACCCGTCCCTGACGCGCGGCGGGCGCTAGACTCGCCCCATGCTGCTCGCCCTGATTGCCTCCACCGTCCTGCTGCAGGCGGGCCAGGCGGCCGCGCCTGCGACGCCACCGCCTCGCCCCGACTGCTCGGCTGCCGAGCACCGCCAGTTCGACGTCTGGGTCGGCGACTGGGACGTCGTCCCGAACAACGCACCGCCACAGCCCGGCCGCAAGCCGGCGCGCAACACCGTCACGTCGAGCCACGACGGGTGCGTCGTGCACGAGCACTGGGACGCGCCCGGCAGCACTGGCGAGAGCTTCAACATCTACGACCGCACGCGCGGTCAGTGGCACCAGACGTGGGTGGACAACACCGGCGGCCTGCACGACTACTGGGGACGACGCGAGGGCGCGAACATGGTGTTCGAGGGTCCACGCCCTCGACCGCGGACCCCGCGGTTCGCATCCACGTGCGGCTCACCTTCTTCGACCTCGGCAGCGGCAAGGTGCGCCAGTTCTCCGAGCGCCTCAACGCCGACGGGACGTGGAGCGTGAACTACGACCTGCTGTATACGAAGCGGGAACGATGATTCTGAATTCAGAATTCTGAATTCAGAATTCAGAAGGCCACGACATACTCTGAGACATGGCCCAGCCACCTGATCGTCTGAATGCCGTCGGCGTGCTCACGCGGCGGGAGATCGAGGCCCGGATTCTGGCGCCGGTGGTCGAGGCGCTCGGCGCGCGGTTCGGGCGGGACGAGGTCGTGTCGGTGGTCCGCGAGGTCATCGTGTCGCTCGCGAGGGAGCAGGGGCGGGCGCTGGCCGAGGCGTCCGGAGACGACTCGCTCGAGGCGTTTGCCGGCACGCTGGAGCCATGGACGCGCGAACAGGCCCTGACGCTCGAGGTGCACGCGCAGACGCCGGCGCGCTTGGACTTCGACGTCACGCGGTGCCGGTATGCGGAGATGTACCGCGCGCTCGGGATTCCCGAACTCGGCGCCGTCCTGTCGTGCAATCGCGACGCGGCGCTCATCGACGGGTTCAACCCCTCGGTGCGGTTCACGCGCTCGCAGACGATCATGCAGGGCGCACCGTGCTGCGACTTCCGCTACACGGCGGACACGGGCGCACGCGAGTCCGACTGACGAGCCGCCTCGCTCCCCGCCTAGCGCTTGACCAGCATGTAGGCCGCGATCAGCACGAGCAGGATCGCGAACGCCTGCTGCAAGCGCCGCCCCGACACGTGGCGGGCCACCGACCCGCCGGCGATCACGCCCGCCGAGGCCGCCACGGCGAAGAGCCCGACGACGTGCCAGTCGAAGCTGACCTGGCGCAGGTAGCCGGCCAGGCCCGCGGCGGCGCTGAGCGCGATGACGAGCAGTGAGGCGCTGGCCGCCTGCACCATCGGCAGCCCCCCGACAATCACCAGCGCCGGCACGATCAGGAACCCGCCCCCGATGCCGACCACGCCGGTGAGCAGCCCGACCGCGAGGCCGATGCCGGCCACCAGCACGGGGTGCGGGTGCGACGAGCCGTGGGCGGGCGTCACGCCGCGCGACCGCTGCCACATGGCCCCGGCGGCCGACAGCATCGTGACGCCGAGCAGCACGAGCTGCGCCCGCCCGTCGAGCCAGGCGGCCGCGCGCGCCCCGGCGTACGAGCCCACCATCGTCGCCGGCCCCATGATGAGGGCCGGACCGATTGGCAGCGTGCCGCGCCGGAGGGCGGCGACCGCACCCGCGGCGGCGGCGGCGCCGACGACGGGCAGGCTCATGGCGATGGCTTGTTTGGGGGGATAGCCGAGCAGGTAGGTGAAGACGGGGACTGTGAGGATGGAGCCGCCGCCGCCGAGCAGGCCCAGCGACACGCCGATGGTGATGGCGAAGAGCCAGGCGAGCGGGCTCATCCGCGGGCGACCGGACAACAACAGCGGGCGTGGGGGTCCATCGAGGGGGAGTCTACCAAGGAGAAGTGCGGTATTCTTACGCCAGCCTGCCTGGCGTCAGCAGGAGTCGATCATGTTCCTCGCCAGGACCCTTACCCTCTGCTCGCTCGCGGCGGCGCTCGCGCTGCCTGCCGGCGTCGCGCACGCCGATCAGGGACGGTCGCGCAACCGCGGCGACCGCACCGCCCAACGCGCCCCGCGCGCGTCGCGGCCGGACGGCGGCCGTCAGGCCGTGCCTCGGGGCACGCCGCCACCCGCGGCACGGTCGGCCGCGCCTCGCGCTGGCCAGCGCCGCCGCGGCTCCGGCCCCGTGGTGGTCGCACCACGGTCCAACCGGTCGTGGGGCAGCCGATCCGGTCCCGTGGTGGTGTTCCAGGGCTCGCGCGGCTGGTTCCCGTACCGTTCGTACGGCCCGCGCGTCCGGTACGTCTCGCCGTACTACGCGTTCCGTCCGCGGCTGAGCATCGGCCTCGGCCTCTGGTCCGGCTTCGCGGTGCCCTTCCCCGCCTACGGCTACGTCAGCCCCTACGGCTACGGCTATCCGCCCGCCTACGGCTACGGATATCCCGGCGCGTATCCCTCGCCCTACGCGGCGCCGTACCCATCCACGTCGTATCCCGCGCAGGCTCCCGGTTCGGTCGCGGTCACCCCGGCGGGCTACGGAGGCGTGAGCTTCCAGATTACGCCGGCCGACGCGGAGGTCTGGGTGGACGGCGGCTACGCCGGCCGCGCCAGCGAGTTCGGCCCCTACGACGAGCCGCTGACGCTCGAACCCGGCCTGCACCGCATCGAACTGCGCGCCCCGGGCTTCCAGCTGCAGACCTTCGACGTCACCATCTCCGCCGGGCACGTCATCCCGTACCAGGGCTCGCTCCCGCCCGGCCCGTGAGCGCAGGTGCCGCAGAGACGGGCCGCAGATGGGCCGCAGATGGGCCGCAGAGGAGCGCAGATGGGCCGCAGAGGAGCGCAGATGGGCGCAGAGATGAGGGGATGAGGCGGATGGGACGCCCGTGAGAAGCGGCAGATGAGCGCACGTGGAGGACCGAGCCACGAGGAGGCCGCAGATGGCCACGGATGGCACTGAACGGTCCTCCACCAGGCCTTAGACGCGCAACTCGCCGGCGCGACGTCCGCCCCCGCCTACTGCGCCTGACTCCCGCCGCGCCCATCGGCGTCCCCTGCGCCATCTGCGGCCGGCCCCGCCTTTCAGCGTCATCTGCGGCTGAGTCCCCCGCGCCCATCGCCGTCCTCTGCGTCATCGGCGCCATCTGCGGCCGACTCCCCGCGCCAATCAGCGTCCTCTGCGCCATCTGCGGCCGCCCCACCCTTCTGCGTCATCTGCGGCGAAGTCCCAGCGCCGTCGGCACATCCTCTGCGCCATCTGCGGCCAACGCGACAGCCCCATCTGCGGCCCATCTGCGGCCCTTCTGCGGCACCGTCGAAACGCACGTATAATTCCCATCCGCGCCCGGCATGGACCCGGTAACGGCGGGCGCACTCTGGAGGTCGGGGATGACGCAGGATGCGAAGGACGCCGTGAACTGATCGCCGGCCTTGGTACGACGGCGGCGGCCGTCGCGCTCGGGACGGCCCACACCGCCGCGCAGGCCCCCGCCGCGGCTGGGTTCGAACCGGCGCGGCACGCGGAGGACGCGTGGCTGGGCGCCAGCCCCGCCAAGCACCGCGTTGTTCTGGACGTGACGTCTCCGGCCGGGGTGCCGGACGCCATCCGATTCGCCGGCAACCTCTTCAACGGCAACAAGTCCGGCTACGGCGTCGAGGAGTCGGACGTGTCGATCGTCATCGTGCTCCGCCACTCGGCCACCGCATACGGCTTCAACAACGCCGTCTGGACGAAGCACGGCAAGATGCTCGGCGGCCAGGCGGCGGCCGACGCGCCGGCGCCGGCCGGCAACCCCTACGACAGCGGCGATCGCACGCAGTTTGCGGGACTCGCGAAGCGCGGGGTCCACTTCATGGTCTGCGGCACGGCGAGCCGCGGCCTCTCGCGGCGCGTTGCCGGACAGGCCGGCGATGCCGACGCCGTGTTCAAGGAGTTCGAATCCAACCTGATCGCGAGTGCCCGGATCGTGTCGGCGGGCGTCGTCGGCGTGACCCACGCGCAGGAGTACGGCTACAGCTACATCTACGTCGGCTGAGCCGTCGTCCCGTGCGGACGGCACCCTCGCGCCGCAGCCGTGGCCGGCGGGCCGCGCGCTGCCGAAGAGAACCCTGACCGAGTCGCAAGGAGGTCCCATGTGGTCCACTGACCCGTCTCCCCGTCGCGGATTCCTGACGCGTATCCTCATGGCCGGCGGCGCCCTCGGGATGGCCGGCGGCGCCCCTCGGGATGGCCGGCACGCGCGCCGCGGCCTCGCAGGCCGGCGGCGCGGCGTGGACGAGCGAGGTCAGGGGCAGCAAGCGCTGCCTCTTCGACTTTCCCCGGCACAACAACGGCTGGGGCCTCGTGCACGTGCTCAACTACCTCAACACCTACGCGACGGCGTTCAAGAGCAGTCCGGGGCAGGTCGGCGCAGTCGGCACCTTCTACGGCATCGGTGCCGGCTCGAGCATCGCGCTCGGCTTCAACGACACCATGTGGGCCAAGTACGGCCTGGGCGAGTACCACAACCTCAAGGACGCCAGCGGCTCGCCGTACACCCGCAACCCGTTCCACCGGCCGACGAAGGCCGAGGCGCACCTGCTGGCCCAGGCCATCCAGATCCCGAACCTGGGACCGCTCGGCGACCTGATCACGGCGGCAGGCATCGAGAGCCTGCAGAAGATGGGGACGAAGTTCCTGATGTGCGCCAACGCGCTTGGCGCGTGGACGCTCGAACTCGAGGCGCGCGGCAAGGGCCCGGCAGCGGACATCGACAAGACGCTGCGGGCCAACCTGCTGCCTGGCGTGACGATCGTACCGGCCATGGTCATTGCCATCGAGGAGGCGCAGGCGGCCGGCATCGCGTACAACCGGCAATAGCAGCAGCGCGCACGCCACCGAGGTGGCCGCGCCAGATGGAGGTAGACATGAGGAGATGTATCGGCGTGCTCGCCGCCCTCGCCTGTGCGAGCCCGCTCGCGTTACAGGCGCAGGCCCCCTCGGTCGAGTCGCAGGTGGCCCAGGCCGTCCAGATCCTGCCCGAAGACCTGCGCGCGGGCGCCACCGTCGTCACCTACGATCCGGCGACCGGCGCGCGGAAGGTCTTGCGCGAAGGCAGCAACTTCCTCGAGTGCCAGCCCCGCGGCGAGGACGGCTTCGCGCGGTGCTACAACAAGGTGTTCGCGCCGCGGCGGGACCTCGAGGCAAAGCTGCGGGCGCAGAAGAAGACCGACGAGGAGGTCAGCGCCGCCATCGCGGCGGCGGTGAAGGACGGCTCGCTGCCGGCCCCGCCCAAGGCGATGATGTCCTACCGCGACTACGACAAGCCCGATCGCATCCAGAAGCTCTGGGTGATGTCGCTGCCCAACCGCACCCCCGAGAGCGTGGGCGTGTCGACGGCGCCGCAGCGCAACAACGCGCTCAAGGGCGAGGGCCTGCCGTGGATGATGCTGCCCGGCCAGCCCGGGTCGCACATCATGATCCCGATCAACCCGAAGCCGCGCGAGTCCACGATCAGCGACGAGGCCGCGGACGAGATCGCACAGGCCACGCTCCCCCTGCCCGAGGACCTGCGCGCCGGGGCCACGGTCTACACCTACGACGCCGGCACCGGCGCCCGGAAGGTCCTGCGGCCGGGCAGCAACCAGGTCGAGTGCATGCCGAAGGGCGAGGACGGCTTCACGTGGTGCTACAGCACTGAAACCGCGAAGCGTCGCGACTACGCGGCGAAGCTGCGAGCCGAGGGCAAGGACGCCAAGGCCGTCCAGGCGGCCATGACCGACGCGACCGCCAAGGGCACCATCCCCGAGCAGCCCTTCGGCGTGATGTCGTACCGGCTGTACGGGAAGCGCGACCGCATCCAGCTCCTGTGGGTGCTGTCGGTGCCCGGCGCGACGCCGGAGTCGATCGGGGTCTCGACCGCGAGCCAGCGCGACAACGCCCTGGAGCTGCACGGCCAGCCGTGGCTGATGCTGCCCGGCACGCCCGGCGCGCACATCATGATCCCGATCAACAAGTAGCGCGAGAGTTGGGATACAGCCGTCCAGTCACGACCGCAGTCGTGGATCGCGAGCTCGTGCAGGCGCACGGGCTCGCCTCCCTGATCACGCTGCTGCTCTCCGTCACGTTCGGGCTCATCGTCTCCATCCAGCTGCTGTGGCCCGATCTGGGCGCCGGCGTTCCCTGGCTCAGCTGGGGACGCCTGCGCTACGCCCACACGCAGGGCATCATGCTCGGCTGGCTGGGCAACGCCTTCCTCGCGTTCCTCTATCACGCGGTCCCGCTGCTCTCGGGGCGCCCGGTCACCAGCCGCCGGCTGGGCGTCTGGCTGTTCGCGCTCTGGAACTTCGCCGTCGTGATCCCGGGGTGGCTCCTCGTCCTGGCCGGCGTCAGTCAGCCGCTCGAGTGGGCGGAGTTCCCGCTGGTCGTCGATGCCCTGGTGGTCGTCGGACTGGCACTGGCCGCCGTGCAGTTCCTCCCAGGTTTCTTCGCCCGCGGTCTCGAGGAGTTGTACGTCTCCAGCTGGTACGTGATCGGCGCGCTGGTCTTCACGCTGCTCGCGTATCCCATGGGGAACCTCGTGCCGGAGTTCGTGCCGGGCGCGAGCGGCGCCGCCTTCAGCGGGCTGTGGATCCACGATGCGGTCGGCCTGTTCGTGACCCCGCTGGCCCTGGCCATCATCTATTTCGTCATTCCGGCCTCCACCGGCCGGCCCATCTACAGCCACTTCCTGTCGATGCTCGGGTTCTGGCTGCTGTTCTTCCTCTACCCGTTGAACGGCACGCATCACTACGTGTTCTCGGTCATCCCCATGGCGGCGCAGATGGGGGCCATTGCCGCGTCGGCCCTGCTCGGCGTGGACGTGCTCATCGTGGTCACCAACCTGTTCCTGTCGATGCGCGGGTCCGGTGTGCTGCCGCGCGATCCGGCGCTCCGCTTCGTCGGGACGGGCACGTTCTTCTACCTGATCGTCAGCATCCAGGGCGCTTCGCAGGCGCAGATGGCGGTCAACCAGACGGTGCACTTCACCGACTGGGTCATCGGCCATTCCCACCTGGCGATGCTCGGCTTCGCCAGCTTTGCCGCGGCCGGCGGTCTCGTGCACGTCTGGCAGCGGATCCCGTGGGCGCGCTACAACGTGCGCGCCATCAACCACGCCTACTGGCTGCTGACCATCGGCCTCCTCATCATGTTCGTCGATCTGACGGCGGCCGGCCTGGTGCAGGGACGGCTCTGGCAGTCGGCGGCGCCCTGGGTGGAGTCGCTCGAGGCCACGCGCCCGTACTGGATCGTCCGCACGCTCTCGGGCCTCGTGCTCGCCGGCGGCTTCGTCTCCCTGCTCTGGGGGCTGACCAGCGGCCCGCGTGGCGCCGGCCTCCCGGCCACGCCCGACGACGGCGCGCAGGAGGCCACCGAGGCGCCGGTCGCGCCGCTGGCCGTCGCCACCTATTCCGCGGAGGCGCCATGAGCGGCATCCCGGGACGCCTGCTCGGGACGTCGTACGTCGTGGCGGGCGTCGCCGGCCTCGGCTTCTTCGCGTTGTCGATCGTCCTGCTCGGCTACTGGCCGTCGCAGGTCCTCGAGCGGGAGACCGCGTCGATGGGGCCGGAGTACGTGCTGGCGCCAGGCACCAGCGCCGTACGCGGCAGGGCGGTGTACAGCCGCGAGGGCTGCGCGTACTGCCACACGCAGCAGGTGCGCTACCTCGAGGCCGACCGGGCGCGATTCGGGTCCCCGACGCTCGCGTGGGAAACACGGCTGGACTATCCGCACCTGTGGGGCACGCGCCGCATCGGCCCCGACCTGGCCCGCGCCGCGCACACGCGCAGCGACGATTGGCAGTTCGTCCACCTGTTCGCGCCGCGCACGGTGGTCCCGCAGTCGGTGATGCCCGCCTACGCCCGGCTCTTCGACGGGTCCCCGGACCGGCCGCGGCAGGAGGCGCGCGATCTGGTGGCCTACCTGAACACGCTCGGCGAAGCGCGGGAACTCGGCGCACCCGATGGCGAGGCCCGCGCGCAGGCGGCGTGCAACTGCCCGGACGATGCGCGCGCGCGGTTGGCATTCGATGGACCGCTCAACGCCCACCCGGCGCGGGCGCGCCGGACACACGAGGCGCCCGTCCTGCCGACCAACGGCGATCTCGATCGCGGCCGCGTCCTGTACGGGACCTACTGCGCGACGTGTCACGGCATCAGCGGCGAGGGCGACGGCCCCGGGGCCAGCGGCCTGCTGCCCGCGCCCGCCAACCTGGCCGAGCATCACTACGCCACCGAACGGCTGGCCGATGCCCTGTGGAACGGCGTCGCGGGCAGCGGCATGCCGGCCTGGCGCGATCATTCGGTCGAGGAACGCGCCGCCATGGCGGCAGCCGTGCGCAGCCTGGGCGTGCAGCGGTCCGAACCCGTGCTGCCCGACCCGCTCATCGAACTCGGGGCGCGCGTGTTCGCCGCCAACTGCGTGCAGTGCCATGGCGAGGCCGGCGACGGCGCCGGGACGGCCGGGCCCAAGCTGGCCATGGCCCCCACCGACTTCACGCGTCAGCAGCCGACACTGAACCACGCGATCCGCATCGTGCGCGGCGGCATCCCGGGTACGCCCATGGCGCCGTGGACCTCACGGCTGGCCGATGCGGAAGTCGTCGCCGTCGCGCAGTACGTGCGGACGCTGTACGTCCGCGGACGGGATCGCCCATGATCTCCGACCTCATCGTCGCGGCCGCCGTGGCCTTCGCGCTCGCCTTCTCGGCGGCGTGGCTGGCCTCGCCCGCCCTGCGCTCGTGGATCGAGCGTCCCAAGTACGGCTTCCTGGACGCCGTGCGGGGGTATGATCGCCGACAGATGCGTCACCACGAGGATCGGGAGGAACAACCGTCGTGAGCGCACCCGAGGACCGTTCGCGCCTGTCCGGCATGGGCGCCGCCGTCGGCACCTCGATCGTGGTCGGCGCCATCGCCGTGGGCGCCGCGCTCTACGGCGCCTCCGCCGGGTCCACGGCCGACACCGCACCGGACAGTCCCGTTCCGGCTCCCGACTACGCGACCGCGGAGTATGGCCGCCGGCTCGTCGCGCACACCGCCGAACTGCTCGGGCCCGATCAGCCGGAACCCGGTCTGCGCTACATCGACAGCCGCCTCAACTGCGGCTCGTGCCACCTGTCGACGGGCACCGAGCCCGGCACGCTCACCCTGCTGCTCACCGACGACCACTACCCGCGCTTCTCGGGCCGTGCCGGCGCGCAGACCGACATCGAGGACCGCATCAACGAATGCATGCAGCGCAGCATGAACGGCAAGCCGCTGCCCATGGACAGCCCCGAGATGGTGGCGATGGCCGCCTACCTGCGCAGCCTCGGCCGCCAGTACCAGGCCACGGCCGCCAGCAAGCTGAAGACGGAGGAACCGCCGGCCTTCAAGACACCCACCCGCGCGGCCAGCGTGGACGCGGGAGAGATCGTCTACCGCGAGCGGTGCAGCATCTGCCACGGCGCCGACGGCACGGGATTGCTGGCCACCGATGACCGCGCGAAGGATACCTCTTCCCCCGCTGTGGGGGCCCGACTCGTTCAACAACGGCGCGGGTATGCACCGCGTGCTGACCGCCGCGCGCTTCATCAAGAGCCGCATGCCGCTCGGCGAGCCGACGCTCACCGACGACCAGGCCTTCGACGTGGCCGCCTACATCAACTCGAAGCCGCGGCCCGAGATGTCGAACCTGGAGCAGGACTACCCCGATCGGGCGGCGAAGCCCATCGACAACCCCTACGGCCCCTACGCCGACGACTTCCCCGTGGACCAGCATCGCCCGGCCCGTTCCAGCCCATCGACGAGTTCACAAGGCGTTGAAGAAGAAGTAGCGGATGGCGTCGGAGGTGGTTCTGAGCGAGGCCGACCTCGCGATGCAACACGGGGAGCTCGGGGCGACGGCAGCGGTCGGGATGCAGGTGCTGTCGGCCTTTGCGGCGGCGGTCGGCGCGCCGGCGCTCCTCGACATCTCGCGCGCGCACATCGACGGCTGTCTCTACCACGGCGAGGCCAGCCTCGACTTCGCCGAACGGCTGGTCGCCGGCGGCGGTCGCGTGCGCGTGCCGACCACGCTCAACGTCGGCGCCATCGATCTCATCCATCCCGAGCTCATCCGCCTGCCGGCGCCCGATCAGCAACCGGGACGCCGGCTGATGCAGGCACATGTGGCACTCGGCTGCGAGGCGACCTTCACCTGCGCCCCCTACCAGAACCGCGTGCGCCCCGCCTTCGGCGAGCAGATCGCCTGGGGCGAGTCCAACGCCATCGTCTTCGCCAACTCCGTGATCGGGGCGCGCACCAATCGCTACGGGGACTTCATCGACCTCTGCTGCGCCGTCACCGGGCGCGCGCCCGCCTGGGGCCTGCCTGGACGGGCCACGGCGGGGACAGGTGCTGTTCGAACTGTCCGGCCTCGATGAGCGTGACGGATCCGATGCGCTGTTCGTGGCCGTCGGCCTCATCGTGGGGCTGCGGAGCGGCGACCGGATACCCGTGATCGAGGGCCTGCCCGTGCCGAGGGACGAGGACCAGTTGAAGGCGCTCGGGGCGGCGGCCGCGTCGAGCGGCGCGGTCGGGCTCTTCCATGCCGTAGGCATCACGCCGGAGGCGCCCACTCGGCGGGAGGCGTTTCACGGCGGGGCGCGAAGAGGTCCATCGCCTCACGCGAGCGGACGTGCGCGATGCGCTCGCCCGGCTGTCCACGGTGTCCGACGGAACCCCGCTCACGGCCGTGTGCCTCGGCACGCCACACTTCTCGAGGCGCGAGTGGGACCGCGTGCTGCCGCTCGTGAACGGCCTGCGCTCCCGTGCCGCCGTTCCCATCTACGTGAACACGGCGCGCGAAACGCTGCGCGAACTGGACGCCGCGGGCGCCCTCGATCACGCCCGCGGGCCGGCCTCATCGTCGTCACCGACACGTGCACCTACCTGACCCCCATCCTGGAGCGGATGGACGGCACTGTCATGACCAACTCGGGGAAGTGGGCGCACTACGGGCCGGGGAACCTCGGTGTGCAGGTCGCGTTCGGCGATCTCGAGGACTGCGTCGCCTCCGCGGCCGAGGGCCGCGTCGTGCGGGTGCGGCCATGACCCGCCCCGTGCGGGTGCTGTCGGCCGGCCGGGGCCAGGGCGTCGCGCTGGTGCTCCTCGAGCCCGTCAGCTTCTGGGGCGGGGTCGATCCCGCAACGGGACGGCTGATCGACCGCTCGCATCCGCAGCATGGCGAGTCGGTGGCCGGTCGCGTGCTGGTGATGGCGGTAGGCCGGGGCTCCTCCTCGTCGTCGGCCGTCCTCGCAGAGTCCATCAGGCTCGGGACGGCGCCCGCCGCGATCGTCCTCGCGCATCCGGATCCGATCCTGACCGTCGGCGCCATCGTGGCCGAGTTCCTGTACGGACGGCGGTGCCCGGTGGTGGTGGGCGCGATCGAGGGCATCGAGACGGGACTGCGCATCGTCGTGGAGGCAGACGCCCCCGACGCCGCGCGCCTCCGCGTCGGCCCCGCTTCCGTGGATGCGTCAGACGCCACGCACACGAGCTGACCGGTGTGCCACGGCCGCGCGCAGTGTCAGAGCTGCACGCGGCGCAGCAACTGCGCGTTCACCGCGACGACCACGGTGCTGAGCGACATCAGGACGGCCCCGACCGCCGGGTGCAGCAGCACGCCCCATGGTGCGAGCATGCCCGCCGCGAGCGGCAGCGCGATGATGTTGTAGCCCGCCGCCCACCACAGGTTCTGCACCATCTTCCGGTACGTGGCGCGGCTGAGTGCCACGATGCGCGGGACGTCGCGAGGATCGCTGCGGACGAGCACCACGTCCCCGGCCTCGACGGCGACGTCGGTGCCCGCGCCGATGGCAATGCCCACGTCCGCCGTGACCAGCGCGGGGGCATCGTTCACGCCGTCCCCGACCATCGCCACCCGCTTGCCCTGCCGCTGCACCTCGGTGATGCGCCCGGCCTTCTCGTCCGGCTGGACCTCGGCGAAGACCGTCTCGATCCCCAGCTCGCGGGCCACGGCGTCCGCCACCGCGCGCGCGTCACCGGTCATCATCATCGGCTCGATGCCGAGCGCCTGCAGACGCTGCACCGCCTCGCGCGATTCCTCGCGGATGGCGTCGGCGACCGCGAGCACCGCGCGGGGCACGCCTCCCTCGATGAGCGTGATGGCCGCCTGTCCACGGTCCGCGGCCCGATCGGCCGCCTCGCGCAATGCACCCTCGAGCCGCACGCCGTTGGCGTCGAGGAGCGCCGGCCCGCCCAGCTGCACGTCGCGGCCGTCCACCGACGCCCGCACGCCCTGGCCCGGCAAGGCGCGGAAGTCACGTGCCGGGGCAATCGACAGGCCCGCTTCCTCGGCGCTGGCGACGATGCCGCGGGCGATGGTGTGCTCGGAGTCGCGCTCGACGGCGGCGGCCAGCGCCAGCGCCTCGTCGCGGCTCATCGACCCGTCGCTGGTCGTCTCCACGACCCTGAACGCACCGCGGGTGAGGGTCCCGGTCTTGTCGAAGAAGACGGCGTTCACGCGCCGGGCTTCTTCGAGCCCGCGGCGATCGCGGACGAGCAGGCCGTTGCTGGCCGCGAGCGTCGTGGAGATCGCCACCACCAGCGGGATCGCCAGCCCGAGGGCATGCGGACAGGCGATGACGAGCACGGTGACGACGCGCTGCACCACGAACGTGGTGTCCGCGCCGGCCATGACCCAGCCGGCCGCCGTCAGGACCGCGGCCGCGAGCGCGGCAAAGAAGAGGGCCCGCGCCGCTCGGTCCGCCAGCGCCTGTGCCCGAGAGCGCGAGGCCTGCGCATCGGACACCAGCCGCATGATGCCGGCCAGGGTCGTGTCGTCGCCGGTGCCGGTGACCTCCACGCGCAGGGAGCCGGCGCCGTTGACGGTACCGGCGACGACGGCCGCGCCGGCACGCTTGGCGATCGGGCGCGACTCACCGGTGATCATCGCCTCGTTCACGTCGCTCTCGCCCTCGCGCACGGTCCCGTCCGCCGGCACGGACGCGCCCGGACGGACCAGCACCAGGTCGCCGGTCCGGAGGTCGCTGACGGGCACGTCCACGGGCCGGCCATCGTCGAGCCGGACGGCCATGTCCGGCAGGAGACGCGCGAGCTCGCGCACGGCGCCGTGCGCCTGCGCGATGGATCGCATCTCGATCCAGTGCCCCAGGACCATGACGCTCACCAGCGTGGCCAGCTCCCACCACAGGTCCATCCCCGGGAACCCGAGCGTCACGGCGCCGCTGTACGCGAAGGCGACGACGATGGCCAGGCTGATGAGGGTCATCATCCCGGGTAGCCGCTCCGCGAGTTCGCCGGCCGCGCCGCGGAGGAACACGACGCCGCCGTAGAGGAAGACGGCGGTGCCGAAGATGGCGGGGACCCACCGCGACGCCGCATCGCCTCCAGGCGCCTCGTACCCCAGCCACGTTTGCACGGTCGGCGCCCAGACGAGCGTCGGCAGGGACAGCAGCAGGGTGCCGAGGAACTTGCGGCGGAACATCTCGACCGAGTGGCCCGCGTGACGGTCGTGGTCTCCGTGTGCCGCCATGTTCTCGACTCCCCTACATCCAGAACCGCACGCCGAGCGCGAGCCGCGCACCGGAGGTCCGCTCGCCCTGGGCACGCGCCAGGTCGGCGGTTCCGAAGTACTTGTTGTGCCAGACGACGCCGACATACGGCGCCAGCTCGCGGCGAATCAGGTAACGCAGCCGGATGCCGGCATCGACGGTGGCCAGCCCCGCTCCCCTGAAGTGCGCGGGATCCTCCTTGCCGTACAGCTCCGTCTCGACGTTGGACTGGAGCACGAGGCGGTTGCTGAGGAGCAGCTCGTACTCGGCCTCCACGCGGAGGTGGTTGCGTCCCGACGCTCCGAGGTAGGCCGTGGCCTCCATCTCGATCCAGTAGGGCGCAAGGCCCTGCACGCCGACCGCCGCCCACGTCTGCGCGGGTCCAGGCCTGAAGTCCTGGCGGATGCCGCCGAGCACGTTCCACCAGCGCGACACCGCGCGTCCGTAGAACAGGTGGGTCTGCGCGTCGGTCACGCGGCTGCCCGCGCGCTGGCCCTCGGCGCGAAACCAGAGGCGGTCGCGGTCGAAGCCCACCCATCCCTTCGAGTCCCAGCCGAGGCCGGTCTCTCCGCGAGTGGTCTCCCACTCCAACTGGTCAACCAGCACGTAGCCGTGCAGCTGGTCGTCGTGCAGCGTGTGCCCGTCGACGTCGGGGAACGCCGCGCGGCGCATCTCGTCGGTGACGGGAGGGATGAAGGGCGGCAGCGTCGCGGTATCGGCCGGGGAGGGCTCGGGCATCCGGTGCCCCGCGTGCGGGTCCGGCGCCTGCTCGTGCCCGGCGTGCGGATCCGGGGACGGCGCCGGCTCCTGCGCGCGAGCACGCCGCCGCACGCCATCGATGCCACCACAAGGGCGAGCGCCTGCCGGCGGAAGCGGCGCGTCATTCCTCGACCCTCACTTCCCGGAACATGCCCGCTTCCATGTGGTACAGCAGGTGGCGGTGATAGGCCCAGCGGCCGAGCGCGTCGGCGTGACGCGATAGGTGCGCCGGCTGCCGGGGGGCATGTCGATCGTGTGCTTGCGCACCTGGAAGCGGCCCTGGTCGTCCTCAAGGTCGCTCCACATCCCGTGCAGGTGGATCGGGTGCGTCATCATGGTGTCGTTCACCAGCACGATGCGCACGCGCTCGCCATAGGTGAGGCGCAGCGGCTCGGCGTCGGAGAACTTCACGCCGTCGAACGACCAGACGAAGCGTTCCATGTGCCCGGTGAGGTGCAGCTCGATGGTGCGGGACGGCTCGCGACCGTCGGGATCGTCGAAGACGCTGCGGAGGTCGGCGTAGGTGAGCACCCGCCGGCCGTTGTCGCGCAGTCCGATGCCGGGGTCGTCCAGCTTCGACTGCGGCGCCGTCGTCTGCATGTCCACGAGCGGGTTGCCAACCTCGCTCGCCGGGTGGGTCACCACCGCGCCGGTCCCGTCGGCGCCGTGCGCGGCATGCGTGTCTGCCGGCGGGGGCATCACGTGCCCGGCGTGTGGATTCGCTGGAGGAGCTGGCGCCGGGTCGGCGGGCATCACGTGTCCGGCATGCGGATCGACCGCCACCTCGGCGGGCGCCCCGTGGCCCTCGTGCCCCACGTGTCCCATGTCGGCCATCGTCAGCACCGCGCGCGCATCCAGAGCGGGCACCGGCCGCGCAGCCTCCTCACCGCCAGCGTCCCCGCGGCGAAGCCCGTGCGGTCGAAGGCCTGCGCGAAGATGGTGAAGGCGTCCTGCCCGCTCGGCTCGACGATGACGTCGAAGGTTTCGGCGACGGCGATGCGCAGCTCGTCCACCGTGACGGGCCGCACGTGCTGCCCGTCGGCTGCGACGACCGTCATCCGCACGCCGGGGATGCGGACGTCGAAGTACGACATCGCCGATCCGTTGATCAGGCGCAGACGCACGCGCTCGCCCGGCTCGAACAGGCCCGTCCAGTTGGCCTCCGGGGGCTGGCCGTTCATCAGGTAGGTGTAGGTCGCCCCACTCACGTCCGCGAGGTCCGAGGCGCTCATGCGCATGTCGCCCCAGGCGAGACGGTCGGCCAGTGCGTCGGCCAGGCCGAGCTCGCGGACGTCACGGACGAAATCCGGGACGGTCCGCTGCCGCCAGTTGAAGTAGTCCGACTGCTTCTTCAGCAGCCGGAAGAGGCGCTCCGGCGATTGGTCCGTCCAGTCCGTCAGCATCACGACGTGCTCGCGATCGCAGGCGAACGGCTCGGGCTCGCGGGGCTCGATCACCAGTGGTGCGTAGACGCCCGACTGCTCCTGGAAGCCCGAGTGGCTGTGGTACCAGTAGGTCCCGTGCTGCCGGAGCGTGAACCGGTAGTCGTAGGCGTCGCCGGGGTGGATGCCGTGGAAGCTCAGCCCCGGGACCCCGTCCATGTTGGCCGGCAGGATGAGGCCGTGCCAGTGGATGGAGGTCTCCTCGTCGAGCCGGTTCCGCACCCGCAGCGTCACGGTGTCTCCCTCCCGCAGTCGCAGCAGCGGGCCAGGCACGGACCCGTTGATGGCACGCGCGACACGCGGGCGGCCGGTGATCGCGAGGGGCATCTCGGCGATCTCCAGCGTGATGTCGGTGCCGGACAGCACCTGCGGGACCGGGCCGAGCCGGCCGGCAGCGGCCGGCGTCTGCGGGCGGAACCCGAGGGCGACGCCACCCATGGCGAGCCCCTGTACGAAACGTCTGCGAGAAACCTGCGAGCACGGCATCTGAATCGACTCCCGATCGCGGCGGCCAGCCACACACGCGCGCGGCCGGTGGGCCTGCGCCACGGCATGCGGCGGCGGCCCGGTCACGAGGACGGACTGATCTAGCGGGTGTCCACGCCGCGGTGACGGCGTGAGGCGGGTATCGATGCGAAGGACGAGCGGCGCACCGGCGGATGCCGGTGTCAGGGCACGGACGCGAACGGGCGTGGCGAGGGAAAAGCCGTGGAGCGGCGCGAGCGTGCCCGGCGTCGTGATGCCAATCGACGGGCGGCTGGACGGAGACGGCCCTCGAGTCGGGGGGCAGCACGCGCGGCTCGATCGCCGCCGACAGGATGTTGCAGCCCGGCCGATCCGTAGAGGTCGCCGTGCATCGACGGCGATGCCGCGGACCGGTGGGCACGGCGCCGCATCCTCCGCGGTTGTCGTCATCTGCTCGTCCGCCGCCATCCCGTGGTGCGCATGCGCAGAGACGTCCGCGACGGACGGCGACGAATCACACCACCCCAGGCACATCGCGATACGGGCCGGGGTCCCGGCAACGATCACGAGCAGCGCGCAAGAGGGCCACGTGGTGGCAGGAGGCGCCTCACCCTTCGAGTATACAGGTCCCGCGACCTCATCCGCGCCGTCCGATCAGCCGGCGGCGCGGTTCACGTCGCCGGGATGGAGGACCTGCACCGTCTGCGACCATCCGTCGGGTCCCCTCCACGCCGTTCCACATCAACACGTCGATGATCGAAAGGCCAGCACGAAGGGGGCTGAACCGCCTTGTGGTAGGGAGGCAGCTCCGGTCGCAGGAAGCGGAGGCCACCCTCGGGCCGAACGCAGCCGGGTCGGCCAACGCACTGCCGCCCGCGGATTGACGTAGGCGCCCGCCCCCACGCGTCCACACAGCTCGACACGCGTGCCTGGCCGCACGACGTCCGGTCGGCGTAATGGCCGAGGCGTTGCGGATGGGTGTCGTGATTCCGATCGCGGCCGCGACGGCAATGAGCGTCCGACCGTTGAGGGCTCGCGACGTTGGCGTCCGCGTGGCGGAGCGCGTCCCGCACGATGGCGCATACCGGCTCGAAGAACGGTGCACGCCGATACGCGCCTTCGAGCTGGTGCAGGAAGCGTTGGTGCGTCCGGTCGAGCATTTACTCGCGCGCGTTGATCGGCAGGGTGTGCGCCCGCGTGGACCGGCAAGCCCGCCCAGCGCGGTCGCCCCTCCACCAGGATGCGATTGCGATGCACCCACCCCGCCTAGATGAACTGCGCATCGTCGAACAGCACGAACCGGTCACAGGCGGCCATCAACTGGAAATAGCCCAGATATGGAAAGAAGTAGGGCTGCATGGATGCCGACCCGCGGACCCCGCCCCGCGTCGTCCGTCATGTCATCCACTGGCGCCCGCGGACGCATCAGGATCTGGCACGGGGACCGCGCGTGGCGAACGCGGTGTACTCGTAGAGCCCGTAGTCGGCGCGCATCCAGACCCGCCGCCCCGCAAGCTCGTGCAGCAGCCGGGCGACCTCGTCCATCGGCACGTGGAAGAGGTCGTCGCGTGTCCAGTCCACCACGGTGGACATGACGTTGAAGGCCAGGCCGCGGCGCACGTGCGGCCACACGGTCCGGATCACCGACTCCAGGAACCGCCACATGTCGGCGTGGCTCACGCCGTGGCGCCCGGTGAAGACGCCGTTGGCCACGAGGTAATCGCAGGCAAGGTGCGAGACATCGGCGCCGGGCGCGGTGACGTCGAGGGCGAGAACGCGTCGCGCGGGAACTTCCGGCGCGCGTGCTCGAGGGCAGCCGCCGAGCGGTCCACGCCGAGGTAGACGAGCCGGTCGAGCCCGCGGCGGCGGGCGTGCGCCAGGAGCTCACCGGTGCCGCAGCCGAAGTCGCACAGCGACACTGTCGCCGATGACGATCGGAACCGAGCGATCGAGCATCACGTCGAACCGCGTCCGCCGATCGGCCTCATTCGGCCAGAGCGCACCGGCAGGCGTGTCCCCGTGGTCGGACAGGCCTGCTCCGTAGACGGCCAGGAGGGTGTCCTCGGGATGGCGGCGCCGTCATCATACGGCGAACCGCGGCCCTGCGCGCGGCGTCAGCCCCGCGTGCCCGCGCGGCCCCGGAGATAGTCCGCGATGGCGCGATGTCCGCCGTGCTCGGCCCACGCCAGCGGTGTCGCGTGATACACGGTGTCCTCGAGGTCGATCCGTGCCCCACGCTCGACCAGCAGCCTCACGACGTCGATGTGGCCCGCCGCCACGGCCTGGTGCAGCGGCGTGGAGTGCTGGTGGTGGCCCGGAGGATTGAAGGCGTCGGGCTCCCCGCCCGCGTCGAGCAGGGTGCGACGACCTCGACGTGCCCGTGCTGTGCCGCCAGGGCGAGCGCCGCCCTGCGCGCATCGCCTGCGGCGGTCGGCAGCAGGCGGGCGACATCGTCCACCCGGCCGAGCCCCGCCGCGATGGCCAGCGTCTCGACCGGCGCCCCGTGCCGCACCAGCATGCGGGCCGTGTCCGCGTAGCCGAATGCGAGGGCGGTTCCCAGCGCCGAGGCCCACGCCGAGCCGCGGCCGTCGAGCGACGCGCCGCGCTCGACCAGAAGCTCCGCGATGGACGTCTGCAGGCCCGCGTCAGCGGGTGGACGGCTCGAGACCAGCAGGCCGAGCGTGGTACACCGGCCGCCGTAGGCGTCGGCGAACGCGTCCACGTCGGCGCCGGCATCGAGCAGGACGCGGGCGACCTCGACCGCGGTGGGTGGCGTGCGCTGCCGCACGTCCTCGACGCCGTTGGCCGCCACGTAGTGGAGCAGCGCGGCGTGATGTCGCCGGGTCGATCGCGCGCGCGCCAGCTCCGGCGCTCCGCGGAGCATCCCCTGGAGCGCCGCGACGTCGCCGCCCACCACGGCGTCGGCCGCGCGCTCGAACTGGAGCACGTCCGCGTCACGCACGACCGCCTCGGTGAAATCGGCCAGGTGCGGCCAGTCGCTGAAGCCGTACTCGCGCGCGACGACGAGGCGGGCGTCGTCGAGATCGAGCGCGGCGGCAGCCACCTGGTCCACTCCGCCCTCGCGGAAGCGCGGGTGCAGCCAGCGGCACCGCCAGCGAGCCGCCGGCTCTGCCGCGTCGAGCGCGGCCATGAGCGTCGCGGCCTCGCCGTCGAAGTCGGCGAGTGTGGCGGTGAACGGCAGGCATCCGGACGCGGGCATGCGCGGGGCTCGGGCCATCATACGGCCGACGAGGGCCGGATGCTGCGGTCCAGCCCACCCACGCGGAACCAGCGGTAGCCGTACGGATCGAGCTGGATCACGTGACGCGCGCCCTCGGCGCGGCTGTGGAACGTGGAGAGCAGGTCCACGAGCAGCTCGTCTCCCGCGTCCCGGACCGCGATGCTCACGGCGCGGGGCTGGTCACTGAAGTTGTGCGCGATCAGGACGGACCGGCCCTGATGCTCGTAACGCATCACGAGCACGTCGCGCTGGTCGCTGCCGAGAAAGCGCCAGTCGCCCCAGCCAATCTCTGGGCATTCCTTGCGCATGCGGATGGCCCGCTCCATCCAGTTGAGGAGCGAATCGGGATCGCGCCGTTGCTCGGCCACGTTGACGCGCTGGTACCCGTAGATGGGATCCGCAATCACGGGGCGCACGGGCCGACGCGCCACCGAGAACCCGCCATTCACGTCGTCGGACCACTGCATGGGCGTGCGCGCGCACTCGCGCTCCGGCAGCGAGAGGTCGTCGCCCAGGCCAATCTCGTCGCCGAACTGCAGCATCGGCGTCCCGGGAAGCGTGAAGAGCAGGCTGAACGCCAGCTCCAGCTTTCGCCGGTCGTTGTTGAGCATGGGGGCGAGCCGGCGGCGGATGCCGCGGTCGTAGAGCCGCATCGAAGGCTCCGGCCCGAAAGCCTCGAAGACGCGCTGCCGCTGGCGGTCGGTCAGCCGGCCGAGGTCGAGCTCGTCGTGGCTCCGCAGGAAGTTCACCCACTGCGCAGCCCAGGGCCGCTCCTTCGTCGCGGCCAGGGCCTTCACGAGCGGGCCGATGTCGGCCGTGGCCAGGGCGTAGAACAGCCGCTGGTTGACCGGGAAGTTGAGCATCATCTGCAGCCGGTCGCCCAGTTCGCCAAAGTAGCGCAGGCTCTCGCCGGGCGGCACGTTGGCCTCGGCCAGCAGCACCGCATCGCGACAGCGCCACTGCAGGAAGTCGCGCATCTCATGGAGCAGTTCGTAGTCCTTCGTGGGCGTCACGTCGGCGCCCTTCTGCTCGATGAGGAACGGCACGGCGTCCATCCGGAAGCCGGACACGCCCAGCTCGAGCCAGAAGCCCATGATGCGCTGGATCTCCTCACGCACCCGTGGGAGGCGGGTGTTGAGGTCCGGCTGGAACTCGTAGAAGCGGTGGAAGTAGTACGCCCTGGCTCGCGCATCGTGCGTCCACGTGGTCTTCTGGACGCCGGGGAACACCATCCCGGTGTCGTGGTCCTTCGGCCGTGTCTTCGACCAGACGAACCAGTCGCGGTAGGGCGAGTCCGGCGAGCGACGCGCGTCCTGGAACCAGGGATGGCTCGACGAGGCGTGGTTGACCACGAGATCCACGATCACGCGCAGGCCGAGCTGCCGGGCGTGGTTCATGAACTCGACGAACTCGCCCAGCGTGCCGTGTTTCGGATGGACGTTGTAGTAGTCGCTGACGTCGTAGCCGTTGTCCTTGTTGGGCGAGGGATAGAAGGGCTGCAGCCACAGGCAGGTGACACCGATGCCCGCCAGGTAGTCCAGCCTCCGCGTGAGGCCGGCGAAGTCGCCGACGCCGTCGCCGTTGGCGTCGAGGTACTTCTCGACGTCGAGACAGTAGATGACGGCGTTCTTGTACCAGAGATCGTGAATCATGCGTCCCTCGCTCCACCTGCGCCGGCGGCTTCCATCCGCACCAGCCCGCGCAGCAGTTCGGCCACGCCCCACGCCTGCGCGATGCATCCGCGCGGCGTGAAGGGCGGGTCACCATCGAAGATCTCGCTCACCGATCCGATGCAGGCCTCGCCAGGTGCGCGAGCATCGGCTCGACGTGCGCCCGCAGGCCATCGACGTCCCCGGGCCGGCAGGCCAGCCACGCATCCACGAAGGGCCCCATCAGCCACGACCACACGGTGCCCTGGTGGTAGGCGGCATCACGTGCGCGCAGGTCGCCGTCGTATCGCGGCTGGTAGGCGGGGTCGGACGGCGCCAGCGATCGCAGACCGCGCGGCGTCAGCAGGTCGCGCCGCACCACCTCCAGCACCGCGTCCCAACGCGCGCGATCGAGCACGGGATGCGGCAGCGAGATCGCCAGCACCTGATTGGGCCGGCATGCGGGGTCGTCGCCCTGCTCACCGTCCACCACGTCGAACAGGTGGCCGGTGGCCGGATTCCAGAACCGCTGGTTGAAGGCCGTCCTGGTCCTGGCCGCGGAGACCCGGGCCGCGTCGGCCTCGGAGGTCCGGCCGGCTCGCGTGAGCCAGTGCGCCAGGGCCTCGAGCGCGTTGTGCCAGAGCGCGTTGATCTCGACCGCCTTGCCGCGCCTGGGCGTCACCACCCATCCGTCCACCTTCGCATCCATCCAGGTGAGCTGGTACCCGTCGGCGCCCTGCGTCAGCAGGCCGTCGGCATCAACGTGGATGCCGAACCGCGTGCCCGCCTGGTGGTGCGCCACGATGTCTTCCAGCACGGGAAGCAGCCGGGCGACCAGATCGTGATCGCCAGTCCATGCGTCGTAGCGCTCCAGCGCGTGAAAGAACCACAGGGTGGCGTCCGCGGTGTGATACAGCCCCTCGCGCTCGCCTTCCGGGAAGAGGTTCGGGATGAGACCGTCCCGGGTGTGCCGCGCAAACGTCTCGAGAATCTGGCGGGCCTCGGCATGGCGCCCGGTGACCAGCGTCAGCCCCTCGAGCGCGATCATCGTGTCGCGTCCCCAGTCGGTGAACCAGTGATACCCGGCGATGACCGTCCGCTGATCCTCTCCGGCCGGCGGGAGCTCGGGCTCGGCCAGCCTGGTCGCGGGCCTGATGACGAACTGATCGGCCGCCACCACGAGCTCGGCTGGCGCCGCCGACCGCGCGTGGGCATCCGCCGCGGAGATGAGCGCCGACCGACGCGTGCGCTCGGCCGCGCGCGCGCCGTCCGGTGAAACCTCGGCCACGTGCTCCCACGGCTCGGTCGACCCGATGAGCGTCACCGGCGCATCCTCACGAAGCTCCACCCGGAAGTAGCCGGGGCTCCAGAGGGCGCCGGTGTGGTCGTAGCCGCGCCGTTCCTCGAGCAGGTATCTGACGTCCGAGACCGCCGAGTCGTCCACCGTGAACGCCGCGCGGGCCGCATCCACCGCCAGGCGGAGCACGGGCAGCGTCGTGTCGCTGCGGATCTCGATCCGCCTGTCGCGCGCGAGGATGTCGTACTGCTGCCCGACCGAGGCATCGAGCGGCGCCTCGTGCCGGCGGAATCCCAGCAGCGGACGCAGCACCAGCCGCAACGGCCCTTCGCTGTCGAGGACCCGGTAGGTGACGTGCACGGTGTTCCGCCCCGCCGGCATCAGAACGCTTCGCTCGACGATGGCGTGGGGCAGCCGGTACTGCCAGACGGGGAGACCGCCCTCCAGCCGGAATTCCGCCAGGTAGGGGCTGCCCGTCTGCTGGGCAAGGGTACCGCGATCGCCGTACGCGCTGAGCCAGAGAGGCGACCCACTCGGGCCTCGCACCCGCTCGGAGAGGTAGTTCAGCATCATCACCCGGCCGAGGGGGGCCGGGTGTGCGGCGACGAGCAGGCCGTGAAACCGCCGCGTGATCGCGCCGGACACCGTGCCCGACGCGTAGCCGCCGAGGCCGTTGGTGACCAGCCACTCCGGAGAGGCGTGCGAGTACGGATCGGGATCGCCCGACGGCCAGGCGAGGCGGCGGACGAGCTCAGGTGGGTGGGCGTCGCGGGACACGCCAGCACCGGTTTGCAGGACTCGCGCCACCTCACCTGCAGTTGTGGCTGGCGGAAGGCCGGGGCGCGGACCGCGCGTTACCCACATTGGGCAAGCCGGTGTCCGACCTCGCGCACGCGTGTGCCGCCTACGAGCCCGACCGGTCGCGGTCCGCTGGAGGCCGTTGGCTCAGGCGCCGTTCGGCTTCGAGCCAGTCGTCGAGCTCACGGCCGTGGCCGCTGCCACGCTCGCGGTAGATCGCGTGCGCTTCCGCCGCAATCTGTTCCGGGGTCGGCGGCCCCGCGCTGGTGTCGGGATAGATGGCGGCCGACTCGGCCGCAACATCGTGGACGTCAGGAGTCTTGCGTCGCTTCGCCATGCGGCGGCTGATGCAAGATCGATGTCAGCGTGGGTCGCGCTCGTACACTTCGCCTTCGATGTCGCCGAGGCGCTCTTGCAGATACTGCGCGGCGTCGCGGACGCCCTGGTTGTAGACGGGAGGGCCGAGCTCGCGTACGAACAGGTCGATGAGGCCTTCGGCGCGGAACTCACTGACGGGCTCGTCGAACTCCACCGCGAAGTGCTCCTGGACGGCCTTCAGGAGCGCAGCGCGGCGTTCCGCCGACAGGCGGATGCGCATGGGAGACTCGGGCGGACGCGAGGCAGGCATGGGCTGCAGTCTAGCAGCCCACGTCCTGCACATCCCTCACTGGCCCGGCGGGCGGCGATCGAGCTGCTTGAGCTGCAGGGTGAAGGAGATCGGCACCCGCGTGGGGTTGAAGCAGATCTTGTCGTCACAGGCCTGATACTCGAGGGCGCCCGACAGGGTGATCTCGCTCATCGCCCCCAGCTGCTTCTGCGCCTCGGGCGTCGCCAGCAGCGTCACATCGCGCTGCAGCCGGAAGGGCTTTTCGTAAACCTCGACGCGCTCGTCGAGGGGGACGAAATGGAAGATCTCCGACGGCGGATACACGGTGTCGTTGAGCTTCAGCCACGGCTGCGGCTCGAAGGTGAGCTGCACGACCTGGTAGTCGTGCTTTCCGGGCGCGTAGAGGTGCATCCCGGGCCGTGGCGTCACGTTGACCACCACCGAGAGCCGCTCGCCCGGCGCCGCGGTGCGGTCGCTGATGGACGCCGACAGCGACAGGTGCGCAGTGGCTGCCGACACCGTTCCACTGGACGTGTCCACGCCCATCGAGCTCAGGATCGTCGCGGCCGTGTAGCGCTCCTGGTAGGCGTCCTCGAAGAAGCGCGACACCACCACGCCCCTGGCATCCAGGATGAAGGTGCCCGGATGCGGCACGCCGTAGAAGCGCGACTTCGGGTCCATCGTCTCGTTGAGGAGCCCGTAGCGCTTGATGATGGCGGAGCCCGGGTCGGAGACCATCGGGAACGTGATCCCGCGCGAGTCGGAGAACTTCTTCAGCGTCTCGGGCGAGTCATAGCTCACGGCGATCAGGCCGAGCCCCTGCCCGGTGATCCTGGTATGAGCGTGGCCTTGCAGCTCCACGAGCTGCGTCTCGTGCGCATGGTCACCAGTCGGCGGACCGGGAAGACACGAGCATCGCCCTCCCGGCCCGAGGCTCCCTGCAGCGTTCGAGACGTGCCGAACTGATCGGTGCCGAGAACGCCGGCACGGTGTCGCCCACCTGCGGGCCGATGGTCGAGACATCCGGGGGCGCCTGCTGGGCGCCGGCGGACACGCCGGCCACGACCAGACCAACCCGCGAGAAGCGATCAGACCGATGCACGAGTGATACCTCACTTCCAACGACGGAGACCGCCGTGGTGTTGCTAGGTTCGACGCCGCCGCGCGTCAATCGTGTCACGGCGGCGTCCCCGGGGCAGTCCCCCGTTGGGGGGATGGACAGGCGCGTCAGCGCAGTTGCGTGGCGCGTCCCTTCAGCGTCTCGGCCATGGCACGGAAGCGCTCCGCGTCGCGCCCCTGCGCGCCCGCCGCATCCCGCTCCAGCTCGGCGGCCAGCGTCGTCAGCGCGTCGGCGGCGCCCGCGGCCTCGCGCTCGCGCGGCGTCGCCGCGGTCGGCGCGGGTCGAGCGTGGCCGTCATGGCCTGTGCGCGCGCGGCGTCCACCGTCTTGCTGCGCACGAGCTGGTCGAGATAGCCCGCGCGACAACGATGGCGGACGGCCACGAGACCTTCGGCCGGTTCTAGTGAGTTGAACTCGTCCCACCGCACCAGCTGGGCCGCGTCGAGCTCGTTCTGCGTCAGGTAGTCGCTGGGCAACAGGCGGAAGATGTCGATGCCGCGGGCGATCTCGGCGCCGTAGATGTTGCCGTTGAACCAGTAGCTGGACCAGTAGCCGCCCGTGATCAGCTTCTCGGCGTCGATCGGCCCGCGGTCGAAGAACGCAATCTCGACCGGGTGGGTGGAGTCGGTGAAGTCGAACACCGACATGCCGCCCTGGTACCAGGACTGCACCATGATGTCGCGGCCCGGAATCGGGATCAGCGAGCCGTTGTGCGCGACGCAGTTCTCGGTGTCGGCCTGGACGGCCGGCATCTTGTAATAGCCCTTGAACTGCAGCTTGCGATCGACGATGTCGAAGATGGCGTCATGCCCCAGGTGAGCGAGTCGGTGGCGCGGCAGCGGGGACGCGACCCGCCGCCCCACTCGTCGGTGAAGACCACCTTGGTGCCGTCGTTGTTGAACGTGGCCGAGTGCCAGTAGGCGAAGCTCTTGTCGGTGACCGCGTCCAGCCGCTTCGGGTTCATCGGATCCGAGATGTCGAGCAGGATGCCGTTGCCGGGAGCAGGCGCCGGCGGCGAGGCCGATGGGATCATACACGGCAGGATGTCATGGCACCGGTTGGTCAGGCGCGAGGTCTGCGTCCCTTCGCCGTGGTTCCCCCCTGCCACAGCCCCGCGAGGTTGCCGGTGCCCTCGTCCATGAAGATGCGGGGACGGTTCGTCGATCGCGTTCTGGCGGCGCGCCGAGGGGGACCTCGATGACGTCGATGCTGAAGAGCGCGGTGTTGATCCTCCTTCGATCCAGGCCTGAGCAGCCTTCCAGCTCGCCGGTCTGCACGGCGCCAGTGCCGACCCGCATAATGAAAATCCGGCTCGGGTTCTTGAGGTCGGGCACCAGCGTGTGCGTGTGCGAGCCGCGGCAGGTTCGGACGGCCGCGACCCGTTTCGGGTTGCGCAGGTCGGTGATAGTCAAGATGCGGACGTCAGTGGAAGTTCCTTACCACCGTCTCCTGGATGCCCTGGAGACCGCAGTCGAGGCGGCCAGGCGCGTCTGCTCCACCGGACATGAAGAGCAGGTGGCCCCAGACCGAGATCACCCTGGCCGCCGGGACAGACGACCGAGCCTACCAGGCGCGGGCGCCGCGTGGGTTCTCGACGTCGCACATGTTGAACCCGTGGTAGTTGCCGACGACGACGTGGGTGCCGAAGAAGGCCAGGTCGGAGTTGCGGAACCCGACCCCGGCGGCGGGGGCGGGGCGGCGTATCCGGGTCCGGACGCGGCGGCGGCGGCGCGTTCGGGTCGCGCTCGGGCGGTGTCACGGAACTGCCGGCGCGGCCGGGTCGGGCGAAGCCCTCGGGCTTCGGCAGGTTCGCCAGCAGCTCCATGTTGCGGGCCGCTACTGGCGTCCCGCAGTCCGGGCTTCGAGGCCGATGCGTGGGTCCTTTCGGGTTCATGGTGCCTGCTGGCCGCTGCCGACGAGCACGACTGAGCACACGCCGGCAGCGGCGGCCGCCGCCAGTACCCAAACGGTTGAGTTGCATATGAATCCCCCCAGAGAAATCGAACGACGCGCCGAGGGGATTGTAGCGAACACGGAGACACGAAGGGTACGGGAAGGGGGTACGAAGGGCACGGAGGGCACGAAGAGCACGAAGAGTGCGGGCGGAGGGAACGGGGTCAGGGCCGGTGGGGCGAGAGCGTGGGTGCCCCGGCGCCAGGCGCCGCGACGCATGGGGCCACGCCCCCGGGCGGGCCGGGTAGCTGCGGCCGCGCTGGAGGGCGATGTCGAAGCGGGCCGTGTCGGCGATGGCCATGACGGCGGTGACCGGCCTGCACGGGGTCGGTCACCATCGCCATGTCGGCGGCATCGCGCGCCGAGCCGACCATGTTGAGGGCGATGCCACGGTGAGGCCCTCCTGGCGCTGGATGTCGCGCACCGCCTCGGTGATGGCGTTGCCCATCAGCGCCCCGGCCAGCACGAGCACCTGCGCGCGGGGCAGGCGCGCCACGGCCTGCACGGCGTCCGCGAGGGCGGCCTCACCAACGAGCGGAATCGTATCCACCGAGATCCGCTCGCCGCGTGATGTTGTGCCGATCCGCCTCGCTGATCGCCCCGAGCGCACCTGGCCTACCTGCGCCCTGCCGCCGATGATGATGACGCGCTTGCCGTAGACGGTGCCGAGCGAGAGTTCGAGCGTCGCACGCTCGACGTCCTCGAGCGCGGTCAGGTCGGCGATGAGGGCCCCGGCGTCGGCGTCGCTGAGTTCGACGGTCATGGGCTGCGCGCCGCCGGTGCTGCGGAGCGTCTGCAGGCTGAGGATGTTGTCGCCGCGAAGGGCGAAGACGGCCGCGACGCGCGAGAGCACGCCCGAGCGTCACGGGTCTCGATGAGCAGGGCGTGGTGGGCGCTGCCGCCATCCGCTAGCGCTGGACGACGAACGCCGCCAGGCCGGTTTCGGCCAGCGGACGGTTGTTGCGCACGGCGATGACGGCCCAGAAGTACGTGCCCGAGGGCAGTTCGAAGTCCTCGCCGGCACGTCGAGGGACGTTTCGGTGAGGCTCGCTTGGCCAGCCGGACATCCACCTCGTTCCACACCCGGAACGTGTAGCTGTCGGCTTCCTTCACCGCCGTCCATCGAAGCGCGTGGGCTGGGCGCCAATGGTAGCCTGGGGCCGGCGAGTATCGGTGGATGTCGGGAGGCGTCCGGGCCTGCTCCGCCGGCGCCGCTTCCCGGCCCTCGGCGGCACACCCCGCGGCCAGGCCGACGGCGACGCACGCCGCCAGCAGAATCCGGACGGCGGTCTGGCCGGCCACGCCACGTCCGCGTCCCGCCGGTCTCCAGTGATCTCGCCGATAGGTCTTCGTCATGGATGCGCCGCTGTGGATGATGTGCCGCAGTCACGCGCCAGCGACGTGACGCGATGCTGGCACCAGCTGCACTAACGGGGCTTGGGGCTTGGGGCGTGGGGCGGGTATGGCGGGCTTGCGGGCCTGGGGGCTTGCGGGCTTGATTGGGGCATTGGGGCATTGGGGCATTGGCATTGGGCTCTAGGGCGTCTGGTAGACTGCGCCGATGCGACGCGCGCTGCTCGTGCTCTCCCTGCTTTTCGCCTTCCACGGTACGGCCTTCGCCACGTGGTCGGTCATCGCCATCGACGCCCGGACCGGTCAGGTCATCATCGCCTCGGCCACGTGCGTGCAGCAGGCGGGCTTCCCGGCGCGTCAGCCCAACGGCGCCCGCGACCTCATGGACGTGCAGGCCGTCATCGTCCCCGGCGTCGGCGTGGCCGCCTGCCAGGCGGGCGTGGACAACACCCGCGAGAACCAGATGCTGGTCTACAACGAGCTCAAGAAGGGCACGCCGCCGGCCGACATCATCGAGCTGCTGAAGAAGGACCCGAACATCGAGCGCCGGCAGTTCGGCATCCTCGCCCTGCCCAACGGCGGCACGATCACGAACCGCAACAACCGCGCTGGGTTCAACGGCAGCGGCAACTCGCAGTCGTCGCTGTACTTCGGGGGCCAGGTCGGTCCCGACATCTACTACCAGGTGCAGGGCAACACGCTGCTGGGCGACGACGTGGTGGTGAAGGCGGCGCTGGCGTTCACGCGCGCATCCGGCACGCTGGCCGATCGCGTCATGGCGGCCATGGAAGCCGCCGATGCCAACGGCGGGGATCATCGCTGCAACTGCGGCACCAACCCCCTCACCCACGTGCCCTGCGGCGACAAGACGGCGCACGTCGCCTACATCGCCATCGCCGACAAGACCGACACGCCTGGCGCGACGCACAACGACGGCCAGTACTACGCCTACCTCGCCGTGTACGACAACGCGATCCAGCCCGGCGAGAGCGCCAATCCCGTCAAGACGCTGCGCCTGCGCTACGACGCCTGGGTCCAGTCAGGCTCCCCGCGCCTTCCCCCGCCGGCGGCGTCGTTGTACAAGGGGAAGTGAGGCATTGGGAGTTGTGGAAGTCAGAATTCAGAAGTCAGAATTCAGAAGGAAGGCCGCGACGTGCGGCCGCAGCACCTTTCATCATTCTGACTTCTGAATTCTGAATTCGTTCTCCAGCGAGGCCTTCTCATGAGCACCACGACCACCTCCTTCGCCGTCACCGGGATGACCTGCGGCAACTGCGAGCGGCACGTGCGGCACGCGGCCGAGGCGGTGGCCGGCGTGTCCGACGTCGTCGTCGATCGCCCGGCCAACCGCGCGACCGTCTCGTACGACCCGGCGGTCGCCACGCCGGCAGCCATCGCCGCCGCCATCACCGAGGCGGGCTACGAGACGACGGAGGCTGGCGCCTGAACCGCGGCGGCCCCGTGCGCTAGCCGGCGTCCGCATGCGCGCCGTCGACCTTGCGCCCGTCGATCCGGCGGACCAGACGCAGCGTCCCGCCGACCTCTTCCTGATTTTCGTCGGCGCCAACATCGTCGCGACCACGCTGCAGGTCGGCGCCAGCCTGCCATCGTCGCTCGGCCCGTCGGCGGCCGCCGGCGTCATCGCGGCTGGTGCGCTCGGCGGCGCGGCGCTGACGGCCGCACTCGCCCCCACGGGCAGCCGCCTGCGGGTCCCCTCCATCGTCGCCGCACGCGCCGTCCTCGGCCACGGTGGGGCGGCACTGCTGGCGCTGCTGCTGTTCCTCACCAACTTCGCCTGGATCGCGCTCAACAACGCGATCGCGGCGTCCATCACCGTGCGCATGGCTGGTGGCCCGCCGGCGTGGTGGGCGGTCGAGCTCGGAGTGGCGGCGACGCTGATCGTCCTCGGCGGACCGCGGACGGCCGCTCTCGTCGACCGCGTGGCCGTTCCGCTGCTGCTCGCCTCGGGCGTCGTCTTCACGGTCGCCTGCATCCGCACGCCGATGCCGGCGTGGCCGGTCGAGGCGCCGCCCGCGTCCGACCTGGTGCGCGGCCTGGACATCGTCGCCGGCTATCAGGTGTCGTGGCTCCTGATGTTCGCCGACTACCCGCGGTTCGTGCGGTCCGGGCGGGCGGCGGGTGTCGCCGTGTTCCTGGGGCTCGCGCTGACCGCGTTGTGGTTCATGCCGCTCGGCTACGTCGCCGCGGCCGTGGCCGGCTCGTCGGACCCGGGCGCCATGGTGACGGCGGTCGGGCTCGGCTGGTGGGGAGCGCTGCTGGTGGCGGTGGCCGCGCTCACGACCAACTTCGTCAACATCTACATGTCGGCGCTGGCGTTCAAGAGCCTTCGGCCGTCGGTCAGCGGATCGACGGCGGTCTGGATCGTCGGCGGCGTGGGGGCCGCACTGGGGTTCCTGTCGTCGGGATGGCTGGACCAGTTCGCCGCATTCACCCTGATCCTGGCGGGCGGTCTCGTGCCGATTGGGGGCATCCTGCTTGCCCACTACCTCGTACTCGCCCCTCCCGTGAACCTCGACGCCCTCTACACGACGAGCGGGCCGGGCCGCGCTCTCCGCGGCATCTCGGCCCCCGGCGCGATCGCGTGGACGTGCGGCGCCGCCATGTTCGCCGCGGCCGGCGACATCGGCGCATCCCTGCCGGCGCTCGTGACGTCGCTCGTGGCGTACGTGCTCGTCTTCAAGTGGCAGGCGCGACGCGCCCGGACCTGACCCGTCTGGCCCGCCGCCCGGCGGCGGCTACCGTTCCCGGGCGAGCAGGCGCTCGAGCGCCTCGGCAGCCGTCGCGGCTCCCTGTTCCGCACGCACACGCGTGCCGATCGCGGCGCGCACTGTGCAAAGGCGCGCTCACCCAGGAGGATGGACAGCTCTGCGGCGACGGCCTCCACCCGATAGGCCCGCGGGTAGAGCGTCCGCGAGACGCCGAGGTCCGCAGCCCGGCGGGCGTTGTCGGGCTGGTCGTGCGCGTGTGGAACGACCATCATGGGCCGGCCGGCGGCAAGGGCCTGGTGCAGCGTCCCTGCGCCTCCCTGGTGGACGATGGCCGCCGCCCTCGGGAAGAGCGCGGCGTGCGGCGCGTAGTCGAGCACGAGGACATCGTCGTGCGGGGTGCGGGGCCGGTTGCGCGCGTGACGGCCCACCAGCAGCACCGCACGCCGCCCGATTCGCCGAACCGCCTCCGCGCTGACGTCGTAGAAGTCACCGGCCGCCTCCACCGCCGACGTGCCGAGCGTGAAGACCACGGGCGTCGGCCCGCTGGCGAGGAACCGCTCGAGTTCGCCGGAGACGTCGGCCTCCGCCGGCCCGTTGTAGAGCACGGCCCCCGTCACCACGGTCGATGACGGCCAGTCGGCCTGCGGCGCCGCGATCACACGCGAGAACATCCCGAGCACGAGGAAGGGCGAATGCTGGCCCGCCATCACCGGGTTGGCGTCGTGCGACAGGCCGTGGGCGGCCCTGAAGCGGCGGACCGGGCGCACCCACGGGCGCGTCGTGCGCTCGGCCAGCCACGTGAACGCACGCGCGAGCACGCGATGACGCGCGAGCCACGGATACAACCAGGGGGCTGGCGGCGGAACCATCGGGTCGGTGACCGAGAAGAACGACATCGGCGCCAGCACCGTTGACGCCCAGGGCAGGCGCTGCTCGTCGGCCACGATCGGCGCCACGAGCGAGGCCGGGTGCGACACGACCAGGTCCACGTCCGCGGCAGCGGCCCGCACGTCGTCGTAGCTGGCCTGCAGGTTGGGGACGAGCCATTCACGGAAGATGGCCTCGCTGCCGCGCACCGGATCCATGAGCCGCGCGATGAACGCCTGGTCGTCGGGGTCGAGGTTCGGGCGGATCGGTCGGAAGTCGAGGCCTTCGCGCGTGATCGCCTCCCGGTAGACCTCCGGCATCGCCAGCCGCGGCTCGTGGCCGCGGCGGGTCAGTTCCAGCGCGAGGCCGATGTAGGGATTGACGTCGCCGAACGAGCCGAACGTGGAGATGAGGATCCGCGGCATGCGTGTACAGGCCGAAG
>JAWKHU010000054.1:0-103440 GCA_041394685.1 Vicinamibacterales bacterium
GCGCGCTTGTAGACCCGGATCTCGCCGAGCTGCGAGCTCTGGAAAACGCGGACCAGCTTGAGACGAATCATCTCGAGCAGGGCCAGGAAGGTGACGATCAGCTCGGGCCGCGAGGCCGCGTCCTCGAATAGTTGCTCGAACCCGCAGGCCTCCGCCTCGGACAGCCGCTCCAGCAGCTGCTCGATACGGGCCTCGATGGAGATCTCCTCGGGCGGCAGCGGAACGGGCGGGCGTTCCCGCGCGCGCTCGAGAACCTTCTTGAACGCCGACAGCAGGCTGAAGAGATCGACTTCGAGCTCGGGCTCGTACTCCTCGCCGGCAATGGCCTCGACGCGGGCGTCGGGTCGCGTCCACTGCGCGTTGCGGATGGTCTCGCGCTCGTGCAGCAGCTCGGCCGCCGCCTTGAAGCGCTCGTGCTCGAGCAGCCGGCGCACCAGCGCGTCGCGCGGATCTTCCTCCTCCTCCACCTCGCCCGCGGCGGTTTCCGGCCGCGGCAGGAGCATGCGGCTCTTGATGTGGATGAGGGTGGCCGCCATGACCAGGAACTCGCTGGCCACGTCCAGGTTCAGCTCCTGCATCAGGTCGAGGTAGTCGAGGTACTGCTTGGTGATCAGCGCAATGGGGATGTCGTAGACGTCCACCTTGTTCTTGCGGATCAGGTGCACCAGCAGATCGAGCGGTCCCTCGAAGGACTGCAGCTTGATTCTGATGGCGTCGAGTTGCGACTCGAACGCCTCGTCCGGCGCGCCGGGGCTCGATTGCTCGTCGCTCATGCGGCTGGCCGTCAGTAGCGGAGGCGCACGGCGTCGCGTACGCGCTCCATCGTCTCGCCCGCCACCCGCTGGGCCCGGCGTGAGCCCTCGACGAGGACCTCGCGCAGATAGCCCGGGCGGGACAGGGCGGCCGCGCGCCGTTCGCGGATCGGATCCAGCATGGTGTTGATGGCCGCGGCGAGCTTGGTCTTGACCTCGACGTCACCGACGGTCCCCGTCCGGTATCGAGCCTTGAGGTCGTCCACCTCGGCCACGTCCGGGTTGAACGCGTCGTGGTAGATGAACACCGGGTTGCCCTCGACCGTGCCCGGGATGTCGGCGCGCACGCGCTTGGGGTCGGTGTACATCTGCCGCACCTTCTGCTTCACCGTAGCGGCATCGTCGGAGAGGTCGATGGTGTTCTGGTAGCTCTTGCTCATCTTCCGGTTGTCCAGGCCGGGCAGGCGCGGGGTCGGCGTGAGCAGCGCCTGCGGCTCGACCAGGCCGCGCGAGGGCGCGCCTTCCGGGACCGGGAAGTAGAAGTTGTTGAAGCGGCGGACCACCTCGCGCGACAGCTCCAGGTGCGGCACCTGGTCGTCGCCGACGGGCACGACGTGGGCGCCGTAGATCACGACGTCGGCCGTCTGCAGCAGGGGATAGCCCAGGAAGCCGATGCTCGACAGGTCGCGCTCGGCGAGCTGCTCCATCTGCTCCTGGTACGTGGGCACGCGCTCGAGCCACGGAATGGGCGTCACCATCTGCAGCAGCAGGTACAGCCGGCGTGCTCGGGCACCAGTGACTGGACGAAGAAGACGCTGCGCTCCGGGTCGAGGCCGGCGCCGATCCAGTCCGCCACGTTGTCGAGGGCGTTCTCGACGACCTCGCTCGTGTCGGCATAGTGGCTCGTCAGCGCGTGCCAGTCGGCCACGAAATAGAAGCAGTCGTAGACGTCCTGCAGCGCCGTCCAGTTCTGGAGCGCGCCGACCAGGTGTCCGAGATGAAGCTTGCCCGTCGGGCGCATGCCCGACACCACACGTTGCCGTTCGCTCACAGAAGCACACCCAGCACGAATCGCTGCACGGGCCGCATGATGGCAGCCAGCATCCCCGACAGCATCAGGACATAGAGCACGAGGAACCCGTAAGGCCGAATCCGGTCCAGCACGGCGGCGCCCGACGACGGCAGCAGTCCGGCGAGGACGTTGCCCCCGTCGAGCGGCGGCACGGGCACCATGTTGAACACGGCCAGCAGCACGTTCAGCACCACGAACCGGGCGACGACCGTGGGCAGCAGGATGCCGCGCCACGAGGCGCCCACGTCCTCGACCATGGCGAACACGGCGGCCCCGGCGACGGCGAGCAGGAGGTTGCTGACCGGCCCGGCCGCGGCAATGACCGCGAAGTCGCGCCGCGGGTGGCGCAGGTGCCGAAAGTCCACCGGCACGGGCTTGGCCCACCCGATGAGCGGCAGCCCCGTCGAGATGGCCACCAGCGGGAACAGCACCGTCCCGATCAGGTCCACGTGCGCGGCCGGGTTCAGCGTCAGGCGTCCCAGCCGCCTGGCGGTCGGGTCGCCCAACTGGTTCGCGGTCCACGCGTGCGCAGCTTCGTGCACCGACAGCGACGCAATCAGCACCGCCATCAGGATGAAGATCTCTACGAAATCGAGGCCAGCCAAGAACTGGCAAATATACCACCCGCTCTTGCCCCGGGCAGGGGCCGACGTGTAGGGGATTCGGCCTAGGCGACACGCTGGCTGAAGCTTCTCCGGCGAATGCCGATACTGGCTCAGATGGCGAGCGCCAGCCTCCTCCCGCCCGCGGCACCCGGCCCACCGGGCACGACTGCCGCCGACTGGGATCGGGCCCTTGAGGCCGTCCTCGCCAATCCTGACGCCGTCACGGTCGTCTTCCAGCCCATCGTCGATCTCGCCCGCGGGCTCGTCACCGGCTTCGAGACGCTCGCACGCTTCAACGGGCCCATTGCCGCGTCCCCGGACGTCTGGTTCGGGCAGGCCCAGGCGCGCAACTGCGGGCTCGACCTCGAAGCCCGCGCCGCGGCTCACGCCCTGCAGGCTGCCGCCGATCTCCCGACCAACTGCTTCCTCACGCTCAACGTCAGCCCCGACCTGCTGCTCTCCTCCGCCTGGAGCGCGCTGCTGATGCGCGCCGGCCGGCTGGACGGCATCGTGGTCGAGGTCACCGAGCATGCGTCCATCCCCGACTACGGCGCCGTGGCGCGGCGGATCGACGACATCCGGAGCCGCGGCGGTGCCTTTGCCGTGGACGACGCGGGCTCGGGGTTCGCCAGCCTGCAGCACGTGCTCGCGCTGCGCCCGGACTTCGTCAAGCTGGACCGCGCGTTCATCAGCGACTGCGACCGCGACCCCGCCAAGCGGGCGCTCATCGAGATGATGGGCAGCTTCTCCGGCCGCCTCGACGCGTGGATCGTCGCCGAGGGCGTCGAGACCTACGAGGAACTGCAGACGCTCGCCACGCTCCGCGTGCCGCTGGCGCAGGGCTACCTGCTGGGACGTCCCAGGCCCGAGTGGGCCTCGCTGCCGTCCGACGTGTCCACGCGCCTCTGGGGCTGGCGCGACCGCCGCGAGGCGCAGCGGACCGTGGCGGGCATCGCCGAAGCCGTGGTGCGCGCACGGTCGTTCGACCAGGCCAACGACGTCCTGGCGCGCGCACCCAAGGTGCCGTTCGTGCTGATCGAGGACGCCCACGGGCGGCCGATGAGCCTCGCGCAGCGCAGCGGCCTCTACCTCCAGCCGATGCGCATCCGCGCCTCGAGCGTGGCGGTGGACGTCCTGCGCCGGGCGCTCACGCGCCCGCCCGACGTCCGGCTCTCACCCGTGGCCGTCGTGGACGAGCGCGGCCTCGCGACGGGCATCGTGCAGATCGATCGACTCGTGGACCTGGTGGCGTTCGACGGGTCGGGGCCGTCGCGGTAGGACGAGACAGGGAATGACGCGAGGGGGTGGCCCCCCTCGCGCGATGGTCGCCCTCAGGCGGCGGGGCGGATGCAGGCGACGACGCGCTGCACGAGCTCGGCCGGGACCTCGGTCAGCCCGTGGTCCTCGCGCGCATGCCTGGCCACCGACGCCAGAATCTCTTCGTTCGTGGTTCCCGTGAACCGGGCCGTACAACCCGGCACGACATCTCCGCAGCAGAACTCCTTCATGACACCTCCGTCCGCTTCGAACGAGCGGCACTGTTACATGGCATCGGCGCCTGGCGGCATTCCTTTAGCAGAGATGTCGTCCCACGAGCCGGCCTGCGCAGTCACGTGCGCGCGAAATGCTCGACGATGGCGGCGGCAGCCTTCGGGCCGACCGGGGCACTGAGCTCCTCGAGCGTGGCGCGCCGCACCGACGCGAGGCTGCCGAAGTGCGCGAGCAGGGATCGCCGCCGGCGCGGACCCACGCCGGGCACGTCGTCCAGTTCGCTGCGCAGGTCGCGCATCGCCCGCGCGCGGCGATGGAAGGTCACCGCGAAGCGATGGGCTTCGTCACGGATGCGCTGCAGCAGGCGCAGGGCGGGGCCGTGCGGATCGAGTCCGATCGGCAGCTTCGCTGTCGCGGGTGAACACCAGCTCTTCCTTCTTCGCCAGCCCGACCGCAACCAGGTTCGACAGCCCCACGCTGGCGAGCGCGGTGTACGCGGCATTCAACTGCCCCTTGCCACCGTCGATCAGGATGAGGTCGGGGAACGGGCCGCCCGCCGCGAGCACGCGCGTGTAGCGCCGCCGGACCACCTGCTCCATCGCCGCGAAGTCGTCCAGGAAGCGTGGCACGCCCGACTCCCGACCCTCGCCGGACTCTCGACCCTCTCCCGGCTCCCGGCTTCCAACCCGGAACTTCCGATACTCGCCCCGCTTCATGCGGCCGTCCTCGCAGACGACCATGGACGCCACCGTCTCGCTGCCCTGGATGGTCGAGATGTCGAAGCACTCGATGCGCCGCGGCAGTCCCGGCAGGCGCAGCGCCGCCTGCAAAAGCTCGAGCGCGTCGTAATGGGCGGTGTCGCCCTGATCGAACCGGGACCGGTACGACAGCTCCGCGTTGCGCCGGACGAGATCCAGCAGCCCGCGCTTGTCGCCGCGCTGCGGCACGCTGATGCGCACGCGGCGCCCGGCCAGCTCGCCGAGCCACGTTTCCAGCGCCTCGGCCTCGTCCGGCAGCTCGGGCACGTGGATGTCCGGCGGCGGCGCCTGGTCGGCGTAGAGCTGGAAGAGGGCGGCCTCCACCACCGCCGCGTCCCGCGCCGTGTCGGTGCCCGCGTCGGCCGCGAACTCGATGCGTTCCACGACGCGGCCGGACCGGACCTGGAAGACCTGGACCACCGCGCCGCTCGGGCCGGACTTGAGGCCGATGACGTCGCGGTCGCCCAGCTCGGCCGACGCCATCTTCTGGTGGCGGGCGCGGACGGCCTGCACCGTGCGCATGGCGTCGCGCAGGGCGGCCGCCTCCTCGTAGCGCTCGTCCGCCGCGGCCTGCATCATGCGCGCGTGGAGCTGGTCGGCCAGTTCCTGGTTGCGTCCTTCGAGGAAGAGGCGCGTGTCGGCCACGGCCTGGCCGTAGCGCTCGGGCGAGCAGATAGCGGCGACGCAGGGCGCGAGGCAGCGCTTGATGTCGTACTCGAGGCAGGGGCGCCCGCGGTGTCCCGTGATGACCTCGTTGCAGGACCGGATGCCGAAGAGCTTGTGTGTCAGCCCCATCGTGCGGCGCGCCAGCTTCGCGGGCAGGAAGGGCCCGGCGTAGAAATGGCCGTCGCGCTCGACCGACCGCGCGACGAGCACGCGGGGGAAGGCCTCGCCCGTCGTGAGCTGCAGGTAGGGATAGTTCTTGTCGTCGCGCAGCAGGATGTTGTAACGCGGCGACCGCTGCTTGATGAGGTTGTTCTCGAGCGCCAGCGCTTCCATCACCGAGTCGGTCACGATGACGGTGAGCGCGGCGATGTCGTCGAGCAGGGCGTCGGTCTTGGGGTTGCTGCCGTACGCGCCGAGGTAGCTGCGCACGCGGTCGCGGAGACTGCGCGCCTTGCCGACGTAGATGGTCTCGCCGTGCCGGTTGGCGTAGAGATACACCCCCGGCTGCTCGGGGAGGCGCGCGATCTGGTCCTTGAGATCGTGAATGGGCATGCGGCCGTGCCTTCCGATCGTACGCCCGAACGACGATCCACCGCCAGTCACGGTTGAGATTGGCGGAGCGGTCGACTACCCTATGTCGGGCCCTCCATGACGTTCACCGGCGCGATCGGCGCCATCTGCATGTTCCCCCTGCGCGCGATCATCAGCGCGTCGGTGGCACTCGGTATCCACCCCAACGTGCTCACGCTGATCGGCGTCCTGATCAACGTGGCCGCTGCCTGGGCGCTCGCCCGCGATCGGTTCCTCGCGGCCGGCGTCATCATGATCGTCGCCACCATCTGCGACTTCATCGACGGCAAGGTCGCCCACATCACGGGCAAGCAGTCGCAGTTCGGCGCGTTCTGGGACTCGACGCTGGACCGCTTCTCCGACCTGGCGCTCTTCACCGGGCTGATCTGGCTGTACGCCGACCTCGGGCGGAAGGAGTACGTCCTCATCGCCACGCTCACCCTGATCTTCTCGATCATGACCAGCTACGCGCGGGCGCGTGCCGAGTCGCTGGTGACGAAGTGCAAGGTGGGGTTCATGGAGCGGCCCGAGCGGATCGTGCTCTTCATGATCGGCGCGTTCACCGACCGCATGGCCGCCGTGCTGTGGGTGATCCTCGTGCTGTCGGTGGTGACGGTGGCCAACCGCATCTACTACACCTACCTCGAGCTCGAGGGACGGCCCATGCCGGGGACGTCCGGCGCGTCGGGATTGTTCTGGCGGTTCTTCTTCTGGCGGGACGATCGCGCGACGCTGCCCTACGACATCTGGGTCATCGCGATCCTGGCGTTCACCTGGCTGACGCCGCCCGACTGGCTCGCGGATCCCACGGCGTCGGGCCTCGGCCTCGTCGGCTGGGTCGCCGGCCGCTGAGGGTGTCGGCCGCGCGGGCTGGCTAGGGCCGCGGGCGCGGCGGGGCCACCGGCGGCGCGCCGCCCCAGACCACCTTGCCGCGCCGGTCGTCGGGTGCGTGCCTCACGACACCTTCCGCTTGCGGCCGCTCGACGTCTTCGCGGCCACCTTGGCCGCCTTCTTCTTGCCGCCGCTCACCTGCTCGAGGCTCTTGCGCAGGGCCTCCATGAGGTCCACCACCTTGGGCGGCGCTTCCTCCACCGGCGCCACGATCTCCTCGCCCGCCACCTTGGCGTCGATGAGGGCGCGCAGCCCCTTCTGGTACTCGTCGGTGTAGTCGGCGAGGTTGAGGTCGCCCTCGATGCTCTCGATGACCTGGCGGGCCAGCTTCATCTCGGCCGCGTTCACCGTGCCCCGCACCTCGCGCAGCTCGTCGATCTGGTCGATGGTGCGCATCTCGGCGGCATGGTGCAGGGTGTACATCACCAGACCCTGCTTGTGCGGCCGGATGGCGACCAGGTACTCGCGGCCGTGGATGGCCACCTTGCCGATGCCCGCCTTGCCCTGCATCCCGCCCCGCATCACCGCATAGGCGTCGGCCGCCATCGGTCCCTCGGGCGCGAGGTAGTAGGCCTTGTCCACGTACATCGGGTCGAGCGCGGTGTCCTCGGTGAACTGCACCAGGTTGATGACCTTGGTGGACTCGGTCTTCACCTTGGCGATGTCCTCCTCGGACACGACCACCCAGCGGCCCTTCTCGAACTCGTAGCCCTTGACGATCTCGGCCGACGTCACCTCACGCTCGCAGTGCGGGCACCACTTCTTCTGCTGGATGCGCGTCTGGCACTCGGCGTGGAGCTGGTTGAACGAGATGGTCGCGCTCGACTCGGTGGCGGGATAGACCCGCACCGGAATGCTCACGAGGCTGACCTTGAGGTAACCCTTCCACGTGGGGCGAATGGCCATCGCACCCTCCTATCGGCACAATTGCGCAGCACTGCAGGGGCCGGCGGCGGCCGCCCTGCCGGGCGCCAGCGACTCGACCCAGCCTACACGCTCTCGCGGGTGTCCCGCGAGCCCAGGTGCAGGCCGGGGCCCTCGTCCATGGGGATGGCGTGCTCGCCGATCTTCTCGCGGAGCACGCGCCGGACCTCGCCCAGCCGCGTCCCGGGCACGGACAGCGTCCGGGCGACGGCCCGCAGGCGGGACGCCAGGACCAGCGTGCCGGCAGTCCCGGGCTTCCAGCTGAGCCCGCCGATGTCGCCGTAGGCCATGAAGCCGCTGTCGGTCCACACGCCGTCCTCGTACAGCCCGCGGCCGATGCGCGTGGAGAGCGGCATGAGATAGCCGTAGTACAGGAGCATCATCCCCTCGCCGAAGACGGCCCCGCCCTGCGCGTGGACGACCGCGCGCACGGCGGCGTGGAGGCCGGTGCCGTCGGGCCGGGGCACCGTGAGCAGCGTGGCCATCAGGATGAGGCCCATCATCACGCCGATGGCGAGGTTGACCGCGTAGAAGGGCGGCTTGGGCGCCAGCCAGGTCAGGCGGGCGGCAGTGCGGCGCCGCCACCAGGCCCAGAGGTCGCGTCCCACGCGGAGGTTGACGACCAGGAACAGCAGCCCCAGAGCCAGCAGGACGTATTCGAGCCTGTGCCCCAGCTGCTGCAGGTCCGTCACCGGCGCTCCGTCACCGGATCGGGTTCGCTCCCCGCGACCTCGGCCGGCCGTCGCTCCTCCGTGTCGGCCAGGGCGGGGTCGAAACAGCGCCGGCAGCGGGCCTCGTAGGTGCCCTGGGCCCCGAGCAGCACGCGGGCCCGATTGCCGACGAGGCGCTGCGTGTGATTGGCCGGGTTGCCGCACACCATGCAGATGGCGCGCGTCTTGGTGATGTACTCGGCGATGGCCAGCAGCTGGGGCATCGGCTCGAAGGGCTTCCCCAGGTAGTCCTGGTCCAGCCCCGCCACGATCACCCGCACGCCGCGCTCGGCCAGCGCCGTCGCCACCGCCGGCAGTTCCGCGTCGAAGAACTGCCCCTCGTCGATGCCGACGACCTCGGTGTTCTTCCGCACCTTCCCGAGCAGTTCCACGGCCGTCGCGGCGCTCTCCGACGGGATGCGCAGCTCCGAGTGCGACACGATGTGATCCTCGCCGTAGCGGGTGTCAACGGCCGGCTTGAAGATCTGGACGCGCTGCCGCGCGATCTGCGCGCGGCGCAGCCGGCGGATGAGCTCCTCGCTCTTCCCGCTGAACATGCTGCCGACGATGACTTCGATCCACCCGACGGCCGGAGTGCGGACGACGTCCATAGCTGGATTATACGAAGGCCCGTGCGTGCGGGGCCACGCGCACCCGTCGGGCCGGGCGCGCCCGAGACTCAGGCGCGGGCCATGTACTCGCCGGTTTCGGTGCTGACGCGGATGACGTCTCCCTCCCCGATGAAGGGCGGCACCTGGACGACGACCCCGGTCTCGAGCGTCGCCGGCTTGAGCTGGTTGGTGGCGGTCGCCCCCTTGATCGCGGGCACCGTCTCGATCACCTTCAGGTCCACGGTCTGCGGCAGCTCGATGCCGACCGGCTCCTCGCCGTAGAACTCGACGCGGATCAGCATCTCCGGCTTCAGGAACCCGACGCCGTCGCCGAGCGCGTCCTCCGTGAGGTGGATCTGCTCGTAGGTGCCCGTGTCCATGAAGTGATACCCGTCGCCGTCGGAGTAGAGGTACTGCATCTCCTTCTCGTCGAGGGTGGCGCGCTCGATGACGTCCTCGGACCGCGCCTTGTGCTCCGACATCGCCTGGTTGCGGAGATTGCGCATCTTGAGCCGGACGAACCCGCGCAGGTTGCCGGGCGTCACGTGCTGGCGATCGTGAATCCGGTAGAGCTCGTTCTCGAACTTGATGATCATGCCCTTCCGGAGCTGCGTGGCGAGAAGCGTGTCGGCCATGGGTCCTTTCCGTCGATGTGCTGAACCGCCGGATTGTACCACGCGGCACCCGCGCCTTCGGCGCCGGACGGGCCTGGTGCGGAGGCCGGCGCGAGCGGGCCGAAGGGCCGCAACCCATGCTAGGATGCGGAGTTGTGGCGTTTGCACGCTGGGACCCGTTCCGCGATCTCATCGCCATCCAGCACCGGATCGAGCGGCTGTCCGCCTCGGGCGGGCACGGCTGGGCGCCCGCGGTGGATCTCTGCGAAACCGAGTCGGCCTTCCTCCTGACGGCCGAGGTGCCGGGCCTGTCGCGCGAGCAGATCGACATCACCCTGCACGAGGGCCGGCTGACCCTGCGCGGCCGTCGCGACGTGCGGACCTCCTGCGAGCACTACCTCCAGCTCGAGCGCGGACACGGCGATTTCGTCCGCACCTTCATCCTGCCGACGCACGTGGATGCGAGCCGTATCTCGGCCGACCTCGCCGACGGCGTGCTCACCATTCAGGTGCCGAAGGTTCCCGAGGCCGGCCCGCGCCGCGTCGACGTCACCTGATCGCCGCGCCCCTCGACCCATGCTCATTCGCCTGACCGTTTCGATGCTCCTCGTCGCCGCGGGCATGGCCACCGGAATCGCGTTGTCGGGCCGGGGCGCCGAGCCCGGGGACGTCGCCGCCATGTCGGCCGTCGCCTCCGCCCCCGACCATGCAGCCGAGCCCGAACCCGGTACGGCTCCCGCCCTCGCCCAGGCCGTGAGGCAGGCGGCCCCCGCCGGCGGCCTCGGCGGCCCCGACTTCACCAGCGTGGCCGAGCGCACGGTGAAGGCCGTCACGAACATCTCCGCCGTGCAGGTCGTCCGGCGGCCGAGCTCTCCCTTCGCCAACGATCCGTTCTTCCAGTACTTCTTCGGGGGCGGCGCACCCGACGAGATGTTCGGCTACCGCAACCGGTACGAGTCGAGCCTCGGCTCCGGCGTGCTGGTGTCGGCGGACGGCTACGTCGTGACCAACAGCCACGTCGTGGGCGAGAACAACGCCGAGGTCACCGTCTCGGTCGGCGACCGCGAGCTGAAGGCGGCCATCGTCGGCGTGGACACGTGGACGGACCTCGCGCTCCTCAAGGTCGAGGGGACGGGCCTGCCCGTCATTCCGTGGGGCGACTCGTCCCGGCTGCGCGTGGCGGAGTGGGTGATGGCCGTCGGCAACCCGTTCTCACTCAGCCAGACGGTCACGCTCGGCATCGTGAGCGCGCTCGGCCGCGCGGGCATGGGCATCGCGACCTACGAGGACTTCATCCAGACCGACGCCGCCATCAACCCGGGCAACTCCGGCGGCGCCCTCATCAACAGCCGCGGCGAACTCGTCGGCATCAACACGGCCATCTTCTCGCAGAGCGGCGGCTACCAGGGCATCGGCTTCGCCGTGCCCAGCAACCTCGTGCGCAAGGTCGTTGACGACCTCAAGCAGTACGGCGAGGTCCGCCGCGGCTCCATCGGCTACGTGGAGGTGTCCCCTCTTACCAACCGGCTCGCCGAGGAACTGCGGGCGCCGGGCACCGACGGCATCGTGATCACCCAGATGAGCCGACAGTCGGCCGCGTACCGGGCGGGATTGCGGCCCGGCGACATCGTCCGCCGCGTCAACGATCAGCCCATCGCCAACACATCGCAGTTCGTGCGGTCGGTGGCCGACAGCCCACTCGGCAGCACCGCCCGCATCGAGGTCCTGCGCGACGGCGAGCGGACCACCTTCCGCGTCCCGGTCGAACAGCAGCAGCAGCGACCCGTGCGCCGCGGCCGCTGAGCGGGGCGGCAGCGACATGCCCGGATCCGAGGCGTCCGTCCTTCCCGAGAACACCGTCGAGCTCCTCGCCGCGCTGGCCTTCGCCGCCATCCTCGCGGCGGCCCTGGCCCTGATCGCCGGAGGGCTGGTACGGCGCGTCCTGTCCGCCGTGCAGGGCGACGAGCTGTCGGAGCGCGTGCGCAAGGCGCCCGTCCGGCTGGTACGCCTGCTCACCTTCGTCGTCGCCATGACGGCGCTCACCTTCCCCGCGCTCACGATCGTCGGCGTGACGCTGCCGGTCGATCTGGCGCCAGACCGCGTCGGTCCGTGGCTGGCGCAGACGGTGCTGCGTGTGGGCGTCGTGCTGCTCCTCGCGCTCACGGCCAGCCGCATCGTGTCGGCGATCATCACGCGCGCCGAGCTGGAAATCGCCGCCGGCGCCGCCGCCGGCGACCTCGAGCGCCAGAAGCGCGCCCAGACCATCGGCCGCACCTTCAGCCGGTTCCTCGTCGGCCTCATCTGGGACGGTGGCGCTCATGGTGCCCGGACCTCGACGTCGAGACATCACGCCGGTCCCACCGGCGCCGGCATCCTCGGCCTCGCCGTAGGGCTTCGGCGCCCAGACGCTGGTGAAGGACATCATCTCGGGCTTCTTCCTCATCGTCGAGGACCGTGTCCGCGCGGCACGTCATGGTCAACGGCACCAGCGGCGCGTGGAACAGGTCAACTTGCGCACGATGGTGCTGCGGGACCTCGAGGGCATCGTCTACATCATCCCGAACGGCGAGATCCGGACCCTCGCCAACCGCAGCAAGGAGTTCGCGTTCGCGCTCCTCGACATCGGCATCGACTACGGCGACGACGTGGATCACGCGGTGGCGGTGGTACGGGTCGTGGCGGCCGAGCTCCAGCAGGACGCGGAGTTCGGCCCGCTCGTGCTCGAGCCGCTGGAGGTGATGGGCGTCCAGGAGTTCGGCGCCTCCGCCGTCATCCTCCGCTTCCGCATCAAGACCGTGCCCCTGACACAGTGGCGAGTGGCGCGCGAGATGCGCCGACGCATCAAGAAGGCCTTCGACCGCGAGGGCCTCCGCATTCCGGTCCAGCAGGTCGAGGTGGCGATGCGGAAATAACGTCCGCTTCACACCTGCCATCGTTTCGCCACAGTTCCGTCACGCGGGAGCCACCCGCGCCCCGTCTCATCGATCAGGACGTGCCCATGAAACGCCTGATCATCTCCGTCTCCGCCCTGGCCGCCGCCATCACCGCCGGCGTCCTCTACTTCGGCCCCGACGCCAAGGCCGAGGCGCCCCAGCTCTCGCTGGCGCCCGTCACCCGAGGCAGCGTCGTGGTCACCGTGTCGGCCACCGGCACGCTCGAACCCGTCGATACCGTCGAGGTCGGCACGCAGGTGAGTGGCACCATCGCCACGCTCGGCGCCGACTTCAATGGCACCGTCAGGCAGGGCCAGGTCATCGCCACGCTCGACCCGGCCGTGCTCGAGTCCCAGGTCACCCAGGCCGAGGCCACGGTGATCCGCCTGCGTGCCGAACGCGAACGCGCCGGCGTCCAGCTCGACGACGCGAACGTCAAGCTCACCCGCGCCGAGCAGCTGGCCGCGCGCCAGCTGATTGCGGCGCAGGAAGTGGACACGGCACGCTCGGATGCCCGCGTGGCCGAGGTGAGCGCCAAGGCGGCGCAGGCCCAGCTCGATCAGGCCGAAGCCGCGCTGGAACAGGCGCGCGTGAACCTGTCGCACACGGTCATCCGATCGCCGGTGAACGGCATCGTGCTCGCCCGCAACGTCGAGGCCGGGCAGACCGTTTCCGCCGGCCTCCAGGCGCCGACGCTGTTCGTCATCGCGCGCAGCCTCGACACGCTCCAGCTGAACGCACGGGTGGACGAGTCCGACGTGGGCCGCGTGGCAGAGGGCCAGCCGGTCTCCTTCGTGGTCGATGCCTACCCGGGCCGGACCTTCACCGGCACCGTGCGCCAGGTGCGCCTGCAGCCCACCGTCACCCAGAACGTGGTGAGCTACACGACCGTGATCGACGTCCCCAACCCGCGGACGCTGCTCAAGCCCGGGATGACGGCCACCCTCGACGTGGAAGTGGCGCGGGCCGACGACGTGCTGCACGTGCCGGCCGCGGCGCTGCGGTTCACGCCGTCGGCGGAATTGCTGGCGGCCGTGCCGGCCACCGCCCCGGCGCCCAGCGAGCCCCCCGCGGCGTCTCGAGGTGCCGGTACCCGGCGGCAGGCCACGGTCTGGAAGATGGTCAACGGCGAGCTGACGCCGATTGCGGTCAAGGCGGGCCTGTCCGACGCGGTCTCGGTCGCGGTGACCGGTGACGGGCTCGAGGAGGGCGATGCGATCGTCACCGGTGCCCGGACCTCGGCGGCGGCGGCGGTTGCCGCACCGGCGTCCACCGGCTCACCGTTGACGCCGTCCTTCCCCCGCCGGCCCTGCGGAGGCAGCAGCCGTCAGGGCCGCTGAACCAGACATGATGACGACGAGCAACACGGTGCACACGGCCATCGAGGCCATCGGCCGCAACCTGATGCGCTCGGCGCTCACCTCGCTGGGCATCATCATCGGTGTCGCCGCCGTCATCGTCATGATGGCGCTCGGCGTGGTGGGGCGCGAGCCTCGATCGAGGCGCAGGTGTCGAGCCTGGCACCAACATCGTCACGGTGATGGCGGGCTCGGCCAACGTCGGCGGCGTCCGCATGGGACAGGGCGCCGTCACGACGCTGACGCCGGCGGACGCCAGCGCCATCGCCACCGAGGTGCCCGGCGTGAGCGCCGTGTCGCCCGGCGTCTCGCTGCGCACCTGTGGTGTGTCCGCGCGCGGCAACTGGCAGACACAGTGGCGGGCGGTGCGCGAGCGCGGAGCTGGCGGCCATGCGGGCCTGGCCGGTGGAGACCGGCACCTTCCTGTCGGAGACCGACGTCGAGCGCGTGGCGAAGTCGGCCGTCCTCGGCGGCGTCGCCCGCGATCAGCTGTTCGGCGCCGGCGCGGACCCGGTCGGCCAGACCATCCGCGTCAACAACCAGCCGTTCACCGTCATCGGGGTGCTCGCGCCGAAGGGCCAGACGCCGATGGGCCAGATCAGGACGACGTCGGGATCGTGCCCTACACGACCGCGCAGAAGCGGCTCCTCGGCATCCAGCATGCGACCAACGTCACGGTGTCGCTGGACGGCACGCGCGCGGCCTCCGCGGTGATGGACGACATCGCTGCGCTGCTGCGGACGCGCCACCGCCTCACGCCCGATCAGCCTGATGACTTCGGCCTGCGCTCGCCTGAGGAGATGGCCAGCGTGCTGACGGCGACGACGTCCACCATGACGTGGTTGCTGAGGGCGGCCGCTTATCTCGCTCGTCGTCGGCGGAATCGGCATCATGAACATCATGCTGGTGTCGGTGACGGAACGGACGCGCGAGATCGGCCTCAGGCGCGCGATCGGCGCGCGACGGACCGACGTGCTGGCGCAGTTCCTGATCGAGGCCATGGCGCTGAGCCTGCTGGGCGGCGCCACGGGCGTGGCACTGGGAATCGGCGCGGCGCAGGGGCTCACCACGGTCATGCACTGGGCCACCGTGGTCTCGACCTCGTCCATCGCGCTGTCGTTCGGGTTCGCCGCGGCGGTCGGCGTGGTGTTCGGGTTCGTGCCCGCCAGGCGGGCGGCCCGCCTCAACCCGCGCGAGGCGCTGCACTACGAGTAGCCGCCGGGCGTGCGCCGATCACCGGCCCGACACGGACGGGTGCCCCGTCAGCCAGCATCGCCACGGCCGCTCGACGCCCTGGCTGATGCCGATGCGCGCGCCCCAGGTGACGGGCCCGTCTGGCAGCCCCGCATCCTCGATGGTGAGGGGGCGGCGGTAGAGCGGCAGGGTGTTCTGGGCCGCGCCGATGCCGAGCGCCACGGTCACGTTGGCCGGCCCCCGGCAGAGGTGAGCATCCGCGACGGCGGGTTTGCCCGCCCGCCAGCGGACGCCCGCGCGGCGCCGCTGCATGAGCGCCAGGCCGTCTACGGGCGCCAGGGCCCGAATCAACACGGCGGCCGGACACCCCTGCGACTCGGTCACGGCGTTCACGAGGTGATGGAGCCCGTAGTTGAAGTACACGTACGCGCGGCCGGGTGGGCCGTACAGCGGAGCGTTGCGCGTAGTGGGGCCGGGCGCCGCATGGCATGCCGGGTCGTCCTCGCCGATGTAGGCCTCGACCTCCACGATGGCGCCCGCCGCCAGGCCGTCGTGTGTCCGGTGGATCAGGAGCTTGCCGATCAGGTCCCGCGCGACGTCGAGCGTGGGCCGCGCGTAGAACGAGCGCGGCAGGATCACGGCACGGGCTGGCCCAGCTCGGCGAGATACGCGCGTGCGCGGGCGCCGAGGCGGCGATCGTCAGTGGCGTCCCGGAGCCGGTCCACCGAACCGTCCTGCAGGAAGCGTGCGCGCGCATAGGCGACGACGAGCCCGGCCTCGTCCCGCCGGCTGCCCCACGAGTCGCCGGCCAGCGCCGCCACGAGCGGACGCGTGGACGGGTCGCCGATGCGCGTGAGCGCTTCGAGCGCGGCCGCGGCCGCGTCGCCGTCGTTCCGGGAGCGTGCGCGCTGGTAGACGTCGGTGAGCGTGGGCAGGACGGCGATCTCGCGCAGCAGGCCCAGCGCCTCCATGGCGGCCTCCTGCTCGTCGTCGTTGGGCTGATTGAGCTGCTGCACCAGCGCGCCGGCCAGGCCGTTGGGGCGCACCGGCGCCGGGCCGCCGTCGATGGGCGCGGCGAACACGTAGCCGGCGACGCGGCTGCCCGCGATGCGCGTCCGGCGGTTGTCGTCCACGATCATCTGCAGCAGCGCGATGCCCGCGCCCTGGAGCGCGCTGGGCGACACCTGACGCGCGGATCGGCCGGCGAGGACGCCGAAGGCGTAGGCGGCGCGCACGCGGGCGGTCGTGCCGACGGGCCCCATGCCGACGATGAGCGCGCCGAAGGCCCTGGCGGCACCGGCGCGGGCCCCGTCAGGCCCGCGTCGAACGCGGCCTCGGCCCTGCCGCGGCGCGGCACGTCCACGCCCGCCCCGCGCAGCACGGCGTCGGCGTCCGGCGCCTGGCCGGCGCCCGCGGCCGGGACGGCCGCGAAGACGAGGGCCAGCACCAGGACGATGCGGGTCATCGCTCCACCGTCTGCAGCAGCTTGCGCGACGACAGGATCTCCTTGAGTCACCGGCCCGTGTGCGAGCCCTCGACGTGGGCCACCTGCTCGGGCGTGCCCATGGCCACGACCTCGCCGCCCGCTTCCCCGCCTTCGGGGCCTGTGTCCACGATCCAGTCCGCGGTCTTGATCACGTCGAGGTTGTGCTCGATGACCGCGAGCGTGTGACCGGCCTCGAGCAGCTTGCGGAAGGCGGCGAGCAGCTTGGCGATGTCGTCGAAGTGCAGGCCCGTCGTCGGCTCGTCGAGGATGTACAGCAGCCGCTCGCCCGAGTGGGACGCGAGGTGCGCCGCGATCTTGATGCGCTGCGCCTCGCCGCCCGAGAGCGTCGTGGCCGGCTGCCCGAGGCGCAGGTAGCCGAGGCCGATCTCGTCCAGCACCTGCAGGCGGCGCAGCACCTTCGGCGTGGTCGAGAAGAAGCTCAGCGCCTCCTTGACGGTCATGTCGAGCACATCGTTGACGTTCTTGCCGCGATAGCGGACTTCGAGCACCTGCGTCTTGAACCGCCGGCCCTCGCACTGCTCGCACGGCACGAACACGTCGGCGAGGAACTGCATCTCGACCTTGACCTCGCCTTCGCCCTGGCAGGCCTCGCACCGGCCACCGGGCACGTTGAAGGAGAAGTGGCTGGCCGTGAGGCCCCGGGCGACGGCGTCCTTGGTGGCGGCGAACAGCTCGCGGATCGGGTCGAAGGCCTTCAGGTAGGTGACCGGGTTGGAGCGCGGCGTCCGCCCGATGGGCGTCTGGTCCACGAGCACCACGTCGGTGACGAACTCGTGGCCCTCGAGCCGGTCGTGCGCGCCCACCTTGCGGTCCCAGTCGCCCTTGACGCGCTTCAAGGCCGCGTACAGGACGTCGTGCACCAGCGTGGACTTCCCCGATCCGCTCACGCCCGTGATGCAGGTGAGCGTGTTGAGCGGGATCTCCATCGTGATGCCCTTGAGATTGTGCTCGCGCGCGCCGACGAGCCGAATCCGCTGCGGGATGCCCTTGCGGCGTGCGGCGGGTACCGGAATGGACAACTCCCCGCGCCAGTACTTGGCCGTCAGCGACCGGGGCTCCTCTTCCAGGCCGGCCAGCGTGCCGGTATAGACGACGCGCCCGCCGTGCTCGCCGGCGCCCAGCCCCATGTCGATCAGGTGGTCGGCCACCGCAATCATGTCGGCGTCGTGCTCGACGACGAGCACCGTGTTGCCCTGGTCGCGCAACTGCCGCAGGATGGCGATGAGCCGCTGGTTGTCGCGCGTGTGGAGCCCGATGGACGGTTCGTCCAGCACGTAGAGCGTGCCGACGAGCGCCGACCCGAGCGAGGTCGCCAGGTTGATGCGCTGTGCCTCGCCGCCCGAGAGCGTTGACGACAGCCGGTCCAGCGTGAGGTAGTCCAGGCCGACGTCGCGCAGGAAGCCGAGGCGCCGCCGGACCTCGGCCAGCACCTTCTCCACCACCGCCGCGTCCTTGTCCGACAGCGTCAGCGCGTCGAAGAACGCCTGCGCGCGCAGGACGGTGAGGGCGGACACCCGGTCGATGGTGAGCTCGCCGACGCGCACGTCGCGAGCCTCGCGGCGCAGCCGCGTCCCGTAGCAATCCGGGCACGTCAGGTAGCCGCGATAGCGGCTGAGGAACACGCGGACGTGCACCTTTACTTCTTCCGCTCCAGCCACTGAAAGAAGCCGCGGATGCCCTCATATTCCCGCCGTCGCCCTCGACGACCAGCTCACGCTGATCGGCGGGCAGGTCCTGCCACGGCACGTCGAGGCGGATGCCCCGCTGCCGGGCGAAGCGCTTGAGCGCCGCCAGCTGCGTCCGGTAGTGGGGCTTGGTCCACGGCTCGATCGCGCCCTGGTTGAGGGTCTTGGCCCGGTCCGGTACCACGAGGTCGAGATCCAGCTCGATCACGTTGCCGAAGCCGTGGCAGGTCGGGCAGGCGCCGAACGGGTTGTTGAACGAGAACAGGCGCGGCTGCGGGTCCTCGTAGGCGATGTTGCAGGTGCGGCACTCGAACCGCTCGGAGAACTCGTGCCGGCGCGGCTCGCCGCCGTCCGCCGGCAGCTCGATCGCCCACGCGGCGCCGCCGCCTTCCTGGTACGCGATCTCGATGGAGTCGGTCAGCCGCGACCGGATGTCGGCCTCCACGCGGAGGCGGTCCACGACGACGCCGACGGCACCCAGCCCCTCCAGCATGTCCTCGGTCACGTCGTCGAAGGCGACAGCGGTGTGGCCGATGAGGAGGCGGCCGAAGCCCTTCCGCCGGAGGACGCCGATGACGGCCGCGGCCGCAGACGGGGCCGCAGACATGGCCGCAGATGGCGCAGACTCGGGCGAGTCGGCCGCAGATGGCGCAGAATCGGAGTCAGCCGCAGAGGACGCAGAGTCCGTTGAGTCGGCCGCAGATGGCGCAGAGCCTTCTGCAGACCGCGCCGCAGATGGCGCAGATGACGCAGAGGTTGCGGACGCGGGGGCAGACGAGGGCGAGCCGGCCGCACTGCGCTTGCGGCGGCCGCGCGGGCCGCGGGTGACGGGCATCGCCGCCTCGGTGGCGCCGGCGTCGTCCACCGCATCGTCCGCATCGGCGTCCGATGGCTCCGCGGCGTCGTCGGGCGGGGCGTCGCGGAAGTCCATGAGCGGCAGCTCGTAGCCGATCAGGAGGCGGGTGCCCTCGGGCAGGCCCAGCAGGCGTGTCGCCACGACCTCGGCGGTCTCGCGGACCACTTCCTGGCCGCACTGACGGCAGATGGTCTTCCCGACACGCGCGAACAGCAGACGGAGGTAATCGTGAATCTCGGTGACGGTGCCGACCGTCGATCGCGGGTTCCGGACCGAGTTCTTCTGGCGGATGGCAATCGACGGACAGATGCCCTCGATGCTGTCCACGTCGGGCTTCTCCATCCGCTCCAGGAACTGGCGGGCGTAGGCGGAGAGCGACTCGACGTAGCGGCGCTGGCCCTCGGCGTAGATGGTGTCGAAGGCCAGGGACGTTTGCCGGACCCGTCACGCCGGTGATGATGAGCTGGCCGACGAGCAGATCGACACTGACGTTCTTGAGGTTGTGCGTGCGTGCCCCGTGCACGACGATGGCCGAGCGGTCCGTGGTGGAGGACGGCATGTAGCGGTCGGATGCTCTGGGACGGCCGGTGGGCACGTCCGGAAACCATCGATAGTACCACGGCGGGGGAAGGAAAGAGGGACCGCCTGCGGCGGGAGGAGATGGGACCGCGTCGGCAAGGGGACCGCCTTCGGCGGGAGGAAATGGACGCGTCCCGGCGGCCTTCAGACTGCGCTGGGCTCGGCCGCTCCGAGATCCGCGTGACCGCGAACCTTTACACGCACCTGTAGAAGCAGACCGCGGCGAAGGCCGCGCGGGTCATGGACGCGGTCTTCACCAGCTAGCCGCGTCATTGGACGCGGTCTTTGATTCGGGCCAATCCGCCCTCCAGTGGGTCCGTGACGATGACCCCGCCGGTTACCTCCGCCAGGCTCCCGAGACTGCCGAGCGTTTCAGTCATGAGGGCTGCCCACGGTTCTGCTGTGATCGTCGGGTTGCGGCGCGGGTTGTAGTCAACGCGTTTGAACCTGATCGGAAACACTCGCACGCCCTTCGCAGCGGGGGCCTCCGCCAGGCTGGATAACCGTTCGCTGGCGGCCGCCTCAACGAGATACCCATCGCTGACATAGAGCATGATTCCGGGAACCCCGTCGGAGGCTTCGCGTAGCAGGCCGTCGGCTGCGGTCAGCGCCAGATCTGCGCGGTAGATCAACTCTCTTGGCCTGTGCTCGGTTCTGGCGAGAAGCTGATCCTCTTCTGTAAGACCGTTGCCGAATGCTCGACGCCAGTCGCCGAACTCCTCACACATCATCGGCGCATCCGTACCCGCGGTGCACGAGGGCCCACTGCACCGGACCACACAGCGGTCGCCTGGCCGCACGAGGTCTCGGTTGATCGCGCGCATGACATCTCTGAGCCTGCCCGTCTCGATGAATCGCAACTGCATGTCGTCTAGCAGGATGAGCCACTGGATCGATCCAGGCTGGCTCCACGCCGCGCCAGACAGGGCGACGACGATCGCGACCAGGGAAGCAGGGACTCGCATGAATGCTTCTTTCGACGCGGATCCACCCCTTGGCGGCCTGTCGGGGGTCAACTCGGGTGTCAGGCCATCGCGCGAGCAGGGCCCGAGTCGAAACCGTGCGATTTTCTGAGGGACTTCTGGAGCCGGCGGTCGGACTCGAACCGACGACCTGCTGATTACGAATCAGCTGCTCTACCAACTGAGCTACGCCGGCCGGCTGGCGGGTGCGCCCGAGGCCGGGCGCCAGCACAGCATCCTAGCACGCACCACCCCGACAGAAAAGCCGCCGCCCCACGCCGCCGCTCCCCAATCCTGCCTCCCCCCGCCGGAGGCGGTCCTAGCTCCCCCCGCCCGAAGGCCGGTCCTATAATCCCTGGATGCTTCCTGCGCTCGTCATCGCCCTCGCCCTCTTCGCGACCGCTGCCCACGCGCCGGACAACCCCTCCTGCTCATTGCTGACGGCCGGTGAGGCGGCGTCGGTGCTGGGCGCGGGCGGAACTGCCATGCCGATCGTGGTCCGCCCGTCGGGCAGCAGCTGTCTCATCCAGAACGGCGACAAGACGATCGTAGTGACGACGATCCTGCTGCCCTCCGACAAGGACGCCGACAGCACCGGTCGTCGAAGAAGCGCGTCATCAGCGGCCACGACGTGACCGGCTGGGCGGCCTGGCCTACGCTCGGGTCGCTGACCGACGGGTGCGCCGTCGGCATCGTCAAGGGGCATACCTTCATCGAGGCCCGCGCCGCCGCGCCCGGCCAGAAGCCGGACGCCCTGCTGCCGAAGCTGGAGGACGCGATGAAGGCGGTCGCCAGCCGCTCGCCGTAGCCGCTCCCCCCGCCGGAGGCGGTCCTAGCTCCCCGCCCGAAGGGGCGGTCCTGTCTCCCCGCCCGAAGGGCGGTCCTGCCCTCCCAGTCCTCCTTCCACGGGTTGGTCGCAAACACCGCCAGCTCGGGCCACAGCACCCGCCGCGGCATGTCGAGCGCGGCCATCATCGTCGCGGCCGGTCCTCGGCGTACAGCTTGTTGGGGTTGTTCCGCCCGGTGCGGCCGCCGAAGTTGGTCTGGACCTCGGACGGGCACAGGCACGTCACGCGGATGTTGTGCGGCCGGAGCTCCGCCTGCCAGCACTGCGTGATCCCGCGCACCGCCCACTTGCTGGCGGCGTAGGGCGTGGCGGTGGCGGCGCCCTTCATGCCCGAGGTGGAAGCGACGTTGATGATGTCGCCCTCGCCCTGGGCCTTCATCAGGGGCACCACGCGGTTGGTCAGTTCCACGGAGACCGAAGACGTTGGTCTCGAACATCTGTCGCATCGCCGTCACATCGAGCGCGCCGATCTCGGCGCGGCAGGCGTAGCCGGCGTTGTTGACGAGCACGTCGATGCCGCCCATGCGGGACTGGCATTCCGCCACCAGGCGCTCGTTGTCGGCGGCGGCTGTCACATCGGCATGCACGGCGTGCGCGCCGGTCTCGGTCGCGACCGCCGCGAGCAGGTCGTCGTTGCGCCCGGTGACGACCACCTGGTGGCCGGCCTTGCGTGCCTGTGCGGCGAGGGCGGCGCCGATGCCCTGGCTGCCGCCCGTGATGAGGAAACGTCGTGGCTGCATGGGCATCATCCTATCGCCTCGCCGGGTGTCGGCGGACCGCGCCGTGGCCGCGTGGGACTACACTTTGTGCTTCCTAGCAGTTTCGCCGGCGGATTTTCAAGGTTCAAAAATGCCGCAGCCGAAACGCTATAGTTGGCGGCGGCTCCCCCGTCCGCGGGGGACGCGGGAGCCAGCTCAGCACTGCATGTCGTCGGGCCGCATGCGGCGACGTGTCTCGCGACGCGGGAGCCGCCGCCCCCCTGTCGCGCGCGCGGGTGCTGCGGCCAACGGTCGAGGCGGCGGACACCTGTGGAGGCGCCTTTGCCAGCCTACGAACAGATCGCCATCGAGAACGTCCGACCCTCGGTGGACGGCGGCCGGCATCCCGTCAAGGCCGTCGTCGGCGATCCGTGCATCATCGAGGCCACGATCTTCCGCCACGGTCACGACCGCATGCAGGCCGTCGTCCGCTGGCGCGGTCCCGACGACACCGAGCCCCACGAGGCGCCGATGGCGCTGGTCGAACCGGGGCTGGACCGCTGGGAAGCCACGTTGCCGCTGCTCGCCGTCGGCCGCCACCGCTTCACCGTGGCGGCGTGGACGGATCACTACGCGTCGTGGGTGGTCGAGCTCACCAAGCGCGTCCACGCGAAACAGCCCGACGTCGCGAGCGAGATCCACGAAGGCCTGACCATGGTCGAGAAGGTGGTCCGGTCGCACACGGGAGCCGAGAAGGACGACGCGCAGGCGCTGCTGTCGCGGATGGTGGCTACCGAGGCGCAGCCCGAGCGGCTGCTGGAGGTGGTCTCCGCGCCGGAGGCCCTGGACCTGATGGCACGGCTCGGCCCTCGGCCCGACGAGGTGGTCTTCAAGCCCGAGCTGACCATCATGGCCGACCGGCCGCGCGCCCGCGCCGGCGCCTGGTACGAGTTCTTCGTCCGGTCGCAGACGACCGATGCCAGCCGGCCCGCGACGTTCCGCGATGCCGAGCACCGGCTCGTCGAGCTCGCGCGCCTGGGCTTCGACGTGGTGTACCTGCCGCCCATCCACCCGATCGGCACGACCAACCGCAAGGGACGCAACAACAAGGTGGGCGCCGGCCCCGACGACCCGGGCAGCCCGTGGGCGATTGGCAGCCCCGCCGGCGGCCACATGGCGGTGGAACCCGCCCTCGGCACGCTGGACGACTTCGACCACTTCGTGCGCGCGGCCAACAACCTCGGCATGGAGATCGCCCTCGACCTGGCCATCCAGTGCTCCCCCAATCATCCATGGGTCACCGAGCACCCCGAGTGGTTCTACCACCGGGCAGACGGGAGCATCCGGTACGCTGAGAATCCGCCGAAGAAGTACGAGGACATCTATCCCGTCAACTTCGACACCGCCGACTGGCGCGGCCTCTGGGACGAGCTCCGCCGCGTCGTCGAGTTCTGGGTGGATCACGGCGTGAAGATCTTCCGCGTGGACAACCCGCACACCAAGCCGCTGGGCTTCTGGACGTGGCTGATCGAGTCGGTGCAGCAGAAGGCGCCGGACGTGCTGTTCCTGGCCGAGGCGTTCACGCGGCCGCCCATGATGCAGGCGCTCGCCAAGCGCGGCTTCACGCAGTCCTACACGTACTTCACGTGGCGCAACACCAAGGCCGAGATCACCGAGTACCTCACCGAGCTCAGCGACCCGGTGCACGCGTCGTTCTTCCGGCCCAACTTCTTCGCCAACACGCCCGACATCCTGCCGCCCATCCTGCAGACCGGCGGTCCCGCCGCCTTCAAGATGCGGCTGGTGCTGGCGTCCACGCTCGCGCCCACCTACGGCATCTACAGCGGCTTCGAGCTGTGCGAGCACGCACCCGTGCCCGGCCGTGAGGAGTACCTGGACTCGGAGAGCTACGAGGTGAAGCCCCGGGACTGGAACGCGCCGGGCAACCTGAACGACTACCTGTCCCGGATCAACCAAGCCCGCCGCGTCCACCCGGCGCTGCAGCACCTGGATAACCTGCGCTTCCTCACGATCGACCACGATCAGTTGATCGCGTATGCCAAGCTGTCCCCGACGGCGCCGACGCCGTCATCGTGGTCGTCAACGTGGATCCGTTCAACGGCCACGCGGGCATGCTGGACGTGCCGCAGGAGGTCATCGGCCTGTCGCCGGGCGAGACCTACGACGTGGAGGACATCCTGACCGGCGCGCGCTACACCTGGGGAGACCGCAACTACGTCTACCTCGATCCGATCGGCGCCGAGCCGGCGCACGTGCTGCGCGTCATCCGCCGGGGGCTGCCACCGCATGAGGGTCCGGCCGGGCACACCCTATCCCCTGGGGGCGACCTGGGACGGGTCCGGGGTGAACTTCGCCATCTTCTCGGAGCACGCCACGCGCGTGGAACTGTGCCTGTTCGACTCGGCCGAGTCCCCGCGCGAGTCGGCACGCGTGGTGCTCCCCGAGCAGACCGACTTCATCTGGCACGGCTACCTGCCGGGCGTGCTGCCGGGGCAGCTGTACGGCTTCCGCGTCTACGGGCCGCAGAGCCGGAGCGCGGGCTGCGGTTCAACCCGAACAAGGTCCTCCTGGAGCCCTACACGAAGGCGCTCGGCCGGACGCTCGAGTGGAGCGACGCGATGCACGCCTACCGGGTGGGCGACCCGCGCGCCGACCTCTCGTTCGACGACCGTGACAACGCCTCCACCGCCTCGCTGAGCGCCGTCATCGATCCCGCGTTCACCTGGGGCAACGACCGCCCGCCGCGCACGCCCTGGCACGACACGGTGATCTACGAGATGCACGTGCGGGGCATGACCATGCGGCACCCCGGCCTGCCGGAGTCCATGCGCGGCACCTTTGCGGGCGTGGGCTCGGACGAGGTCATCCAGCACCTGCTGGATCTCGGCATCACGGCGGTGGAGCTGATGCCTGTGCACCACCACGCCTACGAGCGCCACCTGGTCGAGAAGGGCCTGAACAACTACTGGGGATACAACACCACCGCGTTCTTCGCGCCGAACCTGCGCTACGCGATGCACCCCTCCCCCGCCGAGTCGGTGCGCGAGTTCCGGACGATGGTCCGCAACCTCCACAGCGCCGGCATCGAGGTCATCCTCGACGTGGTCTACAACCACACGGCCGAGGGCAGCCACCTGGGCCCGACCATCTCGCTGCGCGGCATCGACAACACCGCCTACTACCGGCTGGCCAGCGAGAACCCCCGCTACTACGTGGACTACACCGGGTGCGGCAACACGCTCAACATGCGCCACCCGCGCGTGCTGCAGCTCATCATGGACAGCCTGCGCTACTGGATCACCGAAATGCACGTGGACGGGTTCCGGTTCGACCTGGCCAGCGCGCTGGCGCGCGAGCTGCACGCGGTGGACCGGCTGGGCGCCTTCTTCGACATCATCCACCAGGACCCGGTGATCTCCCAGGTGAAGCTCATCGCCGAGCCGTGGGACCTCGGCGAGGGCGGCTACCAGGTGGGCAACTTCCCGGTGGGCTGGGCCGAGTGGAACGGCCGCTACCGCGACGCGATCCGGCGGTTCTGGAAGGGTGACGGCGGCATGGTGTCGGAGCTGGCGACGCGCCTGGCCGGCAGCAGCGATCTCTACGACCACAGCGGCCGGCGGCCCTACGCCAGCGTCAACTTCGTCTGCTGCCACGACGGCTTCACGCTGAACGACCTGGTCAGCTACAACCAGAAGCACAACGAGGCCAACCTCGAGGGCAACGCCGACGGGGAGAACCACAACAACAGCTGGAACTGCGGCGTCGAAGGGCCGACCGACAACGCCGCCGTGGTCGCCCTCCGCGAACGCCAGAAGCGTAACTTCCTGACCACGGTCTTCCTGTCGCAGGGCGTGCCCATGCTGCTGGCCGGCGACGAGATGGGCCGCACGCAGGGCGGCAACAACAACGCCTACTGCCAGGACAACGACGTCAGCTGGCTGCAGTGGACGCTCACGGCCGAGCAGCGGGATTTGATCCGCTTCACGCAGCACTGATCGAGCTGCGCCGCGAGCAGCCGGTGCTGAAGCGGCGGCGCTTCTTCCAGGGCCGCAGCATCCGCGGCGGGAACATCAAGGACATCACCTGGTTCGAACCGGGCGGGCGCGAGATGTCGGACGCGTTCTGGGGCTCGTCGCAGGCACGCAGCCTCGGCGTGCGCCTCGTCGGCACCCAGATCGCCGAGGTCGACGCGCACGGCCACCCCATCGTCGGCGACACGCTCTTCCTGATGTTCAGCGCCCACGATCAACCGGTCGAGTTCGTGCTGCCCCGGCACGAGCCCGGTCAGCACTGGGAACGGCTGCTGGACACGTCGCGGAGCGACTGGTCGCGGCGCGTCGCCTGGGACCGGGGCAGCTACGAGTTGCCGGGCCGTGCCGTGGCGGTGTTCCGCATCACCGAAACGGGCGCGGCGGCGGGAGGGCATGATGGCTGCGGCTGCGGGCACCCCTGATACAGGACGCCGTCTTCTATCAGCTGCACGTCAAGAGCTTCTGCGACAGCGACGGCGACGGCATCGGCGACTTCCGCGGCCTGACGAGCAAGCTCGACTACGTCCGGGACCTCGGCGTCGACTGCCTGTGGATCCTCCCATGTACCCGTCGCCGTTCCGCGACGACGGTTACGACATCTCCGACTACGTCAGCATCCACCCGGCGTACGGGAGCATGCAGGACTTCCGCGACTTCCTCGACGCCGCGCACGCGCGCGGGCTCCGGGTGATCACGGAGCTCGTGCTCAACCACACCTCCGACCAGCACTGGTGGTTCAAGGAGGCCCGCAGCTCCCGCGACAACCCGCGGCGGGACTGGTACGTCTGGAGCGACACCGACGACCGCTACGCCGGCGTCCGCATCATCTTCACCGACACCGAGCGCTCCAACTGGGCGTGGGACCCGGACACCAAGCAGTACTACTGGCACCGCTTCTTCAGCCACCAGCCAGACCTGAACTTCGACAACCCGGTCGTCCGCGACGAGATCTGGAACGTCATGAAGTTCTGGCTCGATATCGGGGTGGACGGCTTCCGCGTGGACGCCGTGCCCTACCTGATCGAGCGGGAAGGCACCTCGTGCGAGAACCTCCCGGAGACCCACGAGGTCCTCAGGTTCCTCCGCCGCCGCCTCGACGAGCACTACACCGACAAGGTGCTCCTGGCCGAGGCCAACCAGTGGCCCGAGGAGGTCCGCCACTACTTCGGCGACGACGACGAGTTCCACATGGCGTTCCACTTCCCCATCATGCCGCGCATGTTCATGGCGGTCAGGCTGGAGGATCGGAAGCCGCTGGTGGACATCGTCGAGCGCACGCCGGCCATCCCCGAGAACTGCCAGTGGGGGATCTTCCTGCGGAACCACGACGAGCTGACCCTCGAGATGGTGACCGAGGTCGAGCGGCAGTACATGTACGACGAGTACGCGCGCGACCCCGTGGCGCGCATCAACGTCGGCATCCGCCGCCGCCTGGCGCCGCTGCTCGAGGGCGACCGGCGCCGCGTGGAGCTGATGAACGGCATGCTGATGTCGATGCCGGGCAGCCCCATCATCTACTACGGCGACGAGATCGGCATGGGGGACAACATCTACCTCGGCGACCGCAACGGCGTCCGCACCCCGATGCAGTGGAACGGGGGCTGGAACGCCGGGTTCTCGAGCGCGGATCCCGAGCGGCTCGCGCAGCCGGTGATCTCGAACGCCGTGTACGGCTACCAGGGCGTCAACGTCGAGTCGCAGCGCCGGGTCGAGCACTCGCTCCTCAACTGGATGCGGCGCCTCATCCAGGCCCGCAAGTCCACGCCGGTGTTCAGCCGCGGCTCGATCACGTTCCTGCGGCCCACCAACCACCGCGTCCTCGCGTTCCTGCGCACGCTGGACCGCGAGCAGGTGCTCGTCGTGTGCAACCTGGCGAGCACCGCGCAGGCCATCCAGCTGGACCTGCAGGACGTCACCGGCTGCCTGCCGATCGAGATGTTCGGGAAGAGCGTCTTTCCGCGCATCGGCTCCACGCCGTACGTGCTCACGCTGGGCCCGTACGACTTCTACTGGTTCAAGCTTCGACGGCTGTAGGAGGCATCCGTGGCCGAGTCGAGCCTGCTCCCCGACGAGTTCGTGCAGCACCTGATGGCCGTGGGCCAGGTGGACGTGCTGGTGGGCATTCCCACGCTCGACAACGCGGCCACCATCGCCGACGTCGTCAAGATCGTCCACCGCGGCTTCGCCAAGCACTTCCCCCGGGACCGCACGGTCCTCATCAACTCCGACGGCGGGTCCAAGGACGAGACGCGCGAGATCGTCCGCACCCTGTCGCTCGACGACACCGACACCATCACGGTGTCGCACTCGCTCCGGACGACGCACCGGATCACGACGCCCTATCACGGCGTACCGGGCAAGGGGAGCGCGCTCCGGCAGATCTTCGCCGCCGCCGACCTGCTGCAGGCCCGCGCCGTCGCCATCCTCGACGCGGACGTCACCACCGTGTCGCCCGACTGGCTGGCGGCGCTGCTCTCACCCGTCCGGCAGCAGGCCTACGAGTTCGTGGCGCCCATCTACGCGCGGCACCCGCTCGAGGGCCCCCTGGTCACACAACTCATCCGCCCACTCTGGCGGGCGGTGCACGGGACGCAGGTGGCCGAGCCGCAGGCGGCGGAGTTCGGATGCTCGGGGCGGTTCGCCGCCCATTGTCTCGAGCAGCCGGTGTGGGACACCGGCCTGGCCCAGTACGGCATCGACATCTGGATTACGGGTGAGGCGCTGGCTGGCGGGTTCACCTGCTGCCGTGCCGCCCTGGTCCGCGCACCCTCGCGCCGGGCGCGGCACGCCCAGGCCTGGCGGCCACCTTCGAGCAGGTCGTCGGCTCGCCTTCCTGTGCCCGGAGCAGCAGGCGACGCACTGGATGGGGCGGACGGGGTCGGAGCACCTGCCCGTCGCGGGACCGCCGCCGCAGGATGCTCGACAGCACTGGTCGATCCCCGCCGCGACACAGTGGACGCTGACACGGGCGTCGCAGTCCGGGGTCTCGGCGCTGCGGTTCCCCGACGACCTGTGGGTGGCCACGGTACCAGTTCCCTGCCTCGCACCACCGGGGCTGGGCGTGATGCGGCGCGAGCACGTGACGCAGGCTCCTGCTGCCGCTGTATCTGGGCCGCACCGGTGCGTTCGTCATGGAGCACGCGCATCACGCGCCGCAGGAGATCGAGACGGCCCTCGAAGCGCTCGCCGTGGCGTTCGAGCGGTCCAAACCCTATCTGGTCGAACGGTGGCACCAGACCAGCCCGAGGTGAGTCATGGCTCAGATGATTGCGAACGCCGTCAGCCAGGCGGGGACGAACTTCGTCGAGACGATCCGGCTCTTCCTGCCGCGCGTCCTGACCACCATTGCCATCGTCCTCGTCGGGTGGCTCATCGCCGTCGTGCTGAAGACGGTCGTGCGGTGGGTGCTCGGCTGGCTGCGCGTGAACGCGGGCGCCGAGCGCATCGGGCTGGCGCAGATGCTGCGCACCGCGGACCTGCCGCCCGCCGACATCCTGACCAGCCGCATCGTGTTCTGGCTGGTGTGGATCGGCTTCCTGCTGTCGGGGGTGGACGTGCTCGGGTTCGTCGTCCTCCAGGGCATGGTGGCGTCCTTCATCCTGTTCGTGCCGCGGCTGCTGGTGGCGCTCGGCATCATCGTGGCCGGCCTCATCACCGCCAACTTCCTGGCGCGCCACGCTGCTCACGGCCGTCAATTCGCAGATGCCCTCGGCCGCGGCTGCTGGCCGGCGCGTGGTGCGGGGGCTGGTGCTCGTGCTCGCCGGCGCGATGGCGCTGGACCACCTCGCTGACGTCGCCCGGACGATCGTCCTCACGGCGTTTGCCATCTCGTTCGGCGCGGTGATGCTGGGCCTGGGCGGTCGCCTTCGGCATCGGCGGCGGCGACGTGGCGCGCCGGCTTGTCGATCGTGCTCCCGGACGGGCGGCGCTCCTGCCCCACCCGACGAGCCCTCGCACCTGTAGGTCGCACGCCATGGATCCGACTGCACCCGATCCGGTCACGCGACGCCTGGTAGACGACGTCCCGCCCTGGCGCGCTGGCGCCGTTCATGGCCACCCAGCGCTGGTTCGCCAGCAGCCCGGACGATCGCGCGCGTCGAGGTGGCCGACTTCGCGTGGCTGCCGGGCCCGCCGCACGCGGTGGCCTTCTGCCTCGCCGAGGTCGCCGATACCCTCGGCCGTCCGAGCGATACGCGATGGTGATCGGACGCCGCGAGGACGCTGGCGACCTGCCCGTCATCGCCGGACCCGCGGAGGCCGACGGCGCCTTCATCGTCGAGGCCGTCGGCACCACCGACGGCGCACACGCGCTGCTGGCCGGCCTCGACGGCCTCAGACTCGCTCCACGCCCGCGGCGGGCGCCTGCGCTTCGCGGACGCCACGGCGCTCACCGCCAGCGTGCTGGCCAGCCGCCCGGCTGCCCGCGCGGTCGGCGCCGAACAGAGCAACACGTCGATCCGGGTGGGCCCGACGCTCGTCTTCAAGCTCCTGCGGCGGATCGAGGGCGGTGAGAACCCCGAGCTGGAGATCGGCCGCTTCCTGACCACCCACACCGGCTTCCGCGCCATGCCCGCCCTCCACGGGTCGCTGACCTACGAGGGCACCGACGGCCGTGCCGCCACGCTCGTCATCGTCCAGGGCTGGGTGGACAGCCACGGCGACGGGTGGAGCTACGTGCTCGGACAGGTCGGCGCGCTGGCGCGCCACGAGGCGGCGCCGGCGACGCTGCAGCACGATCTCGCACAACTGGGCGCCATCACCGCCGACCTGCACGCCGCCATGGCGTCTGGTGAGCTCTCGCCCGCCTTCGCGCCCGAACTCCGCCGTCGCCGACGACGCCCAGGCGTGGTCGGATGCGCTGGCCCTCGAAGCCCGCGAGCGCCTGCAGATGGTGGCCGACGCCGACCTGGAGCTGACGCTCAAGGGCACCGTGTCGAGCGGCCTGCAGGCCGCCATCGCACGCAACGAACTGCGGGCGCCCCACATCGGCGTCGCGCCGGGCGACACCTTCCCGAAGATCCGGATCCACGGCGACTATCACCTGGGCCAGACGTTGAAGACGGCCGACGGCTTCGTGATCCTCGACTTCGAGGGCGAGCCATCGCGTCCGCTGGCCGAGCGCCGGCGCAAGCAGGGCGCGCTGAAGGACGTCGGCGGCATGCTGCGCCTGTTCGACTACAGCTCGCCACCGCCTGCCACGGCGACCTCGAGGCCGCGGCGGCCGTGGAGGCCGGCCCTGTCTCCCCGGGAACACTTCCCGACGGGCTACCTGCGGGCGGCCCCCGCGCACCCGCAAAGTATCCGGTCGTGCCCACCGACCCGGCCGCGCTCCGCGCCCGACGCGCTTCTTCGAGCTGGAGAAGGCGCTCTACGAGCTCGGCTACGAAGTCAACAACCGTCCCGACTGGGTCGCGGACCTGGCTCGCGGCATCCTGCGCCTCGTGGAGAGCTAGGGCGTGGCGCTCGACACGCCACGCCGCTGGCAGCCGACGATTGGGGCGTGGCTCGAGCCCGGCGGCGCCTGGGCTTCCGCGTCTGGGCTCCCGACAAGCCGGCCGTGTCGGTGGTCATCGACACCGACGCCGGCCCGCGCACCGTGCCGCTGACGGCGGACCAGCAGGGGGCATTTCGAAGGATGGTGGACGGCGTGTCGGCGGGCGACCGTTACCGGGCACAGATCGACGGCCAGCCGCCAATGCCCGACCCGGCGTCGCGGTTCCAGCCCTCAGGTGTGACGGGGCCGTCGCAGGTCGTTGACCCTGCGGCGTTCCCGTGGAGCGACGCGACCTGGACGGGACCGGGCGACGATCCGCTGCTGATCTACGAGCTTCACGTGGGCACGTTCACCCCTGAAGGGACGTTTCGCGCGGCGGCGGATCGCCTGCCCTACCTGCGCGATCTCGGCGTGACGGCGGTGGAGCTCATGCCGGTGGCTGCCTGGCCGGGCACGCGCAACTGGGGCTACGACGGCGTGGCGCTCTTCGCGCCCTCCGAGCAGTACGGGACGCCCGACGACCTGCGGGCGTTCGTGGATCGGGCGCACGGCCTGCGCCTCTCCGTCCTGCTCGACGTCGTCTACAACCACGTCGGCCCTGATGGCGCCTACCTGTACGCGTTCAGCCCGTGGTACTTCACCGACGACCACCCGAGCCCGTGGGGCGCCTCGGCCAACCTCGACGGCCGGCACGCGGCCCAGGCGCGCGGGTTCTTCCAGGAGAACGCGCTGCACTGGGTGCACGAGTACCACTTCGATGGCCTGCGGCTGGATGCCACGCACGCCATGCACGACGACAGTGCCGAACACTTCCTGGCCGAACTGGCCGCACGCGTGCACGGTTCGGCGGGGTCACGCATCCGCGTGATCGCCGAGGATCATCGCAACCTCGCGCGGATGGTGCGGCCCCGCGCGGAGGGCGGCTGGGGGCTGGACGGCGTCTGGGCCGACGATCTGCACCACCAGGTGCGCGTCGCGATTGCGGGCGACACCGACGGGTATTACGCGGACTTCAGCGGCTCGACCGCCGACATCGCCACCACCATCGAGCAGGGCTGGTTCTACACCGGCGCGCACTCGCACTACCTGGACGAACCGCGCGGCACGGACCCCGCCGGCCTTCCGCCCGAGGCCTTCGTCGTGTGCCTGCAGAACCACGACCAGGTCGGGAACCGCGCCTTCGGCGACCGTCTGCATCACCGGATCGATCTGGCGACGTACCGCGCGGCGTCGGTGCTGCTCCTCACCGTTCCCGAGACGCCCCTGCTCTTCATGGGTCAGGAGTGGGGCGCGTCGTCGCCGTTCCTCTATTTCACCGATCACCACGCGGAGCTCGGCCGGCTGGTCACCGACGGGCGCCGGCGGGAGTTCGGCCGGTTCGCCGCCTTTGCGTCGTCCGACGCGCAGGCCCGCATCCCCGATCCACAGGCCGAGAGCACCTTCACGCGCAGCCGGCTGGACTGGACCGAGCTCGCGCGGGAGCCGCACGCGTCGCTCAGGAGCCTGTATCACACGCTGCTGTCGCTCCGGAGATACGAGCCGGCGCTCAGCGGGCACGATCCGGCCTACCCGGTGCGCGCCGCGGCGCTCGACGCCGACACCCTCGCCATCGTCCGGACGGCGCCGGATCAGGTGCTGGCGGTGATCGTGCGCGTTCGTGGGGCTGGCGAGGTGTCGCTGGCGACGGTACCGACAAGCCCCGGCCGCGCGCAGGGGCGGTGGCACGTGCGACTGACCACCGAGGACCCGGCGTTCTCGCCGGACCCGCACCCGCCGATCCTGGACGAGGCTGGCGAGTCGATCCGCTTCGCGAGACCGGCGGCCGTGATCCTGGAGCGGGCATGACGGCCCGCCGGACGCGCGCGCCCATCTCCACCTACCGGCTGCAGCTCCACCCGGGCTTCACCTTCGACGACGCGCGCGCGATCGTGCCGTACCTGGCGGCGCTGGGCATCACCGACTGCTACTGCTCGCCCATCTTCACGGCGCGGCCCGGCAGCACGCACGGGTATGACGTCTCCGACCACAACCAGATCAATCCCGAGCTGGGGGGCGAGCCCGGCTTGCTGGCCTTCGCCGCCGCGCTGGAGGCCCACGGGCTGGGCCTGATCGTGGACTTCGTGCCCAACCACATGGGCAACGACCCGCGCACCAATCACTGGTGGCGCGACGTCCTCGAGAACGGTCCGAGCTCGCCTTACGCCGGCGTCTTCGACATCGACTGGGACCCCGTCAAGCCCGAGCTGAAGGAACGGCTGCTGCTGCCGATCCTCGGCGAGCAGTACGGCTCGGCACTCGAGAGCGGCCGGCTCCGGCTGACGATGGACGAGGGGGCGCTGGTCCTCGAGTACTACGAGCACCGTCTGCCCATCAATCCGCGGCGCGCGTCGATCGTCTTCGAGACCCGGGTGGACGCGCTGGCCGCGGAGCTCGGCGAGGACAGCCGCGACCTTCGCGAGTACCTGAGCATCATCACCGCGCTGCGCAACCTCCCGCCCTACGTGGTACGCGATCCAGCGCGCGTGGCGGAACGTCAGCGTGAGAAAGAGGTCGCGCGCGAGCGCCTGGCGCACCTCATGGCCGCCTCGGCGCCCGTCCGGCGTCACGTGGATGCGGCGATCGCGGCGGTGAACGGCGTCCCCGGCCGCCCGGCCACGTTCGATCGCCTGCACGAGCTGCTCGAGATGCAGGCGTACCGGCTGGCCTCGTGGCGAACGGCCTCCGACGAGATCAACTACCGCCGGTTCTTCGACGTCAACGAGCTGGCGGGGCTGCGCGTCGAGGACCCGCAGGTCTTCGACGACATCCACCGCCTGCTGCTCGACCTGGCGGGACGCGGCCTGATCACGGGGCTGCGGCTGGACCACATCGACGGCCTGTCCGACCCGGCCGCCTACCTCGAGCGGCTGCAGGCGCGGATCCGCGACGCGTGCGCCAGCCACGGGGCCCCGCTGCCCGACGACCGGCCCTTCCACGTGATCGTCGAGAAGATCCTGTCCGAGGAGGAGCGGCTCCCCCCGGACTGGCAGACGGCGGGCACCACCGGGTACACGTTCCTGAACGACGTCAATGGCGTCTTCGTGGACCCCGCGCACAAGCGGCGCCTCTGGGGGCTGGCTGTCCGGTTCACCGGCCGCAGCGAGCCGGCCGAGGACGTGGTCTACGAGAGCAAGCGGCTGATCATCAGCACGGCGCTGTCGAGCGAGTTCCAGGTGCTGCTGAACGCGATGAACCGGATCTCGGAGAGCCAGCGCGGCACCCGCGACTTCACGATGAGCGTCATCCGCCGGGCCCTGCGCGAGGTCGTGAGCGGGTTTCCCGTGTATCGCACCTACGTCAGTGCCCGCGGCGTGAGCGCGTCCGACCGCGCCGTCGTCGATGCCGCGCTGACGGCCGCACGGGCGCGGAACCCCGCGCTGGAGCCGTCCACGTTCGACTTCGTCCGCGGCATCCTGCTGCCCGAGCCTCCGCCCGCCGACGCGTCGGCCGAGGAGCGCCGGCGGTACGACCGCCGGCTGGAAGTGGCGATGAAGTTCCAGCAGTACACGGCGCCGGTCCAGGCGAAGGGCGTCGAGGACACGGCGTTCTACCGTTACAACCTGCTGCTCTCGCTGAACGAGGTCGGCGGTGAGCCGGCGCGGCTGGGCCGGACGCCCGCGCACTTCCACGCCGCCAATCGCGAGCGTCTCGCCCGGTGGCCGGCGGAATCGACCGCCACGGCCACGCACGACACCAAGCGCGGCGAGGACGCCCGCGCACGCATCAACGTGCTCTCCGAGATTCCCAACGAGTGGCGCGACGCCGTGCACCGCTGGACCCGGATCACGCGCCCGGCTCGCTCGCTGGTGGATCGCAACCCCGCCCCGGATGGCGGCGACGAGTACCTCTACTACCAGTCGCTCCTGGCTGTCTGGCCGCCCGAGCCCACCGACGCCCCCATCCCCGCCGCGGCGCCGCGGAGCTCGAGGGCCGGCTGGTCGAGGCCATGACGAAGGCCATCCGCGAAGCCAAGCGTATTAACCAGCTGATCAATCCCAACACCGCCTACGAGGTGACGCGGTGAGCCGCTTCGTCCGCGACACGCGCTTCCGGCCACGTGGCCCAGGCGTTCCTGGCCCTCGTTCGTGCCCTGGCCAGGAAGGTGTCACGCATCGGCGCGCTGAACGGCCTGGGCCAACCTGTGCTGAAGCTGGTGTCGCCCGGCGTTCCCGACTTCTACCAGGGGACGGAGCTGTGGAGCCTCTCGCTCGTCGATCCCGACAACCGGCGCGACGTCGACTACGCCACCCGGCGCCGCGAGCTGCAGGGCCTCGAGCCGTGGCTCGACCGCGCGGCCGGTCACGGCCCCCTCGGTCCAGAGGAGCTGCAGCCCCTGCTCGAGCACTGGCAGGACGGGCGGATCAAGCTGCTCGTGACGGCGGGCGGGTTGTGGGCGCGCCGCGCCATGCCGCAGCTGTTCGGCGCGGGCGCGTACGTGGCCCTGGATACCGACGGCCGGCACGACGACCACCTGATCGCCTGCGCGCGGGACGCCGGCGACGGCGGCGATGCCGTCATCGCCGTGGTGCCCCGTCTGGCCGCGGCACTCGAGCGCGGCACGGGCGCGCTGGGCGTGCCGGCCGATGCCTGGGACGACACGTACGTGCTGCTGCCGGCAAGTCTCGCGCCCGGCCAGTGGCGCAGTCTCATCACCGGCGCCGAGCTGACGCCGCACGACGTCGGGCGCGGCAGGCACGGCGTGCTGGTGCGCGACCTGCTGGCCGACTGCCCGGTCGCGGCGCTGCTCCGCGCGAGCTCGGCCACCAGCGCCTAGCCTCCCTGCGAGGAGAGTCCGGCAGACACCGGAGCCTGTTCCACTACCCGCCGTCTGCCTCGCCCGGGCTGCCGTCGAGGAACGTCCGTAGCTTGTGGACCTCCTGGTCGCGGGCGCGCGCGAACCCGCGCTGGCGTGGCGGTCGTCCGTCCGGATACCCGAACGTGACCGCAAGCGACGGCCCACGGCCGGCGACGGTGGCCCAGCCCACGACACGGTCCCGCCAGAGCACTGGCAGCGCGTAGTAGCCGAAGCGCCGGCGTGCCGGGGGGGTGTACGCCTCGAAGCGGTAGGTCCATCCCCACAGCGCGGAGAACCGGCGGCGGTCCCAGACGATCGGATCGAACGGAGCGAGGAGGCGAACGGCGTCGTCGGGCGCCGCTGCCGGCGCGAGCGCCGCCTCCGGCCAGAACCAGTCCAGGCCGTCCACACGCGCGTGCACCAGCCGGCGTCGCAGGCGCTGCCGCGCCGCGGGCAACGCGGCCTCCCACTGCGGCACGGCGAGCCTGAGGCGGTTGAAGATCCAGGCGAGCGTGGGCCCCGGCAGCGGAGCGTAGACCGCGACGAAGACGTCCACGAGCGCATCGAGGCGCCGCCGCCGCTCGGCGGCGTCGGCGGCCGGCTGCGGCGGCGAGGGGAGCGCATAGAGCCGCACCCCGGCGTCGCGCCCCGCAATGCGGAGGAGTCCGCGGTAGTGCAGGTGGTCCAGCAGATGCGTCGTGGCGTTGGAGGACCCGCCCCAGTAGTTCGTGACGCGGCCGTGCGCGAAGTGCGCGTCCACGTCCCGCGGGTGGACGGGTCCCCGCTCGCCGACGAAGGCGAGGATGGCGTGCGCGGCCTTGCGCCCGGGCGCCGGCCACGCGCCGAGCCGGCCGCGCGGGTGCATCAGCGCGTAGGTCGGCTGCGGCATGAACCCGTAGTTGATGGAGAAGCCTTCCTCGACGCCGAGGCCCGGATACCGCCGCTCGAGGTCGCCGGCGCGGTACCCCGCGACGCGGTGGCGCAGGATCAGGTCCTGCGCACGGGCGGGGGCCCGAATCGGGTCGGCCTGGACGAAGCCGAGGCGCTCGATGGCCTGGCCGAGACCGGCGGAGTCGAAGAGGGTGCACGCCACGGCCGCGCGCCGCAGTCCCGCGAGGGTGGCTATCATGGCGTGTGCCCGTCTACCGCCGGGACGTCATCATCGACGCCCCGGTTTCCACCGTCTTCGCCTTCCACGAGCGAGACGACGCGCTCGCGCTCCTCAGTCCGCCGGTCCCGCCGGTTCGCATCGTCAGCCGGACGGGAGGCATCCGGGCCGGGGCACGCGTCGAGTTGCGCGTGGCGTGGTGCATCCGCTGGGTGGCCGTGCACACGGCGTACGAGCGCGATCGGCTGTTCGTGGACGAACAGGCGTCCGGTCCCTTCCGCGTGTGGCGGCACCGGCACGAGTTCGAGTCCATGGGCGCGCGGACGCGGCTCACCGACATCGTGACGTTCGAGGTGCCGGGTGGACGGCTCGTGAACGCGCTGGCCGGCCTTGCCGCCGCGCCCGGCCTGGGGATGATGTTCCGCTACCGGCACCGCGTCACGCGCCGCCTGTGCGAACGCGCCGCCTGATGCCGCGCGGATCAGGGGACGACCATCGGCGGCGGATCGCCCTGATTGCGCCGGCGCTGGCGCGGATCGCCGGGCGCGTTCTGCACGGGCGCGCCCCCGGGCGCCGTCGAACGCCCTTCGGTCTCGACGATCGGCGAGTTGTCGCCGTAGATGACGGCGGCCATGCCGAGCCAGTAGAACCGATCGCCCGTGCCGCCCGAGACCGTCGGTTCGGCCGTGACGTAGTAGGACGAGGTGAGCTCGTGGGCGGGCACGTGATTGCAGGCGGCGTCGCGGCCGGTGTCGCCGTCGCTGCCGCGCATCAGCGTGAGGCGGTAGCCGCTCTTCTCCACCACATCGGCCTGCCCCAGGTCGGCGGAGAGGAACGGCGGCCCCCCCGCGTCGGGAGCGCGGCCGAGCTGCGTCAGCGTGGAGGCGTAGTCGCCATTGGCGCACGACGCGGCGTAGACGGCCTGGGCATCGGCGATGGCCCGCATCGACGCCATGGCCGACGTCTCGTTGGCCTGCCGGCGGGCGTTCAGGACACCCGGTACGGCCAGCGTCGTCAGCAGGCCGATGATGGCCAGCACGATCAACACTTCGACCAGCGAGAAGCCGTGAGACCGGGTCATGGCAGAAGGTCCGGGGCGGCGCGCCGGGGTGTGCTGATATCCTCCACCCCAGCGAACTGCAGCGTCAAAGGTACAGGAGACCCCGCGTTGTCGTCTACTCCCCTCGGCCGCGTCGTGACGCTGGCGCTCACGGCCGTGCTGCTCGCCACGCCAGCCGCGGCCGCCACCAGCACCGGCGCCTTCCGCCTGGCCACCGGCCACGAAGCGCGACAGGAGCTCGTCTTCGCGGTCGGCACCGCGGGAGACGTCAACGTCGTGGTGACCAGCGACACGCCCGATGAGCGCCTGACCGTCCGCCTGATGGCGGGGCAGGTGCTCGTCCACGCGGCGCAGGGCGAGGGCCGCATCGCGTTCACCGTACGCGCGACAGCCGGGCAGCTGGCCGCCGGCCGCGAATGGGCGGTGCTGGTCACGGGCGGCTCCCGCGACACCCGCGCCTCCGGCCGTATCGAGGTCACCCATCCCGACGCCCTCCCGTCCCGGGACACACATCCGGTCGACGCGTGGCTCCTCGCACATCCTGCCGTCGCGTTCCACATGATCTGGAACGACGCCGGAGATCCGCGCCCCTACTCGGCGTGGCCCGAGCCCATGCGCCGCGAGCTGTGGGCGGCCGTGGACGAGGAACGCGCCGGGCGCGCACCGTCCGTGCCGGATCCGCTCCCGAACGTCTGGGCCAGGACTGCGGACGACGATCCCGCTGCCGTCCACACCGCCTTCGCGCCGGAACCCGCGCGCGCCTTCTACGTCGCCACCGTCGCCCACTCGCTCCACGTCGAGATCGACCGCCGTGTGCCCTGGTCGCTGGCGGACCTGACGGGCGACGAGCTCGAGGCGCTGCTGGCGGCGCCGTCCCTGTTCTGGTGGAACGCCGACCAGCGGGCCTACGAGATCTCCGAGTTCGACCACGGCTGGGCGGTCCCCGCGGCGCCGCAGACGGGGTGGACCTTCCTGCAGTCGTCTCACCTGCTCGGCGCCACGCGGCTGGACACCATCGTGAATCTCCTCGGCTGGGCACGCGAGCTCACGCATTTCACCGGCCCCGTGTCCCGCCAGAACTTCGAGGACCACTGGGCCTACGACGGCGACATGCCGGTCTCGCGCGCGCTGGCCGGGACGCGGTACACCGGCGACGCCTTCGGGAGTCTCCCCGGCTACGATCGGCAGCGCCACTACACCGCCGGCTGCCAGGGGACGGCCGCCCTGCTGGTCAGCGTGCTGCGCGCCGCGAACATTCCGGTCAGGACGCGCTCGGTCAGCAACGACAACTTCACGCACGCCACGGTCATCTTCCCGAGCGAGGATCGCGCGCTGTCCCACGGAGACGACCCCTACTCCCAGTTGTCCGACGGCGCTCCGCCGTCGGAGCTGCTCATCGACCTCCCGACCTACGAGCGCTGGCTCGGTCCGACGGCGAAGAACCCGGGCCGCTACATCGGTCGCCGGGCGGCAGACCTCGGCCTCGCCCGACTGCCCCCGATCGTTCGCCGCGCGTACGACCTGGACCGCGCCCGCGGCGCCGAACGCGCCCAGAGCGCCGTGTACTCGCTGTTCCGCGATACCCATGCCCTGCTCGAACTGAACGAAGCCCGGCTCTGGGAGCGTCTCGCCGAGGCGGCCGGCGCCGCCGAGGCGGCCGGCGCGGCCACGGCGGCGGGCGAGACCTGGACGGAGGCCGAGTCGGCGGGTGCGCGCGTCACCGCAGGCGCCCTCGACACGCAGTCGATGGAGTCGTTCACCACGGGCAGCTGGCGGGGGGAAACACAGCTCCGCTGGCAGGGCGGCCGGCCCGGCGCAGAGCTCACCCTTCCCTTCCTCGTCCCCGAGACAGGCACCTACCGGCTCTCGGTCCGCTTCACGCGGACCCCGGACTCGGCACTGGTCGCCATCCGCCTCCAGGGCGGCGCGGGCGATCTGGATCGCGTGAGCCTCTACGCGCCGTTCGTCGTGCCGGCGGATCCGCTCCCGCTCGGCGAAGTGCCGCTCGAGGGCGGCGAGCACGCGCTGGTATTCCGAATCGTGGGCAAGCACCCCGAAGCCACGGCGGCCTTCGAGGTCGGCATCGACGCCGTGCGTGTGGAACGCGTCCGCTGAGCTCACGTCAGGCGTTCGGTCACGGCCCGTCTACTGCAGCGGCGAGCCGCCCGGGGCCATGGACAGGCCGTCGGTCTCGCCGATGGCCGCAGGGTCGAAGAAGATCGTGCCGGCAGTACCGAGCCAGTAGTAGTAGGTTCCGGTGGACCCGGCGGCGACCGGCGCCGCCGTCGCGTAGAACGTGGTCGTGAGGTTGGCGGCGACCACGCCGTTGCAGGCGTCGTGGACCGCAGCCGTGCCGTCGCTGCCCGCGGCAAGCGTGACCTGATAGCCGCTCTTCACGATCGTGTCGGCCAGCCCGAGGTCGGGGCTGATGAACGGGACGCCGCCGGTGGTGGGCGCCAGGGCCAGCTGCGTCAGCCTCGACGCGAAGCCGCCCTGCGAGCAGGTGCTGGCGAAGACACGCTGCGCCGAGTTCACGGTCCTGAGCGACGCGATGGCGGACGCCTGGTTTCCCGACCGCCGGGCAGCCAGCAGACCGGGCACCGCAATCGCCGCGACAATGCCGATGATGGCGACGACGATGAGGAGTTCGATCAGCGTGAAGCCAGACTCGTTCCGTGACATGACCAGCATCCCTCGCTGCCCGGGGGGCGGGCGCAGCGTTGACCCGATCAATATCAAGGAACGGGCCAGTGCAGTCACGGGCATTTTCACGAGGGGGCGGGTATCCGGAGGGTCCCTGGCGTGTCACCCTGACAATTCTTGCCAGCTGGCCGTTGACAGAAAGTAGGCCGAGCGAGCCGGCGGCCTCAGGCCGAATCCTGCGGCTCGGCAAGCTCCGCCAGGTCTCCCATCCGGCGCAGGTAGTCGAGGACCTGCGCGGCCTCGGCCTCGTCCACGCGTGAGATGGCGAACCCCACGTGCACCATCACGTAGTCGCCGACGACGGCGTCGGGCACGTAGGCGAGGTTCACGCGCTTCTGGATGCCGGCGAAGTCCACGCGTCCCGATCGCAGGAGCGGATCGTCGCCCTCGATCTCGAGAATCCGTCCCGGTACGGCCAGGCACATGGTCCCCTCCCCCGGTGTCACGCGGCCCGGGCTGCGGTCGCCGCCAGCACGTACGCGCGCAGCGCCGGCACGGCGGCAGCCACCTCGGGCGACAGCTCGTCCACCATCGACCGGATTTCCTCGATCGAGACCGTCACCAGCACCATCTCCGGCAGCGGACCGACCAGCACCGCCGCTTCTATCAGGTCTCTGAGGCCGATGTCGTGCGCGGTGAGGGCCCGCGGAAAGTCGGAGGCATACTGCGGCCGCAGGACCGAGATGGTGCCAGCCGGCTGTCCGTCCATCGTGGCGTCGACGAGGACGATGCGTGCGTAGGCGCCGAAGTGCTCGAGCAGATGGAAGCCGCCCGTCCCGCCGTCCAGCAGATCGATGCCGTCCGGCCAGTGCTCGGCGGCAAAGGCTCGCAGGGCGTGCACCCCCACGCCTTCGTCGCCCATCAGGAGGTTGCCGATTCCGAGCACCAGGGTCGTCGCCACGACGTCCGCTCCTATCGCCGCTCGTAGAACTTCACGCCGCCGATCATCGACGAGATCTCTCCCTCGCCTTCGACCGCATCGTGAAAGACGGACAGTACACGTGGATGAGGGCGAAGACGATGAAGAACCAGGCGAGCAGGTGATGCCAGAGCCGGACGTGCGCGTCGCCGCCCACCAGGGGGCCGACCCAGGCGAACGCCTGCGGCAGCCATGCCTCGCTCATCGCGGCATAGAGGGCGAACCCGGTGGCGATCTGCGCGATGCTCGCGAGAAACACCACCGTGTAGGTCCAGGCGGCCAGCGCGTTGTGGCCCTTCACTTCGGCGGGGTGCACACGCAGTTCCAGGAGGTCCGTGGTGATGACCTGCCAGACCTGTCGCAGCTGCCGCCGGAACAGCGTCGGCGTGACCGGCAGGAAGTTGGTCCAGCGGGCGAACTCGTTGCCGGCGACCATCCAGTAGAGCCGCAGGACGAACGCACACAGGAAGACGTAGCCCGCGGCGAAGTGCAGGAACCGCACCGTCCCGAACCACTGGCTGGCCGATGCGTCACCGGCGGTCAGGAAGACGGGGATGGCCGATGACCAGCCCCGTCGTGGTCAGCAGCACGACGCACGCGGCCGTGACCCAGTGATAGAGCCGGACGGGCCGCTCCCAGATGTAGACGCGCTCGAAGGTCATGGTCGCCATGGCGCCCCCCTGATGCGGTCCCGCCTCAGAACGTGTCGAGGTGGTGCACGTGCCGGCCGTGCGGGTCGTGCACGTGCACCGCGCACGCGATGCACGGGTCGAAGGAGTGGATCGTCCGCAGGATCTCCACGGGTTGACCGGTGTCGGCCACCGGCGTCCCGACGAGCGACGACTCGTAGGCCGACCGCTGTCCCGTCCCGTCGCGAGGCGATGCGTTCCAGGTGCTCGGCACGACGAGCTGATAGTTGTCGATCTTCCCGTCGCGGATGACGATCCAGTGCGACAGGGCCCCGCGCGGCGCTTCGCTGAGGCCGACGCCCTTCGCCTCGGCAGGCCAGGTTGACGGCTCCCATCGCGACGTGTCCGCCGTGCGCGTGTCGCCGTTCCGGATGTTGTCGAGGAGCTGCGCGTAGAACTCGCGCGCCCAGCGCGCGACGAGCATCGTCTCGATGCCGCGCGCGGCCGTGCGCCCCGGGTGGAGAACAGCGCGCCGACGGGCACGTCGAGGCGGCTGAGCACGTCGCCGATCGCTTCCTTCACCTCGGCGTGACCGGACGCATACGCCACGAGCAGGCGTGCCAAGGGCCCGACCTCCATCGCGTGGCCCTTCCAGCGCGGCGTCTTCAGCCACGAGTAAGCTCTGCTCCACCTCGAGCTGTGTATGCGGCGGCTTCGGCCCCGTGTAGTGGAACCGTGTCTCGCCGTCCCATGGATGGCGCCCCGCCCTCCGTCACCGGTGTACTCATCCCAGGAGTGATCGATGAACTCCTGCATCTCCATCGGATCCTGCGGATCCACCGGCAGCACCTGGTCGAGGTTCCGTCCCAGGATTACGCCGCGCGGGAACTTGAACGCGGAGACGTCGGCAAAGCCCCGCGTCGGCAGGTCGCCGAAGGCGGGTAGTTCTCAGTGCCGCCACCGATGGCGCCCCAGTCCTTGTAGAACCCGGCCACGGCGAGCAGGTCCGGCAGGTAGACCTGGTTCACGAAGCGCTCGGCGTTCTCGAAGAGTGACCCCACCAGCGCCAGGCGCTCGGTGTTGATGGCGTTCACCTCGTTGACGTTCAGCGCGCACGGCACGCCGCCCACGAGGTAGTTCGGGTGCGGGTTCTTGCCGCCGAACACCGCGTGGACCTTGACGATCTCCTTCTGCCACTCCAGCGCCTCGAGGTAGTGCGCGACGCCAATCAGGTTGACCTCCGGCGGCAGCTTGTATGCGCGGGGTGCCCCCAGTAGCCGTTGGCGAAGATGCCGAGCTGTCCGCTCTCGACGAACGACGCGAGCCGCTTCTGGAGATCGGAAAAGTAGCCCGGCGAGCTGTTCGGCCAGTTCGACAGCGACTGCGCCACCTCCGACGTCCGTTTCGGGTCCGCCTTGAGCGCGCTCACGACGTCTACCCAGTCCAGCGCGTGGAGGTGGTAGAAGTGCACCGCGTGGTCCTGCAGTACTGCGCGCAGAACATCAGGTTCCGGATCAGGTCGGCGTTCGGCGGTGCGACGATGCCCAGGGCGTTCTCCACCGCACGCACGGAGGCCAGCGCATGGACCGTCGTGCAGACGCCGCACGCGCGCTCGGTAAACGCCCAGGCGTCGCGCGGGTCGCGACCCTTGAGAATCAGCTCGAAGCCCCTGACCATGGTGCCCGAGGAGAACGCGTCCACGACACGGCCGTCCTCGACTTCCACCTCGATGCGCAGGTGCCCCTCGATGCGGGTGACCGGATCGACGACGATGCGATTGGCCATGGCCCTACTCCTCCGTGGTGGCCGCCGGCACTTCGTGCGCGCGGATGACGTCGCGCTTCCGCACGAAGGTCAGGGCCGCGTGACCCGCCAGGCCCGCCGCCGTCAGGGCGCCCACCGCCAGGCCCACGCGGTCCGCGGTCGATTCAATCGGGAACCCGGGCAGGTTCGTGAGGCGCGAGTAGAACGGCCCGTTGTCCCAGAAGTTCTCCTCGCTGCAGCCGATGCACCCGTGGCCCGACTGGATCGGGAAGCTCACGCCCTCGTTCCACTTGGTGACGGCGCATGCGTTGTAGGTGACCGGACCCCGGCATCCCATCTTGTAGAGGCAGTACCCCTTGCGCGCGTTCTCGTCGTCCCACGACTCCACGAACAGGCCCGCGTCGTAGTTGGGGCGGCGGTAGCACGTGTCGTGCACGCGGCGCGAGTAGAACGCCTTCGGACGGCCGACCCGGTCCAACTCCGGAATAGTGCCGAACGTGAGCAGGTGCACGATGGTCCCCGCCATGACCTCGCCGATGGGGGGGCAGCCCGGCACCTTGATGATGGGCTTGTCGGTGATGATCTTGTGGACCGGCGTTGCGCCCGTCGGGTTGGGGTTGGCGGCCTGGATGCAGCCGTTCGAGGCACAGCTTCCCCAGGCCACGATGGCCTTGGCGCCGACGGCGGCCTCACGGACGATGTCGAGGGCGGTGCGTCCGGCGATGGTGCAGTAGACGCCCCCCTCTCCGGTCGGGATGGAGCCCTCCACCAGCATCAGGTACTCACCCGGGTGCTGCGCCATCGTGTCGTGCAAGGCCTTCTCGGCCTGCTCGCCCGCGGCCGCCTGCAGCGTCTGCGTGTAGTCGAGCGAGAGCTTGTCCAGGATGATGTCGGACACGATGGGGTGGGACGAGCGGATGAAGGATTCGCTGCAGCAGGTGCACTCCTGGAAGTGGAACCACACGACCGGCAGGCGGGGCCGGGTCTCGAGCGCCTCCACCACCTGCGCCACCGCCGTCGACTCGATGCCGGCCGCGGCGGTGAGCCAGGCACAGAACCGCAGGAAGTCTCTCCGCGAATGCCCCTGGAGCTGTGCGTGCTCCCAGATCGTCAGCGGTCGGCCCATGGCACCCTCCCACGCTCAACGACGCCATCCAGAACGGAAACAGGTGAACTGGATGCGTGGGTTGCACAGGACGTACCACGTTCGAACGTTCGTTCAGCGCCAGAATCCGGCGACTCGGCCGGCGTGAACGGGACGCGACTCGGGGCGACGGCGGGAATCCGGCGCGGAAGGCCGGATGGCTGGCGGGTTTCCGACGACGGGGTTCGCTGACGCGCGGACGCCTCTCAGGCGTTCCGCGACCCGCGCAGGGCCGTGTCCACGCGATCGAGGAGGACCTCGGCGGTGAAGGGCTTGGGCAGGAAAACGGCGCCGGGCGCCAGCCGGACCTGGTTCAGCGAGGAATCGGGCGCATAGCCGGACATGTAGATCACGCGCAGGCCCGGATGTTTCTGGCTCAGGAGTTGGAAGAGATCCGTGCCGGTGCCGCCCGGCATCATGATGTCGGTCAGCAACACACCGACCGCGCCGCCCAGTTCGTCGAAGGCCGCGACCGCTTCGGCGTGGCCCTCGGCGATCGCAACGTGATACCCCGCACGCTCCAGCATGCGCCGGGCCAGCGTCCGCACCACCGGATCGTCCTCCACGAGCAGGATGGTGTCGTATTGCTGCTCCTTCTCTGCCTCTGGTGTGTCAGACCTGCCGGCCCTCTCCGCGTCCGTGACAGGCCCCGATGGCGAGGCCTTTGGCAGGAACAACCGGAAAGTGGCGCCGATGCCGGGCTCGCTGCGCACACGGATGAACCCGCCGCTCTGCGACACCACGCCGACACGCTGGCCGTGGCGAGGCCGGTGCCCTTGCCGACCTCTTTCGTCGAGAAGAAGGCTCGAACAGCCGCTCGAGCGTCGCCTCGCTCATGCCCTGCCCGTTGTCGGCCACCGACAGCACGACCCACGGCCCGGCCGGGATGACCGGGTCGCCCGTGGTGTCGGGTTCGGCGAGGTCGACGGTGTCCACCGAGATCCGGACCAGGCCTCCGCCCTCCAGCGCATCACGCGCATTGATCGCGAGGTTCATGATGACCTGCTCGATCTGTGACCGGTCGGCCACGATCACGGCGTCGTCGGCCGGGTGGACCGTGTCCAGTTCGATGTCTTCCCCAGCAGCGGCCGCAGGAGCGTGGCCATGTCACGCACGACCTCGTTGAGGTCGAGCGGCGCCATCTCGAGCACCTGCTGCCGGCTGAACGCCAGCAGCTGACGCGTCAGCGTGGACGCCCGGTTGGCCGCGGTGATGACCTCCGCGAGGTTGGCCTGCCCCGCCGGGTCCGTCACGCCCTCCGAGGCGAAGTGCGCGTGGCCGACGATGGCGGTGAGCAGGTTGTTGAACTCGTGTGCGACGCCGCTGGCGAGCTGGCCGATGGCCTCCATCTTCTGCGCCTGGAGGAACTGCGCCTCCAGTGAGCGGCGCGCGGTGATGTCGCTGACCACGCCGCGCACGCGGGCGCCCGCGCCCGACACCGCGTCACGCTGCCCGGCCGCGCGCAGCCAGCGGGTGCGCCCCTCCGGCGTGGTGGTCGGAACTCCACCATGAAGGGCTCGCCCGTGACCACGGTGGAGCGGACGGCCTCGAGCACCGTGCGGCGGTCTTCGATCTGGATGAGCTCGGCCCAGCTCCACGGCGTGCCGTCCTCGCCGAAGGGACGTCCCAGCACCGTCGAGAGGTGGCGCGACCACACCATCTGGTTGGACTCCGCGTCCGCCTCCCACGCACCCATGCGCGCGGAGAGCAGAGACTGGTCGAGGCGCTCACCCGCCAGGCGGATGGCCTCGGCCCGCTGCCGCTCGCGCGTGACGTTGCGCACGGTCACCAGCACGCCGACGATGTCGCCCTCGGAGGAGGAGATCGGCACGTACTCATCGGACACCCAGAGCGCCTCGCCGGACGCGTGCGCGGGCCACTCGACCTCCGTGCGTCGCACCACCTCGCCGGTCAGCGCATGCTGCAGGGCGTCGACCGCCACGCAGCGCGCCAGCGTCGCCGACTCCTGCGGGTGGCTGCCGATGACACGCGCGGCGGGCACGCCCGCCAGCGTCTCCATGTAGCGATTGAACGTGACGCAGCGCAGGTTGGGCCCGAACACGAGCAGGCCCTCGCGCACGCTGTTGATGATCTGCCGGTGGAACTCCACCGTATTGCGGAGCACGCGATCCGCCATGCGCGAGCGCCCGAGATCACGCGCCGCCTCGATGACCTGTCGAGCCTCGCCCTCGCCCTCCATCACCAGCCAGGCATCGACCACCCGTTCGAGGCCGTCGCGTCCCACCCGCCGCAGCTCACCGGACCAGACGCCGCCCTCCGCCAGCGCCGCCACGAGGCTGCGGGACTCGGGCGTCGACGCGATCAGGTCGTGGACGCACCGGCCGACGGCCTCGTCGGCCGACCATCCGTAGAGCGCCTGTGCCCCGGGGCCCCACGCCCGAATCACGCCGGCATCGGCAGACCAGGTCACCACGGCGTCGAAGGACGCCTGCACGAGCCGACGGACGGGATCCCCGGCATTGTCGGGCGCGGCCGCACCGCTCATGCGGTGTCCCCGGACGCCGGGCGCAGGAACCGTTCGACCTGTTCGACGAAGGTCTCGGGCGTAATCGGCTTGCCGATGTACCCGTCGAAGCCGCGGGCCAGGATCATGTCGCGGTCGCCCACCATCGCCGACGCGGTCACCGCCACGAGCGGGACGGCCGCCGTCCGCTCGTGGGCCCGGATGAGGCGCGCCGCCTCGAATCCGTCAGGGCCCGGCATGTGCAGATCCACCAGGACGACGTCGGGGGGCATTTCCGTCGCCCGCTCGACCCCGGCCAGGGCGCCGGTCGCGGTCCGCACGTCGTGCCCGAACGCCTTGAGGAGGTACTCCATCAGCGCCAGGTTCGCAGGGTTGTCCTCGATGATCAGCACCAGGGCCACGTCACGCTCCCTTCGGCACGTGCAGGGTGAACCGGCTTCCGTGTCCGGGGCCATCGCTGTGGAACGTGATGCGCCCGCCCAACAGTCCTGCCAGCTTCTGGCTGATGTGCAGGCCGAGTCCCGTGCCTTCGTACGGCTCGCTGCCCTCGGCATGCAGCCGGGCGAACTCGTCGAACAGGCGCGCGCGCGCGTCGTCGGGCAGGCCGATGCCGGTGTCGCGGACGCTGAGCTCCACCATCCCGTCGTCGGCCCCCGCGTTGACGGAGATGGACACGCCACCGGTGCTCGTGAACTTGATGCCGTTTCCCACCAGGTTCACGAGGATCTGGACCATCGCGCGGCGGTCGGCCTTGACGATCACGTCCGGTTCCGGCGTCGAGGCGTCGAGGGCGAGGCCCTTGGCAGCGGCCAACGGTTCGAGGGTGGACTTCACTTCGGCCACGACCTCGCGGCAGGAGACGGGCTCGGACCCGACCCGCACGCGGTCGGACTCGATCTGCGCCAGGTCCAGGAGGTCGTTGATGATCGAGAGCAGGTGCTGGCCGGAGGAGCGCACGAGGGTGAGCTGCTTCTCCTGGTCCCCGGTCAACGGGCCCGGCAGGCGCATGAGCAGCGTGCCCGTGAACCCGATGATGGCGTTCAGGGGCGTGCGCAGCTCGTGGCTCATGCGGGCCAGAAAGCGGTTCTTCGAGCGCAGGGCAGCCTCGAGCCTGGCGTGCTGCTCCCGCAGGGTCTGCTCGAAGACGAAGCGCTCGGTGACGTCCCTGATGGCGGCGACCACGAAGGCGCCGTCCGGTGACTCGACGGGCCCGAGACTGACCTCGGCAGGAAACTCGGTGCCGTCCCGCCGCAGCCCGTGGAGGGTCTTCCCCGTCCCCATGGGGCGCACCACGGGATGCGTCGCATACGACGCGCGGTGCGCGACGTGCACGCCGCGCAGACGGCCCGGCACGAGGGCCTCGATCTCGAGGCCGTTCATGGCCTGCGGCGGATAGCCGAACAGGCGCTCCGCCTCCGCGTTGACCAGCCCGATGCGGCCGCTGCCGTCGGCAATGATCATCGCGGTGGGCGCGCCGGCGAAGAGCGCCGCATCGTGGCCGAGGGCCCGGCGGTGGCGCGTCAGGCGGGCGGCCGAGCGGGCGTACGCCACCCCGATGGCGGTGGCCCAGAGGGTGGACAGCGCAGCGACGCCCACTATGGCCGACGACGCCGACAGCAGTCCGGCGGCATTGGACGCGGCCGCGACGGCGGCGACGACGGCGGGGGCGAGCGCCAGGCCCCATCGGGCCGCCGGACCAGGCCCCTGGTCTCCTCCGCGCGCCCCGCCTGCAATCACCGGCGGCTGGTGCCGCTCCGGAGAACCCGAACGGGCTTCCCCGCCCGGCCCCCGGTGGTCGCCCGGCGACACGCCCGGCGTAACCGGCCGCGAGGCGGAGGGGGCGCTGGCGGGCGCAGGCACGTCACGTCGGAGCGACGACTCCACGGGCACTTGGGGGGTCCGGTCTCGGGTGACTGGCGATTACTCTACGCTTCAGCTCCGTCGGGAGACAAGCCGATACATGCCGGTGTCCCGTACGCGACAACGCCCCGGCCGTGGGGACCGGGGCGTCGTGGCGGGTGTGGGTTTCGGGAACGAGTCAGCTCAGCACGATACGCACTTGTGGTGGTTGACGGCGCCGAGTGACTCGAGCAGCTTGATGGTCTCGGGGAATGGCTGGATGCGCTGGACGGGCCCGTTGGCCATGTCAACCGTCGAGCGGCCCTCGCGGTCCAGGATCTTCACGTTCGCCCCCTTCGACACCAGGTACTGGATCATCTCGTTGTCACCGCGCGCGGCGGCGTGGTGCAGGGCCGACATGCCCTCGTGGTCGACGGCGTTGACGTCGGCGCCCTGTTCCTCGACGAGATACTTCACCGCGGCGAGCATGCCGACGGGCGCGAACCGGTGGGCGTTGGCCGCGAAGCCCTCGCCGTAGCCGACGCCGGCGGCCGCCATCAGGGGCGTCACCGACGGACCGCCGAGCGGCACGGGCGGGAGGTTGGATACCTCCTTGGTCTCGCGCTGCTCGCCGTCACCCAGCCGCGGCCGGCCGGCCGGTTTCATCGTGGGGATGTTCGGGTCGGCGCCGTGGGCGGCGAGGAGCTTCATCGCCTCGACGTCGCTGGCGTAGGCGGCGCGCCAGAAGGGCGTTGCGCCGATCTCGTCGACGCCGGACAGGTCGAAGCTGTACCCCGAGTACCAGACCTTCTTCGACAGGCGCGCGTTCACCTCGGCGCCGTGGTCGAGGAGCACCGCGAGCATGTCGAGGTAGCTCATGGACTGCTGCCGGTAGGCCTGGGGCTGCGGGTAGAGGGCCTTGGGTGCCCACTGCACGTTGAGGACCGCGTAGAGGGGCGTGACGCCGTTGTCGGCGGACCAGTTGACGTCGGCGCCGCGCTCGACGAGCTGGCGGGCGAGGTCGAAGTGCCCGTTGATGAGGGCGATGAGCAGCGGGCTGTTCCGATCGCTCGCGGCGGGCTGGTTGATGTCGGCGCCCGCGTCGAGCAGCGCCAGCGCCGTGGTCGCGTAGCCGTCACGGACGGCGAAATCCAACGCGGTGAAGCCGCCCTGGCCGGCCACCAGTTCGTTCAGCTGGAACTGGCGGTCCACGCCGGGCACCTGCGGCGGACGGCCGGCCGGGCCACGCTGGGCCTGCGCCGAGGGCGTGCCCGCTCGCGTGCCGTTGCCACCCTGCCCCTGCTGCCCCGCGGGCTGGCCGGGCACCGGCGGGTTGCCGCCGTTGAACCCCATGCCTCCGCGGGTGAGCTGCGAGAGGTCCACCACCTTCGTGGCTGCCTTCACGTCGGCACCGCGGCGCGTCAGCAGCGCGACCACGTCGGAGCGGTCGGCGGCAGCCGCGAACATCAAGGGCGTGAGCCCCCGGACCGACTCCGCGGCATTGGCGTCGGCGCCCGCGTCGAGCAGGGCCGCGACGGTGTCGGCGCTGCCGGACGCGGCCGCGACCATCAACGGCGTCGTGCCGGTGGCGGTGGACTGGCGCGCATCCGCCCCAGCCCCGACCAGCACGGGGACGACCGCCGCCTGGCCCTGGCGCGCGGCCAGGAACAGCGGCGTGTAGCTGCCGATGCGGGTCACCGCCCGCACGTTGGCGCCGGCGTAGACGAGCATCTTCGCCATGTCGGCGTCGCCGTTCATGGCCGCCCAGTGCAGGGCCGTCATGCCGTCGCCCTGCGCGGCGTTGACGTCGGCGGCGTCCTTGAGGAGCGCCTTGACGGCGTCACGGTCCCCCTGCTGGGCGGCGTCGGCAACCGGCGACGACGCCGCGTGGAGCAGGGCCGACAGGCAGAAGGCGCCGGCCAGGCTGGCCAGAGCGGCTGTAGCGATCCGTGTCCGCAGCATCGGGCGTGGCTCCTCAGGCGACCGTCGTGTCCGACACCGTGTTCAGGTCCATGGCACTGGTGCTGTCCCCGAACCGCTGCACGTCGTCCAGCCCGAGGGCGTGGGCGGCCGTCAGCAGCGCGTTGGCCATGGGCGTGCCGTCGGCGGCCTTGACGTGCAGGCCGCCCTTGAGCGCCCCGCCCGCGTGGCCGGCCAGGAACAGCGGGCAGCGCTTGTGGTTGTGCACGTTGGAGTCGCCCATGGGCGAGCCGTACAGCAGCAGCGTGTTCTCGAGCAGGTTGGACTCGCCGTCGGGCGTGTTCTTCAGCTTCTCGAGGAAGTAGGGAATCATGCTCACGTGGTATTTGTTGATCTTCGCGTACTCCGTGATGCGGTCCTCGCGCTCCTGGTGGTGTGAGGCCGAGTGGAAGGCGGCCTTGTAGCCGCTGTCGGCGTAGACGCGGTTGGACGCATCGCGGCCCAGCTTGAAGGCGAAGACGCGCGTGGTGTCCGACGCGAAGGCAATGGCCTGCAGGTCGAACATCAGCTTCACGTGCTCCTCGAAGGAGTCGGGCACGCCGATCGGCGCACCGGGCAGCTCACGCGGCTCGCCGGTGCGGTTGGCGGCCTCGACGCGCTCGATGCGGCGCTCGATCTCACGGACGTCGTCGAGGTAGTCGGCCAGCCGCGCACGGTCGGCGGCGCCCAGGTCCTTGTTCAGGCGCGCCACGGCCGTCCCGAGCCAGTCGAGGATGCTCTTGTCCTCGGCCCGCCGCTCTCGGCGCTCACCGGGCGTCGCGCCGACGCCGAAGAGCTGGTCGAAGACGACGCGAGGGTCGCGGATCATCGGCAGCGGATCCTCGGGCGAGGCCCAGCTGATGGAGTCCGTGTACACGCACGAGTAACCGTAGGAGCAGCCGCCGGCCTGGTCCACGTTCTCGATGCAGAGCTGCATCGAGGGGATGGGCGTTTCCTGGCCGAAGCGCTGCGCGTACATCTGGTCGAGCGACGTCCCGACGAAGACGTCCGAGCCCTGCGTCTGCTTGGGGTGGCACTGCGTCAGGAACACCGCGCTCGACCGGAAGTGGTCGCCGCCGATCTCCGGCGCCGTGAACGCCTCGGCGTTGCGGACGTCGGTGTTGCTGATGATCGTCATGTACTCGCGGAACGGCTCCATGGGGCTGAGGCTGCTCGGCGAAAGGTCGAAATCGCGGCCCGCGCGCTCGGGCGCCCACATGAACTTCTTCGCGCCGAACGGCGTGCTCCCGGCGGCCCCGTGGACGATCTCGACGGCCGCCAGCCGCACGCGCGTAGGCGCGGCCTTGGCCAGCGCCGTGGCCGCTGGCACCATGGCCTCGAGGAACGGCAGGGCCATGGTCACGCCCATGCCCTTGAGCACGGTGCGGCGGGAAATGTGCTTCTTCGTCAGGATCATCGGGCCCTCTCCACCTCGGTCGCGTTCTTCGGGTCGGGAACGTCCGGCGCCGCCATGCGGAACGCCGGGCTGCTGACGACGGCCTGGACGAAGGCCGACATGCGGTAGTCCTGCTTCTTCGCGTCACGCACGATGGCGCGCACCATCGGCATGTCCTCGTACTCGATGCGGCGGCCGATGGCGTAGGTGAGCAGCTTCTCGGTGAAGCTCAGGAGGAACACGTCCTGCCGCTTCAGGAGCGCCGCGCGGAGGCCGGCCGGCCCCTCGATCTTCGTGCCGTCGTACAGCTCGCCGGCCGAATCGACCGGCACCTCGTTGTCCTTGATGCGCCACGCGCCGGTCGCGTCGAAGTTGTCGAGCGCGAGGCCCAGCGGATCGATGACGCGGTGGCACGAGTTGCAGGACGGGTTCTTGCGGTGCTCCTCCATGCGCTCGCGCGTCGAGAGCATCTTGCCGCCGGCATTGGCCTTCACCGACTCGTCGAGCGACGGCACGTTGGGCGGCGGCGCCGGCGGCGGCGACCCCAGCAGCACCTCCATCACCCACTTGCCCCGCTGCACCGGCGAGGTGCGGTCGGCCACGGAGGTGAGCGTCAGGATGCTGCCCTGCCCCAGCAGGCCGCGCCGGTACTCGGGCACCGTCACACGCTGGAACTGGTTGCCCGACACGTTCGGGATGCCGTAGTGCCGGGCCAGCCGCTCGTTGACGAACGAGTAGTCGGCCGTCAGCAGGTCCAGCACGCCCCGGTCCTCACGGACGATGCTGTCGAAGAAGAGGCGCGTTTCCTCGCCCATCGCCGCGGCCAGCGTCTCGTCGTACTGCGGGAAGGTCAGGTAGTCGGGGATGATCTTGTCGAGGTCCTGCAGGCGCAGCCACTGGGCGGCGAAGCGGTCCGACAGCGCACGCGCCCGCGGGTCCGCCAGCATGCGCGACACCTGCCGCTTGAGGCCCGGGGCCGTGTGGAGCGAGCCGTCGCGCGCCGCGCGCACCAGCTCCGCGTCGGGGATGGTGCCCCAGAGGAAGAACGAGAGCCGCGAGGCGACGTCGCCGTCGGCAACCAGGTACGGCCGCGCCGGCGTGGCGGAGGGCATGGCCTCGACGCGGAACAGGAACCGCGGGCTCATCAGGATCGACTGCAGCGCCATGCGGACGCCGCCTTCGAAGCCCCCCTGCTCCCGGCCCTGCTCGTAGAAGGTCATCGCGTCCTGCAGGTCGGCCGCGGTGGGCTCGCCGCGGTACGCGCGGGCCGACAGGCCCTTGACGATCGACAGCGCGCACGACTCTTCCTCTGCCGCCGAGGTGGGCCGGCAGGTGAAGATCGTCGAGCGGCTCGGCGTTTCGGACACGCCCGTCACCTTGGTCGGCCCCACCACGCTGAAGTCCCGCATGTGCGGCAGCATGGTGACGCCAAAGGTGATGCTGACGTCGGCCAGCGTGTTCTCGAGCGGTGTGAGGAGGTCGTCCACGGGGCCTTCGAGGTTCTTGATGAACGCGGCCGAGACCCGCTGCGGGCCTGCCTGCACGTGGATGGCCGGCGTCGCGATGTCGAGTCCGTTGGAGGCGTCGGTCTCGCTCATCCGCGTGTTCAGCGGAAGCAGCGCCACGCGCTCGCCGTTGATCGACACCTCGATGGTCTCCTTCAACTCGAGCACCGTCATCGACGTGCGGCCGGCCAGGCCGCCGAGGGGCTCGTTGTGGAGGTTCATCCGGAAGACGTAGTCGCCGTCCGCGGGGAAGGTGTGCACCACCGAGATGCCGCCGCGGGTGCCGATCGGCGCGCCCTCCACGTGCCGCATCTGCGACGCCGTGCGGCCGATCTTGTAGGTCACCGAGGTCCCGCTCGCGTTGCGGTCGCCCACGGCGAGGCGGCTGATCTGGCTCGCCGCGCGCAGGTAGCCGTCCAGGAACGCGGGCGAGAACGCCTGCACGTCCGCGACGTTGTCGAAGCCGGCGCTGATCGTGTCGGGCGGGAGGAAGGCGGTGACGTCGACGTCGAGGTTCAGCAGGTCCTTGACCGCTGCCGCGTACTCGACCCGGTTGAGACGCTGGAACGGCCGGCGGCCGGGATTCGGGTGGGCGGCGGCGTAGGTGTCGACGCGGGTTTCGAGGGCCGCGGCCAGCTGCAGCAGCGCGTCCGCCTCGGGACGACGCGCGCCCGCGGGCGGCATCATGCCCGCGCGCAGCTTCCGGATCATCTTCTCAGTGACGTCGCGGTGCGACACCGCGTCAGCCGCATCGAAGTCCGCCAGCGACAACCCGCCCGCCTTGCCCCGCTCGCTGTGGCAGGTGGCGCAGTACTGCTTGACCATCGCCGACTGCTCGGCTGGCCCGAAGGCGGCGCCATGGGAGACGGCCGGGCGTGGGCCCGCCGCCGGCGCCGCGGTCGTGCCGCGGACGGAGGTGCCCTGCGCCAGCAGGGCCGCGCCGCAGACAACCGTTGCCAGACCGGTAATCAGGACCTTCTTCATGCGGGTTTCGCCCTCCCCAACGCGCACATTATGGGACCGATGACGCAGGCGTGTCGATAGATTGTTGTACGCGTTTGTCACCTGATGTCATTCATTTCACGGGAGTTGGCGTCATCGCACTGCCACGGGAGGCCGTGGCCGCCACCCTCACTCCGGACGAGGCGGGCTGATCATGATGTGCGCCCCGCCCGTGCCCGGGTCCATGAGCCACGGCGCGCCGGGACCCGCGGGCTTGGTGGGCAGCCCCGTGGACGCTCCCGTGGCGAACGGCACGTACAACACCCAGCGCGTATAGGCGCCCTCCACGTGGCCGGCCGCGTCGGCCGAGCGGCCCGTCAGCACGTACAGCGTGCGCGGCTCCTTCGGCATCGGGAGGCTCCCCGCCGCAATCTCGTCGAACCGCGTCCGGTCGCGGATGCGATCGTCGGTGACGCCCTGCGCGGTGAGTTCGCGGCCCCGGGCCATGAACGGGTCGAGATCCTTGTGATAACAGGCCACGCTGAATCCCTCGGCGGCGGGATTGTCGGCCAGGCAGACGAGCTCGTTGGTTCCCGCACGCAGCGTCGTCGCCTTGCCGCCGACCCATCCCAGCACGGCGGCACCGTCGCGCATGTCGGCCGGTGCGGCCTGAACCGCCTGGGCAATCTGCGCGTCCGCGGGCGGGTCCTGAGCCGCCGCCCCCAATGCCGCCATCGTCATCACCACCGCACACGCCACCTGACTCATCCGGGAACCTCCGTGGTCATCATACGACGCGGTCCGCTGGCACCGCCGGGGCGAAACCCCTGGGCCGCGGATGGGATCTAATGAGTGTCATGCCCACATTGCCGTTTCCTGAGCTCGACCTGGCCGCGACGACCTCCCCGGACACCCTGGTACTGGCCGGCGGCTGCTTCTGGTGCGTCGAAGCCGTGTTCCTCCCGCTCGAGGGCGTCCTGGGCGTCCGGTCGGGCTATACGGGTGGCACGCGCGAGACGGCCACCTACCAGGCCGTCTGCAGCGGGACCACCGACCACGCCGAGGCCATCGAGGTGCGCTACGACCCCGCCCGGATCACGATGGGCCGTCTGCTGCAGGTGTTCTTCGGAGTCGCGCACGACCCGACCCAGCTCGATCGCCAGGGCCACGACCGCGGCCGGCAGTATCGCTCGGCCATCTTCTACAAGACCGAGGACGAGCGGAGCGTCGCGGAGGCCTACATCCAGCAACTGAACGACGCCCGCGTCTTCCCGGACCGGATCGCCACGACGCTCGAGCCGCTCGAGACGTTCTACGAGGCCGAGCCCTACCACCAGAACTACGCGGCGCGGAATCCGGCGCAGCCCTACATCCTCTTCACGGCGCTTCCGAAGGTCGAGAAGCTGCGGGACGCGCATGCGGATCTGCTGAAGGCCCCGGCGGCGCAGGGCTAGCCGGCTCCCCGACCAGCCGGGCACGCAGTTCGGGCGGCGGGATCTCGCAGGCCGTCGAGCGCCCGGCCAGGCGGTGGCGCACCGCGGCCACCACCGCGTACGCCCCGTCGCGCACGGGCCGCGGCACCCGGAGCAGGAGGCTGGCCCATCGCCAGGGCCGGGTCAGCCGCGCGGCAATCCGGAGAGAGGCCGTCGAGCGCAGGTAGACCTGGTCGCCCTCGATCAGCACGAGGCTGCGGGCGGCGGCCGGCGCGATACCCCTCGCCTCGAGCAGCCGCCGGGCCACGGGCCACTGGGAGGGGGCGAAGTGAAAGTAGCCCGCCGGGTCTCGCCGCGCGATGAAGCGCACCGACCCCTCGCAGAAGCCGCAGGTCCCGTCGAAGAGCACGATGGCGTGCGGGCGCGCGTCCGGCCCGGGATCCGCCCGCCGACCCGGCTCACCCGAGCCGCCGCCGCCGACCGGAGCGCCCGACGGGGGGGTCGTGGTCAGCGCAGGGCCATCCGCACGCCGACGCGCACGGTGCGCGGCCAGCCAATCAGGCGGATGGGCGTCCGCCCGGCGTCGTAGACGGCATCGAAGAGGTTCTCCACGTCGAGGAACCCGACCACGCCGCGCGTGACCGCGCGGCTCACCTGCAGGTCCACGACGCCGAAGCCGTCCAGCTCGAAGTTGTTCAGGTCGTCGTCGTACTGCTTGCCGCTGAAACGGATCTGGGCGGCCGCGGTCGCAATCCGCGGGTCGGCCCACGTGATACCGGCGCCGCCCTGGACGGCCGGCACCTGCGGCACGCGGTTGTCCGAAATCTCGGGCGTCGCGACCGAGCCCCTGAGGTGACTGGAGGTGAAGACCAGCTGCCCGTTCACGCTGAGCGTCGGGGTCAGCCGGGCGTCCATTTCCATCTCCACGCCCGCGGCCCGAATCTCGTCGGAGTTGCGCCGCTCGCGCGTGATGAGGGTCGGCGTCGTCGTCAGGGTCACGTTGGAGATCGCACCATCGAGGCTGTTGACGAAGGCGGTGAACCGCGCCGACACGCGCGACCACGACCCGAGGACACCTCCCTCCACACCGGTGAGCGTCTCGGGATCGAGCAGCGGGTTGGGATTGGTGACGACGTTGCCGACGCGGAAGCCGCGGTGCAGTTCGTTGAGCGTGGGCGGCCGGTTGGCGTGGTACACGGCCGCCTGGAGCGCGTAGGCGCCCCGGCGCCACGCGACGGCGGCCCGCGGGCTGAAGAAGGTCACGGACTTGTCGGGCAGGTCGGCCGAGATCGGCTCGGACCGCCACCAGTCGAGACGGCCGCCCAGGTCCACGGTCACGCTGTCGGCCACCGGGACGCTGACGCGCGAGTAGATGCCGGCAGACCGCTCGGTCCCGCCCGCCAGCGTCGGCGCGGCCGGCACCCCGGTGAACGAATACCGCACCTCGGACACCTCGGACTTGGTGCGGTGAAAGTCCGCACCCGTCAGCAGCGTGACGCGGCCCAGCGGACGCGTCCACTGGCCGCCGCCGCTCCCGAAGCTCGTGTCGGTGGACTGCTCGGTGGTCAGACGTTCGCTCGCGCGGTCGGCGGCGACGGCGGTGAAGGTCTGGTAGTAGTCCTGGGTGCTGACGGCTGCCTGGGCCTGCCAGACGCCGCCGGCGGCTGCTCCACCGGCCGTGCCGGACACCTGCCGCCAGTCGGTGGAATTGACCTGCTGGGGGGTCCCGTTTCCGCGATCCTCCGAGTAGGCCGCGCCCTTGATCCAGCCGTTCCACGTATCGCGCTGGCGGCCGGCGGTGACGAAGCCGGACTGGTAGTCGCTGTCGGCGCGCAGGTCGATGGAGCCCGCGCCTCGGGCGCAACGGTGTAGGCGCCATCGGTGGTCGTGCCCTCGTACGCGCCCGACACCGCCCAGCCCTCGTTCTCGAGCCCCCGAACAGCGACCCGCGGAACGTGTCGAACGACCCGCCTTCGAGCGTGGCCCGAGCGCGGGTGCGGTCGGGCGCGAACGTGAGGAGCTGGACGACGCCGCCCAGCGCGTCGGCGCCGTACAGGTCGCCGGTGGCGCCGCGGACGACCTCGACGCGATCCACCGCCGCCTGCGGCACGCGGTTCCAGTAGACCCAGCTGCCGAAGGGATCGTTGAGCGGCACGCCGTCGCTGAGGACGAGCGTCCGGCTCGCGCCCGATCCGGACACGCCGCGCAGCGTCACGCCCCTGGGTCGTCGGGTTCGCCACCCGCGACGACGTGCGCCGGAACAGGTTGAAGCCCGGGGTCGATCGCAGGACATCGTCGAGCGCGCCGGCAGCCGAGTTGCCGAGCTCGGCGGAGGTGACCACCGTGGCGGGTGCGGCGCTCGGCAGCCGATTCACCCCGCGCGTGGCCGTCACCACCACCGAGTCGGCGAAGCTCGCGGGGCGCAGCACGACGCGCAGGCCGGGGGCCATCGCGTCCACCTCTGCAGGTGCGAAGCCAGGCGCTGTCACGCGGAGGCTGGCCACCGACCCGTCAACGGTGAAGACGCCGTCGGGTCCCGCGACCACGCTCGCGGTCGTGCCGTCTGCGCTCCGGGTGTCAATCGTGGCGCCGGCCACCGCCAGGCCGGATACGTCGACCACGGTTCCCGTGATGGAAGCCGGCTGCGCCATCGCGCCGGACGTGGGGTGCACGAGCACGCCGAGCAGGACAAGAAAAAACAGACACCGCGACATGGGGCTACACTCTACCGCCTCGATTGGCCGGAGTCGAGATGCCGCCGCCCGGCGCGGACCAGGACGGCCCCGCGAGAGGGTAAGATCACCGGTGCGCCCGCGCGGCGCATGGACCGCGCCCCTCCCAGACTCCGTGACCAGCGACCAGGACCCCGCCGCCCCAGTCCCCGCGACGACACCAGTTCCGCCGACGCCACCCGGCCAGGACGACCTGATCTTCCTCGAAGGTCCCCAGTCGCGCACGCGCGAGCTGATGATGCTGCTCCGCGCGGGGCGCGACTTCCTGCGCGGGTTCCGCACGCTCCACTTCGTCGGGCCGTGCGTGACGGTGTTCGGGTCGGCGCGGTTCGCCGAGGACCACCCGTACTACCAGCTGGCCCGGGAGGTCGGGCAAAGCCTGGCGCGGCTCGGGTTCACGGTGATGACCGGGGGCGGTCCGGGCGTGATGGAAGGGGCCAACCGGGGCGCCCGTGAAGCGGGCGGCCGTTCGGTCGGCTGCAACATCGAGCTGCCCTTCGAGCAGCACCCCAACCCGTACCTCGACGAGTGGGTGAACTGCCACTACTTCTTCGTCCGCAAGGTCCTGCTGCTGAAGTACTCGTACGCGTTCGTCGTGCTGCCCGGCGGCTTCGGGACGCTGGACGAGCTGACCGAGGCACTGACGCTCATCCAGACCGGCAAGATCGCGCAGTTTCCCGTCGTCCTGATGGGGCGCGACTACTGGGCGCCGTTCCTCGACGTCTGCCAGCGCATGATCGCGGCCGGGACGATCTCGGCGTCCGACCTCGACCTGATGCTCCTGACCGACTCGCTGGACGAGGCGATGGCGCACATCGAGCACAACGCGATCCGCAAGTTCGGCCTGAAGCCGTCGGTGCTGCTCGGCGAGGGCCGCCGGCGGCCGGTCATGCCGGCCGCGCCATCCACGCCGCGGCGCCCGTGAGCCCGCACACCGCAGCCCCCCAGGCCATGTCCACCAGGACCATGCGCAGCGGGAACGCCTGCAGGGTCGCGTAGTTGGTCAGGTCGTAGACGCCGTACGCGATGAAGCCGTAGAGGGCGGACCACGCCGCCGCGTCGGCCAGCGTCCCGCGTCCCCGAGGCAGGGCGAAGAGGATCAGGCCGGCCACCACCAGCGCGTACATCACGGCCGCCGGGAGGAGGCGGGGGTCCATGCGGTCCCCGTCCATCCGGAGCAGCGGGCCGAGCGCCCGCCGGTAGAAGCCGTTGGCGACCAGCCCGATCCAGACGAAGTCGACGACGACGAACGCCGCGAGGCCGGCCGCCCACTGCTTCAGGAAGTCCATGCCCCTAGGACGCACCGGCGGTGCCCGGCGATGCACCGGCGGCGCCGGCACAGCCGCGTGATGTACCCTCAGGGGATGCGGCTTGCGAAGCTGGCCGTCGCAGCGGTCGGGCCGACCGTTGGCGCCGTCCGCTCGAACCAGACCCGGCTGGTGGAGGTGGCGCGCGCCATGGCCGCCGACGACGTCACGCTCGGGGCGTTTCCGGAGCAGGTGATCGGCGGGTATCCGCCGGAAGACCTCGTGCAGTGGCGGGGCTTCCTCGACGCGCAGCGGCGGGCGGTCGTCGCCTTTGCCGCCGAGACCGCGGATCTGGGAACCGTCTACGTCCTCGGCCTCCCCGTGCCGGTCGGCGGTCAGCTCTTCAACTGCGCCGCGGTGGTCCATCGAGGGCGCATCCTGGGGTTCGTCCCCAAGGAGAAGCTGCCCACCTACAACGTGTTCTACGAAGCGCGTACCTTCTCGCGCGGCGGGCCGGGCCTCCTCCTGGACGCCGCCGGCATCCCGCTCGGCGATCTCCTGTTCGCCTTCGACTTCGGCACGATCGCGGTCGAGGTGTGCGAGGACGCCTGGTCCCCCGACGGACCGATGCGCCGTCGCTCCTATTCGGGCGCCGAGCTCGTCGTGAACGTGTCGGCCTCGCCGTACCGGATGGGCATCGACTCGACCCGCCGCGAGATGCTCGCCACCCGCGCCGCCGACACGCAGAGCGTGCTGGTCTATGCCAACGCCGTGGGCGGGCAGGACGGGCTCGTCTATGACGGCGGCGGTTTCGTCTTCCAGAACGGCCGGCGCATGCTCGACGCCCCGCGGTTTGCGGAGGGCTGGTGGTCAACGGTGGTGGACCTGGACCGCACGCGGCGCCTCCGCCTCGAGAACACCACGTGGCGCACCGATGCCGAAGCCTGGCTCCTGTCGAGCCCGGCCATGCGCGTCATCGAGAGCGCGCAGCCCGGCGCGACGCGGACGCGTCTTGCCTACCCTCCGCCCGAGGGCGACAGCTTCTTCCTGCCCGCCAGCATCCCGCAGCCGGCCGATCCGCGCCTGGCCGCCCTCGACGATCTGTTCGAGGCGCTCGCGCTGGGCGTCCGGTCGTACTACGAGAAGACCGGCGCGTTCCGGTCCCTGGGGCTGGCCCTGTCGGGCGGGCGCGACTCGATGCTCACGCTGCTGGTCGCCTGGCGTGCGGCCCAGCTCATCACCCCGGGCCCCGTGGCGATCGACGCCTTCTACATGCCGAGCCGCCATTCGCAGGACGCGACTCGCGACGCCGCGGCACGCCTGGCGGAGGAAGTGGGCGCCCGCCTGCACGTGGAGCCCATCCAGGACGCCACGGATCGGGAGATGGAGGTGGTGACCCGCATGCTGGGCGGCGCGGCGCCCACGGAGTTGACGCGCCAGACCGTCCAGGCCCGCCTGCGCGGGCAGCGCATGTGGAACTGGGCCAACAGCTCGGGCGCGCTCTTCCTGCAGACCGGCGACATGAGCGAGAAGGCCGTCGGCTACACCACCATGGGCGGCGACCTCGAAGGCGCGCTCTCGGTCATCGCCAACGTGCCCAAGACCGTCGTCGTCGCCCTGCTCGAACGGCTGCACACCCGCTTCGGCTTCACCGGCATCGCGGCGACATTGGCCACCGAGCCCGGTCCCGAGCTGGCCGATCAACAGGAGGCCGAGCGCGAGTTGATGCCCTTCGCGGTCCTCGACGCCTGCCTGCACCTGTATGCCGGCGAGAAGATGAACCCCGACGAGATGGCGGCGGCGCTCGCGAGCGTGTTCCCCGCGTCCGATCCGGCGACCCTCGAGGCGTGGGCCGCCCGCTTCACCCGGCTCTTCACGCAGTCCATCTACAAGTGGGTGCAGTCGCCGCTCTGCCTGCACGTGGGCTCGCTGGATCTCGATCGCGAGCGCGCACTGCAGATGCCCGTCGTGCAGAAGGGTGAATGGCACCAGCACGAGGATTCGTGAGCGGCCGCTGGCGGTGAGCACGGCACCGGGCGTGACGGCCGTGCTCCGCGCGGACGATCCGCGCATCGCCGCCTACGGCGCGATCGGCGACCACCGGGCACTCACCGCCCGCGGAGTGTTCGTCGCCGAGGGGCGGCTGGTCGTGGCGCGCCTCCTCGCCCGCGCCGCGTCCGCGGGACGCTGGCACGACGCGGTGGAGTCCGTGCTGCTGTCCGACGCCGCCTACGCGCACATGCGCGACGCGTTGCCCCCCGCGCCCGCAGCTCCCCTCTTCGTCGTGCCGCAGCCGGTCATGAACACGATCGTCGGCTTCAACATCCACCGGGGCTGCCTGGCGCTGGTGCGCCGGCCGGCCATGCCGTCCCTGCCCGCGGCGCTGGAGGGCGTGGGGGTGGCCATCGCGCTCGAGGGCGTCAACAACCCGGACAACGTCGGCGGCATCTTCCGGAGCGGCGCCGCGCTCGGGGCCGATCTGGTGCTGCTCGGTCCGGGCTGTGCGGATCCCCTCTACCGCAAGTCGGTGCGGACCTCGATGGGCGCCGTGCTGGAGCTGACGAGCGCGCCGGCGGATCCCTGGCCGGACGCACTCGCCCACCTGCGCCGGGCCGGCGTGGTCCTCGCCGCGCTGACGCCCGACGCGGGTGCGACGCCGCTGTCCGGCTGGCGTCCCGGCACGAGCCCGATCGCGATCGTGGCGGGCGCCGAGGGCCCGGGGCTGTCGGCGGCCACCCTCGACGCCGCTGACGTCCGGCTGTCGATTCCCATGACGGACCGCGTCGATTCGCTGAACGTGCACACGGCGGTGGCCATCGCCCTGTACCATGTACGGGAGAGCCGAACGTCGTGACGAGGGAAATCGAGGCCGGGGTCCTCAACTACATCATCGACCGCCTCCAGATCGAGGACGAGTGGTTCGCCTGGCGCGGCCGCGGCTTCGCCTGGTGGGGCGGCGGGCTCGCGCAGCGCATCCAGTGCGCGCCGCCGCGGGAGCTGCACGGCGTCACGGCCGTGACGCTGCACGTAGAGACCGACCTGCTCCGAGGGTGCAGACGGCCGAGGCCACGTGGCAGCGGCTCGCTGCCATGAACCGCTTTGCCGCACTGAGCGCCTACGTCGCCGATGTCTCCGCTCGCACCATCTCACTGCACGCGTCAGTGACGCTCACCGAGGCCAACTGGCCCATGGCTCGCGTGCTGGCGCTGCACGCCGCGGCGTTGCAGGTGGCCGATGCGCACGCCGAGGTGGCGGAGCTGGCGCGCATCTTCGGCGCCGAGGCCAACACGAGCGCCCATCCGGAGCAGGGCGCGCGCACGCAGCCGGACGAGATGCTGGGCGTCGTGGAGGTGTACCAGCAGCGCGGCCAGGATGCGTCGCCGTTCACGACCGAGGAGCTCGCGGCGCTCGTGCACATCGAGCCGCGCCCACGGACCATGGCGGCCAACGAGCCGGATCGGCTGATCGCCGACCTGGAGTTCGCCGCCGACCAGCCGGCACGCCTCGAGCTGGACGCGACCGCGATCCACCCCGCGCTGGGCTCGGGCCTGCAGATGCGCCTGCTCCTGCCGGTCGAGCCCGACGCCGCCATCGCCCAGCGGTTGAATGCGAACGAGGCGGTGCAGCCCGACGCCCACCAGCTCGGCGCCTGGTGCGTGGACGACGAGCGGGGCCTCGGCTTCGCCACGTTCATCCCGTCGGCCGCGCACCACCCGGAGGTGCTGCGCACGCTCGTCTATCACGCGGCCGGGCGCAACGAGTGGGCCCGGGAGCTGCTGTTCCCGCAGTAGCGCGGGTCCCCCCTACCGGTCTTCCCACTCCAGCGACCGGCCCACCGCCTTCTTCCAGCCCGCGCACAGCCGTGCACGCTCGGCCTCCGGCATCGCGGGCCTGAACTCCCGGTCCAGGGCCCAGTTGCGGCGCACGTCGTCGAAGCCGTCCCAGTAGCCGACCGCGAGGCCGGCGAGGTAGGCGGCGCCGAGCGCGGTCGTCTCGCTCACGACCGGACGCCGCACCGGCACCCCCAGCATGTCGGCCTGGAACTGCAGCAGTGCGGCATTGGCCGCCGCGCCGCCGTCCACCTTGAGCGTGGTGAGCGGCAGCTTCGACTCGAGCTGCATGACGGCGAGGACGTCGCACGTCTGGTAGGCCATGGCGTCAACGGCCGCACGGGCGATGTGCGCCATCCGCGTGTTGCGCGTGATGCCGACGATGGCGCCGCGCGCACGGGGGTCCCAGTAGGGCGCGCCCAGGCCGACGAACGCCGGCACGAGGTAGACGCCATCGGTGTCGGGCACCTCCGCCATCAGCCCTTCCACGTCCGGCGACGCCGCGATCGCACGCAGGCCGTCGCGCAGCCACTGCACGGCCGCGCCGGCGACGAACACGGATCCCTCCAGCGCGTAGGCGGTCTCCCCTCCGACCCGCCAGGCAATGGTCGTGACGAGTCCCTTCTCCGACGGCACCGGCGTCGCGCCGGTGTTGAGCAGCATGAAGCAGCCGGTCCCGTACGTGTTCTTGGCCGCCCCCGCCTCGAAGCACGCCTGTCCGAAGAGCGCGGCCTGCTGATCGCCCGCAATCCCCGCGATCGGAATCGGCGCGCCGAACAGGCCGGCATCCGTCTCGCCGTACACCTCGCTCGAGCTCAGCACCTCGGGCAGCATCGCCCGCGGCACGTCGAGCAGCGCCAGGAGCTCGTCGTCCCACTCCTGGGTGTGGATGTCGAAGAGCAGCGTGCGGCAGGCATTGGTCACGTCGGTCACGTGTCGCCGTCCGCCCGTGAGGCGCCAGAGGAGATAGCTGTCAACCGTGCCGAACAGCACCTCGCCACGCGCGGCGCGCGCACGCACGCCGTCGAAGGAATCGAGCAGGTGCTTGATCTTGGTGCCCGAGAAGTAGGCGTCGAGGACGAGGCCGGTCTTGCGCCGGAACAGCGGCTCGTGCCCCTCGGCCTTGAGCCGCTCGCAGATCGGCGCGGTGACGCGGCTCTGCCAGACGATGGCGTTGCCAATCGGCCGGCCCGTGGACCGCTCCCACAGGATCGTCGTCTCACGCTGGTTGGTCACGCCGATGGCGGCAATGTCGGCGGCCGTCAGTCCGGCGCGCGCCAGCACGTCGCGCGCCGTCTGCAGCTGCGAGGTCCAGATGGCCTCGGGGTCGTGCTCGACGTGGCCGGGTCCGGGAAAGATCTGCGGGAACTCCTGCTGCGCCATGGCGACGACGCGTCCCGTCCGATCGAAGACGATGCTGCGGCTCGACGTGGTGCCCTGGTCGAGGGCGAGGATGTAGCGGCTCACGCCTGCACCTTCGCGGCCGGCAGGTAGCGGCCGACGCAGAGGTCGTAGAGCCAGCCTCCGAGGACGCCTCCCGCCAGCGGGCCCGCGATCGGCACCCACCACCACCCATGCCCCGCCGTGAAGACGCCGCTGCCCCATCCCGCCACGGCCGTGAAGAGCCGCGGGCCGAAGTCGCGGGCCGGGTTGATCGCTGCCCCGGCGTTGAAGCCGAACGCCACGCCGATGGCCACCACCAGCAGGCCCACCAGCGGCGCGGCCAGCCAGGCGGGCGGCGCCGCATTGCGCTGGTCGGTCAGCGCGAGCACCCCCGCGAGCAGGAGCGCCGTCCCCACGATCTGGTCGATGAGCCCGCCGGCCAGCGACAGGAACGGCTGCGGGTACGTGGCGAAGATGCCCGCCGTGGCCGTCGCCCCTTCCACCTGCCGGACGCCGCCGTCGAAGGCCGCGAGCGCCTCACCGTAGGTGATGAACACGACGAAGGACGCGACGAAGGCCGCGGCGACCTGTGCCGCGACGAACGCAGGTGCCTTCGGCCACGGAAAGCCGCGGTGCACGGCCAGGGCCACGGTCACGGCCGGGTTGAGGTGGGCGCCGGACACGCCGGCCGCCGCGTACGCCGAGCATGACCGCCAGCCCCCACCCGAGGTTGATGGCGAGGTAGGACCCGTTGGCGCCGGCGCTCAGCACGGTCTGCGCGACCACGCCGATACCGAAGACCATGAGGATGAAGGTGCCGAGGAACTCCGCCGCCGCCTCTCTGAGCATAGGGCCCGGATTATGGATCGGGCGCCACCCGCAGCACGATGATGTGCTGCCACGGCAGCACGTCGATCACGCGGTCGAGCACGTACCCATCCGCCTCCAGTTCCTGGCGGACCATGGCGACGCTCATCTTGTGCGCCTCGAGGATCGGAATCGTCGGATCCTCCTTGCGATACTCGACGAGGACGAGCCGCCCGCCCGGCTTGAACGACGCGCGCAGCGTCCGCACGAACGCCTGGGGATACGACAGCTCGTGGTGCACGTCCACCATCAGCGCGAGGTCGAGGACCTTCTCGGGCAGCTTCGGGTCGTCGGGCCGGCCCAGCACCGGCGTGACGTTGGCGAGACCGCGCGCCGCAATCCGCCGTTCGAGGATGGCGAGCATGCCCGGCTGGATGTCCGTCGCGCACGCGGCCGGTCGCGCCCACCCGCGCCGACAGCCGCTCGGTGTAGTAGCCGGAGCCGGCGCCGATGTCGGCGACGACCATGCCGGGCTCGAGGCCGAGCGCGTCCACGGCCCTGGTGGTGGCCTCTTCCGCCTCCCGCTCCGGCCGGTCGAGCCAGGGTGCCCCGCCCACCCCCATCACGGGCGCGATCGCACGCCCGCTGACCGGGTGACGGCCCTGTGCCCAGACCGCAACCGCGCCGGCCAGGGCCAGCAGCACGACCGTCACGCTCGCGAGTCTTCGCATATGATCGAATGCTCCCGAAGGTAATGACGCTGATCGCCCGCACGGCGTCCCGTGAGGACGCACCCGCCCTGGCCCGCATCTACAACGAAGGCATCGACGACCGGCTCGGCACGTTCGAGACCCGCCACCGCTCCGCCGCGGACGTGGAGGCCTGGTTCACGGGCCGCCATCCCATCGTCGCGGTCACCAGCGCCGAGGGGGAGCTTATCGCGTTTGCGTCCACGTCCAGCTATCGCCCGCGCGAGTGCTACGCGGGCGTCGCCGAGTTCTCCGTCTACGTCGCGCGCGCACACCGCGGACACGGCGCCGGGCGGGTGGCCATCGACGCCCTGCTGGCCGCGGCCGTGCAGGCCGGCTTCTGGAAGCTCGTGTCCCGCGTCTTCGTCGAGAACACCGCCAGCCGCCGGCTGCTGGCGTCGGCCGGCTTTCGCGAGGTCGGAACGTACGTGAAACACGCACGGCTGGACGGCGCATGGCGTGACGTCGTGATCGTCGAGCGGCTCCTTCCGGAGCCGCCCTCGTGATCGCGGCCATCCAGGAGTGGGCGAGCCAGCTGGGCGGCGTGGGGCTCCTGATCATCGCCGCCCTCGACTCCTCGTTCCTGTCGTTTCCGCAGGTCAACGACCTGCTCGTCATCCTGCTCAGTACGAAGAACCCGGAGCGGATGCCGTACTACGCGGCCATGACGACGCTCGGGTCGCTCATCGGCTGTTTTTTCCTGTGGGGGGTTGCTCGCAAGGGCGGCGAGGTCTTCCTGCGCAAGCGGTTCAGCGCCGAACGCGTGGACCGCGGGATGGCCGTGTACCAGCGCTTCGGGCTGCTGGCCGTCATCGTCCCGGCGCTGCTGCCACCGCCCACGCCCTTCAAGATCTTCGTGCTGCTGGCCGGCGCCGCCGGCGTGTCGCCGTGGAAGTTCGGCCTGGCCATCCTCCTCGGTCGAGGCGTCCGCTACTTCGGTCAGGGCTACCTGGCCGTGCGGTACGGGGAACAGGCCGGCCAGATGGTGCGCGACCACGGCGCCACGGTCGGCATCGCGCTGGCGGCGCTGGTCCTCGTTGCCGGCGTCGCGTTCTACTTCATCAGCCGCCGTCAGCGGTCCCAGCCGAGCCGCGCCGGCAGGTCCGCCGGGTCGAACGCGCGGTAGTCGGAGTAGTCGCGCTCGTAGTCGATCGTGACCTTGCGGACCAGCAGGGCGCGTCCGGTGCCCTGGAAGCGGGTGAACGACGGCAGCCACGCGTCGCCCACCCGCGTGCGCAGGAAGCGGGCGGTCGATCCCTTGTGCAGCCGCGCGATCAGTCCGAACCCGAACGACACGTCGTCCTGCGCGTGGGCGTCCACACGCATGACCTCGTACTCCCGTTCGTGGACCCACGCCCGGCCCGCGAACGCGTGGGCCACCCGACCCTCGCGCGTCCGCGGCGAGACGTCCGTGCGCGGCGTGAACCCGATGATGATGGCGGGCTCGCCGTCGAGGACGGCGCGCCCTTCGATGGCAAAGGTGAAGAGGTCGAGCGCTTCCTTCGCGCGCGCCTCGTCCTTCCGCTTGACGTCCTCGGCCTCGCGCAGGCGCGCCTGGCGCTCGGACTCCCCTTCGCGGGCAACGCGCCGCTGCCACGCGTCGAGCCGGCGCCGGTAGTCGCGGTCCTGGTCGGCGAGCTCCCGCGCGTCGAGCCGTGCGCCGTCGCGTTCCACGAGGCGGCGGTAGGTGAGCTCGTCCACGGGATGCGGATAGACCTCGTAGACGCGGACCGGCCCCGTTCCCATGCGGCCGAACGGGTTCAGCTTGAGCTCGGTGATCCGCTCGCGATACGAATAGGCGAGCTGCAGCCGGTCGTTGCTCGCCAGCCGGGTACGCACGCGGGCGAAGAAGGCGTCCTGGTCCGGCAGGGGCGCGGCGGGCTGGCCGGCCACGCCGGCCCAGGCCAGGACGGCGACGAGCAGCAGGCGCGCGGTCCCCATACGATAATGATGCCGTATCCGCTCGCCGATGGTCGATGACTACCCCGAGCACGTCGTGCACGTGCTCGTCCTCCGCCAGGATGCGCCGGACGTCCGCGCCGCCCTGCCCGCCTACCGGGCACTGCTCGCCGACGACGAGCGCGCGCGTGCCGCGCGCTTCCACTTCGAGGCCGACGCCGAGCGGTTCGTGATCGGCCGTGCCGTGACGCGGCTGCTGCTGTCGCGCTTCCTCGGCGGCCGGCCGGAGGCGTGGCGCTTCACGACCAACGCGCACGGGCGCCCGGAACTGAGCGGAGGCCCGGGGCCCACCTTGGGCTTCAACGTCTCGCACACGAAGGGGCTGGTGGCCTGTGCCGTGACGGCCACGCCGGACGTGGGGGTGGACGTCGAGCGCGTGGACCGGCAGCTCACGCACGACATCGCCGACCGCTTCTTCGCGCCGCGTGAAGTGGCCGACCTGCGCCGCCTGCCCGCCGAGCGGCAGGCACGGGTGTTCTTCGACTACTGGACGCTGAAGGAGGCGTACATCAAGGCGCGCGGCATGGGGCTGGCGCTCCCGCTCGCGCACTTCGCGTTCGCGCTGACTGCCGACGCTCCCCCCACGATCGCCTTCGACCCCGAGATCCCGGACGTCCCGGACAGCTGGCAGTTCTTCCAGTCGTGGCCGACCGCCGATCACCGGCTGGCCCTGGCCGTCCGCCGTGGGCACGGCCCCGACCTCGCCGTGCTGCTCGACACACGCGCGCCGCGGGTGGAGGCGTGAGGCTCTGGGCGATCGCGGACCTGCACGTCGGGTTCCAGGCCAATCGCGACGCGCTGCTGCGCCTGCCGTCGTATCCCGACGACTGGCTGATCATGGCCGGCGACGCCGGCGACACGCCGGGACAGCTCGACTTCGTGCTCAGGACGCTCACCGAGCGCTTCCGGCAGGTCATCTGGCTGCCGGGCAACCACGACCTCTGGACCCCGCGCGATCTCGCCACCACGCGCCGCGGGACCGGCCACTACGATCGGCTCGTCCAGCTCTGCGCGCGGTACGGCGTCCTCACCCCGGAGGATCCGTACCCGGTGTGGCCAGGCGCCGGCCCCCCGCGGGCGATCGTGCCGCTGTTCCTCCTGTACGACTACACGTTCGCGCCGGATGGCGTGGCGCCGGACGCGGCGGTGGCCTGGGCCGCGGAGGACGGCATCCGGTCGGCTGACGAGGAACTGCTCGGTCCGGACCCGTTTCCCAGCCGCCCTGCGTGGTGCCACGCGCGCGTGGACGCCGCGGAGGCACGACTCGCCGCACTCGACCCGGCCGTGCGGCTCATCGTCGCCAACCACTTCCCGCTCAGGCGCGAACTGGCCGTGCTGCCGCGCATCCCCCGCTTCTCCATCTGGTGCGGCACGCGGCGCACGGAAGACTGGCACCGGCGCTTCAATGTGGAGGCCGTCGTCTACGGCCACCTGCACATGCGGGCGTCGCGCGTGATCGAGGGCGTCCGCTTCGAGGAGGTGTCGCTGGGCTACCCGAAGCAGTGGGACCAGCGGCGCGGCGTCGCGGCCTACCTGCGCCGCATCCTGTGAACGGCGCGCGGCTCAGACGCCGCGCAGGCGTTCGGCTGCCGCTTCGAGCGTCTCGTCCTTCTTGGCGAAACAGAAACGCAGCACGGGCCCTCCCGCGTCGCGATAGAGAAAGGCCGACACCGGGATGGCGGCCACGCCGTGCGTGGTGAGCAGCCACTGGGCCACCTCGGTGTCGCGGTCCTGGCTGATCGCCGAGTAGTCCATGAGCTGGAAGTAGGTGCCGGCGCACGGGAGGGGCGTGAAGCGTGTGCCGGCGGTGAGCGCGAGGAAGCGGTCGCGCTTGGCCTGATAGAAAGCCGGCAGGCCGGACGCCTCCGGGTCGCGCGCCAGGAACTCGGCGAACGCCAGCTGCGTGGGCGTGTGCACCGTGAAGGTGACGAACTGGTGCACGCGCGTCACCTCCGTCATCAGCGCCGGCGGCGCCACGCAGTACCCCACCTTCCACCCGGTGGTGTGGAACGTCTTCCCGAACGAGCTGACGACCACCGCGCGGTCGCGCAGCGCCGGATAGCGCAGGATGCTCTCGTGGCGGCGGCCGTCGAACAGGATGTGCTCGTAGACCTCGTCCGACACGACGACAATGGAGGTGCCGTCCACCAGCGCGGCGAGCTGCCGCATGTCGTCCTCGGACCAGACGGTGCCGGTGGGGTTGTGCGGGGTGTTGACGAGAATCGCGCGGGTCCGCGGCGTGATCGCGCGGCGCACCTCGTCCCAGTCCACGACGTAGTCGGGATACCGCAGGCTGACGAACGTCGGCGTTCCGCCGCTCAGCCGGATCACCGGGACATAGGAGTCGTAGCAGGGCTCGAAGAGGATCACCTCGTCGCCGGGTTGCACCAGGGCGGTGAGGGTCGCATACAACCCGGCCGTCGCGCCGGAGGTGACCACGACCTGCGTCTGCGGATCGCAGGGCGCGCCGTAGCAGCGGGTGACCTTGTCGGCGATGGCCTGACGGAGCGCCAGCACGCCCGGCATCGGCGCGTACTGGTTGTGCCCCTCGCGCATGGCCCGCGCCACGGCCTCGACGAGGGCCGGGTCGCAGTCGAAGTCGGGGAAGCCCTGTGACAGGTTGATGGCGCCGTGTTCCTGCGCCAGCCGCGTCATCACGGTGAAGATGCTGGTGCCGACATCGGGGAGCTTGGAGGTCACCTGAACCATCCACGCATTGTGCCACCTCCCGGCATACAATCGGCGCATGCATCTCATGCTGACGGTGCTCCTGACGGCCCAGGCCGCGGCCGGTGGCTACGCGCGGCCCGATCTCCTCGTGGACACCGCCTGGGTGGCCGCGCACGCCGCCGACCCCTCCGTCCGCATCGTGGACCTGCGCCCGCGCGGATACGCCGAGGGGCACGTCCCGCACGCGGTCTGGCTCGACAACAACTGGATTCGCGACGCGACGGCGCCGCCCAATGTCCTCCCGACGCCGGAGGCGTTCGCGGCACTGATGACGCGCCTGGGCATCGGGCCCGGCACCCGCGTGATTGCCTACGACGACCGGGGCGGCATCTACGCCGCGCGGCTCTGGTGGATCCTCAACTACTACGGCCACAACGACGTCGCGCTGCTCGACGGCGGATGGACGATGTGGACGCGCGAGGGACGGGCCGCATCGACCGAGGCGTCAGCGCCCGCGGCGACGGCGCCCTTCGTCGTGAAGCCGGGGCTGGTCGGTCACGCGACCGCGGACCAGGTGCGCCGCGCCATCAACGCGCCCGGCGTGACGCTGATCGATGCGCGGACCCAGGCCGAAATCGACGGGAAGGACCTGCGCGGCATCCGTCGCGGCGGCTTCATCGAATCCTCGGTCCCGGTGTACTGGGAGGACACGCTCGATCCCGACACCCGCCGCTTCAAGCCCGCGGCCGACATCGCGCGCCTCTATCGCAGCCGCGGCATCGGCCCGGACGACGAGGTGATCACCTATTGCCAGGTCGGCATGCGCGCCTCGCACGACCTGTTCACGCTGGCGCTCATCGGCCACGATCTCGGCAAGCTGCGCAACTACTACGGCGCCTGGGAAGAGTGGGGCAATCGCGACGACACCCCCATCAAGACCCGGCCCTGATTCGAGGAGGTAGGCACATGACCCGTCGCGTGTTCGCCCTGGTCCTGGCAGCGCTCGTCTCGTCCCTGACCCTGCAGGCCGGATCGACGCCCGCGCGCGCGCGGCGCGGCATGGTGGTCTCGCAGAATCACCTGGCCTCCGACGTCGGGTGGCGCGTCATCGAGCGCGGCGGCAACGCCGTGGATGCCGCGGTGGCCACGGCGCTGGCTCTCGCCGTGACCCATCCCACGGCGGGCAACATCGGCGGCGGCGGGTTCCTCGTCTTCCGTGCCGCGGACGGCCAGGCCGTGTCCTACGACTTCCGCGAGGCCGCGCCCGCGGGCTCGAACGCGGAGATGTGGCTGACCGACGGGAAGTACGACTTCAACCTGCACCACAACAGCCACCGCTCCGTGGGTGTGCCGGGGACGGTCGCGGGCCTGCACCTCGCGTGGAAGGAGCACGGCTCCCGCCCCTGGAAGGAACTGGTCGAGCCGGCCGTCGCGCTGGCTCGCGACGGGTTCGAGGTCAGCATCGGGCTCGCCCGTTCCCTGGCCGGACAGATCGACGAGTTCAAGCGCTACCCCGCCTCGCTCGCCCAATTCACGAAGAACGGCACGCCCTACGAGGCCGGCGACGTCCTGAAGCAGCCGGACCTGGCGCGCACGCTGCAGCGCATCGCCGACGCCGGGCCCGCCGGCTTCTACGAAGGCGAGACAGCGGCGCTCATCGAGAAGGAGATGCAGGCCAACGACGGCCTGATCACCCGCGCGGACCTGCGGAACTACCAGGCCAGGCGCCGCGACGTCGTCCGCGGACAGTATCGCGGCTACGAGATCATCGGGATGGCGCCGCCGAGCTCGGGCGGCATCGGCGTGATCGAGATGCTGAACATCCTCGAGGGCTACGACCTCAAGGCCAACGGCTACGGCTCGGCACGGAACACCCACCTCATCGCCGAGGCCATGCGCCGCTCGTTCGCGGATCGGGCGCAGTACCTCGGCGACCCCGACTTCGTGACGACGATGCCCATCGCCCGCCTCATCTCGAAGGAGTACGGCGAGACGCTGCGCAAGACGATCAACCCGGAGCGCGCCTCCACCTCGTCTCCGACGAGCTTCACGTGGCCGACCGAATCGCAGGAGACCACGCACTTCTCGGTCGTGGACACGGCGCGCAACGCCGTCTCGGTCACCTACACCCTGGAGTATGGCTACGGCTCGCGCATCGTCATGCCCCGGTGCGGGGTTCCTGCTGAACAACGAGATGGGCGACTTCAACGCCGGGCCGGGGTTGACGACGGCGCAGGGCCTGATCAGGACGCCGCCGAACCTGGCACAGGTCGGCAAGCGGATGCTGTCGAGCATGTCGCCGACGATCGTGGCCGGGACAACCAGCTGTTCATGGTCACCGGATCGCCAGGCGGCCGCACGATCATCAACACCGTGCTGACGACCATCATCAACGCCGTGGACTTCGGCATGAACGCGCAGGAGGTGGTGGACGCCGGACGGATGCACCACCAGTGGCTGCCCGATCGCCTGTCCCTCGAGCGCTACATGTTCTCGGCCGACGTCGTCCGCGCGCTGACGGCGATGGGACACACGGTCAGCGAGGGCGGCAACCAGGGCGTCGCCGAGGTCATCATCGTCAACCAGCGGGACAACCTGCTCGAGGGCGGTGTGGACCGCCGCGCACCCGACGGCGGCGCCGCGGGACGATGACGGCGCGCGGATCGACGGCGGCGCCGCGAGGCACGGGGCGATGCTGACGCGTCGGGTGTGGATGCAGGCCGTCGCCGCTGCCCTGGCGTCGTCGTCACGGGTGGCACGCGCCGCGGGGATCGCATCGTGATCGCGGGGGCGGCATCATGGGCGCCAACCTCGCCTATCGACTCGCGACCCGCGGCGCCGAGGTCACGCTCGTCGAGCGCACCCGCCCGGCATCCGGCGCCACGGCCAACTCCTTCGCCTGGATCAACGCCACCTACGACAAGAAGCCGCGTGAGTAAGCTCCAGTTGAACCGCCTCGGCATCGAGGCCTGGCACGAGCTGGAGAGCGAGCTCGGGGGTGACCTGCCGGTACGGTGGGGCGGCTCGGTGGAGTGGTACGGCGAACCCGCGGCCGCGGCCGAGTTCCGCGCCGACATCCGGCGGCACCAGTCCTGGGGCTACGCCACACACCTCATCGACCAGGGGACGCTGACCTCGCTCGAGCCGCACGTCACCCCCGGGGCCGTGACCGTTGCCGCGCATGCGCAACTCGAAGGACATGTGGACCCCGTGCTGGCCACGCAGCTGCTGCTGGAACGCGCCCGCGTGGCCGGCGCTCGCGTGCTGCACCCGGCCGAGGTGACGGGCCTCGACGAGGCGCGCGGCCGGCTTCGCGCCGTCCGCACGTCCGCAGGCCCGGTGGAGGCCGACGTGCTCGTCATCGCCTGCGGCACCGACACGCCGCGCGTGGCGGCGATGGCCGGGATTCGCGTGCCGCTCCAGCACTCGCCCGGCATCCTCGTACACACCGCACCGATGCCGTCCCTGCTCGAGCGGGTGGTGCTGGCGCCCACCGGACACATGAAGCAGAAGCCGGACGGCCGCATCCTCGTCGGGCAGAGCTTCGGCGGGACGCCCGGCACCGACACCAGCCCCGAGCTCGCCCGGCAGGCGCTCGAGCGCGCGGCAGACGCCCTGCCCCAGCTGCGCACGGCCCGCGTGGACCGCGTGACCCTCGGCTGGCGTCCGCTGCCCATCGACGGCTTCCCCATCGCCGGCTTCGCGCCAGGACGGCCCGACGTCTACGTGACGGTCATGCACAGCGGCGTCACGCTGTCACCAGCCATTGCGCTCTTCGCCGCCGTGGAGATCCTGGACCGCGTGGATGCCGAACCGCTGGCGCCCTACCGGCCGGCCCGATTCCAGGCATGACGGTCGGCGTCTTCAGGCCGGCCGGTCCCGCAGACCTCGACCGGCTGCTGGCGCTGCAGACGGCCTACTACGCGGAGGACGGCTACCCGCATCGACCGGCCGCCGCGGCCGAGGCATGGGCCCTCGTACTCGGCACCCCTGCCCTCGGTCGCGTCTGGCTGGCCACGGCCGGCGACGAGGCGGCTGCCTACGTCGTGCTCGCCCTCGGGTTCAGTCTCGAGTACCTGGGGCGCGACGCCTTCGTCGACGAGCTGTACGTCGCGCCCCCCTGGCGCGGTCAGGGGCTCGGGCGCGCGGCGCTGGCGGTCGTGGAGGAGGCCTGCCGCGAGCTTGGCGTCCGCGCCCTGCACCTCGAGGTCGAGCGCGACAAGCCTGCCGCCACCGCCCTGTACCGCCAGTCGGGATTTCGTGCGCACGACCGGGTGCTCATGACGCGCCTGCTCTGAGCGCGCCCCGCCCCCATCGACACCTCAGAACGCATACCGGACGTTCAGCTGCAGCGTACGGGGTGCCTCGACGATGCTCGTCGGAATCAGGAACGTGGACGACCGCAGGTCACCCGACGGGGCGTTGAGGTTCGTCCGGTTGGTCACGTTGAAGAAGTCCAGGAACACCTGGAGCTGGTGGCCGTCACGGACCGGGAGCGCGTAGCCCGCACGCAGGTTGACCATGGCGTAGTCCGGCGCCCGGGCGCCCCGCCGGCCCCCGGCGTTCTCCACCGTGATGCCGTTCGGTCCCGCGCCGCTGTAGGTGCCGGGGTCCAGGTATTCGTCCTCGAACCGTCCGTTGCGGTTGAGGTCGAAATTGCTATTGGTGAGCGTGATGGGTGCGCCGCTGCGATACTGCGCGACGCCGCTCACCTGCAGGCCGCCGGTCCCCGGCACCTGCCAGGCGCCGTTGACGGACAGGAGATGGGGCCGGTCGATGCTCGTCGGCCCGACGTTGTTCGCGAGGTTCAGGTCGTCCTCGACCTGCGTGAACACGATCTCGTTGTTCGCCTGCTCGTTGTTGCCGCGGCCCTTCGAGTAGGTGTACGAGGCCCGCAGGCTGAAGCCGCTCGAGTGGCGCTTGCGCAGTTCGAGCTGCAGGGCGTCGTAGTCGATGTAGCCGTAGTTGCCGATCTCCCAGACGTTCTGCGTGAAGTCGGCGTCGGGCCGGACCAGCCGGCCGGTCCGGCTGGTCGTGGCGCGAACCGGGGCATTCAGGTTGCGGCGCATATGGAGATCGCGCTGCTCGGAGCGGATGTAGATCCACGCTCGCCGATACGCTGCTGCCGATCTGGCGCTCGTAGCCGATCGATGCTGGCGCGCATACGGCAGCTTGCGGCCCGGGCTGTCGAAGAAGACGTCGCCGGCGTTCCGGGCGAGCGTGCCGCCCGGGTACAGCTGATCGAGCAGCGCCCGGTTGACGGCGGGCCCGCCGGTCAGGAACGGGTCGGTCGGAAACGCACCGCGCGACGGCCCCGGATCGACACCGGTGGCCGGAAACAGCACGGTGAAGGAGTCCGCGAAGACGCCGTTGGAGATGATCGAGTCGGTGAAGGTGAAGGGCGTCTTCTGGAAGAAGAGTCCGAAGCCCCCGCGCACCACCGACCGCTGCGCCTCATCGACCGCCACCGTGAAGCCCGCACGCGGCGCGACGTTGTTCCGATCGACCGGGTAGTCGTTCGGATCGTCGAAGCGCGGGTTGTCGCGCTCGGGCACCGGCATCACCTCGAGGTCGTAGCGCACGCCCAGGCTCAAGGACAGCCGGTTGTTGATCTTCCACTTGTCCTGTGCGAACCCGGAGAGGAAGTGCGCGCGCGCGAGGAAGTCCTGCGAGCCGGGGACGCGCACCGACAGCCGCTCGGGATAGGTGCGCGGATCGGCCGCGTCGAACGGCAGGTCGTGCGAGAACACGAACGTGCCGTTCTCGTTGCTGGCGGTGAACCGCCGCACCTCGGAGTAGAGGTACTGCACGCCGAGCTTGATGTCGTGGTCGCCGCCCCGGTTGGGCACGAACCACGAGAAGGTGTCGTCCAGGCCGTAGGCGGTGTCCTTGCGCGCAGTCGCCCGCGTGCTCTGCTGGTCCTCGAAGCTCAGGTAGTCGAGCATCGGGAGCAGCGACACCTGGTTGCCCGCCGCGAAGTACTGCGGGTTGCCGAAGAACACGTCCTCCTGCACCACCGACAGGCGCAGGGTGTTGAGCCGCGTGTTGCCGACGACCGAGTTCAGGCTCCCGACGAAGGTCCAGTCGGTGTCGTTCTCCTGCTCCCCGCGCGGCGGGGTCCAGTTGGTCTGCAGGATCTGGTTGAACTGCGGCGATCGCTCCCAGAGCAGGCGCCCGCTCCAGGCGTGGGCGGCGTTCAGCTGATGGTCCACGCGCACCAGGTGGTTCCAGACCCGGGTCTCGATGAAGTCCGTGCGATTGAACTCGGGGCGTACCGGGATGTTCACCGTGATGCCCCGGTCGTGGGAGGATGCGCTCCAGGCTGCTAGAAGAAGTGCGCCTTGTCCCGGACGATCGGGCCGCCGATCGTGCCGCCATCTGCATCTGCCGCGTCTCCGGCTTCTGCAGGTCGTTCTGCACGGCGAAGTAGTCGCGGGTGGTCATGGCGTCGTTCTGGTAGAAGGTGAAGAAGCTGCCGTGCAGCCGGTTGGTCCCCTGCTTGGACACGGCGTTCACCACGCCACCGGACGTGGAGCCGTACTCGGCGTCGAACTGACTGGTGATCAGCTGGAACTCCTGCACCGACTCGACGGGCACGCGCGCCTGGGCGCCGCCGTTGCCGCCGTTGAACGTGTCGTTGTTGTTCGCGCCGTCGAGCATGTAGTTGACGTTGCGCACCGACTGCCCGTTGACGTTGATGGAGTCGGCCCCGAAGGACTGGGTGGAGATGCTGGCCACGACCCCCGGCAGCAGGCCGAGATAGGACGTGAAGTTGCGGTTGAACGAGAGCGTGTCCACGAGCTCGTCGGCGCTCACGTTGCCGCCGATCTCCTTGGACGACAGATCCACGAGCGGGCTCTCGCCCGTCACCACGAGGGACTCCGTGAGGCCCACCTGCAGGGCGATGTCCACCGTGGTGGTGCGTCCCACCTGCAGGGGCACGTTGCGGGCCTCGTAGGTGACGAAGCCGGTCAGCGCCGCCGACACGGTGTACGGACCGGGGTTGAGTGCGGCCATGAAGAACGAGCCGTCGGCGCCGCTGACGGTCTCCCGCGCGACCCCGCTGCCCTCATGCCGTGCCGTCACCGCAACGCCTGGCAGGACCGCACCCTGCGCGTCGACGACCCGTCCACGAATCTCCGAGAAGTTCTGCTGGGCGGCGGCTGGCACCACCGCGCAGAGGAGTACGACGACGCTGAATCCTCTCGCTCGCGCAAGACAGGACATGGGGCCCTCCCGATGAAAAGCCGACGCCTCGCGTGCAACCCACCAGTGGGGATGGCGCAGACGAGCTGAAACGGGCCGTGGGTCGTCGGTGTGTTTGGTCGGCTACTCTCGGCGCGTGCAGCCCGCGAGTCAATACAGCCGGCCCCCTGCGAGTTCTACACACTCCTGCGCAGCGTCCGCACGGTCGGGATGTCGTGAGGTGTGAGGGCCCCGAGGGTCTTCAGTCTGCCTGCGGGGTGTCAATGGATGGGCTGGTGTCGCCTCGCCGCACCTTGGAGTCCTACCGCATCCCGTTGATTCTCCGGCTGTTGGGCGGCACGACAGGACTCCGGCCCGGCTGCCGCGTGAACCGGGCCCCGATTTGCTCTGTCGTGGCCCGACTGGCCGACGCCAGCTCAAAGGAGCGACACCGGGTGAAGAGAATCGTTTGCATTGGAGCGTGGGCCGCCCTCTGCGGCCTCACGACATTGTTCGGCGCCCCCACCGAAGCCCTCGCCTGCCGTCTCGGAATCGGCGATCGGGTGTGGTACGACGCGAACCGGAACGGGATCCAGGACAGCGACGAGCCGGGGTTGAACGGCGTCCGCGTCACGATCTCGCCCGGGTACTACGCCAACCGCCTCGACGAGTCGACCTACGTCGACTCCATGATCACCGCCACGGGACCGGGCGGTGATGGCTACTACCTGTTCCAGCCCGTGTACTGCGGCGTGGACTACACCGTCGCGATCGATCCGGCCAGCCTGCCCCTCGGCCTGCTGCCGACCGACGTCGGTGTCGGCGGGAATCCTGCGCTCGACAGCGACAATCCCGCCGGCACCGTGGTGAACCTGGCCGATACCGGCGCCGACTACTCGAACCTGACGATCGACTTCGGCTTCGTCGCGCCGGCCTGCACCGGCACGATCGGCAACCGCGTCTGGTACGACACCAACAAGAACGGGCTGCAGGACCCCGGCGAGGGCGATTGGGAAGGCGCGCTCGTCACGTTGACGCCCGGCGGCTCGCTCTCCACCGACGCCAACGGCGCCTATCTCTTCACGGGCCTCTGCGCCGGCACCTACCAGGTCTGCGTCTCGGCGCCGCCCGGGACCGCCGCCTCACCGTTCAACCAGGGCACCGATGACGAGATCGACAGCGACGGGGAGCCGACCGCCGACGGCGCCTGCACGATCGTGACGCTGCCGGCCTTCAACACGACCGACCTGACCAACGACTTCGGCTTCTACGAGGTCTGCGACTCGGACATCGGCACCGGCACGCCCGGCTACTGGAAGCAGCACCCCGGCGCCTGGCCGGTCGAGAGCATCGAGATCGGCGGGCGCCTCTATTCCAAGGCGCAGGCCGTCAGCCTGATGAAGAAGGCGGGCAGCGGCGGGGACAAGAGCCTGACGATGTTCATGCACCTGGTGGCCACCAAGCTCAACCTGCTGGCTGGCACCTGCCCGCTGTGCATCAGCGGCACCGTCGGCCTGGCCGACGACTGGCTGCGCGCTTTCCCGGCCGGCTCGAACGTGCGCGGCTCGAGCATGGCGTGGAAGAAGGGGGAACCGCTGGCCACCCAGCTGGATCGCTACAACAACGGCATGCTCTGCGCCCCGTCCCGTGACGACGACAACGAGGACGACGACGGTCACGAGTGCCAGATCCAGGGCCACTTCGACCGCCACAAGAAGTCGCAGCAGGACGACCTCTGGTGGGACGGCGCGCGCCGCCGGCCCAAACACCGCTCGCGCGGCTGGTAGGCCCGCCGCCCGAGGTACACCGCACGGCGGTGGCTGGCACCCGCGAGGGACCGGCCACCGCCGTTCACGCGTACCGGGCCGCGCGCGTTCGCGACGCGGGCGCCCACGCGACTCGTCGGCCGCTCAGGACCGTTTGTTCACGTATTCGAACCCGAAGCGGCCCTTGACGCAGAGATTCCCGTGCGTCACCTCGTTGTCGAGCGGCGAGGTCACCTTGACGATCCGCCGATCCTGCACGTGCACGCTGAGGGTGCACCCGACGCCGCAGTAGGGACAGATGGTGTCGGTGGTTGTCTGCGTCTCGGGCCGCCACTCGCCCGCCTCGCGCAGCTCGTACTCGGGCCGCGCCATCAGTGCCCCGGTCGGGCACACCGCGATGCAGTTGCCGCAGTAGACGCACGCCGAGTCCGGCAGCGGCACGTCGAACTCCGTCGAGATGTGCGCGTCGAACCCACGCCCGGCGACGGCGATGGCAAAGGTGTGCTGCGCATCGGTGCCGCAGGCCTCCACGCACTTGTAGCAGAGCACGCACTTCGCGTAGTCGCGGACGTACAGGTCGTTGTCGATCTTGACCGGGGCCGCAGATGGCGCTGATGCCGCAGGGGCCGCAGATGGCGCTGATGCCGCAGATGACGCAGAGGACGCAGGGGACGCAGGGGCCGCAGATGGCGCAGATGGCGCAGACGACGCGGCCGTGGCTGATGAGATGGGGAACGAGCCGGGCGTGCCCGATGCGCGTGCGAAGCGGCCGGGGTCGGCGCCGTACTCCTGCATCAGCGGGTCGAGCGACGGCGCGGTGGACAGGTCCACCGACGAGGCCAGGAGCTCCAGCACCAGCTTGCGCGACAGGTCCACGCGCGGCGAGCGGGTCCGGATGCGCATGCCGGGCTCGATCCGGCGCGAGCAGGCCGGCGCCAGGACGCGCGCGCCTTCGACCTCCACCACACAGACGCGGCAGGCGTTGACGGGCGTCAGCGTGTCCAGGTAGCAGAGCGTCGGCACGTCGATCTCCGCCTGCCGGCAGGCGTCCAGGATGGTGGCGTCCGAGGGCGCCGACACGTCACGGCCGTCGATGGACACGGTAACGGCCGCCGACGCCGGGGACTCGGGCCGCGCCGGGGGCTGCGACGGTGGCGGCGGCGAACGGAACCAGATGGGGTGCGTGCTCATGGGCGACGTGCTCCGGTGATCAGGCCCAGCCTCAGCGCGGACTCGATGGCCGCCGACGCCGTCTGCCCCAGGCCGCAGATCGAGGCATCGCGCATGGCGGTGGCGAGCTCGGCGTACACCTGGGCCGCAGATGGCGCAGATGGCTTAGAAGCCGCAGATGACGCAGATGGCACAGATGAGTGGACTTCTTGTCCCGACAGCGTGCCCATGAGCTCCAGCTGACGTCGCGTGCCGACGCGGCAGGGCACGCACTGGCCGCACGACTCGTGAGTGAAGAACTCGGCGATGCGGTGCAGGGTGTCGGTCAGGTCGGCGGTGTCGTCGAACACCATGACCACCCCCGAGCCCAGGGTGGCGCCGGCGTCCCGCGCGGCTTCGAAGGTGAGCGGGAGGTCGAGCCGATCGGGGCCGACGAAGCTGCCGGCCGCGCCGCCCAGGAGGACGGCCTTCACGGCCCGGCCGTCGGTGACGCCGCCGGCCAGGTCGATCAGCTCGCGGAGCGTGGCGCCAAAGGGCACCTCGTAGAGACCGGGTCTCGCAACGTGGCCGGACAGGCAGAAGAGCCGCGGCCCTGCCGAGCCGGGCGTGCCCGTGGTCGCCCAGGCGTTGCCGCCCTCCAGCACGATGTCGAGCACGTTCACCAGCGTCTCGACGTTGTTGGCGACGGTGGGCTTGCCGAACACGCCGAACTCGGCCGGAAATGGCGGCTTGGAACGAGGCTCGCCGCGCTTGCCCTCGATCGAGTTGAAGAGCGCCGTTTCCTCCCCGCAGATGTACGCACCGCCTCCCCGCCTGATCTCGATGTCGAACCTAGCGCCCGAGCCCATCACGGAGTCGCCCAGCAGGCCGGCGGCGCGCGCCGCGGCAAGGGCCGCCGCCATCCGCGCTTCCCCGAGCGGATACTCGCCGCGGATGTACAGGAAGCCGTGCGTGGCTCCCGTGGCCAGCGCGCAGATGGTCATGGACTCGACGACGGCGAACGGGTCGGCCTCGAGGAGCACGCGGTCCTTGAAGGTGCCCGGCTCGCTCTCGTCCGCGTTGCACACCACGTAGCGGGGCGTCGCCGGCTGCCGCCGCACGGCCTCCCACTTGCGCCCCGTCGGAAATGCGGCGCCACCACGGCCGAGCAACTTCGACGCCGTCACCTCGGCAATCACGGCGTCGGGCCCGATCGCGATCGCCCGAGCGAGCGCCCGGTACCCGCCGTGCGCGCGGTAGCTGTCGAGGCTGATCGGGTCGGCCGCCCCCGCGCGTGCCAGCAGACGCGGCTGGCCCTGGACGCCGAGCGTCAGCGGCACCGGCGGGACGGCCTGGCCCTCGAGCGCCGCGACGATGGCATCGGCGGTCGGCGCCGGCGCGAGCACCGCGCGGGTCGGCGAGGCCCCGGCGCGCGTCACGAGCACCGCCGATCCCGCGTCGCAATGGCCCAGACATGGCGATCGCTGCCACCCGAACGAGGCGGGCGACCGGCCCTCCGGCGACGCGGCCGACTCCACCGGATGGGCAGGCCCTGACGTCGGGTTCGACGCGGGACCGAGGCGGCCTTCGAGCGCCGCACACAGCGCCTCGGCACCGCGAAGGCGGCAGGCGATGTCGTCGCAGACGTGCGCCACCGCGAGCGGACGGGGCGCCGTGGACAGCAGGTGATAGAAGGTCAGCACGCCCCAGGCGTCGGCGGGCGGGACCGAGAGGCGCCGGCAGATGTAGTTGAGCGCCCCGCGGGACACCCAGCCGGTGCGATCCTGCACGGCATGAAAGGCTGGCAGCAACTGGGGCCGCGCCGACACGCCCGCGCCGCCGTCCGCCGTGCGCCCGTCCCGGTCCACGTCGCGCACGGCGCCGCGCCAGCCCGACGTCGCCGGCCCCAACACCGCATCGACCGCCTCGCGCTCCTCGGGCGTCGGCTCCCCGCCGACGATGTGCAAGTCCACGATTCCCTGCAATCTAGCACGCTCACGGCGCAGTGGCCGCCGCGCGCTCAGAAGGAGGTCCGAGACCGGTACCGATCGGCGGCCGCAATCCTAGGCGGGCACCTCGATCTTCTCGAGCCTGACGGCCGTCGCCTTGAACTCGGCGGTCCCGGCCTTGGGGTCGGTCACGTCGTTGGTCAACTCGTTGGTCCGCACCTGGTCCGGGAAGTGGAACGTCATGAACGCGAGCCCCGGGCGCAGCGCGGGATCGACGAAGACGGGCACGACGACGGCCCCGCGCCGCGACACGACGCGCACCGACTCGCCCGCCGTCACGCCGTATCGCGCCGCGTCCTCGGGCGAGAGGTCGAGGGTCTCGCCGCGGCGCGTGGGGGACGCGTAGGCGCCGGTCTGCACGCCGGTGTTGTACTCGGCGAGCCGCCGGCCCGTCGTCAGCCGGAGGGGATAGTCGTCCGACAGCGCATCGGCCGGCGGGCGATGCTCCACGGGCGAGAACGGCGCGCGCGGCCCGACCACCGGTCGTTCCCACAGCCGGGCGTGCAGGAAGGCCTCGCCAGGGTGCTGCTCGTCATAGCAGGGCCACTGGAGGCCGTCGAGCGCCTCGAGGCGGGCGTAGCTCATGCCGCCGTGCATGGGCGACAGGCGTCGCAGCTCGTTCCAGACGGCTTCGGCGTCCGGCCGGCCCCAGTCGTGCCCGAGTGCACGCGCCAGGTCGAAGATGATGGCCAGGTCCTCGCGGGCCTCGCCGGGAGGGTCGATGACACGCCGGCTGCGCTGGACCCTCCGCTCGCTGGAGGTGACCGTGCCGTCCGACTCGAACGCCCCGGCCGCCGCGGGCAGCACGACGTCGGCCAGCCGCGCGGTGTCGGTGAGGAACAGGTCCTGGACGACGAGCGTGTCGAGCCCCTGCATGAGGCGGATGGCCCGGTGCTGGTCGGCCTCCGACTGGATCGGGTTCTCGCCGATGACGTAGACGGCCGTGAGCTCGCCGCGCTCCATCGCGTCGAACATGCCGGAGAGGTGCCAGCCGCGCACCGGCGGCACCGTCACGCCCCACGCCCGGTCGAACTTGACGCGCGCCTCGTCGTCCTCGACGTGCTGGAAGCCGGGCAGCCGGTCGGGCAGGGCGCCCATGTCGCCGCCGCCCTGGACGTTGTTCTGTCCGCGCAGCGGGTTGATGCCGCTGCCCCACGTCCCCACATGGCCCGTCAGCAGCGCCAGGTTGATGAGTGAGAGCACGTTGTCGACCGCCGTGTGGTGCTCGGTGATGCCGAGCGTCCAGCACAGCATGGCGCGGGGCGAGGTGGCGTAGGTGTGCGCCATGGTGCGGATGGCGTCCGCCGGCACTCCGGTCACCGCTTCCGCGCGGTCCAGCGTCCAGGGCTCGACGGATGCGCGATACGCGTCGAAGCCGTCGGTGGCGGCATCCACGAAGTCGGTGTTCACCAGCCCGGCCGCGATGATTTCGCGGGCCGCGGCATTGGCGAGGGCGATGTCGGTGCCGACGTCGAGGCCGAGCCACACGTCGGCCCACTCCGCCGACGACGTGCGCCGCGGATCGACCGTGAAGAGCCTGGCGCCGCGCTTGAGGCCCTTCAGCAGGTGATGGAAGAAGATCGGGTGCGTCTCCCGGGCGTTCGATCCCCACAGGAGGATGCAGTCGGTCTCCTCAATCTCCTGGTAGCAGCTGGTCCCGCCACCCATGCCGAACACCGCCGCCAGACCGGCGACGCTGGGGGCATGTCACGTGCGGTTGCAGCTGTCGATGTTGTTCGACCCCATCACGACGCGGGCGAACTTCTGCGCGGCGAAGTTCATCTCGTTCGTGCTCTTCGAGCAGCTGAAGAGCCCGAACGCCTGGCCGCCGCGCGTGTCGCGAACCGCGCGCAGGCCGTCGGCCGCCCGCGCAATCGCCTCGTCCCACGTGGCGGCCCTGAGCGGCTGGCCCTTGGCATCGCGCACGTACGGATGCGTGATCCTCGTCATAGGGCCGACTCTAACACGGTGGGCTGGACGGTCGAGGCCCGGCTCAGCCGGCCTCGGTCCATCGATCGATCGGCACCGACAGCAGCACGTAGCGCGTCCGCAGCTCGACGACCCGTGCGGGCAGCTCGCGAATCGGGAACTCGCCGGCGCGGCAACGGTCGCGCAATCCCCGGATCTCGATCCGATAGAGGTCGTTGATCTGCTCGCGAAGGCGCGCGGGCGGCGTCTGCGTGGTGGGCCGCAGCCCGTGCCGCAGCAGCTCGTCGAGGATGTCGGGGCGGTAGCTGGGCATTCAGGGCTCCGGACACGAGAGGCGGGCGATGGCGTCGCGGGCCTCCTGCTCCGCGGCCGATCCGAGCCCGGCCCGCACGGCCCCATGGTAGGCCGCGCACGCATCGGCGGCCTGCTCGAGCCGCCGGAAGGCGCGGGCCAGGCCGAGCGCCACGCGGCCGCCGGTACCCGGCACCGCGCGCCGGAATGCGTCGCGAGCCTCCGCGAACCGATCGACCTCCTGCCACAACTCGCCGGAGGCTGCGTCGATGGGCAGCGGCCAGAGGCGCTCCACCCCTGCGGCCCGCAGCGACTCGGCGAGGCCCTGTGCGTGCACCAGGTACAGGCGCATCTCGTCGCGTTCGTCCTGGGCAGCCGCCAGCGCGGCACGCACCAGCGCCGCGGCGTACTCGCCCGCCAGCGCGGTCAGCGACAAACGCGGCTGGGATGCCGACTCGGTCTGCAGCGTCTCGACCAGGAGGGTGGCCGGGCCGAGGGCGGCCGGATCCCCGCCGAGTGCGGCGACACGCCTCGCCTCGTACCAGCCCGCCACGGCCAGCGCTGCCAGTCGCGCCGACGGACACGCCTGGTCGAGCGCACGAAGTGTCGAGACGGCGTCGGCATCCTCCGCGCGATCGAGATGGCGGACCGCTTCGTCGAGGCCCGCCACAATCCCGGGTGCGGCGCACGGATCCTGCGCGCGGGCGGGAGCGGCCAGACCCAGCAGACAGGCCAGCGCGAGTGCGGCCACGCCAGGCCGACGCCACAAGGTGTCGAGGAAGCGCGTGACGATCGGCAGGACGAGTGAGGGCGCCTGCAGGTGCGGCGCGTGCCCGCACCCGGGGATGACCCGCGTCTCGCAGCGTCCCGAGACGCCGCGGGCGAGCGCGGTGAGCTGCGACGGCGTCCCGTACTCGTCGTCCTCGCCCAGCAGGCCGAGGACGGGAACGCGCACCCTCGGCAACCGCGCGTCCGCGTCCATGGGTACGAAGCCCGGCGACAGCCACGCGGCGCTCCACGTCCCGAAGACGTCGTCCACCTGCGACCCGTGGTGACGCGCGAGGCGGGACCGGAGCTCTCCCTCCGCATACGCCTCGCGAGCCTGCCGGATGCTGGCGAGCGTGCGCGGTTCGACCACGACGTGGGAGCCGATCGTCACCACGCCGCGCAGCAGCGGCGACTGGCACGATGCGTAGGTCAGCGCGATCGTGCCGCCCTCGCTGTGGCCGATCAGGACGCAGGGGCCGATGCCGGCCGCGTCCAGTACCTGCGGCAGGATCTCCTCGCCCTCGATCTCCATGTGCCGAGTTCCCGGGGACACCGGCCACGCACTCGACTGGCCGTAGCCCGTGCGATCGAAGACGAAGCCGCGGAGCCCCACCTGCTCACAGAGCGCGGCCGGAAAGCCCTTCCACATCTCGATGCAGCCGAGCCCCTCGTGCAGGAAGACCAGTGTGGGCGCCCAGCCGTCGGCCGTCGCGGCCGGTGTGCCCAGCCAGCGCCCCCGCAGCACCCGATCCGGGAGTGCGACGCGGACGTCAGGCATGGACGCGCGACGACCCGGACGGCCGGCAGGCGATCGTCACGCCGGTCGTCGGGTCCGCCAGCTCGCGCGGAGGCAGGCCGCCGGCTTCGATGGTGAACGCCCGCAGCCCGACGGCCGTGGCCGGCGGCGGCGGGGCGCCAAGGCCAGCCCAGACGTTCAGCCCGACATGGTGGTGGTACGCGCCAGCCGCCACGAATAGCGCTCCCGGATAGCGCCGCAGCGTGGCCGAGAAGCCGAGGTCGTCGCAGTAGCGGGCTTCCGCATCGTCCAGGTGGGGCACGTGGAGATGGACGTGCCCGATTCGGGTCTCCGCATCCAGCCCGCGCCACGGGAGATCCGCCCCCGGTTCGTCGGCGACGGCCTGCAGGTCGAGCCGCTCGGTCGCCATGACGACCTCCCCGCCCTCCCGCGTCCATGTGTCGGCGGGACGGTCGCGATAGATCTCCAGCCCGAGGTGGTCGGGATCGTCGAGGTAGAGCGCTTCGCTCACCAGGTGGTCGCTGGCGCCGGTGAGCGGCCAGCGCGTCGCGGCCAGCCGCCGCAACGAGCGACCCAGCGCCACCCGCGAGGGGACGAGGATTGCCACATGGTAGAGACCGGCGGCCCGAGGGGCCGGGGGTGGCGCCGGGTTGTTCGTCGAGCCAGAGGAGCAGACGCGCTCCGGCGCCCAGGCCGGCGCGCGAGCCCTCGCGGACGAGCTCGGTGAAGCCCAGGACATCGGTGTAGAAACGGACCGACCGCTCCAAGTTCGCGACGGACAGCGTGACGTCGGCGATGTGTGCGTCGGCCGGGAGGACCGGCATCCTCCGATTCTACGCGCCAACGGCGCGGCGCGCGGTCACCGGCAGGTGAAGCTCGCGGCGTCGTCGATGCTGCCGGTCCCGTCGTAGCGTGCCTTCTGCGGATGCGGGCACAGGGGTCGGCTGCGGACCGCGCGGCCATCTTCGTAGCGCGTCGCGATCACGGCGCCCGGTGCTTCCCCCTTCTCGACCCATCGCTCCAGTTCCGCGAGCATGTCGAACGAGTTGGGGCCGGGCCCGCCGCCGCAGTGGTGCATGCCCGGAATGAAGTAGGTGCGCAGGAAGGTGTCGGCCGCCTTCTGCCCGCCGACGGCCCGGACGACGCGGTTGCGATAGTCCAGCGTACCCAGCGCGCTGATACCCGGGTCCGACCAGCCGTGGTACAGCAGCAGCTTGCCGCGGCGTCGCATGAACTTCCGGAGGTCCGGGTCCGATGGCGTGAGCGTGCGCGTGCTCGTCTTCATGCGCGGCAGGTCGCGATCGACGTCGAAGCCGCGCCAGCCGTAACCGGGTTCCGGCGTGTCGAGGGCCAGCGACCGGAAGTTGAAGTCCATGAGCCCGTACCCGGACGGCAGCCGCGGCCCCTCGTACCCGGCGGTACCGTCTTCGAGCGGCACCGGCGGCACGCTGCCCGCAATCCACTGCTGCCAGCCCGAGGCGCCGTCCTCGTGCCCGGGCGGGAAGCCGAACGCGTAGGTCCGGCCGTTCCGGGTCCGCACGCCGCCGTAGACCTGGCGGACGGTCGCGAGCTGGCCAGGCGTCAGGCAGTCTGCGGTGTCACCGTCGGCGCAGGCGAGCGTCGCGGGATCGAAGCGGCACGCCAGCGGATCGCTGACCAGGCCGTCTTCCACGCCGTCGGCCGCATCACACGCGGCCACGGACGCGCGCGCGAGCGTCGCGATGGCGCCTTCGGTCAGGTAGTTGTCCGGCGACGCCAGCATCTGCTGATAGACGACGGCGCGGCCCACCTGCATCGGCGTCCCGGTGGCCGGGTGCCCGGCGATGATGCCGTCGAAGTCCTCGGGGTATCGCTGCACTTCCATCAGCGCCTGTCGCCCGCCGTTCGAACAGCCGTTGAAGTAGGCGAACTGGGGCGCCGCGCCGTAGAAGCCGCCGGTCACCGCTTTCCCGGCGACGGCGGCCACGTGCGTGCCCCGGTAGCCGTAGTCGATCACCTTCTCCGGGTCCGATGCCCACTGGCGATCGGTCGACTGATGGCCGGTATCGGTGGTCGCGGTGGCGTACCCGCGCGCGATGCCCGCGTCGAGGCTGGGCAACGTGCCGCCGAGCCCGCCCACCCCCAGAAACAGGAACTTGCCGTTCCACGATTCGGGGAGGCCGATGCGAAAGGTGACCTGGTTGGCCTCCGGCTTGCCGGTGGACGGCGTGTGGCCGTCGACCTGGCAGTAGCGGGGATGGGCGTCGGTGGCATCCACCACGGTGGCAGCCGTGACGACGGCGCCAGGAGGCGCCGCGGCCTGGAGGACGCTCGTCTCGCAGGCGACGGCCTCGACGCGGTTCCACTCCCACCCCGCGGACAGCGCGATCAGCCCCAGCGCCGCCGCTCCCACGACCGCCTGTGTTCTCGCCATGCTGCCAGGGCATTGTACGCCCTTTACTTTTCGATGTGTCACGGGGGAAAGTGCTCGCGGAGGTTACCGATGGCCATCGCACGAGTCACCGAGATCACCGCCGCCTCGAAGAAGAGCTTCGACGATGCGGTCGAGAAGGGCATCAGCCGGGCAAACAAGACCCTCAAGAACGTCACGGGGGCCTGGATTCAGGACATGAAGGTCGAGGTGACCAAGGGCAAGATCTCGGAGTACCGGGTCAACATGAAGGTGACCTTCGTCCTGGAGGACTGAGGCCACCGAGGCGTCCGGCCCTCCCCCGGCCGCGGCGCCGCGCTAGCGGACCTTCGACCAGAGATCCGCGTGCAGCAGCCCGAAATTCGACGTCGTCCGGCCGTCGAGGCGGAAGCCCGCCCGTTCCAGCAGCGGATCCGGCGGCGTGACGTGCGTCGCGGAAATGCGCGTCGTGACGCGGAAGAAGGCGTACATCAGCGCGTGCACGGCGCGCGCCCGCACCCGCCGCCATCCGTGATCCGGCACCTGGAAATCGGACACGACCCAGCGCGATCCGGGGCGGGTCCAGTCCGCCACGCGGTCCACCACGACCTGCAGGTCCGCGGGATCGAAACAGTCCAGGAAGAAGTGCGTCGCCACCAGGTCGAACGTCCCCGGCGGCTCCCACGCGCGGGCATCGGCGTGCACGAGGCGGACGCGGGGCAGGGCGGCCGGCATGAGGCGGTGCAGGTCGCGGCGCAGGCACGCCAGCATGCGGGCGCTGCTGTCCACGAGCGTCAGTTGCGCATCGGGCGCGGCCTCGAGCAGCGCTCGCACGAAACGTCCGCGCCCGGGACCGAGCACGAGCACCTCGCGCGCGTTCGAGACGGCCGCCAGGTGCGTGGCGCGGCACCGTTGCAGCAGCGGCCCGGCCAGGACCGTTTCCATCCAGCGGTAGTGCGGCGCGAGCGGGTCGAAGCTCACGCCGGTGTCAGCGTCGCGGCGACGACGTCGCGGTGTCGATGGCGCCACCAGATCCACGCGGCCACGCCGCCGGCCGCGTACCAGACGACGTCCCACGCGTCTCCCGTCGCCCACGGCAGATAGCGCGGACCCACCCACTCGAACAGCACCGACCACCCGGCCAGGTGCGCCACGATCTCGGCGGGCCGCGGCGCACCCGCCGCACGCCATCCCAGGCGCTCGTGCAGCCACAACACCAGCGGCAGTGCGCAGGGGATGAGCCAGAGGTCGTTGAAGTGATTGCGGAGGAAGAGCGAGGGCACCGCGATCTTCAGCGCCCAGCGGTTGGCCGAGTAGGCGGTGCAGCCGATCCAGAACGCGGGGTCGCGGTAGAAGACGAAGGGCCTCACAGCATCCACAGGATGGCTGCGCCCGTCACGGCCGACGACAGCACGCGCCAGACCAGGGTCCGCCAGGCGGCCTGCCCGGCCAATCCGTGCACACGCGCGAGGACGGGGGTCGTCACGGGATCCGATCATAAGGGGCAGCGTCCGGTTACCGCAAGCACGGCCGCTGCCGGGGTGCGGCATATGACAAACAGAGACATCATGGCCCGCGGCGAGCCCGCCCGTTTCGCCTACAATGCAGCAGATTGGCGGACCGCGCCCCCCTCTTCCACCGGGCCGGTGCCGCAGGAGGCAAACCCCACATGTCAGAGCAGAGGAACACCAGTCGCGCTTCGTCGGCGCTTGCGCTGATGGCGGCTGCCGCCACGCTCGCTTTCGCGGTGGCGGTCCCCGCGCGCAGCAGGCGCCGCAGACGCCCACGCCCACGCCGGCGCCGAGCGGACAACAGCCAGCGGCCGAAGCCCGGCAGCAGGTCGGCGGGAAGCCCGCGCCGACCCAGCCGGCTCCTCGCCCGGCGCAGAAGCCGCTCGTCCCCATCGTCGCCAGCACCCTCGCGGCCAAGCCCGAGGCCTACGTCGGCGAGAACGTGACGATGATGGCGATTGTCGATCAGTCGCTGTCCCCCATCGCCTTCTCGGTGGATCAGGACAAGGCGAAGACCGCCGACCAGGACGTGCTGGTCCTCGCCCCCCGCCTCAACGAACCGCTCGAGCTGAACACCTACGTCACCGTGATCGGCGAAGTCGTGAAGTTCGATCCCGCCGACGCCAAGGTCAAGGACCGCCTGGCCGGCATCGCCCCCGACGTCCTCGCCCGGTACACCGGCAAGCCCGCCATCGTCGCCACCTCGGTGATCAACACCGCCATGAACGACGTCGCGCGCCGCCTGCCGCCGAAGATGACCCCGGAGGAAGAGGCGTTCCAGAAGGTGATGCAGAAGGTGGGCGCCGCCAACGGCGCGTTCCGCCAGATCATCGAGAAGTCGGACGCGGCCGGCGCCAAGGAACAGGCCACGGCCCTCAAGACGGCGTTCACGCAGACCGAAGCCTTCTTCAAGCCGCACGGCACGGCCGACGCCATCGGCTGGGCGCAGGATGCGCGCAAGGCCGCGGAGTCGATCGAGGTGTCGGCTGCCGCGGGCAAGTGGGACGAGGTCAAGGCGACGACGGGCAACCTGGGCAAGATGTGCCAGACCTGCCACACCGCCTATCGCGAGCGGTTCGACGATGGCTCGTTCCGCGTGAAGTTCGGCGAGACCAAGGGCAGCTACTGAATCACGGACACGCGGCCCGGCGGCGTGGCGCCGGGCCTGGACCGATGAGTCGATGAACCTGGAGAGCACGCGTATGAAGAAGATTCTGCTGGGCGTCGGAGCGATGAGCCTCGTGGCGGGCCTGGTGGCGTTCGCCCCCGTGGTCGCGGCCCAGGGCGGGCAGCGCCGCGCGCCCGATCCGCGATCGATGGGCGGCGGCGACTGCCGCGACAACCCGCTCAACTGCAAGGACGCGACCAACCCGCTGCCGAAGGCCGACACGGTGTGGCTCGAGGAGATGACGTGGATGGACGTCCGCGACGCGATGGCCGCGGGCAAGACGACCGTGATCATCCCGACGGGCGGCCACGAGCCCAACGGCCCGTGGCTGGCGCTCGGCAAGCACAACTACGTGCTCACGGCCAACTGCGACGCCATCGCCCGCAAGATGGGCAACGCCCTCTGCGCCCCCGTCATCAAGCACGTGCCCGAGGGCGACATCGATCCGCCGACCGGCCACATGACCACCCCCGGCACGATCAGCCTGCGCGAGGACACCTTCCGTGCCCTGCTCACCGACACGGCCTCGTCGCTCAAGGCGGCCGGCTTCACGCAGATCTTCTTCATCGGGGACAGCGGCGGCAACCAGGCCGGCCAGCGCGCCGTCGCCGAGGAACTGAACCGCAAGTTCGGCGACGCCGTCCTCGTGGCGCACATCCAGGAGTACTACGACTACGCCACCGTCGCGAAGTACATGGAGCAGCACGGCATCAAGGAGACGACGCCGGAGCACATGCACGACGACCCGATCATCACGCTCAACATGTTCATCGACGACCCGAACTCGGTGCGCTATGACGCGCGCGTGAAGGCGGGCAAGGCGTCGATCAACGGCGTGGACCTCTCGGACCGCGCCAAGGCCACGGCGTGGGCCAAGCAGATCGTGGCCTTCCGCGCCGACAAGACCATCGAGGCCATCAACAAGGCCATTGCCAACAAGGGCACCCTGCCCGCCCCGCCGCGGCGCAGCGCAGGGCAGTAGACACCACGTGCCGCGCGGCCGACAGGGCCGCACGGTGACACGTTCGCTCACGAGGGCCGGGACGCTGTCCCGGCCCTTGCCGTGTACGGCGTCAGGCGCCGAGGTCCAGACCGGGGACGGTCTCGCGGACGATGTCGATGATGGCCCGGCGCAGGTCGGGCGTGAGGTGGGCGTAAGCATTTCGCGCGCGTGTCCCGCCCCGCGAGCACGGCGGACAGCCGTGACACCACGGCCGCGCGAGCCGCGGCGGGCAGGCCGTCGAAGGTCGGCGTCTCGACCATGTAGCTGAGCGGATACTGCATGAGGCGCCCATCGAGGCGCAGGTCGCGCAGCGAGCGACCCTGGCGGTCGCGGCGCCCGCGCGCCTGGAAGGCATCCGCAAATCCCGAGTTTCCTCGATGCGGCCCGGAATCGGCGACTCGTCGACGAAGAGCAGGTAGTCGGCCAGCTCGTCAGCGGCCTCCGCCACACGATCCGGCGTGCCCGCTCGCGCCTCCCAGTTGAGCCGCGTGATGAGGTTCGCGGCGTGCACCTGGTGGTCCAGGACGGCGAGCGCCACGACATCGCTCGTCGTCCGCAGGTAGCCGGCGGTGTCGAACTCCCCGTCCACCGACGTGAGCCTGCGCGGGGGCCGGTGCGCGGCTCGGGCTGCATCAGCGGCTGGTTGCCCATGTGACGTGCGGGCACCCGTGCGCCCGTGACGAACCATCCGCCCCAGCGCTCGTCGAAGGGCATGCGATCGTCAACGAAGCCGCCGTTGGCGTACTCGCGGTCGTTGCGGCGTGGATAGACGGTCTGCACCAGGAAGCCCGGAACCGCGAGCGTGTCCCACGACAGGTGACAGGCCAGGCACGTGTCGTTGCGCTCGAAGCGAGGCGCACGCGAGGCCTCCTGGGTCAGCGTGTAGAACACGACGCCCTGCTGCGGGTCCTGCGCGGCAACTTCGAGGAGATCCCCGCCACGCACCCATCCCACGCCGACCGTGTCGGCGAAGTACAGCGCACGCGGGTTGGCCTGGTTGATCTTCTTCGCCTGGATGCTGGTCTCCGAGTAGACGAGGACCTGGGACGAGACGGGCACCTCCAGGGCGTCGAGGACGGAACGGAGATAACCGGCGCCCGTCGCGTCGAACGCCAGCGTACGGGTGCCGTTGCCCAGATCGCGATTCAGCCGCGCCACCACGTCATCCACCGGGCCGGTGCTGTAGCGGATGGCCGGGTGGTCGCGGTCGCCCCGTAAGCGCCGGGCCGCTGGACCACGGCCGACGCGAGGCTGCCGCCCAACGCGGCGGCGGCCACCAGACCGATGGCAGCGCTTCGCATCATCCTGTTTACTGTAGACCGAAGGCGCGCGCGGTGTCTGTCATCCGATGTCGCGCGGCTACCGGACGCCGGCGGCCAGCGCAGGGCGGGTCTCGCGGAGGATCTCCACGATCGCGCGGCGCAGGTCGGGCGTCAGGTGCGCGTACTTCGGGGACGCGTCCCGTCCGTCCAGGACCGCGGCGAGACGCTCGTGGACGATGGCGGCCGACTCGCGCGGCAGCGCCTCGAACATCGGCGTGTAGACCATGTAGCTGAGCGGGTACTGCATCAACCGGCCGTCGAGGCGGAGGTCGCGCAGCGAGCGGCCGTGCGAGTCGCGCGGGCCGCCGGCCGGGAACGCGCCGGCGAACGCCCCTGTCATGAGCAGGGGCTGCGGCAACGGGGCCTCGTCCACGAAGAGCAGGTAGTCGGCGAGCGCCTCCGCGGCGGCGCGCGTCCGCACGGGGTCGCCCAGCCTCGCTTCCCACCCTGCCCGCGTGCTCATGTTTGCGGCCTGCGTCTGGTGCTCCAGCACCATCAGCGCGACGGCATCACTGGTGGTCCGCAGGTAGCCGGTCGTGTCGAACTCGCCCGAGATGCTCGCCAGCCCGCCCGCGGCGGCCGGGGGCGTCGAGCCGCCCGGCACCAGCCGGCGGTTGCCGAGGTGCGCGCCCGGCGAGAAGGCCCCCGTGACGAACCAGCCGCTCCAGCGCTCCGCAAAGGGCCGGCGGTGATCCACCGGCCCCCCGTTCACCAGTTCGCCGTCCGCCCGTCTCGACGTGGTGCGGATGGTGAGGCCGGGCACGCCGAGCGTGTCCCACGTGAGATGACAGGACACGCACTGCTCCTGCCGGCCGAACGTGGGCCGGTCCGTTGGCGACTGCCCGATCGAATAGAACACGGTGCCGTGCCGTGGGTCCTGCGCGGTGAGCTCGAGCAGCGGCGCACCCCGGATCCAGCCGACCGCCACCGTGTCGTTGAAGTAGATGGCGCGCGGGTTGTCGTAGGCGATGTGGCTGGCCTGGAAGCTCGTCGGCGAGAACACGAGGAGCTGCGAGTCCGGCGAGATCCCCAGCGCGTCGAGCGTGGCACGGAGGTACCCGGTGCCGGCGTCGAACTCCAGCGTCGCGTCGCCGTCGGCGAGCCTCGCGTTCAGATCGGCAACGGGGTTGTCGAACGCTCCGCGGCCGTACGCGATGGCGGGATGATGGCGCGACTCGACGAACGCATCCATCCGCTGGGCGACGAGGGTGGTCCAGCACGCGGCCGCGCACACGAAGACGGCGGCGACCACCGGAATCCGCGGCATGCGGGTGTGGGAGCGCACGTCAGGCCACGGGGATGGCGGGGGGCTGCGATCGAGACGCGGGAGTCGCCACCGGCGCGATCGCGCGGTACGACGCCCGGCGCGCCGGGTGATCGTAGATGTGCGACACCACAATCAGCTCGTCGGCACCGGTGGCTTCGGCGAAGGCGGCCATGCCCGCCTGCACCGTCTCGGGCGTGCCGACGAACGACACCCGCGTGCGATCCCCGCCCGTATCGGCGTCACCCGGCTGCCGCGTCCATTCGGCGGAGGGCGGCGGGAGGGGAATGGGCTGGCCGGCGCGCAGGCTCGCAAAGGCCTGCCGGCCCGACGAGGCGAGGAGTCGCGCCTCGTCGTCGGTGTCCGCGGCCACGACGTTGACGCCCAGCAGCACGTAGGGCCGTTCCTGGCGCGCGGACGGCTTGAATCCCTGGCGATACAGGGCCAGCGCCTCGAAGAGATCCGCTGGCGCGAAGTGCGAGGCGAACGCGAACGGCAAGCCGAACGCGGCGGCCACGCGAGCGCCGAAGGTGCTGGACCCGAGGATCCAGACCGGGACGCGCAGGCCTGCGCCCGGCACGGCTGTCACGGCGGTGCGTGAGGCACCGGTGTCGAATGACGCCAGCAACTCGGCGACGTCCGGGGAACGCGTCCGGATCGGCCTGCAGCGTCCGCCGAAGCGCAACCGCCGCGGCGCGATCGGTTCCCGGCGCGCGGCCCAGCCCCAGGTCGATGCGCCCGGGGAACAACGATTCGAGCGTGCCGAACTGCTCGGCCACCTGCAGCGGCGCGTGGTTGGGCAGCATGATGCCGCCGGCCCCAATCCGCAGCCGCGTCGTCCCCGCCCCGACATAGGCGAGCAGCACCGACGTCGCCGCGCTGGCGATGCCGGGCATGTTGTGGTGCTCGGCGAGCCAGTAGCGGCGGAATCCCCACTGCTCCGCATGCCGCGCCAGGTCCAGGGTGTTGCGAAACGCGTCGGCGGCGGTGCCGCCCTGGACGATGGGCGACAGGTCGAGGATGGACAGCGGAACCACACCTCATTATGGGGCCGCGGACGAAAAAAGGGCGGCTCGCCCGAAGGCGGCCGCCCCCCAATGCCTCAATGCGCCAATGCCGCAATCATTCCCCGCGCGAAGCGCGTCCCTGATCCTGGCTCCCCCCGCGCGCAGCGCGCGCGGTCCTAGTACCGGTAGTGCGCCGACTTGTACGGCCCGTCCACCGGGACGCCGATGTAGTCGGCCTGGTCCTGCGACAGCGTGGTGAGCTGGGCGCCCAGCTTCTCGAGGTGGAGGCGCGCCACCATCTCGTCGAGCTTCTTCGGCAGGATGTACACGCGCTTGGCGTCGTAGGCCGTGCCCGACAGCGTCTCCTTGCCGGTGGCGGAGAAGTGCAGGTCGAGCTGGGCCACCACCTGGTTGGTGAACGACGAGGACATCACGAAGCTCGGGTGTCCGGTGGCGCAGCCCAGGTTGAGCAGACGGCCCTCGGCGAGCACCAGGATGCTGCGCTCGGGGCGCGTGCCGTCGGACGGGAACGTCCATTCGTCGTACTGCGGCTTGACGACGATGCGCGTGGCGCCGCTGCGGGCGAGGCCGGCCATGTCGATCTCGTTGTCGAAGTGGCCGATGTTGCCGATGATGGCCTTGTCCTTCATCCGCTTCATGTGGTCCACGGTGATGATGTTCTTGTTGCCCGTCGCCGTGATGAAGATGTCGGCGGTGCCGATCATGCTCTCGAGCGTGGCAACCTGGTAGCCCTCCATCGCCGCCTGCAGTGCGCAGATCGGATCGATCTCGGTCACCACGACGCGGCAGCCCTGGCCCTTGAGGGCCTGGGCGCAGCCCTTGCCGACGTCACCGTACCCGCACACGACGGCGACCTTGGCCGACAGCATCACGTCGGTGGCGCGGTTGAGGCCGTCGATGAGCGAGTGGCGGCAGCCGTAGAGGTTGTCGAACTTGCTCTTGGTCGCCGAGTCGTTGACGTTGATGGCCGGGAAGAGCAGCGTGTTCGCCGCCGTCATCTCGTAGAGGCGGTGCACGCCGGTCGTCGTCTCCTCGCTGACGCCCTGGATGCCTTCGGCCAGCTTGGTCCACACGCCGGGACGCGCCTTCAGCTCGGCGCGCAGCGTGTCGAGGATGACGCCCCACTCCTCGGGCTCGGTCTCCGGCTTGAACGCCGGCACCACGCCCTCGTACTCGAACTGCCGTGCCTTGTGCACGAACAGCGTCGCGTCGCCGCCATCGTCCACGATGAGCGACGGGCCGCCCTCGTCGGGCCAGCGCAGCGCCTGCACCGTGCACCACCAGTACTCCTCGAGCGTCTCGCCCTTCCACGCGAAGACGGGCGTGCCCTTCGGGTCGTCCACGGTGCCACCCGTTTCGGGGCGCCCGACCACGACCGCGGCCGCCGCATGATCCTGCGTCGAGAAGATGTTGCAGCTCACCCAGCGCACGTCGGCGCCGAGTTCGGTCAGCGTCTCGATGAGCACGGCCGTCTGCACGGTCATGTGCAGCGACCCCATGATCCGGGCGCCGGCCAGCGGCCGCTGGCCCGCGTACTGCCGCCGAAGGGCCATAAGGCCCGGCATCTCGTGCTCGGCGAGCCGGATCTCGTTGCGGCCGAACTCGGCCAGCGAGAGGTCCTTCACCTTGAACGGCTCACGTCCCGCCTTGCGGGCCGCGTCGAATGCGTGCACGTCCTTCACTGCTGTTGCCATCTGCGTGGGTCTCCTTTGGGGCTTGGGGCCTGGGGCCTGGGGCTTGGGGCCTGGGGCTTGCGGGCCCTTTTGCCTTTTGCCTTCTGCCTTCTGCCTTCTGCCTTCTGCCTTCTGCCTTCTGCCTTCTGCCTTCTGCCTTCTGCCTTCTGCTTCTGACTTCTACATTCTGACTTCTACATTCTGAATTCTGAATTTCCTGAGTTCCGACTTCCGCCGTTTTCTCCCACCTTCTTCCCCACCGCCACGAAGAGCGCCGGGCCGTCGGCTTCCGGGTCGGGAGCCAGCGCGTGCAGCCGGATGCCGCCAAAGCCGGCCGCGGCCAGGTACCGGCGCATCGTGTCGTCCGAGAACCCCAGCCACACGTGTCCCATCTGCTGCTGGTACTCCGCGCGGTCGTGCGGGAGCATGTCCACGACGAGCACGCGCCCGCCCGGCTTGAGGACACGGGCGGCCTCGGCCAGCACGCCGGCCGGTTCGGGCTGATGGTGCAGGACCAGCGAGATGAGCGCCGCATCCAGGGAGGCGTCGTCCAGCGGGAGGGCTTCGAGAGCACCCTCCCGGACTTCGACGTTGGGCGCATCCGCCACGCGCTGCCGCGCCGCGCTCAGCATGTCGGCCGAGCCGTCGATGGCAATGACGCGCGCCACGTACGGCGCCAGTTCCGCGCTCAACTGGCCCGTCCCGCACCCGAGGTCGCCCACGACCAGCCCATCGTCGATGAGCGACAGGAGTGGCAGCAGGTGGAGGCGGGCGCCGAACAGCCGCGTGCGCAGATGATCCCACTGGCCCGACGCGGACGAGAAGAACGCCCGTGACTTCTCGCGCCGGCGCTGCAGCACGCCGTGCAGGCGGCGGCGGTCCTGGTCGGCAGCGCTGGTGCCCGAGACCTGGTCCCGGATGACGGGCCAGAGTTGCTGCGCGCCCTCGTCGAGCCCGTCGGCCGCCATCGCGTAGAAGCGGCTCGTGCCGTCCCGCCGTGACACCACCCACCCGTCGTCGGCCAGGGTCTTCAGGTGGCGGCTGACCGTGGACTGCGGCAACTGGAGGACGGCGCACAACTCGGTCACCGTCAGCTCGTGGCTCGATAGCGGCAGCAGCATGCGGACCGCGTCCAGGTCGGCGAGGGTGGCCATGTGGTCGAGAATGGGGGCGGCCGCCTGATTCATCCGTATATCCGGATGAAAGGGTAATCGAATCTCCCTTTCAGGTCAAGGCGGTGAGGGCCCACTTCGCCGCATCTCCGGTGCGCACCGTCTATGCTCCCGAAAACGCATATGGACCGCTTTCGTCCCGACGCCCTGCTGCCGCTGACGCCCGTGGCGCACGAGATCCTCCTCGCGCTCGCCGATGGCGAGCAGCACGGCTACCGCATCATGCAGGACGTCAACGCACGCGCCGGAACCGCCACACCGCTGCACGCGGGCTCGTTGTATCGCGCGGCGGCTGCTGGAGGAGACCTCGTGAGCCGTCCCCCGGCGGATCGCCTGATCGCGCTGGCGCTGCTCGCCTACCCGGCGGCCTTCCGCCGCCGGTTCGCGCACGAGATGCTGGCCGACTTCCGCCGCGACCGCGCCGCGCATCGCGCCCGGCCTGCCTGGCGCGTGGCCCTCGCCCACGTGCGCAGCGGCCTGGCGGAGCGCTGGGCGGCGGCCGTGCGCTGGTGGCTCTGGCCCGCATCGGACCCACACCTGTATGAGCCGGGAGGCCGCACCATGACCTGGGACACCGTGACCGCCGATCTCCGCTACACCCTGCGCCAGGCCGTGCGTGCGCCGCTCTTCACCGCGCTCGCGGTGATCGCCCTGGCCGTGGGCATCGGCGCCAACAGCGCCGTCTTCACCGTGGTCAACGCGGTCCTGCTCGAGCCGCTGCCCTACGGCGATCCCGACGCGCTCGTCATGGTGTGGAGCGACAACCGCAACGAGGCGCGGCCGCTGAACGTCGTGTCGCCGGCCAACTTCGTGGACTACCGGGACCGCAGCGGGTCGTTCGCCGGCATGGACTACGCGCTGTCGTTCCTCTCGCGCGTCTTCGTGCGCGGCGAGGAGACGGGCGGCGCCATCTGGGCGCTGCGCACCGGCCCGTCGCTCTTCGGCCTCCTCGGCCGCGAGGCCGCGCTGGGCCGCACCTATGGGCCGGGCGAACGAGGCGTCGCCGTCATCAGTCACGAGCTGTGGCTGAACCGGTTCGGCGGCGACCGCGCGGTGGTCGGCCGGCCCCTCACCCTGTCGGGGGACGAAACCCTCACCATCGTCGGTGTCATGCCGCCGGACTTTGCCTTTCCCTACCGGTCCATGTTCGGGCCGTGGGCGACGGCCGGCCGGCCCGGCACCGCTGACATGTGGATCCCGATGCCGCTCGAGGGCGAGCGCTGGACCACCGACGGGGGCGCCCTGGTCCGCAACCTCCACGCGTTGATGGTGCTGGGGCGCCTGCGCCCGGATGTCGGGATCGACGAAGCGCGCGCGGAACTGGGCGCCATCGGCCGGCAGCTCGAGGGCGAATACCCACGCACGAACGAGGGCTGGGGCACGACCGTCCTGCCGCTGACCGAGCAGACGCTCGGGGACGTCCGCCCCGCGATGCTGCTCCTCCTCGCGGGCGTCGGCGTCGTGCTCCTCATGGCGGCTGTCAACGTCGCCAACCTGCTGCTGGCTCGTGGCGTCTCCCGGCAGCGTGAGTTCGCCGTCCGCGCCGCGCTCGGCGCCTCGCGCGCGCGCATGGTCCGGCAGACGCTGACCGAGAGCCTCGTGCTGTCGCTGGCGGGAGGGGCCCTCGGCCTGCTGACGCTCCACTGGATCGTGCAGGCCTTCGTCGCGCTCGCGCCCGCCGGCATTCCGCGCCTCGACACCATCGCGCCGGACGCGCGTGTCGTCGCCATCACGCTCGGTGTCGCCGTCTGCACCGGGCTCCTCGTGGGTCTCGTGCCGGCCTTCTCCGCCGCTCGCGACGATGTCCGCTCGACGCTGCAGGATCAGTCGCGGGGCACGGTCGGGTCGGGGGGCCGGCGCCGGGCGCGGGCGGCGCTGATCGTCGCCGAGATGGCGCTGGCCGTGCTGCTCACCATCGGCGCGGGCCTGCTCCTCCGCAGCTTCGCGCGCCTGGTCTCGGTGGACGCGGGCCTGGGCAGCGACGCGGTGCTCACACTGCAGCTCAACGCGCCGGACCGTCTCACGACGGCGGAGGCGCGCCGCGCCTTCTACGAGACGTGGATGGATCGGCTGGAGGGACTGCCCGGCGTGCTCACCGTCGGCGGCACCACGCGCATTCCGCTCGGGAGC
>JAWKHU010000055.1:0-101944 GCA_041394685.1 Vicinamibacterales bacterium
CTCTGGCCGCGCGCGCCCGCGTCAACAGTCGCCTCCCGCGCGCGGAAGCGTGCGAGCAGCAGGTCGCTCGCGCCCGTGAGCAGCGGCGCCTCCACCTCGTTGAGGATCCGGCGGTACGGCACGTTCACGGCCGCGCGGAGGCCCGCCTCGGTGACGCCGGGCGCCAGCCGGCCGAACACGTAGACCCAGTACTGGCGCCGGTCGTGCAGATCGTCGGACGCCGCGCCGGACTGCAGGCGATCCTTGAGCGTGATGGGCACGAAGACCGCGGGCCGGATGCCCAGCGTGGTACCGGCGAAGCCCGGTGCAGCGACGCCCACGATGGTCAGCGGGTAGTCGTTGACCATCAGTGTCTGGCCCAGGACGTCCGCGCGCCCGCCGAGCCGGGCGCGCCAATACTCGTCGCTCACCACCGCGACGTCCGTCCCGCCCGCCGCCACATCGTCGGTCTCGTCAATCAGCCGGCCGAGCGCCGGCGCCTGGCGCAGCACCGCGAAGTAGCTCCCCGAGACCAGTGTGGCCATGCCCCACGCGCTCGACCGGCCGCCGGGCGCGACGATGGTGACGTCCATGGCGCGATGGGCGGCGAGCGACACGGTGTCCGCGGTGAGGCGCTCCAGGTCCTCGTACATCGGGTAGCTGAAGACCTGGTCGCAGTCGCCGGCCTGGTTGCAGTTGTCGCCTCCCGGCTTGGGCCCGGGTGCGCCGAGGTTCACGAGAGATGCCGGGTCGGCGACCGGCAGCGGCCTGAGGAGTGTCTGCTCGAACATCGAGAACATCGCGGTGTTGGCGCCGATGCCGAGCGCGAGCGTGAGGATGGCCACGAGCGAGAGCCCGGGGCTGCGCCGGAGCAGACGCCAGCCGAACCGGAGGTCGCGCAGCAGATCCTCGGCCCGGGCCGCGAGCCATCGCCGATCCTCCAGCCGATTGGACGTGCGTGCGCAGGAGGCCGCGCCGGCCGCGGCGTCGCCGAACTCGCGCGCTGCCTGGGCGCGTGCCTCGTCCCCGGGCATGCCGGACCGCTCGAGGTCGGCGGCACGCATGTCGAGGTGGAACTGGAATTCTTCCCGGATGTCGGCGTCGACCATGGCGCGCGATCGGAGTGGGAAGCGGAAGAGCCGGCGGAACGGGGTGCGGAACATGTCGGCGACCTCAGGCGGGCTCGATGACCTTGAAGATGGCCTCCGCGTACCGGCGGAAAGCCGTGACCTCGTTCCGGAGCTCCTTCCGTCCGGCCGGTGTCAGCGCGTAGAACCGGGCGCGGCGGTTGTTCTCCGACAACCCCCACTCGGCCGCGATCCAGCCGCGAGCCTCGAGACGATGCAGGGCCTGGTACAGGGCGTTGTCCTCGAGGGACAGCACGCCGTCGGTCCGGTCCCGTACCCATCGAGAGACGGCGTAGCCGTGCGAGGGGCCCTGCTGCAGGGCGCGGAGGACGAGCAGGTCAACCGTGCCCTGCAGGAGTGTCAATGGCGGCGGGCTCACGGACCCTTGGACGCGCGCGCGCCTGCGGATGTTCCCCTCAGGATGTGAGGGGAGACACCGCCTGCTCGATCCAGCGGGTGGCGAACGCGACCAGGTCCGCCGCGTCCAGCAGCACCGCGGTCGTCAGGCCGGCGGGGCCGCGATGTCCGCGCCCCGTGGACAGATAGGCCTCGGCCAGTTCCCGAAAGTAGTCGTCCGGCAGGGCCGGGTGCACCGGCTCGGCCGTCTCGAACTCCTCGAAGGCCGTCCAGGCGGCCCCGCCGCCGGGCGCGGGCATCAGCCGCTCGTAGCGGCGGATGCGCTTGTCCGGAATGCGGGCGAGGTGCTCGGCATGGTGGAGGAGCGTGATCGTGTCGAGCGGTGCGCCGAGCACCAGCACGCGGCCGCCGGCCTCCACCACGCGCGCGAACGGCGTGCCCTCGCCGTAGCCGTACTGGAACGGGTGGGGTGTGGTCAGCCACGCCGCGCGCGGGCCGATGGCGGCCACGCCGGCGTCGGGGTGTGCGCTCCGGATTGCGCCGGGCCTCGTGCGGATCACCTCGTGCAGCACGCCGTGGTCGAGGGCGGCGCGGGCGGTCCGGGGATCGAACACCGGCGTGTCCTGTTCGTCCTCCTCGAAGAACGGCTCGAAGTCCATTTACGCGGCGATCGTGCCCTGCTCGCCCACCGCGTCCAGCAGGGCACGCACGACGCTGGCCGCGCCGCCGATGACGGGACCGAGCCGGCGCAGGCTCGCGTGCACCATGACGAGGTCGCCGGGTGCGACGCCGAGCCTGCGGAGTTGGGCGGTCAGCGTCTGCGCGGTCGCGGGCATGCCCCGATCTCTACGAAGCACGCCCGTTGACGGCCCAGAACGCGCGGCCGCCGATATGCCTGTGGGCATGCTGGCGGCCCCGCTCGCGCATGCCCCGCTCGCTCACGGCACCCCAGAAGCTCATCGCACGCATCCTCATCGTCGGCCTGTTCCTCGCCGGTCCCGCCCTTGCCACGCTGGCGCCGGGCAACAGCCGGCTCTACGACGCGATCGATCGCGGCGATGCGGCGTCCGTGCGAGCGCTGCTCGCAGACGGCGCCGATCCCGACAGCCGCTCGCGCGGCTTCACCATCCATTTCGGCGAGCGCTATCTGTCTCCCCCGCTCGTCTGGGCGATCCGGCAGAACCAGCCGGCCATTGCGCTCGCACTCGTGGAGGCGGGCGCCGATCCTGACACCCACGACGCCCGTGGCGGCCCGAGCGCGCTCGTTCTGGCCGAACAGCAGGGCATGCCCGAGGTGGTACGGGCGCTCGTCGCCAGAGGCGCGCATCGGACCGCGGAACCGGGTCGGGCGCCGGACGGCCCGCGCTGAGGCGCGTATCCCCCGCGCGCGGCTCGGTGGCATACTCGACGTGAGCACTCCACGCCGGGGTGCCGGCCAGCGCATGTCGTCCATCGAACTCACCGGCCTCCTGCATCGCGCCCAGCAGGGCGATGCATCGGCAGCTGAAGCGTTCTTCGAGGAGAGCTATCCGCTCCTGCGTCAGCTCGCGCGGGCGCGGCTGCGCGGCCACCTGCGCACGCCCACGCTCGACACCGGCTCCCTCGTCCAGGAGGCCTATCTCCGGTTCGCCAATGCCGGCCGGCTCCAGCTCGCCGACAGCCTGCACTTCCGGCGCTGGGCGGCCAAGGTGATGCGCTCCGTCATCGTGGACATCGCCCGCCGTCGGGGGGCCGAGCGCCGTGGCGGCCGCCTGGCGCGCCTCACGCTCGCCACCGACCTGCCGGTCTCGGTGCCCGACGATGCGGACCTGATCGTGCGGGTGCACGAGGCCCTCGACGAGCTGGCCCAGGTGGATCCGCGCGCGGCGCAGGTCGTCGAGCTGCGCTACTTCGCCGGCATGACCGAGCAGGAGGTGGCCGGTGCCCTCGGGGTGACCGACCGCACCGTGCGGCGCGACTGGGAGAAGGCCCGCCTCATGCTCGGTCAGATGCTGCGCCCCCGCTGACAGGTCGTGTCCGGATTTCGGGTCGTCCTTGCGTAGTTCACCGCAGGGAGCGGCGGAGCCCCCATCCGCCCCGCAAGGAGGATCCGATGTCTCGCGTTCTCGTCCGCGCCAGCGTGATGGCGCTGTCGCTCGCGGCCCTCGCCGCGCCCGCCCCTGCCCAGACGCTGGGCACCTTCAGCTGGCAACTCGCACCGTTCTGCAACGTCGTGACCGTTGCGGTGACACAGAACGGTTCGTCCTACACCCTGGACGGCTATGACTCGCAGTGCGGCGCGGGCACCCGTGCCCCGGCCACCGGCATGGCCGTCCTCAATCCCGATGGGACGGTGGAGATCGGCCTGACGATCGTGACCAGCCCCGGTGGGACGCCGGTGCACGTGGACACCACGATCGATCTCGCGTCGCTCGGCGGGCCCTGGACCGACAGCCTGGGCCACACCGGCACGCTGATCTATGGCGGCGCCGGCGGCGGCAGCCCGCGCCCGCTGGCTGCGGCGGCGCTCCGCGACGGGTCGGTCGACAGCGCCACGATCGCGGATGGCTCGATTGCGGCCGTGGACATCGACGCGTCCGAGGTGCAGCGGCGGATTGCGACCGCCTGCCCCTCCGGTCAGCTCATGACGGGCGTGGCCGAGGACGGGTCGGTCGCGTGCGAGGCGGTCTCGTCCACGTCGGGTGGAGACATCACGGCGGTGAGCGCCGGTACGGGGCTGAGCGGTGGCGGCCTGTCCGGTGCGGTCACCGTGTCGGCGGACTTCGCCGCCGTCCAGGCGCGCCTGACGGGCAACTGTCCCGCGAACCAGTACCTGCGCGGCGTCGGCCCCACCGGCACGCCGCAGTGCGACCCGGTCTCGAACGCGGCGAATGCCGCGCAACTGGGTGGCGTCGCGGCCAACCAGTACGTCGTGACCAGCGACGTCCGCCTGACGAACGCACGCACGCCGCTGCCGGGCAGCGCCGACTACGTGAGGAACAACGTCAGCTCGGCCCAGACGGCCAACTTCAACATCAGCGGCAACGGCGTCCTCGGCGGCACGCTCACGGCCGGTGCGGTGATGACGCAGACCGCGTTCGGTATCGGCGGGACGCCGCGCATCTTCGGCCACTACGGCGTCAACAACCTCTTCGCCGGCGCGCTGGCGGCCTCGGCTGAGGAAGGCATCCGGAACACGATCGTCGGCGACAGCGCGGGCTCCCAGATCGACGGCGAGGAGAACGCCTTCGTCGGCTTCCTCGCCGGCCAGTTCACGACCACGGGCGACGACAACACGTTCGTCGGCAGCCGTGCCGGCAACCAGAACCTGGTGGGCGGCCTCAACACCTACGTCGGACGGTCGGCCGGCCTGCTGTCCACGGGCAGCGACAACACGGTGCTCGGGGCCCTGGCGCTGGACCAGCAGACCAGCGGCGACCGCAACACCGCCGTCGGCAAGGGGGCGCTCACCGCGCTGCAGACCGGCACGCAGAACATCGCCATCGGCTGGAGCGCCGGCTCGACGCTCCTGAACGGCGACAACAACGTCTACCTTGGCGGCACGGCCGCCGCGGTCGAGAGCGGGACGATCCGCGTCGGCACGGCGCTCCAGACCCGGTTCTTTACCTCCGGCGTCCGCGGGATCACCACCGGCAACAACAACGCCGTGCCCGTGGTCATCGACAGCGCGGGCCAGCTCGGGACCGTGTCGTCGAGCCGGCGGACCAAGTTCGACATCGACGACCTGCCTGGCGGCGTCACGCACGCGCTGCAGGCGCTGCGTCCCGTGCAGTTCCGCTACAGGCAGGCCTTCGCCGACGGCTCCACGCCGATCCAGTACGGCCTCATCGCGGAGGAGGTCGAGGAGGTGATGCCGGAGCTGGTGGCCTACGACGAGGCGGGCGCGCCGATGACGGTGAAGTATCACGTGCTGCCCTCGCTGCTGCTGGCCGACGTGCAGCGGCTCGAGCGGGAGCGGCGCCGCGAAGCCGACCTCCTGCAGCGGCAGCAGGATCGGATCGCGCAGCTCGAAGAAGAGCTTGCGGCCCTGAAGGCGCTGCTGCTGAGCCGGACGCGCTGACGGCCACCGGTGCGCGGGCGCGTGATGCGACGCACGGGCCCGCGACACGATCGGCACGATGCCGCACGTGCTGCCCGGTGCCACACGCGTCTGGTATACAGATGGCGTGGACGTTCAGACCTGGACCACGCTCAGCCGTCTGCTCGACGAGGCGCTGGACCTGCCTCCGGCGGCGCGCACCACGTGGCTCGAGGGCCTGAGCGCCGAGTACGAAGCGTTCAAGCCGCGGCTGCGGGAGATGCTCGAGCAGGCGTCCCTCACCGGCGACGCCGCCTTTCTCGACACGCTCCCGAAGCTGCGCGAGGCCTGGGTCACCGATGGCGGCGGGGCGGCGCTCCATCCGGGCCGTGCGGGCGCGCTGGTCGGGCCCTATCGCCTCCTCCGCGAGATTGCGTCTGGCGGACAGGGGGCGGTGTGGCTGGCGGATCGGCCCGACGGTCTCGTCAACCGCCAGGTGGCCATCAAGCTGCCGATCGGGTTCGCCTATCGTGCCGGGCTCGCCGAGCGTCTCGCACGCGAGCGCGACATCCTCGCGTCCCTCTCGCACCCGCACATCGCCCGGCTCTACGACGCGGGGTTCACGGACAGCGGCGAGCCCTACCTGGCGCTCGAGTACGTCGAGGGGCAGGCGATCGACCGCTACTGCGAGGCGGCGCGACTCGGGGTCGAGGCGCGGGTCCGGCTCATGCTGCAGGTCATGGAGGCGGTGGCCTACGCGCACGCGCGGCTCGTCATCCATCGTGACCTGAAGCCCTCCAACGTCCTGGTGACCACCGACGGAGCCGTGCGCCTGCTCGACTTCGGCATTGCGCGGCTGCTGGACGAGTCCACGGCCGCGGATGCGACCGTGACCGGCGCCGGCGGACGGGCCATGACGCTGGCCTATGCCTCGCCCGAGCAGGTGGCGCAGGCGCCGCTGGGCGTCGGCACCGACGTCTACTCCCTCGGCGTCATGCTCTACGAGCTGCTCACCGGCGCGCGGCCGTATCGTCCGGCCCGTGACACCGCCGCCGCACTCGAGGACGCCATCCTGTCGGGTGAGCCCGTCAGGCCCAGCGACGCCGCGCGGGATCCGGCCGTCGGGCGGCGTCTGCGCGGCGACCTCGACGCCATCCTGCTCAAGGCCCTGGCGAAGGACCCGGCCGACCGCTACGTGTCGGTCACCGCGTTCGCCGACGACCTGACGCGCTACGTGGACGGGCGCCCGGTCGTGGCGCAGCCCGACTCGCCCGTCTACCGGATCCGCAAGTTCGTACGTCGCAACCGGCTGGCTGTGGGCGCCGCCGCGGCCATCACGGCCGCCGTGCTCGGCGGCGCCGGCGTGGCGCTGTGGCAGGCCGGTGTGGCCCGCGCCGAGCAGCGGCGGGCCGAGCGCGCGATGGAGCGGGCCGAGGCGGTCAAGGACTTCATCGCGTCGATCTTCAAGGACGTCGATCCCAACCTGCGCGGCAGCGGGCGCCCGCTCACCGCTGCCGACGTGCTGGAGATGGCGCGGGATCGCGTCGATCGTGAGCTCGGCAGCCAGCCCGCCGAGCGCGTCGAGCTCCAGCGGATCCTGGGTGACAGCCTGCTCGGCATCGGGGCGTTCGAACGTGGCGCCGACGTGCTCACCGCGGCGGCTGCCGAGAGCGAACGGCTCTACGGGCCCGATGCGGAAGAGACGGTCGAAACCCGCCTGCTGCTGGCCGCCGCGCGGCAATACGAGTCGGACACCAGTCCCGCCGACGCCGCGCTCGACCAGGTGGAGGCCTCGCTCGGGCGGACCGGGCGCCTCGACTCCGAGGCTTTCGTGCGCGCCAAGCTGCTGCGCGTCGGCCTGATGCTGAACCACGGCCAGGCGGTGACGCCCGAGGCCGAGGCGGCCGGGCGCGAGGCCCTCGAGGCCGCCGAGCGGATCCTGCCGCCGTCCCATCGCCTGCGCGCGGACGCCTTCGACAGCCTCGCCTCGATCTATCGCTTCAAGGGCCGGGCCGAGCTCGGGTTCGAGTTCGCCGAGAAGGCGTACTTCGCCGCGCTGTCCGCCTACGGCCAGGATCCCAAGCATCCGCGAGTCATCGCGGCGCAGAACGTGTACGGCCGGGCGCTGTTCGAGATGGACCGCACGGCCGACGCCGTGCGGCACCTCAAGGAGGCGGCCGCCAATGGCGAGGACGTGTATCGCGAGAACGGGCTCTACGTGCAGCACCTGTTCGGCACCCTCGCCAACATCCAGCAGGCGTACGGGGAGATCGGCCCCGCGCTCGACAACCTGCGCAAGGCCTCGGCCGCGGACATCGGCGAGATCACGCTGCCGCCGTCGTATGTGGCCGGGCAGCACGCGGCGATCGCCAGGGTGCTCCTCGCCGCGCGGCGCTACGGCGAGGCGGAGCCGGAGTACACCCAGGCCATCGCCCTGCTCCGCACGGGCAGCAACGCCAACGCCACGCGCGTGTTCCAGGTGGAGCACGCGGCCGCGCTGATGGGGCTCGGCCGCAGTGGTGAGGCGCGCGCGATGATCCAGCCGCTGATCACCGACGCGCCGCCGCGGACCCTGGCCGACCGACACGCGCTGGTCGTCCTCGCGCAGCTCGAGCGGCAGGCCGGCCGGCTCGACCGGGCCACGGCGCTGCTCGACCGCGCGAACGACGAATCGCCCCGCAACCCGCGCGTTCGCGCGCTGATGGCTGTCGTCGCCATGGAGCGGGGCCGTATCGCCTTGTCACGACGGGACTCCGCAGACGCGCACGCGGCGTTCGAGCAAGCCGAAGCCATGCGGACGTCGGTCGAGGGCGTGATGACGCCGGTCGGCGCCGACATCCGGATCGGCCTCGGGCAGGTGGCGCTCGCGGAGGGACACGCCGCCGACGCGATCGCGGCGTTCGAGGAGGCACGGGACTTCTGGCGCGCCTTCGCGCCGGACCATGCCGATGCCAGGGACGCCGAGGCCTTGCTCGCACGCGCACGCGCCCTGCACTGATCGCGGTCGCCGCTTGCGTCTCGGCCGCTCGCGGGCGCATGCTGGCCGCGTCGCCGAGACCGCCAATGCTCCAGCGCCCCGACCGCTCCACCCGTCGCCGTCCGTCGTCGTTCCCTCGCCCCCACGCGCTCGGCCTGATGGCGCTCGCCATTCTCGCCGGGGCGTGCGTCGCATCCCGTCCAGGCGCCCCTCGCCGGCGCTACGGTCTTCGAGGGCGCGCATCATCACCGGTGACGGCGGGCCGCCCATCGAGAACGGGGTGCTCGTCGTGCTGCGGGGCGTGATTCCGAGCCGTCGGACCGGAGGGCCGTCGAGGAGCCCTCGCGCGCCGTGCGTATCGACCTGCGCGGGCGCACCGTGATGCCCACCATCGTCAACGCGCACGGGCACATCGGCTACATGAAGGGCGCGACCACGGCCGCAGCGCACAGCCGCGAGGGCATTAACCGATCATCTCCGCCGGTTCACCTACTACGGTGTCGGTGCGTTCCGCGCCCTCGGCACGGATCGCGAGCGCGTGGAGCTGGCGATTCGCGACGAGCAGCGCGCCGGCACCCTGGCGGACCCCACGCTGGCCCGGCTCTTCACGTCGGGACCCGGCATCGTGGTGCCGACACCGGGGACCACCAACGGCGGTCCGGCGTTTGCCACCGACATCGTTCACGAGGCGACCAGCCCCGACGACGCCCGCGCCTACGTGCGGGCGCTGGCCCAACCCGGCCGGACGCCGTCAAGCTGTGGGTGGACGACCGCGGCGGCACCAAGGCCAAGATGGGGCCCGAGATCTACGCGGCGATCATCGACGAGGCGCACGCGCAGGGCCTGCCGGCCATCGCACACGTGTACTACCTCGACGACGCGAAGGGGCTGGTGCGGGCGGGCGTCGACGGACTGGCGCACATGGTGCGCGCGGAGCCCGGTGTGGACGACGAGCTGGTCGCGCTCATGAAGGCGCACGGAACCGTCGCGTGCACGACGATGAGCATCCAGCGGCCGCTGGTGGACGGCCCGGAGTGGCTCGACGATCCCGCGCTCGCGGAGACGCAGACCCCGGAGACGCTGGCGGCGTGGAGGGCGGGTGTGGCTGCGGCCACCCCGGAGGCCGTCGCGCGGGCCGAGCCGCATACGCTCTCGAAACCAGTCTCCGGCGGCACGCCGGTGGCGATGCGCATCGTGCTCTGCGGCGACACGGGGTAACCGGCCAGGCGCCGGTTTCACCGAGCATCGCGGATGGAATCGATGGCGCGTGCCAGGATGCCGCCGCCGATGTCATTCGCGCGGCCACGTCCACCGGTGCCGCGGTGCTCGGGTTGTCCGACATCGGGATGCTGGAGGAGGGCCGGCGTGCGGACTTCATCGTGCTGTCCATGGTCACTCGACGACCTCACCAATACGCATCGTGGACGTGTATCACGCGGAGGGTATCGCGATCGATCGTGCGGCGCTGCGTGCGGGATTCGGGATGCGGGGCCCGCTGTAACGGCTACGTAGCTCATCCATGGCATTCGGGTGATCGCGCGAGCCTGTGACGCGACTTTCGCCCGTCTTGTGCTTTACAGCCCATGGGGCCGGGCGTATCATCGCGCGGCGTCCCGACAGAGCCGTCGCTCACGCCGGTCCGAGGAGGTTGCATGTACACCCTCGTCCGTTCGCTCCCGCTGCGTCGTCTACTCGTCGAACAGGCGCCCACGCTGGCGCTCTCGCTTGGCATAGCCGAGGTGGCATACAAGTTCCACAGCTTCGTCCTCGAGGCCGGTGCCTTCTGGTGACGTGGTAAATCATCGACGGTGCGGCACCTCGTCACGGTCGCGGTGCGCGGCCACGCAGACCTCGCGCCGGAACGGCGCTCCTGATCCGCCGTTCCTGACGCCCGGCAGTTGGACCAAGGAGGTCCGTCATGGCCAAGCGATCCCGGAAGACGTCCGCGACGCGGGCGCGAAAGTCGGCTGCCCGCAAGTCACGGTCGGCCTCCTCGGGTGCGTCCTCGACACCCGCCCAGTTCGTGTTCCGCGGCTCGGTCGCGCAACGCGGTGCGGCCACGTTCGACGACGTGCCGCTCACGCGCGACACGCTCGTGGTGCACGTGGACGAGATTCTCGACGGCCCGCCGATCATGGCCGGGTTCGAAGGCGCCGACATCACGGTGCAGTTGACGAAGGGCCAGAAGGCGACGACCGGCAAGGCGTACGTCTTCCACACCAACGGATGGCTCTTCGGCGAGGGGCTGGCCGTGAGCTGCGTGAAGCTGGTGCCGGAGTCGGAGGGCGCCGTCCGGCAGAGCCGCCAGGCGTTGGCCGCGGCGCCGGAGCGCGCGCTGCGCGAGCGGGCCAGTCAGGCGGAGCTGGTCGTGACCGGGCGCGTGACCGAAGTGAGCGAGGCGCCCCGGCTGCCGCGCGCGCCCATCACGGAGCACGACCCCGAGTGGCGCAAGGCCGTCATTGCCGTGGACGAGGTGCCGGCCACGGCCCGGCGCGCGGGCACCCGCAAGCCGCGCCAGGTCGTGGTGCGCTTTCCCGGTTCACCCGACGTGCGGTGGGCGATGGCGCCGAAGTTCACCGTCGGCGATACCGGCGTGTGGTTCCTCGGTGAGAAGAAGGCCACCAGCGACACGCAGGCCGTCCGTGCCGCCGCCGGCGCCGCCCGCAACGAGTACGTGGTGGTGAGCCCCGATGACTACCTGCCCGCCGAGTTTGCCGAGCGGGTGATGACGATCCTGAACCGCTGACAGGGGGGCGCGCATGATCACCGTCGTCAACATCATCCCGAACGCGCTCAGCGGCGAGACCAACCAGGACAGCGAGCCCAACATCGCCGTCAATCCCGCCAACGCCAACCAGATTGCGATCTCGGCGTTCACGCCGGATCCGATGGGCGGCGCCAACGCCCCCGTCTTCGTCTCGACCAACGGGGGCACGAGCTGGGTGCTCAACTCGATCGTCCCGAGCCAGGCGGGGAGCGGCACGGGCACCGGCGACATCGTGCCGCGCTTCGGATCGGCCGGCAATCGCTTCTACGCCGGCATCCTGCGGCGTCCGGGCAACCTGCGCCTCAACATCCTGCGCTCCACGAACTTCGCGTCGCCGACGGCGATGACGGTCCTCGTGGACCGGAACCAGGTGGACCAGCCGTTCGTCCAGGCGATGACGGTCCCATCGGGGCCGGGCGCCGGCAACGACCGCGTCTACGTCGGGCTCAACGACTTCGCCGCGCCGTCCGGACGGACGGCCACGGTGGAGCGCAGCCTGAACGCGGGTGGAACCTCGCCCGGGTTCACGTCGGTCCGCATCGAGACGCGCAGCACGGGCACGGCCGGACAGAACGGTCCGCAGATCCGCCCGGCCGTCCACGCAGACGGCACCGTCTACGCAGTCTTCTACGGCTGGCGCTCGTTCAGCAGCGGAGGCCAGGTCACCACCGACGTCGTCGTCGTGCGCGACGACAACTGGGGCTCCGGCTCCACGCCGTTCACCGCGCTCACGGATCCCGGCGACGGCCTGTCCGGCCGGCGTGTGGCCACCGGCGTGCAGTTCACGTGGAACGGGACGCTGGGGCAGGAGCGCCTGGGCGGCGACCTGTCGATTGCCGTGGACCCGACCAATAGCTCCGTGCTGTACATCGCGTTCTGCGACGTGCAGGCCGGCGCGTACACCATTCACGTGCGGCGCTCGACCGATCGCGGCGCCACCTGGTCGGCGGACCTGCGCACCATCACCAACGCCAAGAACCCGGCGCTCGCCATCAACTCCACCGGCCGGGTGGGTTTCGCCTACCAGCGCGTGACCGGCGCCGGCGCGTCGAGCCGCTGGGAGGCGAGGCTCGAACTCACCTCCGATGCGTTCACGACGGTGACCGCCCACGTGCTCGCCGATGTGCCGGCCACGACGCCGGCGCCCACGTTCCTGCCCTACATCGGCGACTACATGCACATGATGGCGGTGGGCCCGGCCTTCTACGGCGTGTTCAGCGCGAACAACACGCCCGACCCGTCGAACTTCCCGGAAGGCGTCACGTTCCTGCGCAACCACGACTTCACGACCGGCCGCCTGCTTGCCGTCGATGGCGTGACGGAGGTGCCGGCCTCGATCGATCCGTTCTTCTTCAAGCACTCCGAGGTCGCGGTCACGCGCCTGACGCGCTTCACGGCCCTCACGCGATTCACGCGGCTGACGCATCTCACCAACCTGACGCGGCTGACGCGCCTGACGCGGCTGACGCCGTTGACCCGCCTGACGCGGCTGACGCCACTCACCCGGCTGACGCGGTTCACCGACTTCACCCGGCTCACGCGGCTGACACCGATCACGCGGTTCACGTCGCTGACGCGGTTCACGCAGCTGACGCGGCTGACGGCCTTGACCCGCTTCACCGGCTTCCCTCCTGAGGTGACACGGTTCCCGGGCCCCGGACCGGATCCGGGTCCCATGATGGGAACGGCAGTGACACCGTTCGTGCGCTTCGGCAACGCGATCTTCGCGCCCGAGGACCTGGCCCTGACGCGGTTCGAGGAGCTGGCCGGAGCGGCCGGGGAACTGCAGGCCGCCGGGTTCGAGGGGCTGCACCAGATCGTGACCGCCGATCCCTACGACGTTGCGGAGGCCACCGGCTACTCGCTGGCCGAGGCCGCCGAGCTCATCGAACTGGCGCAGCACCTCATGCGCAACGCGCGGCGATAGGCGGCCGATGCCAGCGTCACGGCCACGTTTCAGCATCGTCCTGCCCTGCCTGAACGAAGGGGCGATGCTCTCGATGACAGCCGAGAGCATCGCCGACCACGCTGGCGGCGTGTCCTGCGAGACCATCGTCGTGGACGACGGGTCCACTGACGGCAGCGTGGACCGGCTCCGCGCCCGACGCATGCCGGGGGTCCGCATCGTCAAGGGAGGCCGCCTCGGCGTGGCCCGCGCGCGCAATCTCGGCGCGCGGCACGCGCGGGGCGAGAACCTCGTCTTCATGGACGCCCACTGCCGCGTGTCGCCGGGCTGGCTCGAGTGCTTCGCCGACGTGCTCGAGGATCCCGGCGTGGGCATGTGCGGGCCGAGCTTCACGAAGCTCGAGACGCCGCGTCCACGGGGCTGCGGCATGTACTGGGCCGACTACACGCTCGACCCCTGCTGGTTCGAGTCTCCCGACCGCCACGATGGCTACGAGGCGCCGCTGACTACGGGCGCCTGCCAGGTGTTCCGGCGCGACACCTTCGACGCGCTGGGCCGCTACGACGCGGGCTTCACGCGCTGGGGGTTCGAGGACGTCGAGATGTGCCTGCGTACCTGGCTGCTCGGCTACGCCATCGTCGTGCATCCCGGCGTGACCGTCGCCCACTACTTCCGGGAATCGCGCGACAACTACGAGGTGGACGACGGCGAGATCACCTACAACTTCCTGCGGATGATCCACCTGCACTTCTCGCCGACCCGCATCAGGCACGTGCGCGACGCCGTGCACGGCAACCCGTACGTGGCGGCCGCACAGGATCGCCTCGCCGACAGCGACGTCTTCGAGCGGCGTGCCGCGCTGGCCGCCCGCCGGCGCTTCGACGATGCGTGGTTCTTTGCCGAGGTCAACGGCCAGCCCGCGGCGTGACGGGCGCGCTATACTGCCGGCACGGCGACGCCTCGACCGCGCGTCCCATGCCCAGTCCTCCCTCGCGCCGCTCGCCCACGCACGTCCTCGTCGTCCAGCGAGGATCCATGACCGGTGGCCGTATGCGTTGGCCGGTCGGCAGCAGGCGGTGCCGGGCTGCGAAGAGTGGATCAGGACCGTCGAGGCGGTTGGGCCCTCCGAACCTGCTCGTGCTGCGCGATGCACCGGCACCCCGGCGGACGCGCGCGCGTGCTCGACGAGATTACACAACAGGCGGCGATGGCATACAATGCCGATGCAGCGGACGCGAAGACGGGCAGCCGGCGAGATCACGACCGACGAAGATCGTGCGCCTGCGGCGGGATCGGGCGCCCGGCGCACGCTCAGGCCATCGCGGAGCGAGGACGTCACGGTGGCGCGAAGCGACGAAGTTCGTGGCCACGCAATCCGTGCTGGCAGTGGCGCGCGCCTCAGTACGAACGCCTGGACGTGGCCAGGCGGATCGGGGCACGCGAGGACGTGGAGTTCGCGGAGCCCAACTACATCGTGAACGTGAAACGCTGACGCGCGGAGGCGGGGATGGCCCTACTACTCGGCCGCAGGCACGCCGATCCAGCTCACGACCTCGCCGAGAACGACATCGGCATCCGCTTCGCCAGCCGAGAGGGCCGCGACGCGCGCAACGAACCGCCATAAACCAGCGTCACGGGCGGCCCGCAGTGACACAGGGCTATCGCGCCGCTTCACCGCTTCCGTCATGCTCCGGCACGGAGACGGGCGTGGTTGGCAGCATCGCGGCATGCGCCTACAGCGCCTCGCCGCCCGTGTCGAACGCAACCTGCCCGTGTTCGTCGAACGCCGATCGAAGATCCGGCTCATGGCGACCGAAGGAGATCGTCCTGCGCTAAGGCCGGGCGTCGGCCGCCGCCGTGCAACACTGCACGGACTCGACCTGGTCGTGAAGCGCACGGTAGGCTCGACCCGTCCGCCCACATCGTCGTGCCGGCCATGCCGGGCCTCGCGCACCTGGACCTCGCCAGCCTGCTCGTCGAGGCCGACGATCTCGTGGACTACGCCGCGCCGAACTTCATCACCGAGGTGCGCAAGCACGCGCGCGGGCGGCTGTTCGAGCTGGCAGTGGCACCTGGCAAAAGCAGCGGTCAGAACGGGGCGCTCACGCGGGCGTGCAGGCCGAGGGGCACTGAAGCGCTGGTCGCGGTAACGAAGCGAAATCGTCGTAGCGTCGTCGATGGCGGCGTGGACGCTCGACCATCGGACCTCGAGGCTATCTGGATAATCCCAAGGCGAGGCAGGGACCGGCGGGCGCGACCTGTGAGCGGTTGTCTTCGAATCCGCGGCCGAAGGTGTTCACGCCGCCTACGACGACACCGAGGTCAACGACATCCATGGGGCGCCTGCGCAGCTGTGATGCGCGGCTGGCGGTGGCAGCTGCGTACCTACGGATGCCAGGTGCTTCGGTGAAGGTGTTTGCGGCAGCACGGCGCCCCTCGACCGCATCGCCGACGGCGTCCGCCGCCACATCGCCAGCGTGGTGTGTGCAGCTGGGCGACGGCACAGCACTGACTTTATCGAGCGCCGTGCAGGATGCCGCGGTGTCGGGCGCGGGGAAGGAGCGGCGGTGTTCGTCGCCACCGGCAACGAGTGCGCGACGGGGATCGGGTTTCCATCGGCCATCCACGGGTGTTTTCAGCGTCAGCCGCCGTCGACAACCGGCCCAGCGTTCGCAATGCCCCGGCGGCGCGGCGAGGATTGGTGGCCTGTGTTCGAGCGGCGGCGAGGACGAGGATGTCAGGGCATCCACGACGACGGACGTCAGCCGGCGTGGTCGCGCAGGTACGCCAGCGGCGCCCTGCTGTGATGACTTCGGGGGCACCTCCTCGGCCACGCCACTGGCGGCGCGACGTTGCCGCACTCGTCCTGTCGGCCAACGACGCGCTCACCGGGCAGGAGGTCGGCGGCATCCTCTGGAGAGAGACGGCCGACAAGATCGGTGGGTCGGCCGCACGCTATCGCAAAGGGCGTGAGCCTGCAATACGGCCATGGGCAGGTCAACGCCGAGGAAGCCGTGGCGCTGGCGCTCGCCTCAGCCGCGCCAGCCGCGGGCGGCAAAGAAGCGCTGACTTTGTGCGGTCGAGGCCGGCCCCGATGTCTGCCGCCTCGGTTCCCGCTCCCCACTCGCGGACCACGGCGAGCCGGTTGACGACGACGGCCGCCCGCCCTCACGGGCGTTCTCCTCCGCGATGCGGCGCTCGTTCCGGTTGGATGCGTGACGCCGCTGAGGGTGGCCACCCCGTTCGAGACGAGGACCCGGATGCGGAGGCGTCCACGAAGGAGCTCGTTTCGCTGCTGCCTGATGGCGCGTTCAAGAAGCCGCCGGTCGCCAGGGCCGGCGGCGACGGCGCCGGCCGCGCGCGGCGCGCTGCGACGTCCAACGCGCCGCTCGCCGCAGCCGACCGGCGGTTCGATGGCTGCACCGTGACGAGGTTGTCACCGTGACGCCGGGCAGCCCCACCGCCAGCGCTTCGAGGCGGCGCGCGGCGTCCTGCGACGGCATCGTGCCGGCCAGCGTCGCGTGGCCGTTCCACGCCCACCACGAGGGCAGACGGCGCGTCGTCGCGCCCGGCCAGCGATCACACCGTGTCGGCGAGCCTCGTCCACGGCCCCTGTGCCCCGGACCGCGAGACGGTTGTCGACGCGGGTGACGCCGGGCGTGCCGAAGGCGATGGCGGCCGCCGCGTCCCTCGCGAGCGGGCCCGGTACGGTGCCGCGCAGCTCGACGGCGCCGTCCTCTACTTCCACGACGACCTCTGACGACACGACGCGGGGATCGAGGATGAGCGTGCGCTCGATGCCGGCTGCGATCGTGCGATCGTCGGACTCGCGGCTTGCCAGCTGAGCCATGGCCGCGGCCGCGGAGCCACTGCCAGCGGGCGTGCCGAGCCGCACGTTGGCGCGTCGCTGGCACAAGTGGGTAGCCACATCGGGTCGGTATGTCCATGTCCGTGCCTCCGCGGGAGTGGTTGCAGGACTGGTTCCAACCTGTCTCCGCTCGCGACGCAGGACGGCTGATCCATGGGGATTCGACATGCCTTCCATGTTCGCAGCCAGCCAGCCATGCTACCGGCCACGGAGGTGATCGTGACCCGCCCCACAACGCGTTCGCTCGCTGGTGCCTCGCGCTGGCTCTGACATCTGGTGCTGCTGCTGTCGGCTGTGCCCTCGTCGCCAGGCGCGCGAACAGCCGTCGATCCTCAGCGTCCTTTCAGGTCGAAGAGGCCACCATTGCCGATGTGCACCGCGCCATCGAGGAGGGCCGCACCACCCCGCTGGTCGTCCAGGGCCTACATCGATCTGGGCAGGGCCTACGACGGTGCGTGCAGCGCGCTGGTGACCGCCGATGGCGCGCCAGTGACGCGGGGCCCGGTCCGATGCGCGCGGGCCGGCCGCTCGCGTTCCTCAAGGTGTGCGCTCGCGTCCCCGTGCCGGACGTCGAGCGCTATGCGACCCGCTGGACTGGGCCGCATGGGCGCCAGCGCGTCCGACCTGTCGCTGCGGTACTGAGGATGGTGGCGGGCATGCCGGACGCCGGCGGTGAACGCGCTCAGCACGCTCAGCATCCGCGGCGAGCGCTCGGTGAGCTGCCCGGCTGCCTGCGATGCGCCGGTTGCGTCAGGTCCCGCTTCCGTCGAGCTGTCCGCCGCGTACAACCGCTCCGCGCGCACACTGTGCATCGGCAGGCAGCGGGCTCGGCGCGTGGCAGCAGCCGGACCTCGACATATCACCGATGTGCTGTGGCGAATATCCTTCAGGGACGTTTTCAGGTCACGAAGGTTGTCAGGACCCACCGGTGGCGCCGACGTGAACTGCGCGATGGGCAGTAATGCCGGCGAAGGACTCGACGATCGTCGCGCGGCTGCACGATCAGGGCGCCATCATCATGCCAAGGCGAACCTCGGCTGAGTACGCGCCAGGAGCAGGGATCCCAGCGGCGGGAAACGATAAGGCGCAGCGACCGGCTACGGTGCCGGCCTTGCCAGACACGTGGGGCGGCATGGTGTGCAGCCCATGCGACACGGCGCAGGAAAACCGTATCCAGTTCCGGCTCGGCGGCGGCCGTCGCGGCCAGCCTGTCCGCGTGCTCCATCTGCGAAACCGGCAGGTCGTGCCGTCAGCCCGCGTGGCGCAACGGCATCGTCGAGATGGTCGATCAAGGGCCTCATGCCATGCGACGCGCCATCGGCGCCGATCCCCTATCTCGACCGCGCCGGCATCCTGCGCAGTTCGACGACACCGCGCGGGTGCTCGACGCGCTCCGCGCGCAGACGGATCGTTCTTCGATCACGCCGGGATCGTACAGTGCGCTGCCGCCGAGCTCGTGTCCGGCCCCATATGCGCGTCGTTCGCCGCGCGGCCCGTGGGCGGCAGGCCCACCGCCGGCCTGCGCGTCGGCATCGTCCGCGAGCCATGGTGGCTTGCGGCCAACGATGCGGCGATGAGCGACCTGACAGATGCGGAGTTGCCAGGTGCTGGGAGGACGCCTGTGGGCGACGCTGGTGGAGTCGGTGGACCCCGCCTATCCGGACGACGATCCCGGGCTGCAATGCACCGACTCCGGATGCGCTGGCAGGAGATCCTTCCGTTCCACATGCCCCGGCTGCTGCAGCGGACCACGCGCGACGGCGCGCTGGCCCTGCGGTGCCTGGGTCGACGTGGCCACGCGGGACTGCATCGTGGCGCTCGCCGAGCGCCGGGCGCCCGCTCTCGCCGGAGATCAACCTGCGGACGATCAACCAGGGGCCCGAGTCGTTCCAGCTTTGCCTACGGCCTGGCCCGCTATCTGCTGCAACGCGGGGATGCGCGCGTGACCGACTGGGCATCGCGAACCGCAACGCCACCTACAGCGCCCGGCGGGCTGCCATGGCCAACTGGGAGCACCGGACGAACCTCGTGTCGGACGGCATTACCTACAACATGAAGATGCGTGACCTCCTATGCGGATGGTGGTCAAGAAGGTGATGCAGCAGAACGACCTGGACGTGCTGGTCAATCCGACGATCACCATCCACGCCGCTCATCGGCGGGCGTCGCAGCCGACGGTCAACGGCCAGCCGGTCGGCCGCTACACGAGCGCCAACCTCGGCATTCCGGATCACGGTGCCCGCAGGTTTCAACCGCGTGGTCTACGAGCCGCGGTTCGCCCACCGACGACCGGACGTCGTACGCACGGTCGCCAACGAGGACGCGCCGACACAGATGGCGCATCCGATGCCGGTTGGACTCTCGTTCTGGGCCGGGCCGGGCGAGGAGCCCGCGGTGCTGCGGGCGGCCGCGGCAATGCAGGCGGTGACGCGGCATCAGGCGGCGCCACCCGCGTTCCGGGCCCGATGCGCGCGACGGCGCGCACCGAGCGAACGCCGCGGCGCCTAGGCGCGCTCGAGTCTCGACCGAGACCGGGCGCGGGTTCCAGCTCTACTTCGTCTGAGATCGCGCCCGGATGCCGGGTGAGTGGATTAGCGGCTGCCGCCCGAGCGACCATCACGCGCCAGACAGTCCTTCTGGCTTTCGGTGATGAAAGGCAGACCGACCGCCACGCCGTCGGGCCGGTAGACGGCGTCGCCGGGGCTGGTAGAGCCGTCGCGCCCGGCAAACCCGCCCGCGAACACCTCGAAGTCACCGGTGGCCTTGCCGTTGGCCATCGGCTGAAACACCTGACGTTGCCGGCCTGCTCGGGCAGGCGGTTCCATGAGCCGTGGAACGCCACGAACACGCCGCCCCGAACCTTCTGGGGGAACTGCGTGCCGTCGTAGAAGGTGAGGGCCACCGGCGCCAGTGGGCAGGGGAAGGCGGCCACCGGCGGCGTGAACTCGAGTGCACCGGCCCACGTTGGTTCCGTCGCCGCCGTCGCCGGGTTCAGCACGAGCTTCTTCGTCGTGTAGTCGAAGTAGCAGTAGGGCCAGCCGAAGTTCGAGCCCTGCACCGCCCGGTACGCGGCTCGGCCGGGCGCTCGAGCGTTGTCCTTCGCGGTGAAGATCCGGCCAGAACACGTCGAGCTGATCGCGGTTGTTCATCAGGGATGTAGAGCCGCGTCGTCGTACCACTCGATGGCCAGCATCTGGCGCGCAGGCCCATTGGCGAACCGCGTGCCCTGCGCCATGGTCTGGTTCGGCGTGCTGTCCTTTGAACTTCCAGATCGTGGGTATCGAGCAGCGGGCAGGATCTGTCCTTCACCGGGCGGCGGTCAGGCTCTGGCGGGCGTTGGAGGGCGCGCCGATGTTGAGGTAGAGCGAACCCTTCCCATCGAAGGCGATGCCCTTGTCTTCGTGCTGGCGCTTCGGCAGGCAGGTCCTTGACGATGACCTCGGCGGCGCCGGCACGGGCTTGAGCTGGCGGCGGTGGCTCTTGTAGCGCTCGATGACGGTGGGGTGCACCGGTGAGATAGCCTGATGGATGGCGACACCGGTCATTGCTGCCCGAGCCGAACGGCTCCTTCATGTCGAACGTGCCGTCGCCGTTGTTGTCGCGCAGCCCGACCACGCCTCCGCCAGTGGCCGGTCGCCCCGTCCGCCGCGCGTCATGAGCGCCACGTAGAGGTCGCCGTTTAGGCGCGGCCACCGCGTGACGTGCCGGACCAGGTCAGTGGCCACCACCTGGGCACAGAAGCCCTGCGGCAGGGTGATGCCGCCGTTGCCCATCGCAGGTGGGCGCCGCGCCGTTGAGCGACGGGCCGAACACGGCCGCGCTGCAGACGGCAGCGGCGAGGGCGGGGACACGCGCGTCGTGACGAAGCCATCGGATGTGCTCCAGGTCAGGGACGTCGGGCCGAGGGAAGCATCATAACCGGGCAGGGACGGGCTTGAGGGCTTGCGGACTTGGGGACTTGGGGACTTGCGGACCTGCGGACTTGAAGGCTTGCGGCCTAAGCCTCCAAGCCCCAGCCTGCAAGCCCCAAGCCCCAAGCCCCAAGCCCCGGCCCCAAGCCCCCAAGCCCCCAAGCCCCAGGCCCGCAATGTATAGTTTCCCCTCACGGCGCGCGCGAGAGCCATCCATGAAGCCAGTCGATCCGCACGATGTCACCCGGCGCGATTTCCTCCAGACCAGCGTGGCCGGCGCCGCGGCGTTCGCCGTGACCGGCACGGGAGGCTTCCTGGCACCCGGCGACCAGGACGCGGTCATCGCCCGGATCCCACAGCAGCACGACGCCACCATCACGATGCTCCTGCGAGTGGATCGCGCTGCCGTCGATCGCGGCCGAGGACACGGGATATCCGGAAGGCGCGGAGCACATGGCGCGGCTTGCCCGCGAGGCGGGCTTCGGTCACGTGGAAGTGGTGCCGACCAAGGGGAAGCCCGGTGTCTTCGCCACGCTCGACGCCGGCGCGCCCACGACGCTCGCCGTCTACTTCATATGCGACGTCAAGCTTGTTGCGACCCCGTCCGAGTGGAGCTCACCGCCGCTCCGAAGGCCGGATCGTGGCCGTCCGGGCGTCGGCAAGATCATGGTGGGCGCGGCGCCGCCAGCACCAAGGGGCCGCAGGTCGCCTTCCTCGCCGCCCTGCACGCGTTCAAGGCCGCGAAGCGCACGCTGCCGGTGAACCTCGTCCTGGTCTGCGAGGGCGAAGAAGAGATCGGCTCGCCCAACTTCGGCGAGGTCGTCTTCAAGCCCGAGGTCGAGGCGGCGCTCCGCAAGGCCGTGGGCATCATCATCCCGCTCGACAACCAGGCCCTCGACGGCACCGTGCAGGTGAACCTCGGCTCGAAGGGCATCGTGGAACTGGAGCTCGTGTCATCAGGCGAGAAGTGGGGCCGCGGGCCCACCGCCGATGTGCACTCGAGCTACGAGGCGCAGATCGACAGCCCCGCGTGGCGCCTGGTGAAGGCGCTGAACACGCTCGTCACCGAGGACGGCCACACGCCAGCCGTCGAGGGCTTCTTCGACAAGGTGGTGCCCCTCGACCCGCGCCTCAAGGAGATCTTCGAGACGGCCGACGCCCGTCTCCAACGAGCTGACCACGAAGAAGGCGCTGGGCGTCTCGACGTGTGCACCGCAAAACGAGTCGTGGCGCGGCCTCGCTCCTGCTGGTGACGCAGCCCACGATCAACATCAGGGCCTCGTCGGCGGCTACACGGGCCCGGGCGGGAAGACCATCCTCCGCACCGCGCAGTCGCGAAGATCGACATGCGCCTCGTGCCGACATGACGGCCAGAGGGCACGCTGCAGCTCCTGAAGGATCACCTCGCGAAGGGCTACGGCGACATCGAGGTCAACATGACCGGCGGATACGACCCCACCGAGACGCCGCCCGACGCTGCTCGTGAAGGCAATGGTCTCGGCCTACTCGAAGTCTGGCGTGATTACCGCTGCTGTGGCCCCGTCTCGCCGGATCGTGGCCCGGAGTCACCTTCACCGGTCCGCCGCTGCGGCTCCCGGCCGGACAGTTCGGCCTGGGCCTGGGCGCCGGCGCGCACGCGCCCGACGAGTTCTACCTCATCGAGTCGGCCAACCCCAAGGTCGCGGGCATCGACGGCGCCGTCAAGTCCTACGTGGACCTGTTCTACTCGCTGGGCGAGTAGCCGATCAGGCGGCGCGCCGGGCTGCGGCGCGCCGCTTCCGCAGGAGCGCGAGCACCAGCGCCTCGGCCGACGCGAGGTCCCGTCGGCGGCGCCCGCCGCGCGCACGCGTCATTCGCGCCAGCGTGCCGTCCACGTGCGCGTCGATCACGTCGGGGTGCACGTAACAGGCGCGGCACACCGGCCGCGTGTTGCCCAGCAGGCGGCAGGCCGCGTCGATGGCCAGCACCACCACTTCTCGGCCGCCGTGCGTGACGAGGCGAGGTTCGAGCTCGTCCAGGGCGCGCGCGGTCAGCACCGTGCCCGCCCACGTCCTGAAGTCCTTGGCCGTGAACGTCTCGCCCATCGCCTCGCGCAGGTAGGCGTTCACGTCAGACGAGGTCACTTCGCGGACGTCGCCGTGCTCGTCGAGATACTGGAACAGCCGGCTGCCCGGCAGGTCGCGGCAGCGGCGGACGATGCGCGCGAGGCGGGGATGGGCGAGGGTGATGTCGTGCGACTTGCCGCTCTTGCCGCGGAAGCGGAACCGGACCTCGCCGCCCGAGATCCGCGCGTGGCGGTCTCGGATCGTCGTCAGGCCGAACGAGCCGTTGTCACGCGCGTACTCGTCGTTGCCCACACGGATGAGCGTCTTCTCCAGCAGCTGCACCACCGCGGCCACCACCTTCTGCCGCGGCAATCCCGACACCGCCAGATCCCGCATGGTCCGCCGGCGGAGCGCCGGAAGGGCCTCGGCAAAGGCGATGAGCCGGAAATACTTCGTCTCGTCGCGGACGCGGGTCCACTCGGGGTGATAGCGGTACTGCTTTCGGCCGCGTGCGTCGCGCCCCGTGGCCTGCAGGTGTGTCTGGGGCCTCGGCGAAATCCAGACCTGGGTCCACGCCGGCGGGATGGCCAGCGCCCGGATGCGGGCCAGATCGGCGTCCCTCGTGACGCGGCGTCCGTCGGGCCTGCGATACACGAATCCGGTGCCGCGGCGCTCCCGGGTAATGCCCGGGGTGTCGTCGGTTGCGTGCACGAGGCCGCGGGGGCCGCTGCTCATGCGTAGGCGAGCTGCAAGACCAGGGCCGACGCTCTGGGCCGGGTAAGTGGTTCAGCGCTTCCCTGTGTGGCCACTGCGTTTGCCAAAGTGGCGCGACTGCCGCCCCCATCAGGCCGGCAATCCTCTTGCAATCGCGGCCTCCATGCTGCAACTCGCATTGGCCTGTCTCGTCATTGGCGCCATCGCTTCGTTGCTCGGCTTTACGACCATTGCCGGCGCATCGTTCGCGATCGCGAAAATCATCGGCGTGATCTTCCTCGTGCTGTTCGTCATCCTGCTGCTCGTGGGCTGGGGCGTCGGCCGAGCGGTTACCTGATCCGCCGCCGGCGTGTGCTGAGGCACCCGGCTGCGCGGGTCCCGGACGTGCTAGCGTGATCGGCCGTGAGGGCCGTTCCCGCCGTCGAGTCCGATCCGCGTGTGCGGGTGTCTCGCCATCAGTCGTCCATTGGCTGGTGGGAGATGGCGACCGCGCCGGCGTCTGCTCGCGTGCGTCCCTTCGCGGCCGAGTACATCGGCTGGATGGAAGAGATGCGCGTCCCAATCGTGCGCCGGGAGCTGCCGACGCAGTACGCGCCGCTCATCATCAGCATCGGTGCGCCGATTCGGCTCTACGACGCCGCGGGCGCCGGTTTCACCGACGTCGGCAGCTTCATCACCGGCGCCTACGATCGGGCGCAACTGGTAGGCTCGGCAGGCCTGTCGGGTGGCGTGCAGGTGAACCTCACGCTCCTGGCCATCCGTCGCCTCGTCGGGCGGCCACTGGCGGACCTGGCGAACGGTGCCGCCCATCTCGGAGACGTGCTGGGGCCGGTGGCGGCCGAATGCGAAGAAAGAATCGCGGCCGCCTCGAGCTGGAGCGAACGGTTTGCGTTGATGGATGGCCTTCTCGCCGATCGCTTCGGCCGTCCGTTCACGCTCGCGCCCGAAGTCCACGACGCGTGGCGTCAGATCGCCGGCTCGAAGGGCCGTCTGCCCATCGGTGATGTCGCACGGCATGTCGGCTGGAGCCGCAAGCACCTGATCGACCGCTTCCGGGACGAGTTCGGCCTGCCACCGAAGACGATGGCTCGCGTGCTGCGTTTCGGCGAGGTGGTGAACGGCATCAAGGCGCAACGCGCCACCTCGTTGGCCGATCTCGCGCTGCAGTGCGGCTACTACGACCAATCGCATCTCACCCGCGATGCGCGCGAGTTCGCCGGCACCACCCCCGGTGCGCTGGCCGCCAGCCTGCTGCCGGACGGCGGCGGATTCCTCGCCGACACCGCCCGGTGAATTTCATCCAATCCCCGTCCGGGTACGGGCGCCTACGCTCGGAGGGTCGAGAGGAGGTTCCCATGTCATCGTCGTCACATACGCAGATCTCACCCGCGCTCCGATATCACGATCCCCGCAGGGCCATGGACGTCCTGGAGCAGGCGTTCGGCTTCGCGCGCACGGCTGTTCACGACGGACCCGATGGCAGTGTTGCCCACGCCGAGCTGCAGTATGGAACCGCCGCGGTGGGCCTGAGCAGCGCGCACCTGCCCGATGGCCACAACCCATGGACGACCGTGCGCGCGGGCATCTACGTCGCGCTGCCGGACGCTGCGGCCGTGGACGCCCATCACGCGCGCGCCGTGTCCGCGGGTGCGCGTATCGCCGCGCCCCTGAAGGACACCGACTACGGCTCCCACGACTACTCCGTCTGGGACCGGACGGCCACCTGTGGTGCTTCGGCACGCATGGCTTCGGCGCGTCGGGCGAGCCTTCTCTGTTCGTGGACCTCAAGAGCGCCGATGGGCGCGCGTCCTCGACCGGCTCCAGCGGGCGTTCGGGTTCACGCCCGGCCTCGAGGTCCCCGGGGAAGGCGGACGGCTGGTGCACGCAGAACTGCACATGGATGCCGCCACCGTCATGGTGGACGGCGGCGCCGAAGGGGACACCATCTGGGGACCCGAGCGGCAGGCGACCTGCGTGCAGGTGGCGGACCCCGACGCGCATCACGCGCGCGCGGCCGCTGCCGGCGTGGAGGTCATGGCCCCACTGGCGGACACGCCCTACGGCGCGCGTGCCTATACCGCCCGGGACCCCGAGGGATTCCTCTGGACGTTCAGCACCTACCGCCCGGCGCGCGCCTGATGTCCCCGACGCCGGCCTCCCTGCGCCGGCCATGCCGGCAGCCCCGGCGAACGGTGGAGTTGGATGGCCCCTCGGGGCGATACTAGACTTCGACGTTTCAGTGGCGCCATGGCCGCAGGGGAGGTGCGTATGACGAGTCGAGGGCTGGTGGTGATGGCCGCAGTGGCGGGTGCCGTGCTGGTCGCGGGTGCCGTGCCGGCGTCCGCGCAGCGGATGCCCCGTGTCGGCGCGTGCTTCTATGAGGACGCCAACTTCCGTGGCGACTACTTCTGCGCCGAGGCCGGTGACGAGCTCGACGAGCTGGTCTCGGGCGCCAATGACGAGGTGTCGTCCATCCGCATCCTGGGCGGCGCCGAGGTGACCGTGTTCCGCGACCGCCGGTTCCGCGGCCGCTCGCGCACCTACACCTCCGACATCCGCAACCTGGATCGGGACGGCTGGAACGACGAGATCTCGTCGGTGCGCATCGAGGGCCGCTTCGGAGGCGGGCCCGGTTTCGGCGGCAACCGTCCGGGCTTCGGGGGCGGCGCGAACGTGGACCGTGTCATTCGCCGCGCCTATCAGGACATCCTCGACCGCGAGCCCGACGCCGCTGGCATGCGCGAGTACCGGCGCAAGATGATCGACGACGGGTGGTCCGAGCAGCAGGTGCGCGAGGCGCTGCGCCGCAGCCCCGAGTACCGCGAGAAGAACACCATGACGCGCGCCAAGGCGGAGCAGATCGTCCGCCAGGCGTACCTCAACGTGCTCCGGCGCGAGCCGGACCCCGGTTCCCGGACCTACGTGGACAAGGTCCTGCGCGAGCGCTGGACGCAGCAGCGGGTCGAGGGCGAACTGCGAAAGAGCGACGAGTACCGCAAGCGCCCGCGGGGCTGACGGCCCCTACGGCGCGATCGGCCGGGTCCACATCACCGACTCGACGGTCCACGGCGGCTGCGCGCGTTCCAGCAGCGCGGCCACGCCGGCGTAGTGCGCCGCGCCGTAGGTGACGTAGATCCTGTCGCTCGGCGATGCCTCGATCATGCGGACGAGGTTGCGATTGCGGAAGTCGAGGATGACGGGGCTCATCAGGCCGGGCTCGCTGTCCAGCGTCCGGCTGAGGAGCCCGCGGCAGACGATGCCCGCCTGTGCCTCGCGACGGGGCTGGCCTGCAGCAGGCCCATGAAGCTGTCGAGGCCGGCCACGTCCGTCGGCGCCTGCGCCGGCGCCGCTTCGTTACGGACGGCTTCGGCGAACGCCGGATCGGACCGCACGAGCCGGTCGAACTCGCGCTTCAACTCCAGCGTCGTCACGTCCGCGACGACGTGGCGCTCCGGGTGCACCGCACGATCCGCGTCGAGCAGCTTGAAGTAGTCCAGTTGGAACTCGAGCCCGCACACCTCGCCGAGGAGGCGATGCGACGTGGACAGGTCCCTCCTCCCGCGAGCGTTGCCGCGAACCACTCGTCGCCTTCGCCGGGTGAGGGCGTACCGATTCGTAGAAGAGCGTGAACCCGTCCACGAGCGCCTGCTCGAGGTCGTAGACGACCGACTTGTAGAAGCTTTCCGATCCCACGTGCACCATGCCTGGAAGACCACCGTCTTCGAGCCGTTGGTCAGCGTGGCCAGCGGAAGGACCAGCGGCCGGACGCCGGCCGCCACGGCGTAGTAGTAGATGGGCGCCGCCGCGATGATGACGATGAGCATGACCAGCGCGGCGAAGGTCTTTGCGAACGACCAGACCGGCCTGTAGCCGGGCCGCCTCCGGCCCTTCGCGCGCAGCAGGACGAAGACCGGCACGCTCACGATGAGTGCGAGGCCGGCCGCGGCGCCGAGAACCCACCCCGGCCAGGCCAGCAGCACCGGGAGTGCGAGCCCGAACGCGGCAGCGAGCACGAACCAGTCAATGGCCGCCAGCCCGATCCGAAGACGGTCGAGCGCGGCGATCTCGTACGCCATGGTGCCTCCTTCCGGGTCATCCGACGCAGCAGGCAGACTCGCGGGATGATACCGCTTCGTGCCTAGCCCGCCGCGCCGCTGCCGCCGTCCCGGAGATCGATTACCCGCCGCGCCTTCTGCTCGAAGCGGGGCAGCGAGCCGGACGGCACCACTGTGGTGGGGAACCGGATGCCGAGGCTTCGCGTGAGGGCATCCGCGATGGCGCCGGCATCGAGACCGGCGCCCTCGACCTGCAGGGCGACCTCGTCCATCTCGCCCCGCCGGCTCCGCACGATGCGGAACTCGTCCACCGCGAACTCGCGCACGATGCTCTCGACGGCGGACGGGTAGATGTTGACGCCGCGCACCACCATGAGGTCGTCGGCTCGTCCGATGACGCCCCCGGGTAGCGCCAAGGAATCGACGCCCGCACGCGCATGCGCGGCCGCCATAAGTCACGAGGTCGCCGGTGCGATACCGGATGGCGGGCCAGCCCGCGCGCCCGAGGTTCGTGATCACCAGCTCTCCGCGCTCGCCCTCGGCGACGGCGCGGTCCGTGTCGGGGACCAGGATCTCGGCGATGAACTCGGCTTCGTTGACGTGGACGACCTGGTGCTCGCACGAGTACCCGTACGCGCCGACCTCGGTGGCGCCGACGTGGTCGAAGGCGCGCGCGCCCCACGCCGCCTCGATGCGGGCGCGCACGGATGGAATGGACGCGCCGGGCTCTCCGGCGTGAATGGTGGTCCGCACGCTCGATGCCGCGAGATCGACGCCCTGGTCCCGCGCCACCTCGGCGAGGTGCAGGGCGTAGGTGGGCGTGGACACCAGCACCGTGGGTTCGGCCCGCTGCAGCAGCTCGAGGCGGGCGCGCGAGTCCATGCCGCCAGCCGGGATGGCGAGTGCGCCGAGTCGGCGCGCGCTGGCATGCGCACTCCAGAACCCGATGAACGGCCCGAAGGAGAAGGCGAAGAGCACGCGGTCGGCGGCCGTGACGCCGGCAGCCGCGTAGACGTAGGACCAGCACTCCGCCCACCACGCCCAGCTCGCCTCGGTGTCGAGCACCATCAGCGGACGTCCCGACGTGCCGGACGTCTGGTGGTAGGTCACGTAGCGGTCGGCCGGGTACGTCGCGACGGCCCCGAGCGGTGGATGGGCCGCCTGGTCCTCGACGAGATGGCGCTTGGTGGTGAAGGGCAGCGAGCCGAACCAGTCCCAATCGACGGCGGGAGGCCTCGCGCCGAACCGCCGGCGGTAGAACGCATTGGCTGGCAGGATCGTCGAGACGAGCGCGTCGAGGCGCGTGAGCTGCGCTGCGCGCGTCCCGTCCGGATCCGCGGTCTCGAGCGAGGGCTGGTGCATCGCCATGAACCGGGGCTCCCGATCAATCCGTCAGAAAGCGCATGACGGCGCCGGTGAACGCGGCCGCGCAGCCGAGATTCGACAGATGGGCCGCGTCGAGCTCGACGAGCGTCGCGCCGGGTATGGCGCCGGCAAGCCAGGCGCCGTCGGCGGGAGTGGTCGCGACGTCGTGCGTGCCGGTGATCACGAGCGCGGGTGCGACGACCCGGGTTGCTGCCCCCCGGAGGTCCGTGTCACGCAGGGCGGCGCAGCAGCCCAGGTACCCCTCGACGGCTGTCGCAACGAACGTGGCACGCGTCCGCGCCACCGTATCGGGGTGCGCCTCGCGAAACCCATCGGTGAACCACCGCGCCATCGTCCCGTCAGCCAGCGACGCCAGACCATCGGTGTCGATCTGGCGCAGGCGTTCGGCCCACATGTCCGGTGTCCCGATCTTCGCGGCCGTGTTTGCGAGTACCAGCCGGCCGACGCGCTCCGAAGCATGGGCGCCGAGCCACAGCGCCGTCAGGCCCCCGATCGAGATGCCCGCCACGTGCGCGCGCCGCGCACCGATGTGGTCCATCAGCGAGAGGACATCCCGGCCGAGGCGGTCGATCGTGTAGTCGCCGGGAGGTGCGTCCGACGCACCGTGGCCGCGCGTGTCGTACCGGAGCAGGCGGAACCGCCCGGCGAACGCCGCTGCCTGCGGGTCCCAGAGCTTCCGATCGGTGCCGAGCGAGTTCGAGAGCACCAGGAGCGGCGCGTCCGCGCGGCCCACTACCTCATAGGCCAGCCGGCAGCCGTCGTCCGTGGTGTGCTCGGGCATGCGTCAGGGCCGGCGGTGCGGCTCGCGGGCGTCGAGCAGGGCGGCGACTTCCGAGAACGCATGGTTGGCCGTGGGGACGCCGCAGTAGATGGCCTGCTGCAGCAGGATCTCCTTGACGTCCTCCGGTGTCATGCCGCCGTGGTCCAGCGCGGCGCCGACGTGCAGGCGCAGCTCGGCCCATCGGCCCAGGGCCACCATCGTGCCGATGGCCAGCACGCGGCGGGTACGCTCGTCGAGGCCGGGTCGCGTCCAGATCTCACCCCAGCAGTAGCGGGTGATCAGGTCCTGGAACTCCTCCGTGAAGGGCGTCGCCGCACCAGCGGCGCGATCGACGTGCGCGTTGCCGAGAACGGCCCGCCGCCGACCACTGCCTGCCTCGTACCGCTGTCGGTCATCCATGCCGCGAACCTTTCCGGTCGTGTCGGCGGGCCGTGAGCGCCCGCTCGACCAGCGCCGGGCAGCCCGCGGTGAGCGCGGCCGGGTTCAGCGCGGCCGCAATCGCACCTGCATCGAGGTGTGCACGAATCCCGGGCATCGCCGAGGCGACCTCCTCGAGCGTGCGTCCGCCGACCGCGGCGTCCGCGCAGGCGTCCGATACCAGCCGCGACGCCTCGGTCCGTCCGACGCATGGCGCGAGCGCGCTTGCGAGGCCTTCCGCCCGCGCGACGCCGCCGGCCGCGTCGAGATTGGCGCGCATCCGCGCGTCGTCCACGCGGAGGGCCGGGAGGACGCCGGCCACGGTGCACGCGGAGTCCAGTGTGAGCATGGCGAGGGCCGGCAGCGTGTCCCACTCCGCCTGCCACCCGCCGGCCGCGCGTTCGTGCTCCTGCGCCATCGCGGCAAGGACCGTAGCCACCAGGCCCGGGGCCCTGACAGACGCTGCAACGGCGCGCACCGACGCGACGGGGTTGTGCTTGTGAGGCATGGTCGATGACCCGCCGCGCCCCGGCGTCGACGGCTCCGTCACCTCGCCAATCTCTGTCTGTCCGAGCAGCGTGAGGTCGCGGCCGATCTTGCCGAGGACCCCGCACGTCACGCCGAGTGCGGTGGCGAGGTCGGCGACACGCGAGCGCTCGGTGTGCCACGCCGTGTCCGGTACGCGCAGGCCGAGCCGCGCGCCCAGGACCGCGGCCACCTCTGCGGCTGCGCCGCCGAGGCTCGAGAGTGTGCCGGTGGCACCGCCGAACTGCAGGTCCGACGCGGCGTTGCGTGCTGCGGCCAGCCGCTCGCGCGCGCGATCCAGGCCGGACATCCAGCCGAGAGCCTTGAGCCCGAAGGTGATCGGCGTCGCCTGCTGCAGCCAGGTCCGTCCGGCCATGGGCGTGCCCGCGTACCGCGCCGCCAGATCGGCCGCCGCGTCGGCGGCGCTCGTCAGCGCGTCGACGGTATCGCCGACCGAGTCCCTGAGCTGGAGGACGAGGGCCGTGTCGAGCACATCCTGGCTCGTGGCACCCCAGTGCACGTGGCCGGCAGCGACCGGGTCGGTCCGCGCCACGAGCGCGATGAGTGCCGACACCATCGGGATCACGGGGTTGCCGGCGTCTCGCGCCGCGGCCTCGAGCGCGACGTGGTCGAAGTGCTCCGCCCGCGCCGCCCCGCGAATCGGCCCGACACTCGACGCCGGAATCACCGATGCGGCGGCCAGCGCCTCTGCCAGGGCCACCTCCACGTCGAGCATCGCCTGGAGCCGACGCCCGGGGCCGAAGGCCGGGGCATCCGCCGCGTCGGCCGCGCGAGCCGGACGAGGCGTCGTCGCGTCAGGCATCGAGGAACACCGTTTCACCCTCGCCCTGCACGCACACGTCGAAGCGGTACTCGGAGGGACCCGAGCGCGCGGCGACGAGGGTGTCCCGCCGCTCCGCCGGCACGATCGACAGCACGACGTCTCGTGTGTTCTCGGGCTCGTCGTCGAAATAGACGCGGGTGACGTACCCGGTCATGATCCCGCGGCCGAGGACGCGGACGGCGAAGTGCGGCGCGTGGATGCCGGTGGCGTCTTCGCGTCCCGCCGGCTTGAGGGTCTGCAGCTCGTAGCCACCATCGGCATCCGTCCAGACGCGCCCGATGTCGTCGAAGCCCGAGGCCCAGAACTCGAGGACACCGTCGCCGATGCCGTCGCCCGCACCGTCCACGAGGCGGCCGCGAATGACGATGGCGGTATCGAGCCCGGCCGCCGTCATCGGCCCTCGGCCAACGCGCAGGCCCAGGTGCAGGCACGGACCGACGGTCTGAAAAGGCGTCAGCCCCGCCATCATCGACCGTCCATCGGCGTCTGCGCACCGCCCCGCAGGACGATGTCGAAACGGTAGCCCAGTGCGAACGCCGGTTCGGTGAGGGAGAGGTCGAAGGTGGACACCAGGCGGGCGCGCGCGGGCGTCGGGAATGGCGTTGAAGATGGGGTCCAGCGGCAGCAGCGGGTCCCCCGGGTACATCTGCGTCACCAGGCGCGTGAGGAACGCCTCGCCGAACAGCGAGAAGTGGATGTGTGCGGGTCGCCACGCGTTCGGATGATTGCGCCATGGATAGGCACCCGGCCGAATCGTCACGAACCGGTATCGCCCTCCGCATCCGTCAGCGTGCGGCCCGCGCCGGTGAAGTGCGGGTCGAGCGGCGCGTCCCACTGGTCGGCCTGGTGCGCATAGCGGCCCGCGGCGTTCGCCTGCCAGATCTCGATCAACGTGTGCGGAACCGGCCGCCCGCACTCGTCGAGGACGCGTCCTTCGATGGCGATGCGCTGGCCCATGGGCACACCGAGGTGGTGCTGCGTCAGATCGTGGTCGCGTGGACCGATGGACATCCGCCCGTACACGGGCGCCGTCAGTTCGGTGAGCGTCTGTGGAATGACCACGAGCGGCTGCGTGGGATGACGGAGCGCCGTCGCCTGTACGCCGGGCTGTCGGGACACGGGTGGACGTCGGGCTCGCCTCGTGGGATCGGACCGCGAGGTGCCGTGCGGGCGGCTGCCACCCGAGCATGCTACCGCGACTTACCGCAGGCCGAGCATCGGTCCCAGCAGGAGCAGCAGTCCCGTCAGCACGATGACCCACGCGACGCTGACGACGGCGCCGGGCAGGAGCATGTCGAACATCCGGTAGTAGCCCTTCCCGTAGGTGACCAGCGGTATGGCATCGAGCGGCAGCAGGAACGCGCACGACGCCGTGAACACGACCGGCAGGGCGTAGAGGGCGGGGTGCTGTCCGGTGGAGGTCGCGAGCAGGATGATGGGCGGCACCATCGACGCGACGATGGCGGGGTTGATCGGTACCAGCAGGTGAATGACCACGATGAACACGCCGATCGCGGCGACGACCAGCCCGGGCGGGAAGGCGCCGAGCCCGCCGAGCGTCGCGCCGACCAGCCACTTGGCCAGTCCCGAGCTGGCCGACACGGCACCGAGCGACGTCACGCTGCCAATCATCAGCAGCGCGCTCCACGACGTGGCTGCCTCGACCTCCTTCCAGGATCGCAGGAGCCGGACGCCCGGCAGGAACATCGCCACCGCGCCCAGTACCGCGACGACGACCACGTCGATCTGCGGGACCCACGAGCTGGCGATCCACAGGGCCATCATGACCGCGATGATCGCCATCACGACGCGTTCGCGCCGGCTGAGCGGACCGAGCGCCCGTCGTTCGGCGTCCACGTCGATGCCCGTGATCCGCTCCTTCTCGGGCGGGTAGCACCAGAGGACGACGATCGCCGCCAGCGGCGCCAGCATCGCCACCATCGGCACGCCGATGGCCATCCACGACACGAACGGCACCCGCACGCCACCGAGCTGCTCGAGAAGACCGAGGCCTAGGACGTTCACGGAGCTGCCGGCCGGCGTGCCGATGCCGCCGATGAGTGAGGCGATGGGGATGCCGATCATCACGCCGCGCGCGAACTGCGATTGGCCCGGCACCAGTCCCATCTTGTCGAAGAGGCCCAGCGCGACGGCCATGAAGACCGTGGCGCACGGGACGTCCGACACGACCATCGAGGAGGCGGCCGTCCCCACCATCAGCAGCAGCACGGCCCGTCGCGTGGACCCCTCGGCCCTGGCGAGCAGCCAGTAGGCGAACCTCCGCTCCAGACCGCTGGAGGTCAGGGCGTGCGCGATGACGAACATCACCAGCACGAAGAAGAACACCGGGCTCATGAAGCTCGCAAACGCCGCGCCCGCGGGAGCCAGACCCAGGACCGGCTGCAGGGCGACGGCGAGGAGCGCCGTCACCGCGATGGGAACGGCTTCGGTGACCCACAGGATCAGGCACGTGACGAACAGCGCGCCCGCGCGCTGCGCTGGCGCCGGCAGGCCCGGCAATGCGGGCATTGCCAGCACCATCCCGCCGATGACCAGCGCCGCCGCCAGGCCCCAGGCCCCCGAATCACGTGTCCGAGGTGTCCCGCTCCCGTCTGCGGATGGCTGGGGCATGGGTGGGGAGGATAGCAGGTGGGGGATATGGAATTGGGAGGCGGAAGGCAAAAGGCAAAAGGCAAGAGGCAAGAGGCAGAATGCCAAAATCCCAATGCCTCGATCATTCGCACCCGGCACACGCACTGCGCACCAGGCACCCTGCACGCGCACTCGGCACCGCGGCACCAGGCACCCTGCACCCCGAATGCCCGATCCCTACCGCTCGAGATGCGCCTTGAGCCCGGCGAGCGCGCGTTCCCACACGCCGCCCATTACCAGGAAGTACCGCTGCCACCGCGGCCCGTCGTCATCGGTGCTCTGACGGATGGCAGTTCCGTGGTCAGCCGTCGCCGACCGGACGAGCGTCGATGGACAGCGCCATCGGGCCGATCGGCTCCCCGACCGGCGGCTGCCAGTAGACGTCCGCGATGAAGCGACTCGTCCGCGACGCAGTCGAGGACCGTGCCGTGCAGGATGCCGCCCAGCCGACCGAGCACTTCGTCGGTGAAGTCGGTGGGTGGCCACTGCACGGCGAAGGGCCCGAGCGGCCGGAGCAGCGTGACCGAGTGCGAGACCTCCCACCAGGCGGCCAGGTCGTCGGGATCGAAGAACGCGTTCAGCACCCGCGACGGGCTCGCGCGGATGCGGATGGCGCGCTGCAGCACGACCTCGCCTTCCCGCGGGTCGATCGGCGCCGTCATGCGTACAGCAGCACCGACGCGCGTGCCTCGAGGAAGTCGCGGTGGCTGGCCGGCCAGGCCTGCGCGATGTCGCGCGCGGCGGCGCCGCCGTCGATGGCCTCGCGCAGCGCCGGGCTCCCCGCGAGGATGTCGATGGGCATCTTCTCGTGCTCGTACTCGTAGGGCGGCTGGCGCCACGCGTAGGCGGACGGATCCTCCGCGCGGAGCGCGGCGATGACCGCCACGCCAGCCAGGACGGGCTCGAAGGCGCGCCGGTCGATCACGTGCATCTGGCACCCCCCGCAGGCGACGCGGGCGTGCTTCTGGAACGTCGGCTCGAATACCGCCGGGCGGAAGTGGACGCCGGGCAGCGCCTCGGCGTTCAGCCGCGCGGCCATGCGCTCCGCCTGGGCCCACGGCGCCCCGGCCAGCTCGAACGGGCGTGTCGTGCCGCGCCCTTCCGAGGCCGCCGTGCCCTCCAGCAGGACGGTGCCCGGATACACAATCGCGGTATCCAGGGTGGGCATGTTGGGTGACGGCATGACCCACGGCGCGCCCGCCTCGTCGGCATACTGCGACCGCGACCAGCCCGCCAGCGGCACCACCTCCAGCCGGGCGCCGATGCCGAAGCGCTCGTTGAAGAGCCGGGCGAGCTCGCCGATCGTCATGCCGTGGCGCATCGGGATCGGGAACTGGCCGACGAAGGACTCGTAGCCCGGCTCCAGCATCGGTCCCTCGATCGCGGCCCCGCCGATGGGGTTGGGACGGTCGCACACGATCACGTCGAGGCCGAACCGTGCGCAGGCGCGCAGGCAGTTGGCCATCGTGTAGATGTAGGTATAGATGCGCGCCCCGATGTCCTGGAGGTCGATGACCAGCACGTCGAGGCCCTTCAGCATCTCGGCCGTGGGCTCCCGCGTGTCGCTGTACAACGAGTAGACCGGCACGCGCCTTGCTTCGTCCGTACCGTGGGGCGTCTCGATCATGTTGTCCTGGACGTCCGAGCGGAACCCGTGCTGCGGGCCGAAGATGGCGCCGACCGTCACCTGGGGCGCTGCGAGGAGCGCGTCCACCACGTGCGTGAACGTCGAGTCGACGGAGGCCGGGTTCGACACGATGCCCACGCGCCGTCCGGCGAGGCGCGTGGAAGCCAGGAGCGTCGTGGAACCAAGCGTCACGGGCACCGCAGAATTATAGTGGGCCGCACTTGACCCGCGCGTGCGGGAGGGAGAAGCCGATGCGCATCCGACGCGTCTCGATCACGGGCACTGTCGTTGCCGCCGCCATCGTGGCCACCACGGCCTGCATGGGCGGAGGCGGCGGCCGCCGTCCGGCCGTCACCAGCAGCCGCCCCGCGCCTGCCGCGGACGCGCCCCTGCAGGGCACCTGGGAGCTGATGAGCGTGGACGCGCAGGGACGCTCCGTTCCGGCGTCGGGCCGGCTCTCCTTCGACGCCTTCAACAACATCTCCATGCGCGTCGAGCTGCCGCCCGACCTTGCCGAGGTGACGCCTCCCCGCGTCGTCCTGCTCGACTTCGCCGCCAAGGCCGTCGTGTCGGGCGGAGACCTGAGCTACGTCGGGGTGCAGCGCCGCGGGTCGCCGGAGGAGATGATTCCGAGCGCGGCGGACCCCTCCACCTGGCGCCACTTCAGCGTGGAAGGCGACACGCTGCGGATCTGGAACGACAGCGGCGGCCAGATCGGCACACTGACCTTCAAGCGGGCGGGGTAGCGGCGCCCTCGTCCATCGCGAGGGCGGGGTCGATGGCGTGCTCCTGCAGGCCCGACGCCCGCACCCACCGCACGAAGCCGGACCGATCCACTCCGGCCGGATCCGCAAAGGCCTGCTGCAGGTCCGGACGCCTGTCGTACACGGCGCGCCACAGGCGGGGCAGCCCCCGGCCCGGCCCGGGTTCGTCGCTCGCGGACAGGAGCCACTCCAGAAAACAGCCCGGACCCGTCGCGAACGGGTCTCCGAATCGCGCGCTCGTCTGCCCGAGGTCACGGTAGGTCTCGCGCGCCTGGAGCGGGATGGGGATGCCGTTGTCGAAGGCGGCATAGGAAAAGGGCGTGGTTCGTGCGAGGTCGTGGCCGGCCTCCGCCAGCGCGCTCGCATAGGCGTCGAGCAGCAGGGCCGCCTCGCCAAGCGTCTCCCGCGTCACGCGCGTGGTGTGGCGGCTGAGGACTTCCGGCCGCGCGGGGTCGAAGCCGCTCAGGGTGCAGGAACCGGCACGGGCCTCCGGCGACCGCCGCCCGGCCCGCCCGGAGGTGGAGGCCGCGCTCGGGAAGATTCCAGTACCACGTTGCACCCCGCGTCGCGCACGACACCCACATCGCTCGAAGAACCCGGGGGCGAGATCCAGCCAGCGCTGGTCGTGGTGCATCCCCGCTCCCGGCGCCATGCGGTTGTGGGTGGACAGCCGCCCGAGCCACCACTCCAGGAACCGGTGGCCCTCGGGGCGGTTGCTCACGGCCACGGCGCCGCCGTTGAAGGTGCCCGATCTCAGCATGGTCAGCTCGCGCGCCGCGCGGTCGGAGCCCCGGAGGGGCGCCAGGAGATGCGGAGACAGGGTGATGGCGTGGGCAGCCGCCGTCTCGACGAGCAGGGCCAGGTCGTCCAGCACCCACACGTCGGAGTCGAGGAAGATGGCCGTGTCGAACCCTGCGCCAGCACGTAGCGGAGGGCCAGCGGCGGCCAGGACGGTCAGCTCGTGCGGCGGGTTGATGAACGTCTGTCGCGTCAGGTCCGGCAGCCCGCAGGCCTCGATGGGCACGCTCGTGAAGAGCGGCTCGTTCCAGTCGCCGAGCGCCGACGAGCGTTCGGTGACGATGGCGAACAGCGGGTCGCGGTGGCCCGCGTCTCGAATCGACCGGGCCCAGACACGCGCGAATGCCGCGAAGTTGGCCGTGATGGCCGTGCAGATGGCGACACCTCCGCGGACGACGCTCATCGGTCGCTCCCGGTCAGCATTGCCTCCGGCACCTGGTGTTCGGCGAGCCCGCTGTGGCGCGCCCAGGTCATGAACGCGCGCGCGCCGTCGCCGCGCGTGTCGGGGAAGGCGCCCTGCAGATCCGGACGCGAGTCGTAGATGGCCTTCCAGAACCGGCTGAGATCGGACTCCGGCGGATGGCTGTGGAGCCAGCGCCAGAAGCTGCCGGAGCCGCCCGTGCTCAGCGGATCGCCGAAGCGCGCCACCGCATCACCCTGCGTCCGGTAGATCTGCCGGGCCGTTTCGGCGACGCGCACTCCGTTGTCGAACCGCTCGTAGGCGTAGGGCCACTCGCGGGTCTCCCAGTAGCCGTCATGTTCCAGCGCCTCGCGGAACCCGCGCACCAGCTCGCGTACGACGCCGAGGCCCTCCCAGGGGAGTCGCGCGTTGTAGGTGGTCATCCGGTCGCCCTCCTCCGGACGGTAGCCGGAGAACCGGAAGACGCGGCACGGGCGCCCGTCCACCTGCACGCGGCCGTCAGCCGCACGCGTGACGGCCCGCTCGGGCAGGCTCCAGTGGCCCACGTTGTACGCGGGGTCGCGTTCGACGTGGACGCCGTCGAAGTAGGCGATGGCCAGGTCCACCCAGCGCTGCTCGAAGTGCAGGCCGGCCTCCACCGCGTGACGGCAGTCGTACCGCAGCCGGTCGGCCCACCAGGTGAGGAACTCCCGCGCGCTCGCATGCCGGGCGACGCCGAGCACGCCGACGTTGTAGACACCGGACAGCAGGATGTTGAGCTCGCGCTCGGCGCCGTCGGCTCCGAGGGGCTGCGGCAGGTGAGGCGTGACGACGATGGGCGAGGTGGCGAGCCGATCGAACAGGCCTGACACGTCGTCGAGGATCAGCGTTTCCTGCTTGAAGTAGACGACGCGATCGACGCCGCGGGCGTGCAGCCACTCGATGAGCCACGGTGTGCACGCATAGCTGAAGGGCTGTTGCGGGTGATGAAAGCGCAGGCGGGGCAGGTCGGGGACGTCGAGGTCGGCGAGGGTCACCAGCGTGAACGGCTCTGCGGCCGGGTCCACTGCGGCGACCGGCTCGTCGGCCAGCAGGACGAAGAAGGGGATGTCCTGGTGGCAGGCCCTGAAGGAGCGCGCGAGCACGCGGGCGTAGGACAGGCGGTTCCCGGAAACGATCGTGCACGCGGCGCAAGCAGGCATCCTCGTTCAAGGGTAGTCCGTCCGGCCGCGGATATGATGGGGTCGCGTGGCGGACATCACCGAGCTGACCTACATCGGGCTCGTCTTCGGCCTGTTCGTCATTCCGCGCGTGCTGCAGGCCTGGCGCATTCCCCGCGCCATCACCGCGCTGGCGCTCGGGGCGCTGGCGGGCCTGGGGTTCCACCAGTTCCAGAGCGATCCGACCGTCAGCCTGTTCGCCACCCTGGGCATCTCCACCCTGTTCCTGTTCGCCGGGCTGGAGGTCCGGCTCGACGAGCTGTGGACGAACCGCCGGATGCTCATCGTCCACATCGTCTCGCAGATGGTGATTCTGGCGGTCAGCGCGTGGGCGGCGCAGCGGCTGTTCGGGCTGCCGTATCGCGCCTCGCTCCTCGTTGCGCTCGCCCTCCTGACACCGTCGGCGGGATTCATCCTCGACTCGCTGGCCCATTTCGGCCTGTCGACATCGCAGGCGTTCTGGGTGCGGTCCATGACGATTGCCAGCGAGGTCGTCTCGCTGCTGGTCCTCTTCTTCGTGCTGCAGTCGTCGTCGCTCTCGCGCTTCGCGCTCGGGACCGGCGCGCTCGTGGTGCTGGTGGCACTGCTGCCCTGGGCCTTCAGCCTGTTCGCCCGCTTCCTGGCTCCGCTCGCGCCGCGGTCCGAGTTTGCGTTCCTGATCATGATGACGATCGGCGCGGCGTTCGTCACGAGGCAGCTCGGCGCCTACTACCTGGTCGGCGCGTTCGTCGTGGGTATCGTGGCGCAGCGCTTCCGCGAGCGCATGCCGGCCATGGCGTCGGAGCAGATGCTGCACGCGGTGGACGTGTTCGCGTCCTTCTTCATTCCCTTCTACTTCTTCTCCGCGGGCCTGCACCTGCAGCACGAGCAGTTCACCGTGTGGGCGCTGGCGGCCGGCGCCGGCTTCTTCGCGGTGTTCGTGCCGTTGCGGGTGGCGCTGGCCATGGGGCACACGCGCTGGTCGCTGGGGACGCCCGCGCAGGAAGGGTGGCGGATGGGCACGAGCCTGGTGCCGACGCTCGTGTTCACGCTCGTGATCGCCGAGATCCTCCGCGATCGCTTCGGCGTGGCCGACTGGCTGTTCGGCGGGCTCGTCATCTACGCCCTGACGAACACGATGGTGCCGGGCCTGCTGCTGCGTCAGCCGAGCCCCGAGCTGGATGACCCGGACCTGCCGAGGTGGCATTACGAGGAGCCGTCGAGTTCGGCGCTGGGCGAGGCCGGTCCTGGCCAGACCGCGCTCGCCGGCCGCGGCCCCCGCCGAAGCCGCTACAGCACGATGAACCAGTGCCGATACCAGCGTCGGCGGTCGCGGCCGACGCCGCGAGCCACAGCGGCGATGACCGTTCGGGGCTTACTTGCCGAGAATGGCCTGACCGGCCGGGTTCGGCGCGTCTGGCGAGACGGTCAGGCCGCCACCGGTGACCGTTCCGGCCACCACGGTACTTCAGCGTCTCGCTGAGATCCGGGTACCATGCGGACAGGAACGTGATTCGGGCGCGTTGTCGTTGAACGCCGTGAGCAAGGTGGTGCTCCAGAACAGCGGCAGGCTCGTCAGGCTTCCCGTGACGGCCCGATCCAACCCAGCCCTGCAGCCTGCCGTGTGTGACGTGCTGCCCAGGAAGAAGCCCACCAGGAGCGGCGGCTTCAGGTCGAGCGGACTGGAACGAGCGAGACGCCTGCGCGAAACCCAGGAAGAACAGGAACGCGCCGATGTAGAGGACCGGGTAGTGGGCCTCCATGACGACAAACGCCAGGAAGGCCGTGGACGGCCGTGATCCAGGCCGACCGGCGGCTGTTCGGCGCCGTCGTCCACCGTGGTCACCGCGGCCACCGTCTGCAGCCCGCGCAGCTCCGTCTTGAAGACGAGGAAGTAGATGGTGTTCGAGGTGAGGATGGCCAGCGCCGCCTTCCAGCCGAAGCGCTCGAAATTCCAGTCCCACGGCGCCGACACCATGAGGACGGGGGGCGCGGCAAGGTGAGCGCGCCGCCGATGGACACGTTGACGAACAGGAGCCCGAGCGTGGCGTAGCGCAGCCGGCGCGTGGGCTGCATCGCGTAGAACTGGCTGAGCAGCATCGAGCAGATCGCTGCCGCCGCCGGTTCGGTGATGAACGAGCCGAGGAGCGGGCCCACCGAGATCAGAACCACCGTGCGGCGGGCGTGCGCCCGCCGAGCGCGGCGACCTTCTGCAGCACCGCCTGCGCGAACGCCACCACCGGGCGCGTCGCGGCCATGGCCATGATCACGACCACGAACATCGGTTCGGCATTGACGTGCTCGGTGATACTCCGCCGTGCTGAGGGACACCGAGATCGCCGCGAGCAGCACCAGGACCCACAGCCCGGAACACTCACTTCGACCTCTCCGAGGAAGTGGGAGGATCCTCCGCGCGGAAGCTGGGGCGCGGCGGATGCCCCGGCCCGGCACCCTCGTCGAAGACGTGCTGCGCGTGGTGCGCCGCGCGCCGGAACCGGTTGGCAAACGTGTGCACGGCGAGCAGGAACCGCCGTCGCGACGGCGTTGACCGGCTGCTGATCGATGCTGGACAGCAGGATGTCGAGTGCGCGACCCGCCGACCGGGTCGGCGTACTCGTGCAGGCAGCGGAAAGGACAACGGATGCATCGAGGAGTCGGAAGATCTTATGATCCCTGGGGCCGGAAGTGGGAAACCACGGTCTATCGACGGCTGATTCCTGTGGGCCCGCTGCTGCTGGCCGGCGAGGGCGGTCCTGCACCACCTGGCGTTCGCCGGTGGCGACCGCGCGCCGCGCGTGGATCCGGCCTGGGCGGCGGATACCGCTGGAAGGCTGGACCCCGTGGCCCGGGAGCTGGACGCCTACTTCGCGGGGCGCCTCCGGCGTTTCTCGATCCGGGCCGTGCCGGTGGGGACGCCCTTCCAGGAGCGCGTCTGGGCCGCCCTCTGTGACATTCCCTACGGCGCCACGGTCAGCTGATGAGGCTGGCTGGCGCATCGACGCCGTCAAGGCCGTCCGCGCCGTCGGCGCCGCCAATGGCGCGAACCCGATTGCCATCATCGTCCCCTGCCACCGGGTGATCGGCGCCAACGGCTCGCTGACCGGGTTCGGCGGCGGCCTGCCGGTGAAGCGTGCGCTGCTGGACCTCGAACAGGAAAGCGCGGCGCTCCTTCACTTCAGAATTCTGAATTCAGAATTCAGCAGGGTTCACACCCCCTACCGCCGGGCTACACCGCTGCCCATGCGACGACTCTCCTGTCGAGGATTCATGTGAGCACCACTGCGGCTCGCGCTGCCCGTGCTCGGCGCGCGTCTCGACGCGTTCCAGCCACCGCGCGTGAGGTGTTCCGTCACGGCGTCGCCAGTGGCGATCCGCTCACCGATCGCGTGGTCTTGTGGACGCGCGTCAGCGTGCCGGCCGCGCTCCCGCGTTGTCTGACCGCTGGACGCGACCCACGCTGACCAGGCGTAGTGGCGCGGAGCTGGCCACCAGCGAGGCGCGCGACTACACGGTGAAGGTGGGACGTCGGCGGCCTCGCCGGGCACGACCGCCATCACTGTTCGAGGCCGGCGGCGCGCGGTCCGACATGGGCCGCACCCGGACGCTGCCCGCCGGCGCCGTCCCGCGCATCCGGCTGGGCGTGGTCTCGTGTTCCAATCCACCGTTCGGCTACTTCAACGCCTATCAGGCGCTGGCGCGGCGGATCTCGATGCGGTCCTCCACCTCGGGGACTACATCTACGAGTACCAGAACGCCCGCTTCGGCGACGGCACCGCCATCGGCCGCATCCCGGACCCGGATCGCGAGATCCTGGCGCTCGCCGACTACCGGGCGCGGCACGCGCAGTACAAGGCGGATCCCGACTCGCAGGCCGTCCACCGCCAGCATCCGTTCATCGTCATCTGGGACGATCACTAACTGGCCAACAACGCCTGGTCCGGCGGCGGAACCAATGATCCCGGCATCGGAAGGCGAGCGGTAGTCGGCGCACGGCGGCTGTCCGTGCTTTCTTCGAGCGGATGCTGATCCGCGAAAATACGCCTTCGCTCTCGCCCTCATCTATCGCACCCTGCGCTTTGGCGACCTCGCCGACCCGGTGATGCTCGACACCCGGGCTGGTCGGCCGCGACGAGCAGGCGGCGACGCGCGATGACGTGGCGGCCATCGAAGCGCCGGCCTGCTGCTCGGCGCCGCGCAGGAGGCCTGGCTGCACGGCGAGCTCGCGGAGTCGGCGCGCGCGGGGACGGCAGCTCCCGCAGCAGCAGGTGATGCTCGCGCCCCAGTCGGCGCCGGGCCGGCCCACGTGGAACGCCGATTCCCGGGATGGCTACCGGGCGGCCCGCGACCGCGTCTTCGACATGACCGACAGCCTCCGCCTGCCGAGCGTCGCCGTGCTGACCGGTGACGTCCACAGCTCCCTGGCATGATCTGCCCAGGCGCCCCTACGACGATTACGACCCGTCCACGGGCCGGGGGTCGAGGGCCGGAGTTCAGGCACGCCCCGTCACGTCGAGCAGCACCATCGGCACCGGGCCGGACGGCGAGCGCCTGCTGGCACGGCTTCGCGATGGACGCCCGCACCTCCACTACGTGACGGCCGCTATCGCGGCTACTTCGTGCTCGATGTCTCCCGCGAGCGCCTGCAGGCCGACTTCTTCGCCATGAAGACCGTGATCGATCGGACGGCCGAGGAGCGCTTCGTCGCGGGATTCGCCGCACCCGCCGGTTCCATGCACCTGACGCCGCAGGCCTCGCCCGCGGCGCCGCTCTCCGCCCCCGACCCCGCGCCGTGACCGTACGCGCGTGACGGGGTAGGATTCCGGCCATGCGTGCCCTGGCCCGCCTCTGGCCGTGTGCCTGTCTGCTGGCGATGGTCGGCTGCGCGGCGCCGGTGCAGCGCCCGGCCGTGGCGCCCTCGCCCCCGTCGCGCCTTCGAAGACCAGTGCCCGGGTCGCGGGCCCTGCCGCCCTCGGCCGGCCAACGGTGGGCGTGGCATTCGGCGGCGGCAGCGCGCGCGGCATCGCCCACGTCGGCGTGATCCGCTGGTTCGAGGAGCACCGCAGATCCTCATCGACGTCGCCGTCGGCACGAGCATGGGTGGCCTCATCGGCGGCGCGTTCGCCACGGGCATGGACGTCATCGAGCTCGAGCGCATGCCGGACGGCATCGACTGGGACGATGTTCGGGGGCTCGACGTTCCAGTTCAAGAACATCTTCGTCGAAAGACCGACGCGCGCGTCTTCCCGTCGCGCCTCGAGCTCGCCTCGCGGGCTGGTGCCGCCGACGGCCTCAACGCCGGGGAGCACGTCGAGCTGCTGCTCGGGCATCGGCGGACCGCACTGGGAAATCGGACGACTTCGACCGCTCCCGACGCCTCCTTCCGCTGCATGGCCGTGGACTCCGGTCACGCTGCCACCGAGGTCGTCCTCGGCCGCGGCTCCCTCGTGCAGGCCATGCGCGCGACGATGTCGATTCCGCTCGTGTTCCCGCCGGTGACGATGGACGGCCGCGTGCTCGTGGACGGCGGCGCCATGAACAACGTCCCGGCCGACGTGGCCAAGGCACTCGGCGCGGATCGGGTGGTCGCCATCAACGTGGGCGACCTGGCCGACCGCGAGAGCGTGGACTACTCACTGCTCGGGCTTGCCGGGGCCACCATCGACGCGATGATGCGGGCCTCGACCAAGTCCTCCATGGCGGCCGCCGACATCGTCGTGGACGTGCCGCTGAAGGCCTTCGGGTCGCTCGACTGGCGGCGCGGCGAGGAGCTCGTCCGGGCCGGCTACGACGCGGCGGAGGCCATGCGCGACGAGCTGCTGCCGCTGGCCGTGGACGAGGGGGAGTATGGCCGCTGGGCGGCCGCGCGCGCCGCGCGCCGGCGGCACAGCTACCCGGTGCCGGCCTTCGTCGGGATCGAAGGCTTTGCCGCGCACGACGAGCGGAGGCTGGGCGAGCTGCTGGCCCGCCACGTCGGCATCCCGTTCGACCTCGAGGAGGTCGAGTCGGATCTCGGCCAGCTCACCGGGCTGGACCGCTACGAAACCGTGACCTGGAGCCTCGTGAACAACGAGGCCGGTGACCCCGGCCTGATCGTGCGCGCGCGCCCGAAGGCGTACGCGCCTCCGTTCATGATGCTCGGGCTCAACCTCGAGAACACCACGTCCACCGACTTCCGGGTCACCGCCACCGCCCGCTACCTCGCCTACGGCGTCGTGACCTCCGGGTCCGAGCTGCGGATGGACGGCACGCTCGGCTCCAACCCGGCAGCCGGCCTGCACTTCTACCAGCCCATCGCGGCCACGCCGCTCTTCGTGGCGCCGTCGGCCACCCTCTCGACCGAGGACGCCACCAACAGCACCGACGACCGGATCCTCGCGCGCTACGGCATCACCACGTATCGCGGCGGGGCGGACGTCGGCGTCAACCTCGGCGCGTTCAGCGACCTCCGCGTCGGGGCCTATCTCGCCTGGGTCGACGCCAAGGTGGACGTGGGCGACCTCAACCTGCCGGAGCTGCGGGGGCGGGAGACCGGGCTCCAGGCCACCTGGCGATACGACGGGCAGGACAGCCCGGTCGTGCCGTCCCGGGGCTTGCTCGCGTCGGTCCGGCTCCGCCACGTCCTCGACGGTCCCGACGGGGTCCTCAACGGGCAGGTGGTGCCCATTCGCGGCGAGGTGACCCAGCTGTCGGGCGAGGTGAATCGCTTCTGGAGCCTGGGCGAGCGCAACCGGGTGTTCCTGGCCGGCGGCTTCGGGACCTCGTTCGACGGCGACGCCCTGCCCACGAGCAAGTTCATCCTGGGCTCGCCGCTCCGGCTGGGGGGCTACCGGTCGGGAGAGCTCCGGGGCAATCACTACGTCATCGGCACGGGGGGCTACCTGCGGCAGCTGGGCCGGCTGCCGGACTTCATGGGCGGGCCGGTGTTTGCCGGCGGATGGGTGGAGAACGGGGACGCGTTCGAGGACTGGGACCTGGCCCGCGTCCGCACCAACGCCAGCGTGGGCCTCGTGCTCGACACGCTCGTCGGACCGGTCATGCTGGCCGGCTCGGCCGGCTTCGATGGCCGCTGGCGCACCTACATCGGCATCGGCCGCATCTTCCGCTGACCCCCGCCCGGGTCCCCGGGCCGATCTGCGCGCAACCCGGCGGTCGGCCGGCGCGTGCCCCCCGAACCCGGCACGCGGCGCAGTCGGACGCCCTATATAATCGGCGCATGCAACGGACGGACGTCGCTAATCCTGCTTACTACCACAAGGTTGTCGACTGTCAGTGGGCGTGTCCCGCCCACACCAACGTCCCCGAATACATCCGGCTCATCGCGCAGGGGCGCTTCACCGACGCCTACGTCCTCAACCGCGAGTCCAACGTCTTTCCCGGCATCCTCGGCCGTACCTGCGACCGACCCTGCGAGCCCGCGTGCCGCCGCACGCGCGTCGACGGCAAGGCCGTTGCGATCTGCCGCCTGAAGCGCGTCGCCGCCGATCACAAGGACGACGTGCGGGACCGCCTGCCGGTGGCGCCGGCGGAGAAGAACGGCAAGAGGATCGCGCTCGTCGGGGCGGGGCCCGCGTCGCTCACCGTGGCCAACGACCTCATGCCGCTGGGCTACGAGTGCACCATCTTCGAGAAGGGCCCCCGGCCCGGCGGGCTCATGCGCGTCAACATCCCCGCGTTCCGCCTGCCCGAGGAAGTGCTCGACGAGGAGATCGGCTACATCACCGGCATGGGCGTCGAGATGCGCTACGACACGCCCGTCGAGAGCCTCCGCACGCTGGTGGACTCGCAGGAGTTCGACGCGGTCTTCGTCGGCAGCGGCGCGCCGAAGGGCAAGGAACTGGAACTGCCGGGGCGGTTCGACACCGACCAGGTGTTCATCGGGATCGAGTGGCTCGAGTCCATCCACTTCGGCCACGTGGACTCGGTCGGCGCCCGCGTGCTCATCATCGGCGTGGGCAACACGGCGATGGACTGCTGCCGCTCGGCCAAGCGGCTGGTCGCCACCGACGTCAAGGTCATCGCCCGCAAGACGCGCAAGTACTTCAAGGCGTCGCCCTGGGAACTAGAGGACGCCGAGGAGGAGCGCGTCGACATCCTCGAGAACCACTCGCCCGTTCGGCTCCGTGATCGAGGACGGCCGGTTGACGGGTATGGAGTTCGATACGTTCACGTCCCGCGAGAGAACGGCAGGCCGGGCATAAGGAGCCGGCCGGCCGGACGATCGCTCCCTGCGACGGTCATCCCCGCGATCGGGCAGGAGAACGCCTTCCCATGGATCGAGCGGGACATGGGCCTCGACTTGACAGCGGAACATGCCCGTCGTCGACAAGGAGACGTTCATGTCGACGCGGCCGGGTGTGTTCTTCGGCGGCGACGCCGCGTTCGGACCGGCGAACATCATCTGGGCGGTCGCGCACGGCCACGGGGCAGCCATCTCCATCCACAACTACCGCCAGGCGTGCCCGTCACCGAGCGTCCCGCGCAGGGGCAGACCCTTACCAGCACGAAGATGGGCCTGCACGAATGGGCCTACAGCAACGACTACAGCCCGGTCGCGCGCCAGAAGATGACGCACGTGGACATGCCGCTCCGCTTCTCGAAGATGACCATCGAGGTGGAGCAGGGCTTCACGGCCGACCAGGCGCAGCACGAGGTGGAGCGGTGCCTCAACTGCGACGTCCAGACGCATTTCACCGACTCGCTTGCATCGAGTGCGATGCCTGCATCGACATTCGCCCGTCGACTGCCTGACCATCACGCCCAATGACGAGGAGCCCGACCTGCGGAGCCACCTCACGGCGCCCGCGGAGAACGCCGAACAGGCCCTGTTCGTGTCGGGCCCGCTCAAGCAGACCCGCCGCGTGATGGTGAAGGACGAGAACATCTGCCTGCACTGCGGGCTGTGCGCCGAGCGCTGTCCCACCTACGCCTGGGACATGCGGCGCTTCGTCCTCCAGCAACCCTACGCGGGCGTCACGTTCATTCCGCTCGAGGCGGTCGGAGGACGGGCCTGAATCGTTCTGAATTCAGAATTCTGAATGCAGAATTCAGAAGCGACCTCCCCACACAACGTATGAGCCAAGTCAACGATTTCGCCTTCAAGATCGCCACCGCCAACGGCACGGGCTCGGCGAGCGCCAACCGCCTCATCATGCAGGCCATCTTCCGGATGTATGCCGGTCACGGGCAAGAACGTCTTTCCTCCAACATCCAGGGACTGCCCACTCCAGTACGAGATCCGGGTCAACAAGGACGGCTAACGCGCGGACGCCCCGCTTCGACCTGATGGTGGCCCTCAACCCCGCCACCTACGCGAAGGACGTCGCCGAGGTCCGGTCGGGCGGGTGGCTGCTCTACGACTCGACCTGGCCGCTCGACGACGCGCTGCGCCGCGCCGACGTGACGTACCTGGGGGTGCCGCTCGCCGGCATGTGCACCGCGGCCTTCACCGGTGTGCGCGAGCGGATCCTGATGAAGAACATCGCCTACGCGGGCGCGCTCGCCGCCCTCCTCGACATGGACCCGGAGATCGTCCGTGGCCTGACGAAGGAGAAGTACGCGAAGAAGCCGTCGCTGCTCGATTCCAACGACAAGGCCATCGCGCTCGGCTACGACTACGCCCGCGAGCACTTCGACTGCCCCCTGCCCATCCGCCTCGAGCGGATGGACGCCACGAAGGACAGCATCCTGATCGATGGCAACACGGCCGCCGGGCTGGGGGCGCTCTTTGCCGGCGCGACGGTCGGTGCCTGGTATCCGATCACGCCGGCCACCTCGTTGATGGAGGCGTTCAAGGGCTTCTGCCTGCGGTACCGCCGCGACGCGGACACGAAGCAGAACCGCTTCGCCATCCTGCAGGCGGAGGACGAGCTGGCGGCGATCGGCATGGTGATCGGCGCGTCGTGGGCGGGCGCACGCGCGTTCACGCCCACGGCCGGGCCGGGCATCTCGCTGATGAGCGAGTTCATCGGGCTGGCCTACTACGCCGAGATTCCGGCCGTGGTCTTCGACGTGCAGCGCACGGGCCCCTCCACCGGCATGCCCACGCGCACGCAGCAGGGCGACCTGCTCCTCTGTGCCTACGCCTCGCACGGCGACACGCGCCACGTCTGCCTGTATCCCGCCGACCCGCGCGAGGCCTTCGAGATGGCCGTGCAGGCGTTCGACCTGGCGGAGCGGTTCCAGACGCCCGTGTTCGTCCTGAGCGACCTCGACATCGGGATGAACGACTGGATGGTCCCCGCGCTGACATGGGACGACGCCTACCGGCCCGACCGTGGCAAGGTGCTGTCGGCGGCCGAACTCGACGCCGCGAAGAGCTTCGCCCGCTACCTGGACGTGGACGGCGACGGCATCCCGCAGCGGACCTTGCCGGGCGTGCACCCGAAGGGCGCGTACTTCACCCGCGGGTCGGGCCACAACAAGATGGGCGGCTACACCGAGGACGGCGACGAGTACCAGGAGGTGCTGGACCGGATCGCGCGCAAGGTGCAGAGCGCGTCGCGCGCCGTGCCGGCGCCCTTCGTCCGGAAGGCCTCGGCGCCGACGTCCATCGGGCTCATCACCGTCGGCGGCTGCCACGCCGCGTGCATGGAAGCGATCGACTTGATGGCGAAGGACGGCGTCGCGCTCGACTACCTGCGCGTGCGCGGGTTCCCCTTCGGTGACGAGGTGCTGCAGTTCGTCGCCCAGCACGAGGTCGTGTTCGTGGTGGAGCAGAACCGCGACGCCCAGCTCAGGAGCCTGCTGATGCTGGAGACGGGCGCGGCCATCGAGCGATTCGCCTCGGTCCGCTACTACGCAGGCTTCCCCATGAGCGCGCACCACGTCATCGAGGGCGTCAAGGCCAAGCTGGAGAAGGCGGCATGACCTACATCGCGAAGCCACGCGTTCACCATCCCTCGCTCCAGAAGAACGAGCTCGGCCTCACGCGCCGCGACTACGAGGGCGCCATCACCACCCTCTGCGCGGGCTGCGGCCACGACTCGATCACGGCCGCCATCGTCCAGGCGTTCTGGGAGCTGTCGGTTCCCCCGCACACCGTGGCCAAGCTGTCGGGCATCGGCTGCTCGTCCAAGACGCCCGCCTATTTCCTGCGCGAGGCGCACGGTTTCAACAGCGTGCACGGCCGCATGCCCGCCATTGCCACCGGCGCGGCCGCGGCCAACGGCGGGCTCATGATGATTGGCGTCTCCGGCGACGGCGATTCGCTCTCGATCGGGCTCGGACAGCTGTCCCACGCCATCCGCCGGAACGTCAACATGCTGTACCTGCTGGAGAACAACGGCGTGTACGGGTTGACGAAGGGCCAGTTCTCGGCGTCGGCGGACCCGGGGTCCACGAGCAAGAAGGGCGAGGTCAACACCATGGGGGCCATCGACGGCGTCCTGCTCGCCCTGACGCTCGGCGCCACGTTCGTGGCGCGCAGCTTCTCCGGCGACAAGGCGCAGCTGGTGCCCATCATCAAGGCGGCACTGACCCACCGTGGCTTCGCCTTCGTGGACGTCATCTCCCCGTGCGTGACCTTCAACGATCACGAGGGCTCCACCAAGAGCTACGCCTACACGCGTGAGCACCAGGTCGAGGTCGTCCAGGCCGACTTCGTGCCCCCGCGCGAGGAGATCACGTCCGAGCAGGACGCCGGTACGGTGAAGAGCGTCATGCTGCACGACGGCAGCTGGGTGACGCTGCGGAAGGTGGCCGAGGACTACGACGCCACCGATCGCGATCGCGCGTACTTCTACATCCGGGATCGCCAGAAGGCGGGCGAAGTGCTCACCGGCCTCCTGTACATCTCGCCCGACTCGAAGGACCTGGTCGCGCAGAACGAGCTGGTCGATGCGCCGCTCTACGACGTGCCCTTCGCCCAGCTCTGCCCAGGTAACGAGGAGCTGCAGCGCCTGCAACGGCGCTTCCGCTGAAGCGTCCTGCGCTGCAGCGCGTCCATTGTCGATTGTCAATTGTCAATCGGGCGATTCACTGGCGCATTGACGATTGGGCCAGCGGCGCATTCAGATCCGGTGCATTGGAGCATTTGGGCATTGAGGCATTGGGATCAGCTGGTACGCCAGCAGGATTGTGCCAATGAGCCGGCTGCCCCACTGCGTCAATCCGGGTGCGGCGGGTGCAGCAATCGTCAATGGATCAGTGAATCGCCCGATTGACAATTGACAATCGTCAATTTCAGTTCGTCCATGGTCCCCGCTCTGCTGTCGCTGTTCGCCATCCTGCTACACCTCTCCACCGGCGCTGCGCAGCCGGCGGCAGAGCCGCCGTACGACGCTGCCGTCAGGAGCTATCAGCGCACCGGCGGCCTCACCGAAGCCTCCGCCGCCCTCGACGGATGGACCCGCGACGACTTCGAGACCGCCGTCGACACCGTCATGTCCACGGGCGACGAGCAGCAGCTCGAGTCCGCTGCCGTTTTTCACCTGGAGGTGGCCGTCGGTCTTGCGCCCGCGTCGCCCGATGGCGCGATGCTCCACGTCAGGCTTGGCGAGCGGCTGGTCGCGAACGGCCTGCTCGGTGCCCGGACCGCAGGCGCCGAGGACGGTGTGTTTGCCGCCAGGTGGTTCAGTGCCGCCGCATCCGTCTTCCTGGCGCAGACCGACACGGTCCGCTCCCGCGCCGTCGTCGAGCGCGCCCTGCGCGTGGCGCCCGCCGCGGCCTACCTGCACGTCGTGGCCGGCGAGGTCGAGGAACTGGAGGCGCTGCAGCAGGACGGCGACATCGCTCAGGACGGGCGGGGCTCGCAGCGACGCATGCTGATCGCCGCCCGCGCGAGCATGGAGGCGTTGGCCCGGCTGTCGCTGGCTGAACGGGCGTACCGGCAGGCGGTCCGTCTCGATCCAGCCCTGGTTCGCGCGCAGGTTCGGCTGGGGCGCGTGCTCTTCCTGCGTGATGAGCCCGAGGCCACCGCGTGGCTCGAGCGGGGCCTGGCGGCCGCCGGTGTTCGAACCGACCGCGTGCTGGCGCTGCTCTTCCTGAGTGACGCGCGCGCCCACGCCGGACGCGGCGACGATGCCCGTGGGCTGCTCGCCGAGGCCCGGGCCCTCGCCCCCGGTGCCCAGGCGCCCTGGCTGGCGCTCGCCCAACTCGAGGAACTGTCCGGCCATCCCGCTGCCGCACGGAGCATCGTGCGGGAAGCGCTGACGACCGCGGCTCCGGTCGCGGATGATCCGTGGATCGACTATCGGGGCGGAGCCCTCAACCAGGAGGCCCTCGCATGGCTGCGGTCGCGCGTGCGTCGCTAGGCAGGCGTCTGGCGTTGCCGGTCGCCGCCTGCGTGCCCGCTGTGCTGTTGGCCGGCCAGCCGGTGTTCCGTGGCTCGGTCGAAGCCGTGCGGCTCGACGTCTCCGTGATGCGCGGCGCGACGCCCGTAGCCGGGCTCACCGCCGACGACTTCGTCGTCTCCGACAACGGCATCCCGCAGGAGGTCGCGCAGGTCACCCAGGAAGCGGCGCCGCTCGATCTGCTCCTCGTGCTCGACACGAGCGGCAGCATGGCTGGCGCTCCGCTGGCGGCACTGGTCGCCGCCGCGCAGCGGATGGTGCAATCCCTCACGCCAGGCGATCGCGTCGGCCTCGTCGCCTTCTCGGGGCACATTGCGATGCCGACGGCATTGACCTCGAATCACGTGGACGTCGTTCGTGCGCTCGGAATGCTGCGCGCGGCCGGGCCGACCGCCCTGAGGGACGCGCTCTTTGCCGGTCTCCATCTGCTGACGCCGGGAGGCGACACACGACCCGTCATCGTGCTCTTCAGCGATGGTCGCGATACGACGAGCTGGCTTGCCGCGCCGGACCTGGAGGGGGTCGTACGGCGCTCCGGGGTCGTCCTGCACGCGGTCGAACTGCTGCGCGATCCGCGCCTGACACCTGGCCGCGCGCGTGTGGCTGGGATGGGGCAGTCGCGGTCGCTCCAGCGCGCCGTCGAGGCCGGGGGCGGCCGCCTGTGGTCGGCCGGTCGCCCGGACGAACTGGAACGACGGTTTGCGTCGGCGCTCGCAGAGCTGCGCGCGCGCTACCTCGTGACCTACCAGCCGCGCGGTGTCTCCGCCCCCGGGTGGCATGAGGTCGTCGTCCGGCTCCGCCGCATCCGCGCCGACGTGCTGACCCGTCCCGGATACTTCGTGCCCGAGTAGTGGGCGGGGACGGGGCGGGCGGCCATTGACGATTGTCAATTGTCAATCGGGCGATTCACTGGCGCACTGTCGATCGTGCCAGCGGCCGTTGGGATCCGACGCATTGGAGCATTTAGGCATTGGGGCATCGGGATCAGCTCATGCCGCCAGCCGGATTGTGCCAATGAGCCGGCTGCCCACTGCGTCAATCCGAGTGCGGCGGGTGCGCAATCGTCAATGCGCCAGTGAATCGCCGGATTGACATTGACAATCGTCAATGGACACCATCCAGCACGTCGCGCACCTTGCGGGCGAGCGCGGGCGGCGCCATCGGCTTCTGAATGAACGCCACAGCCGCCTCCGACACCCCGTGTCGGACGATGGCATCGCTCGTATACCCCGACATGACGCACCTTCAGCGCCGGAAACCTGGCCTGCAGGCGGTCGGCGAGCTCGCGTCCGCTCATGGTCGGCATCACGACGTCGGTGAGGAGCAGGTGGATGTGCCCGGGATGTGACTCCACCAGAGCCAGCGCCTCAGGGCCGGTGCGCGCGTGGAGCACGCGGTAGCCATACCGCATCAGTATTTGCCGGTCGAGCTCGCGCAGCGCGTCCTCGTCTTCCACGAGCAGGATGGTTTCGGTGCCGCCAGGCGTGCCCGATACCTCAGGCGCCGCCCGCTCCGGCACGGCTTCGGCCGCGACCAGGGGCAGGGCAATCCGGAACGCGGCGCCGTGGCCGGTTTCACTCTCCACCCAGATGTGCACCGTCGCTCTGCTTGACGATGCCGTAGACCATGGCGAGGCCGAGGCCCGTGCCCTGGCCCTGCGGCTTGGTGGTGAAGAAAGGGTTCGAACACGCGCGCGCGTGTGTCCTCGCTCATGCCGGTCCCCGTGTCCGAGACGAGCATCTGCGCGTAGGTGCCGGGTACGACGTAGGGGCGCTCGGCGACGAAGTCCTCGCCGAACTCGACCGGTCCGATCTCGATGGAGAAGCGGCCGCCGGTGGGCATCGCGTCACGCGCGTTGACGGCGAGGTTCATGAGGACCTGCTCGATCTGCCCGGGGTCGGCCCGCACCACCGCCGGTTCGCTGCCGAGGCGCATCGTCAGCTGGACGTCCTCGCCCATCAGCCGCCGCATCATCGGCGCGAGCTGGCGGGCGACGTCGCGCAGGTCGAGCGTCTGCGGCTGCAGCACCTGCCGGCGGCTGAAGGCCAGCAGCTGACGCGTGAGCATCGTGGCGCGGTCGGTGGCCAGCCGGATCTGGCGGACGGCCTCCTTGGCGCTCTCGCCGAGCAGGTCGTCGAAGTCGAGGGTCTCGTTGTAGCCGATGATCACCGTCAGCAGGTTGTTGAAGTCGTGGGCGACGCCCCCGGCCAGGCGTCCGACCGCCTCGATCTTCTGTGACTGCCGATGCTGCTCCTCGAGCAGGCGGCGCTCCGAGGTGTCCACCGCGATGGTGATGAGGGTGGCGGGGGCGGCGCCGCCCTCCGGCGCGACGGTCACCAGCGACACCAGCAGCGTGTGCGACTTCTGCTGCGCGCGCGTCAGCGTGACCTCCACGTTGGTCACGGGCCGGCCGGCCACGGCCGCCGCCACGCGGTCGCGGCGCTGGGCGTCGGTGCCCCAGAGCTGCAGGGGCGCGGCTCGTCACCAGGTCGGCAGCGGTCTCGGCGCCGACCAGGTGCAGGAGCGCGGGGTTCGCGTGCAGGATGCGGTCCGTGGCGATGTCGCTGATGAGGATCGGGACCGGGCAGGCCTCGAAGACCGCGGCGAAGGTCTGGCCCGACTGACCGCCCGCCTGCGCGGCCATGCCGGTGAGCCCGGTGATGTCGTGATGGACGATCACGACCGATGACGCGGGGGAGGTGGCGTCCGCCGGCGCGAAGACAACGTGCACCTGGCGGGCAGGATTGCCGGGAGGCGTGACGGTGACGTGTGCCTCGGCGCGCGGCACCTCGCCGCCGACCACGCGAGCGAGCGCGTCGCGGAGGGCGCGGGCGTCGCCGTCCGACACCAGTGACGGCGTGGACCAGAGGTGGTCGTAGCCGACCGTGGCGTCGTGACCGCACGCCTGCACGAACCGCGTCCAGGCCGGATTGGCAGCGAGCACCGTGCCGTCCGCCGCGACGAGAACCACCTCGGCTGGCAGCGCCTGCAACAGGGAGAGCTGCCGACGGGCGACCTCTTCCATGCGTCCGGACGAGGCGCCGCGCGACGGCGGCTCCTCGCTAGGCGGCTGAACAGCCTTGAGGTCTGGGGAGTCCTGACTCAAGACAAACTGCCTGTGCCAACGGTATGCGGCAGGCAGGCGGGCTGCAAGGAATCTTCGGGGCAGCCCGCAGAAATCGTGCAACGCGGCGGGCCCGGCCCGCCGCGTCCAGCGTTCAGGGCTCGATCGTGGCCTTCTTGATGTAGTCGAGCTTGGCGAAGTTCTTCATCAGGTACGCGTTCCCCTCGCTCTGCACGCGGCCCTGTTCGGGCCCCTTGCCGCGCGGTGCGCCCTCGCCGTACATCGTGTTGATCTTGTCCACCACCTCCATGCCGGACACGACCTGGCCGAAGGGCGCGAAGCCCATCTTGTCGAGGTTGGTGTTGTTGCGGAAGTTGATGAACACCTGTGTCGTCCGCGTGTCCGGCGTCGCGCCCATGGCGAAGGTGAGATAGCCGCGCATGTTGGACTGCTTCACCGGGTCGGGCGGGATGCGGGCGTTGCGCCACACGGTAGACACGGCCGGGTCGCCGTTGATGCCGAACTGCACCATGAAGCCCGCGATCGCCCGGAAGAACCGGGCCTCGTCGTAGAACCCGTTCTGCACGAGGTTGTAGAAGCGATCGGCGCCGTTCGGGGCCCACTCGCGGGTCACCTGGACCACGAACTCGCCCACGCTGGTGTCGAACTTCACGTTGTAGGTGGCCGGGGCCTTGGCCTTGAGCGCCGCCGGGTTCATCAGGGCCTTGCGGGACGCGGCTTGCTCGGCGCCCACGGCCACGACCGCGAGGGCCACGCCCACCGCGAGCAGGGATGCGACTGGTCGAATCACGGGATGTCCTCCGGGGGCACAGCGTACTATAGGAGCCGGACCCGCGAAACCATCGAGAGGGCACGCACACCGTGGCCGACATCATCGTGACGACCACTCACGGCGTCGAAGGACGACGGATTACGCGCTACGCCGGCACGGTGACCGGCGAGGCCATCCTGGGCGCCAACATCTTCAAGGATCTCTTCGCCGGCATCCGCGACATCGTGGGGGGGCGCTCCGCCACCTACGAGCGCGAACTGCGGTCCGCCCGCGACATCGCCATCCGCGAGCTGAAGCAGGCGGCGGTCGAGCTCGGGGCCAATGCCGTCGTGGGCGTCGACGTGGACTACGAGACCGTCGGCGGCAGCGGCAGCATGCTGATGGTCAGCGTGAGCGGGACTGCCGTCGTAATCGAATAGGCCGGAGCGATTCCTGCTCCGGACCGGCTCGGGGGGCCTCCGCCGATGAGCGATGCGCCCGCCCCGGTGTTCGTGGCCCGCGGCCTCACCAAGGTCTATCCGATGGGAGACGTCGCGGTCCAGGCGCTCCGGGGCGTGGATTTCGACCTGTTCCCGCGGGAGTTCGTGGTGCTGCTCGGCCCATCGGGCAGCGGCAAGTCCACGCTCCTCAACATCCTCGGCGGCCTCGACGTGCCGACCGCGGGCGAGGTCGTCTACCAGGATCACAATCTCACGGCCGCGGGAGACGCGGCCCTGACCGCGTACCGGCGGGAGCACGTCGGCTTCGTCTTCCAGTTCTACAACCTCATTCCCAGCCTCACCGCGCGCGAGAACGTCGCGCTGGTGACCGAGATCGCCACCGAGCCGATGGCGCCGGAGGAGGCCCTGGCCCTGGTCGGGCTCCGGGATCGGCTCGATCATTTTCCCGCCCAGCTCTCGGGAGGCGAACAGCAGCGCGTGGCCATCGCCCGCGCCATCGCCAAGCGCCCGGATGTCCTGCTCTGCGACGAGCCCACCGGCGCGCTCGACATCACCACCGGGGTCGTCGTCCTCGAGGCCATCGCGCGGGTCAACCGCGACCTGGGCACCGCCACGGTGGTCATCACCCACAACGCCGCGATTGCGGGCATGGCGGATCGCGTCGTGCGCCTGGCGGACGGCCGCGTGGTGAGCGTCGAGCGCAACGAGACGGTCGTGTCCCCCGGAGACCTGTCGTGGTGAGGGGCCTGGGGCGCGTGCGGGCGCTCGATCGCAAGCTGATCAGGGACCTCTGGGAGATGAAGGGGCAGGCGCTGGCGATTGCGGCCGTCATCGCGGCCGGCGTCACGATGTTCGTGACCTATCTCTCGAACTTCGACTCCCTCGAACGCACGCTCGGCAACTACTACGAGGCGCAGCGCTTCGCCGACGTCTTCGCCGGCGCCGAACGCGCACCCGATCGACTGCGCGCGCGCATCGCGGAGATCCCGGGCGTCGTCACCGTCGATACGCGCGTGGTCGCCGACGTGACACTCGACGTGCCCGGCCTGTCGGAGCCGGCCACGGGCCGCCTGATCTCCCTGCCGCCGGGCGGGGCGGCGCTCCTGAATGCCGTGCTGCTCAGGCGTGGAGCCTGGCCGGACCCGTCGCGTCCCGACGAGGTCGTCGCGAGCGAGCTGTTCGCCGAGGCACACGGCTTCCTGCCCGGCGACCGGCTGGGCGCCATCATCAACGGACGTCGACGAACGCTGACCATCGTCGGCATCGGCCTGTCGCCGGAGTATGTCTACAGCGTGCGGGCCGGCGAGCTCTTTCCGGACAACGAGCGGTTCGGCGTGTTCTGGATGGATCGCCGCGCGCTGGCGAGCGCGTTCGACATGGAGGGCGGCTTCAACGACGTCTCGCTCCGGCTGGCGCGCGACGGATCGGCGCCGGAGGTGATCGCGAGCCTCGATCGCCTGCTCCGACCCTACGGCGGCCGCGGCGCCTACCCCCGCGACCTGCAGGTGTCGGCCTGGACGCTGTCCAACGAGCTCACGCAGCTGCGGACGTTCGGCTTCGTCACGCCCGCGATCTTCCTCGGCGTGGCCGCCTTCATCCTCAACATCGCGCTGACGCGCGCGCTCGCCCTGCAGCGGGCGCAGATCGCGGCGCTGAAGGCGCTGGGCTACACCAATCGCGAGATCGGCTGGCACTACGTGAAGTGGGCGATGGCGATTGCCGCGATCGGGGCCGTGGCCGGTGTGGCCGCCGGCGCCTGGCTCGGGTCGAGGATGGCGGTGATGTACAACGAGTACTTCCGCTTCCCGAGCCTCGACTACCGGCTGTCGCTCGGTGTGTCGGTGGCCTCGATTGCCGGCAGTCTCGTCGTGGCGGCCGCCGGCGCGCAGTCCGCCGTCAGGCGCGCCGTGTCCGTGCCGCCGGCCGAAGCCATGCGGCCGGAAGCGCCTGCGCGGTTCCGCCCCAGCGCGGCCGAACGCTGGCGGTTGCTCGGACGGCTGTCGCAGCCGGCGCGGATGATCCTGCGCAGCCTCGAGCGGCAGGCGACGCGGGCGGTGCTGTCGGTGATCGGCATCGCGTTCGCGGGCGCCATCCTCATCGTCGGCTTCGGCTTCATCGACGTGATGGACGTCCTCATCGACGACCAGTTCATGCGCGCGATGCGGCAGGACGTGACCGTGTCATTCGTGCGGCCGTTGTCGGCCGACGCCCTGCACGCCGTGATGCGCCTGCCGGGCGTGCTGGAGGCGGAGCCGCAGCGGGTCGTGCCGGCGCGCCTCCGGGTGGGCCACCGCTCCCGCACGCTGGCGGTCACCGGGCTCGTCTCGCGCCCGCAGCTCAATCGCGTCGTGGCCCGCAGCGGCCGGGCGGTGTCCCTGCCCGCGCAGGGGCTCGTCCTGTCGGCGATGCTGGGAGACATCCTCGGTGTCGGCGCGGGCGGCACGGTGACGGTGGAAGTCCTCGAGGGCGCCCGCCCGGTGTTCGACGTGCCGGTCGCGGTGCTGGTTGACGACAGCATGGGCCTGCAGGCCTACATGGAGATCGGCGCGCTGCACCGGTTGATGCGGGAGGGCGGCAGCCTGTCGGGAGCCGCGCTCATGGTGGACCCCGCACGCCTGCCGGACCTGAACGCCGAGCTCAAGCAGCTGCCCGCCGTTGGCGGCGTCGCCCTGCGGGACGCCGCGCTCGGCAGCTTTCGCGAGACCATGGCGGAGCAGGTCAGCCTCATCGTCTTCTTCAACGTGCTGTTTTCGGCTGTCATCGCCTTCGGCGTGGTGTACAACGCGGCCCGGGTGTCTCTCTCGGAGCGCAGCCGCGAGCTCGCGAGCCTGCGGGTCCTGGGCTTTACGCGGGCCGAGGTGTCACTCATCCTGCTGGGCGAGCTCGCCCTGCTCACGCTGCTGTCACTGCCGGTCGGCGTGCTGATTGGGTGGGGGCTCGGCCAGCTGATGGCGAGCGGCTTCAACAACGAGGTGTATCGCATCCCGTTCCTGATGACGCGCGAGACGGTGGCCTGGGCGTGCCTGACGGTGATCGGGGCCGCGGCGGTGTCGGCCTTCGCCGTCCGGCGGCGGCTCGACCGCCTGGACCTGGTGGCGGTCCTGAAGCTCAGGGAGTGACGTCGGCGGGTCCGCGCCGCACAGGGGACCGGACGTGAGGAGAGTGCTGACGATGTGGCCGGTGCTGCGGAATCGACGCGTGCTGCAGGTGACGGCGGTCGTCATCGTGCTGCTGGCCGTGGCGCTGTGGCCGCGATCGACGATGGTCGACGTGGGCCGCGTGAGCCGGGGGCCGATGGTCGTGACGATCGACGAAGAGGGCGAGACGCGCGTGCACCACCGCTTCGTGGTGTCGGCGCCACTGGCCGGCCGCATCGATCGCATCGAGCTCGAGCCGGGCGACGTGGTCCGCCGCGGCGACACGGTCGTGACCCGCATCCATCCCGAGGCGCCGCAACTGCTCGACGCGCGCAGCCGCGCGGAGGCCGAGGCCGGCGAGGTGTCGGCCCGCGCCGCCGTGGGGGGGGCCCGGGCGGACGAGCAGCGCGCACGCGCCGCACGCGACCTCGCGGCCACCGAGTTGCAGCGGGCCGACGACCTGTTCTCGTCCGGGCTCATCACGCGCCAGGCGCTCGACGCCCGCAAGACGGATCTGGCGACGGCCGAGGAGAGCCTGCGCGCCGCCGAGTTCGCCGCGGCCACGGCCGCCTCCGACCTGCAGCGGGCCCGCGTCCGCCTCCGGCCCAGCTCGCTTGAGGCGGCGGGCGCACCGCTGGCCATCGTGGCGCCCGTCGACGGCGTCGTGCTGCGCCGGTACCGCGAGAGCGCCGGCGTCGTGCCCGCCGGCGAGCCGCTCGTGGAGATCGGGGATCCGAGCCACGTGGAGATCGTGGCCGACCTGCTGTCGAGCGACGCCGTGAAGGTGGCGCGCGGCATGGCGGTGTCGGTGGAACAGTGGGGGGGCGACCGGCCGATGGCGGCCACCGTGACCCGCGTGGAGCCGGCAGGCTTCACCAAGGTCTCCGCTCTCGGCGTGGAGGAGCAGCGCGTCAACGTGATCATGGACGTTGACGACGACGAGGCGGCGTGGGCGGCGCTGGGTGATGCGTTCCGCGTGGAAGTGCGAATTGCCGTCTGGAAGGCCGACGACGTCGTCCGGGTGCCCACGAGCGCGCTGTTCCGGACCGGAGACCAGTGGGCGGTGTATGTGGTCGAGGGAGGCCGCGCGCGCCGCGTGCCGATTGCCATCGGACAGCGCACCAGCAGCGAGGCCGAGGTCCTCGAAGGGCTGCAGGACGGCCAGGCCGTCGTCCTGCACCCCCCCGATACCGTCGCCGACGGCACGCGCGTCGCCGCGCGCGAGTGAGGGCGGCTACTGTTTCTTGCCGGTGAAGGTGCCGGTGAGCTGGCCACCGGCCATGTCCACGCTGCCCTTCATCTCGGCGCCCTCGACCGTCCCGCTGTAGTGCACGTCGATGGCCTGTCCCTGCACGGTGGCGTTGAAGGTGAAGTCGATGGTCGTGCCCTTCACCGAGCCGGCGACATCGGCCTCGCCCAGCGTCTGGCTGCTGTAGTGCCCGTCGGCTTCTCGCCGTCCTGCTTGAGCGTCAGCGTCGGCTGCCCGCCGCCGCCGCTGGTCTGCACGTCCAGCACCCACGTGCCGGTGACGTTCACGCCCTGCGCGGCCGGCGCCGCCGCCATCACGACCAGCGCGACCACCCCGACCCACGCCGTGATCCTGATGCTTCGCATGTCGATTCCCCCCTCCAGCTAGACCGAACCGCCCGGTAGTATACGGTCCCGCCCCGCCGGCGCTGGCGTAGACTGCTCCAGGATGGGTCCCGACCGCCGGCGCCTCGCCGCCCGTGCCTTCGTCGCCGCCCTGACCGCGGCGTGCGGCGGTGCCCTGGCCCTGGCCGTCGGCGTGTCCGAGCCAGCGCCGACCCCGGCAGTCCTCCCGCCATCCGCGCCATCTGCGCCATCTGCGCCATCTGCGCCATCTGCGGCCCCATCTGCGGCCCCTTCGGCGGCCGCCCAGCGTCGCGGCGGCGGCTTCGGCGGCCGCGTGCCGCTGGCAACGCCCGAGAGCTTCGACGGCGCGTTCCATTTCTGCCGCCTCGCGTTTCGTGCGTCGCGCGCCGGCGACGGTGGCAACTGGGGCGTGGACTTCCCGCGTGCGGACATCAACGTGTCCATCCGCCTGTCCGAGCTCACGCGGACGGTCGTCGGCTTCGACGCGTCACGGGAGCCGCAGCACCTCGTGGTGCGGCCGACGGATCCCGAGCTCTTCCAGTGTCCGTTCGTGATGGCGACCGAGGTCGGCTCGGCCTATTTCGACGAAGAGGAGTCGGCGCGGCTGCGCGACTACCTGCTGAAGGGCGGCTTCCTCTGGGTGGACGATTTCTGGGGCAGCTACGCCTGGGACTTCTGGCACGCCCAGTTGCAGCGGATCCTGCCGCCCAGCGAGTACGACGTCGTGGACCTGCCGCCGGGCCACCCGCTCTTCCACACCCAGTTCCAGGTGGAGGCCGTCCCGCAGATCCCGTCCATCAACTACTGGGCCGGCTCGGGGGGCGACACCTCGGAACGGGGGCGCGACAGCGCCACGGCCCATGCGCGGGCGGTGCTCGACGGGCACGGGCGCATCATGGTGCTCATGACCCACAACACCGACATCGGCGACTCGTGGGAGCGTGAGGGCGATTCGCCCGACTACTTCTACACGTTCTCGGTCCGCGGCTACGCCTTCGGGGTCAACGCCATCCTCTACGCCCTCACGCACTGACGCGGCGTGCCGGGCCTGGTGACATTCGTTGACATTCTCCCCGGGGTCCATTTACCGTTCGAGATGGAACTTCTCCCGCCCGGATCCCTTGCGAAGGAGCACTGACATGTCGCGGACAGAGCGGCTCGGCATCGGTTGGTCGATGGGCACGGTGCTCGGGGCGCTGGCGCTGGTCGCGCTCGGCGCCGGTCCTGCCGACGCGCGCCAGGCGGCGCCCGCCGGTCAGGTCACCTTCACCCGGGACATCGCCCCCATCCTGCAGCGCAGCTGCCAGAACTGCCATCGCGCCGGCCAGGTGGCGCCGATGTCGCTCGTCACCTACGAAGAGGTGCGCCCCTGGGCACGCGCGATCCGCCAGCGCACCGCCATCCGTGACCGCGCGGGCGCCATGCCGCCCTGGTCCATCGAGAAGGACATCGGCCTCCAGGAGTACCAGCACGACCCGTCGCTGTCCGACGAGGAGATCCAGAAGATTGCCCGGTGGGTGGAGGCGGGCGCGCCGCGCGGCAACGCCGCCGACATGCCCGCGCCGCTCGAGTGGCCCGACGACACGGTCTGGACCATCGGCGAGCCGGACATCATCGTGGACAGCCCCGAGATCGTCGTGAAGGCCAACTCGCCGGACTGGTGGGGCGAGCTGGAGCCGACGCGGATTCCGATCGACGAGGATCGCTACGTCGCGGCCATCGAGATCAAGGAGGTCAACGACGTCCCGAACGACGAGCAGGGGCGGGCGACGGTTGGCCAGCGCTACGTCTTCCACCACCTGATCTGGTCTGCGGCCGTGATCGACGAGAGCGGCGAGCTGCCCGAGAGCCAGGGACTCGGCCTCTGGCCCGTCCATGAAGTCGGGCGCAACGCCGACGTGCTGGATCCGAGTGCCGGACGGCTGCTGAAGGCGGGCTCGAGCATCGTCTACGAGTCCACGCACCTGCACTCCAACGGCCGTGACACGAAGGCGCGGCTGCGCTTCGGCTTCAAGCTGCATCCCAAGGGGTACGAGCCGGAGTACCGCAGCACGCTGCGCGCCCTCGGCAACGGCCTCGATATCGACATCCGCCCCAACGAGGCCAACCAGCAGCTGCACGCGTACCTGGTGCTCGAGCGGCCGATGAAGATCGTGACCTTCGAGCCGCACCTCCACGCTCCCGGCGCACGCATGTGCCTCGAGTACATCTGGGGCATCAACATCCAGACGCTGACCTGTGCCGGCTACGACCACAACTGGGTGCGCCAGTACGAGTACGACGACGACCACGCGCCGCTGCTGCCGAAGGGGGCGATCCTCCACATCATCGGCTACATGGACAACACCGAGAAGAACAGGAACATCCCGGACCCGCGCAACTGGCAGGGGTCTGGCAACCGGTCCATCGCCAACATGTTCATCGACCTCGGACAGAGCATCAACCTCACCGAGGAGCAGTTCCAGGCCGAGATGGCCAGGCGCCGCGAGCGCCGGCAGATGAAGAAGAACGACGTGTTCATCGACTGCCCGCTGTGCGGCGTGCCGCCGCCGCCGGTCACCTCGTCGGATGCACCGAAGCCGCAAGGGCAGTTCTGAATTCAGGATTCAGAATTCAGAACGGAGTGAGGAACGTGATGGCGCGAGCGTGGGGGACGGCAGCGGCGGCGCTGCTGCTGGCGGCGGTGATCGGGCATGCGGGGATGCGGGCGCAGACGTTGTCCTACCTGCGCGGGCAGAACATCTCGCCGGCCTTCGAGGGATGGGAGCAGAACGACGACGGCTCGTTCAACATGCTCTTCGGCTACATGAACCGCAACTGGGAAGAGGAGCTGGACATCCCCGTCGGGCCGGGCAACGCCATCTCTCCCGGTCCGCCGGACCAGGGCCAGCCCACGCACTTCTACCCGCGGCGCAACCGCTTCGTCTTCAAGGTCCGGGTGCCCAGGGACTGGGGCGACAAGGAACTGGTGTGGACGCTCACCGCCAACGGCAGGACCGAGCGGGCGTATGCGACGCTGCGGCCCGACTCCTTCGTGGACGATCTGGTCCAGGCCTCGGAGCAGGGGGCGCTCGGCGCCGGCGTCAGCTCGCCGGCCATGCGGAAGAACACCGCACCGACGCTGAAGGTGGACTCGTCGCCGACGCGGTCGGTGAAGGTCGGGCAGCCCATATCCCTGACCGCCTACGTCCTCGACGACGGCGTGCCGAGGCCGCGCTTCGGCCCCGGGTCCCGCAGTGCCCGGTTCTTCGACCGGCCGGTCAACGGCCAGCATCCGTCGCAGCGCGCGCCCGTGGCGCTCACGGTCGGCAGCCAGGCGGGCCTGCGCATGTCGTGGTACGTCTACCGCGGCCCGAACCAGGTGGAGTTCAGTCCCGAACAGACCAAGGTGTGGGAGGACACGCGTGCGGGTGCCAACTCGCCGTGGGCCCCCCGCTGGATCGCGCCCATCATCCCCGACGATGGGCGCATCGACACGACGGTGACCTTCCGGGCCCCGGGCACCTACGTCCTCCGCTGCATGGCATCGGACGGTGCCATCCACTCCACGTATGACGTGACGTTCACCGTCTCGCGCTGAGCGGGGGCGCCGGGGAACGGGTCGCCTCGCAGGGCGGATAGTGGCATACTTGCGCTGATGTCACGCCGACGACTTCTTACCTCGTCCGTGCTGGCGTCGCTCGCCGGCGCCGGCCTCGTCTTCGCTCTCGTGCTCGCCGCCATCCAGACGGTCGAGACACATCCCCGCATCACCACCACGCTGCTCTGGCAGAAGGACATCGCGCCCATCATGCAGCGGCGATGCTTCTCCTGCCACTCGCCCAACAACCTGGCGTTCTCGCTGGCCAGCTACTCCGACGCCCGGCCCTGGGCCGTGGCGATCCGGGAGGAGGTGCTCGCCCGCCACATGCCACCCTGGGGGGCGGCGCCCGGCTTCGGCCGCTTCGTCAACGACCCGAGCCTCACGCAGGGCGAGTGGGACCTCCTCGTGGCCTGGGTGGACGGCGGTGCGCCGTCGGGCCAGACCCTGATGGAAGAGCAGGTGCCGCCGCTTTTCGCGGCGAGCATGGCGACCTGGACGGGGTGACCCGGACCTCTCGATCCCGGCCGACGCGGCGACGACGGTGGCCGCCAGCGCGCCGTATGCGATCAGGGAGGTCGTGTTCTCGACCGGCTTCAAGACGCCGCAGCGCGTGCACGGCTCGGCGCTCAAGCCCGGCGACCGCCGCGTCGTGCGGTGGGCGTCGGTGTGCAGGCCGGCACCGACCGCTGGCTCTTCACCTACACGCCGTGGGCCACGAGCATGCACCTGCCGGAGGGCGTCGCCTACACGTTGCCGGCGGGCGCGAAGCTCCGCGTCGAGATTGCCTATCAGGGCACCGACGAGGAGGTGGCCGACACGAGCGAGATCGGGTTCTATCTTGGCGAGAGCGGGTCGGGGCAGGCCACGGTCCAGCACATGGCGTCCGCGGCCGTCGACGTGACGCCGGGCGGCGAGCCGCCGCGCGCGCGTGCGGAAGTCGTGCTCGACGAAGCCACGGCCATCCATGCGCTCTGGCCCGTCCTCGACGCCGACGCCGGGTCCCTCGAGGTGACGGCGTACCTCCCCGACGGCGAGGTGCGCCCGCTGCTCTGGATCCACCAGTACCATCCGCAGTGGCTCACGCCGTACGTCCTCACCGATCCGGCCTCGCTGCCGCGGGGGACACGGCTGGTGCTCACCGCCTATCCAGGCACCACCGGATCGGCGGCCCTGAAGGCAACGCCCTCGGTGTCCTTCGTCCGCGTGCCGCCCACGGCCAGCACCTTCTGAGCGACCCATGGCCACCAGGCGCGGCGTGCTGGCGGCCCTCGCGCAGGCCGGCGCCTGGGCCGGCCTCTCGGGCTCACAGGCGGCGCGACTGGCCGCGCGGCAGCGTCCGCTGCGCTCGGGCGAGGTCTTTCACGCAGGCGCCGAGCTCGTCCCCACGCCGGTCACGGTGCGCGACGCCCAGGGCCGTCTGGTCACCTCGCTCGACCGCGACGACTTCGCCGTCGCGGAGTCGGGTCGCGAGCAGCCCATCACGCAGTTCGCCCGCGACCGCGTGCCGGTCAGCCTCGCCCTCGTCCTCGACATCAGCGACAGCATGCGCGGGCCCCGCATGGACGACGCGCGAGCGGCGCTCGACGTGTTCGTCAGCGAGCTCCTGAGCCCCGAGGACGAAGCCGCGCTGCTGGTCTTCAATCATTCGACACGCCTGCTCTCCGGCTGGACGCTCGACCGCGCGCCCCTGCGAGAGGCGCTGGCTGCCGTGCGCCCGACGGGCGGCACCGCCATCTACGACGCCATCGGGCAGGCGCTGCCACTCTTCACCGAGCGGCGTCATCCGCGCGGCGCCATCGTGCTGGTGTCCGACGGCGCCGACACGGCCAGTGACACGGCAGTCGTGGAGCTGAAGCAGCAACTGGGGCGGGGCGACGTCTTCCTCTACGGCATCGCGGTGGACACGCCCAACGCGCGGTCGTCCACGCGCATCAATCCGCAGGTGTTTCACGAGCTGTCGGCGCAGAGCGGCGGGTATGCCGAGATCGTGTCCAGCACCGCCGAGATCGGCCCCGCGGCGACACGGATTGCCGAGGAGCTGAACGCCCAGTACATGCTGGGCTACTCGCCGACGACGCCGGGTAACGGCCGCTACCGCTCGATTCGCTTCACGGTGTCCGACGGCGACGGGTACGTCGTCCGGGCCCGGCGCGGCGTGGTCAGCTGAAACGGGTGGCGCGCGAGGCTGGGCACGGATGTGCAGCCCCGCCACGCCGGGCGCACAGGGGCGAGGCGGATGGCTGCCCCCGGCCCTGATTCGTGGCACACTGATGGGCGCACCGGCACCTCCCGCGTGTTCCCCCGTGGCTTCGCCGGTCCTGGAGGTTTCTCGATGAAGGGCAGCAGGTTGTGGCACGTGCCCGTGTGCCTCGCGGTGGCGCTGATGGTCGCCGTGGCGGCGCCGGCCCGCGCGCAGGGCGCCAAGGTCCGCGTGGCGGTCATGAACTTCGCGAACAACAGCACCTGGCACTGGTGGGGCGATCAGCTCGGCGAAGCCGCGGCCGATGAGCTCACCACCCAGCTGGTGAAGAGCGGCCGGTTCACCGTCGTCGAACGCGCGCAGCTCGGCGCCATCCTGGCCGAGCAGAACCTCGGGCAGAGCGGCGCCGTGACCGCCGCCACCGCGGCCAAGGTCGGCCAGCTGCTCGGCGTCCAGTTCATCCTCACCGGTTCCATCACGCAGTTCTCCATCGAGCGCCGCAGCGCCGGCTTCCGGGGCATCGGCGGGTCGATGTCGAACGCCGAGAGCAAGGTGGACGTGCGCCTCGTCAACACCTCGACCGGCGAGGTGATGGTCGTCGCCGAGGGCCAGGGCAACAAGCGCATGGGCGGCGGCTACTTCAAGGGCGCGTCGGCCGAGCGGACCTTCGACCAGGGCGCCGCGCAGGAAGCCCTGCGGCCCGCCGTCGAGCAGGTCGTGGAGCGCGTGGCCGCCCAGGCCAGCACGATGGAGTCGGTGATGCCCGCTGCGCCGGAGGGCCAGATCGTCAGCAGCCGCGACGGGATGTACTACATCAATCGCGGCCAGAACGCCGGGATTACCGTGGGCCAGCGCTTCGACGTCATGCGCGTGGTGGACGAGATCAAGGACGCCGACGGACGGCTGCTCGACCGCGTGATCAACAAGGTGGGCACGCTCGAGGTGACGCAGGTGCTGTCGCAGTCCGCGGTCTGCAAGCTGATCACCGGCCAGGCGGCCGTGAAGGACAGCGTCAAGTAGCTGAAGGAGTGGGGGCGCGGGCCAGGCCTGCGCTCCCCGTCTGGAACGAGCCGGTGGCTGGCGCCTCGCGCGCCATCCACCGCGTCTCGGCTTACTGCATCCCCGTCAGGTTCTCGCCCGGCCGCAGCACGCGGAAGGTGAACGACACGGTCGAGAGCTTCCCACCCCGCTGGAACTGAATCCAGGCCTTGTAGCGCCCCGCCTTCGGGAAGAGCGTGTGGAACACCACGTCGGGCCCGCCGCCCGACTGGATGCCCGTTCCCTCGAGCGTCTCTTCGGGGTGCGCGTGGATGTACTCGGTCAGCTGCTCGTTGACGATGAGGGCGTGGCCGAACGCGCCCAGGTAGCGCTCGAGGTCGTGCACCGGGTCGCCCGTCGTCGCGTCCACGAAGTGCAGCGGCAGGTCGAGGTCTTCGGAGGCGACGAGGGCGCTCTGGGCCATGCGGAGGTCAACGTCGGTGCCGTCCTCGCGCTTGGTCCACGACGTGTCGGGCGTGAGGGTCGGAATCTGCGACATGACGTCGCCGTCGAAGCCTGCCGTGACGATGGGCGTGAGGAGCGCCTGCCCGCTGCCGCCAACCGGGAAGAAGTCGGAGATCAGGACGTAGTGCCCGGCCTTGGGCAGCGTGACGTCGAGGGAGTAGACGCCTTCGGCATCCACCACCGGGTGCTCGTGCATGAACACCTCGGTATCGCGGCTCAGGATGAACAGGTGGTACTTCTTGTCGTGGACGTTCGCGAACTCGGTGACCTTCCTGCGGTTGACCGGGTCCTCGATGTGGAAGCGGAAGGTGACCTTCTCGCCCGGCTTGATGACCGCCGGGATGGTCTCGATCCGCAGGCGGTAGTTGGCGGTGCCGAGCGGGTTGCCCGGGACCAGTTCCATGCCGCAGCGAGAGCACTTGCCGGGTTCGGTTTCGATGACGTCCGGGTGCATGGGGCAGATGTAGCCCGTCACCGAGTCTGCGGCCTGCCCGGAGGCGGGCGCCTGGGCGGGGGTTGACGCGGACGGCGCCGGGGACTGGGCGACCAGCGTACTGATGGGAAGGGCGACCGAGGCCGCCAGTGTGAGCATGTAGGCGTGCCAGCGCATGGCCACAGGATAACAAACGTTCGGCAAAAGATCCCGCAAGCCCGGCCGTGCGTGCCCGCCCTCCGGTTACGGGCCGTTCACGCACCTGTGCGACACTCCTGCGGTCCGGATCGCCGCCGGCGCCGTCGGCGGTCCTCGCACCCTCCAGGAGATCACACCCATGTCTGCTTCCACCCTGCTCGGCCGCCCGCTCTGGTACGAGCTGATGACCACCGACACGAGTGCCGCCGAGCGCTTCTACACGGCCGTTGTCGGCTGGACGGCTTCGCCCTTCGAGGGCGGGGACTACTACACGCTGCTCAATCGCCCCGGCCCGGTGCCCATCGGCGGGATGATGGCCCTGCCCGACGAGCTCAAGGCGCAGGGCGTGCCGCCGCACTGGATGTGGTACGTCGGCGTGGATGCGCTCGACGCGGCGCTGGCGCACGTCGAGTCGCTCGGGGGCGCCATCGTGTCGCACACGGTTGACATTCCCAACGTCGGGCGGATGCGTGTGGTGAAGGACCGTCAGGGCGCGCCGTTCGCGCTGTTCGAGCCCTCCAGCCCCGCGCAGCAGCCCGAGGCCCTCCCCGAACTGGGAGACGCGTCGTGGCACGAGCTGTATACGACCGACAACGCGGACGCCATGGCCTTCTACCACGACCTCTTCGGCTGGAAGGCCACCGAGGCCATGGACATGGGCGAGATGGGCGTCTACCGGATGTTCGGCCGCGACCTCGGGTCCCTGGGCGGCATGATGACGAAGACGCCGGACATGGCGCAGGTCCCCACGAGCTGGCTCGTGTACTTCCGCGTGCCGGACGTGCACACCGCGGCCGAGCGCGTCAAGGCGAACGGCGGCCAGGTGGTCCACGGCCCCATGGAAGTGCCCGGCGGCGACTGGATCGTCCAGGCGGTCGACCCCCAGGGCGGCATGTTCGCCCTGCACCACCGGAAGGCCTGAGGGCCGTCCGGCTCACCCGGCGGTGCCGAACCGGCGCGCGTTCCGTTCGCGGGCGCGCGCCGCTTCGATGTCACGGTTCTTCGGCGGCGCCGGTGTCTCGAGCGCGTCGATCAGCCGCCGGGCGACCGCGCTGACCTCCTCGACCGCCCGGTCGAAGGCCTCCTCGTTGGTGCGCGACGGACGGGTAAACCCGCTCAGCTTGCGCACGAACTGGAGGGACGCGGCGCGGATCTCCTCGTCGGTTGCCGGCGGGTCGAAGTTGAACAGCGTCCGGATGTTGCGGCACATCCCGGGATCTTACGCCGCCGGACAACTTTCACGGGCGCCGGCTCGTCAAACCCCGCATGCGCAACCTGCGACTGGCCTTCCGGACCCTCGCCCGCACCCCGTTCGTGAGCCTCGTCGCCGTCGTGTCGCTGGCGCTCGGTATCGGCGCCAACTCGGCCATCTTCTCGCTCTTCGACCAGCTGCTGCTGCGGCCGCTGCCGGTGCCCCGTCCCGGGGAACTGGTCAACTTTGGCGCGCCGGGCCCCAAGCGCGGCTCCACGTCGTGCAACCAGGCCGGCAGCTGCGACGAGATCTTCAGCTACCCGATGTTCCGGGATCTCGAGCGCGTGCAGACCTCGTTCACCGGGATTGCTGCGCACCGTATCTTCGGCGCCAACGTCGCGTACGACGGCAACACCGAATCGGTGGACGGGGTGATCGTCTCGGGCAGCTACTTCCCCGTGCTCGGCATCCAGGCGGCCATCGGCCGCCTCTTCACGCCCGAGGACGATCGCACGCCCGGTGGCCACCCGGTCGCGGTGCTGAGCCACGACTACTGGCGGCGCCGGTTCCAGGAGGATCCGGGCATCCTGGACCAGACGCTGATCGTCAACGGCCAGGCCCTGACGGTCATCGGCGTCGCGCCGCGCGGCTTCGAGGGCACGACGCTCGGCGCGCAGCCCGCGGTCTTCGTCCCGCTCACGATGCGGGGAGAGATGGAGCAGGCCTTCCGCGAGCCCGGCTTCGAGAACCGGCGCCAGTACTGGGCCTACCTCTTCGCGCGCCTCGCCCCGGGTGTCTCCATCGATCAGGCCCGCGTGGCCCTGAACGGCCCCTACCGCGCGATCATCAACGACGTCGAGGCGCCGCTCCAGAACGGCCTGAGCGACCAGACGATGGCGCAGTTCCGCGCCAAGACGATCACGCTCGAGCCCGGCTCGCGCGGGCAGAGCGACGTCCGCCGCGAGGCGCGCGCGCCGCTCACCATCCTGTTCGCGGTGACCGGCACCGTCCTCCTGATCGCCTGCGCCAACATCGCGAACCTGCTGTTGGCCCGCGGCGCGGGGCGCTCGGCGGAGATGGCCGTGCGCCTGTCGATTGGCGCGAGCCGCTGGCAGCTCGTGCGGCAGCTGCTCACGGAATCCGTGCTGCTGGCGGTGCTCGGCGCCGTCCTCGGGATGCCGGGTCGCCAAGTGGACGCTCGACCTGGATCGCCACCCTCGCACCCGAGGAAGCGGCGCAACTGGTGGCATTCACGCTCGATCCGTCGATGCTGTTCTTCGCGGCGGCGCTGGCCGTGCCGACCGGCCTCGTCTTCGGCCTCTTCCCGGCGCTGCACAGCACCAAGCCGGAACTGGCGGCCACGCTCAAGAACCAGGCCGGCCAGCCGTCCGGCGCCCGGGCCGCCAAGCGCTTCCGTGCGCTGGCCACGGCGCAGATCGGTCTGTCCATGGCGCTGCTCGTGCCGGCAGGGCTCTTCGTCGCGAGCCTCCTCGCCAACGTCAGCCGGATCGACCTCGGCGTGAAGACCGATCACCTGGTGGTCTTCTCACTGGCGCCGGTCCTGAACGGCTACGACACACAGCGGACCCGCGCCTTCTTCGACCGCGTCGAGCAGGAGCTCAGCGCGCTGCCCGGCGTGGAGCGGGCGGTCTTCTCGATGGTGCCGCTGCTGGCGGGCTCCAACTGGAACAGCAGCGTGTCGGTCGAGGGGTTCGAGGCCGGGCCGGACACCAACGTGTCGGCGGCCTTCAACAGCGTCGGCCCCGGCTTCTTCACCACGCTGGGGATGCCGGTGCTCAAGGGCCGGGCCTTCACCGAGGGCGACGTCGAGGGCCGGCCGAAGGTGGTGATGGTGAACGAGGCCTTCACGCGGAAGTTCGAGATGGGTGACAACCCTGTCGGGCGGCGCATGAAGACGGGCAGCGACGGGCCCTACGACCTCGAGATCGTCGGCGTGGTGCGTGACGCCAAGTACAGCGACGTCAAGCGGCCCGTCATCGCCCAGTTCTTCGAACCGTACCGACAGGCGGAGCAGCTCGGCTTCGGGTACTTCTACGTGCGCACGGCCCTCGAGCCCCAGCAGCTCCTCACGACCATTCCCGGCGTCATCAAGCGCCCTGATCCCAACTCCGCCGGTCAACAACCTGAAGACGCTGGAGACCCAGGTCAAGGAGAACGTCTTCATGGACCGCATGATCAGCCTGCTGTCGAGCGGCTTCGCGCTGCTCGCCACGCTGCTGGCGGCCGTCGGGCTCTACGGTGTGCTGGCCTACACGGTCGCGCATGCACGCGCGAGTTCGGGCTGCATGGCGCTGGCGCGGACGGCCTGCGTGCGCGGCCTCGTCCTCAGGCAGGTGGCCATCATGGGCCTCATCGGCGGGCTGGCCGGCCTCGCCGTGGCCGTGGCCATCGGACGCGCGGCCCAGTCCCTGCTCTTCGAGATCTCGGGCTACGACCCGGTCGTCCTCAGCCTCTCGATGGTCGTGCTCGGCATCGTCACCTTTGCCGCCGGATACCTGCCCGCGCTGCGTGCCTCGCGCATCGACCTCTATGCGGGGCGCTGCGCTACGAGTGAGAAACACGGAGGGCACGGAGGACACGGAGGGCACGGAGGGCACGGAGGGCACGGAGGGCACGGAGGGCACGGAGGGCACGGAGGGCACGAAGGCGCCGGTCGCTATACTGGATGACGGCCCTCACCGGCGCGGTGCCGGGACGGATGCCGCCCATCCATGGAAAAGATCATCGTCCACGCCAAGTTCCATACCGGCCACTGCCAGCTGGGCTACCTGGGCGAGTGCGCCGGTTCGTGCACGGGCACACTCGGCGCGGGACCGTCGCCATCAGCACCGAGGCGTTCCCCGCGACGAGCTGGACATGTCGCCCGACTTCGGCCACATCAAGAAGATCATGCGCGACCTGGATCACAAGATCCTCGTCACGCCCGGCGACACGACGTTCACCAACCCTGATCTCTTCGAGCCCGAGGGCATCGTCGTGCTGCAGGGCAAGGGCCCGAGCGTGGAGAACGTCGCCGTGCACGTGTGGGACCAGCGTCGTCGAGGCCATCCGGGCGAAGTACCCGGGCCTCGGTCTCGCCTACCAGATCGAAGTCACGATCCAGGAAACCGAGAACAACTTCTTCATCGACAAGCTGCCGTCGTCTGAGGCGGCGCGGCGATGAGGTGGCCGGGCGTCAGAACCTGACGGCGAGCGTCAGCGATGCCGAGCGGCCTGGCGCGAGCACCGCCCGGTTGTCCTGGCTGGCCAGGTACTCCTGGTTCAGCAGGTTCCGCGCCTGCACGCGAAGCTCCAGCGTCGCCGCCAGGCGATAGCCACCCTGCACGTCGAGCAGTGTGTAGCCCGGCACCTCGCGTTCCGTGGGTCCGGGGTGCGTGTCCTCGGAGAAGAACGCCACCCGCGCCTGCGCGAACCCGCGCGGGCCGAACGCCTTCCGCACGACCGTCGTGAGGTTGAGCGGGGTGATGTCGTCCAGGTAGGCGCCCGTGTCCTGGCGCCGCCCTCGGCGACCTGCGTGGAGACGTCCACCGAGAAGCCCGCCCCAGTTCCGCCTGTGCCTCGATTCCTCGAAGCCGCGGACGCGGGCACGGCCGCGGTTGCGGAAGAAGAAGAAGTCGTCGGTCGCCGTCTGACATCGCTCGATGAGGTCGTCGATGCGGTAGTGATAGTAGAAGGCGGCTGCGCGATATCGCGGAGCCGTGTAGCGCACGCTCCAGTCGAACTGCAGGCTCGTCTCCGGATCGAGATCCGGATTGCCGGTGATGAAGCCGCGGCCCGTCGGCCCCCGGTAGTAGCGGTCCGACAGCGTGGGATCGCGGAAGCCCCGGGCCACCTGCACGGTCGTGCTCACGCCGCCGAAGCTGCCGGCGGTCAGCGCCACATAGCCGGAACCGCCGCCGTTGCCCGTCGACAGGTCGCCGAAGTAGCCGCCGGTGTTCTGCGTCACGACGTAGTCGCCGCGGACCCCGGCGCCCAGTGACAGGGCCGGCGCCACGGCGGCGTCGACGCTGGCATAGAGGCCCGTGTCGGTACGGTGCGCGCGGTCGATCGACAGGTTCGGCCGTGCCGAGGCGAGGCCGCCCGACAGGTCGAAGGTGAGCAGGTCATCGATGGCCCTGAGGCCGAAGCGCCCGTTGAGGTCCAGGCCCATCTCCACCCGTGCCGGGCCCGCCGCCCGTTCACTGGAGACGCGAACGCCGAAGTCCTTTGCACTGATGTCGGCGCGCTCGATGGTGCGGCCGGCCGTTGCCGTCGCGAAACGGTCCTGATCGGTGCGCTGCTCGTAGGTGCCGAGGAATGTCCGGACGCCGAAGCGCCGGAAACCGCCCAGGCCCGCGTGTTCGTAGGAGGCGGTCAGGCGGTGCGAGTTCTCGTAGGGATAGAAGAAGCGGACCGTCCGCGAGTTGTTGCGCGGGCGCTCGATGTCGCGGCCGAAGTCGCTCTGCCAGCCGACGCTGAACAGGCCAGGACCCGCGCCATGCTCCACGCGCGCCAGGACGCCGCTATCCCGGAATCCCGAGTTGAAGACCTCGCCCTGCGGGCTGTCCCAGTCACCGGCTTCGCGCGTGTGTACGGCGACGAGCACGCTTCCGGCCTCGAGCCCCCTGGACACCTGCCCGGCGACGCGCCGATCCGGGATGCCCGTTCCTGCCGTTGCGGACAACTGCGCCTGCCACGGAGTCCGCGGCGCCACCCGCCTGGTCCGCACGGAGATCACGCCCCCGAAGGCATCGGACCCGTAGGCCACCGATCCCGGCCCGCGCGAGACGTCCACGCCCTCGACGATGGCCGGGTCCATGTAGGTGGCGCTGGGGCCCACGCGACGCTCTGCGGTCACCCGCGCGCCATCGATGAGGATGAGGGTCCGCCCGCGTGCCAGTCCGCGCACGGCCGGCACGGCCGCCTGTCCCTCGGACACCTGGTTGACGCCGGCCACGTTCTCCACGGCCTGCATCAGGTTGACTGGCTGGCGCACGTCCACGTCGCGGCCGCTCAGCGTGGTGTTGCCGGACGCGGGCGTGGACTCGATGCCGGGCGCCGAGCCCGACCGACGATCGCTTCGGTCAGCAGCGGCGCCGCGGTGATCGACTCGTCGAGCGCGGTCACCGTCACCGGCTTCGTGTGCGTGCCGTCCGACAGGATCACCAGCACCTCGAACGGCGGCGCGGGTGCCGGCTGCCACGTGAAGCGCCCGTCGGCGTCCGTGATGGCTTCCCCCGTCCGGCCCAGGATCGACACCGTCGCCCCGGCCACCGGCTGCCCGTCGGCCGTCCTGATCCGGCTCTCCCAGTCGAGCGCTTCGGCCAGGGACGGCGTGGCCAGCAGGATCAGCGAGACGAACAGACGACGCATATGGAACTCGACTATAAGGACGGGGCGAACTACTACCAGTCTCCGTAGGTCACGGCTTGGGCACGGGGCTTGGGGCCTGGGGCTTGGGGCCTGGGGCTAGGGGCTTGGGCCTGAGGACTTGGGGGCTTGGGGGCCTGCGGACACGGGACCAGGGACCTGCGGGCTTGGGGGCCTGCGGGCTTGCGGGCCTGCAGGCTTGTGGGCCGAACCGTTCGCGAATGACGCGGTTCGAGGATCGTCGGCTCCCAAGCCCCAAGCCCCAAGCCCCAAGCCCCAAGCCCCAGGAACCCCAAGCCCCCAAGCCCTCAGGCCTGCAGGCCCTCCCCTACCGCCCGCCGAGTCGCAGCAGGGCTTCGAACAGGTCGTAGGCGATGGGGACCCACACCGGCGTGCCGGCGACGACGCCGCCGGCTATGGCGACGGGCGTTCGGGAGACGGTTGCCGGGGTGACCGGTCCGTCGATCAGGCGGTGCACGCGTTCGGTGACGGGACCGCCCTGGTAGAGGGCCGAGGCCGCCAGCGGCGTGTGCCGGCCGACGGCCAGGCGCGCCACCTTCACGAGCGCAGACGCCAGGTCCAGCCGCTCCGCAGGGTCGGCCGATGCCGCGTCGTCGGCGGCCAGCTCGGACGCGAGCGCCCAGTCCCGGGCCAGCCGGGCGCCGGTGGGCGTACAGGAGACCAGATCCGGCGCGGCGTGCAGCAGCAGGCGTCGCAGGTTGTCCCGCGCAGCCAGGTGGGCCAGCTCGTGCGACACGATGGCGCGCAGTTCGCCTGTCGAACACGCGTCAACGACGTGGCGTGCGACGAACAGGCGAGGGGTGACGAGACCCGCGATCGCGACGATGGGGAAGTCCGCCTCCACGATCGAGACGGGCACGTGCACGCCGGGCAGGAGCCGACCCCCGCCGCCGGGCAGCGACCTCTGGAGCCGGCTGGTCTGCAGCAGGGCGCCGACCGCGCGAGCGGTGCCGTGCGCCAGCAGGGTGGCGCCGGCCGCCGCCAGACCGAGCGCCACCGGGCCGACCGGCTCGATTGCGCCTGCAGGCTCCCACAGGGCGTAGGCGAGCGCCACGCCGGCGGCCACGGCCGTACCCGCGACAACCGGGGCGAGCCGCGCGGCGAACAGCCGACGGGCTTCGGCCGCCGCCTGACGCCGGGGACGCCGGGTGAGCCGGCCGCCCATCGACAGCAGCACCGCCGACGCCAGCGTCGAGACGACCGCGTAGCTGGCCAGCACGAGTACGGCGCCGCGGGCGAGGTGGCCGAGGATCACGCGCCGCTCCGCTTGCGCCGGATCAGCGACTCCAGCTCGTCGAGCATCGACGCGTCCCGACGGCTGACCTCGTCCACGAAGAGCGAGATGATCGGGGTCAGCTGGTTCCGATCGCGCGTGAGGAGGCTGGCGAACGCCGAACCGGCGAGCCGGACATCCAGCTCGTCGCGACTCCAGCGCGGCCGGTACGCGAAGGCCCGGCCCAGCCGTTCGCGTGAGAGGAGGCCCTTGCGGTAGAGCCGGTCCGCCGTCGTCATCACGGTGGTGTAGGCGACACCCGGGAAGACGTTCATGAGTTCGCGGACGGTGGCGGCGGCGGGGCGCGCCCAGAGCGCGTCGAGGACGCGCGCTTCGAGCGGGCCGAGCGTCGCGTCGAGTGGCTTACGCGGCGTCAAGGTTCGAATTATAGTCAAGGCCGGTCCTGACTCCCGTGCGCCTGGTCCCATGATCGACACCCTCTTCCTCGATGCCGGCGGCGTGCTCGTGCACCCGTCATGGACGCGTGTCAGCGCCGCGCTCGCCGAGGCCGGCATTGCCGTGGACGCCGCACGCCTGGCCGCGGCAGAACCGCACGCCATGCGCGCGCTCGACGAGGCGACGCTGGTTGGCGCGACCACCGATCAGAAGCGCGGCTGGATGTACTTCGAGCTGATCCTGGAGCAGGTCGGGGTTCCACGGTCCGAGGCCACCGATGCCGCGCTGGACGTGCTGCGCACGTACCACCAGCAGCACAATCTCTGGGAGCACGTCGAGGACGACGTCGTGCCGGCGCTGGCGTCGTTCCGCGAGCGCGGCCTCCGGCTCGTCGTCGTGTCCAACGCCAACGGGCGGCTCCGCCATCTGTTCGATCGTCTGGACTTGAGCCGGTGGTTCGACCGGCTCCTGGACTCCCATGAGTGGGGAGTGGAGAAGCCAGACCCCCGGCTGTTCCGGCTCGCCCTCGAGGCGTCGGGCTCGAGCCCGGCGTCGACGGTCCACGTCGGGGACCTCTATCACGTGGACGTCGCGGGCGCCCGTCGCGCGGGGCTAGCCGATGCGCTGCTCTTCGACGTCGCCGCGCTCTACCCGGACGCCGACTGCCCGCGCATCCGGACGCTGGCCGAGATCAACTCGTGGCTGGACGCGCGAGCGCGGGCATGAGCGGCAGCCACACCCGGAACCGGGTGCCCTGACCCGGCGCGGTGGTCACGCGCAGCACGGCGCGGTGGCTGCGCACGATCCCGCGAACGGCGGCAAGGCCGAGGCCGCGCCCGGTCTCCTTCGTCGAATAGAACGGCTCGAAGATGCGCGCGAGCGTGTCCTCGCTCATGCCCACCCCGTTGTCCACCACGTCCACGAACACGTAGGACCCCGGTTCCGAGTCGGTGCCGAAGGTCATTCGCGCCAGCGTCTCGCGGTCCAGCGACTCGCGGCCCGTCGCCACCGTCACCAGGCCGCCGTCGTCAACGGCTTCGGTGGCGTTGACGATCAGGTTGACCACGACCTGGCGCACCTGGGTGGGGTCGGCGTCCACCACCGGCAGCGGGCCCGACCCGTTGTAGACGAGCGTGCAGTGACGCGTGACCGACGCGGTCATGACCTCGACCATCTCGCGGACCAGGGCATCGAGGTCCACGCGCTCCGGCACCACGCGGCCCTCGCCCGCGTAGGCCAGCATCTTGGACACCAGGTCGGCCGCGCGCTGCGACCCGATGACGATGGCCTCTGCCGTGCGGCGCTGGGTGGAATCGGGGGGCGCCTGCATGGAGAGGAGATCGGCGTTTCCGAGAATGCCCGTGAGCAGGTTGTTGAAGTCGTGGGCGACGCCCGCCGCGAACACGGTCAGGCTGTCGCTGCGCTGCTGCTCCTGCACGCGGCGTTCGAGGGCGCGGCGATCGGCTTCGGCACGTCGCCGCGACGTGATGTCGCGCACCTGCACGAGCCAGCCGTTGAAGTGGCGTTCGCGATCGCGCACCGGCGCCAGCCGCACCTCGAGGTAGCGCGGGCCGGGCTCGAGCCGCACCACCGCCGGCATGCTGCGCGGTGACGATTCCGCGACGCCGTCGGTCCACCAGGCGACCACGTCCTCGATGGGCCGGCCGACCACGACCGGCGTGCAGCCCGTCAGCCGCTCCGCCGCGGCGTTCATCTCGATGATGCGGCGCTCGGCGTCGAGAATGAGGACGCCGTCCTCCATGCTGTCCACGACCATGTCGCGCGCGATCGGCACCAGGCCGAAGAGCCGGTAGCGGTACAGGCCCCACGTGAAGAACATGCCGGCCATGGCCAGCGCGAGCGGCGTGACGTCGAAGCCGGCCGACGGACGGAGGCGGACGAGGAAGAGCAGGTGGCCGACGGCGGGCAGCACGAGGCCGGCCGCGACCGCGATGCGCCGCGGCTGGTATGCGGGTGGGTAGTGGCGCGTGGTGGCAGCGGCCAGCATCCAGGTGCCGGCGGCCCAGACCGCGTACGAGAACGTCGCGTGCACGCCGTACCACGGTCCGCTCTCGTAGCGCAGGCGGACGCCGAAGGGCGTGGGCACCTGGACGATCGCACTCCAGATGAGGCCGTGCGCCTCGTTGGTCACGGCCAGGGCCACCGTGATGATGGGCACGATCCACAGCGCGGCGCGGATGCCCGGGCGGCCCGGCCAGGCAACGCGCGCGTAGCCGCTCGTGAAGAAGAGCCAGAGCGGCGGGACCGTCGCTACCGCCAGGTAGCGGACCTTGGCGATGGCGATGCGCACCCCGACGTCGTCCACCAGGGTGTGGAGCGCACTCATGAGACACCAGTGCGCAACCACGAGCATCAGCCAGGCAAAGGCCGGGCTGCCCGGAATGGCCCGGCGGCTGCGGACGTTCATCGCGGACCAGACCGACATGCCGGTCGCGATCACCAGAATGACCGCCAGGAGGGGCGGCAGCCAGGACGACACTACCGCAAATCTTATCCGGGGTCGGATCGCGAATCGCGCGGAACCGGGACGTGCACGATCTGATCCCCAGCCGGGCGCGGATCAGTGCTAACGTAGGAGCGGTCACGTACGACGACCGGATGGGCCCCCTCGGTTTCTGGGCGCCCTTTTTCTTTTTCTCCAGGAGGAACATGGCCGTTCGAGGACCAATGGGCCGCGGCAAGCGCGAGCGGGAGCGCGCGCGCGCCGAGCGGCAGAAGGAAAAGGCAGCACGCCGCGAGGAAGCCAAGCAGCGGCGGGCCAGCGCTCCCTCCTCCATCGGCGGGGAAGATCCCGACATCGCCGGCATCGTCCCGGGACCTCAGGCCAATCCCTGGGGCGACGAGGAGCCGCTGGACGACGCCGAGGACGCCGACGACAACCCGGACGACTCGGCCTGAGCCGGGCGTTCCCCCCCGGGCCGCGCCTGTCAGTCCCGGCGCCCCCCGCGCCCGGGCGGCAATCCGACGCTGCGTGACGCCGAGGTCAGTCTCCCGACTTCAGCGTGGCGGCCGCCACCGGATACGGGTAGCCCTGGCCAAGGGCGGCATCGAGCGCCCGGTCGTGCCCGTAGATGTCTTCGACGAAGAACACCACGCCTTCCGAATTCACGTGGACGGTGTCGTAGAACAGCACGACCGTCAGCGGCGCCTTCAGGTTCACGCGCGTCGGCCGGTCGCCCTTCATGGCCGTGTCGATGCGCTGGCGCGTCCACTCCGGCTGGTCCCGCAGCACCCATTCCGCGAACCGCGCCGGATCCTCGAGGCGGATGCAGCCGTGGCTGAAGTCGCGCCGCGCGCGTGAGAACAACGATTGCGCCGGCGTCCCGTGCATGTAGACGTTCTCGGCGTTCGGGAAGATGAACTTGGCGAGGCCCAGCGAGTTGTGCGGCCCCGGGCGCTGCCGCAGGAACAGCCGGCCGGACACGACCTGGGCGAGGTTCTCCGGCGTCGGTTGGAGCGCCTGTGCGTTGTCGGCGCCGCTGGCGACAATCTCCAGCTGCTCGCGGTCGAAGTAGCCCGGATCACGCCGCGCGTGCGGCACCAGCTCCTGCACCGTGATGCTGCGCGGCGGGTTCCAGTACGGCCGGAAGATCACGTACTCCATCTGCTCCACGAAGATGGGCGTCTTGTGATTCAGTGACTGGCCCACCACGACGTTCATCCGCAGCGGCTCCTCGCCGGTGGCCGGATCGGTCGCCCACATGCGGTAGAGCGGGACGTTGACGAAGACGTTGGGCCGGTCGCTCAGCTCGGGCAGCCATCGCATGCGCTCCATCGCCAGCTCGATCTGCCGCACGCGTTGCGCGAGCGTGATGTTGAGCGCCTTGATCGTGCCCGCGCCGATGACCCCGTCCGCCTCCAGCCCGTGGCGCGCACTGGAAGCGCTTGACCGCGTCCACGAGCGGCTCCGCATAGGCGGAGGTGTCCGCGGGCATCGCGTCGAGGTCGCCGAACGCGTTCAGCACGGCAGCCAGCTGCGGCACGCTCGACCACTGCGTGCCGGGCTCGACCTTCGCCGGACGCCGCGTCAGTTCCGGCAGGGGCTCGGGCTCGCCGGCCGCGAGCCGCTCGCGGTCACGACGAGGTGCGCTTCGCGCGCGCGTAGTGCGAGACGGCGGGCTCGAGCCCGTCGAGCACCCCCTCGAACTCCGCGCCGTCCCGCACGCGAGCCAGTGTGTCCGCGATGTCGACCTGGCGGTGCCCGATGTCGTAGCCCCACATCATGGTGGCGGGGTCAACGCGCCCGCCGTGCACCGCCACGGCCATGCGCGCGGCCGCGACCGAGACGGCGGTGTCGAAGAGCGCGAGTTCGGGGCCCGACGCGCCGCCTGCACGGATGCCCGCCCACTGCTCGGCTATGCCGGCCGCGTCGTAGTCGGCCGGGTCGAGGCCGTGGGCGCCGGCCGCGACGATCGACGCGACGACCCCCGCCAACACTGGCCGGGGCGTCGCGCCGTCGAACCACAGCAGCCGATCCGGTTCGGCGTCGTAGGGGGCGGAGGCCGTCCACGACATCCGGGATGGCACTCCACTGCAAACCGGGGTGCTCCGACGAGGACAGGACCTGGTCAACGGTGGCGGCGACGTTCGGGTCCAGCACCGGTGCCGGTGCCGGTGTGGGCGCGGGTGCGCTGGCGGCCGCGGGCTCCGCACCGGGGTCGGCCGCAGGGGCCTCCGGCTGGCTCCCGCACGCCAGGCACACCACGAGCGGTGCCGCGCTCAGCCAGCGACGGTGAAGCCGGAAGGCGGTGACGCCCGTCATCGGTTCCTCCGCGTCACGGGGCGCTGGCCGGCGGCACGCGCCGCCGCGTGGCCTGCTCGAACGCATAGGCCAGCTCGATCAGCCGGGGCTCGCTGCACGCCGTGCCGGTGAAGCTCACGCCGAAGGGCGCGGGCCGGCGTCGAAGCCCTCCGGGAAGGGGTTGTTCGCCGGCGCGTTGGGCACCGTGCCGAACGGGACGATCACGGTGGGGTAGCCGGGCTTGGCGGCGATGCCCGCGCCGGAGGCGCCGGGGAAGAGCAGGGCGTCGAGGTTGTGGGCCTTCAGCGCCTCGTCGATGCCGTGCGTGGCGCCGAGGTAGATGTCCTTCTTCCGATCGGCCTCCCACTTGGCGCGGTCGCGCTCCAGGTCCACGTCGTCGGAGACGTCGAGCTGCGCCTGTTGGTACTTGATCGCGCCCATGTTCTGGTGCGCGAGATTCCACTCGCGCAGTTCGGTGAGGGTCTTCACGGGCGCCTTGTCACCGAGGGAGGCCAGCCACGCGTTGAAGTCGCGCTTCATCCCGTACTTCAGCGCCGACGAGCAGGTGGCGTCCTTGCCGTGCACGTCGTCCGGTCCCGCGCACGTGCCCCAGAGCAGGAAGTTGGCGGCCGGGTCGGTGTCCACGATGCTCGGGATGTCGGCCTCGACGATCTCGGCCCCGGCCGCGGTCAGCGCCGCGATGGCCTCGTCCATGACCTTCTTCTGCTCGGGATTCAGGCCGCCGCGTGGCGAGCTCTGGCCGGGCAGCGTGACGGGCTCGTAGAAGTTCGCCCGCGGGATCCCGATGCGGGCGCCCTTGAGCGCGTCGGCCTTGAGGTGCGCGGTGTAGTCGCGATTGGGCGGCGGCTCGCAGATGCCGGTCGCGGCGTCGTTCGGGTCTGCGGCCGCGCTCTCCATGGCGCCCAGCATGATGGCGGCATCGGTGACGGTGCGCGCCATGGGACCGGCGGTGTCCTGATCGGCCGTGATCGGAATGACGCCGTAGCGGCTGATGCGCCCCACCGTCGGCTTGATGCCTGCGAGCATGTTCTGGTTGGAGGGGCTCAGGATGGAGCCCGACGTCTCGGTGCCGACGTTGGCGGCCCAGAAGTTGGAGGCCGTGCCGGTGCCGGAACTCGAGCCGCCCGTCCCCAGCGCCGGGCGCCCGTCGTCGAACCGGGCGGGACCGAACCCGCGGCGTCCGCCTGCGCCCTCCGGCGCCGGCCCGCGCGGATCGCGCCGGGGGTCGTACGGGTTGAAGCCGTAGCCCTTGAGGGCGTTGTAATTGCCGGGCATGCCCGACGCCACCCAGTTGGCCAGCTCGGTCATCATCGTCTTGGCGATGATGATGGCGCCGGCGTCGATCAGGTTCTTCGTCAGGGTCGCATCGTACGGCGGCACCAGCCCGTCGAAGGCCAGCGCGCCGCCTGTCGTCGGCATGAAGGTGGTGTGGACGTTGTCCTTGAGCGCGACCGGGATGCCATGGAGCGGGCCGCGCACGCGGCCTTCCGCGCGCTCGCGGTCGCGGGCGTCGGCCTCCTCGAGCGCATGCGGGTTGACCTGGATGACGGCGTTGATGGCGTCCTCGTACATCGCGATGCGCGTGAGGTACTGCGTGACGATCTCGCGCGAGGTGGCGCGGCCCTCGTGCATGGCGGCCTGCATCTCGGGGATCGTGGCCTCGACCACCGAGAACGGCGCCGCCGTCGAGGGCGGCGGCGTGGGCGAGGAGCAGGCGGACAGGGTGACAACCACACACAGGGACAGCACGGGGACGCGAGGCAGCGGCATGGCCGGCATGCTAGCACGCGACGATGACCGGCGCCGGCCCCCTCCGTGCCCGAGCCGCACCCTCCCGCGGGTCTCCGGCGTCCTTTGATCCATGGCCGTTCACCGCCGCTCGATCGGGCTCTGTACCTGGCTGCTGCTCCTGCCCGCCCTCGTGGCCGGACAGGACACGGCCGGCGTCGGCGCCATCGTCGGGCGCGTGACGGCGGCCGACGGCCGTCCCGCCGCCGACGTCCGGGTCTGTGCCCTCGACACGGATCGCTGCGTCACGTCGGACGCGGACGGCGCGTTCCGGATTGGGGGCCTGCGGGCCGCGTCCTACCGCCTCGAGGTGCTGCCGGCCGCCGGCCTGCCCGTCGTCACCGATCCCGTCGAGGTCCGAGCGGGCCTCGACGGCTCGGTCGAGATCGCGCTGCCGCCGGCGGAGCAGTTGCAGCAGACGGTCACCGTCACGGCGCCGGCCTTCACCGCGCCGGAGGAGGTGACGACGTCGGGCTTCCTGGTGGCCCCACGCGACGTGGTGCGGAGCGCGGGGGCGCTGCAGGACATCTCGCGCTACGTGCAGTCGCTGCCCGGCGTCGCCATCGGCAGCAACGACTTCCGCAACGACATCATCGTTCGCGGCGGCAGCCCGCTCGAGAACCTCTTCATCGTCGACAACATCGAGATCCCCAACATCAACACCTTCGCGAACTTCGCGTCGGCCGGCGGCACGGTCAGCATCCTCGACGCCGAGCTGCTGCGCGACGTCACCTTCCTCACGGGCGGCTACCCGGCCGCGTACGGCAACCGCACGTCGAGCGTCCTGCAGGTCGCGCAGCGGGAAGGGAACCGCGATCGGTTCGGCGGGCGCGCCACGCTGGGCTTTGCCGGCGCCGGCACAATCCTCGAGGGCCCCCTCGCCTCGGGCCGCGGGTCGTGGATCGTGTCCGCGCGCCGGAGCTTCCTGGACCTGTTCACCGAGGACATCGGTGTCGGCGGCGTCCCGGTGCTCTACACGCTCAACGCCAAGGCCGTGTACGACATCGGCCCTCGCGATCGCATCTGGGCGGTCAACGTGTCGGGCCGCGACTCAATCCGCCTGGGCTACCGCGACGACGTCGAACCGGACGACGAGCTCTCGACCCTCGACATCCGCTACAACGGCTGGCGGAGCGCGAGCGGCGTGAACTGGCAGCGGTTGTTCGGGTCGCGGGGCGTGGGCCTGCTGGGCGTCACGCATGCCGAGGCCAGCGTCGGTCAGCGCGTTCGCGACCTCGCCCGCGGCGTCGAGCCGCCGACCGGCCCCGCCGACGATGCGATCGCGGGCAGTCCGACGGTGTATGCCGAGGACTCGCGCGAAGGCGAGACGACGGTCAAGTACGACCTGACGCTGGACGTGCCCGGCCTGCGGCGCGTTCAGGCCGGCGGCAGCGTCAAGGTGTTCCGCATCGACTACCGGGCGCAGTCGCCGTTCGGCAACGACACCCCGTACTCGCCCGTCGCGGGCGTCGATCCCTTCGCGCTCGCCACCCGGTTCACCACTTCGCAGGGCGGCGGGTACGTGCAGGTGACCAGGCCCATCGTCGGCGCCGTCGAGGTGACGGCGGGCGTCCGATTCGATCGATACGCCTATCTGGGACAGACGCGCGTCAGCCCACGCCTGGGCCTGCGCCGTCCGCTCGGGCGTTCGCTCGCGTGGACGGCCAGCTACGGCCGCTATTACCAGCAGCCGGCGTTCCTCTTCCTCTCGGCTTTTCCGGAGAACCGCGCGCTCGTCCCGTGGCGGGCGGACCACTACGTGACCGGGCTCGCCTGGACGCCGTCGCCCGACCTGCGCGCCACGATCGAGGTGTACCGGAAGCGGTACGCCGACTATCCCGTGGCCGCGACCCTTCCCACGGTATCGCTGGCCAACATCGGCGACACCTTCGACGTGCGCGAGATCCTGTTTCCGCTGACCAGCGCAGGCCGCGGCCGTGCGACGGGGGTGGAGCTGTTCGTCGAGAAGCGGTTGACGGCGTCGCTCTACGGACAGGCCAACCTCGCGGTGTCGCGCACCAGGCACGCGGCGCTGGACGGCGTCCTGCGTCCGGGCTCCTTCGACTACCCCGTCGTGGCCAACGTGAGCGGCGGATACCGGTGGGGCGGCGGGTGGGAAGCGTCCACGCGGGTGGCCGTGCTCGGCGGCCGCCCGTTCACGCCGCATCGACGAGGAGGCGTCCACGGCGCAACGGCGCGGCGTGTTCGACCTCTCGCGCGTCAACGCCGAGCGCGCTGCCGCCTACATACGACTCGACGTGCGCGTCGATCGCACGCTGACGATTGCGGGGCGCCCGGTGACCGTCTTCGGCGGCGTCCAGAACCTCCTGAACCGCCGCAACGTCGCCGGCTACCAGTGGAACCGGCGCCTCAACGCACTCGACGTCAACGAGCAGCAGGGCCTCTTCCCAATCCTCGGCCTCGACTGGCGCTTCTGACCGCGGCGTCCGCATCCGCGCGGCCGCGGTTCGTCTCGGCTACAGTGTCGTGATGCCGCCGCAGAGGACCAACGAGCTCGGACAACCCATCGGCACGGCCGTCGCCAACTGGCAGCCTCCGCCGTTCCCACCGCACACGCCGATGGTGGGCCGCACCTGCACGCTGCGCCCTGGCCGCCGCCGACGCCGCCGCCCTGTGGGCGGCCTTCAACCTCGCCGCAGACGGCCGCACCTGGACCTACCTGCCGATCGGGCCCTTCGCCCGCTTCGAAGACTTCGCGACATGGGTGGCCGACGCGAGCGTCAGCGTCGATCCGCAGTTCTACGCGATCGAGGTGCCGTCCGCCGGCCCCGTCCCATCTGCGCCATCTGCGGCGTCCGCGGCGTCCGCGCCATCTGCGGCCTCTGCGTCATCTGCGGCCTCTGCGCCATCTGCGGCTTCCCCATCATCTGCGGCCGGCGTCGCCTCCTATCTGCGGATCACGCCGGCGGCCGGCACCATCGAGGTCGGCCACATCCATTTCTCGCCCGCCCTGCAGCAGACGCCGGCGGCCACCGAAGCGATGTACCTCATGATGCGGCGGGCCTTCGAGCTCGGCTACCGCCGCTACGAGTGGAAGTGCGACGCGCTCAACGCACCCTCGCGGCGCGCGGCCCAGCGGCTCGGCTTCTCGTACGAGGGCGTGTTCCGGCAGGCGCTGGTGACCAAGGGGCGCAATCGCGACACCGCGTGGTACGCGTGCATTGACGCGGAGTGGCCGGCCCTCAGCCGTGCGTTCGAACGGTGGCTGGCGCCGGACAACTTCGACGCCGGCGGCCGCCAGCGCGAGGCCCTGTCCGACCTGACCGCCCCCGTTCTCGTCGCCCGCGGCTGAGGGCGTCCGTCCAGCCCGCGCTGCCGCCGGTTTCCCGCGTCAGCCGCGCACGCCCCACTTCACGGTGCCGCGTGTGCAGATGTACAGGAACAGGAAGCAGTAGAGCACCGCCAGCTCGCCGCCGTTGGCGATGGGCCAGAACCCGGCGGGGAGGTGCGCCTGGAAGTACGCCACCGCCATCTGGCCGCTCGCGATGAACGCGACGATGCTCGTGTAGAAGCCGAAGGCGATCGCGAGCCCGCCGACGGTTTCGATCACGCCGGCCAGTCCGAGCTGCGAGGCGAGCGGGACTGCGTCACGGCCGAAGAGGCCGAAGAGCTTCTGGAAGCCGTGCAGCGAGAACAGGAGGCCGGCCACGATCCGGAGCAGGGCGTACGCGGTTGAGCTGTGCGATCGGAACATCTCCCGATGTTACGCGACACCCGCCCGCCGTTCGTCGGCGAGTACCGATCGATGCGCGCCGAGCATGACACCGCAGACGGCGTCGAGACCGCGGTGCCACGCCTCGTCGATGTCCGGGGACCAGTCGTCGCCGAGCGTCTCGCGAATGACGTCCAGGGCGACGTGCGTCAGTGCCACGTAGTGAGAGGCCTGCACGTGATAGCCGACGTGCCGCCGGCCCAGCGCTTCGAGGGCGGGGGCCACCGCGTCCGGCGTGCGCAGGTGATCGATCACGAGGGTGAGCGCGGCGAGCAGGTGCTGCTGCTGGTGGCGCATCGACACGCGGGCGAAGAGCGGACGGACGGCCGGGTGCCGTGCGAACAGCGTGTCGTAGAAGCGGGAGGCGAAGTCGGCCCCGCGGGCGGCGATGTGCGCGAAGCTCGACTCGAGGCACGCCACGGTGGGACGCGACAGGCTGTGCAGGTCGGTGCCGCCCCTGACGAGCGTGTGCTGCAGCGCGAGCGTGGCCAGCAGCGGCAGCGCGGGTGCGGCCCCCAGCGTCGCGGCCCCCGCCTGCGAGATCGGGTTGCCGGCCAGGTCGAGACGCCGGAGCAGCGGCCACGACGACCGCGACAGCGCGGCGACGTCGTCGTCGGCGAGGGCGTTGTGGCGCAGGCCGAGGGCGTGCAGGCGGGCGGGCAGCGTGGACGCGGCCAGCGCGTGCGCGAAGGTCGAGCCCAGCGCGTTGTCCGCGAGGTCCAGGCCCCAGACGGCCGGCACCCGTTCCAGCGCCCGGCACACACGCGCACCGCTCGCGTCGCCGAGCGCGTTCGCGCCCAGGTCGAGGCGCTGCAGCCGGGAGAGATGATGGGCGGCCGCCATCCGTTCCAGCCCGTCCGGCGCGATGCGGCATGCCGCGAGCCGCAGCGACACGAGGTGGCGCGCCGCGTCGAGCTCGGCCACCGCTGCGGGTCCGTCCGGCCCCAGGTCGTTCGACGAGGCGTCCAGGTCGGTGAGGCGGCCGCCGGCAGCATGCACGAGCGCGGCGAGGCCGGCGCCCGACAGGCCCGTGGCCGCGACGCCCAGCCGGCCGATGCGCGTGCGCGCCAGCGCCGCGCCGAACGCCGCCCCGCCCTCGTCGCCGAGCGTGTTCCCCGAGACATCGATGCCGGTCAGCTCGAGGGGCGCCGTGCCGAGGAGCGTCAGGCCCGCGGCGGTGAGGCCGTTGCGCGCCACGGCGAGCTCGCGCAGCCCGCGCAGGCCGGGCGCGCCGAGCAGCGCGGCCAGCCCCGCGTCGCCGAGCTGGTTGTCCGACACGTCCAGGCACTTGAGGCGCCGGACGGTGGCCGACGCGGCCAGCATCATCGCCCCCGTTGCGCCGAGCTCGTTGCCCGAGAGATCGAGGACGTCGAGGGACGGGACGCGGAGCGAGCCGAGCAGCTCGGTGCCTGCCGCGCCGAGACGGTTGCGGCCCATGCGCAGGACGTGAAGGCCGCCGAGCGCGGGTGACATCGTCAGGGCGGCGGCGCCGCCCGCGCCGACATCGTTGCCCGACAGGTCGAGCTCGGTGAGGCTCGTCAGCTCCCGTGCGGTCGCCAGGGCCGCGATGCCGTCGGAGCCCAGGCCGTTGTCCGAGAGGTCGAGCGACTCAACGTGCCGGAGCGCGGGGCTGGCCGCCAGGCTGGTGACGCCTGCCGCGCCGATGCCGTTGTGCCCGAGCCCCAGCCGCCGCAGCCGCCAGGGCGTGCGCGCGAGCGCCTCGGCGCCCGCCGGTCCCACGCCGTTGTCGGAGACGTCGAGGGCATCGAGGCGGGTCAGGAACGGCGCCGCCGCCAGCGCCGCCACGCCATCCGATGCCAGGCGGTTGTGCGAGAGGTCCAGTGCCACGAGCCCGCCGAGCGCCCGCGCGCCGGCGAGCCGTCGAGCACCGGCGGGGGAGATGGCGTTGTCGGCGAGCGTCAGCCGCGTGATGGAGGCGAGCGCGTCGGTTTCGGCGATGAGCAGCGCGTCGCGATCGTCGAGGCTGCGCCCCGACAGATCCAGGGCCCGTGCGAGGCGCCACAACACCGGCGGCCGGCCAGCCGACGCGTCGTCCCACCACGACGCCGGCGCGAGGCGCAGCTCGTCGGGCCAGTGCGCGATGAGCCCGTCGGCGGCATCCACCAGTTCGCGCTGCGCGGCCGCCGGCTGGTCGAGCACGTAGCGGCAGAGCGCCCACCAGGCATCGGGGCCTGGCGTGGCGCACAGGGCCTCCAGGAGCGCCAGTGGATTGGCGGCGGGCGCCGGGGCCAGCTGGTGCTCCACGCGAGCCAGCTCCTTGCACGCGACGCCCGCCGTCGGCGGACGCCGGCCGGGATCGGCCGCCAGCAGCCGGCTCACCAGGTCGTCCAGTCCCTGGTGCGCACGCAGCGACGGGACCACCGCGCTCGGCCGTGGGCCCGCGTCGCGGTCGCGGGCGAATGCCGCCGACAGGCCCGCGGCGTCCGTGACGCCCGCATAAGGGGCGCGCCCCGTCAGCATGCAGAAGAGCACCGCGCCGAGCTGCCAGAGATCCAGGCGCGCGTCGTGCGTAGCGAGGCTCAGTTGTTCCGGCGCCAGGTACTCCGGCGTGCCCATCACCATCGAGGTGCCGACCGCCGTGCGGCCGAGGGACTTCGCGATACCGAAATCGATGATCTTGGCCTGCTCGTCGGATGTGGCCGCCTGCGCGAGCAGCACGTTCTCGGGCTTCAGGTCGCGGTGGAGGACGTCCACGGCGTGGGCGGCCGCCAGTCCGGCCGCCACCTGACGCGCGATGCGCACGGCCCTCAGCGGCTCGAGCGCCCCCTGCCCCTCGGACATCGCCCGTGCCAGCGACGGTCCTTCCACGTACTCGATGGCGAGGTACAGGTCCGCGTCATCGTCGAGGACGCCCACGCCGTGGCAGCGCGCGACGTTCGGGTGGTGAATCTGCTCGAGCACGATGGCCTCGTGCACGAAGCGGTCCCGCATGGCGGCGTTGCACGCCCACTCGGTGTGCAGCACTTTCAGCGCGCGGCGGAGGCCGCCGACGACGGACTCGACCAGGTATACCGTGCCGAAGCCTCCGCTGCCGAGCCGCCGCACGGCCCGATACTGGCCTCCGGCCAGCAGGTGCCCGATGCGTCGGTCCCGCGGCCAGCCCGATGCCGGCCGGGACGCCGCGCAGGTCGTGCACGTGGCCTGGTCGGGGCCCAGCAGTCCGAGGCACCCGGAACAGAAGCAGGCCGTGGGAGCGGGGGCGTCTGACGTCATGGTCGCAATCCTCACGCGTAGCAGTAGGAGTCGGACGCGGCGTCGCCGCCCTCGAGGCGGATGCCGTGCGGCCGCCAGCCATCGAGGGCGACGAGAAAGCGATCGTCGAGGCGCCACTCTCCGGTGGCCGCAATCTCGACGCGCGCCATCCAGCCGCGGACGCCGGGCGGGTGGAACTGCCGATCCCAGGCGGCGCCCATCGAGTTGGTGACATAGAGCCGGCGTCCATCCCGCGACAGCTGAAGCGCACACGGCCCGCCTTCGAGCGCGGCGTCGGGACGCTGCCGGTGGACGATGTCGCGGGCGATGCCGCCCAGGTGCAGCACGCCGGTCAGGCGCGGCGTTCGCAGGCAGGTCACGTCGTACTGCCGCAGTTCGCCGGTGCCCCAGCACGCCACGTAGAGCCAGCGATCGTCCAGCGACAGTGCGAGGTCGGTGACGAGCGGCGGCACGGCGCCGACGCCGTCGAGGACGGCAGGGAGCGGCCGCTCGCCCGCGGGAGTGCCCGGGATCGCGATGACGGGCGCGGTACTCCAGCAGGCGGCGTCGCCGCGGCCGGTGCGCTCCCAGACGTGCACCGTCGCCGACCAGTCGCGGGCGGAAGTGGTCAGGGCGGCGAAGCCCGCCACGCGAGCCGGGTGGTTCAGCGGGCGTACCGGGCCGAGCAGCTGGCCGTCGGGATCGAGGTCGAGGGCCCGTGCGTGCGCCCGTTCGCTCGTGCGCCACACGTGCAGGTGGCGGCCATAGCCGCGCGCCCGCAGCCGTGCGGCGTCGATGCCCTCGTCGAGCAGCGAGGCCGGTCCCCACTCGCCGGACACCGCGCTGTCGTGGGTGGGGTGCCAGCCCAGCTCGCCTCCCAGCGTCTGGGGACCGCGGTCCAGCTCCCATGGCCCGCGCAGATCGAACGTCTCGGCGTCCAGGGCCAGGACGCCGCCGGGGTCGCCGGCGGACATCCCCTCGAGTGCGCTGACCATCACGTGTCCCGCTCCACAGCGCACCGCGGTCGGCCGGCGGTAGCCGGCCACCTGCGCGACGACATCGGGCTCGATCACTTTCACCACGCGGGGGTCGCTCGGGTCGGGCCGCGTGTCGATCACGTGGATGCGCGACGACCGCGTGCCGGGCACCACCAGGCACCGGCGATCGAGCATCGGGCGCGGGCCGCCGGGGCCAGGCTCGCACTGCAGGTGTTCCACCCCAGATGGCGGATCTCGTCGCCGGCATGGGGCATGTCCACCGGGACACGAGCCGGCCAAGCTGGACGAGCGCGGGTCCACGTCCACGACCCCACGGCGTCGGGCTGTGTCCGATCGGCGTGGGCGAGACAGACGCAGGCCAGCCGCTCCGGCGCCGCCTGCATGGCGAGCCGCGGCGAAGGAAAGAACGAGTCGTCCGAGCGGAACGCACGCACCACCGCACCCCCGAAGGAGCGGTCGAGGTTGTGGCGCGCCAGCCCGGCTGCTACACTCGCCGCTCATCTCATGCACGACATCCACACGGAAAACCCGCCACGCGTGCAGGATCTTTCTTCCTGGCCCGACGCCGATGCCCTCCTCGACGAAGCCCTGGGCCTGCCCGTCGCCGACCGACGGGCCTTCATCCGTGCGCGCGCGCACGATCCGGCCTTCAGGCAGCCCTGATCCAGGTCCTCGAGGAGGCCACGGCCGACGACGGGTTCCTGGACTCGGCGCGCGGCACCGGCGCGGCGCTCTTCGAGGACTGGCGCCACGGGCCCGGCGCCGAGCTGCCGCGGCTGGCGACGGGCGATGCCATCGGCGTCTACACGGTGGTGGGATGGCTCGGCCGCGGGGGCATGGGCGAGGTCTACCGGGCGCACGACGCCAGCCTCGGCCGCGACGTGGCCCTCAAGGTCCTGCCCGCCGATCTCGCCGACGACTCGACGCGGCTCGCACGACTCCGGCGCGAAGCCCGGCTCCTCGCCTCGTTGAACCACCCCAACGTCGCCGGCATCTTCGCCGTCGTCGAGGACGAGCACCGGCTCGCCCTGGTGCTGGAGCTCATCGACGGGCCCACGCTGGCCGAGCGACTCACGGGCGGCGCGCTGCCGTTGAGCGAGGTGCTGACCATCGCCCGACAGATCGCCGAGGCCGTGGAAGCCGCCACCCAGAAGGGCGTGGTGCACCGCGACCTCAAACCGGCCAACATCAAGGTGACGCCGGGCGGCCTCGTGAAGGTGCTCGACTTCGGTATCGCGAAGGCGGTCAGTGACGACGCCGATGGGAGGGACGGCGCGCTGACGCGCACCGGCGCGCGCGGCCCGATCAGGACGGCCGCCTACATGAGCCCCGAGCAGGCCCGCGGCGAGGCCGTCGATCACCGTGCGGACGTCTGGGCCTTCGGCTGCGTCGTGTACGAGCTGCTGAGCGGCGTGCCGGCGTTTCCGGGCGCGTCGTTCGCCGAAGTCATCGGCCGCGTCCTCGAGCGCGATCCCGATTGGGGGGCGTTGCCGGCCGGCCTGCCGCCGTCGCTCGGGCGACTCCTGCGCCGGACCCTGGAGAAGAACCCACGCCGGCGTCTGGGCTACATCGGGGACGCCATTCTGGACATCGACGAGGCGCGCGCGGAGCGTACGGCCGATGCGGCGCCGCGACCCGCGGCGATGCCGCCCGCCTCGCGCCGTCCGTGGATGCCGATTGCGGCGGCGGCCGCCGCCTCGGCCGGCCTGGCGATCGGGGCGTGGCTCTGGCGGCTGCCGGCCGCTCCGCCGCCGCCCGTCGTCGAGCTCGGGCTGCCGATTCCGGCGGACCAGGAGCTGGTCATCGGGCAGCTCGAATCCTGGACGTCTCCCGCGACGGGCAGACCGTGGTCTACCGTGCGCGGCAGGGCGCCGACCTGCGCCTCTTCGTTCGGCGGCTTGGCGACAGCGCCCCGCAACCGGTTCCAGGCACCGACGGCGTGGCCGGACACGCGCTCTCACCCGACGGCCGGTCGGTGGCCTTCGGCCGGGGAGGCGATCTGTGCTGGGTGTCGCTTGCAGGTGGCGAGCCGGTGCGGGTCGGCAGGCTGTCGGGCGGTTCCGAGCTGTCCTGGGGCGTCCCCGATACCATCGTGACCTCGGGCGGTGGCAGCGGCGCCCTCCGCCGCATCCCGGCCGCGGGCGGCGATGCGGTTCCGGTGACGACGCTCGACGCCAGCCGCGGGCACGTCTCTCACAACTCGCCGGAACTGTTGCCCGACGGCAAGACCGTGCTCTTCACGGTGCAGACCGACGAGGGACCGTTTCTCGCCCTCACTCGCTCGACGGCGGCGAGATCACGACGCTCGCGCGCGGACGGCAGCCGCGCCTGCTGCCGTCGGGCGACCTGATCTTCGCGCGCGGCCGGAGTCTGTGGCGGGCGTCGCTGGACGTACCGGGCCGCCGGCTCGCTTCCGAACCCGCACAGGTGCTCGACGGCGTCGAGCGGAGTGCGCTCAACGCGTTCGTGCACTTCGCCGTGTCGGACGACGGGTCGCTGTTCTACGTCCCGTGGCGGCGCCGCGCAGGCCTGATGCGGCTGGTCTGGCTCGACCGCCAGGGCCGCGAGCTCGAAACGGTGCGGGAGGCCCCCGGCCTGACGCGTGTCAGCCTCGCGCCGGACGGCACGCGCATCGCCGTCGCGATTGCCGACGGCGACGATCGCGACGTCTGGATCCTCGATCCCGCGCGCGGGACGACGGCGCGGCTCACCTTCGACCCGGTGCCGGACTCGCAGCCGGTGTGGTCGCCTGACGGCACCTTGATCGCCTTCCGATCCGATCGGGATGGCGGCGGTGTCTTCGTGCGGCGCGCCGACGGCGCCTCCGACGCCGAGCGCCTCACGCAGGCGGGCCCCGGGTACCACATCCCGTACGGGTTCACGCCCGACGGCTCGCACGTCCTCTTCACCGACTTCCGCGACTACGCGGACCAGGACGTCATGCGCGTCGATCTCGCGAGCCGGACGGTCGAGCCCGTGCTGGCCGCGCCGTTCGCGGAGGTGCATCCCGCACTGTCCCCCGACGGGCGGTGGCTGGCGTACGAGTCCGACGAAACCGGACGCTTCGAGGTCTACCTGCGGCCCTATCCGGACGTGTCGCGCGCCCGCTGGCGGGTGTCGGTGGACGGCGGTCAGTCGCCGGCCTGGGGCCCGGGCGGCGACGAGCTCCTGTTCTCGAGCGGTGGCGTGCTGATGCGCACCTCGTTCGCAGCCGGCGTGACGCCGCGATTCGGCCGGCCGGAGGTGCTCTTCGCCACCGGGTCCACCGAGCGGCTGGGCCCGCAGTTCGCGCTCTCGCCGGATGGGCTGCGCATCCTGCTGCTGGCGCCGGTGCCCGGCGACCCGATAGCGGACCGGCCCGAGGTTCGAGTGGTGCAGGGCTGGTCCCGGGCCGCGGGCGGATCATGAACACCGTGACGAACCTGCTCGCCGCGCACCGCGCGGGCGAGCCTGGCGCGTTCGGACAGCTCGTGGGGCTCGTGTACCACGATCTGCAACGCGTCGCCCGCGCCCAGCGGCGCCGGGGGTTCGGGGGCGGGACGCTCAACACCACCGCGCTCGTCCACGAGGCCTACGCCAAGATCGCGGACGTCGAGGAGGCGCGCTTCCACGACCGCGGACACTTCCTCGCCGTGGCTGCCGTCGCCATGCGCCAGATCTGGTGGACCACGCGCGCGCCCGCGTGCGCGACAAGCGCGGCGGAGGGGCGGCGCACGCGCCGCTCGACGAGCTCGACGAGCGGATCGGGCGCGACGCGCGCCACATCCTGGACCTCGACCTCGCCCTGACCCGCCTCGCCGAGCGCGAACCGCGCGAGGCCCGTGTCGTCGAGTGCCGTTACTTCGCCGGGTTGAGCGAGGCGGAGACGGCGGATGCCCTCGGGATGTCGCTCCGCACCGTGCAGCGCGAGTGGCTCAAGGCTCGCTCCTGGCTTCGTCACCAGATCGGGCGCTGAGCCGGCGCCGCGACGTCAGGCCCGCTGCAGGCGCTGGCGCCACATCCGTGCGGCGCGGGTGAAGTCCGGCGGAACGGGCGCCTCGACCTCGATGCGCGCCTGCGAGATCGGGTGCGGAAATGCCAGCCGCCACGCGTGCAGCATCGGGCGGTCGCGCCGGTCGGCCGAGCCGCCCTCGCCGTAGACCCGGTCGCCGACCACGGGATGCCCGATGGACGAGAGGTGCAGGCGGATCTGGTGCTGGCGTCCGGTGTCCAGCGTCACCTCGAGCAGCGAGGCGTCTCGCCCGAACCGTTCGCGGACCTGGTAGTGGGTCCGTGCCGGCAGCGAGGGCTCGCCGGGTTCGGCCAGGCGGCGGCGGCCAGAGGTGTAGGCCTCGGCGATCGGCCGATCGATGGTGCCCGTGTCGGCTGCTGGGGAGCCGCGCACGAGCGCCAGGTACGTGCGCTCGAAGGCGTGGGCTTTGAAAAGGCTGCGGCCCTCTGTGTGCACGGCCGGACTCAGCGCAATGGCGAGGGCGCCCGAGGTGCCGCGGTCGAGCCGGTGCAGCAGGCCCGCGTACCACCGCCGGCCCAGCTTGTGGCGCGCGTAGGCGCGGGCGCGTGCGAGGACCGAGTCCTCGTGTTCCGCGCGCCCCGGCGCCGATGGCATGGTGAGAAGCCCGGCGGGCTTGTTGATGACGACGAGGTCGCGTGCCTCGTAGAGCAGGTCGAGGCGCGGAGCGCGGTGCGATTCCCGCCCGGTGCTCACGGCTGCAACTGCTGGCGGATCTGCTTCAGGGCCTCGATGACCCGCGCCTGGTTCTCGGGGCCCAGGCGCAGCAGCTGCTTCTGCACGGGTGACAGGGCCTCGAGCTCGGGATCCGCGTAGTTCCAGGTGGCGCCGCGCCCCTCGACGACCCGCACCGGGGGCTCGGGAACGGGGGTCGCGATCAGCAGGTCGAGCGCCTGCTGCACGGCGACGTCCACGTCGGCGCCCGGGTGACCCTGGTTCTGGTACGCCTCGTTCAGGCGCGGGCGAATCGTGCGGTACGCCGTGGCGACGGCCGCCGGATCGGCGGCCGCGAGCGTTTCGGCGAGGCCGTCGTAGCGGCGGAAGCTGGCCTGGCTGATCTCGCGCGCGCGCCCGCGGCCCGCGATCTCGATATCCGTGCCGGGCGACAGCGTCCCCAGCTGGCGCGCGGGCGTGACGCCGCGCGAAACGCGGTCCACGACCATCGCCATCTGCTGGATCAGGCCGTCGGTGGCCAGCCACCGGGCCAGCTCGGGACGTGCGGACAGGGCGCCGAGCAGGGCGCGCAGGAAGGGATCCATGTCCTCGAGCGGCGGCAGCGTGACCTCCGGCTCGATCGGGACGTCGGTGGGCGTGGCGGGAGCCGGTGCGGCCGCGGGCGTCTCCGCCACCGTCTGGTCAGGCTGCATCGTCCACCAGCGCGCCACGCCGCCGATGGCGATGGCGAGGACGATCAGCGCGGCGATGAGCCAGCCGCGCGACGCAGCCGGCGGGGCTGCGGCGCCTGCCAGGACCGGGCGGTCGGCGGGCGGGGGCGGGTCCTCACGGTTGAGATCGAGATCGTCGGGGCCCATGGCCCCAGCCTACCACCCGGCATGGCGTGACACGGTCGGCCCGTGGCACGTGCGTGCCGGGTGCTGCAATCAGGTCCTGTCAATACTCTGTTGACGTCGGAATTCATACCGTGACAATCGGTGAAGAAGTACGGCATTTCCGTTGACTTGCCAATGACATTCCGTTACATTCCCGCCTCGTCATAGGCCGGGGGCCCCACGTTCGCTCGATATCCCCCGGCGCTCGGGCACGACCGCCTTGTTCCCTGTTCGGTTGTTCGAACCTGAGGAGGCGCAATGTCACGGAGACCTATCGGGCACTACGTCAGTACGCTTGTACTCACCTGGGCCGTTCTGGCCTGCATCCCCTTCACCGCATACGCACAGAGCGCATTCACCGGCACGGTCAGGGACACCAGCGGCGCCGTGCTGCCGGGTGTGACCGTGGAGGTGTCGAGCCCGGTGCTCATCGAGGGCACCAAGTCGGACGTCACCGGCGCCGAGGGCACCTATCGCATCGTCGATCTGCGTCCCGGCACCTACGCGGTGGTGTTCTCGCTGTCGGGGTTCAAGACCGCCCGCTTCGAGGCGGTTGAGCTGCGGACCGACTTCACGGCGACGCTCAACGCGAACCTCGAGGTCGGCGCGCTGGAGGAGTCGATCACGGTGACGGGCGCCTCGCCCGTCGTGGACGTGTCGAGCAACGCGAAGGTGGAAGTGCTCACGCGCGAGGTGCTCGACCAGGTGCCGACGGGGCGCACGATTCAGGCGTACGCGCAGCTGGTGAGCGGCGTGACGCTGAACGTGCCCGACGTGGGCGGTTCGCGCGGCATGCAGCAGACGTACATGTCCACGCGCGGGTTGAGCTCGGCGAACAACATCGTGACGGTGGACGGCCTGATGGTGAACGGGCTGGACGGCGACGGGGCCGTGCAGCAGTACTTCAACCAGGCGATGGTCCAGGAGATGAGCTACCAGACCAGCGGCGCCGGGGCGGACGTGTCGCCGGGCGGCGTGCGCATGGCCATCGTGGCGCGTGACGGCGGCAACCAGTTCAACGGCAACTTCTTCGCCGGCTACACCGGCAAGTCGTTCCTGGCGAACAACCTCGACGACGACCTCCGGGCGCGGGGCCTGGGCGCCGCGGGCGGTGTCGACCGGATCTACGATTTCAACGTGGGCCTGGGCGGCCCGATCAAGCGCGACAAGCTGTGGTTCTACACCTCGGCGCGCGCATGGTCGGTGGACGCGCCGATCGCCAACGCGTTCTACACGCCAGACAACCTCTCGTACGCAGAGGGCTACCGGCAGTGCCGGACCGGCGCCATCGGCTGCGAACAGGGCATCGACGACCAGAGCATCGAGAGCGTGATGCTGCGTCTCACCTGGCAGGCCAGCCAGAACCACAAGATCTCGGCCTACTACGACGAGATCAACAAGTATCGCGGCCACGGCATGAACGCCGGCGACGACCCGCGCACGGCGTCGCAGATCTGGACCTCGCCGCGCTACAACTCGGCGGCCCTCAAGTACACAGGCACGCTCAGCAGCAGCCTGCTCGCCGAGGCCGGCTACTCCTTCAACTACGAGGAGTACGTCATCACCAACCAGCCCGGGGTGAACAAGACGCCCTTCACCGACGAGTGGTACGCCAACGCGAGCCGGCGCGACGCCGACCTCGTGACGCTGCGCAACGGCCTGGCCAACTGGGGCGGCCGGTACCCGGATCGCTTCGCGGCCGCCGGGTCGATCTCCTACGTCTCGGGCTCACACAACTTCAAGACCGGCCTGCAGACCACGTGGGGCCCCTACGTCAACACGCGCGAGACCAACGCCGACCTGCAGCAGGTCTATCGGTCGGGCAACCCCTTCTCGGTCACCATCTACAACACGCCGCTGCGCTACAAGGACAGCCTGCTGGCCGACGTCGGGCTCTACGCGCAGGACACGTGGACGCTCAACCGGCTGACCGTCAACGCCGGGATCCGCTACGAGTACTTCAAGTCCGAGGTGTCGGCCTCCACCTCCGGCATCGGCCGCTTCGTCGGCGAACGGACCTTCGACGCGGTGCCCATGCCCGTGTGGAAGGACTTCGCCCCGCGCTTCGGCCTCGTCTACGACCTCTTCGGCAACGCCAAGACGGCGCTCAAGGTGGGTGTCAACCGCTACAACGAATCGCGCACGACGCTCTTCGCCAACCGCTACAACCCGCTGGCGCTGACCAGCGCGAGCCTGAGCTGGACGGACCTCAACGGCAACGACATCGCCGAGGGCCCGGTGGGCTGCACGTACCTGACGACGGGGTGCGAGATCAACTACGCGCAGATGCCGAACAACTTCGGCGTCCGCTCGCTGAACACCGTGGACCCCGACTTCCAGCGCACCTACAACTGGGAGACGACGGTCGGTATCCAGCACGAGATCATCCCGCGCGTGTCGGTGTCGGCCACCTGGTACCGCCGCACGTTCCACGACATCCGCGTCACCGACAACCTGCTCCGCGAGATGAGCGACTACCGCGCGGTGGACGTGGTGAGCCCGCTCGATGGCTCGGTGTTCCAGGTCTACACGGTGGACCCGGCGAAGGTCTCGCAGGTTGACAACTTCGACACCAACGCCACCTCGGGCTTCGAGCAGGTCTACAACGGCTTCGACTTCACCTTCAACGCGCGGCTGCCGCGCGGCGGGTCGATGTTCGGCGGCTTCACCACCGAGCGCACCACGCGCGTGGTGTGCGGCGAGCCGGACGATCCCAACCAGATCCGCTTCTGCGACGATGCCGACAACAGCATCCCGTGGCGCCCGCAGATGAAGGTGTCGGGCACCTTCCCGCTCGTGTGGGGCATCCAGTTGAGCGGCGCGCTGCAGAGCATCGCGGGCCGCGCGCTGGGTGGCTACACCACCACGGGCAACAAGATCAGCGGCCCCGGCTACGGCGATGTCGGCAGCCCGGTGGGCACCCAGTGGCTCATCAGCCGCACGACGCGCTACGCCGCCGATTGCGTCGGTCCCTGCACGCCGGGCGCGCTGGTGGTGCCGGGCCTGACCGAGGCCTCGGTGACCGTGCCCCTCGTGGCGCCCGGCACCGAGTTCCTGGACCGCATCAACCAGTTCGACCTGAGCTTCGCGAAGTGGTTCGAACTGGGCGGCACGCGTCGCGTCCAGGGCCAGCTCGACATCTTCAACCTCTTCAACGCCAACCCGATTCTGGGCGTGCAGTCCACGAACTTCGGCACGGTGTCCTACAACCAGCCGAACGGGATCCTCAACGGCCGCACGTTCCGCGTCGGCGCCCAGTTCCGCTGGTAAGCGCGCGTTTCCGGATTCCGGCGCTCGGGGAGGGCGCCGGGTCCGTTCAGCACCCGGGAGCGGCCGCGCCTGCCGTTCCCGGGGTTTTTCGCGGTGGCTGCCGGGGCTGAGGCCCCGGCCACCCCTGGCCACACGTCGCCGCCAGCCCTCCTCCGCCCGACGCGGCTCGACAATTTTCCCAGCCCGCGCCGCATCACCCGCCGGCGTGCCTGCCGCCGGTTTTCCTCCGGAATTCGGCTCCATGTGGTGAAACTCCGTAGGTTTCGCCCGGAACCGACCGTATTGCAACCGAATGTCTCGCACGTTACAACCCGTGACATCGTTTGCGTCGGCGTTCCAACGGGCCCGCGCGCCACAACGAGGGGCGAGCCGGTTGCACGAGGCGTGAGCGGTACCCCATACGGCCCGCTGCGTCCTCGGGTCCCTCGGGAGCCTGGACGGCCGTGCCGTGTTTGTCGTCAATCCGCCGGGACGGGTTCCCCCCTGTACTGGCGGCTCGTGAGGAGGCGCGCATGACGTTCAGACGATTGATCTGGCTTGCGCTCGGCGCAGCCGTGCTGGCCCTGCCGGCACCGGCGCTCGCGCAGAGTGCGTTCACCGGGGTGGTGCGGGACACGAGCGGCGGCGTGCTGCCGGGCGTGACCGTCGAGGCCACCAGTCCCGTGCTCATCGAAGGCACCAAGACGGCGGTCACCGGCGCCGACGGCGCCTACCGCATCGTGGACCTGCGGCCCGGCACCTACACCCTGGTGTTCTCGCTGTCGGGGTTCAAGACCGCCCGCTACGAGGCGGTGGAGCTGCGGACCGACTTCACCGCGACCTTCAACGCCAACATGGAGGTCGGCGCGCTGGAGGAGTCCATCACCGTGACGGGCGCGTCGCCCGTCGTGGACGTGTCGAGCAACGCGAAGGTGGAGGTCCTCACGCGTGAGGTGCTCGACCAGGTGCCGACGGGGCGCACGATTCAGGCGTACGCG
>JAWKHU010000056.1:0-87530 GCA_041394685.1 Vicinamibacterales bacterium
CACGCCGCCGGGCCCGGCGACACCGAACATGATCGGGCCCTCGGTAATACCAGCCGTCGAGCCCGCGCCTTCGATGGTGCTGTTGGTCAGCAGGAAGCCGACGACCTCACGGCCCACGATGGCGGAGTTGTCGAAGCCGTACATCTGCAGCCAGTTGAACGCCGGGGCCTTGGTCGCCGTCAGCGCGATGCCGACGCCGGCGGTCAGCGAGCCATCCGGCCCCGACTTGCGCCGGATGATGCCGCCCGACGACACGGCGCCGGTGCCGGTCACGGTGAGCCCGCCATTGGCGGCCGCGACACCGGTCGTATCCAGGATGATGCCCGCACCCGCGGTGGGCGAGCCCGTGCCGGCGGAGATCGTCCGGAACGTGAGGCCCGCCGTGCCGATGTCGGTGTGCGACACCATCAGCGCGGTGCCGGACGTCGTGAGGATGGTGTTCACGACCGACACGTTGTCCTGCGTCACCGTGAGCGAACCGCCGCCCGTGGCGGTGAACGCGGCATTGGCGCCGGTCTCGAGCAGCAGCCCGCCGTTGAAGGCCAGCGCAGACCCGCCGTTGGCGTTCAGGAGGATGCCGGTGCCGCGATCGGTGATGGGTCCGGTGAAGGTCACCGTGCCGCCCGTGCGGTTCTGCACGTCCACCGAGCGCGCACTCGTCGTCGAGATCGCGGCGCCGATAGTCACCGTACCGGTGCCACCGCTGAGGCGCACGGCTGCGCCGGAGGAGATGCCCGCAATCGAGCCGCCCGTCATGGTAAAGGTGCCAACCATGCCGCTGAGATCGAGTCCGTTGACGCCACCGAGGATGGCGACGTCGGTCAACGATTCCGAACCCGACAGGCCTGCTCCGATGACGGCGCTGCCGGCCCCACCGTGAATGGCGACCGCACGCACCGCGGAGTTGTCCGCGAGCGCCACGCTCCCGTTCAGCGTGGGCGCGGTCGCCCCGGGAATGCTGAGGCCGTTCAGTACGAACGGCGCACCAGCGCCCCACAACGTCTGGCCCGCCTTGAGCGTCGTGGCGCCCGACGGCGAACCGGCGTGCACGTAGATCACCTGGCCGGGCTGCGCCGCCGCGGAGGCGGCCGTCATCGAGTTGAACGGGTTGTGCGACCGGCCGTCGCCGGCGGGGCCGCCGCCATTGACGTACCAGATGACTCCGCTCATCTGAATCGTGACCACGGCCGTGTCGGTCAACCCGCTGCCGTCGGTCAGCGTGTAGGTGAAGGTGTCAGCCGGTCCGCTGAATCCGGGTGCCGGCGAGTAGATGAACGTGCCGGTGGACGACATCGCCACCTGGCCGCCGTTGGCCGAGACGATGGCCGCGGGACCGGCGCTGAGGGTACCGGCGCCGGCGTCGTTCCCGAGCACCGAGCCCGCCACCACCACCGCCGGCGTGGCCGGCGCGCCCGCGCCCACGCTGAACTGCGTGTTGCCGACGCCGTTGCTGAACGTCTCGTCCTGCGCGACGGGGGTCACCTGCAGCGTGTAGGCCGACGAGGTGTTGCACGAGCCGCCGTCGGTCACCGTCACGGTGAAGGAGAACGGTCCGCTCGAGGCGGGCGTGCCGGACAGCAGGCCGCTGCCCGCCAGGGTGAGACCGGCTGGCAGGCTGCCACCGGTCACCGAGAAGGTGTGGCCCGCGCCGCCTGACGCGGTGAAGGCGACCTGATACGGCACGCCGAACTGGCCGGCTGGCAGTGCGCCGGACGCGGGCGTGAGCGTGCAGGCCTGGACGGTCAGGGTGAAGTTCTGCGTGACCGGCGTCCCGCCGTTCGACGCGCTGAGAACGAGCGGGTAGACACCGCCGCTCCCCGGAGCCGGCGTTCCACCCAGCGTGGCCGTGCCGTTGCCCTGGTCCACGAAGGTCACTCCGGCCGGCAGCGCCCCGCTCGCACCGAGCGCCGGGACCGGGAAGCCCGTCGCCGTGACACTGAAGGTACCGGGGAAGCCGACCGCGAACGCCGCCGCGGGCGCGCTCGTGATGGCGACGGCCTGCGTGACGGAGATGGTGAGCGTCTGCGTCGCGGGCGTGCCGACGCCGTTGGCGGCGGTGACCGTCACCGGGTAGACGCCGCCCGAGCTCGGGCCGGGCGTCCCGGCGAGCGTGGCGGTGCCGTTCCCGTGATCCGTCACGCTCAGGCCCGCCGGCAGCGTGCCCGTGACCGAGATGGCCGGCGCCGGGAAGCCGCTGGCCGCAATGCCGAAGGTACCCGCCACCCCGATCTGGAAGCCGGCGGCCGCCGCGCTGGTGATCGACGCCGGGGCCGTCACCGTGAGCATCAGGTTCTGCGTCGTCGGCGCCCCGCCGTTGGCGGCCGAGACGACGATCAGGTAGGCGCCGGCACTTGCCGGGGCGGGCGTACCCGCCAGGGTCGCGGTGCCGTTGCCGTTGTCCGTGAACGTGACCCCCGCGGGCAGCACGCCCGAGGCCGTCAGGGCGGGCGTCGGGAAACCGGTCGCCATGATGGTGAAGGAGCCCGGCACTCCGGCCGCCAGCGTCGCCGCGGCCGCGCTCGTGATCACGGGCGGCTGGGTGACGGTGAGCGTGAACGCCTGGACGGCTGGCGACCCGACGCCATTGGTCGCCGTGAGCGTCAGCGGATAGGTGCCCGTCGATCCTGGCGCCGGCGTGCCGGACAGCGTCGCCGTGCCATCCGGATTGGCCGTGAACGACACGCCCGTGGGGAGCGCGCCGGACAACGACACGGTCGGGACCGGGCTGCCGGTGGTCGTGATGGTGTAGCTCCCGGCGGCGGAGACCGCGAGGGAGGCCGCGGCGGGGCTCGTGAACGCCGCGGGCTGATCGACGGTCGGCGTGATGGGACCGCCGGGCATCCACGCGGGGCCGTCCACCAGCGTCGCGTCGTGGCCGTTCGCCGTGCCGTCCGCCGCGATCGTCCCGGTGCCGGCGTTGAAGTTCCAGTAGGCGGTGAGCCCGGGCTCGGAGCCCGCGAGCTCGACCATCATCTGTGCCTGAATCTGGCCCGCCGACCGCAGCGCCCGCCAGATCCGCACCTCGTCCAGGCCCCCGTCATACTGCTTGTAGTTCAGGCTCTCCCGGCCCAGCTGCAGCGGCGCCGGCTGGTTCTCCATCGCCACATACGCCGCGCTGTTCTCCCGGAACACGCTCACCGCCTGCCCGTCCACGTACAGCGTGATCCCGTTGGCCGCCGTCGGGCCCCCGCGCCCGTCATACGTCGCTGCCAGGTGGTGCCAGCTCCCCTGCAGCCCCAGCGCCAGCCCGCTATACGCCGACGCCGTCGCCTGCGCGCTGCTGTCCCGCAGGTCGAACCGCAGCGTCCCCGCCGCGATATACAGCCGGTACTCCTGGTTCGACCCGTCCAGCCACTTGCTCACCAGGTTCTGCTTCCCGCCCATCGCGTCCGGACGGAACCACAGCTCGATGCTCAGCGGCGTGTCCGCCGTCCCCGTCCCCGCACTCAGATCGTCCGCGTCCGCCACCACCGCGTGGTCGTCGACACCGTCGAACTCCAGGTAGGTGTTGGTCTGGCGGGCGGCCGCCGGGGAGGCCCACAGGGCGGCTGCGAGAAGGAGCAGTCCGAAGGCCCGGCGACGCCGGGGGCGGTCCGCACGAGCACCGGGCAGGACGATCGAACGGGTGAGATCGAGACGCGTGAGGAGCGTTGGCATGTATGAATCCGGGTCGGATGAACGTCGGCAGCCAACCGGCTGCGGGTCGTCAGCACGCGAGACACCAGGGGCGTCCAGCACCAAGCCCGTGCTGCAAGCGCAAGGCCAGTCCTTGTCCCGTAATTCGCCGGGTTAGTCTGCTTCAGGGATGATTAATGTCCGACCCGGACCGGGGCGCGGCGACATCCGCGTGACCCCGGTCCATCCGCTCATGCGCCCGTGGGCTAGGGCGCCGACGGCAGCAGACAGGTGCCGTTCTCGACGACGGTGAGCGCGCCCGCAACCGCGGTCACCATGTCCGTCCCCGTGGGCGCAGGGTTGTTGGTGCCGAGGACGACATCGGCGGCGGTGCCCAGCGTGGCTGCTCCGCGCTCCAGGGTGAACACGCCGCTTCCGCCCTGCTCGAGCCGTATGCCGCCGCCCTGCGGCGTGATGTTGGTCGGATACAGGTGCGAGATGTTGGTCAGGACATTGGCGCACGTGCTGCCAGTGGTGACCGCCACGTCGATGCCCACCGGTCCGCGGATGCCGGATCCGGGAGACGACTCGCGCATGTCCACGTGGCTGTTCAGGATCTGCAGGTCGACGGCCGGCGACGTGCCGGCGTCGGGCGTCGTCAGGGTAATACCCGGATTCAGGGAGAACTGATTGACGCGCGCGGTGACGATCGACACCCGCGCCGGCGCCTGCTGGCCCACGGTGGACGTGAAGCGGCCGACGATGCCTCCGGTGCTCGTATTACCCAGCTCGTCGACCAGCGTGTTGGCCAATCGTCATCCGGAGGCTCGAAAGGGCCGTGGCGTTGCCGGAGGCCTGACCGAAGCGGATGCCGGGTGAGGCCACGAACCCGGTCACCACCGCGCGTTCTCGATGGTGGCCACCACGCTGGCGGTAATTGTCCTGGTTGGGTCACCACGATGCCTTCGGGCACTTGCCCCGAAACGGTGCGCACGAACTCCGGCTGCAGCGTGCCGTCGGTCGGCGAACCGGTGACCGTCACCGTCAGTGAGGTGTCGTCGGCAGCCGTTGCGAGCAAGCCGATGGTGCGGTTGTCCCGGAAACGGCACTTGTCCACAGTCACCGACGCCGATGCCGCATCCTCCAACGCAACCACCAGGCCATAGCGGCCCGTGGACACTGCGTTGGTGCTGATCTGGCAGCCGCCTGGCGTCGGCGTCGTGCGGTCCACGGTCAGGTCCATCGAACCGGACCGGTTGTAGAACGCCACGTTGTCCTCGACGCCCTCGGTGATGAGGCTGTTGCGAATCACGCCCGTGCCCGCGAGTCCGTCAACGCCCGCAGGACCCGGTGTGCCGAACGACACCGGCCCCTCGTTGAGACCCGTGGCGTTGCCGGCTTCGACCACCGCGCTGTTGAGCAGCGAGAAACCTGAGACCTCGCGGCCGACGATGCCCCAGTTGTCGAAGCGGAAGAGATCCATCCACGAGAAGCTGGGGTTGCGCGTGCGGACGAGCGAGATGCCGACGCCGGCCGTCAACAACCCGTCGGCGCCCGTCTTGCGCTGGATGATGCCGCCGGATTGCGGGCTGCCGTTCCCCGTGATGGTGAGGCCGCCGTTCTGCGCCCCACGCCAGTGGTGTCCAGCACGATGCCCGCGCCGGCCGACGGCGTGCTGGTGCCGGCGTTGACGCTGCGGAACGTGAGGTCCCGCGGCGCCGATCTCCGTGTGCGACACCTCGAGCGCGACCGCGGTGGTCGTCGTGATGGTGTTGACGACGGTGGCGTTGTCCTGTGTGGCCGTGACCGTGCCGCCGCCGGTCGCCGTGAACGCCGGACTGGCGCCGGTTGACAGGCTGAGGCCGCCGGTGAACCCAATCGTCGAGCCGGTGTTGTTCAGCAGCCGGATGCCCGTGCCGTGTCGCTGATCGCGCCGGAGAACGTCACCGTCCCTGCCGTCCGGTTCTGCACGTCCACCGAGGCGCCAGCCGTACTGGTGATGGACCCGCCAATCGTCACCGTGCCGGTGCCGCCGGTCATCTGCACCGCGGCCACCGTCGTCCCGCCGATGGAGCCGCCGGTCATCGTGAACGTGCCGCCGAGGCTCGTGAGCGAGAGCCCCGTGGTGCCACCCGTGATGGCCACGCTCGTCAGCGACTCGGTGCCCGCGAGGCCGGAGCCGACGACTGCAGGCGCCGCGCCGGCATTGACCGTCAGTCCCGCGACCTGCGTGTTGACCGCCAGCGTGATGGTGCCCTGCAGCGTGGGCGCGCTCGCGGCCGGAATCATCAACCCGCCCAGCGTGAACGGCAGGCCCGCGCCCCGCAGTGCCTGCGATGCCTTGAGGACCGTTGCTCCCGCTGGCGAACCGGCGTGCACGTAGATCACCTGCCCGGCCTGCGCGGCTGTTGCAGCCGCCGGCATCGCATTGAAGGGACTGTGCGACCGGCCGTCGCCGGCGCCACCGGTCGCGTTCACGTACCACACCACGCCGGACACCTGGATGGTGACGACGGCCGTATCGGTGGCGGCGTTGCCGTCGGTGAGCGTGTAGGTGAAGGTGTCGCTGGGCCCGGCGAACCCGGCCGGCGGCGTGTAGAGGAACGTGCCGCCGGACGCCATGGTGACCTGTCCGCCCTGCGTGGTCGCGATGACCGCCGGTCCCGCCGTGAGCGTGCCCGGTCCGACGTCGTTCGACAGGACGCTGCCGCTCACGACCACGGCCGGTGTCGGCGGCACCCCCGCACCCACGCTGTACTGCGTGTTGCCGACGCCGTTGACGAAGGTCTCGTCCTGCGCGCCCGGCGTGACCTGGAGCGTGTACGCGTGCGTCGCGGCGCATCCACCCGCGTTGGTGGCGGTCACCGAGAAGCCGAAGCTGCCCGTCGTCGAGGGCGTGCCCGAAAGAAGTCCGGCGGGCGACAGGGCGAGGCCCGCGGGCAGGCTGCCCGCGCTGACACCGAAGGTGTGGCCCGTGCCGCCCGTCGCGGTGAACGTCTGGCTGTAGGCCGAGCCGAACTGCCCGGCGGGCAGGCTGCCGGCTGCGGGCGACAACGTGCACGTGTCAACGGTCAGCGTGAAGTTCTGCGTGGCCGGCGAGCCGATCCCGTTGGACGCCGTGAACACCAGGGGATAGGTTCCCGCGGACCCGGGCGCAGGCGTACCGGCGAGACTGGCGGTTCCGTCACCGAGATTGGTGAACGCAATGCCAGGCGGCAGTGTCCCCGTCGCCCCAATGCTCGCCGCCGGCGTCGCGGTGGTCGTCACGGTGAATGTGGAGACGGCACCCTCGGCGAAGGTCGTCGCGGCCGCACTGGTGAATGCCGGCGCGGCCTGCACGGTGAGGACGAACGGCTGCGAGGCCCCGGCGCCCACGCCGTTCTGCGCCGAGATCGTGAGCGCGTAGGTGCCGCCGCTGCCGGCACCGGGCGTGCCGGCCAGCACGCCGGTACCGTCGGATTGCGGCGTGAACGTGACTCCCGCCGGCAGGCTGCCCGTCACACTCACGGTGGCGGTCGGATGTCCGGTGGTCGTGACCGTGAAGGAAGACGCAGTACCCGCCGTGAACACGGCTGTCGCCGCGCTGGTGATCGCAGGCGCTTCGTCCACCGTGAGGGTGAAGGCCTGCGTCACGGGTGCGCCGACACCGTTGGAGGCGGACAGTGCGAGCGCGATGCGCCGCCGGTTCCCGCATCCGGCGCACCCGACAGGGTCGCCGTGCCGGCTCCGCCGTCAGCGAACGACACGCCGGCTGGCAAGGTGCCCGTGACGGCGAGCTGAGCCACAGGCGGCGATCCGGCCGTCGTAATCGTGAACGTGGCTGGTGTGCCCGCAACGAAGGTGGTCGCCGCGGCGCTGGTGAAACGGGGCGCGGTACCCGACGTCACCGACACGAATGCCCCACCGGTGTAGGACGCCGGGTAGGCCGCGGTGCTGCGGATCGGCGCGAAGCCGACGCCGTCGAACACGACCAGGTCCGACGCCCGCCCGGGCCCGGGCACCACCACGATGTCCGCCCGGCCGTCGCCCGTGACGTCGCCGGCGGCCACGCGCACGCCGCCCGTGAAGCCGGCGTAGGGAACGAAGCTGCCGACGACGCTCAGCGTGGCAACGTCGTACACGAGCACGGCCCCGGTGCCCGAGCCCGGCGCGGCAATGACCTCCGCCCGGCCGTCGCCCGTGACATCGCCGGCCGCCACGAACACGCCGCCCGCCAGCGCCCCGTATGGCGCGCCCGCGGCAATCACCGCCTGCGTGGCAGCGCTCACCACGGCGACCGTGCCGCCGCTCGCCTGACCCACGATCAGATCCGATCGGCCGTCGCCGTCCACATCGCCGGCCGCGACGTTGACGCCGCCGCTGAATCCGGGACCGAACGGGGCCACCGACATGAGCAGCGCGATGTCCACGCCGCTGAACACGCGCACCGCGCCGCCGCCGCTGGCCTGGCCGACGATGATGTCCTGGCGTCCATCGCCGTTCACGTCGCCGAGCGCCACCGACACGCCGCCGCCGAAGCCCGCACCGAACGGGTAGCCCGCCGCGATCTCCGCGATCGTCACGCCGTCGAAGAGCTTGACCAGGCTGCCGCCCGGTCCCATCGCCGTGACGATGTCGGCGACACCGTCACCGCTGACGTCCCCGAGGGCCGTGCGGATGCTCGCGCCGAAGCCGCCGCCGAACGGAAACCCGCCGCCGAGCTCCGCCAGCGTTGCGCCGTCGAGCACGTGCGTGACGACGCCGCCGGTGCCCGGACCGACGATGATGTCAGGAACCTGGTCGCCCTCGAGCAGGCCCGGCGCCGCGAGCGCGCGATCGGACGAAGGCGCCCTCCACTGCGGCGCATCCGATCCGTCAATGGGACGCGTCTGCCGTGCGAGGACGACGAGCGAACAGAGCGCCACCAACCCCAGTGCGGCGCCCGTGCGGGCTGCGGATCGAGTCATGTCGGTCCTGGCTTTCAGTCACATTCGAAGCAGTCGATGACGGCCGACGCGGGGAGGGGTGCTGCGCCGCGGCCGCGTGTGCGCAGCCCGATCAGGTGCCGTTGGCGCGGCGCTGCTGTGCGCGCGCGAGCCGTTCGAGAACCGGCTCGGTTTCGTCGAGGGAGAGACACGCGTCGGTGATGCTCTGACCGTAGCAGAGCGTGGCGCCCGAGAGGAGGTCCTGCCGGCCGCCCACGAGATGGCTCTCGATCATCGCGCCGAAGATCTGCGGCGAACCCGCGGACACCTGGTCACAGATCGAGGCTGCCACGGCCGTCTGCCGGCTGTGGTCCTTGAGGCTGTTGCCGTGCGAGCAGTCGATCATCACCGTGGCGCGGCAGTTCCGCGCCGTCAGGCGATCGCACACGTCCTTCACGTGCGGCTCGTCGAAGTTCGGCCCGGTCTTGGAGCCGCCCCGCAGGATCACGTGGCAGGTGTGGTTGCCGGTCGTGTGGAAGATGGCCGAGACGCCCTGCTTGGTCACGCCGGGGAACCAGTGCTCGGATCCGGCGACGACCACGGCGTCCACGGCGGGCTGGACGTTGCCGTCGGTGCTGTTCTTGAACCCGACGGGCATCGAGAGTCCGGACGCCAGCTCCCGGTGCACCTGGCTCTCGGTCGTCCGGGCGCCGATGGCGGCCCACGTGGTGAGATCGTCGATGTACTGCGGGATCTGTGTGTCGAGGAACTCGGACGCCGTGGGCAGGCCGATCGTGTTGACGTCGAGCAGCAGCCGGCGCGCGAGGCGCAGGCCCTTGTTGACCTGGAAGCTGCCGTCGAGATCGGGGTCGTTGATGAGGCCCTTCCATCCGACGGTCGTGCGCGGCTTCTCGAAGTAGCAGCGGAGGATGGTGATGAGCTCGCCGCGATAGCGATCGGCGAGGGGCTTGAGGCGCTCGGCGTACTCGACCGCGGCCGACGGATCGTGGATCGAGCAGGGCCCGACGACCACGACGAGACGCGAGTCTCGGCCCGCGATCACGTCGGCGACCGCCTGACGCGTCTCGGAGACCAGCGCCGCGGCCTCGTCGGTGATCGGAATCTCTTCGATCAGGATGGCCGGCGGGATCAGCGGGCGGACCCCGGTGATGCGCAGGTCTTCCGTCCGTCGGTGCATGCCCGATCAGACTACCTCATCCCGAATCACCTGCCTGCGCGATCGAGGCGCCAGACGCGGTCGGCCGACGCCACGTAGACCCGTCCCGTGTCCGCGGCCGCCAGCGATCGAATCGCCCCGAGATCGTCCAGCAGCGAGGCCGTCGACGAGACTCGTCCATCGGCGTCGAAGGTGAGCTGCAGCAATCCGCCACGCCTGTCCGCGGCCACCAGCACCGTGCCATCCAGAGACGGGATGTCTCGATCCGTGCAGTGCAGCACCGAGGCGGCGCCCATCCCCGGCGGCATCCCGACAGCCACGAGATCGCGTGACTCTGCCGGACGGCCGTCAGCAGCCGCCATCCCGAGTGTGCCGCCAGCCGGCGTGCGTTCGCTCACCCACATGCGGCTGCCGTCAGCGTTCCAGGCCATGCCCGTGGGCTGGTGCAGCCCGGACAGCCTGATGGGCAGGCCGGGCGGCTGGTCGTCGGGCGAGGTGCCATCCGGGTTCACCCGGAGGAGTTTGCCCGCCAGGGTGCCCCGGTCGCGCGCGGCATCGGGGTGCCCGCCGTCGCCAAGGGCCACGTACAGGCGGCCATCGGGACCGAACCGGAGCACGCCGTCCGGGACCGCCGGCAGGGCGTCGAGCAGGATGGCGCGCGAGTGCAGGCGTCCGCGGGTCTCCTCGAAACGAGCCACTCGCAGGCCCTCGGTCGTCGAATAGAGCAGGAACACGTGATGACTGGACGCGAATGCCGGATCCACCGCCACCGAGAGCAGCCCCTGTTCGCCGGCCGCCACCACATCGTCGAGTACGAGGGCGAACGCGGGGGTGGTGCCGGGGCCCATCCAGACCCGCACGGATCCCCCGCGCTCGGCGATCAGCAGGCGGCCGTCGGGCAGCGCGGCCATGTCGCGCACGTCGTGCAGGCCGTCCGCCACGGGCACCGCCGTCACCGCGGGCGCAGCAGCCGCTGGCGAGCTGGCGTGGAAGCCGAGCGTCTCCGCTCGGGTGCCGGATTCGACACGCACGCGCAGGGTGTCCGACCGGGGGCCGATGACCCGATGCGTGGGCGTGGACGCCACGGCCGCGATCGCCAGGGTGTGCGAGCCGGTCGTGATCGGCGGCAGGGGCATGTCGCAGGTCAGCTCCGGCAGGTCGTCCACGGGCGTGCACGTGGCCGTCTGGACATCCGCGGGCTCCTCGTCCACGTAGAGCACGTAGCCGAGCGCGGCGACCGCGTCGGGGGTTTCAGCCGACTGGGACCACTGGAGGCGGGTGTTGCGCGTGATGCGGATTTCGCCGGTGCCCGGGACGATCGACTGCGCGCCGAACGCGGAGGGCACGTCCGAGCCGGGAACGGAGCCCGAGCGATCGTGCGAGTCGGGACCGGAGCCGGAGGAGGCAACCGCGAGCCCAACGTAGGCCAATAGACCGAACGTGCGTGAGGTCGAAGGCATGGCGGGCGACGACAGGCGCATTTCCGAGCATACCGCAATCCCTCGTACCGCCAGATTCACCGAGGAAATCTCCTGCGGGGGCGACTTTTGTTCGCGACAACCCGATCTCCCACGAAACGGCGACAACCCACGAACCCGCTCACGGCTTGAGATCTCATGGTTATCTCATTGATAATAAATAGCTTAGCAGTTTGTGTCGCAGGCGGCGCCAGTCCGGTGCCGGCCTTGCACTGGCAGGCACCGGAGAGTGGCCTGCCGAGATGCTCGCAATGACCGACCAGCGCCGCGCTGATGCGGAAGGCGCGTTCAATCAGACGACCCCGACCAGGACCTCCGGTCCTGAGGATGGGGGTGCACCCGGTGGGACCGACTGGGGGTTGACCGACCCCGCCGTGAACGCCTGGCGGCGGCGCCCGCTCTACGCCGCTTTCTACGGGCTGGCGGAGTCCCCCTTCGACCTCACGCCGAACCCCCGCTTCCTCTTCCTGTCCACGCGGCAGCGCGAAGCGCTCAGCAACCTCCGGTACGCGCTGGCCACGTCGCGCGGCTTCACCCTGGTCCAGGGCGAGGCGGGCACCGGCAAGACGACGCTGGTGCGGGCGGCGCTGGCGGAGCTCGGCGACACCGCGAGCCGCTACGTGCTGGTGAGCAACCCGACACTCGGCCGCGACGAGTTCTACGACTACCTCGGACGCGAGCTGGGGCTCAGCTCCGACGCGCGGCAGTCGAAGTCCCGGTTCCTCGAGGAGCTGCAGCGTGACGTCGAGGCCCGCTACGCGGCGGGCGGGCTGACGGGCATCATCATCGACGAAGCCCAGAGCATGCCCCACGAGCTGCTCGAGGAAATCCGGTTGCTCGGCAACATGGAGAGCACGACGACCAAGCTGCTCAACATCGTGCTGAGCGGTCAGCCGGAGATTGCCGACCGGCTCAACGAGCCCTCCCTGCGGCAGCTGAAGCAGCGCATCTCGCTGCGCTGCGAGCTCAAGCCGCTGACGCTCGACGAAACGGCGGCGTACATCTCGGGGCGGCTGCGGATCGCCGGCGGATCGCCGGGCGAGATTCTCACGCGCGAGACCGTCATCGCCATCCACGAGGCGTCGGGGGGCATCCCCCGCACGATCAACGTGCTCTGCGACAACGCGCTCATCGGCGGCTTCGCGGCAAGTGCCAAGCCGATTCCGGTGCAGGTCATCGCGGACGTGTGCCGCGATTTCGACCTCGGCGAGGTGCGTGACCACACGGCCGAGGCCACGCGGACCGCACCGAAGCCCGCCCAGGCGCCCGCGCCGAAGGCGGCACCCGCCGAGCCGCAGCAGGCGCGGACGCCCGCGACGGCGCCGGCCCGGCCGATGTTCGGCTCCGTCACCGAGGCACCGAAACGGCGCTTCCGATTCTTCTCGTGAGGCCCTGACATCATGCACGGGCTCATCACCGGCAGTCTCAGCATCCGGCGCGTCGGGCTGGTGCTCGTCGAGCACGCCCTCGTGGTGCTGTCGGTGGTGGTGGCCGCGGTGGTCCGGCTGGGGCTCCCGGATCATCCCGCCACGGCGTTCTCGGACTGGGCCGGGCGCGCCATCGTGGTCGCGGCCGTCCTGCAGATCTGCCTCTACTACGGCGACCTCTACAGCCTGCGCACGCTGGCCGACCGGCGCGACCTGCTGACGGGCCTGGTGCGCTCGCTGGGCGCGGCCTCCGTCCTCCTCGCCATCCTCTACTACCTCGTTCCCGATCTCGTGATCGGCCGCGGCGTCTTCGCCCTCGCGACGGTGCTCATCATCACGCTCGTCGCCGGCTGGCGCATCGCCTTCGAGTGGCTGTCGCTGCGCGGCGAGCCGCCGAGCGGCTGCTCATCGTCGGCACGGGGACGGCCGCGGTCACCCTGGCCCGCGAGCTGTTCGAGCGGCGCAGCGAACTGGGCGTCGAGCTGGTGGGCTTCGTCGACAACGACGCGTCGAAGGTCGGGCACTCGCTGATCAACCCCGGCATCATCGGGACGGTCGGCGACATCCCGTCGATCGTCCGGAGCCGCCGCGTGGACCGCGTCGTGGTGAGCCTGCCGGACGCGCGCGGGAAGCTCAACATGGACGAGCTGCTCGCGATGAAGATCAACGACGGGGTCCGCTTCGACCACCTCGCGTCGGTCTACGAGCGCTACACGGGCAAGATCGCGGTCGAGAACCTGCGTCCGAGCTGGCTGATCTTCTCGGAGGGCTTCGCGAAGAGCGCGTGGTGGGACGTGGTCAAGCGGCTGTCGGACGTCGTCCTCGCGACGATCGGGCTGATCCTGGCGGCGCCGCTGATGGCCATGGTGGCGGCGCTGCTGCGCCTCACCTCCCCGGGCCCGGTGCTCTACTCGCAGACGCGCGTCGGACGCGACAACCATCCGTTCACGATTCACAAGTTCCGCTCGATGCGCACCGACGCGGAGGCGACGAGCGGCGCGGTCTGGTCCGTGGAGAACGACCCGCGAGTGACGCCGGTCGGACGCTTCCTGCGCCGGACGCGCCTCGACGAGCTGCCGCAGCTCTGGAACGTGCTGCGCGGGGACATGAGTTTCGTGGGGCCTCGTCCGGAGCGCCCCGAGTTCGTGGCCGGGCTGACCGAGAAGATTCCCTACTACGGGCAGCGCCACGTCGTGCGCCCCGGCCTCACCGGCTGGGCGCAGGTTCGCCACCGGTACGGGTCGACGGTGGACGACGCGCAGGAGAAGCTGCAGTACGACCTGTTCTACATCAAGCACATGTCGTTCGCCTTCGACGTCTATATCGTGTTCGAGACGGTCAAGACCGTCCTCGTTCGGGGAGGGTCGTAGCCATGTCGTCCATCCTGAACGCGATGACGGTCGACGTGGAGGACTACTTCCACGTCTCCGCGTTCGCCGACCAGGTCTCGCCCGCGGAATGGCCCGCGTTCGAGAGCCGCGTCTGCCGCAACACCGAGCGCCTGCTCGACATCTTCGAGCGCGCCGACGTGCGGGCGACGTTCTTCGTGCTGGGCTGGGTGGCCGAGCAGTTTCCCGAGCTGGTCGCGCGCATCCACGCCGACGGCCACGAGATCGCGTCGCACAGCTACGACCACGCGCTGGTCTACACGCGGACGCCGGAGGCCTTCCGTGAGGACCTGCGCCGGGCGCGCACCGCGATTCACGCGGCAGCCGGCGTCGAGGTGCGCGGCTATCGCGCGCCCAGCTACTCGGTGACCGACCAGTCCCTCTGGGCCCTCGACGTGCTCATCGAGGAAGGCTACACCTACGACTCGAGCATCTACCCGATCCGCCACGACCGGTACGGCATTCCGACCTGGTCACGGCAAATCCACCGCGTCCGGCGTCCGGGCGGGTCGATCTGGGAGCTGCCGGGCTCGACCGTGCGGCACGTCGGCATGAACTTCCCGATGGGCGGCGGCGGCTACTTCCGGCTGCTGCCATGCGGGTGGACGAGCCTCGGGATCCACCGCCTGAACGAGACCGAGCAGGCGCCGGCCGTGTTCTACCTGCACCGTGGGAGATCGATCCCGATCAGCCGCGGCTGAACGGCAGCACGCTCTCGCGCTTCCGCCACTATCGCAACCTGGATCAGACCGAGTCGCGGCTGCATCGCCTGCTCAGGGAATTCCGGTTCGGCACGGTGAGCGCGGTGCTCGAAGGCGTCAACGGCTACGTGGCCGAGCCGCGGCCGTCCGGGATGCCGTCAATGGCCTCGATAGGCTGACTTTTGTCGTCACGCGCCCGCGAGATCGCGCCCCCGGAAGGGGCGCCGTCGCAGCGCCTCGGGCGACGGCAGGGCGATGACGCGCACGGACGAGGTGGCCGGGTCTTTGCTATCAGTACAGCGACCATCGAACACGAACCCCCGGATCGGGGGCCGCTCCAGACGCCGCGGGTGGCGCACGGGCGGGCAGACACAGGTAACGCGGCGGGTGTGAGGATCATTCATGGCGGACAGCATCACTTCGGAGATCAAGGGCTTCATCGTCAGCAACTTCCTGTTCGGCCAGGACGGGGATTCGGTCGCCGAGGACCAGTCGTTCCTCGAGAGCGGCATCATCGACTCGACGGGGCTCCTCGAACTGGTCTCCTTCGTGGAACAGCGCTACGGCATCACGATCAGCGACCGTGAGCTGGTGCCCGAGAACCTCGACTCGCTCCGCAACATCAGCCAGTTCGTCTCGCGTCGCCTCGAGGGCGTCGGCACCCAGGCCTGATCGGGCCGGCAGGTCGGGGCATGGAGATCATCCGGTGCGACGCCTCGCACGACGCCGCGTGGAACGGCTTCGTCCAGGCGTCGCCGCGCGCGTCCTTCTACCACCGCGTGGAGTGGCGCGCGATCAACGAGCGCTGCTTCGGGCACACGACGGCCTACCTGGGCGCCTTCGACGGCGGCCGACTGGTCGGGGTGCTGCCGCTCGTGCGCATCAAGAGCCTGCTGTTCGGCAACGTGGCCTGCTCGATGCCCTTCGTCAACTACGGGGGGCCGTGCGGTGAGTCCGACGAGGTCGAACAGGCGCTGATGGAGGCCGCGCACGGCGTGGCCGACGAGTGGAACGTCGACTACCTCGAGATCCGCAGCCAGCGTCACCTCGGCGAGCGCTACCCCACCTCGGATCACAAGGTCAGCATGACGATTGCGCTCGACCCGGATCCGGAAGCCGTGATGGGCCGCTTCAAACGGGACCAGCGCGCGGAGATCCGCCGGGCGGCGAAGAACGGCTTCGTGACGAAGTTCGGGCCCGAGCTGGTGGACGACTTCTACCAGGTGCTGTCAGCGAGCTGGCGAGACCTGGGGACGCCCATCTACCGGGTGGACTTCCTGAAGGCGGTGCTGGACGCGTTTCCGCAGCACACGCGCGTGTGCGTGGTCTACGACGCGAAGGGCCAGCCGGCGGCGGGGGCCTTCGACGGCATCCACAACGGGACGGTCGAGGGCATGTGGCTGGGCATGCGGGCGGAGTATCGCCGGCAGCTCGTGGGCTACGTGCTCTACTGGGAGCTGATCAAGCACGCCTGCGAGCTGGGCTGCCAGAGCTTCCACCTCGGACGATCGTCGAAGGACTCCGGCGGCGAGCAGTTCAAGAAGAAGTGGAACGCGGAAGCGATGCAGTTGTACTGGCAGTACATCCTGCGGACGCGTCGCGAGATGCCGTCGCTGAACCCGGACAACCCGCGCTACAAGCTGGCGATTCAGGCGTGGCGGAAGCTGCCGCTGCCCATGACGCAGATGATCGGCCCCTTCATCGCGCGCAGCATCCCCTGAGGACCACCCGCGCGGCGGCCGGGGCCCTCAGCGCTGGACCGGCACCCGCCCGACGATCTCGTCGCCCGTGAGGTAGGCGCCCGCCGGGATGGGGTTGGTCTCGACGCCGTCGCCGTCGAGGTCCAGAACATCCACGCCGAGCTCGAGCACCGGCGAGGCGGAGCGGCACCCGTCCGCGGGCCTGGCCTCGCCCTGGCACGGACGCAGGTCCCGTGCGCGCGCATCGACGAACCTCGGGTCGGATGTCGTGGACGCGGGCTTCGCCCCGTCGTTCTTGAAGGTCTTCCTCCAGTCGCCGAACGAGTACTCCACGTTCTTCAGGTACGCGAACCGGCGGCCGGGCACGCCGGCGTAGTTGTTGTGTTCGAAGGCGACGTCCCCCGGCGCCGGCACGTCCTCGCCCCAGAGCACCACCGAACGGTCCGTCAGGTTGTTGACGATGCGGATCTTCTCCCAGTTGGGCACCGCCCCCCGCAGCCGGAACGCGCCGTCGGTGAGCTCGTAAAGGGTGTTGTTCGCGACGATGACGTCGACCGGACGCTCGAGCGGGCGGTCCGTGGCTTCGATCTCGATCCCGACGTCGGAGTCCCGGATCACGTTCTGGTAGACGCGCGCGCGGGTGACGCTCTGCAGGATGATGCCGGAGGCACTCGGACCGGGACCCTTCCCCATGTCGTAGATGAGGTTCAGGCGGATCGTGATGTCCTCCATCGTGATCCCCTGGCGCGTGTCCTTCACGAACACGCCGGAGCCGCACTCGCGGATCTCGTTGTGCTCGATCACGATCCGGTTCGAGTAATAGAGCTGGATGCAGGTGGAGTTGCGCGAGCGCTCCTGGCGGCCGCCGCGCGTGATCCCGAACCCGTAGACGAGGTTGTTGCGGACGAGCACGTCGTCGGCGGCTTCGAGGCGGATGCCGGTGTGGTTGTCCACGTAGGGCGCGTACGTGCCGCTGATCTCGAGGTTCTGCACGGTGACGTGGTTCGAGTCCCAGACGACGACCGGGCCGGTGTCCGGGGTGTAGTGGACGTACTGCTCGTCGATGTAGAAGCCGTCCCAGACGATGAAGCTGCGCTGGAATGTCCCGATGACGGGGCCTTCGTACGTACTGGAACGCAGCTCGACACGTCCCTCGGCCCTGAAGGTGATGGGCTCCTCCGCCGTGCCGTTGTTGACGGGGTTGTAGAGGGGCTGGTTGCGCGCCTTCCCCTGCGCGGCCTGGTCGTAGGTGCCCGCCGCCACGACCACGACGTCGCCGGGCTGCGCGGCCTCGGCACGGTCCGGCCGTTCCCGCGAGGTGCTGCCCCACGCCGCCCGGCCGAGGGTCTTCCACGGCGAGGCGGCGCTGTTCGAGGCTCGAGGCGTGGCGTCGTTGCCGGTCGCGGCGTTCACGTACAACGTCGCGCCGGACGCCGCGGTGGCCGCGGCGCACAGCATGGCCACGACGGAAACGAATCGGGTCCAGTGCATGGGCGTGATCCCTCGTATGGAGAGTGACGACACGGGCGGACGCCGCGAGTCGCCGTGTGCGGGCGCCGCACGGCGCCGGCGAATCAGGTGCGCGCGGGGGCGGGCTCGGGCGCGATCCCGATACCGCTCGGCACGGGGCCGCCCGACAGGATCGCCCGGTAGGCGGCGTGGATGCCGTCCATGTACTGCTCCATGGAGAACGACTCCCGGAGCCGCGCGTAGCCGGCCTCGCCCATGGCCGCCGCACGGTCGGGATCGTCGAGCAGCTCGATCAGGCGCGTCGCGAGCGTCGCGGCATCGCCCGGCGGGAACGTGTAGCCGGTCCGGCCCTCGATCACCATCTCGACCACGCCGCCCGCACGCGACCCGATGATGGGCTTGCGCTGGGCCATCGCCTCGAGCACGACCATCCCGAAGGGCTCCGGCTGCACGGACGCGTGGACGACGACCGACATCATGTTGACGAAGCTGGCAGGGTCGGCCTGGTACCCGGTGAAGCGCACGTTGGCCGCCATCCCGTGCTCCGCGATGATGCGGTCCAGCATCTCCCGATAGGGCCGGTCGCCGGGCGTGGACGCCCCGACGAAGAAGCACACCACGTCCGGGTGCACCTTGCGCACCTCGATGAGTGCGCGGACGACGGTCTCCTGGCCCTTCCACTCGCGGACGTTGCCCACGATGCCGATCACGGGCTGGTCGGGCGCCACACCGTACTCGCGACGGAGTGCGTCCGGCGTGCGGGCCGGCTTGACGCGCGCGGGGTCGAGGCCGTCGTAGAGCACGCGGATTTTGTCGGGCGACACGCCGGCCTCGATCATGAAGTTCATGATCGCCCTCGACATCGGGATGACGAGATTCGCGCCACGCGCGAGCGTCCGGTCTGACCAGGAGAAATAGTGGTTGATGCCGCGCTCGTGAGCGACGCACGGAACGCCCGCCAGCCGCGCCGCGATCATCCAGTCGTGGTGCCGCTTGACGGAGTTGTTCTGGTGGACGAGCGCGATGTCCTGCTGCTTGAGGAACCGGACGTACCCGAGGATGCGGCCGGCGTACTTCACGAGGTTGACGGCGCGGCGCGCGAGCGCGAGTGGAACGCCCAGGAGCCCGCCGCCGCCCCACGTCGCCGGCGTCCGCTGCGGCATCACGAGCGTCTCGGCCACCTCGCGGAAGCGCGGCACCAAAGCATGGTCCTCGTAGAAGATCACGAGCGGCTCGAACGCCGAGCGGTCGAGGTTCTCGACCAGCCACAGCAGGCAGTAGTGGGAACCCCCGATCGTGCCGTCGATGTTGCTCTCGCAGTACAGGATCCGGCGTGGCTTCTGCGACATGGTCTCGGGTGCTCTCTCAGGCGGTGGCCGGCTCGCGGCGTCGGCGCCCTGCGCCGGTCGCGCGCAGCAGGTGGGCGCGCTCCGCATCGGACAGTCCGTAGAGCCACAGCGGCACCGCATAGGCGGCCAGGCTGGCGATGCCCCACGCGAAGAACGTCACCAGGCTCGCCGGACGGATCACCGAACCGATCAGCCAGGTGACGACGAAGAAGGGCGCGGCCGCGGCCAGCGTCCGCCCGTAGACCGCCAGGTAATAGTCGCGGAGGGAGACCGGGAAGATGCGAGGCAGCGTCCGGGGCAGGATCCAGCCGACGACCAGGATGTGTGGCACGGCCGTCCCGATGGCCACACCGACCAGCCCGATCAGCTTCACCAGCACGATGCTGAGCCCGAGGTTCAGCACGCCCTCCACGACGCGCAAGGTGGCGACGACGCGGTGCTCACCGAGGCCGTAGAGGATGCCCGAAATCGTGTAATACGGCAGGCCGACGACGTAGCCGATGGCCAGGGCCGTCAGCACCTGCCCGGCGGTCGAGGCGTGCTCGGGGCCCATCCAGAGCAGCACGAAGCGTTCGCCCAGGGTGATGAAGCCGATGCAGAGCGGCAGGCCGACCACCATGGCGCCCTTCGCCCCGCTCTCGAGCACCTTGTGGATCGACTCCTTGCCCGCCTCCGCACGCAGGCTGCTCGTGAGCGGATTGAAGATCTGCGCCATCGCCATGACCACCGACCGCATCTGCTGGATCAGCGTGCCCGCGATCGCGTAGGGCGTGAGCGACGCAATCGGCAGGAAGATCCCGATGACGATCGCATCCGTGGCGAAGACGATCTTGTCGCCGATATTCGAGAGGAGGACGTCTTTGCCGTAGTTGACGAGCTTGAAGACTTCCTCCCGTTCGAATCGGGCGGGGGTCAACGCCACGTCCGGGAGCAGCACGCGGCAGTAGTAGACGACCAACGCGGCGTTGGCGAGGCTCAGGACGAGGTGCAGCAGCGCGAGCGCCACCAGCCCGTAGCCGCTCGTCAGCAGGCCGTACGTACCCGCGGCGCGGAGGAGCGAGAACACGACGCCCACACGCGACACGAGATAGATGCGCTGCATGCCCATGAGCACGCCCACGAAGACGTTCGTGAGGAAGCTCTGCGCCACGGTCATCCCGGCGATGAAGGCAGCGACCCGGGCCGTCGGGACGGCCTCGGCGGGAATGTTGAAGACGTACGGCAGTGCGGCGGTCATCGCCGCCACGGCGCCCATCGCAGCGAGGGTCACGAGCCCGTACACCGAGATGGCCGTGCGCACGGTGGCCTCGAGCTTCGAACGCTCGCCGGACGCGTGGTGCTGCGCGACGTAGCTTGATGACGGACTCGCGCACGCCGAAGTCGAACAGCCACAGGTAGCCCGTGAACTGCATCAGCAGCGTCCAGACGCCGTAGTAGACGCTGCCGAGGCTGTGCACGACGACCGGAGCCAGCACGAACGACACGACCGTGTTCACCAGCAACACGGCCCAGCTGGACGTGATGTTGCGGAGGACCAGTCGAACGCGCTCCGTGTGACGGGCGCAGACGGCTGAGGGGATAGGTCTGGCATGGCGGGGATCAGACCGCTGCGGGCGTGGCGGCGCCGGAGGCATCGGACGCGTCGCCGGAGAAGTGGCGGCGCACCCACTGCTCGGACACCCGGAGCATCTCCTCCTGCCACTCGCGCAGCGACAGGACGTGGTTGGCGGCGTCGATGACGTGGACGTCCACGAGCGGCGGCATCCGCTGCAGCCGCTCGCGATGCCGCGCCACGAACTTCTCCTCGTACTCGAACTGGAGCCGGTCCGATCCGCCGAAGATCAGCAGCATGGGACGCCGCTCCGAGAGCATCTTGAAGAAGGCGGGGGGGAACAGCGGGTTGGCGTTGTCGCCCTCCGGCGGCGGCTGGACCGGCGCGGGCGGCGCCGGGCGGAACAGCCGACGGGCCCAGTGGGCGAGCATCTTGCCAATGAGCCGGTTGTCGGCGCGAAACGTCAGGAGCCGCAACCAGGCCTGGGGATTGGCCAGCCGCCGCAGGTAGATCTGCTGCTGCGCTTCGAGCTGGCCGACCGTCATGTAGCGCGACGTGTCCGCGGTTCGGGCCGCCAGGACGGGCGTGATGCCGAGCGCGAGGAGCCCGGCGACGCGGATGTCGGCGTCCCCGGCGAGCAGGCCCGTGATGGCCCCGCCGCAGAGTCCGGACAGGATGAACCGCGTGCTGCCATACGTCCGCTGCACCCAGTTCATGGCGTCAATCGTGTCCTCCACGTAGCGGCCGACCTCGATGTGGTTGTACACGTCGCGCAGGAGCTCCTCGGACAGCACCCCTTCCGAGTCGCCGAGCCCGTGGAAGTCGAATCGGAAGACGCTGAGGCCCAGGGCGAGCAGCATCCGGGTCATCTGCAGGTAGAGCCGCTCGGGGCCCACGCGCATCTTCACCCCGGGGGACAGGAGCAGCACCATGAGGTCCCGCCGCGGCGGCCCGCCGGGCGTGTGAAGCACCCCGAAGAGCCGCTGGCCCTTCCGGTTCAGGAACGTGAGGGGTGTCTGCTCGCCCACTACTCGGTCTCCGGCAGGCGGTCGCGCCGTGCGTCCGTATCGATCACCTCGACGTTCAGCCCCATGCCCAGGTACAGAAAGGCTATCAGAGCATCGTCGAAGGCCTCGCCCGGCTGGGGGCCGGCCAGCAGGCGGGCGCCCTTGGCGGTCAGTTCCTGGCAGGCGCCCTCGACGTCCGGCACCTTGAACGCGATGTGATGCAGGCCACCCCCCTTGCGGACGAAGTCGTTGAGGGGCGAGGTCGCCGAAGCGGGCTCGATCAGCTTGAGGGCCAGGGAGCCGGTTTTCCTGAGGAACAGGACGTGGACGTCCTGACGGGTGTTGGTGACACGCGCAGTGTCGCGGGCATAGCCCAGGAGCGCGCACAGCCGATCGGCTGCCTGCTCGACGTTTCTGACGGCAATCGCCAGATGATCGATGTGCATAGGACGTGTTGGGAGAGCCGGGTCCGGGATGCGGCAGGCAGCGGGCCGGCAGCGTTGGGGGCGATGGACGCGAGGGGGATGGGCGACGGTGCGGACGGGTGCGGCCGGAGCCGGCGCTCACCACCGCGCTCGCCCGGGCGGCAGCGGTGAGGCCTGTCGTGCGAGGGAGCCGGCCTCCGTCCGCGGAGGATCCGGCTCCCTGAGGTCGAGCTACTGGCCGCTGACGACCACGCGCAGACCGGTCGGCGCGGGGGGCAGCGGGCTGGTGATGCCGATCACCTCGGTGTTGTCGATGTAGGCGCCCGAGCGGACGGTGTCCGTCGTGCTGCCGTCGTGGTCGAGGTCGTAGAGGTCCATCGCGCGGCCCATCGCCGGCGATGCACCCGAGCAGCTCGCCGCGGGCGTGCCGGCGCCGGTGCACAGCCGGAAGTCGCCGCCGGCGGCGTTGACGAAGAGCGGGTTGCCGTCCATCGACGCCGGGGACGTCTGCTCCTGGTCCGGATACGCGCTCCGGAAGCTGGCGAACGACCGGGTGCCGTCGCCGCCGAGATAGAACTGCGAGTAGCTGTAGTAGACGTTGTGCTCCATGTCGAACACGTTGTCGGACGGCATGGACCCGCCGCTCGTCATGATGACGGCCTGGCACTCGACGCAGATGTTGTTCCAGAAGCGCCCGCCCGAGCCGCTGCCATTGGGCGTGGTGGCCGCAATCGACATCCGGTAGAACGTGTTGTTGAACACCCAGTCGTTCGACAGGCCGCCGTTGACCACGGCAAGGCCGATGCGGCCGTTGGTGCCCACGTTCTGGTAGACGTAGTTGCGGTTCTCGTTGACGATCGAGAACGCGATCACTTCGTTCACGCGGTCGAAGCGGTTGAAGCGGACGATGTTGCCGCTCTGGGGGTTGGTCGTGTCGGTGTCCTTGAAGTAGACGCCGGCGCCGGCGTTGCTGCCGACGTTGTGCTCGATGATCGAGTTGCGCGTCCCGTACATCGTGATGATGGACTGGTTGTGGTTCGTGTCGCCGGCGACCTGGTCACGGGTGAAGTTCGCCATGCTGTTGTTGCGAATCACGCAGGACGTGCAGTTCTCGATGCGGACGGCGTTCCAGTTGTCGCGATAGTCGATGCCGGCACCGCCGTCGATCACGGCGCCCTCGACCCAGCACCCGGTGTTGTAGTGGCAGACGACCGGGCCGGTATCGGCGGTGGTGTTGACGACGTTGGCGCCGCAGCCGCTCAGGCGTCCGCAGGCCTGGATGACCCAGGCGTGTCCCTGCGCCACGTTCGCGAACCACTTCACGTAGTCGCGGCCGCTCGCCCCGATGACCGGGCTGTTGGCGTTGGGCGCGGTCAGCGTGCAGGTGCCGACGCAGCTGATCGTGATGTAGTTGTTGGCGCTGCCCTGGTTCACGGTGCTGTAGACGACGCTGAACCGGTCGTTGACCGAGCCGGTGTAGCTGTAGACGCCACCAGCCACCTGGACCGTATCGCCGGCGCGCGCGGCCTCGTTCGCGTTCGGGCTGCTGCGGTTGGTGCTCCCCCACACCGCGCGGCCGATGGTGCGCCACGGGTTCGAGGCACTGTTCTGCGACCGCGCGATCGAGTCGTTTCCGGTCGATCCGTTCACGTAGAGCGTCTGGGCGCTCGCAGCCGCCGAGACCGCAAGGACGAGCCCGGTGGCAAGAATTACACGCATCCGATTCATGTTACTGACCTCTTCGGGCGAGTGCTCGGCCGGCACCGGGGAGAATGCCTCAAAATTCCCCGCCCCTGTCTCGTCTTTCCTGGATTGTGCCGGTCCCGCCTTCGGGCGCCAGCTAGTCGGCCATGCGATGTGCATATCGTATGCCAGCGAATCCTGGTGCGATCGGCCACGTCCGCGGGGGCCGGAATCGGCCTCAGCCCCCGCTTCTGTCATGCCAGCGACGGGATTGTATGCGACCGGCCCTCCCGGGCTCAGACGCGGAGCAGGCCAGGGCCTCCAGAGCGCCGATCACACGGTCAACCGCCGCGTCGATCTCAATACTGTCAGTATCGAGGGTCAGCTCCGGTGCGGCCGGCGCCTCGTAGGGCGCGGACATCCCGGTGAACTGCGCGATCTGGCCCGCGCCAGCTCGAGCGTAGAGTCCCTTCGGATCCCGGGCCTTCAAGGTGTCCGGGCTCGCCTGGACCAGGATTTCGACGAACCGCCCCTGGGGCAGCAACTCGCGCACGCGATCGCGGTCCTTCCGGTACGGCGAGACGAACGCACACAGGACCAGAGAGCCCTGTTCGAAGAACAGCCGGGCCACCTCCCCCGCCCGGCGGATGTTCTCCGCCCGCGCGTCGGGCGAGAAGCCCAGGTCTCCGCACAGCCCGTGCCGCAGGTTGTCGCCGTCCAGCAGCATCGTCCGGCAGCCTCGTTCGAAGAGCCGCCGCTCCACCGCCCGCGCGATGGTCGTCTTGCCCGCGCCGGACAGGCCGGTCAGCCACACCACGCCGCCCCGGTGCCCGTGTCGCGCCTCGCGCTCCTCGCGCGGGATGTTCCATCCCTGCCAGACGACGTCGGTCGAGACGGTCGTGCCGGGCTTCAGGCTGTCCACCGTTCGGGCATCCCCGCGGATCATCCCGGCCCCGACCGTCACGTTGGTGTGCGGGTCGATGAGGATGAAGCTGCCGGTCACCGAGTTGACGCGGTACGAGTCGTAGAAGAGCGGCTGGCCGGTGGCGATCTCGACGCGCCCGATGTCGTTGAGCTCGAGGGCCGGCACGGACTCACGGTGCAGCGTGTCCACGTCCACGCGGTAGTCGATGCGCGTCACCCGCGCCTGTGCCTGACGCGTCGTGTGCATCAGGACGTAGGGCCGGTCCACGGCCATCGGCTCGCTGTGCATCCAGCACACGTAGGCCTCGAAGCGCGTCCCGCTCGACGGCAGGTTGCGGGGCCTGACGATCATGTCGCCGCGCGAGATGTCGATCTCGTCGGTGAGCGTCATCACCACCGCGTCGCCGTCCACCGCCTCGGTGAGCGGGCCGTCGAAGGTCTCGATGCTCTTGACCCGCGTCGTCATGCCCGAGGGCAGCACGACGATCTCCTCGCCGGGCCGCACCGACCCCGGGCGATCGTCCCGGCGTAGCCGCGGAAGTGCTGGTGGGGCCGGATCACGCACTGGACGGGCAGCCGGAAGTCGATGGCGTTGCGGCGCGCGCCGACGTTCACCGTCTCGAGCCGGTGCAGCAGCGGGCCGCCCTGGTACCAGGGCATCCGCGACGAGGCCGTGACCACGTTGTCGCCTTCGAGCGCCGAGATGGGGACGAAACTGATGTCCTTCACCGTCAGCTTCGCGGCGAAGTCGTTGAACTCGCGGACGATGGCGTCGTAGGCCGCCTGGTCGTACCCGACCAGGTCCATCTTGTTGACCGCCACCACGATGTGCGGGATGCCCAGGAGCGAGGTGATGAAGGCGTGGCGCCGCGACTGCGTCAGCACGCCCTTGCTGGCGTCCACCAGGATGATGGCCAGGTCCGCCGTCGAGGCGCCCGTGACCATGTTGCGCGTGTACTGGATGTGCCCGGGCGTGTCGGCGATGATGAACTTGCGCCGCGGCGTCGCGAAGTACCGGTAGGCGACGTCGATGGTGATCTTCTGCTCGCGCTCCGCCCGCAGGCCGTCGGTGAGGAGCGCCAGGTTGACGCGCTCCTCGCCGAGCTTGCGGCTGGCCCCTTCGATGTGGGCCATCTGGTCCTCGAAAATCGACTTCGTGTCGTACAGCAGGCGCCCGATGAGCGTGCTCTTGCCGTCGTCCACACTGCCCGCGGTGGTGAACCGCAGCAGGTCCATGCCGATGTACTCCGGCGCGGCCTCCATCAGAAGTACCCCTGACGCTTGCGATCTTCCATCGCGGTATCCGATCTCCTGTCGTCGCTGCGGCCGCCGCGCTCGGTGATGCGGGCGGCGGCGATCTCGCGGATGATGTCGGGCACGGTGTCGGCAACCGACTCGACGGCGCCGGTGCAGGTGGCGTCTCCGACGGTGCGGAAGCGCACCGTCCGGTTCTCGACGGTTTCCCCGTCGAGCACCTGGATGAACGACGTGTGCGCGAGCAGCATCCCGTCACGGCGCACGACGTCCCGCTGGTGCGAGAAGTAGAGCGATGGCAGCGGGATGTTCTCGGTGGCGATGTACTGCCAGACGTCCAGTTCCGTCCAGTTCGACAGCGGGAAGACGCGGAAGTGCTCGCCGGGGGCCTTGCGCCCGTTGTAGAGGCTCCAGAGCTCGGGGCGCTGGTTGCGCGGATCCCACTGGCCCAGGTAGTCGCGGTGCGAGAACACGCGTTCCTTCGCCCGCGCCTTCTCCTCGTCGCGCCGTGCGCCGCCGATGGCACAGTCGAGGTTGAGCTCCTTGATCGCGTCCAGCAGCGTCACCGTCTGCAGTGCGTTCCGGCTGGCCGTCGGACCGGTCTCCTCCTTCACCCGCCCCTGATCGATCGAGTCCTGCACCAGCCGCACGTGCAGCGAACAGCCCAGGTCCGAGACGAACTGGTCCCGGAAGGTGAGGGTTTCCGGAAAGTTGTGGCCGGTATCCACGTGGAGCAGGGGAAACGGCACGCGCGAGGGGGCAAATGCCTTGCGCGCCAGCCACGCAACGACGATCGAGTCCTTTCCACCGGAGAAGAGGAGCGCCGGGCGCTCGAACTGGGCGACGACTTCGCGGAGGACGTGAATGGATTCGTTCTCGAGGAGCCGGAGATGACTGTGCAGAGGTGCCTTGGTCGGGGTCATGTCGAAACAACAGTGAATCACAAAGACGTCACGAGCGTGCGGAGGCTGAGCAGCACGATCAGGATTCCCACCATGACCATGAGGTGCTCGGCCTTGAGGCGCCGGACGGCGTGCGCCGCAATCGGCGCGGCCAGCGCGCCGCCCAGGCACAGGCCCAGGACGACCTGCCAGTTGCTGGCCCCCAGCATGACGATGAACGTCGCGGACTGGACCAGCGTGACGAAGAACTCGGCGCGGTTGACCGAGCCGATGGCCATCCGCGGCTCGTGGCCGCGGCCGACCAGCGTCGAGGTGACGATGGGGCCCCAGCCGCCGCCGCCCATGGCGTCCATGAGCCCACCCACGAAGCCGAGCGCCTCGACCCGCTGGCGGGTCGCGACGGTCGGGGGGCGGCCATTGAGGGCCTTGATCAGGATGCGGATCCCCATGAGCCCGAGGTACACCGCAATCCAGGGACGCAGCGCCTCCCCGGGCAGCGCCGAGAGCGCGTAGGCGCCAACCGCCCCGCCAATCATGCCCGGCCACACGAGGCTCCGGAAGAGCTGGGTGTCGACGTTGCCGAGACGCCAGTGGAAGTGGCCCGAGATGCCGCTGGTCACCACCTCGGCCATGTGGACGCTGGCGCTCGCCACCGCGGGCGAGTAGCCGAACGTCAGGAGCAGCGAGGTACAGCTCACCCCGTAGGCCATGCCGAGCGCCCCGTCGATGGCCTGCGCAACGAAGCCGGCCGCAGCGAAGAACAGGAGGTCTTCCACGCCGTCAGGGCAGGGCCCCGGCGGTCGCGGGCTGGCCGATCAGGTGGACCGTATCGGCAAAGTGGAGGTAGCGCGGGTGCGCGAGCACCTGGTCGCCGGAGTAGACGTCCAGGCCGAAGAGCGCCATCACCTCGTTCGTGTCGGCGCGGTCCTGTGCGGTCACCTTTTCCTGCCAGCGCGACACCAGGTACTCGTTTCGCGTCCGCTGGTCGGCCTCGCTGATCACGCTCGCCGTCTTCGCCGCCGACATGCTGATGTTGGCGGCGGCGCGGCCGAAGGCCATCCGCATCCGTTCCCGATCACGGAAGTGCAGGCGCTCGATGAACAGGTCGCACGATCGATCCGGGTTCAGGACCAGTTCTTCGTAGGTCACGAACAGCCCATCGAAGTCCGGCTGCCGCAGGGCCAGCACGTTCTGGTAGCACCACGACACGACGCCCTGCTGCAGCTTCGTCCCGCCGCGGCCGATGCGCCGGATCTCCGCCAGCCGCGCGGGGTCCCCGATGACGGCGTCGAAGAACGGGTTGGTGAGGAACAGCTCCAGGCGCGGCAGCATCGTCCGCGACAGCGTCGTCGGAATCGGATGGCGCATCAGGAACACGACCTGCCCGTTGCACTCACGGGCGATGCGCCCGATGAGGTGCTCCATGACGTGGATCTTGAAGACGATGCGGTCGGTCATCAGCCGGTGATACGGCCGGAACGGCGGCGGGTTCATGCCGGGATAGGCGCCGGCGGCCAGGTCGTTGAGATAGCGGATCGCCAGGTCCGGGTCGTCTACGCCGGGCATCATCTCGTCCCAGGTCCGGAAGAGGCCGACACGGGCGACGTTGTCACGCCGGATGTTGAACGGCTCGTCGTAGTACTTCATCCCCGGCTGCGAGGCCAGGATCTCCATCACCCACGTAGACCCCCCTCTCGCCGTGGCGAAGAGGAAGATGTTGGGGAGCGCGCCCTGGCGGTGAATGTTGCTGACCGCCTTGAGCGCGTACTTCGCGGTATCGGTGATGCTCACGTCCTCATCCTCTCCGGCGGGGGGCTGCCGCGTCAGATGCCAAGCGGAACTTCCGAGATGACCCACTTGAACTTGCCGTTCTTCGAGTGCTCCAGCCGATCGACCAGCTGTACTTCCACGCGGACGTCGTCGCCGAGCCGGGCGTTGAACTCGCGGACCAGGTGATCGCCGAGAGCGGGGTCGAACCCGGCCCCGGCGACGAGCCGGATCACGACGTGGTCGGGCGCCCGCTGGACGATCTGCGACCCCTCGATGCGGTCGAGGGGCTTGAAGGGGTGGGTCAGCACCGACGGCGAGATCAGCCGTCCGTCCTTCAGCGTCAGCACGTCCTCGGCCTTGGTCGCCACGTCCTCCATCAGTTCGAGGCCGCGGCCGCAGCTGCAGGCGCCGGGCCGGAGCGCCGTCATGTCGTTGGTGACGTACCGGATCAGCGGCATCGCCAGGTTGTGCAGGGTCGTGCCCACCAGGCGCCCGGCCGTGCCTCGCGGCACGGGCTGGCCGGCCGGGTCCACGACCTCGGCGAGGCCGTACTCCATCGCAATGTGGTGCCCCTCGTGACGATCGCACTCGCCGGAGAACACCGCCCGCTCGGCGAGCGCGAAGTAGTCGAACACACGGCACGCGAACGCCTCTTCGATGGCCGCGCGCTGGAAGTCGTACAGCGTCTCCGACGAGGTCACGGCCGCGCGCAGCGGGAACGTCTCGCCGCGGGCGAGCAGGTACTTCGCGAGGATGTAGAGCGTCGAGGGATATCCGTCGAGCACCGCGGGCTGGAAGGCCGCCAACGCCTCGAAGTAGGCGGGCAGGTTGGCCTTCGACAGGTGGAACGACGAGAGCAGCATCTGGTTCTGCCGCCGGTTGTGCCGCCAGAACGGCGGCTGCCGCTGCGTGAGCGGGACGATGACGTTGCCGCGCGCCACGGCGATGCGGTCGCCCTCCCGTCCCATGCTGAGGCCCGCCCACCGGTAGTGGCGATCGAAGACCGCGTAGGTCATCCAGACCGTGTCGCGGTCGTAGCCGACGGTCAGCGGCGTACCGGTGGTGCCGCTCGTATGGCCGGTGCGCATCGCCTTCGGCGCCAGCGCGGTGGACCGCAGCGCGTCGAAGTTCGCGCGGATGTCGTCACGCGTCAGGAGCGGCACCTTGTGGAGGTCGGCGCTCGAGCGCACGTCCGCAGGCGTCAGCCGCGCGTCGTCGAACCGGCGCCGGTAGTAGGGCACCGTGTCGTAGGCGTGCCGGATGACGTGGCGGAGGCGCTCGTCCTGGTACGCCGTGAGCTCGTCGGCCGACTGCCACTCCGTCTTCGCCAGCAGCTCGCGGAACTCGGCATAGCGGCCGCCGTAGCGTTCGCGCTCCAGGAAGGTGCCGAATCCCGTGAGGAGCAGATTCTGGCACCAGACAGGCGTGGCCTGGTACAGCGTCGTCAGGTAGTGGTTCATCGAGACCGTGAGGCCGTCAGGCTCCGTGCCCGCTGTAGTGACTGGTGCCGAGGGCGGGCCGGGGGCGCCACTCGGGAGAGAGGACGCCCGGAATCACGCGCGCATGGCGGCGCACGTCGATCGCGACCGTCTCGTCGCTGGCGCCTTCCCGCGCCTCCAGCGCCTGGCGGGCCACCCGCCGCGCGGCCACCATCACGCCCGAGAGCACGTACAGGTGCGGATAGTACGCGGCGCTGAGAAAGGCGCCCCCCACCGCAAACGCGACCAGCGACGCGCTCGTGGCCGTCAGCAGGTTCGTGGCCGTCGCGACATCATCCCTCGGCCGCTTGCGGAGCTGCTGCAACAGGTGCCGGTTCCGCATGAGGTTCGAGGTGAGGATGGTGAGCAGGAAGATGATGCCCGGGAACCCGAGCTCGCCGAGCAGCAGGAAGTAGATCGAGTGGGCGGTCAGCCAGCGCTCACCCTTCGCCAGCCCGTAGGCCATCGGGAAGTGGCCGGCGCCCACGCCCATGAACGGGTGCTGGAGCGCCATGCCGACCGAGGCCTTCCACGCCAGAATGCGGCCCTGGGCGGAGCCCTCCTCCGTGTCGGTCATCATGCCCATGCGGTCGAAGTACGACGAGGGCGCCGCCACGAGCACGAGGACCACCGTCACGGCCGCCAGCGTGGCCGTCAGGACCTTCCGCGAGCTCTTGAGCCAGTAGTAGCCGCCGATGGTCATGAGCGCCAGCGTCCCGCCGCGCGACTTGGTCATGACGATGGCCATGACGAGCGCCAGCAGCACCGCGATCCAGAACGGCTTGGCAATCTTCCGCCTGGACTCGAAGAACAGGAAGAGGCACAGGGGCACGCAGATGTTGACCGAGAGCGCGAAGTCGTTGCCGTCGCCGAGGAAGGCGCCGGAGTTGATGCCGACCCGCGCGTCGGGATTGGTGAACATCGCGGGATTGAGCACCGCGATCATCAGGTGGACGACCGTGAGCGACATGAAGACGCCCTTGAGCCGCGCGACGCTGTTGACCTGCCGGACCAGCACCCAGTAGATGAGCAGGTAGGCGAAGACGTTCTTGGTGACCGTGAAGGCGTAGACGGTCACCGTCGCCGCCAGCGTCGACAGGGCCAGCAGCACGAGCAGGAAGGCGAGGAGCTTGGTGTTGGTCTCCTCCAGGAACTCCCGGTTCGAGACCGGCGCGCGTCCGAACAGCGTGCCGAAGATGGCCACCATGGGCACGAGCGCGTTCAGGTGGAGCGCGTCCAGCCCCGGCACATAACTGCCCGGCCGCATGTAGTCGAAGACGAAGAAGAGCAGCAGCGCGAGGTAGACCATGGCGTCAGTTCCTGACGGCTAGCGCCGGGAGGGCGTCCACAACTCCTGGCGGACCCCCGTCCAATACCGATACCACGCCGCGAGGATGGCGGCATTGACCGACGAGAAATACAGCGCAATCTTCCCGGGCAGCGTGCGCCCGACGGGCCCCCACCCCAGCAGTGCGGCGAGCGCACCCGCGTAGAACACCACCTGGGCCGCGAACGCCGCGAGGTAGAAGGGTCGATCCAGCAGCGCCAGCGGGGCCAGGAGTGCGAGCAGGAGGAAGAACGGCACCGTCCAGCGCAGCACCTTGTGGGACCACAGCTCGAAGGCGAAGACTCCGTGGCGGAAGGGATTCAGCAGCGGCGTGCAGGCGAAGAGGGCCGTCATGCCCCGCAGCAGCGTCCGCACCTTGCGGTCGAACTCCTGCCGCGGATCCTTCACGCTCGTCATCGAGCCCACCGCCGTCTCCTCGCTCACCGCCCGGTACCCGCGCTCGACCGTCCGCAGCACGGACAGGAAGTCGGGGGCCATGCCCTCGGTGAACGGGGTGCACACGCTGCGCCGCTGCGCATAGAACGAACCGCTGGCGCCGACGATCGAGTGCAGGTCGGACTCGAGCCGCCGGAGGAACAGCTCGTACCGGCCGTAGAGGCCCTCGCCCCCCGACTCCGCGATGCGGTCCTCGCCCGACACGCAGCCGACCCGCGGATCGGCCATCGGGCCGACGATGGCCCGCAGCGACGCGGGCTCCAGCGCGATCGAGGCATCGGTGAACACCACGATGTCGCCCCGCACCCGTTCCAGTCCGGCGTTCAGCGCCGCCGCCTTGCCGCCGCGCTCGGGCAGCACGAGCAGCTGCATGTCGGGAGCGGACGAGCGGATCAGGTCCACGGTCTCGTCGGTCGATCCGTCGGAGACGAACAGGACCTCGAGGCGATCCGCCGGGTAATCGAGCGCACGCGTGTTCGCGATCTTGCTCGCCAGTCGCCGTGCCTCGTTGTGCACCGGAATGATGAGCGACAGGGTCGGCCACTCGGCGAGCGGCGGCGGCGCCGGACGCGGGCGCAGGCGGCGCAGGGCCATCAGCACCAGTGGATAGCCGAGGTAGGGATAGAAGACGCCGAAGACCCCGATCCAGAAGAGCCACGCCGCCCAGGTCGCGGTCACAGCTGGTTCCTCACCTTCGCCGCGGCCTTGCGCACCGCCTGGATGACGCCCCGCCGCGAGCGCTCGAAGACGTAGCGGGCAGGATCCCGGAAGAGCTGAATGCGCACGGTGTGCCGCTGGAAGTTCGTGAACCGCTGCTTGAAGGGCTCGTCGCCGATCGTGAAGTCGAGCTCGCGCCGCCCGCCATCGACCGCGCGCTGGATCAGGTGCCGCACGAGCACGAGGCCCGGCGACCCGGCCGCCATCTGCGGGTCGAACGACGGCTTGTACCAGACCAGGGCGTCGTCGAAATCGAACCCGTAGTGCAGCGCAATGGGGCGGTCGTCCAGTTCCACGGCGGAGAAGAACAGCCAGCCCGTGCCATCAAGGCGTCCCGCGAGATCGGCGTAGAAGCGGCGATTGGCCGGATCCGTGAACAGGCTCGGCGTGTCCGTCGTGCGCCAGCGCTCGACGTGCTGCGCGAAGAACGTGTCCAGGTAGGGCTGGACGTCGGCCGAGGTCCGCATGTCGCGGAACGACAGCCGGCCGCGGCGCTCGAAGTAGTGCTGCCGGCGCCGCAGCGACGACTTGTCGGCGATACGACGGGCGGCCGTCTCATGCCCCCGGACGAGCAGCGTGGGGCACACCAGGTGGTCGTGCACGAGGACGTTGAGGCCGGCGTCGTGCCCGATGGCCTCGAGCATGCCGATGGTCGTCGATCGCGACGGGATGTTCCCCAGGTCCACGACGTCCCAGCGCCCGTAGTCCTTCAGGCCGCGCACGATCGCGGCCACCGTGTTCCAGTCGCCGCCCGTCAGCAGGTCGCAGTAGTCCGCGCGGCCCTCGCCGACGAAGCGGACCACGCGCCCGCGCGAAGCCGAGCGCTCGACGAAGAGCGGCGCCACGCCCGCGGCCGGCCCGTCCCCGCCGACCGTGAGGAAGAGCGGTTCGTACGCCGCGCCGAACGTGGACCACCACGCCTGGTGCCACTGCCATGTCTGGAACACCGAGTACGTGCCGCGCGCCGCCAGCGCGTTCCATCCGCGTTCGTCGAGCCCCGTGTCGGCGACCGACGCGGCAACACGCGTCCTGGATGGCCCGAGGGGGAGCGGCGTGGACACGAGGGTGGCGATTCTGCGCGGTGCGAGACTCATGCGGGCCGAACGATCAGTGCTCGCCCAGCCAGGCCGTCGTCACGTCGAAGAGGTTCGTCGCCTGCTGGTAGTAGCGGGCGATCTCCTTCCAGAACGCGTCTTCCTGGGCGAAGGTCACGGTGGCCGCCGGGGCATGAGTCGCCCAGGCGCTGGAGGTCCGCCGCCGGGCGCGGCTGGCGGTCGATCTGCACGATCAGGCAGGGACCGGGATACGCGTGCCGGGCCGAGGCGGTGGACACCTCCGCCATGCTCGAGTAGAGCGGCCAGGCCATCTCGTAGCCGTCCACGTTGACCGTCCGCCCCTGCCGCATCTCCTCGACGAGCTCGGGACGCTCCTGACGCACCTGCTTGTAGGTGGCCATCTGCGTCATGACGTTGAGGCGCAGGAGCTCCTGCATGTAGCGCTCCCCCTCGGTGATCGGCGCCCATTGCACCAGGTGGCGCACGTCGGGGGACCGCTCGGCGACCTGCGCCGCCACGGTGGCGCCGAAACGCAGGCCCAGGAGGCTGACCGCCGTGGCGCCCGTACGCCGGCGCACTTCGTCCATTGCGCTCTGCACGTCCTCGCACGCAATCGGCAGCGAGAGGTCGCTGAACTCGCCGCCGCTGTCGCCGTTGCCCGTCATGTCGAACCGCAATACCGGGTAGCCCATCGACGCCAGCGTGCGCGCGTACGCCACGAACACCCGGTGCGCCCAGAGCTTCTCCTCGGCAAGCGGATGGCAGAAGACGAACGCCGGCCGCTCGATCGCGGTTCCCGCCTGGTGCAGGACACCGAAGAGCTGGCGGCCGTGCGAGTCGAAGAAAAGCGGTGTCTCGTCCATGGTGGTGATCAGGGGCGCCGCGCCCGCGCAACCTCGTCGAGGCGCCGGCCCAGCAGCGGGACCGCATACGCCGTCAACGCGTCGTAGCCTTCGGGCGACAGATGGCTGCCGTCGTCGGCGGCATGCGCCCGGAGGCGCTGGCCGTCGGTGTCGGCCACCACGGACTGCAGGTCGAGGAGCAGGATGCCCTCGCGCGACGCCCTCGCGCGAAGCCACCCGTTGACCTCCATCACGTACCGGTTGATCTGGTCCTGATAGGACGTCCGTCCCAGCAGCCAGCCCACCGTGGCCATGATGTCGTCAACGAAGTTCTTGGGAGGCCTGATGGTGACCTCGGTCGCGAGGATGGGCTCGATTCCCTCGGCGCGCGCGCGCGCCAGCATCGACTCGTACTGGTCCTGGATGCGCGGCACCGCGTCGGCCATCGGGTCGGCACGGAACAGGTCGTTGATGAAACCCCAGATGAGCACGGCCCGCGGCTGCGCGGTCACCACGTCGCGCTCGAAGCGCCGGGCCATCTCGAACGACTGCTGCCCCGCAACGCCCGCGTTGACGACGGGGATGCCGTCCACGTCCGTCAGCGGCCAGTTCGCCGCGTAGGAGGCGCCCAGAATGACCAGCGGCCCGTCGGGCCACGCATCCGCAGGCTGGAACCGCGCGCGCGCCACATCGGGTTGCGGCGGCGCCGTGGACGCCATGACGGGCGCGCGCTCCGTCCATCCGCGCGCCCCGTAGTAAGCGAGGGCCACCGATTCCCTGGCACCCGCCAGCAGCATCGAGACGTTGTCCGGATGCACCTCGTAGATGGGGACCGCGGACGGCTCGACGTCGAAGCCCTGGTGCTCGAAGACGCCGATGGCGCGCTTCATGTGGAGACGGTCGGTCACGAGGACGAGGTGGCTGACGCCGCGCCCGCGCAGCAGCGGCGCCGTGCGCCGGGCGTTTTCTTCCGTGCTGGAGGCCTCGCGCTCGATCACGATGCGGTCGGCAGGTACGCCGAGATCCTTCGCCAGGTTGGCCATCCCGTCGGCCACGGGGCAGCGCCCGCCGGCCTGGCCCCCGCTGACCACCAGCAGCGGCGCGCGGCCCTCCTTGAACAGCCTGGCGCCGAGCATGATGCGGCGCATGCTGTGGATGTTCAGCACGCACTCGCCGAGCACGCCCCCGCCGAGGACCACCACCGCATCGGCGGACGCCGGCGAGTCCTTCACGAGGAGCGGCGCCACGAGGTAGTCGGGCACCGTCGATTCGTTGATCGCCAGGCGGCCGACGGCGACGGCGACGATACCGGCCACGATGCCGGCCCAGAACACGCGGTTCCTGAAAGGGAGCCTCATCAGAAGAGCCCCGTCAGGCGCGCCAGGAACATGGGGTTCGATCGCGTCATCCCATCGTGAATGCTGACACGCCGCAGGGTGAACGGGTCGTCGTCGCAGCTGACCGCGCCGGACTCGATGGTGAACGCCATCCGGTAGCCGGCCGCGCGGACGTCCTGGCAAACCGACGGATTCCATCCGCCGTTGGGATACGCAAAGGCGTCAACGGGCGCCGGGCAGCGGCTGTCGAGGACGGCCTTCGACGTCTCGACCTCGTAGCGTACGACATCCGGCGTCACGGTGGTCAGCACGCGGTGGTCCACGCCGTGCCCGCCGAAGGTGATGCCCTGGGCGGCCATGTCGCGGGCCTGCGTCCAGTCGATGAAGCGGTCGAGGCCGGACAGGCTCGAAGCGTCGGCCCCCAGCTCGGCCGACAGCGCCGCGACCAGGTCGTCGAACGCGGGCCCGCTGGCGTACTTGTGCACCGAAACCGCGTGCCGCGCCGCGTCCAGGGCATCCCCGTCCGTCGCATCCAGCACGCTGTCGAGCCCGAGCGGGGCGAGCAGCGCCCGCACTCGCACGGTCCGCTCCGCATCCACCCGGCAGAGCTCGACGAGCCGCGCCAGCTGGTGGGTCAGCGCCTCGCGCGTGAAGAGCTTCGTCCCGCCGATGAAACTCACGGGGAGGAAGATGACGGCCGGCGCTCCGTGCCGGCGGAGCACGGGCAGCGCGTTCTCCAGGTTGTCGATCCACCCATCGTCGAACGTGATGAGGCAGCAGGGACCATCGAAGGGCTCGCGCCGGGCCAGCCGCGCCGCGAACGCCTCGAGGGTCAGGACGGTGAACCAGCGCTTCAGCAGGGCGACGTGCCGCGCGAACGTGGCATCCTCGACGATGAGGCCCGGCTGCGACGCGGTGCGGGCGCGCTGCTCGGGTGTCAGGACGCGGTGGTACATCAGGACGACGGCCTTGCGCCGCAGCCCGAACCGCACGAGCAGGTGCAGGATGCCGGCGTAGTACAGCGCGTGCGACACCGCCATGCGCACGCCGTAGCTCAGCCGATCGCGGACGGTCATCGGCTCAGACCTCGAAGGCCTCGCGCCACGTGGCGAGGTTCAGGGCCGTCCACAACAGCTCGGAATGATCCGCGGCGCCCGCGCGGTGCTCGGAGACCAGCCGCCGGAGCACCGTGCGATCGAAGACCTCCGCGGCCGGGCTCTCGGGCAGGTCGATGATGCGGGCACCCAGGCCGTCCTCCGCGCGGAACCAGCTCGCCAGCGGGACGCCGAACCCGGACTTGCGCCGGTCCACGATCTCGGCCGGCAGCTGCTTCCGCGCCGCCGTCTTGACGATCGCCTTCCCCGACCCGTTGACCACCTTGTGCGAGGTGGGCAGCCGGTTCGCGAACTCCACGAGCCGGTAGTCCATGAAGGGGACGCGAGACTCGATCGACGCCGCCATGCTCATCTTGTCCTGGCGGTGCAGGATGGAGACGAGGAACGTGTGCTGGTCGAGCAGCGAGGCGCGGCCGACCGGGTCGAGTCGCCGCTGGGCGCCCGATGCCAGCACCTGCTGGCGGAACTCGGAATGAAACGCCTCGAGACGCGGCGCCAGCTCGCGCACCACGTCTGGCCGCAGGTAGCTGGAGTTGTAGAGCAGGGCGTCCTCTCCGCGCATGGCGGCGAAGCGATCCAGCTTGGCGAGCCGCGTGTCCCCGGTGAGCGAGCTGGCCAGTCGGCGCAGCGGGCCGGGCACGGCGCTGTACATCCGCGACAGTCCGGGGATGCGGTAGCGGGGATACCCGGCGAAGAGCTCGTCCGAACCCTCACCCGTGAGCACCACCGTGACGTATTCCTTGGCCAGCCGGCTCAACGCGTAGATGTGCACCGAGTTGGCGAAGTCCAGCGGCTCGTCGTTGTGCCACACCATCCGCGGGAAGAGCTCCGAGTACTCGACGTTGCCGACGGCCAGCTGGTGGTGCGTCGTCCGGGCGTGCTCGGACACCATCAACGCGTAGCGGCTCTCGTCGAAGTCCGCCTCGGCGAACCCGATGGAGAAGGTGTTGACCGCGTCGCCCTTGAGCCGCGCGGCCACGGCCGTGACGAGGCTCGAGTCGACGCCGCCGCTGCAGAAGGTCCCGACAGGGACATCGCTGATCAGGCGGAGCCTGACCGAGTCCTCGAGCAGGTCCTCGAACTGGCGGACCGCCTCCTCAGGGGCGAGCGTCAGCGGCTCGCCGCAGGGCCAGGGCGACCAGTAGCGCCGGATCGCGCTGCGACCGTCCTGGACGGTCATCGTGCAGCCGGGCGGCAGGCTGCGAATGCCGCGGAACAGCGTCTCGTCGCCGGACACCTGGCGGAACAGCAGGCACTCGGCCAGTGCCTCCTCGCGGCACGAGGCCGACACGTGTCCGCTGGCCAGCAGCGCCTTGATCTCGGATCCGAAGAAGAAACCGTCGTCGGTCTCGGCGTAGTAGAGGGGCTTGACGCCCATGCGATCGCGCGCCAGGAAGAGCGACCGCCGCGCCGAATCCCAGATGGCAAAGGCGAACATCCCGTTCATCGCCTCGACCGCGCGCTCGCCGCGCTCGGCGTAGAGGCGCAGGATCACCTCGGTGTCACTGTGCGTCTGGAACGCGTGCCCCTGCTGCGCCAGGTCGGCCCGCAGCTGGCGGTAGTTGTAGATCTCGCCGTTGAACACGATCCACGACGTGCCGTCGGTGTCGGTCATCGGCTGGTGGCCGCCGCCGAGGTCGATGATGCTCAGGCGGCGATGGCCGAGGCCCACGGGCCCGTCCACGTGCAGGCCCGCGTCGTCCGGCCCGCGGTACGTCATGACGTCGCGCATGGCCGTCACCGTCGCCGCCGAACACGGGCGCGAGGGATCCTGATAGACCAGTCCTGCTATGCCGCACATGCGGTGCTGATACCTCTCTCGATGATGGCGACCGCGCGCGCGATGTCCGCCCGGGTGACGAAGGGGTGCGTGGGCAGCGTCATGATGCGGCGCGCCACGGCGCGCCCGCCCTCAGCCGGCGACGGGGCGCGGCCCACGCGTCGTCGAGCTCGCCGACGTCGGCCAGCGACGCGGGATAGGAGCCCGTGGCGCCGATGCCCGCCCGGGTCAGGTCCGCGATCGCGCGATCGCGGGCGCCCACGTCGGGGAAGAGCACCGGAAACCGGAGGTAGACGGCCGTCGCGCCGGACGGCGGGGCGATCGTCGTGATGCCGGCGACGCGCGCGAGCGCGTCCTGGGCACAGCGCGGCGTTCGCCCGGCGCGCGGTGGTGAAGGCGTCGAGCCGCCGCATCATCACGAGCGCCAGCGACAGGAGCGTGGGGTCGGCCCGCTCCAGCGGGAAGTCGGTGGTGAAGACGGTCTTGCCGAGCGCGAGCTGCGGGATCCGCGTCGGGATCGCATAGAGCGTCGGGTGCAGGAGCACCGCATAGGCCAGCGCCTTCACGACGTGCGCGCCCGAGGCGGCCGCGCCGGGCGGCTGCAGCTGCGCCGTCTCGGCGTCGAGGGCGGCCGCAATCGCCGCGGACGTCGTCGTGACGATGCCGCCATCGATGGCCGACACGTTCTTGCCCTTGTCGAAGCTGAAGAGGCCGGCGTCGCCCCACGCCCCCGAGCGGCGCCCGCCGACGGCCGCGCCCATGGCCTGCGCCGCGTCGTCCACCAGGAACACGCCGTGCCGGCGCGCCCTGGCCGCAAGGGCGGGCAGGTCGTTGGGAATCCCGTAGAGATTGGTGGCGATGACGGCGACGGCACGCGACCAGTTGGCCTCGTCCAGCCGCGCCGCGTCGTAGTCGAGCGTGTGGGGCACGATGTCGACGAGCCGGGGCTTGAGGCCGGCCTTCACGATCGACGCCGCCACCGAGTAACAGGTATACGACGGGACGATCACCTCGTCGCGGCCCGGCGACCCGAGCCGCGCGAGGGCCCGAAGCAGGAGCGTCATGCCGGCACGGCCCGTCGAGGTGAACACGCAGTGGCGGACGCCGAAGCGCGCACACACGAGATCGCGCAGCTGCGTGGCGGCGTCACCCGGCGCGAGCGCGGAGCCCGCCCAGCGGACGAGGTCCGGCACGCGGATCGGCGCGCCCGCAGGGGCCAGATAGCGAAGAGCGGTTGGCAGACGGTTGCTCCTGATGGCGTCACGGTGCGCCGAGGCGCCGGGCAGACAGAGCTTCGCCCCGTGACTCACAGTCGGGTCGGAAAGACGACGACGGCCGAGCCTCGACGCCGACGGCCCGGTGCCACTCCGGTGACGGCCGCCGACGCATGTTCCTGACTTCGTGCAGCCCGCAGTGGCCGGCGGGCTGCGTGCGGACGATCAGCGCGTGTCGTCGGTGTTGCCGGCGACGTAGTAGTAGCTGTCGGTGTCCGTGGCCTCGACGTCGTTGAGCACGACGCCCAGGATCTGATCGCGACCGACCATATCGACGGCCTTCTGCACGTCGGTGCACTGCGACTTGCCCGCCCGGATGACGAACAGCGTGCCGCCGGCCATCTGGCTCAGCAGGCGGGCGTCGGCCGTCAGTCCCACAGGAGGGGCGTCGAGGATGACCCAGTCGAAACTGGCCGTCGCTTCCTCGAGAATCTGCTGCATGCGGGGCGAGACGAGCGCCTCGATGGAATTCATCGTGGGTCCGCCCGCCGGGAGCAGGCTCAGGTTCGGCGTCAACTGCGCCAGCGCCAGCTTCTGCGGCGTCGCGGCGCGCAGCGCCTCGCTCAGTCCCGAGCCCCCGCCAAGTTCCACGACGTTGGCGATGGAGGGGCGCCGCAGATCCGCATCGATGAGCAGCACGCGGTAGCGGTACGACTCGGCGAGGACCAGGGCCAGATTGATGGCCGTCATCGTCTTGCCGTCGCCCGCGGTGGCGCTGGTCACCATGATGCTGCGCAGCCCCTGCGCCTGGTGCGCCTGGTGCAGCGTGGCGGCCAGCCGCCGGAACTGCTCGATGAGGAACGGGTCTCCGTCGGGGCCGATGGCCAGCCGATGCCGCCATGCCGACGAGATGCTGAGGCGTGCGTCGGCGCCGGGCCGGGCATACGAGGTTCGTCTGGACCCGCGCCGAATCGGGAGCGGGGCGGTCGGGCGCCTCGAGCACCGACCACGCGGGCTTGAACGCCTGCTGGTCGGTGACGACCGGGTCGCCCACCTCGATGGGGGCGGCACCCTTGGTACGCCGAATGGCTTCGTCGATGCGGCTCACACGTGCTCCATCAGATGAGGCTCTTCCACAGCCGAAGCGTCCAGGTCAGGTAGCCGGCGCCCACCAGGCCACGACGCCCGCGGCCGAGAACAGCCACCGGCGATTGCGCTGGCGCAACTGCTCGGCCGCGTCGACGATGCGGGGGACCGAGGCGAGGACGGGCAGGGCGAGGACGTCGTGCACGTCGGCGTCGCTGCGGAAGCTCTCGTCGCGGAACTCCAGGAAGCCCGCCACGCCGACGCCCAGCAGCAGGCCGAGCATCAGTCCGCCCGCGTTGATCGCGGCCCGGATCGAGGTCACGGGCGTGACCGGCACGCGGGCCTCGTCGATGATGCGGAACTGCTCGCCGATCTCGCGCTCCTCGAGGTTCACGGCCACGCGCGCGGCCTCGGCCTTCTTGAGCATCTCCTGCACGACTCCTGGATCGTGTCGTAGTCGCGGCTCAACTTGAGCCACTGCGACTCGATGCCGGGAGTGGCCTCGACGCGGCGCTGGTAGTCGGCGATATCCGCCCGGAGGCGCCGCTCCTCGCCTTCCTTGAACGCGATCTGGCGCTCGAGGCTCTCGATCTCCGCGGCCTGGGCGCGCAGGCTCTGCAGACGTGTCTGCTCTGCCGGGCTGACCGGATCCGGCGCCGGGGCGGGCGCGCCGGACTGGGCCGCCTTGCCCTCCGCCGCAATCTGCTGCTGGAGCTCGGCAATCTGCGACTTGGCGCGCCGGACGTCGGGATGGTCCGGCGTGTAGCGGGTCTCGAGCGACGACAGGTTGGCCTGCGCCGAGCGGAGCTGCTGCTGGAGGGAGGTGCCGGCCGGCACCTCGCCGGGCGCACTGCTGCGGCCATCCGGAATCACCACGGGCCGGTCGGCCTGGGCGTCCCGGTAGAGCCGTTCGAGCATCAGCTTGCGGTCGCGATCCCGCGCGATGGTCTCGACGAGCGACTGCGTCTGGAGCTGCAGGCCGCGCGCGGCTTCCAGGTTCGATTCGGTCTGCGTCGGCAGTTCCTTGCCGTGCAGCTCGCGGAACTCTTCCAGCCGGCGCTCCTGCGCCTCGAGGCGCAGCCGCGCCTGCTCGAGCTCCGACTCGAGGAACGCGTTGGTCGCCTCGGCGAGGGCGCCGCGGCCCCGCGTGTTCTGCTCGACGTAGACGGCGCCGATGCGCCGGGTGACCTCGGCGGCCACCTCCGGATCCGAGTAGGTGAAGCGGATGTGGAACGCGTGCGGCGGCTCTGGACCGCGCGGACCGCGCCGCGACGGCTCGAGCCCCACCTCGAGTGCGTTCCGCATCGTGTTGACCACGTCGTCCATCGGGCGCCTGGCCACGGCGTCGCCGTAGAGGCCCATCTCGGTGATCATCTGCTCCAGGTTGGTCCGGCTCATGACCATCACGGAGATCTCGTCCAGGCGCTCGTCAGCGCGCAGCGTGACGGTCGAGCGCACGACGGTATCCGGCACCCGCTGAGGGATGATCGCGATCAGCATCTCGGACTGGTACATGTTCGAGATGCCCGCCGAGTAGAGCAGGCCGGCGAACAGGCCGACCGCCGGCGGGATGGCGACCAGCCAGAAGCGCCGACGGACGATGTCGAAGATGGCCGCGGGTGTGAGCTTGGTGTTGGGCAGCATCGGCAATCCGTCTAGAACGATCCGTACATCGGCAGCCAGAGCGTCAGGCCGACCCTTGCCGAGTGGCGCGCATACCGCGTCGGGAAGCCGGAGACCAGGCTGGGATCGTCGATCTGATGGTCGTAGTATCCGTAGGATCCGAACACCGCCGACCAGGTGGAGATGGCGTAGCGCAGCTCGGCCGACACGCCCGTCACATCGGTGACGTTCCGGCTGTCGGTTTCACGCGCGAGGAACTGCGCGCGCGCGACGCTGCCCGACACCGAGTAGCGCATCCGCCTGGTGGGCGTGCCCGTGATCGTCAGCTCGACCGCGTCATTCGCCACTGGCGCGGCACTGATCCCGGCGAGCACCATCACCGCGTGCGACACCTGCGCGGAAATCGTCCACGAGCGCGCGGGCGTGAGGTCGGCCAGGGCGGAGAACGAGGGATAGAGCAGGTCAGCGCCTGCCGTGGCGTCGCTGTCGAACAGCCGCGTCGCGCCGGCCCGCACGGTCACGCCGTAGTGCCGGGCGCGCGGGAGCGGGCGCTCGAAGCGCACGCCGCCGTCGAGCGTCTGGAAACGCACCGTCGGCAGCGACGTCCCGTCGGCACGCTGGGAGTTCTGGGAGATCCGGTAGCCGCCGATCAGGCTGAACCCGCGCACGACGGTCCAGTCGTGCTCGTACGACGCGGTCTGCGTGTCGCTGTCCAGGCCGGCGCCCTGGACGGGCCGCACGTTGCGGACGTCCACCTCGACCGTCGAGAACTGCCGCAGGTTCCAGTGGTGCTCGTAGCGGCCCGAGCCTCCCACCACCAGCCAGCGCTGCTCGAACACGCCCTGCGGCGGGGCCACGCCGATGGACGATGTGTCGGTGCCCGGCGCCAGCGTCGGCCCCAGCGCCCCGAAGATCCACCCCGGCTCCCACGCCGACTGCGCGTTCAGCGACAGCATGTTCAACCGGCGCGGGCCGAAGCGCATGGTGCCGTCGACCACCGCTTCGCCCCCGATCAGGGAATCGTTGGCGTTGGACTGGTAGTTGACGTAGCCGCGCCCCCTCGCCTCGATCTGCCGGCGAATCGAGCCGGCCCGATACCGTCCGGCGGCGGAGAAGGTCCCCGCATACCAGCGCGACAGGTCGGCGGCGCCGGGCACGTCCAGGACGACGTTGGGATCGCGGTCGTAGCCGCCGCCCAGGTCGAAGGTCGCATCGAGCGACTGGGCGTTGCGATTGGGGTCCACGGGACGATGACCGCCCAGGACCCCGCCCACTGCGCCCGGAGGGCCCACGATCATCTGCGCGGCGGCCGCCGTGGGGCCGCCGCACAGCGCGACCATCAGGCCGAGTGTCAAGGCAGGTCGCACGACGGTCCTTCGATCAGGGAACCACGATCGTGTCGCCGGGCTTCAGCTGGATGTTGGTCTCCAGGTTCTTGCCTCGTGACACGTCCTTGTAGTTGAAACGCAGCGTGCGGGCCTCGCCGCCCTCGGTCCGCAGGATGGTGATGCCCTTCGGATCCGCGAACTCCGTCAGTCCGCCGGCCAGCGCAATCGCCTGCAGCACCGTCAACGGTCCGGTCAGGGGATAGGTCCCGGGCGTGGTCACGCGCCCGGTCACGAACACACGCCGGCTGTTGATGGTCCGCACCACCACCACGACGTTGACCTCGGAAATGTATTTCGCCGCCGCCTCGACGATGGTCGCCTTGAGCTCGTCCGGCCGCTTGCCGGTGGCCATCAGGTCGCCAATCACCGGAATGGTGATCATCCCGTCGGGCCGGACCGTGACGTCGCCGCTCATCTCGGGCTCGCGCCAGAACACGATGCCGAGCACGTCGTTGGCCCCGATCACGTAGTCCGCCGGTGCCGTCGCCTGGGCTCCCAGGTCCGGCGCCGGCGTCTGCCCGGCGGCCGCCAGCGGCACCGCGACGAGGGAGAACCCACACAGCACGACAGAAAGGACAGCGTTGTTCATGGTTTGGAGTCCCGTGACGCCTACAGGGGTGTCTGCAAGGACAGCACCCGCTCGGCGTGAAAGTGACCTCATCGTCGATAAACCAAAGAAAACAATGCTTTTATGGCTTGCCGTCGCGGGAGGTCACGCCAGGCCCGCCGGGCCTGCCACGTACCCCTTCAGCATCATTTCCGGAACAAAGTCTACCCATTACCAGACTTTTTGGCCGCCTGTCACCCACCGGCCCCGCACCCCATCCACGTTCGGCCAGGCGATTGCGCACATACGTCGTCACCTGCCCCATCAGGATGCGGGGCGGAAAGCGGCCAGGCATGGCGCAGGAAGTAGCGATGCGACCGGGCGCTGGGTGGCGTGGGCGCGGTGCGCGTCCTCGTCGTAGCGCGCATCGGCGAGCCGGGTCAGGCTCGGCCAGCCCCGTCGGCCAGCGTCCGGAGCCGCGCCTCGAGGCGCCGGAGCAGCCTCGCCGTCGAGCGGCACGGGCTGGCAGTCGTCGTTGATGCGGGCCGGAATCAGGCGCACGTCGACGCCGGCCGCTCAGCCGGCACTCGGCGATGGCGGTTTCGCGCAGCTGCTCCTCCCAGAGCATGTCGCACACGAAGTTGCCGAGGCTGTAAACGATCAGCCGCGTCCGCGCCGCTCACGCCCCTGAGCACGTGCGGGTGGTGGCCGATGATGAGGTCGGCGCCCGCATCCACCGCATGCGCCAGCCGCACGTCGTCGGGCGAGGGCCAGTCGATGAACTCGATAACCCCAGTGCATCGAGACGACGAGGACGTCGCAGGACGGCCGCGCGAGGCGGACGTCGGCGAGGATGTCCTGCTCGCGCCCCTCGGCGTACGCGGCTCCTCGGTGAAATGCTGTAGCGCGGCCGGGCAGGTAGCCGAGGAAGGCCACGCGGAGCCCGTGCACCGTGACCCGAGGGCGGGCGTGCTGCGCTGGCCGTCGCGGACGCCGCACACCTCGATGCCCGCACCGCGCACCATCGCGACGGTGTCCTCGAACGGGCCCGGGCCGTGCTGCATCGAGTGGTTGTTGGCCACGTTCAGGACGTGGAACCCCGCGCTGGCCAGGCCTTCGACGTAGGCGGGCTGGCCGCGCATCTACCTGGGTGATAGTCGTGGTCCACGAGCCCGCGCTCCGACAGCGTGCACTCGAGGTTGCCGAACCGGAGGTCGGACGCCGCCAGCACCCCGCCACGCGCGTTCGAACGCAAAGCCGGGCGGGCGCCGGCGGACACGACTGTGCGTGCCGAAGCCCGCGCACAGCGGGTGATCGCCGAAGGCGATGTCGCCGACGGCGTGGAGCAGGACAGGGGGGGTCTCAGGCATGCTGCGCTCTCGAGTGGCCGGCCGCCCGGAAAGGCGTCCTCCATGTGCTGGCGAATCACGGGCCAGGAGAAGTGGCGTTCGACGAAGCTGCGGCCGTTGTCGCTCAACTGCGTCCAGAGCGCATCGTCGCCCACCAGCCGGACGATCTGCGCAACGAAGTCCTTCGGCTCGTTGGCGACGAGGACGTCGGTCGGAGCACGACGTCGATGCCCTCGAGCGCCATCTCGGTGGCGACGATCGGGATCCCCATCGAGAGGGCGTCGAGGATCTTCAGGCGAGTCCCGCCGCCGTCGCGCATGGGACACAGGTAGACCTGTGCCTTCTCCATGTAGGGCCGCACGTCGTCCACGAAGCCGGTCACCGTGACACGGGAATCGCGCGCGGCCAGGTCGAGCACGGCCTGCGGCGGGCTCGCGCCGACGATGGTGAGCCTCGCGTCGGGCATCGTCCTGGTCAGCTCGGGCCAGACGGTCTCGGCCATCAGCAGGACGGCGTCGCGGTTGGGGAACCAGTTCTGCCGCTCACCATCACGAGGTGCCCGCGCTCGACGGCCGACCTCGGCGCCTGCCCGCGCGAAGTCCACGTCCCGCCGTTGGCGAGGACGGTCGTGCGTGCGCCCGGGCAGATCTCGCGCAGGCGGTCGCCGTCGAGCCTGGACACCACGAGGTTGGTCTCGAAGTCGGCGGCCACGGCCGCCTCGTAGGCGTGCAGCTTGCGACTCTCCTGGCGCAGGTAGAAGCGGCGGGCGCCACTGCCCTCGTAGGCCACCCGCCGTTCCAGCAGGTGGGACTCGATGTTGTGATGGTTGAGCACCATCGGCCATTGCCGCACCAGGTGGCGGAAGGGCGCGAAGCTGATCGTGTCGAAGAACACCACGTCGTAGGGCCCGCGCGCGGCTGCCTGCGTGATGGCGTCGCGCAGCGGGGCCGCGTCGGTCCAGTTGGCCGTGAACGGAGTGCTGGTGAAGAGGCTCTTGGCCACCATCCACAGGAACGTCGCCCGCGAGGTCTCGATGGGCATGTGGACGGGCGTCACCGAGGCACAGAGCGCCTGGAGTTCGCGCGTCGCCACCTGCTCGTCGAAGGTCGGCAGGATGTCCTGCTTGACGATGGCGACCAGGTGCACCTCGGCGAACCGGCTGCACTCCCGGATCAGGTTGTAGTTGCGCTGCAGCACGCCGGTCTTCGGCGGGAACGGCAGGTTCTGTGACAGCCACAGGACCTTCATCGGGAACCTCGCTTCTCCATCATCTCGACATACAGGTCCTCGAGCTTCCGCGTACGGGCGCGGAAGTCGAAGTTGGCCTCGACGAACGCCTTCCCGGCGAGCGCCCAGCGCGTCCAGCGGGCGGGGTCGTCGAGAAACTCGAGGATGGCGGCCGCCATCTGCTCGGGTGCGCGCGCCTCGACGAGCCGTCCGGTCTCGCCGTCGGTGATCACTTCGGGCGTGCCGCCGACGCGCGTGGCCAGCACGGGCACGTCCATGGCCAGCGCTTCGAGCGCCGCGTTGGGCAGCCCCTCGGTGTGCGAGGGCAGCACCATCAGGTCCGCGTCCTGGAGCAGGCGCGCCGGCTGGCTGACGTAACCCGGCAGGTGCACGTCATCCTGCAGGCCCGCGGCCTGGATGCGTCGTTCCAGGTCGGGGCGCGACGGCCCGTCGCCGGCCAGCACGGTCGACACGCGGCGCCCGCGCGCCGCGACGATGGCCAGCGCGTCGATGAGATCCGCGTGGCCCTTCTCGGGCTCAGACGACCGATGCTGACGAGGACCGGACCCGGAAGCGCCCGTCCAACGGGGATGCCAGGGCACCGGTCCCCTCGGTTCGCCGGTAAGCTCTCGAGCACGATGGCGTTGTGCAGCAGGGTGACCTTCCGCGACGGCACGCCCGCCTCGACGAGGTCGCGCTGCATCTTGGCCGACACTGCAATCACACGGTCGAACCGGCTCAGGACCCGCTGGTCGAGCCGCACCATGAACCGGCCCTTGCGCGAGTTGGCGATCCAGCCGTGCGCGGTACTGATGATCGGCACGCGGTGGACGAACGACATGGCGTAGGTGAGCGCGTCGGAGATCGCCTCATGCGCGTGCACGATGTCGAAACCGCCCTCCCGCACCATGGCCGCGAGTTGCCAGACCTGCCTCGGGTCATAGGGGCCGCTCGCCCGGAGCTCCAGGATCGGCATGCCGATGGCGCGCGCCGCCTCGAGGAAGGGCGTGTCGGCCGAGTCGTGCGGGCCGCGGAACACGCCCAGGTGCAGGCTGAACCGATCGTGATCGACGGCGCGGTACGACTCGAGGATCGTCTTGCCAGGCCCTCCGATCTCGTGCGTGTCGCGGAGGTCGAGGATGCGGTACGGACGATCCGGCATCACGCGGACTTGCGCCAGAACACCGCCCGGGAATCGATGTTCTCGATCGGGTCGGTGATGCCGCGCGCGGCGCGGAACTCGTCGACGGCGCGGCGGCAGTCGGCGAGGTTGCGGTAGTCGTCGAAGATGGCGAACCCGCCCGGCGACAGCTTGGCGTACAGCGGCTCGAGCACGTCGAGCGTGGATTGATAGAGGTCCGCGTCGATCCGCAGGATGGCCAGGCGTTCGATGGGGGCCGACGGCAGCGTGTCGCTGAAGAAGCCCTTCAGGAACTGCACCTGGTCGTCGAGCAGGCCATACCGCGCGAAGTTCCCCTGCACCTCGCGCAGGGAGACCGCCATCTCCCCCCGCCGCCACCCGTAGAACTCCTGCCGGGGATCGGGGCTCGGCAGCCCCTCGAACGAGTCGACCACCCACACGGTCCGGTCGTCCACGCCCAGGGCACGGAGGACGCCGCGCATGAAGATCGTGACGCCGCCCCGCCAGACGCCCGCTTCGAGGACGTCGCCGGGCACGCCGTCGCGGATGACGTCGGTCAGGCAGGCCTGGAGGTTGTCGAGCTGCCGGGTGCCGATCATCGTCTCGGCGTCCTCGACCCGGTTCATCGCGGCATGTCCGGACTCGAGGTAGTCCGCCGCACCGGAGCGTCGGGTGCGAACCAGCTCGAACCCCAGCGAATCGAGCGCCGTGTTCACGCCGTAGGCCACGGCGCCGCGCACCGATCCGCTCGGGCGCAACGAATGGCGCTCGCGCGGGCGCGCCACGATCGTGCGGGTGAGGGTCCGTTTCAGCAGGTCGAGATAGAGCTCAGCCGCCGAGAGGGGGGCCGGCCGGGTGTCGACATCCGCAGAGATGCTGGGGTGAGGGTTGTGGACTGCACGAGGTCTTGAATTGGTCACGCTGTGGTCTTCCCGACTTGCGCCAGGGCGAAGCACGGACCGGCATGCCTGGCTCATGCGCGGCTGGACAAACTCGAGTGGGGCCGTCCTCCCGACTATGCCACGCGCGCCCGTGCGGGCACCGTGCTCTGACCGGCCCTGGTGATCACCGCGCGCGCGACGTCGGGCTGGTACTGCTCGCTCGAGAACGCCGCGTAGACATCCAGGGGCTTCGACGCGCCCATCACCCAGCGCTGCAGGAGCTTGGCCGGCCCCGACAGCATCTTCAGAAGGGTTGCCGGGAACCACACGACCTTCAGGTCGGAGCGGCCGGCGACGAGGCGTTCCGCCAGCTCCGCACGCGTGGGCGCCGGGCTCTCGACCAGGTTGACCATGTCGGGCGCCGCGTCGAAGTCGTCCACGTAGGAACGGATCACGCGTGCACCCGTGCCGACGTCCAGCACGCTGAGCGGGGTGCGTCGTCCGCCGATGGCCACGTACCAGGGACCGACCTCGCGACCCAGGCGGCCAGGCGGCTGATAGGCCGCGTAGTCGACGAGCGGCCCGGGCCGCACCACCTTCACCTGCAGTCCGAGGTCGCGTCCGAGCCGCTCGGCCAGGAGCTCCGACTCCGCCTTGCCCCACACGTACGGACCCCGCTCGAGGTTGCCGGCATCGACGGCCGTCTTCTCGTCAACCATGCGGCCGTTCCCCGGCTTGAGCACGGCAAGGCTGCTCACATGCAGCACCTTGCGGACACCAGCGGCGGCCGCACCCTCGATCAGCATCTTCGTGGCCGCAATCGAGTTGCGCTGCTGGTCGGACTTGCCGCCCGCGGTCTCGGCCGCGCAGTGCACGACCGCGTCCACGCCCTGGAACACCTGCGGCTCCAGCCCGCGGGCCAGGTCGCCGGTCACGTACTGGACGCCGGGCACGCGCGCGGATGGCGGCGGCATGCGCCGCGCGACCGTTCGGACCGGGTGCCCCGCATAGCGCAGCTCCTCGACGACGCGCCGTCCCAGCAGGCCCGTGCCGCCGGTGACGAGCACCACCCCGCGGCCATCGGTCGGCGGCAGCGTTGCCTGCGCCGCCTGCAGGCGCGCCTCGGCGCTGGCCTCGCTTCGCCGTTCGGCCTCGTCGAGCGCGTGGCCGAGCTGTTCGCAGATCGCCACCGTGTCAACGATCGACTGCGCCGTCATCGGTGCCGGCGCCGTCCCCGGATGCTGGCGTAGAACTGCTTCACGAGCACCGTCAGCCCCGGATACGAGCCGTGGTGGCCGAGCACGACGTGGAACACGTTTGCGATGGCGGCCTTCAGCATCGGCCACGCGTGGCGGAACGGCGTGAGCAGGATGCCCGGACCCGTGCCCGAGCCCAGCACCTTGTTGATCGTGCCCGTCACGTAGTCGGCGCGCATCACGCCGTTGGACCCGACGATGGTCTGGTACTGCTCGATGGGCCGCCCGCTGAGCGTCACGATCAGCACGCCGGTGCAGTCGTGCAGGCGCAGCAGCGCGTAGACGTCTCCCGACGTGCGCACGTCCATGCCGGCCACCTCGATCGGGGCGTCCTGCAGGCGCGTGCCCGCGCGCATCTGGTCCACCAGCGGGTAGACGGCGTGCGGCATGATGTCCTTCGCCTGGTCGGCGGCCGTAATCGTGCGGCGGACCTGGCGGAACGAGAAGAAGCTCTCGATGTGCACCGTCCGGCCGAGGCTGCCGATCTGCTCGCGCGCCAGGATGGCCGGCTGCTCGAAGAGGTTCTGGTGGCCGGCGCACACCTTCACGCCGCGTTCGGCCGCATAGGCGAGCACCTCCTCGGCGTCGGCGCGGGTCATCGCGAACGGCTTCTCGACGTACAGGTGGATCCCCGCGTCGATCAGCCGGCGCGCCAGCGGCACATGCGTGTGCGGCGGCGTGACGATGTGGACGACGTCGGGGCGGGCCTGGGCGATCAGGGCCTCGACGTCGGGCACGATCACCGCCTCACTCGGCACGAGGCCCTCGAGATCGTCTCGATCCGCCAGCGGATCGGCAATGCCGACCACGACGGCGCCCGGCGCCTTCTTGATCGCCGCCAGGTGGTGGAGCCCCATCTTGCCGCAGCCGACGAGGCCGACACGAAGGGGACCGGTCTGATTGGTCATCGATACAGCGTTCACGCTCACGTCCTCGTTCAAATCGCGCCCGAATCGGGCTGCAGCATTACCTTCAGCACCGAGCGAGACCGGGCCAGCGACCAGGCCTTCTCGAACACGTGCAGGGGAAGCGACGCCTGCAGGAACGGCGCCGTGTCAATGGCCGGCAAGGTGCGCAGCGCCTCGTCGAAATCGGCGCCGCTGCTGCCCACCGTACCGACGATGGTCCGATCGAACGAGACCACCGACTCGAAGCTGAAGGGCGTCTGTCCGTAGGGCAGGCCCATCAAGAGGATGGTCGCACCCGTCGCCGAACGCTGGAGCAGCGTCGACAACACGGCCTGATTGCCGGTCGCCTCGACCACCCAGTCGAATTGCTCGATGCCGTCGAGCGACTCGGTGGTCTCGACCAGCCCGTTCAGCAGCCCGAGGCGTCCGCGTTCCTTGTCGATCACGGTCACGGCGTGCCCGCGATGCGCGAGCACGCGCGCCGCGAGCTGGCCGATGGTGCCGGCCCCGACGACCGCGCAGCGACGGCGGCGGTCGCCCTCGGGCTGGGAGCCCAGGCGCCGCAGGCCCTTGACGACGACCGCCAGCGGCTCGGCGAGCGCGGCCTGGGCGAGCGTCACCTCCGCCGGAATCCGGTGGACGTATCGGGCGCGCGTCACCAGGTAGGCGGCGTACGCCCCGTCCTGCCCCATCACGCCCACCTCGCGGCGCTCGCGGCACCGGATGGCCTCGTCACGCTGGCACTCGGGACACTCGCCGCATCCCTGGATGCACTCCACCACCACGCGGTCGCCCTCGTTCAGGTCGGTGACCCGGGGGCCGACGGTCGCAATCGTGCCCGACGATTCGTGGCCGGGCACGATCGGGTAGTCGGCCATGCCGGACCGGTAGTAGCCGAGCGTGCCCTCGAGGATCTCGATGTCGGTCCCGCAGATGCCGACGAAGGACACGCGGACCAGGACCTCGCCCGGCTTGAGGTTGGGAATCGTGCGTTCCTCGATGCGCGCCCGGTGCGACCCCTGCACCACGACCGCCGGGAACCCCTTCTGGAAGAACATCTCGGCGCGCCGCGCCGGGTTGGTCAGCCCGCGGCTGTCGACGATGCCGCGCACCGAACCGATCAGCTTCTCGTACCGGAAGCGCAGGATCTCGCCGGCAAGCGCGCCCAGCCGGCCCTGTCCCGCCGCCAGCAGTAGGTCGTGTGCGCCCCAGGCGAACTCGCGAGCGATCTCGGCCGGGATGTGCCGCAGGATCCGCGTTCCGACCCAGCGCGCGGCCATGCCCTCGCGGTGATAGCGGCGCCGGACCTGCGCCCACGTCTCGGTGTGCACGTGGATGATGCAGGCGTCGGGCTCGTAGCAGACCTTGTGCCCGTTCTCCATCCAGTATTTCGCCCTCCATGTCCTCGAGGCCCGGCAGGCCCTCGTCGAACGGGTGCCGTTCCCAGAGGTCGCGGCACGGCGGAATTGGCGTTGTTGGCGAACGGGTTGTCGGGGTCCACCTGCTCGAACGGCGTGGTCGGGAACATCCGCTCGAAGTCCCGGCACTCGGCGAACTTCGAGATCTCGTGGCCGCGCTGGCCTCCGTACACCATCGCCACCTCGGGACGCCGCAGCGGTTCCACCAGCTTCTCGAGCCAGTGCTCGTCGGCCGGAATGGCGTGGGCGGACAGGATGGCGATGAAGCGGCCGGCCGCCTCGCGGACCCCGACGTTCAACGAATGGCCGAAGGTGAAGTCCTCGGGACCGCAGGCGCACGATGCGCGCACCGTTGGCGGCCGCGATGTCGCGCGTGCGGTCGATGGACCCGGAGTCGACGAGCAGGACCTCGAAGTCGCGGTACCCCTGCCGATCCAGGGCCTCGAACACCGACGGCAGCCATCGCTCCTCGTTGAAGGCCCTGATGACGATGCTGGTCTCGGGTGTCGCGGTGGTGGTCATGGCTGGTGCAATCCGGGTGTGCATGACGTTGCGGATCGTATTGGCGTGCACGCGCTCTGCCGCCGCCGGGCTCGCGTTGGCGTTGTGCGGGGCGAGACACGTTCGGCAGGCCGCGGAGGGGGCTGCCTTCGGGCAACGGTTCCTCCTCGAAGACGTCGAGGGCGGCGCCGGCAAGCCGGCCCTCGCGCAGCGCGTCGGCCAGCGCGACCTCGTCCACCAGCGGCCCCCGAGCGGTGTTGATGAGCACGGCCGACGGGCGCATCTGCGCCAGGCGGGCGGCATCCATCAGGTGGCGATTGCCCGCATGCAGGTTGGCGTGCAGCGTCACCATGTCGCTCTCGCCGAGCACGCGGTCCAGCGCCGCCACCTCGACGCCCTGCTCCACCTCCCGTGCCGCGTCGAGCGGACGCGCGTCGTGCGAGCACGCAATTGCCGAACGACCGCGCGCGCCGGGCGACCGCGCGGCCGATGTGGCCGTATCCGACGATGCCGAGCGTGACCTCCGACAGCGCGCGCAGCGGACGGTGGCGCCACTCGCCCGCGCGCATGTCTCCGTCATCGCGTCGAGGCCGCGCGCGAACAGCAGCATGTATCCCAGCACCGAGTCGGCCACCGGGTCCGTGAAGGCGTCCGGCGTGTTGCACACGCGCACGTGCCGCCGCTCGGCGGCGGCCAGATCGATCGAGTCGATTCCGGTGCCCCACTGGCAACGACCCGCAGGCGGGCGCGGCATCCAGCACACGGGCGGTGACCCGGTCATCGCCACAGATCAGGGCGTCCACGTCACCGACGAGCGCCAGCAGCTCCGCCTCCTCCAGCCGCTCGACGGCGGGATGCGCCTCGACGGCGCAACCGGCCTGTCCGAGCTCGTCCCGCACCGGTCGATGGCCTGGCAGCCCGCGGCGCCGTGACGAGCACCTTCATGCGGTCATGGCGGCCGCCACGCGACCAGGTCCTCGGGCGTGTCGACGGCAAAGGTGCGTGCATCGGTGGGCGCAATGCCGACCGCCAGCCCGTGCTCGAGGAAGCGGAGCATGTCGATGGACTCGGCCATCTCGAGCGGCGTCGGCGCCGGCCGGCGAACCGGTGCAGGCTCGCGCCGGAAGGCCATCACGCACACCTGCTTCCACCAGCGGCCGGGATGGAACCCGTCCCTGCCGACGTGCGGAATGGGCGCGCGCGAGAGCGACAGCGGCGCGTGGCCGCCCGCATCGGTCACGACTTTGATCGTGTTCCGGGTCCATCAGCTCCGTCTCGCTCTCGATCGGCGCTGCCAAGTTGACGCAGGCGGCCTCCGGCATCCGGCCCAGCGCCTCGACCGCCTGGGCGATCATCGCCGGCCGCACCATCGGCTCGTCGCCCTGCACCATCACCACCACGTCGGCATCGTCACGTGAGGCCACCTCGGCCACGCGATCGGTCGCGCGCTCGTGACGATCGGACGTCATCACGGCACGTGCGCCGAAACCGGCCGCCGCCTCCGCGATCTCACGATCTTAGGTCGCGATGACGACGTCGTCGAGCACGGGACTGGACACCGTGCCACGGAAGACGTGCTCGAGCATCGGCCGCCCGTGCAGCGACGCCAGCGGCTTGCCCGGGAAGCGGGAGGCGGCCGTGCGGGCCGGATGACACCAAGGATGCGCCTCATGCGACGCGCCCGCGTCCGGCGGCGGGTCCGCGGCTCACGGCCGCCTGCCTCTAGCAGCTCCGCCACGAACGACTTGCCCGCGACGTAGAGTGTTTCCGTGGAGTAGCGCCAGTCGCGCCGGTCCAGGTCGTAGAAGCGAGCGGGCGCTTGTAGGACGCGCGCACGTCCTTCCACGAGATGAGTCCCGCGCGCCAGTATGCGGGCAGGCTCCGGCCGTCGGACCGCAGCACGATGTGCCGGAAGTCGTCGGCGCGCGGCTCGACCGGCACCACGGGTTGTCCAATCAGGTCCAGGTAGTGCAGCCAGCAGAGGTCCACACCCGCATATGGGGCGGCGTCGCCGCCGCCGGACAGGCGTGGGTTGGCTTCGATCAGCTTGACCCGGCCGTCGCGCGCATCCCACTTCATCTCGATCTCGCAGATGCCGCGATATCCGATGCTTCGGAGGAAGTCGTCGCACACGCGATCGGTTTCGGGATCCTGGACCGGCTCGGAGATGCTGGCGGGGCCGAAGCCGACGGGGTCGCAGCGCAGCTCGCGGAACATCGCGCGCGCGATCCGTCGGCCGTCCTGGTCGTAGCAGGCCAGGTAGACGCGCTTGGCGGTGTCGGGCCCCTCGATGATCTCCTGCAGGATGACGTGCGGGTCCACGGTGGCTGCCTGCCGGTACAGGGACGCCAGCTCCGTGGCGTCCTTCGCAATCGCGATCTTCTGGAACCGCAGCGGATGACCAACGGGAAACCGCTGCCAGACGCGGAAGTGCGTGGGCTTCAGCAGGCACGGGTAGTGCGCGTCCCTCGCGAATGCCGCCACCTGCTCCTCCGAGACGGCGTCCTCGGTGCGCGGCATGGGCATGCCGTGCCGTGCGGCAAGGGCGTACTGTGTCTCCTTGTCGGCCAGCAGTCCCTGGAGTGCCGCGCCGGGCGACAGCCTGAAGTGCGGGGCAAGCACGTCGAGGTGCCGCGCGATGGCCGTGACGAACTGGTCGGAGCTGCAGATGAGCGCCGGACGGCCCGGCATGGACGCCGCCAGGTCGAGCATGAAGGCCTGCCAGGCCTCGGGCTCGCGATCCGGATTCGGGCAGAGCCGCGCCCGGCCGTACACGCTGCGGAAGCCAGGCTGGCGCGGGTTCGCGTCGAACGACTCGACGCGGACGCCGCGGCGCGTCAGCGCACGGACGCCCAGCACGCCGGTCTGGAACGCGCCGGCGATGACGGCCGACGGCCAATCGGCCTCGGCGCGCCCGGGGTTCGCCCGCAGCACCGGGACCTCAGCCTGCAACATGGCTGAACGCGCGGGCGCCGCCGCGGAGGACATCCTCGTACATGCGCTCGTGCGCGCGGGTCATGTGGTTCACGGTGAAGCGGCCCGCGACGACGGCGGCCGCCGCCTCGCCGAGGGCCAGGCGCCGCTCGGGTGAGCGGGCCAGATCCAGGATGCCGGCCGCCATGCCGGCCACGTCCCGCGGCTGGTAGAGCAGCCCGCTCACGCCGGGCTCGATCAGGTGCGGGGCCTCACCCACCAGCGTCGATACCACCGGCTTGCCTGCGGCCATCGCCTCGAGAATCGAGATCGACATCGCCTCCCAGAGCGAGGGCTGGAAGTAGATGTCGAACGCCGGCAGCGCGAGCGCCGCGGCGTTGGTCATCCAGCCGCTGAAGAGCACCGTGTCCTCGAGTCCCTGGTCGCGTACGCCCTGTTCGAGCTCGCGGCGGAGGTCTCCCTCACCGACGACCACGAAGCGCACGTCGTCGCGGACGTCGCGAACGCGGCGGGCCACGGCGATGAGGTCGTGCAGGCCCTTCTGCGGGATGAGGGTGGACAGCGTGCCGACGAGCAGCCGCCCCTCGGCGCCGACACGGGCGCGGAAGCCGGGATCGCCGCTTCCCGGCGTCGGGAGACGCACGCCGTTGCGCACCACCTCGATGCGGTCCGGCGCCGTGCCGAGCATGGCGGCAACCTGTTCCCGCTGCACGGTGCCGACGGCCACGAGCCGGTCGGCCATGCGGGAGAACACGCGCTCCATCCACAGGATCTTGCGGGCACGGTGCGGGTAGTTGCCGAAGTGAAAGGTGTGCACGAGCCGCACGCCCGGCGTCAGCATGCGGCAGACGGCCCCGTCGTTCAGCGCGTTCGTCGTATGGCTGTGCACGATGTCGATCCGCTTGGCCCGCAGCAGGCGGCGCAGCTTCACGAACGCGAAGTAGTCGGCCCGGTCGTGCTCGGCGTCCGGCAGGACGGTGATGTCGATGCCCTCGGCCTCGAGCTCCCGTCCGATGGGCCCGAGCACCCGCAGGCAGCAGATGCTCACGTCGAAGCGGTCGGGGTCCAGCGTGCGCGCGAGATCGCGGACGACGATCTCGGCGCCGCCGATGCCGAGGCCGGTCGTCAGCAGCATCACGTTGATGCGCCGGTCGGCGCGGGCGGATTCGGTGGGCTCGGCCATGCGGGCTACGGTGTCCCGGGACACCATCGCGAGGAATCGGTCTTCTCCAGGTACTGGGTCAGGCCCTCGGCCATCACCCGGTGCCCGGCTGGCGTCCAGTGCATGTCGTGATCGAAATACAGGTGCTCCGTGCCCCCGACGTGCTGCCGGAAGACGGGCGTCACGTCCAGGAGCGGCACGCCGTTGGCCGCCGACATCTCGTGGATGGTGCGCACGCTCGTGTCCGCCGCCCGTGCGCCGTCGGGCATGAAGGTGTAGCGGCCGGGCACCCACTCGGTGTCGCTCACCTGGTGGGCCCAGGGATACACCGTCAGCAGGAACTCCATGCCGTGGCTCTTGCTGAAATCCTTGGCCTTCGTGATGCTGTCGAAGATCGTCCGCCACTGGTCGGTCCGATCCACGTCATCCACGAGGGTGTGCGCCACCGTCTCCGTGTTGGCCATGGTCACGACGTCGCGGACCGTCAGTTCGCGATAGTCGAACGTCTTGATGGCGTAGAACAGGGCGACGCGCGTCAGGAAGAGGTGGTGCTCGGTGAACACGCGGATGCGATCGATGATGGTGTCCGGGTCGCCGCGCAGGGGCACCGCGCTCACCTCGCCGGTGGCGTCGCGCTCGGACTCGTGGCGGTAGGCCTGCTCCTGCACGAGGTCGCTCACGTCGAGGTTCATGACGACGAGGTCGGGGTGGAGCTTCTGCAGGTCCCGGGTGAGATACAGCCACTCCAGCACCGGGGCGTAGCTGTCCACGCCGGCATTGATCACCTCGACGTGACCGCCGCAGGCTTCCGCGCGGGTGTTGAGCTCGCGCTCGACCAGCACCGAGAACGTCTGATCGTCCTCGACGCCCTTGCCCATGGTGAAGGAGTCGCCGAGCATCACGATCCGGTAGGTGCCCTGCGGCTTCTCGACCGTTGTCTCCTTCCCCCGGAACCCCAGCGCGTTCACGCGCTGCACGTACGAGAAGTCCCGCTGGTTGAACTCCGAGTAGGAGTCCGGTACCAGCTTGTGGTGCCGGTACTCGTCCGGCACGAGCGGCGGTGACAGCGGGCGGATGAGAATCCACCCGGCCGCCAGGTCGAGCGCGAAGTAGGAGATGCCGATCGAGAAGGCGGCGAGCCACAGGTTGGCGACGAGCGCGCGGTGCCGCGTGTTGAGCAGCACCAGGGTGGCCAGCATGGCGAGGAACACCAGGCTCAGGCCGCCGGCCGCCACCATGGCGGCCGGACCCAGGCTGCCCTCCACGACGATTTGCTGGAACAGGAGGGCGGCCAGCAGCGCGCCGGTCAGGACGACGAGCGCGACGAGGAGCTTTCGCATACGTTCTCGGGAAGGCCCCGCCACCCCGCCGCCGTCGCGGCGCGGGCGGCCGGGCTCAGAAGATGGTGTAGATGAACGGCGCCAGGGCGGACCCCTGCGCGAAGATCAGCAGCGTGCCGACCACGACCATCACCACGATAACGGGGAGCAGCCACCACTTCTTGCGCTCCCGCATGAACCCCCACAACTCGCTTGCCAGACCCATGTCGTCCTCCTAGTACTGCCGCGTGAGATCGCCGGCGCGCCGGCCCTCGGGCCGCGCCTTCCAGTAGCTGGCGTCCGTGGCCTCGTGCACCATCGGGTTGCCACCCATCGTCCGCCTCAGGAGCCCGATGGGCGTGAGCGCCACCAGGTACATGAGGCCCATGACGATGGGCGTGGTCACCTTCGAGATGAGATGCGCCAGCCCCATCCACGCCCGTTCGACCGGGCCCAGATAGGTGGGGATCACGAGCCCCGCGAGTGCCAGCACGCTGCCGAGCGTGCCGAGCACCGTGGTCGTCGTGGGATGTCCCCGCCACCAGGCGATGGCGGCGAACACGAGGAACGCGCCGCCGACCGTCAGCCCGAACCGCCGGCCCTGCGCCGGCGTCAATCGAGCTGGAATTCCTGCTGCCATGCCTTGCTCTCCTTCCACTCCGGCTGCGCTGCCTTCTCGAGCACGAACGGTCCGAGCACGAGCACGTCGATGTTGGTCCGCATGAAGCAGCGGTAGGCGTCCTCCGGGGTGCAGACGATGGGCTCGCCGCGCACGTTGAAGGACGTGTTCACCAGGACCGGGCATCCCGTCCGGCGCTCGAACGCCTTGATGAGGTCGTAGTACCGCCGGTTGGTCTCGGGCGTGACGGTCTGGATGCGGGCCGAGTAGTCGATGTGCGTCACGGCGGGAATGTCCGACCGTGGCACGTTGAGCTTGTCGATGCCCCAGAGCGTGTGCTGCTCCGCCGTCAGCGGGATGCAGCGCTCCTTCTTCACCGGCGCCAGGAGACATGTAGGCGAAGTCGCTCTCGATCTCGAAATCTCCGAGACACGCTCGCGCGCAACTTCGACGGCGCGAAGGGCCGGAAGCCCTCGCGGAACTTGATGTGATGTTCATGTCGGCTGTCTTGGGCTGCGGATCGCCCGGGATGCTCCGGGCCCCGAGCGCCCGCGGCCCGAACTCCATGCGGCCGTCGAACCAGCCGACGATCTGCTCGTTGGCGGTGTACAGCCACCACGTCGAGCTGCGCGTCGTTCTCCATCCGCTCGGCGGGCGCCGACCGACTGGAGGTAGCGCTCGATCTCGTCCGGCGAGAACGCGGGCCCAGCGGGTAGGAGCCCTGCATGGCGTCCCGGCACGGGACCACCGTGCGCGGCTGCTTGTCGTGGCGGTAGTGAATGAGCTGCGCGACACCCAGCGCGCCTCCCGCGTCGCCGGCCGCGGGCTGAATCCACAGGTGAACGAGGCCGCGCGCAGCAGCCGTCCGTTCCCCACGCAGTTGAGCGCCACGCCGCCGGCCATACACAGGTTGTCCGAGCCGGTGCGCGCGTGAGCGGTCCGCGCCATGCGCAGCATGATCTCCTCGCACACGGCCTGCACGGAGCGGGCGAGGTCCATCTCCTTCTGCGTCAGCTTCGACTCGGGCTTGCGCGGCGGACCGCCGAACAGCTCGTCGAAGGCGCCGTTGGTCATCAGGCCGGTCAGGTAGTTGATAAGCTGGTTCCAGCGGAACGAGCCGTCCTCGCGGAGGTCCATCAGCTCCTTCAGGATCAGGTCCACGTACTTCGGCTCGCCGTACGGCGCGAGCCCCATCACCTTGTACTCGCCCGAGTTGACCTTGAAGCCGGTGTAGTAGGTGAAAGCCGAAGATACAGGAGACCGAGGTCGGCCGTAGTGCAGCTCGTGAGACGGGATCTCGATGTCGTTGCCCCGGCCGTGCCCGATCGAGGTCGTCGCCACTCGCCCACGCCGTCCATCGTGAGGATGGCCGCATCCTCGAAGGGCGGCGGAAAGGCGCCTGGCCCGCGGCGACTCGTGATGCTCGGAGTAGAGGATCTGGCCGTCGTGGCGAGCTCCTCGCGGAGCTGCCGGTCGATGTAGAGCTTGTCCTTGATCCAGAGCGGACCCGCCATGAGGAAGGACCGGAACCCTCGCGGGACGACGCGCCCAGGCGGGTCTCGAGATCCGCTCGAACTTGAGGAGGAGCTTGTCATGAAGCCCACGGCGTGCAGGTCGGAGACGCCGATGCCGGCGCAGCCAGGCAGAACTCCACCGCCCGGTGCGGGAACGTGGAATCGCCCTTCTTGCAGGTGAACCGTTCCTCCAGGCCGGCCGCGACGATCTCCCCGTTCCGGAGGAGCGCGGCGGCGCTGTCGTGATGAAGGCCGAAATGCCCAGGATGTCGCATGATCGCTCATCGTGCTGTCTGTTGGGGGGCGTTACTTCCGCAGGATGAACTGGTCGATGACCAGCAGGTCGAGCCCGGTGCCGTAGAACACCCGCACGGCGTCGCGGGGTTGCAGACGGTAGGCTCGTGAAAGCCGTTGAACGAGGTGTTGACGAGGAACGGCAGGCCGGTGACCTCACCGAACGCCTCGGGGAGCCGGTGGAAACGCGGCAGCGACCGTCCAGCGCCACGGTCTGCACGCGCCGCGGCTTCGGGCCACGGCAGGACGTGCCGGAAGCGGGCGGCGTCACGCGGCCGGTAGTCGCACTCCATGAACGGCGCCGACGGCGGCCCGTCGAAGTGCTCGGTCACCGCTGCCTCGAGACCGCTGAGCGCGTAGCCATGCCACGGCTCGCGGTGCTTCAGGAACCGGTTCAGGTTCTCGAGCACGTACGGCGCCATCGGGTTGGCGAGAATGGATCGCGCGCCCAGGGCACGCGGCCCCCACTCCATCGCCCCGTCGAACCAGCCGACCAGCCGGCCTTCGGCAAGGGCGCGGACGGCGGCCTGCACGGCCCCTTCCTCGCTCTCCACGAGTAGACCAGCTTGCAGTTGTCGAGCACCTGCTTGCCGTCCTCGGGCGTATACGCGGGGCCGAGAAAGAGGCTGGCGACGGCCGTCGCCCGCGCCAGGCCGTGCAGGGCAGCGCCACCGCGAGCCCACCCTCACCGGGATCGACGGGGACGAAGACCTCGTCGAACAGGCCCACGCGGCGCGCGAGGGTGTTGAGGAACGAGTGGTGAAACAGGCTGCCGCCGACTGCCAGGCGCGGCAGGTCGGTACGATGCGCACCTGGGCGAGCAGCTCCACGAGCAGATCGCCGACGCGCGCGCACGGATGGCGGAGGCCAGTGCCGCGCGCGGGCGCGGCTGCCCTGTCCGCCGTCGCCCGCCGTCCGCGCCGCGATGGTGGCCTCGAAGGAGGCGTTGACGACCAGGCGCCCGTCCTCGAGATGCAGCAGGCCGTCAACCTCGGCGTCGCGCGCCTCGGGACGCAGGCGGGCGAGTGTCTCCATCCGCCGCTCGGCGCCCCAGCCACGGAACCCGAGGGCGCCGGCGCAGGTCAGCACCTCCGTGATCCGGTCGGGCCACGTCCACGCCGGCATGACCGACGCTGCGTCGCCCTTCCACACGCTGAGGCCCGGGCGCTCCTGATCGCACACCACGACGGCCGCCGACGGGAACCCGGACGACAGGTAGGCGGTGCACGCGTGCGCGAGCGGCCGTTCCATCGCCTCGACGTGGTCGCGCCGGCGCGCGGCGTCCGGCGGATCCACCTGGACGTACCGTTCGACGTCCCCTCGCGATGCGCCCACGCCTCGCCAGCAGCAGGTCGATGGCTGCGTCGGGCTGCCCCGATGCGTCCACACCGTCGCCACGCACGCGCGTCACGCGCTCCTGCGAGCACCCGGCAACGAGGCTTCCGTTCTCCACGAGGCCGGCCATGCCGTTCCGGACCCCACCGCTGACACCAATCAGAATCATCGCAGGCTGCACTTCACGCGGTCACGACCTCGACGCGCATGGGACTGGACAGGCGCCGGGCCGCAAAGGACACGAGATCGTAGGCGGCCGTCACGGCCGCGCGGGCGCTCGGGGGATACAGGACGGTCAGCACGTAATCCCGCGCCGCTCAGGCTACCGCGCGCTGCTGCCACGATTCGCCGGAACCGAGGAACTCGTAGGCGATGCGGCCGTTCTCGACCGCGGCCCGGATGGACGCGTGGATCAACTGCAGGGCGGGCGACGACCGGGCAAAAGCGCTCGTCGTAGGCGACCTTCAGCCCCCAGACGCGGCCGTGCGCCTCGATGCCCAGCTCCCACCGCGGCCACGTCGTCGCCGATCAAGGAGCACGGCGACGCGAATGTGCCGGTGCTGCAGGCGCGCCGCGCGTATCGCGGAAGAAGCCCTGCAGGTCCGGGCGGGCGGCAAGCGCGGATCCACTCCCGCCCTTTCCAGCCGGTGGCCTCGACGGCCACCAGCAGGTCCGAGCACGCGGTTACCTCGTCCGGACCGGGTTTGAGCATCTCCACCCGGGGCTACGGCGTCTCGCGTCGTCTTGCCGTCGGCGGTATCGAGCCAACGGCGCGTGCACGACGACGAACCCGCGCAACCTCCACGACCGGTTCGTGCGCACGGCAGGACGGCGTCGTGTGCCGGCGGACGGTCATCGCCCGGCCGCGCACGGTCGGGCAGCAGGCTCCAGGCCGCCGACGCCGCCGGCACGCGATCGAGGACGGCCACATCACCGAGCGCGACCACGGCCTGCGCAAGCTGGCGCAGCGCGGTGTCGGACGCGTAGATCCAGCCGCTGGGCTCGTAGAGGGCGAGTTGGACCCGAGCAGGATCAGGTGGCGGCTCGGACGGTCCAGCACCATCGGCGCCACGCCGGTCAGGACACCCCCGCTCCGCACGGTGACGATGCGAAGGTCCTGTTCGTGGTGGAGGGTCGCCGCGGCGCTGGCGAACCAGTCGTGATCGAGCAGCGGCGTCTCGAAGGGCGCAGCAGGGCATTCCACTCGTCGCGCGGCGCTCGAGCTCCGGCCGCGTCCGCACCACATGCGCCGCGTCGGTCACCGGTGGCCTCGGCGGTCGGGCTCGCCATCGCGTCCAGGGCCTTCGACGCCAGCCGCGCCTCGACCGTGTCGGGCATCTCGTCGACCTGCGCGTGCAGCTCTCGCACGCCATCGTCGCGCCGGCCAAGGTCGAGGTAGGTCATGCCGAGATGATAGTGAATGCAGTAGATGTCCGGTTTCATCGCCAGCGCCCGTTCGAGGGGCGCCACGGCATCCGACGCACGGCCGGCCTCGCGCAGCGCCCAGCCGTAGGTGTCCAGCGCATCGGCGTTACCGGGGTAGAGCTGCAGCGACCGTTCTGCGAGGCGCACGGCCTCGCGCGCGTCCCCGCGGCCGGACTCGAGGATGCGCCAGGCGAGCGCGTTGTACAGCTCCGGATGCGGAACGTCGGCCTCGACCCCGCGACGGTAGTGGGCCTCGGCCTCGTCGTAGCGGCGTGCCTGCTCGGCCAGCAGGCCGTGGTTGTAGTCGCGGGTGAACCGGTACGAATCGTAGGTGACGCGGGCGCCCATCACCACGGCCACCGTCGCCAGGACGGCGGCGAGCCTGGCCTGGCGCCGCCGCAGCAGCGCCGCGATACCGGCGAGGATGCCCGCTGTTCCGGCAGCGACATCCGCAACCTCCACGCTGCGGCCGCCCGCCCACTGCTGCTGGATCTCGTCGGCGACCGCTGCGCCGAGTGCGGCGCCGGCGGCGACGAACAGGCGCTGCATCGGCGTGAGCGCGGTGCGCCGGAGGACGACCTCGACGACGAGGAAGATCGCCAGCGATTGCACGAAGTGCAGTGCCTTGTCCACGCCCGGCAGGTACAGCAGCAGCTGGTTGAGGACACCGGAGCCCAGATCCTCGACGAACATGAGGCCCGCGAGGGCCACGACGGCAACGGCTGCGATGAGCCACGGGGAGACCCGTGCCGGGCGCGCCTGAGAGTGGCCGCTCATGCGTGCGTGGGCCTCGGCGGGCGCTGCGCCCGTGGATCGACGTGGACGACGCGCCGCTCGCCGGCATGGCGGTGCCGGACGCGCTCGACCGCCGCGAGCACGCGGCCGCGAAGCGTCCGCGCGTAGCCCGACACCACGGTCCGCCAGCGAATCGTGTCGGTCCACTGCGATTCCCACTCGTAGGGCTCGCCGGGAAAATCCAGCCGCGCGACGCCGCGGGCGATGAGACCCTCGACGAGCCGCGCCCGCAGGACCGTTGCCGGACCCAGAGCGCGGGCGTCGTGGTCGTAGCTCGTCTTCAGGTAGTGATAGCCGCCGGCGGTGAGGTAGCCGAGGTTGTAGGCGATGGGCCGGCCGTCGAGCGACAGCCACTGCACGTGCAGGCGGCCCGCAGCGAACGCCTCGCGCCCGAAGTCCCGATAGAAGGCGGCTTGCCGTTCGACGGCCGTGATGGCGGTGCCGTGCGCCTGCTTCCAGCTGGCGCGCTCGACCTGCAGCAACGCATCGTACGCCGCGTCGAAGTCCTCGCCCACCTGCAGTTCGCGTACCTCCACCACCCCCGCCGCGGCCAGCTTGCGCTCCGTCCGGCGCAGGTGGTTCCGGAACTTCGCGCTGCGGGCACGCAGATAGGCATCGTAGGTGTCCGGCAGGGCGAGCACGTAGGCCGGCAGGCCCGCGCGACGGGCCTGCTGGTGCCCCCGGTCGCCCAGTGCGGCCTGCAGGACGGGCACCAGCGGGTTGTCCTCGAGCAGGCGCGCCATGCGGAACACGTCCCACCGCGCCCCCAGCGTGGACAGCGTCGCGACCAGGGTGGACACCACGTCGGACGCGGGCGCGTCGAGCAGCAGGTCGCTGTGCGTGTTGTAGGTCTCGGCGAGCGGCGTGAGCGCGCGGACCTTCACGCCCATGACCGCCAGCGACCGCAGCACGAGCGGCACGAGGCCCACGAGGACGCCGTCGCGCAGCAGGCGGACGACGTAGCCGCGATCCGAGGCGCGGACGTGGTGGCGGGCCATCGCCGCCGTCCATTCGAACGAGGTTGACGGCTCGTGCGGCCTGAGCCGGAAGAGCCGCTCCCACTCGGGACGCAGCCCGGGCAGGACGTCGAAGCTCTCGAGCACTTCCGCGGTCACCACTGTTGTCTCAGAACTGGTCGAAGTACGACCACGCGAACTGCAGCCATCCGATCGTGGGCGACACCGAGAAGTCGAGCAGGTCGCGCCGGACCCGCCGCCACACCTCGATCGCGTGCACGAGCCCCGCTGCGCCCGGCCGGGCAGGCGCGCCACGACGCTGAGCACGCGCGCAGGGTGCCCGTATGCCGCGCACCGCGCGAGGTGCTGCCGACCGTAGCGGGTATGGCGGTCGCCGGGCCTGCCGTCGCCGCGCTTGAGCAGCGGCACCGCCACCGCCCGGTGCAGGTGCGCGAGCTTGCGGTCGATGCCGCCGGTGGCGCGCGGTACGCGGGGTCAGCCGTCGCGTGGCGCTTCACCACCTGCAGGAGGATCTGCTGCTTCTGATCCAGACATCCAGGCCGCGCGGACCGGACGGGCTGGAGATCTGGCCGCCGTGATAGCGAAGCTGATACGTCGGGACGTCCACGAAGCAGACGGCGAAGCGGCGCGTGATCAGAGGTAGTCCACCTCCTGCCAGTGCTTCACGCCGACCCGCCGCTCTCCCACCGCCTCCACGACCTCGCGGCGCAGCATCACCGTGTTCTGGCACAGCACCAGGTCGAGCAGGTAGGTGTCGAAGACATGGCCGACATGGACGCGCCGGCGGCCCGCGGCGGGGTCGTGTCCGGTCAGCGACGCGGGCAGGGGTCCCAGGTCTGCCAGCGCCATACCCACGTCGAAGATGCGTCGATAGGCGTGGCGGCCGTCAGCGAACGCAGAGCGGTGGTAGGCCTGGAGGTGATACGGATCGAACCACCCGTGGTCGTCGAAGCCGCTCATCTCGGCGCACGCCAGCCCGACCTCCGGACGCCGGTCGAGGATCCCCGCCAGCAGCTCCACGGCGTACGGGGCACAGCCGGTCGTCGGAATCGAGAAAGGTCAGGCACTGCCCGCGGGCGTGGCGCATGCCGATGTTGCGCGCAGTGCGCGACGCCGCCGTGCGTCGTCCGCACGTAGCGGACGCGGTCCCCGTAACGCCCGACGGCAGCCTCCGTGTCATCCGTAGACCCGTCGTCGACGACGATGACCTCGATGGCCGCGTAGCTCTGCGCGAGGGCGCTCTCGATGGCCTCGCCCACCAGGTCGGCCCGATCGAACGTCGGAATGACGATGCTGACGAGGGGATGACTCATGAGACGGTGAGCATGGCCGCGTGACGGCGGAGCTCGGTGCGATCGATCTTTCCCGACCCGGGGAGCTTCGGCAGCTCGCGCTCGACCTCGATGCGAACGGGCACCTTGTAAGCCGCGAGCTTGACCGCGCAGAAGGCCCGCAGCGCCTGGCCATCCGGGCCCCCGTCCTTCAGTGCCACGAACGCGACGGGCGCCTCCCCGAGCAGCTGATGGGGCGCGGCCACGACGGCGGCCTCGTGTACGGCCGGGTGCTGGTGGAGGACGTCCTCGATCTCCTTGGCGCCGACCCGGTGCGCGCCGACCTTGATCATGTCGTGCCGCCGCCCGACCAGGTAGAGGAATCCCTCGTCGTCGACGTAGCCGAGATCGCCGGTGCGATAGCCGAGGGGGCCGAAGCGGCGCTCCGTCTCCTCCGCGTCGTTCCAGTAGCCGCAGGAGATGTTCGGTCCACGCGCGATGAGCTCACCCACCTCCATCGGCCTGGCGCGCTCGCCGGACTCCGTGACGATGGCGATCTCGACGTTCGGGATCGGGCGGCCGATGGAGCCGAGCTTGCGCACCAGGTCCGCCGGGGGCAGGTAGGTGAGCCGCGCGGCCGCCTCGGTGGCGCCGTACATCACGTAGAAGTCCGCCCGCGGACCGCGCGCCAGCCACTCGGTGATCTTCGCCGACGGCATCGCCCCGCCCGCCTGGGTCACATACCGCAGGTGCGGCAGCACGGCCTCGTCGATGGCGGAGCGGTGCAGCATCAGGGCAAAGGTCGAGGGCACGCCGGCAAAGCCGGTGACGGCGTGGTCGCGCATGCCGTCGAGGACGACGTTGGGAAACGCCGCGCGGTTCTCGATGACGATCGAGCCCCCGACGAGCAGGTGCGTGTGCAGCAGCGAGAGCCCGTAGACGTAGTGGAACGGCAGCACGCACATCACGCGATCGGCCGAGGTGAGCCCGAGGTAGCTCACGATCGACTGCGCGTTCTCCACGAAGTTGCGATGCGTGAGCATCACGCCGCGCGGGTCGCCGGTGCTGCCGGACGTGTAGATGATGGCGGCGAGGTCCAGGTCGATGGCCCGGGCGGGCGGGCGTTCGGCGCCGGTCGTGTCGAGCGCCTGCCGCAGGTCGCGGGCATCACCCGCGGGCGCCGACAGCACGAACACCACGGGAGCGCCGTCTGCGGCGATCCCGGCCTCCTCGGCTGCCGACGCGAGCGCGGCCGCGCCCGGGGCGTCCACCACGCACACGCGCGGCCGGCAGTCGGCGACCACGTGGGCGAGCCGATCGTTCCGGGGACCGGCCTGCAGCGGCACCGCCACGGCGCCGGCCTTGAGCGCCCCGAAGTACGCCGCCACCATGTCCAGGCTGTTCTCGAGCGCGATGACGATGCGGTCGCCGCAGGAGACGCCGCTCCGCAGGAACAGGTTGCCGTAGCGGTTGGCCAGCGCGTCGAGCTCACCGTACGAGGTGAGGCGATCCCGCTCGACGAGGCACGGCGCGCCGGGCGCGCGGCCGGCCGATCCCTCGAGGAGTTCGTGGAGCATCATGAGGACGCGCTGACCTCGTCGGACACGCGGTCCACGACCGTGCGAATCTCGGTGGGCGCCGCGGCCTCGGGCCGCCGCCGGATGAAGCGCTCGTAGACCAGCTGGGTGGACACGACGCCGACCAGGCCCATGTTGTCGGCGTTCGAGAACTGTCCGTCCGCGGCGCGGGCCTGGCACTTGGCGACCAGGCGGGACACCGCGGCCGGTTCGAAGCACCCAGCCGCGGACACCGCGGCGGGGCTGGTCACCTCGTCCAGCCACGCGCGCGCCTCGGGCGTGGCGAAGGACAGCGCGTCCGGCGCCCGGTATGGCTGCTTCGGGCGTTCGAGGATGGCGTCCGGGAGGAGGTCCGCGGCCGCCCGCTTCAGGACGTGCTTCTCGTCGAGCCCGCGCAGCTTGTAGGCCGGCGGCAGCGACTTCGGCCAGCGCCGCCACGCGGCGATCGAGGAACGGGAAGCGGCCCTCCACCGAGTGGGCCATCAGCATGCGGTCGCCCTGCGAGGACAGCAGGTAGCCCGAGAGCAGCGTGTGCACCTCGAGGAACTGGTCCTGCGCGAGCGCGCTCCAGCGGCCGAAATCACCCGGCAGGCCGTCCAGGAGATCCGCGCGCGCGTCGAGTCCGGCCGCACGCGAACGGAGATCCGCCGAGAACAGCCGCTTGAGGGCCGCGGTCCCCGTCCAGCGCGGGTCGTGGCCGAATCCGGGCTCCGCGAATCGGTCGAGTCCGCGGCCGAAGAACTGGCGCGCCACCGCCTGCTGCGCAACCGGCGAACGCTGCAGGTAGGGATAGAGGCGCTCGAGGAGCCGCGGCCGCCAGGTGGACTGCGGCTGGCGTCCCCAGAACCGGCGGATCCGGGCCTCGCGGAAGATGTCATAGCCGGCGAACATCTCGTCGGCGCCCTCACCCGTGAGCACGACCTTGATGCCGGCGTCGTGCACCAGCTTCGACAGCAGATAGAGGGGCGCGGGCGCGGTCCGCAGGACGGGCCGCTCCGTGTGCCAGACCACGTCGGGAAACACGCGGCCGATGTCGCCCCGCGACACGACCACCTCGTGGTGCTCGCTGCCGAGGCGGTCGGCCATCGTCCGCTGGTAGACGGTCTCGTCGTACTCGGTGTCCTCGAAGCGGAGCGAGAAGGTGCAGAACTTCGCGCCCTTGGCGCGCAGGCCGAGCGCGGCGATGAGCGAGCTGTCGAGGCCGCCGGACAGGTAGCTGCCCACCGGCACGTCCGCGCGGAGCATGCGAAGGCTCGTCGCGTCGGCCAGTGCGGTCCGCACCGCCTCGGCGGCGTCCGCCACCGACCCGGTGAACCCCTCCGCCCCGGCCGCCGGGAATGCCGGGTCGTAGGACCGGGTGCGGCGCGTTCCGCCGGGGCCGTAGATGCGCACCGTACCGGGCTCGACTTCCTCGATGCCCTCGAAGACCGTCTGCGGCGCGACCGGCGTCCAGAACGTGAAGAGCTGGTCGAGGCCGCGTGCGTCGATGCGTCGCGGCAACGACGGGTCTCCCGCAAAGAGCGCCTTCACTTCGCTGGCGAACAGCAACCGGCCATCGTGCTCGGCCACATACAGCGGGCGGACGCCAAAGGGATCGCGCGCCAGGACCAGCTCGTGCCGCTCGCTGTCCCAGAGGCCCACGGCCCACTGGCCATTGAAGCGGCGGAACGCGTCGGCGCCCCATTGCTCGTAGGCGTGCACGATGACTTCGGTATCACTGCGCGTGGCGAAGACGTGCCCGAGCGCGACGAGCTCGTCACGCAGCTCGAGGTAGTTGAAGATCTCGCCGTTGAAGGTGAGCCACAGCGTCCGTCGCTCGTTGGTGAGCGGCTGCTGGCCGGTGGCGAGGTCGATGATCGACAGCCGCACATGCGCCAGGCCGGCGAGGCGGTCGCGGTACAGCCCCGACTCGTCGGGCCCGCGATGACGCAGCGCACCCGCCATCGCCCCGAGCTGGGCGAAGTCCGGCGGGGCGAGGCCCTCGCGCCGGTGCACCACGCCGGCGATACCGCACATCTACGCCGTGATCTCCGTCACGGGCTCCACCAGCTGGGGGCGCGCGTGCAGGTAACGCGTGGTGCGCCGCTTCTGATCGATGTCCTTGTAGACACGCTCGACCTGCTCGGCCGTGAGGTTGGCGGCCGCGGCGACCTCGGCGGCCGGCACGTCGTGGTTGCGGCCGTAGAGGCAGAGGTCCATCAAGTCGTACGGCAGCGCGAAGTAGTACTCCTCCTGCGTCTGCGGGAGCGAGAAGGTGTCGGTCGTCGGGGGACGCCGGCGGATCTCCTCGGGCACGCCGACGTACTCCGCCAGGGCGTACACCTGCGTCTTGTAGAGGTGCGCGATCGGCTTGATGTCCGCGGCGCCGTCGCCGAGCTTCACGAAGAAGCCCTGGTCGTACTCCAGGCGGTTGGGCGTCCCGGCCACCGCGTAGTTGAGGCGATCGGCGTGGTAGTACTCCGTCATCTTCCGCACGCGCTGCTTGTAGTTGGTGGCGGCAATGAGCTGCAGGTAGGCGGCAGGCGACATCCGCGACGTCCGCCTCGTGCCATCGGCGCCTTCCACGGTGAGCTCGGAGACGTTCAGCCGGTCGCCGTCGAGAATCGACGGCAGCGTCACCTTGTGCTTGTCCTGGTCGCCGTAGTCCGGAAAGACCATGCGGATGGCCTCGGTCTGGCGGCGATAGCAGCCGGCGGCCTCGAGGATCGGCGCAATGTCCTCCATCAACGTCGGCACGCCGAGCTTGTCGGTCAGCAGCCGCGCCAGGCGCTCCGACTCGGGCGAGGACGCCCGCTCCGGCATCAGCAGCACCTGGACGCGGTCCGGGCCGAGCGCACGTGCGGCGAGGCAGGTGACGACGGAGCTGTCGATGCCGCCCGACAGGCCGACGACGATGCCGCGGCGGCGCAGGTCCGTGACCTGGCGGCGGAGGGCCTGCTCGATTTCCTGGGCCACGCGTTCGGGGTTGATCGCGAGTGCGGTGCTGGCAAACATGCGGGTGGGATCCTTTTCGACGAGGCCGGCGGGCGGAGGAGCGGCGGCGCCGGAAGCATGGAGCTTCGCCCTCTCAGTCACAGCGTGACCGATGGAAGAGCGTGCAGGCGAACGGCTGTGGCGGTCGTGGACTCCGGGCGACCGGTGTCCGGCGCCAGCTCCCCGACGCGGGGACGGCGGCCATCGTCGTTCTGGCGAGCCGACACCGTGAGGTGGTTATCGGCTCCTCTCACGCCCAGTTTCAGCAAAGAGCTCTCCCGGCGGGTGCAGGCTGGCTCAGTCTGAGTAAGTCTTTGTTTTTGAGTGGGTTGTGCGTCTCGAAGCCGGGGGGATCGGCTCCGGACGCTCGTGCAATGGCTGCCTAGCCGTGGACTTTGTTCGGTGGAGCCGAGATAAAAAACTCAGCTATGCCCCTGCTGCGGAGTCAGCGAGGACGCGGATTGATGGCGGCGCCGGGGAGGAGGCGTCGCCATCGGGGTCGACTGCGCGCCGGTGCGCGCACGAAAGCCCATACCCACGGCCAGCAGCACACCGCCGACCGCGAGCATGATCAAGGGCTCCGGCGCGCCAGCGGCAGCGGCGGACACCCAGGTGAGAAGTTCGGAGAAAGACGATGATGGCACTGCAAATCCTGACGAAAAGAAGTCGGTTGCCTGCAATTAGTGCAAGCCTCGGTCCACTCCCAGTCCACGGGCAGTTTTGTTGAATTGCTGCGGAAAACACATGAATGGGCGGGCGGAAGCCGTCGAACGGCGCAAGGAATTCGCCGATTTCAATGACTTCCGTCACCCCTCCGGTCGAGATCGAGACTTGATCCCGCGATGTGACGGCCTTCGGGCAGAACCCGGATCAGGATGAGAGTTTCTGCGTCGGCGTTCCGGGCTCCGCCGACACCTCGCCTGCGCAGGCGAAGTCGTGGCAGCCGTAGCGCCGCAGGAACGTCCGGACCTTGCGCCGGTCGCCGGAGGGCCTGTTGAAGAGGGCCACCAGGGCCGCTTCGTCACCGCGGGCCATGCGGAGCCCCATCCAGATGAGGTCCCGGACGTCCGTGCGCGTGATTTCACGCCGCATGAAGAGCGGGTGCACGCAGGTCCAGAAGTTCTCCCCGCCCGTGACGAGCCGCGCCATGAGGATCTCGGCGACCGTCCGCCGCCCGGCCAGCGAGTGCGAGGCCAGGCGGAGCCGGGGGCGGATGCCGACCGGCAGGTCCTCGGCGCGCACCTGCCCGATGCGGGCCGTCACCAGCACGCGTTCCACCACGTGCTTCAGCTCGATGATGTTGCCGGGCCACGAGTAGGCCTCGAGCGCCCCGTGTGCCTCGGGTGTGAACGTCGTCACCGGCAGTCGCAGCCGCTCCGCCGTCGCGCGCGCGAAGAAGTCGGCCAGGATGGGGATGTCGTCGCGGCGCTCGCGCAGCGCGGGCACCGTGAGTTCGCCGCCCAGGAAGTGGGCGCGCAGGTCGGTCCGGAGCACGCCGGCCGCCACCCGGCCGGAACCGGTGCGTGAATGGGTGGATGCGAAGACGCGGACGTCCACCGGCGTCCCCGGCCCCGGCTCGCCGACGCGGTGCACCTCGCCTGTCTCGAGAAAACGCACGAGCAGGCTCTGCGTCCGGGGGCTCATCTGGTCGATGTCTTCCAGCAGGATCGAGCCGCCATGGGCCTGTTCCAGCAGGCCCCGGTGGTCGCCGGACGTGCCGGCCGCGCAGCCGAACAGGTCCGTTTCGAGCAGCGACTCGTGATGTCCGGCGCAGGAGATGGCAGCGAACGGACCGGGCGCCCGCAGGCCAGCACGGTGGATGGCGCGGGCCGCGAGTGCACGGCCGGCGCCGCGCTCGCCGCGCAGCAACACGGGCCCGTCGCCCGCAGCGACGCGGGTGATCTGATCGCGGAGCCGACAGAACGCGCGGCTGTGGCCCAGCAACAGCGGGACCGTCTCGCCACGCAACGAGTCCGACGCGCCGTCGACCTGGGCAAGGGTCGAGGTTGGGTCGTTCATCACGTCCGGACGTAACCGGGGTGCAAACGGGCCGCCACCGGCGGCACCTCGACTGTTGTGGGGCTATCTGCTTTTATCTCGAATATTTGCGGCCGCGGCGGGGATGTGCATACACCGCCGGCGCGGGACCAGCGGAGAACTGGTTCGGCCGATTACGCCACAAAAGTCGCGGCCCTGAGCGACTTCGGCCCCCCTCGGCCGAGCCGCTCACTTCCGCAGCGTCGTCCCGACTAGTTCGCCGACGGCGCCCGCCGTCGTCTGGGCGGCGTTCAGGCCCAGGCGGAAATCCTTGTCGCTGAAGGTCGTGAACACGTCCGTCGGCTGGTGCCAGTGCGGATCCCAGCCGCTGCCGACGTGCACGCCGCGCTCGTTCTCGCGCAGGGAAATGGCCGGAATCAGGTCCATGAAGGGCGTGGAGTCGGTATTGGTCATGTGCGGCCCCACCTGCGCCGGGTAGTCGGTGGCATACCGCTCGTTGGCCCCATGGAAGAAGAAGGCGAGCTTCATGGCCTCGTCGGCCATCTTCGCCGTGGACTGGAACTCGATGTTCACGTCGGCCTCGGGCCGCTGCTCGGGACTCACGGTCCCGTCGGCGCGCGGCGCCCCGTGGTCGAACATCATCATGTCGTGCTGGATCATCCCCAGCCACCGGGGCTCGGGATACCGTCCGGACCCGGGCGGATCCTCCTTGCCCTGCAGCGCCTGCCGCTGCTCGACGTAGGCGCGGGCGCCGTTGAGGCCGGTCTCCTCGTTGTTCCAGAGGGCGAACCGGATCGTCCGCTCGGTCACGACGTCCGGCATGCTGAAGATCCGCGCCAGTTCCATCACGAGCGCGGTCCCCGACCCATCGTCGTTGGCCGCCTGGCCCCAGCCGTGGCCGTCCATGTGCGCGCCGACGATGTACATCTCGTTGGGGAACTTGGAGCCGACCTTGGTGCAGTACACCTCCTCGCGCGGGCCGTTGGAGGCCGGCTCGGAGTTGAGCGCGCGGAGCGCTTCGTCGGGCTGGCGCATCGGGTCGGTGTTGACGCCGGTCCTGGCACGTCCACCACGGGGACGGCCTCCGCCCACCGCCCGCTCGATCGCGTCGGGATCGCGGGGCGCCTGGGATCGGCCGCCCGTGCGGGGCGTCGGGGGCGGGTCGAACGTGTAGCGGATGCGCTCGGTCGGGCAGCCGTAGCTCTTGAGCTGCGCCTCCGATCCAGTCCACGGCCTTGCGGTTGCGCTCGGTCCCCTGCCGCCGATCGCCGAACTCGGTCAGCCCCTTGACGGTGGCCTTGTACTGCTCGAGGCTCAGCCGGGACACCAGGGCCGTCACGTCGGGCTTCGGGGTGGGTGGCGGAACGGTGGGCCCGGACTGCGCCGAGAGCGACAGCGCACCGGCAGTCACGAGAGGCCACGCTGGACAGGACAACACGCATGCTCGGCCTCCGGGAGGATTCTACTTCTCAGCTCACGCAACCAGTCGAACCCGCGTCCGGACGCCCATCGACGGGTCTCGCCGCGGACGACGGGACGGCGGTATCACCGCAGGGCGCCCATTGCCCTGCGCGCCGACCGCAATGAAGAGCGCCAGGATCGCGACGAAGCAGCACGTTGGTGGACCAGTGGTTCTTCGGCACCGGCGACGTCCACGCCACCTTGTTGTTGAGATACAGGAGCGTCGCCGCCAGGAACGGGACGAACAGGCTGCCCACGATCGTGTAGGTGACGATGATGAAGATGGGGCGGCCCGTGAACGCCAGCGGCAGGGGCACCAGCGTGATGAAGGCGAGCGCCAGCCGCATGGCGTGCTCGTGACCTTCGTCACCGCGTCGCGCGCCTCGGGGACAGGCCCTTGAGGATGCCGTACAGGTCGGCATAGAGATACGGCACGCTCTGCCAGACGCCGAGGAGCGAGGCGAAGACGGCGGCCCAGAACCCGATGGAGTATGCGTACTCGCCGAAGGTCCCCAGGATCGCCCCGAGGGTTTCGGCCATCTTCGGGACCGCCTGGGCGTCGGTGATCGTGACGCCGGGCAGGAAGAACGCGCGGTTGGCGATGAGCATGACCGCGAGGCCGAAGACGGCCGTGAAGACATAGGCGACACCCACGTCGCCGCGCACGTAACCGAGGGAACCGGGTCCCTCGAGCTTCTCCTCGCGCATCCAGTAGTTGTAGGACAGCATCGTCACGGATCCGCCGATCCCGCCGATCAGCGACAGGACGTACGCGCCGCTGCCGTCTGGGATGGTCGGCACGAGCAGGCCGCGCATCGCAGGCCCCGGGTTGGTGATCGTCATCACCGCGCACACCAGGATGCTGAAGCCCATGATCCCGACGAGGGTCTTCATCAGCTTCTCGAAGCTGTCGTAGCCGCCGAACCACACGAAGGCGAAGCCAATGAGGCTGTGCAGGACGGCGCCCCAGGCCTGTGGCACGGCGCCGGCCGTGAGGTTTGCCAGGCCGAGTCCGGTCGCATTGGTGAGGGCCGAGCTGACGGCGACCGTCCACAGCAGCAGGTAGATGCCGAAGTACGCCTTCACCCAGCCGGGCAGGTAGGCGGCCCAGCCCTCGACGACCGTCTGCCCGGTGGCGAGCTGCCAGCGGGCGATGCCCTCGCTGAGCACGTACTTGAAGAACGCGCCGAGGGCGATGGCCCACAGCAGCACGACGCCGTACTTGGCGCCGCCGACGGTGGCCGACACGACGTCCCCCGAGCCGATGCCCGTCGCGGCCACGACCAGCCCCGGGCCCGCGAGCTTGAGCACGCTCAACGTGGGGGGCGACTTGGAATCCGACACGCGATCCTCCGGGCGAGGAGGGTATCACGCCAGACCGAGGCGTCCGGACCGCCGTCGGAAGATCCGGCGGCGGCCGCACGGCGTGAAGCCCGGCGGGTGTCGAGCCGATACCGAAGGATAGCCATGCGTCTGTTCCGTCCGCTGCCGCGCGGCATCACGCGGCCGCTCTCGTGGCTGGCGATTGCGGCCTGGGTCGTCTCCATGGGCGTCCTGGTGGACCGGTCGTACCTCCGGGCCTCGTCGCTCAATCTCGCGACCGACCTGGCCCGGTACGGGTCAACGGCCCAGTGGCGGGGTGTGTACTACCGCGGCGAGAAGATTGGCTTCAGCGTCTCGCAGACGGTGCCCACCGACGCCGGCTACGAACTGCAGGAGGACGCCCAGCTGCAGATGTCGCTGCTCGGGGCGACGACGCCGGCGGCGATCCGGACGACGGCCAGGGTGGACCGCGCGTTCGCCCTCCAGTCCTTCGAGTTCTCGCTCGACCCGGGCACGGGCCCGACGACCATTGCCGGCACGCTGGACGGCCTGACGCTCACCCTTGCCATCACGAGCTCCGGACACACGCGGACCGAGACGCGCACGCTCGACGAACCGCCGTCGCTGATGCTGAGCCTCGCGCGCCGGCTGGCCTCGGAGGGGCTCGCCGAGGGCGCCCGCCACCAGTGGACGATGTTCGATCCGGCCACCATGCGGAACGAGCCGGTGCAGGTCGCGGTCGGACGGCGCGAGCTGGTCACGGCCAACGGCCGTCCGCTCCCCGCCTTTCGCGTGGAGCTCGCCTTCGGCGGGGTGCAGACGACGTCGTGGGTGACCGACACCGGAGAAATCGTGCGCGAGGAAAGTCCGCTCGGTCTGCTCTCCGTACGCGAGACACCCGAGCGCGCCGTGGCGCTGGCCGTGCCGCACGACGTCCAGGTGGACCTGCTCGATGCGGCGGCCGTCGTGCCGGAATCCCGCTTCCGCATCGACGAACCCCGCGACGTCCGACGGCTTCGCGTGCGTCTGCGGAATGCCGACCTCTCCAGCCCGGCGCTCGAGGGCGCGGGCCAGCACGTTGACGGCGATGTCGTGGAAATCGTGGACGCGCGCGGCCTTGCGGCCGAACCCGCGCCGGCCGACCTGGAACGGTATCTCGCACCCGAACCGCTCATCGAGAGCGACGCGCCGGAGATTGCGGCGGAAACCGCGCGTGCCCTCGAGGGCGCGCGCACCACCCGGGAGCGCGCAGAGCGCCTCACCCGCTACGTGAACGCGCTCATCGAGAAGCGGCCCACCGTCAGCATCCCGTCGGCGGTCGAGGTGCTGCGCACGCGCGTGGGCGACTGCAACGAGCACACCGCCCTCTACGTGGCGATGGCGCGGGCGGCCGGCATCCCCGCGCGTATCGCGGTGGGCATGGTCTCGGTCCGCAACGCCTTCTACTATCACGCGTGGCCGGAGGTGTTCCTGGAGGATCCCGGCGGCCGCGGCGTGTGGTGGCCGGTGGATCCACCTTCAACCAGTTCCCCGCGGACGCCACGCACCTGCGGCTGGCGCGCGGCGGCCTCGATCAGCAGGTGGCGATCCTGCCGCTGCTCGGCCGCGTGAAGATGGCGATTCTCGATGTCGAGTTCGCTCCCGGTGTCTCCCCCGTGGTGGTGGGCCGGGAGCGCCGGCGCCCGCCCCCGCGCGGGACTGCGAAGGGTGTCCATGATTGCGGTCGAAGGCCTGGTCAAGCGCTACGGCACGTTCACGGCGGTGGACGGCGTCGACCTGGCCGTGTCAGCGGGACAGATTCACGGGTTCCTCGGGCCGAACGGCGCGGGCAAGACCACCACGATCCGCATCGTCGCGGGCCTGCTCAAGCCGACCGCCGGCCGCATCCTCGTCAACGGCCACGACCTCGCCGCCGACCCGGTGTCAGCCAAGGCGTCGCTGGGCTTCATCCCGGATCGCCCCTTCATCTACGAGAAGCTGACCGCCGGCGAGTTCCTGCGCTTTCACGGGGGCCTCTACGGGCTGGGCGACGAGGCAATCGAGGAGCGCACCCGCGAGATGCTGGATCTGTTCGAGCTGGCGCGCTGGCGCGACGAGCTCGTGGAGAGCTTCTCGCACGGCATGAAGCAGCGGCTCGTCATGGCGGGCGCCTTCCTGCACCGGCCCCAGGCCGTCCTCGTTGACGAGCCCATGGTGGGCCTGGACCCGCGCGGCGCGCGGCTCATCAAGGACGTGTTCCGGAAGATGGCCGACCGCGGCGTCGCCATCCTCATGAGCACGCACACCCTCGAGGTCGCGCAGGAGATGTGCGACCTGGTGAGCATCATCCTCAAGGGCCGCATCATCGCGAGCGGGACGGTCGACGACCTGCGCCAGCTCGCCGGCGCCGACGACGCGCAGCTCACGCCCCTGTTCCTGAAGCTGACCGGCGGCGGCGGCCTCCAGGAGATCGACGAGGTCCTGTGACGCCGCCGGACACCACGCATCCGTTTCCTACCTGCTGCTGCCCTCGTTCTGGGCATCGCGCAACCGGACGCGCCGGCGCGAACGGGGCGACCTGGCGCGGGCGTTCCTGTTCGGCGGCATCGCCGTCCTGGTCACCGGCGCCATCTTCTGGGGCGCCTACTGGGTCACCCGACAGCTGGCCGACTACGCCGAGCTCGGTGACTACCTGATTCGCCTCGGGCTCTCGTGGCTCTTCCTGACGTTCCTCTCGTTCCTCGCGTTCTCCAGCATCGTCACCTCGCTGTCCACCTTCTTCCTGTCCGACGACCTGCGGCTCCTGCTCGTCGCACCCGTCACGCCGCGGCGCCTCTTCCACGCGCGGTTCGCACGCACGCTCGGACACGCGTCGTGGATGGTGGTGGTGTTCATCACCCCGGTGCTCGCCGGCGTCGGCCTGGCGCGCGGGGCCCCACCCGCGTTCTACGTGGTGGCGCTGGCCACCGTGGTGCCGTTCGTCATCATCCCGGTCGCCTGCGGATCGCTCATCACGCTGGGGCTGGTCAACGTGTTCCCGGCCAGGCGGGCGCGCGACATCCTCATGCTGATGGGGCTGGTCTTCGCCACCAGCATCGTGCTGCTCCTCCGGTTCATCCAGCCCGAGCGCCTCCTGCGCGTCGAGTCGATGCCCGAAGTGACGGACTTCTTCGCCACCCTCCAGTCGCCCGTCACGCCGCTGCTGCCGTCGTTCTGGGCCGGCGAGACGCTGTTCGCCAGCCTCCAGGGCGGGTGGGACCTCGTGCACGGATCGGCGCTCTGGTCCACGGCCCTGGCGCTCATCGTCGTGGCCGCCGCCCTCTTCGATCGCTGGCACTTCGCCGGGTTCAGCAAGGCCCAGGAGGCGCGCAAGGCGCGCTTCGTCCAGTGGCGCCTCCTCGACCTCGTCACCGCGTGGCTCCCGCTGTTGCCCGTGCGGCGCCAGCTGCTCATCAAGGACCTGAAGGTGTTCCTCCGTGACGTGAGCCAGTGGTCGCAGCTCCTGCTGCTGCTCGCGCTCGTGCTCGTGTACCTCTACAACTTCCGCGTGCTCGACCTCGAGCGGATCCCGTCGATGAGCGGGTTCCTGAAGAACGTGTATGCGTTCCTCAATCTCGGCATGGCGGGCTTCGTCATGGCCACCGTCGCGGTCCGGTTCGTGTTCCCGATGGTCTCGGCGGAGGGAGCGGCGTTCTGGATCATCCGCACGGCGCCGATCTCGCTCGCCGATTTCCTCTGGTCCAAGTTCTGGACGGGGCTGGTCCCGGTGCTGGTGCTGAGCCTGGGCCTCACGATGGCGGGCAACGAGCTGCTGGGCGTCGATCCCTTCCTCAAGCGCGTGTCGGCCGTCACCATCGTGTTCATGACCGTGGCGCTCGTCGGGCTGGCCACCGGGCTGGGCGCGCGCTACCCGCGCTTCGCCGCCGACAACCCCACCCAGGTGGCCGGCTCCTACGGCGGCGTGGCCTTCATGGTCCTCGCCGTCCTCTTCGTCATCGTCACCATCGTGCTGGTGGGATGGCCGTCGTCGGTGTACCTCGTCCAGCAGTTCCGCCGGGCGCCCCTCAGCGGGACCCGGCAGCTGATGATGATCGCCAGCTTCGCGCTTGCTGGTATCGTCAGCATCTGCACGTTCTGGCTCGGCATGCGGACCGGTATCCGCGCGCTCCAGGACATGGACAGGACACCTTCATGACACGACTCGCGGGCGGACTCCTGGTGCTGGTGCTCGGCTCGGTGGCGCTCCTGGCGCAGCCGCAGCCTGTGGATCCATGGTTCTCGACTTTCTCGATCATCAGCGTGGGATCCAGAGTCCGGACAGTTCGGGGTCGGCGTCCAGTCCCGCGCCTTCGGTGCCGGAGCCGCCGTGCCCTACGCGAAGCCCGGCGTCGGCGCCGTGGCCACGCAGGCCTCAGCCAACCGGCGAGTACGGACCCAAGGCGATCGCGCTCCTGGAGCAGGGGCTCTCGCCCGCCGAGGTCGTCAAGCGCATCACCGACGAGGATCCCGGCCGTGACAGCCGGCAGGTGGCGGTCATCGACGCCAAGGGCCGGTCGGCCGTGTACCGGCCGTCGGGTCATCGACCGCAACAAGGATCCCGACGACCCGGTGCACCTGGGCAATTACGCCGGCCATATCGCCGGACACAACTTCTCCGTCCAGGGCAACACGCTCGCGAGCGAGGCCGTGCTCACGGCGATGGCGGCTGCGCATGGGTCGGGCACCGGCTCGATGGCCGAGCGGCTGATGGACGCGCTCGACGCGGGCCAGTCGAAGGGCGGCGACACCCGCGGCATGCAGTCGGCGGGCATCCTCGTGGTCCGGCCGCTCGAGCCAGACTCGACATCCACCGTCGAGCGCATCGTGGACATCCGCGTGGACGATGCGGAGAACCCGTTCGTGGAGTTGCGGCGGCTGCTGCGGATGACGACCGGGGAGCCGACCCGGCTGACCACGCGCGGCGAGGAGCTGGCCGCGGCGGGCCGACACGCCGAGGCGATTGCGGCCACCGAAGAGGCCTTGGCCATCAACCCGCGTGCCGAGACGGTGATGTACGCCCTGGCGCAGCGCTACGCGCAGGCGGGCCGGCTGCGCGAGGCCCTTGGCCCGCTCGGCGATGCCATCCGGCGCCAGCCGCACATCTGGAAGGCACGGGCCGCCGCGGACCCGGTGTTCGAGCGGCTGCGCACGCTGCCGGCGTTCATGCAGCTCGTCAAGCAGCGGCCGCGCGCGTCCAGGACGCCGCCGGCGACGCACCGCGCACGAGCCGCATGAGAGCTCGCCGGCTTCCACGACCGCGCCGGCGGCCACCTCCACCTTTTCCACCGTGCCGTCGAACGCGGCGTAGACGGGCGTCTCCATCTTCATCGCCTCGATGGACAGCAGGCGGTCGCCGGCCTTGACCGAGTCACCCGCCCGGGCGGACACCACCGACACCTTGCCGGGCATGGGGGCGGCCACCTGGCCCGGGTCGGACGGGTCGGCCTTGACGTGCCGCTTCACGGCGACGTCGGCGGTGCGGTCCGGCACGCTCACCTCGCGCGGCTGCCCGTTCAGCTCGAAGAACACCGTGCGCTTCCCGTCCTCGTGCAGTTCGCCCGTCGTCAGGTAGCGGATGATGAGGGTCTTGCCCTTTTCGATCTCGACGGCGGTTTCCTCTCCCGGCTTGAGGCCGTAGAAGAAGTTGGGCGTCGGGATGACGGAGGTGTCGTAATAGGCGGTCCGGTGTGCGTCGAAGGTCTCGTACACCTTGGGATAGAGCACCGACGACATCACGTCCTGCCGCGACGGCGCGCGTCCGGACTTCTCCTCCAGCGCGGTGGCCTCCGCATCGAAATCCGCCGGCGGCAGCATGGCGCCCGGACGCTCGGTCACGGCGTCGACGCGCGCGGCCGACAGCACGCGCGACTGGAACTCCGCCGGCCAGCCGCCCTCGGGCGTGCCGAGCAGGCCCTGCATCATCTCGACGACGCTCTTCGGGAAGTTCGCCGAACCGCGGCCCCGGGCCACGTCCTCGGCGGACAGGTCGTTGGTCACCATGTAGAGGGCGAGGTCGCCCACCACCTTGCTCGACGGCGTCACCTTGACGATGTCGCCGAGCAGCTGGTTCGCGGCAGCATAGGCCGCGCACACCTCGCGCCAGCGCGGCGCCAGCCCGAGGCTCTTGGCCTGCTGCCGGAGGTTCGTGTACTGCCCGCCCGGCATCTCGTGCTGGTACACGTCCGGCGCCGGTGCGTTCAGCCCTTCGTCGAAGGGATAGTAGAGCGAGCGGACCGCGGCCCAGTAGTCGCTCAGGCGGTCGAGCGCGGCCGCGTCCAGCCCGGTGTCGCGGGGGCCGTGCCGGAGCGCGGCGGCGACCGCATTGAGACACGGCTGGCTGGTCATGCCGCTCATGGAGGCGAGCGCGGTGTCGGCGATGTCAACGCCGGCTTCGGCCGCGTAGAGCACGCTGGCCGCGTTGATGCCGCTGGTGTCGTGCGTATGGAAGTGGATGGGCACGCCCACTTCGTCGCGCAGCGCCTTCACCAGCGCGCGCGCCGCGAACGGCTTGCACAAGCCCGCCATGTCCTTGATGGCCAGGATGTGCGTGCCCATGGCCACCAGTTCCTTCGCCATGCGCACGTAGTAGTCGAGGCTGTACTTCGTGCGCGCCGGATCGAGGATGTCGCCCGTGTAGCAGATGGCGGCCTCGCAGATGGCGTCGGTGTCCTCGCGCACACCCTCCATGGCCACGCGCATGTTGCCCGTGGCGTTGAGCGAGTCGAAGATGCGGAAGACGTCGATGCCCCCGGCGGCGCTCAGGCGGATGAACTCGCGGACGACGTTGTCGGGATAGCTCGTGTAGCCGACCGCATTGCTCGCCCGCAGCAGCATCTGGAACAGCACGTTCGGGATGCGGGCGCGCAGGTCGGCCAGGCGCGCCCACGGGTCCTCCTGCAGGAAGCGCATGGAGGTGTCGAACGTGGCGCCACCCCACATCTCCAGGCTGAAGAGGCCCGGCAGCTCCCGTGCCACGGCATCGGACACCGCCAGCAGGTCGTAGGTCCGTACGCGCGTGGCCAGCAGCGACTGATGGGCGTCGCGGAAGGTCGTGTCGGTGATCAGCAGCCGATCCTGGTCCCGCACCCACGCCGCGAACTTCTCGGGGCCCAGCGACTGCAGCAGCTGCCGCGTGCCGGCGGGCGGATCCACCTGCCGATCCGCAGGCGGCGGGACGGGCGTGGACAGGACCACGTCCGGCCGCACGCTCTTCCGCACGTCGTCGCGCCCGTTGACGATGACGTCGGCGAGGTAGGTGAGGAGCTTGGTCGCACGGTCGCGCACTTCCGGAAACTCGTACAGCTCGCTTGCGCGATCGACGAAGTCCGTCGTCGCCTCGCCGCCGCCGAAGGTGGGGTGCAGGATGACGTTGCGGAGGAAGGCGATGTTGGTCTTGACGCCTCGGATGCGGAACTCCTGCAGCGCGCGATCCGCGCGGACGACCGCCTGGCCGAGCGTGGTCCCCCAGGTCGTCAGCTTGACGAGCAGCGAATCGAAGTAGGGCGTGATGACGGCGCCGCCGAAGCCGTTGCCGCCGTCCAGCCGGAGGGAGAACCCGCCGGGCGACCGGTACGTCGTGATGCGCCCGTAGTCGGGCACGAACTGGTTCTGCGGATCCTCGGTCGTGATGCGGCACTGGATGGCCACGCCACGCGTCTGGATGTCGGCCTGGCGCGGAATCGACAACGGCGCGTCGTGGAGCTGGTGGCCCTGGCTGACCAGAATCTGAGCCTGGACGAGGTCGATGCCCGTGACCATCTCGGTCACCGTGTGCTCGACCTGGATGCGGGGGTTGACCTCGATGAAGTAGAAGTCCCCGCGGTCGGCGTCGAGGAGGAACTCCACGGTGCCGGCCGCGCGGTACTGGACCTGTCGGCACAGCCGGACGGCGGCGTCGCAGATGGCCTCCCGCAGGGCCTGCGGCACGCCCACCGACGGCGCGACCTCGATGAGCTTCTGGTGGCGGCGCTGGACGGAGCAGTCGCGCTCCCACAAGTGGACGAGGTTGCCGTGGGCGTCACCCAGCACCTGCACCTCGATGTGCTTGACGCGCGGGATGTAGCGCTCGAGGAACACGTCGGCGCGGCCGAACGCGGCGCCGGCCTCGCGGCGCGCCTCGTTGAGGCGCGCGACCAGCTCGGACTCGTCGCGAACGACCCGCATGCCGCGCCCGCCGCCGCCGAAGCTGGCCTTGACGATGACGGGGTAGCCGATGGCGCGCGCGGCGGCCAGCGCCTCCTCGTCATCCGTGACGGCGCCTTCGGTCCCGGGCACCGTGGGGACGCCGGCCGCGGCCGCGAGCCGCCGGGCGGCCGTCTTGTCGCCGAAGGCGTCGAGCTGGTCGGGCGTGGGCCCGACGAAGCGCACGCCCGCAGCGTCGGCCCGGCGGGCGAACTCCGCGTTCTCGGACAGGAAGCCGTAGCCGGGGTGCACGGCGTCGGCGCCCACCGCGTGCGCCACCCCGAGGATGGCGTCGATGTCCAGGTAGGAGCGGACGGGCTCACCGACGCCGTCGGGCCCGATCAGGAACGCCTCGTCGGCCTTGAAGCGGTGGAGCGAGAAACGGTCCTCGTGGCTGTAGACCGCGACGGTGCGCAGCCCAAGCTCGGCAGCGGCACGGAAGCAGCGGATGGCAATCTCGGATCGGTTCGCGACGAGGAGCTTCTTCATGGGCGTGTTCCTGAACGGTCGGCAACCACGCATTGTGGCACGCCGGCGCGTGGGGTGGGGACGTCCCGCCGCGCGAATGGGAACGACAGCCGCGGCGCATGGCACGAGCGCTCGCCACCCCGGCGGAACCCGCGGGCGCTATCCGGCGTAGATATATCCATCGTGGATACAATGACGCCATGCCGCCATCCGCTCCGGACTCGCTGATCCCGCTGCCGCCAGCCGTGTTCCACATCCTGCTGTCACTGGCCGACGCAGACCGCCACGGCTACGCCATCATCCAGGACGTCGCCGAGCGCACCGATGGCGAGGTGCGCCTCGGCCCGGGCACCCTGTACCGGTCGATTCAACGCATGGTCGAGCAGGAGCTCATCGACGAGGTCGAGCGCCGCCCCGCGCGGGTGCTCGACGACGAGCGCCGCCGCTACTACCGGATCACGTCGTTCGGCCGCCGGGTGGCCGAAGCCGAGGCCGCGCGCCTGTCCGATCTCGTGCGGCTCGCACGCGCGAGCGGCGTGATGCCGAGGAAGGCCTGACCGATGCGCTGGTATGCCGCGCTCCTGCGACTCTTTCCACGCTCGTTCCGCGACGCCTACGGCGACGAGATGACGGCGGCCGCGCGCACGCGGCTGCGCGACGCGGGAAGCGCGGGCGGCCGCGCGGCCGCGGTGGCCGCCTGCACCTGGGACGCCGTCGCCGCGGCTGCGGGCGTCCACGCCGACCTGCTGCGTCAGGATCTGTCCACCGCCGTGCGATCGCTGCGGCGGGCGCCCGGCTATGCGGCTGCCGCGGTGTTCGTGGCCGCCCTCGGCATCGGGGCCACCACTGCCGCCGTGGCGGTCACCGACCACGTGCTCATCCGGCCGCTGCCGTTCCCGGACCCCGGCCGCCTCGTGAAGATCTACCAGGACCAGGGCTTCCGCGGGTACGCGCGCATGGAGCTCTCCCCGCCCAACTTCCTCGACTTCCGCCGGGAGAGCCGATCGTTCTCGGGACTGGCCGCCTACGCCTTCTGGTCCTTCAACCTGACGGGGGTTGACGAGCCGCTCCGAATCGACGGCATCACCGCGACCAGCGACCTCTTCTCGGTCCTCGGCGTCCCGGCCGCGCTCGGACGCACGCTCACCTCCATCGACGACGACCCGGGCGCGCCCCTCACCGTCGTATTGAGCCACCGCCTCTGGTCAACGGCGTTCGGCGGACGCCCCGACGCGCTGGGACAGACGCTGATCCTCGACGACGCGCCGCACACCGTGGTGGGCGTGATGCCGCCACACTTCGTGTTTCCCGACCGCGAGGTCAGCCTCTGGGTGCCGCTGCGGTTCACGGGGGACACGATGGCCGACCGCGCCAACTGGTACCTCAACAGCGTCGCGCGGCTGGCCGACGGCACGTCGATCGAGGCGGCGCGCACCGAGATGAACGGCATCGCGGCCGTGCTCGCCCGCGCCTATCCCGACACCAACGCCCGCAACGGCGCCACGGTGGTGCGCCTGCGCGACGAGCTGAGCGCCAGCAGCCGCCTGCTGCTGTGGGCCCTGGTGGGCGCGGCGCTCTGCATGCTGCTCATTGCCTGCACCAACCTCGCCGGCCTGTTCCTGGCACGATCGCTCTCGCGTCAGGCCGACCTGTCGATCCGCGTGGCGCTCGGGGCCGGGCGCGAGCGTCTCGTGCGCCAGCTCCTCGTCGAGCACCTGCTCCTGGCCCTCTGCGGTGGCGCCGTCGGCGTGACCCTGGCGGTGTTCGGCACCCCCGTCATCGCCAGGCTGGTCCCCACGTCACTGCCGATCGCCGAGACGCCCGCCGCCGACCTGCGGCTGATGGGCTTTGCGCTGCTCCTGACGCTGGCGACCGGCTGGCTCTTCGGCGCCATCCCCGCCCGCCGGCTGGCGGGCCAGGCGTCCATCGACGGCCTGCGGGAGGCGGGCCGGACGGGCCCGGGACGCGCCACCGAACGGACGCGCGGCTGGCTGGTCTGCGCCGAGATCGCCGCGTCGCTGGTGCTGCTGGTGAGCGCGGGCCTGCTGATCCAGGCGCTCTGGCGCGTGCAGCAGGTGGACCCCGGGTTCGACGCCACCAGCATCGTGACGCTGCGGACGTCGCTGCCCGCCGACCGCTACAGCGAGACCGCGGTGCGCGAGCGCTTCTACGACCGCGTGCTCACGACCGTTCGCGCGCTGCCGGGGGTGACCGGCGCCGCCTACATCAGTCAGGCGCCGATGGCCTGGGGCGGCGGCATCTGGCCGGTCGCGGTGGACGGCGAGCCGCAGGACACGAGCAGCACCTACACCGCCAACCTGCGGATGATCTCCCCCGCCTACTTCGAGACGCTCGGCATTCCGCTGCGGGAGGGCCGCGACCTGCGACCGAGCGACACACTCGACACGCCACGGGTCGCGCTTGTGAGCGAGTCCTTCGTCGAGCGGCACTGGCCCGGGCAGACTGCCGTGGGCCGCACCGTCTCGCTGGCCGACGACACGTTCACGGTCGTCG
>JAWKHU010000057.1:0-86492 GCA_041394685.1 Vicinamibacterales bacterium
CACGTTGAACGGACCCACGATCGGATCCGGCGCCGGGAAGCCGAACGCCTCGAGGTTGATCACCTGGCGGCGCTCGCCCACGCTGCCCCGGATGTCGGGCAGCAGCTCGGCCAGCGCGCGCCAGCGCGCGCCCTCCGCGGCATCGGCCGAGGCCTCCTGCACGAGCAGCCCGAGGTTGTGCTCGAGGGCACGGGACACCGCGTCCTTCACGGTCAGCGCGACGGGCTCGGCTGAGGCCGTTCCGGTCGGTACGCTCCCGCGGAAGGTGCTGGGCACCGTCACCGATTCGCCCGACTGGGCGAACGCCGCGACGGGCAGGACGGCCGCCAGCAGGGCGGCCACTACGACACGCATGGTCATCACTTCGAACCTCGGTCCGGCGCCAGGCCGGCCCATATCAAGTCGGTCAGGAACCCGGCGTCCCGCTCGACGGTCGATCGCGACCCGATGAGGAGCCGCCGCCCGACGAGTCCCTTGCTCATGTCGAACACGGCCAGGGCCACGGCTTCAGGGTCGACCACCCGCACATCGCCGGCCGCCACCGCCTTCTCGATCACGCTCTGCAGCGATCGTGTCTGGCGGTCTACCGCAGCCGTGCACACCCGTCCGCTCGTGCCCGTCGCCACTTCGCGCGCGATCTCGGCGACGTAGATCCGGAAGAAGTCGGGGTGCTGCTGGAAGTACTCCGTGCGGACCGTGACGAACGCCTCGATGGCCTCACGGGCCGTCGTCGCCTGTCCGACGCGCTCGGTGATGAGCGCCTCCATCGCGGCCATGTCGGCGGCGAAGGTCGCGTCGTGGATGGCCTGCTTGGACGGGTAGTAGAGGTAGAGCGTGCCCTTGGCCACGCCGGCGGCCTCGGCAATCGCGTCCATCGTGGCCTGTTCGAACCCCCGCTCGCCGAAGACGCGGCGGGCGGCTTCGACGAAGGAGCGCCGGCGGAACTCGGCGACCACGTCCTCTTTCGACGGGGCCGTTGACTCGTCGTTCACTACACTGACTTTCTGGTCATCTTGCTGACTACCCAGTCAGTCTACCAGACTCGCCGGTCAGCCCGCCAGCCCCCACGCCTGGTCCCTGCAAATTTGCGCAGCTTGCGGCCGGGTTGGCGGCGGGGACGCTGGATAATGGACGCCATGCCCATCGCCCGTTCCCGCCCGACGTGTGGACACGCCGCGCGCGCCCTGCTGATCACCCTTGCGTCCGTGTCGGGCGCCTCCGCGCAGCAGGATCCGCGTGTCACGCTGCCCACGGTGGTGGTCACGGCGCAGAAGGAGCCCACGGACATCCGCGACGTCCCCGGCAGCGTCACCGCGGTGACCGACGACACCATCGAGGCGGCCGGCGTCCGGATCGTGAGTGACGCCGCGCTCTTCGCCCCGAACACGTTCTTCACGGAGTTCACGGCGCGCAAGAGCAGCAACCCGCGCTTCCGCGGCCTCGGCGCGAGCCCGGCCAACCCGGCCGTGACCACCTACATCGACGGCGTGCCACAGCTGAACGTCAACTCCTCGAGCATCGAGCTGCTGGACGTGAGCCAGATCGAGTTCGTCCGCGGCCCGCAGAGCCCGCTCTACGGCCGCAATGCCCTCGGCGGCATCATCAACGTGACGAGCGCGCGGCCATCGCTGACGGCGTGGACGGGCACGATCGTGGCGCCCTTCGGCAATGCGAACGCCCGCGAGGTGCGCGGCGCGGTGTCGGGCCCGCTTGGCGACACGGTCGCGGTCGGGTTCTCGCTGGGACGGCAGGCGCGGGACGGGTACACGACCAACGACGTCACGGGCAACGACCTGGACAGCCGCTCGGCCACCTTCGGCAAGGCGCAGCTGATGTGGGTGCCGCAGCAGAACTGGGAGGCGCGCGTGCTCGTCTCCGCCGAACGGGACCGCGACGGCGACTACGGGCTTGTGGACCTGGGCCTGGCGCGCAGCCAGCCGTTCCACGTGCAGCGCGACTTCGAGGGCTATACGCACCGGGACGTCCGCTCGACAACGGTGATGCTGCGGGGCGAGGGCGACCGCGTGACGTTCACGAGCAGCACCGGGTTCGTGAGCTGGCAGACGGAGGACGCGACCGACCTCGACTACTCGCCACTGCCGCTGGCCACGCGGAACAACCGCGAGGAGGCACTGCAGTTCACCCAGGAGATCCGCGCGGCCTCGCCGATGAACGCGCCGCTGCCGCTGACCGACACGATTGCGCTCAAGTGGCAGGCGGGCGTGATGCTCTTCACGCAGGGCTACGACCAGGTCGCCGCAAACACGCTGTCGCCGTTCGTGCTCTCGCCGTTCATCGACTTCCCCGTCCGCCAGGTCTCGCCCGAGGCGGCCCTGGACGACCTCGGCGTGGGGCTGTTCGGCCAGGCGACCTTCACCATCGCGTCGGTCGTGGACCTGACGGTGGGCGGCCGCTTCGATCGCGAGAACAAGGAAGCGATGCTGCGCAGCTATCTCGACCCGGCGCTCGCGCCGGAGGCCGTCGTCAACGACGAGCGCTCGTACTCGAACACCTCGCCGCAGGTGGCGGTCAGCTATCGCCCGCACGCCGAAGTCATGGACTACTCCTCGGTCAGCCAGGGCTTCAAGGCAGGCGGCTGGAATCCGGCGTCGCTGCCGGGGAGCGAGGCGTACGACGAGGAGCGCGCGTGGCACTTCGAGACGGGGGTGAAGGCGGGCTTCGGCGGCGGCCGTGTCTCGGCGGCCGCGGCGTTCTTCCATGTCGGCTGGGACGACCTGCAGCTGAACGTCCCGAACCCCTTCGTACCCGGGCAGTTCTACATTGCCAACGTCGGCCGCGCGAAGAGCTGGGCGTGGAATTCGAGCTGGCCGCGCGTCCTGCCAGGCGTGGTATTCGGCAACCAGTACACCGGGCTTCGGCGCGGGCAGCATGTCGAGCGGCGCGGACGTTCCTCCGACAATCCCATCCCCAACACCCCGCTTCTACACCGCCGCCTTCGGCGCGCACGTCGATCACACCCTCACCGACGCGGTGTCATCGATCTTCGGTCGGGCCGAAGCCGTGTTCTACGGCGAAGCGGTATGCATGACGACCTGAACACCGCGAGCCAGGACGTCACTCCCTGGTGAACCTGCGCGCCGGGGCCGAGGGTTGGTCTCCGCTCGTCCAGGCCTGATGCGCAAACGCCTTCGACACGCGCTACATCCTGCGGCGTTTCCCTATCCCGGCTTCACGCCGTCCGGCTCGTCGGCGAAGTCGGCCGCCCGCGCACGTTCCGCACCGGGGTGAGGTTCTGATAGTGAAAGACCTTCGTCAGATCCAGTTCTGGAACGGGGCCGGTGCGGGCTTCCACCGGCCTGTCAGCCTCACTCCGTCATCGGATCGGCCGAGCGGCAACGACGATGAATCACTTGATATTCGCGGGTTGGACGCATGACCGTGGTTCGTCGGGGAGCTGCCTCGCTCTAGGAGCGCGAGTTCGAGACCGAAGTGTTCATCGCAGAATCCTGTCGAGAGGTCTCCTTTCGGCCGGCCGATCCTGATCACCGGGCGAGCGCCGCCCGTCGAAGCCGGTGAGTTCGCGCGCGACCGCGGTGACGATGTGCTGTGTGGGCTTACTGCGGCCGGCGAGGATTCGATACTTGCGATGCGGTCCGTTGTTGGCGGTCGACGGCGTTGCGTGACCGCCTCAGGCGCGCCGCGTTGCCGTCATGGAGCCCGTGCTCGAGGAACGGATGGTGGCGGTAATGCCGCCGCTCGACGAGCACCCGGCGCAGATGCGTGCTGCCGGTCTTCGTAACGCTCCCGCGGGCCTTCTTCGTGCCACTGGAGCGCCTGGAGGCACCGGCCCACGAACGCCATCGTGCTCGCGCCGAGGTGCGCGGCGCTGGCCGCCCAGCCGGCGCGATCGCCGCGGAGGCTTCTATCGATCCCGGCGGAAGCAGCGTAGTCGCTCGACGCGCGCCCGCAGCGGCTCGAGCGTCAGAACGCCCTGGAGGATCTGGTCCTTGACGGCGCGCAGCCGCGCCACCGCCTCACCGACCGTGCGCAGATACGCGCGGTAACTGGATCCAGGGCGTCGATCGGCCACGCTTGTGCCTGCAGCCGTGCGTCGTGCTTCTGCGACCACGCCTTCTTGGTGCCCGTGAAGCGGCGCCCGTGCCGGCAGCAGGAACTTCGATGGCTGGCGATGCCGCGCCCGGAGCAGGTCGGCGCGGGATGTCCTCACGGCACTGGAGCAGCTGCGCGCGGCCTCTTTCCTGGTCGGTGGGCACGTGCACGGTCAAGGTGCCGGCCCGACAGCACCGCGAGCTGCGCCGCGTCGCGCCGATCCGTCTTGATCCGATCGCCCGGGCGCCGCGGAATCAGCGCGGGGGCGATCACGTCACACGCGAGGCCGTCCGCGACGAGGGCGCGGCTGCAACCTGAACCCGCACGGCCCCAGCTTCATAGCAGCATCGCAGCGCGCCGGACGCGCCGAGCCGCCGCACGAACCGGCGCAGCTCGCCGAGATCCGAGGTCATCGGATGCAGCGCCGGCGTCCGCTGCCCCGGCAGCAACACCGCCGCCACCGTCGTTGCCGCGTGCTGGTCGAACGCCACGATGGTAGTAGACTCGCCCATGACCGACCTCCTTTGTATGCGGCTCTGCGTTGAGCCCCCGCAGGTCCAACGTAACCCGCGTGAGATGCAAAGCCGAGGTCGGTCTTTCCATATGGTCTAGGACTGAGGCGGAGTCGAGCAGAGCTGGTGTCAGGGAGGGAAGGGCGTCGGGAGGGAAACGCGCCGGGAGTCGGAGTCGGGAGTCGGGAGTCGGGAGTCGGGAGCCGGGAGTCGGGAGTCGGGAGTCGGAGAGGATCGAAACCGTTCGCGCGCCCCGGCGAGCCCCCGCGGGTCGCCCCCCAACACGGCCCCTCTCAACCAACAGCACGGGTCCGCGCCCAAGTCACGCTGGTCGCAATCCTCAATCGGCAATCCGCACCCCTGCACCCCTGCACCCCGCACCCTGCACGGCACTCCGCACTCGAGCCCCGCACCCTGCACCCCGCACGCGCACCCTGCACCCGGAACGAGGCACCCTGCACCTCCCTTTCATGTTGCCTTTCAACAGAAGCCATGCCACACTCCTGTTGACTTTCAACCAGGAGTAGCCCCGCAGCATGGCGCCCGACAGCGAAGTGCCCTACGGCACCCTCGACCTCATGGTGCTCAAGACCCTCGACGGGATGGGCCCCCTCCACGGGTACGGCATCGCCCGGCGCATCGAGCAGGTGGCCGACGGTGCGCTCGCGCTCAACCAGGGAACCATCTATCCCGCACTCCTGCGCCTCCAGCAGAAGGGCTGGGTGTCGAGCGAGTGGGGCACCAGCGAGAACAACCGCCGGGCCCGCTACTACGCCATCACGCCCGCGGGCCGGCGGCAGCTGGCCGCCGAGGCGGAAACGTGGGCCAGGACCGTGTCCATCGTGTCGCGCCTCCTGGATAGCGAATCGTGACCACGCTCCGCCTGCTCGTCGCGAAGTTCGCCGGCCTCTTCACCAGCCGTCGCGCCGACCGCGAACTGGTCGAGGAGATGGACGCCCATCTCGCGAGCCTGACCGACGACCTGGTGGCCTCGGGCATGTCACCGGCCGACGCACGGCTCGCGGCGCGGCGCGCCTTCGGCAATACCGACCGGATCCGGGCCCTCTACCGTGACCAGCTCGGCCTCCCAGCCGCCGACGCCGTCATGCAGGACCTGCGGATCGCCGCCCGCGGCGCGCTGGCCGCACCGGGCTTCAGCCTCGCGGCATCCGGCGCACTCGGTATCGGTCTCGGCGTGGCCACGCTGATCTTCACCATCCTCTACGGGATGAACCTGCGTCCCCTGCCCTTCGCATCGCCCGAGCAGATCGTCGGACTCCGGGTGTTCGATACACGCGGTCGCGTCCTGTTCCCCTCAGTGGACCTCTATGAGGTCTGGCGGAACGCGATCGAAGGGCACGCCACGCTCTCCGCGTCGAAGGACGCGTCGATGACGCTCTCCGGAGGCGGCGTGGCGGCCGAACGGTACGGCGGCAGCTTCATCACGGCCAACACCTTCGGCATGCTCGGCGTGTCTCCCATGCTCGGGCGTGACTTCCGTACGGACGACGAGCGGCCAGGCGCGGCGCCGGTGGTGATCCTGGGCCATCAGGTCTGGCGCAGCCGCTACGGCTCCGACACGCAGATCGTGGGCCGCACGGTTCGCGTCGGTGGGCAGGCCGCCACGGTCGTCGGCGTGATGCCGCCCGGGTTCCGGTTCCCGTTCCAGTCGGACGTGTGGCAGCCGCTCGGGCACGCCGCGAACAGCGACTCCGCGACCCGCGTGCAGGTCAGCGTGACCGGCCGGCTCAGCGCAGGCACGTCTCTCGAACGGGCGCAGGCGATTGTCGCGGCCGCGTCGCAGGGCGCGGCAACCGACGTGGCGCCCGCCCCACGCGGGCAGTGGCGCGTCACGGTCAGGCAGCTGAACGACATGTACTTCGGCAGCTCGCCCGGCATCCCCCCCGCTGCTCGCCGGGGCGGCGCTGATCGTCTTGCTGATAGCGTGCGCCAACGTGGCCAGCCTCCTGGGCGCACGGGCCCTGGCGCGCGGACGCGAGATCTCCGTGCGGGCCGCGCTCGGAGCCAGCCGGGGGCGGCTCGCCTGGCAACTGCTCGCCGAGGGTCTCGTGCTCGTCGTTCCCGCCTGCGCGGTCGGGCTCGCCCTTGCGGCACTGGGCGTCGCCTGGTTCGCCCGCGCACCAGTGCCACCGGCCTCAGGACCCTGCCCTACTGGACGCACTTCTCATTCGATTGGCGCGTCTACCTCTTTCTCGGCGTCATCGGCACCGGCGCGGTCCTGCTGGCCTCGCTCGCGCCGATCCTGCACGTCACGGGATCCCGCGGTCGGGCGCGGCATCCCTCGCTCGTGCCAACGAGCGCCACCTCGTCACGGCAGCGGGCGGGCAACCTGCTCCTCACGGTGCAGTTCGCGCTGACCCTGACGATGCTCGGTGCGGCAACGGTTCTGGTCCGGAGCGCCGCGGCGCTGCAGTCGGCGGACCGCGTGGTCGCCTTCGACCACGCCTGGACCGGTCGCATCGACCTGCCGCCCGGGCGCTATCCAACCGCTGGCGACCGCGAACGCTTCCTGGACCGCCTCCGCGCGGCCTTGCGCGGACGCCGCGAGATCGAGGCATCGACCATCGCCAGCGCGTACCCGTTCATCGGCACCGAGGACCGGCACGTCGCCCTCGGCAGCGAAGGTGCGGCACCGTCGGAATGGCCGTCGGCTGCGCAGGTGGGAATCGACCCGCACTATTTCGACACGCTCGGCCTCCCGCTCGAGCAGGGCCGGAATGTCACGTCGCACGATGCGCCCTCCGCAACAATCGCCATCGTGAACCGGACCTTCGTGACGAGGATCGCTCGTGATGCCGAAGTGCTCGGGCGAACGGTCCGGCTCTCCGACCCGCGTCGGCCCGGATCACCCGTGGAGGCGCTGACGATTGTGGGCATCGCGCCATCGATTCGGCAGGGGCCGATGAGTGACGCACAGCCGGTGGTCTACCGCCCCTTCTCGTCGCAGGCCAGCGGGCAGGCCATTCTGCTGCTCCGCTCGGACGGTCGCGACGACGCGGCGCTGTCGGCCGCGCGGGACGTGGTCGCTCAACTGGACCCGGACCTGCCGTTGTTCGACGTCGTCGCGCTGGAGGACATCTCCGAGTTCGCCAGGTGGACCCATCGGATCGTGAGCACCATTCTGGCCGCCTTCGCGGCCGTGGCATTGCTGCTGGCCGCCATCGGGTTGTACGCGGTCGCATCGTTCTCGGTGAGCAAGGAGGTCCGCACCATCGGCATCCGCCGCGCCCTTGGTGCGACCGGGGCTCACATTGCAGCCGCCACGCTCGGGCCCGCGTCGCGATACGCGGCCCTCGGTGCGTGCGTCGGACTCGGCGGCGCCGTGGCCATCAGCTCCGCCATGGGCAGCCTCCTCATCGGCACCCGGATCACGGACCCGTCGGTGCTCACGGCGATCGTCGGGCTGATGGGCGCCACGGTACTCCTGGCGATGGCCGTGCCACTTCGTCGAACGCTGCGTATCGATCCCGCCGAGGCGCTGAGGCACGACTGACGTCCGGCATCGGGAGGCCCGCAAACGATCCCGGCGAGGCCGCGCCGGGACCGGCGGTGTCGAATCGGAGAGCGGCCGGCGCGACAACGAGAAACGGGGGACACCGATGCTTCAGGCGCTGGGACTGTCCAAGAGCTACGGCGGGATACGGGCGCTCGGACACCTGACCTTCGTCGCCGAGCCGGGTCGCGTGGTCGGCCTGCTTGGCCCCAACGGCTCGGGCAAGTCCACGACCATCAACATGCTGACGGGCCTGATCCGCCCGACCGGAGGCGACGTGCGCTGGCGCGGCCGTCCCATTCACGACCACCTCCAGGATTACCAGGCACGCCTGGGCTACGTCCCGGAGGAGCCCCGCCTCTATGGGTATCTCAGCGCGCCGGAGTATCTGCGGATGGTCGGGGACCTGCGCGACCTGCCCCGCTCGACCGTGGACGCGCGCATCGAGCGGTACCTGTCGCTCTTTCGCCTCGAGTCCGACCGCTACGCGCCGCTGTCGTCGTTCTCGAAAGGCATGCGGCAGAAGGTCCTGCTGTCGGCCGCCCTGCTGCACGATCCCGATGTCGTCATCCTGGACGAACCGTGCTCGGGCCTGGACGTGGAATCCACGCTCGTGCTTCGCAGCCTCGTCCGCACGCTGGCCGCGGAGGGCAAGGTGATCGTATACAGCTCGCAAGTCCTCGACATGGTCGAGAAGGTCTGCTCCGAGGTGATCATCCTGCACCGTGGACAGGTCGCGGCGCAGGATTCGGTCGAGCGGCTCCGCGACCTGGCGAAGCGGCGTCGCTCGAGGCGGTGTTCGCGGCGCTGGCCGTCGACACCAACGTTGACGAGATCGGCCGGGCGCTGGCGGCGGTCGGACGGCTGTCATGAGCGCCGTGTCGGCCGGACGCCAGTGGCGCCTCTATCGGCACCTCCTCCGCCTGTCGGCGGGGCGCCTGATGGACGCCGCGCTCGGCTCACGCGACATCGGGGCCGAGCAGGTTGCCATCTGGGGCGGCACGCTCGGCCATCCCGACGCTGCTGTACACCATTCGCGCCGCGAGCAGGCACTGTTCCTGCGACAGCTCTCGCTGGAACGCCTCCAGGCCGAGGCGCTGCGGGACCGGCTCTTCTTCATCGTCTGGGCCATGCTCGTGGCCGCGCTGCTGGTGGCGCTGCTCTGGGAGGCGCTCGTACCCGATCGGACGGATCGGCAGGTGCTCGGCGTCCTGCCCGTCGCCCCGCGGCTCGTCTCGGCCGCCCGGCTGTCGGCATCGGTGGCCGTCGTCTGCTCCGGCGTGGTCGCCACCAGCCTCCCGACGGCGATGCTGTACGGACTCGCGGGCTCGGTCCACCCCATCCTGGGATCGATGCCGGGCGTGATCGCCGGGCAGATCGTGGCGACCGCAGTGGCCGGCCTGTTCACCTGCTGCGCGCTGCTGGTGGTGAGGGCGTGCTGCTGGCGCTCGCCGGGCCACGGACGGCGGCACGACTGGCCGTGGTGTTGCAGCTGGTGCTCGTGCTGATGATGGTCGAGGCGTTCCTGTTCCTGCCTGGCGTCCTGCCCGCCATCCTCACCCGCGTGTCCGACCCGAACGCGCCGACATCGTTCTGGCTGCTGCCAGCGTGGTTCCTCGGCCTCTCGTTGAGGTTCGGCGGCCCGCCGATGGATGCCTGCACGGCTCAGCGCCGCTCGGCCTGGCGGCGAGCGGCCTCGCCCTCGTGACCGCCACCGTGTCATACCTGGCCCCGGCGACGGATCGCACGACGCGCCATCGAAGCGCGGGACCGACCGTGGTGGACCACTCGGGGGTCATGTCGTCGCGGCCCTGTCGTGGCTGGCCGTCGATCGCCCTGCGCGCGCGATGCTCGCCTTCGGGCTCCGGAGCCTGGCGCGCAGTCCGCGGCACCAGTTGATCCTCGCGTCATGGCTCGGTCTCGCGCTGGCCGTCTGCAGCGTGCAGCTGATCGCCGCCCATGTCGAGGGCCGACCGTTGCCGCTGGATGCGCCGTACGAGTACCTCGTCGCGCTGCCCATGGCCGTGACCTTCTGCCTGGTGCTGGCGCTGCGTATGACGATGAGCCTGCCCACCGATGTCCAGGCCAACTGGACCTTCAGGCTCACCGCGATCACCGCGCGCCGATCCTGCCTGCGCGCCGTGCGCGCCCTGTCGTGGATCGTGGCGATCCTGCCCGTCGGCGTCGTCGTCTTCGTCGCTGGTGGCTGGCTCTGGGGATGGCAGGACGCGGCAGGCGTCGCGGCGATGCACGCCGCAAGCGGGCTGGTGCTGTGCGAGCTCGCCCTCGTCGACTGTGAGGCGATTCCGTTCACGCGCGATCGCGGGCTCTCGTCAGGCGTCCTGAGGTTCGGTGCGCCCGCCGGGGTCGTCGGTCTGATCGTGCACGCCTTCCTGCTCGACGGGCTACAGGTGTGGGCGCTCGCACACGGGCACGTGTTGCGCTACGCCATGGCAGCCGTTTCGTTGAGCATCGTCATCTCGCTCGCGGCCGGCGCCGGCGGCGCGCCACCCATCCCGGCTTCGATGCCCCGCACGACCGGATGACCGACCTGCGCCTCTCCGGCGCACAGGGCTGAACGACTGCCGATCGGAGTGCCTGCATGCGTATCCGTTCTCGTCTCCGGCGCTGGCTCGATCCGTTCGGGTGGTCGAACCGCGACAGCGACCTCGGTCTCGAGATCGACACCCACCTCTCCCTGCTGGCGGACGAGTTCGTCGCACAGGGGATGTCACCCGACGAGGCCCGGCAGGCGGCGATGCGTGCGTTCGGCAACATCGACCGCCTGCGGATGGACCACCGCGACCAGGGCGGCCTGCCTGCCCTCGACCGGCTGGTGCAGGACGTGCGCGGCGCGCTCCGCGTGCTGCGGCGCGATCGAGGCTTCGCCGTGACCGCCACGCTCGTCCTCGGGCTGGGCATCGGTATCACCCACATGTTCGTCACGATCGTCTACACGCACACCATGCGGGGACTGCCGCTCGCGGAGCCGGACCGGGTGGTGGCCGTGGGGCTTCGCGATGCCGCGGGTGTCGAACGGCCGCTCTCGCTGGCCGACTTCACGGACGTGCGCGAGGCAACCACCAGCTTCGATTCCCTCGTGGCCTATCTGACCGAGCCGATTGCCCTGGCCGATGAGGGACGGGCGCCTGAGCGAGTGGACGGAGGCTGGGTCAGCGCCAGTCCCTTCAGGCTGGCGGGCGCACCGATGGTGATGGGCCGGGACTTCGACGACGGCGATCACCGTCCGGGGGCGGAGCGCGTGGTGATTCTCGGCGAGCACGTGTGGGACGCGCGTTACGGGCGCGCACCCGACGTGCTCGGCCGCACCGTGCTCGTCGACACGGCCCGGGCCACGGTCGTCGGCGTTGCACCGGACCGCACGGGCTTTCCGAGCCGGGCGGGAGTCTGGCTGCCGCTGGCGCAGCATCCCGCGATCGCGGCGGAGCACCGTGCCGACCGCCGCCTGCAGGTCGCCGGCCGGCTGCGGTCTGGCGTAGCGGTCGCGGATGCGCAGGCGCAGGTGTCGTCCGCGGTCGCGCGCATGGCCCGAGCGAACCCGACACGAGCGAGGGCTTCCAGGCGAGCGTGGTGCCCATCAACGACCGCATCCTCGTTCCCCTGGCCGGCGCCTGGCTCACGTTCACGGTCGCGGGCTGCTTCGTCGTGCTCATCAGTTGCGCCAACGTCGCGAACCTGATGATTGCGCGCGGCGCGGCGGGCCCGCGAGATGGCGATCCACGCCTCGCTCGGCGCCAGTCCCGGGCGGCTGGTTCGGCTGGTGCTCGCCGAAGGCCTGGTGCTGGCGGTCCTGGGCGGGACGCTCGGCCTCGGTGTCTCGCTCGTGGCGCTGCGCGTCTTCAGCAGCGCGATCCCGGCCGACACGATGCCGTACTGGCTCGAGTACTCCCTGGACCGCACCGTCCTGGTAGCGCTCGTCGTGCTGTCGTTGGGGACGGTGCTCGGATTCGCGGTGGTGCCCGCAGCCCAGACGGCGCGGAGCGACGCGCGGACGATTCTCGCGGACGGCGGCCGGGGATCACGGGCCGACGCGATGTGCGGCTCTGGACGTCCGCGTTCCTCTCGGTCGAGATGGCGCTGGCGATCGTCCTGCTCGCACAGATCGCGCTGACCACGATCCTCTCCCGCGGCGACCTGCCGACCGATGCCGTGGTGCGCACGGACGAGGTCGTCGCAGCCACGATCACGGTGCCCGCCACCCGCTACCCGACCGGCACGGCACGCGGTGAGTTCTACCAGCGCCTGGAAGGACGCGTGGCCAGTGAGGCGGGCATCCAGGCGGTGGGGCTCACCAGCGTCATGCCCGACCGACACGGGACGCGAATGGCACGTGGTCGTGGACGGCCGCAGCCAGGCCGCTGAGCGCCCGCTATCCGCGTGGAGCGTGGATGTCTCGACCGGATACTTCGACACGCTCGGCCTGCCGCTGGTGCGCGGCCGAGCACCGAGAGGAACGGCGGCCGAACGCGCGCGCACCGAGGTGCTCGTCAACGATCCGTTCGTCGCACGGTTCCTCGGCCATCGCGACCCGGTCGGCACGCACCTCACGCTGACGTCTGCCCGTGCACCGGACGCCGCCCCCATCGATGCGGTGGTCGTGGGCGTGGCGCCGCTCATCCGGCAGCGCATGCCCGCGGTCGCGCAGAACACGGTCCCGGGACCGGCACCCGTCGTGTACGTGCCGGTCACCGCATCCGCTCCTGCGACGCTCACGCTGATCGCCCGGCGTCGCGGCCAGGCGGACATCGTCCCGGCCATGCGAGCGGCGGTCGCCGCGCTCGATGCGTCCATTCCGCTCTACCGCGTGCGTACGCTGCGCCGTGCGATCGATGACACCGACTGGGCCGCCCGCGTGTCGGAACGACTGGCCATCACGCTCACGGTGCTGTGCCTGATGATGGCGGGCATCGGTCTCTATGCGGTGACGGCGTACCGCGTCAGTCTCCGAGCCGAGGAACTAGGCGTGCGCCGCGCGCTGGGCGCCGGCGGCACGCACCTGGCGTGGCTGGTCCTGCGCGGCGTCCGTTCGCCGGTGGCGGCAGGGCTGGCGCTGGGCATCGGAGGCGCGCTGGCGTGGGACCGGGCGTTCTCGTCGGGCCGGCCTGCGGTGGTGCTGGCCGACCCGCGTGTGCTGGCCCTCGTCGTCACGGTGGTCCTCCTCATCACGGTGGCCGCGTGCGTTGGCCCGGTCAGGCGGGCGATGGCGGTCGATCCGGCCGCGACCCTCCGGCGGGGGTAGAATCCGCCGCATGGCAGCCGCTTCTCGACTCGCCGTCGGCGTCGTGGTGCTCGTCGTTGGCCTGCTGAGCTTTGCAGGCGGATGGCTCTCCGGCCGGGCCGGCCTCTTCATGTCCGTACCGGCCGCCTCCCTCGACGAGCGCGAGCGCGCGTTCACCGAACGCATGCAGCACGCGGTGCTCGACGGGTGGTTCACCGTGGACGGGCGCGAGGCCCCGCCACGTCCCGACCGCTACGAGATCGCGAGCGTGGAGAAGGTCGGCGACGGGTTGTGGCGGTTCAACGCCCACCTCGTGCACGAAGGCATGGATGCCACGCTGCCCATCGTCGTCCCCGTGCAGTGGGTGGGCGACACGCCCATGGTGATGCTCACCGACTACAGCATCCCCTCGCTCGGAACGTTCACGGCGCGCGTCTTCTTCTACGACACCCGCTACGCCGGCACGTGGCAGCACGGCGACCAGGTCGGCGGTCAGTTGTTCGGCCGGATCGAGCACTAGGTCCGCGGCCTCGGCCCCCGGGGGCGTTTGGTATAGTCGAGATGAGGCGCCCGGTCGCGCGGCGCTATCCAGCGCGACGATCCATTTCAGGAGGCAGACGCATGCGGCACTTCCGGTTTCCTGGCAGCCCTCGCCGTGGCTGCACTCTGCACGACGGCCCTGTCCGCGCAGAAGACGACCCAGGTGCATCCCGGGCAGGCGGGCAGTCCGCACGTCCGCACCGAGTGGCAGATCGACGGCGCCAACATCTCCATCGAGTACGGCCGGCCGGCGCTCAAGGGGCGTCCCGAAGCCACGCTCATGCCGGCCGGGCAGGAGTGGCGCACCGGCGCCGACGAGGCGACGACGCTCAAGACCGACACCGGGATCATGTTCAGCAACCTGCACGTGAACCCCGGCACCTACACGCTCTATACGGTTCCGGGCGACAAGAACTGGATCCTGATCATCAGCAAGAAGACAGGACAGTGGGGCATCCCGTACCCGAAGGGCGACGACTACGGCCGCACGCTGATGACGGTCGGCAAGACGGACGCACCGGTGGAGCAGTTGACGATCGCCATCGACGACACGCAGGCCGGCGCCACGCTGAGCATCGCCTGGGGCGGCACCAAGGCCAGCGTCCCGTTCACGATCATGCCGAAGATGTAGAGGGCGTCCGCCCTCCATCGCGCACGCCATCGCCTGGAGCCGCTCGTAGTCGGCGGGAACGTCCAGGTCCACGAACGCGCCTTCGTCGTCGCTGGGTAGATCGAGGATGCGCTCCGCGTGGCGCCGCACCACCGGCTTGGCGCCGTGTGCGGGGTCTGCGGCGCGCAGTTCGCCGAACAGCGTCCGATCCAGCAGCACGGGGTGCCCGTGCCGGTCGCCCGACGCGGGCCGCACGATGGGCGCGTCCGTGGTCCGGTAGGCATGAAGCAGCGCGCGGATCGTGCGCGGCGACACCAGCGGCACGTCGACCAGCGTCATCAGCACCGCCTCGAGCGTCAGCGCGTCCACGGCGTCCAGGCCTCGCAGCATCGAGGACAGCTGGCCGGCCGCCCAGCCTGGGTGCTCGACGATGGAAACACGGGGATCGGGACGCGGCCACGCCGCGCGCACCTCGGCGGGGTGCGCCCCCGCCACGACCACCACCCGGGGACACCCGCCTCCAGCAGGCTGGTCACGCCGCGGGAGAGCACGGTGTGGCCCCGGTCGCCGAGCCGCAAGGCGGCCTTCGGAGTCCCCATGCGCACCGATGCTCCGCCGGCCAGGACCAGGGCCGCAATCATCGCCGGCACCCCGTGCCGGGCCGCTCGAGACCCGGGGTCCCGTGGCACGTGCCCGCGGCGGAACCGTCGTTTGCTTGACTTGCCCGGTATGCCCTGCCTACACTTAGCCCCCTGATCACATATTCCCCACGCTCCCGGCACCGGCCGCGTTCTGGCCTCATTTTCTGATACCACCGGTATCCGCGGGTGCGGCAGTTTCTGGACGTTCCCAGGAGCTAGGATCGGAGGTTACGGGTATGCCGACCGGGACGATCGCACGACTCCTCATCGACAAGGGGTTCGGGTTCATCCGGGATGAGTCCGGCGTCGAGCACTTCTTCCACCGCAGTTCAGTGCGGGGGACGGTGTTCGAACTGCTGCGTGAAGGGCAGCGGGTCGAATTCACTCCGGAAGACTCAGGGAAAGGACCTCGGGCTGGAGATATTCGACTGATCGAGTAGCGGCCGCCTCCGGCGACCCCTGCCGTTTCACTGCACGACCTGCTTCCCATCCGGCCCCTCGTCTGGGGCCGGACTCTCACGTACAGCCCCCGCGCATCCCACAGGCCGCGTCCGGCGGCAGCTGTGTCTGCCGGCGGCCGCCGGTTGTCAGCCCTCACGCGCTCTCAAGTGTAGACCGTCCATCGGGCTGTGGCGGGTGAACGCCCTGCCGCCGCAGCTCCGCGCATCTGCCGGCCATCACGCGGCGGTCGGCGTGGCGCCGGACGCAGCAGCGCCGCTGTCGGTGGACGCTCGGGTCCCGACCCCGTGCACGCGGTCGCGCCGCTCGAGTTGGGCGACGACCACCTGCACCACGTCGAAGGCGTCCGGCAGCTGGCAGCCGTGCCGGATGTTGTGCAGGTGTGCGGCAATCAGACGGGCACGGTCCCGCCGCCGGGCGTCGTGCGCCGACACGGGCGGCCGGCTCAGACCTCCCATGGCCGATGGCCCGCGGCACCTGCGTCCCTGGATGCGCGGCGGCCCTGGTCGGCCATCACCTCGCGCCGCCACCGGTCCAGCAGGTGCTGATGATCGGCCGCCTGTGCGATGCGCGCGAAGCACGCGCACAGCAGGGCGACCGCGAGGAGGCCGAGTCCCAGCGAGGCTGGAGGCGCCATGGCCAACCCGATGCCCGCGGCAAACACCGCCAGTGTCACGAGAACAGCGGTCATGGCACCCTCACCTGTCCTGGCGGTCCCAGACGGTCGTGCCCGGCGCCGCGTCCGGAGCCGGCCGACGGATGGAGCAGGACGGGGCGCCTCGATGTCCGAATGGCATGGGTCTTCACGGTGGTTCCTCCCGATGGCTGCAGCGGCGTCGCGACCCGCCGGCGGTAGCTGCCGGGGGCCACGACGCTGCAGCGTGTGTGCGGTGCAACGGCCGATCGCGCACGCGGGCGGCCGTGGCGGACTACTGATGCGACGATTCCGGCGCTCTTCCTGACGCCGCCGAAGCCGGGGGCTTCGGCTGCTTCCGCGAATGGCGCTCCGCGGCAACGATGGCAATCAGGCAGAAGAGCACCAGCCCGATGACGAACACGCGGTCTGGCGACACGTCCGCTCTCCTTGAAAGAAACAACGACACGGGCGCAACCGCCCGGCCGGGCATCTCAGGCCCGGCGGGTGCTGCGCGTCGAGTTGGAGGCTAGGAGAGGAGCGACGGGGGAGCGCGGCCAGGAATCGCCGGGCTGGCGACGCTGGCGAGGAATCGCGGCGGCTCGGCGGGCGTGGCCACGACCGCCCACGCGCGCGGAGCGGCGCCTGCGGCCCGGGATCCGAAACCTGGCGTCCGTGCGTGGGTCGTGGAGCTTCGGGCGGCGGCGACGACGCCTTCCAGCACGTCGGCGGCTCGAACCGCGAGGGGCACCCACTGCGTGCCCGTGCGGCCAACGGCAGGCGCGGCGGGGTCGAGGCTCACCGGCGGGGCGAGGCCCGGTCCCTGTGCGAGACCGGACACGCACAGCGCCACGGCCATGACGATCGCGCGTGCTCGCATGCCCACGGTCAGACGATACCTTACGGCGCCCACCGTGCCAACCCTCGATGCGTCTGTGAGGCCAGCCTGAAGGCGGAGCCGATGCGGCTGCCTCACACGCGCATCACGACAGGCCCGCGCAGCGGGCGTGGCGGAAGCGCCGGAGTCGACCCGATCGAGGCCCGCCGACGGCGGAGCCGATCCGGCTGCCTCGCAGGCGCATCACGACAGGCCCGCGCAGCGGGCGTGGCGGAAGCGCCTGGGAGTCGAACCCAGCCTGCCCCGCAAGGAGGCAGCAGCCGGTTTTGAAGACCGGGAGGGCCACCGGGCCCCGGTCGCTTCCGCGGGGATCCTAGCAGCAGGCGTACGACGGCTTCGGTATCCGACAGGTCGTCGAGCACGACGTCCGCACCCGCATCCGTCAGCTCGGCGCGCGAGTGACCGCCCGTGGCGACGGCCACCGAGCGTGCCCCACCGGCGGCCGCGCACGCGATGTCGTGCGGCGTGTCGCCGATGACGACGACCCGCGCGCAGGCCTCGCCGGGCACGCCGCAGGACAGGGCTCGGGCCTGCGCCACCGGCACGAGCTGGTTCCGATCCGGCCCGTCGTCGGCAAAGGCGCCGAAGGCGAAGTAGTCCCAGAGGCCGAAGTGCCCCAGCTTGATGGCGGCGGCGCCGTGGTAGTTGCCCGTCAGCAGCGCCAGGTGCACTGACGCCTGCGGGCGCAGCACGTCGAGCAGCGCGCGGACGCCGGGCATCACGGCCTTGGTCCCGGTGCCGGGCGCCGCGATCGCCGTGGCGAGCGCGGGCAGTACGCCGTGCGGAACCGCTCGTGATGGTCCGGCGTGTCGTCGAGGTTCCACCGGCCGAACGCCTCGGACAGGAGGAGGAGTCGGTGCGGCCTCCCATCGGCACGCCGGCAAAGGCATCAGGCACGCCGAACAGCGACTCGAAGGTGGCCGACATCGCCCGGGCGCCCGCGCGTCCGGCGAGGACGAGCGTGCCGTCGATGTCGAAGAGGAGCAGGACGGGCGCGGCCGCGCGCGGCGCTGGCGCGGCCACGATCAGTCGAGCTGCTCGTGATGGATCGGTCGCGCGCGGCCCCGACGGCGTGGACTCGCGCACGAACCCGACGCGCTCGCCCACCCAGATCGCGTCGAGGCGGCCACCGCGCACGTCCCGCTCCGGGAAGAACCAGTCCATGCCCGCGTCGTCGCAGATGAACCCGTGCCCGTGTGCGGGCTCCAGCCTCTTCACGTCTCCATACAGAATCATGCCCCGCCTCCCCACATGCGCGTCAGGCGCGCCAACAGCCCGCCCTCGGGTGTCAGGTCTCCGTCGCCGCGGCGTGCACCGGACGTCTCCGCCGGTGCCGCGCCCAGTCGCGGTCGGCCGTGAGCGTACCAGCGCCGCGCCCCGGGCGCGCACCACGCGCGATGTCCGACGCCAGCGCCGCGACACGCTCGCGGGGCAGGGTGGCCGATGGGTGCTCTGCAATGACGAGCCGCGGATCGGCCGCCACCGCGCGCGCCAGGCGGACGCGCAGGTTGGTCTCGGCGTCCGCGGCGCCCATCGGCTGGTCCCAGTGCCCGGCGCGATCCCCACCTCGGCGGCGAGCGCGTCAACCGCCGGCCTCACCGCCGGGTCGATCGGGTCGAGGTCCAGCGTCAATGGCATGGCCACATTCTGCAGCACGCTCAGCATGTCCACCAGTACGGCCCGATAGCTCACGAGGCCAAGGCCGTCGAGCGATCGCAGCCAGGCGTTCGCATCGGGCACGTGACGCGTGTCGGTGCCGAAGAGCTCCACGCGTCCCTCGTCGGGCAGCGTCGCGCCGGTGACCAGGTGGACGAAGACCTCGGCCGGTTGCGTCGAGGCCCGTGATCGTCACCACGCGCGCGGCGCGACCTCGAGCCCTCGATGCGGAGCGGGCGCAGCCCCTGTGATCCTTCACTCTCCACGCCGCGCACAGCCAGGAGCGCGTCGCTCATCGCGCGACCCTGATGCCCGCGCCGCGCGAGCGCTCGAGCCGGCGAAAGTCCTCGTCGGGCAGAGCTGACGAGCCCGAGCGCCCCGCGCGTCTCGCCGGTGCCATGGAAGTCCGAGCCGCCGGTCACGGCCAGGCCCAGCGTCGCGGCCGTGGCGCGATAGGCGTCGCGCGTCTCCGGCGAGTGATCGAGGTGACACCTCGATGGCGTCGAGGCCCGCCTGCGCCAGCGGGGCCAGCAGCGCGTCGCGGCGGGTCACGCCAGGATGCGCGAACGGGACGAGGCCGCCCGCCGTGTGGACCACCTCGATCACGGCCTGCGGGGCCGGCCCGAGGCGCGGCACGAAGGCCGCTCTGCCCGTGCCCGAGCCAGCGGTCGAACGCCTCGGCAGTGGTCGCAACCCGTCCGGCCCGCACGAGCGCCCGCGCCAGCCATGGCCGCCCGATGGCCGTGCCCGGCCGGCGCCGCGCGCGCGATGAGCCCTCGACGTCGACCGCCACGCCGGCGGCCGCCAGGCGATCCGCCATCCGCCGGATGCGCTCGATGCGCAGGTCGCGCTGGCGCGCCGGAATGTCCCGAGCTCCGCGTGACGGTGATCGACGAAGTAGGCGAGCAGGTGGACGTCCCGCCCCTCGTCCACGCTGGTCACCTCGACGCCGGGGCATGACGCGGATGCCGTGTGCGGACGCGAGCGCCGTCACCTCGTCGATGGCCCGGGTGGTGTCGTGGTCCGTCACGGCAATGGTGCGGGAGGCCCGCGTCGCGCACGCGCGCCACCAGCGCGTCCGGCGCCAGCCGGCCATCCGACGCGGTGGTGTGCATGTGGAGGTCGATCACGGGGACGGGACCGGCGTGACGGGCGACCGCGGGCGGCCGCCGGTCAGGATCGGGACGCGGCGGCGCGCGACGCGCGGCGGGCACGAGGCGCCGCTACCTGCTGCCGCTTGCGAAGCGCGCGATACTCCCGGATCAGCAGCTCGAGGTGCTGGCGCTCTTCCTCGGCGAACTCGAGGAACACCTGCTTGCCCTCGGAGTCCTCGAACCGCTCGCCGTAGCGCTTGAAGAACCGGTGCGACCCGCGCTCGCAGCGGATGCCGATACGCAGGGCCTCGAGGTCGTCCACGCCCTCGCGCCGCAGTTGATCGGCGCCGGCCGCGAACAGGCCGTTCGCCGCTCCCTTGAAGAAGAGGAACGTCGGCCGCGACTCGAGCTGCGGGTCCTGTTCGAGCAGCTTGCGATAGCGCTCCTCGAGCGTGCCGAGGTGATGCTTCTCCTCCTCGGCGAGCTCGTGGAAGATCTTCTTCCCGCGCGGATCCTTGGTGATGCGGGCCGCGCGGGCGTAGAACTCCAGGCCGCTGCGCTCGGTGGCAATGGCAATCCGGAGCGCGTCGCGTGCGAAGAGCAGCTCCGACGTGGAGCCTTCCTCGGCCGACGCGCGGCCGGTGCGGCACGCCTCGCAGGTCCCGTAGATCTGGACCACGCTCTGGCGCGGCGTGAAGCCACGCGCCGAGGCGACCTCTTCCACGAGTGCCTCGATGTCCGAGCTCAGGAACTCGAACGAGCGATTGCAGCTCTTGCAGATGAGGTGAAAGTGGCGCGGATGCCGGTACGAGTGCTCGAAACGGAATCGCCCGTCGCCGAAATCGACCTTGCGCGCGATGCCCGCCTCCACCATCCACTGCAGCGTGCGGTAGACGGTGGCGCGGCTGATCCGGTGATCCTCGCGCTTGATGAGTTCGACCAGATCGTCCGCGCTGAGGTGCCCCTCCTGACGGAGGAACACGTTGACGATCAGGTCGCGTTTACCAGAGCGCTTGGTGCCGGCGGGCCGGAGCCGATCGAGATCGGGAATGGCCGACGCTGTGGCCATGTTCCCTGCCCTCCTGACTGCCTTACGCGTTGAACGACTGCCCGCAACCGCAGGTCGAGGTCGCGTTCGGATTCTTGATGGTGAAGCCGCCGCCCGTGATCGTGTCGACGAAGTCGACCTCGGCGCCCTTCAGGTAGCTGATGCTCACCGGGTCCACGAAGAGCCGGACACCGTTGGACTCGAACGCCTGGTCGCCGACGCCGGCGCCGCCTTCCTCGATCATCAGGCCGTACTGGAAGCCCGAGCAGCCGCCGCCCTGCACGAACACGCGCAGGCCGCTGTCGGCCTTCCCTTCCTCGTTCAGCAGTTCCTTGATCTTCGAGGCCGCCGCCTCGGTGACCGAGATGAACGCGGGCGCCTCGGGAACCACTGGAGGCGTGGACGTCTGGGTTTCAGTCTGCATGGCTCGATTCTAGCAAATGCGGTGCCCGCCTCAGGCAAGTTTTGCCAGATTTTCGCCTGACGCCAGCTCGACCTCACGGTGGAGGCTGTTTCCGTGGGCGTCCATCGTCACGATGGCGGGGAAATCGCGCAGCTGCAGGTGCCACATGGCCTCGGGCGTCCCGAACTCCAGCAGCGAGACGCCGTCCACCCGCTCGATGCAGCGCGCGTAGAACTGGGCGGCGCCGCCGATGGCGTTCAGGTACACCGCCCCGTGCTCCTTGAGGCCCGCCAGCGTCTTCGCCCCCATCCCGCCCTTGCCCATCACGGCGCGGATGCCGTACCTCCCGATGATGTCGGCCTGATACGGCTCCTCGCGGATGCTGGTGGTCGGCCCTGCGGCCGTCACCGTCCACGACCCATCGTCGCCCTTCCGCACCACCGGGCCGCAGTGGTACAGCACGGCGCCCGACAGATCCACGGGCGGCTCGTGGCTCATCAGGTGATGGTGCACGGCGTCGCGGCCCGTGAAGGAGGGACCGCTGACCAGCACCACGTCACCCACCTTCAGCGACCGCACGGTGGCTTCGTCGAGCGGGGCACGCAATACGACCTCGCGCCCGGTCCGCTGGAACCCGGCCTGGTCCATCATCGGAATGGTCGGCACGGCCGGATCGCGGTACAGCCACGACGAGATGGCGCCGGTGCCGGCATCCAGGGTCACGCCGAGGCGGCGGAAGGCCCAGCAGTCGTAGGCCACCGAGACGAAGAAGCTGGCGGGCAGGCGGTTGAGCACGCCCACCTTGCAGCCGATGAGCGAGACCTTGCCGCCGAAGCCCATCGTGCCCACGCCGAGCGTGTTCACGGTCTGCATGATGTCGGCCTCGAGGCCGGCCAGACGGTCGTCGGGGTTCACGTCGTCGAGCGTGCGGAACAACTGCTGCTTGGCCTCGACGTATCCGCTCGTCCGATCGCCGCCCACACAGACGCCGATGGCGCCGGGGCCGCACCCCTTGCCCTGCGCCTGCCACACGGCGTGCAGGATGCACTTCCGGACCCCCTCGAGCGTACGGTCGGCGCGCCCGAGGTGCGGCAGCTCGGACGGCAGCGAGTACTGGACGTTCATGTTCTCGCAGCCGCCGCCCTTCAGAATGAGCTTCACCTCGATCTCGTCCCGCTCCCACTGCTCGAAGTGGAGAATGGGCGTGCCGGGCCCGAGGTTGTTGCCGGAGTTCTCGCCCGTGAGCGAGTCCACCGAGTTGGGCCGCAGCTTGCCGAGGCGGGTCGCTTCCTTCACGGCCTCCCGGATCTACGCCTTCATCCACACCTGATTGGCGCCCACCGGGGTCTTGATCTCGAAGGTGGGCATGCCGGTGTCCTGGCAGATGGCGCCCTCGCCCACCGCGGCCTGGTCGATGTTCTGGCCGATGATGGCCAGCGCCTGCGACGACCGCGACCCTTCCTCCTCGCGCCCCATGGCGGCCTTGACGGCGGCGCGCACGTCGGGCGGGAGGTCGGTGGACGTCTTCACGACGAGCTGCAGCACGGAATCGAAGAAGGCAGGAAGCATGACCACGCCAGTCTAGCCCGAACGCGGCGGCGGGCGGGGGCAGCCAACTTCCGGGACACCGCTCTCGTCTCATGAGGACATGGGCCACGCCTTCCGGCGCCTCGTTCGCGCGCCCGCCTTCAGCCTGACCGTCCTGCTGACCCTCGGGCTCGCCATCGGCGCCAACGCCCTCATCTTCAGCGTCGTCAACGCCGTCCTGCTGAAGCCGCTCCCCTATGCGGACCCCGATCGGCTCGTCGGCGTGTGGCACACCGCGCCGGGCCTGCAGGTGGACGCGCTCAACCAGTCACCCACGACGTACTTCACCTACCGGGATGCCGGCGTGTTCCAGGACATCGGCATGTGGCGCAACGACGCCGTGTCGGTGACCGGCCGCGGCGAGCCCGAGCAGGTGAGCATCCTGAGTGTCAGCGATGGCACCCTGCCCATCCTCGGCATCCGTCCGGCACTCGGCCGCGTGTTCACGCCAGACGACGACGCACCGGGCAGCGCCGACTCCGTGGTCCTCACGCACGGCTACTGGATGCGTGTGTTCAACGGCCGTTCCGACGCCGTCGGCCAGTCACTCGTCATCGATGGCGCGCCGCACGAGATCATCGGCGTGCTCCCCGAGGGCACCCGGTTCCTTCGCGGCAATCCGCAGCTGGTGCTGCCCTTTCGCTTCGACCGGTCCGAGGTCTACGTCGGCAATTTCAGCTACGCGGCCCTGGCGCGACTGAAACCCGGCGGGTCGATCGTACAGGCCAGCGCCGACATCGCCCGCCTCATCCCCGGCATCCCCGACCGCTTCCCCATGGCGCCGGGGTTCACCCGCGCGATGTTCGACGACGTGAAGCTGGGGCCGAACGTCCGTCCGCTGGCGCAGGACGTCGTCGGGGACATCGGCAACATCCTGTGGGTGCTGCTGGCCACGGTGGCCGTGGTGCTGCTGGTGGCCTGCGCCAACATCGCCAATCTCTTCCTGGTTCGCGCGGAGGGCCGCCAGCAGGAGCTTGCAGTGCGCACCGCGCTGGGCGCGAGCCGCACCTCGGTGATCGGCGAACTGTTGTCCGAAGCCTGGCTCCTCAGCCTGGCGTCCGGCGTCCTGGGCCTCGGCCTCGCCTTCGGCGGCATCCGCCTGCTCGTTGCGCTCAACCCGGCGAGGTTGCCGCGGCTGGACGAGATCGCGATCGACCCGATCGTGCTGCTCTTCACGCTGGGTGCGGCAGCCACCTCCGGGCTGCTGTTCGGGCTGCTGCCGGTGATCAAGTACGCGAACCCGCGCCTCTCGATGGCCCTCAAGGAGGGCGCGCGGGGATCGAGCGACGGCCCCGAGCGGCACCGCGCGCGGAACACGCTCGTCGTCGCACAGGTCGCGTTCACCCTGGTGCTCCTCGTCGCCTCGGGGCTCATGGTGCGCACGCTGCTGGCCATGCGGGATGTCTCACCGGGCTTCACCGATCCGGATCGCGTGCTCACGATGCGCATCTCGATTCCAGACGCGGTGATCGCCGATCCGCTCGCGGCGCTGGACGCGCACGAGCGCATCGCGGCACGCATCCGCGCGCTCCCGGGCGTCGAGGTGGTCGGGCTGTCCTCGGCGATTACGCTGGACGGCAACCACAGCAGCGACCCGGTGTGGGTGGAGGACCAGCCGTTGCCCGAAGGGCAGATGGCGCCCCTGCGCCGCTACCGGTGGATCTCCCCAGACTCCTTCGCCGCCATGGGCAACCGTCTCATCGCGGGGCGCGACTTCACCTGGGACGACATACACGCCCGCCGCCCCGTCGCGATCATCAGCGACGGCCTGGCGCGCGAGTTCTGGGGCAGGCCGGAGGCCGCGCTCGGCAAGCGCATCCGCAACAGCCCCCGCAACCAGTGGCGCGAGGTCGTGGGCGTGGTCGGCGACGAGCGTGACGACGGCGTGGCGCGTCCGGCCCCGGCTGTCGCGTACTGGCCGATCGCGATGAACGACTTCTGGGATCAGGACCTGTTCGTCTCGCGGTACCTGAGCTACGCGATTCGAACCCCGCGGGTGCGCGGCGCCGGCTTCCTGCGCGAGGTGCAGCAGGCCGTCTGGGACGTCAACCCCAACCTGCCCGTCGCACGCGTCGCGATGCTCGAGGAGTACTACCAGCAGTCGCTGGCCGAGACCGAGTTCGCCGTCGTCATCCTCGGCATCGCTGCGGGGGTGACGCTCGTACTGGGCCTCGTGGGCCTCTACGGGCTCGTCGCCTACACGGTGGCGCAGCGGCGGCGGGAGGTCGGCATCCGGATCGCGCTCGGCGCGGGTGCGCCATCGGTCCAGCAGATGTTCGTCCGCCAGGGCGCCAGCCTGGCCGGACTCGGGCTCGCCGTGGGCCTCGTCGTGGCATTCGCCGTCACGCGGCTGATGAGCGCCCTGCTCTTCGGCGTCACGGCCTTCGACCCGCTCACCTACGGAGCGGTCGTCGCCGCCCTCGCCGCCGTCACGCTCGCGGCGACCTGGCTGCCGGCGCGCCGCGCCGCACGCGTGGACCCGGCAGACGCCCTGCGCGCCGAGTGAGACGGAACCGGCGGTCCGTATAATCGGAGCATGGTCCGCGGTCAGTCCAGGCCTGCCCCACATTCGTCGGGAGCACGTCTCGCACGTACTGTTGTGCTCGCCTGCCTCGCGCTGTCCATCGGGGCCCTGTCCAGTGGCGTCGGCGCCGCGCAGTCGCGCAGCCACGGCCGGCTGTTCCCGCCGCAGGACCTCGGCCTCCTCGAGTCGCCGGACCGCGACCTGTGGCAACGCCCGGACCGCATCATGGACGCGCTCGGCATTGCGGACGCGTCGGTCGTCGCCGACGTCGGCGCCGGAAGCGGCTGGTTCACCATCCGCCTGGCGAGGCGCGTGGGCCCGCAGGGCACCGTGTACGCGCAGGACGTGCAGCCGGAGATGCTGGCTGCCATTACGCGCCGCGTGCAGCGGGAAGGCCTGGCCAACGTCCGGGCCGTGCTGGGTCGAGGAACGGATCCGAGGTTACCGGCCGGCGCCCTGGACGCGGTGCTCCTGGTGGACGCGTACCACGAGATCGAGGACCGCGTGACCTTCCTCAGCAACGTCGCACAGGCCATCCGGCCTCAGGGCCGCATCGGCGTGGTGGACTTCAGGCTGGAGGCTGGCGGGCCGGGACCGGACGAGGAGGAGCGTGTCGGACCCGAGGTGGTGGTGCGGGACGCGGAGCAGGCAGGCCTGCGCCTGGTTGGCGCGGAGACCTTCCTGCCCTTTCAGTACTTCCTTATCTTCGGCAAGCCCTGAGCCGCTGGCGTCGTGCGCCCGGTCAGTCGCGGAGCAGGCGCCACACGGCCGGCAGCACGGCCCCGGCGGCCGCGACCTTGATGGCATCCACCAGCAGGAACGGGTAGAGGCCGGCGGCCAGTGCGGCCGGCAGGCCGAGATCCTTCGCGAGCCAGAGCACGCCGCCGGCGAAAATCACCGCCAGGCCCGCCGTCATGCCCGCGATCGAGGACCACAGCCGCCGATCCAAACCACGCTCGGCGAGCCATCCGGTGACGAGCGCCGCGAGCGGGTAGGCCAGCAGATAGCCGCCCGACGGCCCGAGCAGCCGCAGCGCGCCCTGGGGCAGTTCCGGCGCATAGGCGAACACCGGCAGCCCCGCGATACCGAGCATGAGATAAAGAACCTGGCTCGCCGCACCGAGACGCGCGCCGAGCGCGGCGCCGCCGATCAGCACGACCATCGGCTGCAGCGTGAACGGCACCGGCGTGAACGGCACCGGGAAGCTCACCTGCGCGAGGGACGCGGTGAGGGCGGTGACGAAGAGCACGGCCAGCAGCCGGAGCCCGGACGCCGGGGCGGCGATCCGATCGACAATCGTGAGGGAACGAACCGCGGACGAGGCGTACACAGTCATGACGTCAGATTCTACCGGCTGCGCTCGGGCGCTGACAATCGCCGGATCCGATTCGGGGGGCGGCGCCGGCATCCAGGCCGACCTGAAGACCTTTGCGGCCTTCGGGGTCTACGGGACCTCCGCCATCACCGCGCTCACGGCCCAGAACACGCGCGGAGTCTCCGGCATCCACCTCGTGCCGGCCGAGTTCGTCACCGCACAGATCGAGGCCGTGGCCAGCGACATCGGCTGCGACGCGGTCAAGACCGGCATGCTCGGCACCTCGGCCATCGTCGAAGCAGTGGCCGCCGCCGTCGAGGCACTGGACCTGCCCAACCTCGTCGTCGACCCGGTCATGGTCGCCAAGAGCGGCGACCGCCTGCTGGACGACGATGCCGTGCACGCGCTGCGGGCATCGCTGCTGCCGCTGGCGCGGGTGGTGACGCCCAACCTCCCGGAGGCCGAGGTGCTCGCAGGCGTGTCCATCACCTCACTGGACGACATGCGCGAGGCCGCACGCCGCATTGCGTCGCACGGGCCGCGGGCGGTGGTCGTCAAGGGCGGCCACCTGCCGGGTAACGAGGTGGTGGACATGCTCTTCGAAGGGGGGCTGGTCCACGAGTTCGTCGGCCCGCGCGTGGACGGACCGCACACCCATGGCACCGGGTGCACCTTCGGCGCGGCGGTGGCTGCAGGGCTGGCCCGTGGCGAGGACCTGACGGCCGCCGTGGCGCGCGCGAAGGCGTTCGTCGCGGGGGCGATGGCGACCGGCATTGCCGTTGGTGCCGGACATCGACCGCTCGACCACTTCTGGCAGCGCACCGGCCACGGCGACGCGGGCTGACCCGCTATACTCGGGTGATCGCCATGACACCGCGCACGGGTCTCACCGAACATGCGCTCGACGTGGCCGGGCTGGCGCGCCTGGTCGAGGGCCCGGCTCACGGCGCCGTCGTCACCTTCGTCGGCCTCGTTCGCGACCACAATCAGGGCCGCCGGGTCACGCACTTGGTGTACGAGGCGTACGAGCCGCTGGCCGTCAAGGCACTCGACCGCATCGTGACGGAAGCCGCGGCCCAGTGGCCGTCGGTGCAACTCGCCGTCCACCACCGCACGGGCCGGATGGCCATCGGCGAGGCGAGCGTGGCCATCGCCGCCGCGTCCCCGCATCGGGCCGACGCGTTCGCCGCATCGCGGTACGCGATCGAGCGGATCAAGCAGATCGTACCCATCTGGAAGCACGAGTTCTTCGAAGGCGGTGATGCCTGGATCGAGGGCGCGACCGCGGATCCGGAGAACGCGGACGCCCGCGAGCAGGCGCTGAGGACGGCATGCGGGTAACGGTCCGGCTTTTCGCACGGCTCCGCGACCTCGCCGGCCAGGGCGAGCTGGTGCGCGAGGTCCCGCCGGCCTCCACCGTGGCGGCGGTGTGGGACGACCTCGTCTCCGAGTTCCCGGCCTTTGCCGCCTACGCCTCGTCGCTGTCGTGCGCCGTCAACGCCGAGTACGCGCGGTTCCCGACGCCGCTGGCCGACGGCGACGAGATCGCCTTCCTGCCTCCCGTGTCGGGCGGATGAGCAGCCCCATCGAGGATCCTTCACGTGTTTGACAAACTGGCGGCCGTCGAAACCCGCTACGAGGAACTGACGGCCTCGCTCGGCACGGCAGGCGTACAGAACGACCCGTCCGAATATCGCAAGCAGGCGAAGCTGCTGAGCGAGATCGAGCCCCTGGTCGGCAAGTTCCGCGAGTACAAGACCGTTTCCGCCGAACTCGCGCAGGCGCAGGAACTGGCGGCAGCCGGCGACGCGGACATGCGCGAGCTGGCAGAGGAGGAGGTCGCCGACCTCACCGAGCGCCAGGCGCGCGTGCTGGGCGAGCTCCGCATCCTGCTCATCCCGAAGGACCCCAACGACGAGAAGAACGTGCTGCTCGAGATCCGCGCCGGCACGGGCGGCGAGGAGGCGGCGCTGTTTGCCGGCGACCTGTTCCGCATGTACACCCGCTATGCCGAGCGCCAGGGCTGGAAGCTGGAGATGATGAACCTGAGCGAGGCCGGCCAGGGCGGGCTCAAGGAGGTCATCGTCAGCATCGCCGGGCATGGGGCGTTCAGCAAGCTGAAGTACGAGAGCGGCGTCCATCGCGTCCAGCGGGTGCCGGAGACCGAGGCCTCGGGCCGGATTCACACCTCGACGGCCACGGTAGCCGTGCTGCCGGAAGCGGACGAGATCGACATCCAGATCAACGACAAGGACCTCCGCGTCGATACGTTCTGCTCGAGCGGCCCCGGCGGGCAGAGCGTCAACACGACCTACTCCGCCGTTCGCGTGACCCACATCCCCACGGGCATCGTCGTCTCGCAGCAGGACGAGAAGTCGCAGATCAAGAACCGGGCGAAGGCGATGAAGGTGCTGCGTTCGCGTCTCTACGAGCTCGAGATGCAGAAGCAGCAGGAGGCCATCGCGAAGGAGCGCCGCGGCCAGGTGGGCTCAGGCGAGCGGTCCGAAAAGATCCGCACCTACAACTTCCCGCAGAGCCGCATCACCGATCACCGGATCAACTTCACCACGCACCAGATCGACGCGGTGCTCGACGGCAGCATCGGCGAGCTGGTCGACGCGCTGACGACGCACTACACGGCCGAGAAGCTGAAGGAAGTGACGGCGGTCGGCACCGGCCTGTAGGGCTTCCATGGTGCTCCAGTCGCTCGTGCGGGGCGCGAGCGCGCGCCTGATCGCCGCGGGCGTGCCCGAGGCCGAGGCCGCGCTCGATGCCGAGCTGCTGGCCCGCCATGCGCTCGGCTGGGATCGGGCGACGTATGTGGCGCGGGGCCGAGAGGAGGCGCCGGATGGCCTGGCCGCCCGCCTGGACGCGCTCGTCGGCAGGCGGGCGACGCGGGAGCCGGTCGCTTACATCGTCGGAGCGCAGGAGTTCTGGGGCCGGACATTCACCGTCGGCCCGGACGTCCTGATCCCGCGCCCCGAAACCGAGCTGATCGTCGAGGAGGCGCTCGCCTGGGCACCCGGACACGCGCCGCCCCACGTGCTCGACATCGGTACCGGATCCGGCTGCCTGGCCGTCACGCTGGCGCTGGAGCTATCGGGCGCCCGCGTAGACGCCACCGACGTCTCACGCCCGGCTCTGGCGATCGCCGGCCGAAACGCGGAGCGCCTCGGCGCGCCTGTTGCGTGGCACGAGGGGCCGTTCATCGCCTCGGCGCTGCCTCCGTTCGACCTGATCGTCTCGAACCCGCCGTATGTGGCCGACGCCGACTACGGGGGACTGCAGCCGGAGGTGCGGGACTTCGAGCCGCGCACGGCGCTCGTCGGCGGAGGACCGGGCGGCCTGGACATTGTCTGGGGCGTGGTGCGTGCGGCGGCCGCGGCGCTGGCGCCGGGAGGGCGCCTGCTCATGGAGATCGGGCTGGGGCAGGCGGAGGCGGTCGCGCGGTGCGTAGCGGACACGGAGGGGATCGAGCTCCTCCGCATCCGCGACGATCTGCAGGGCATCCCGCGCGTCGTGGTGGTGACGCGCGCGGCGGTGCCGGCTACTTCTTCGGAATGACGAGCTTCTGGCCGGGATGGATGAGGTTGGGATCCTTCAACTGGTCCTTGTTGGCGTTGAAGATGTCCATGTAGCGGTTCGCGTCGTCGAGGTGCACCTTGGCGATCTTGGAGAGCGACTCGCCAGGCTGCACGACGTGGATGCCGTGGATGTCGGTCTTCTCGGCGCTGATGTCGGCCGCGACCTCGTTCTGCCAGCCGTCATGCTTCTTGATGCCGTCCCAGAACAGGTCCTTCTCGAGCTGATAGGTCGTCTTGCCCTTGATGCTGACCTTGCCGCCCGATTCCGCCATCGAGAAATTCTGGATGCCGAGCTTTCCGGCCAGGGCCTCGAGGTCCTTGTACTTTTCGATCATTGCTCCTCCTCTCGGGGTCTCACCTACTTGTAACACACGCGCATTACGCGGCCGCCTCCCTTGTCGCCCGAGCGTCACCTGATGCAGGATGAGGGCCATGGCGTGCCTGTTCTGTCAGATCGTGGACGGCCAGATTCCGGCGTCGAAGGTGTTCGAGGATGACCTGCTCGTCGCGTTCGACGACATCAACCCGCAGGCGCCCATGCACGTCCTGATCGTGCCGCGCCGCCACGTCGCCACCCTCAACGACCTCGCGCCGGAGCACGACGCGCTCGTCGGCGCCATGGCCCGGCGCGCGGCCGCGATCGCACGAGAGCGGGGCTTCGACCAGTCGGGATTCCGGACGGTGATCAACTGCAACGCGCAGGCGGGGCAGACCGTCTTCCACCTGCACATGCACGTCATCGGCGGGCGTGCGATGGCGTGGCCGCCCGGCTGACGCGGCGGGGCGTCCCGCGGCGTTGACGCGGTCCTCTACGCCTCGCGCGCGAGCAGGTAGCGGCCGAATCCCTGGTCGCGGCTGAGGACGAAGTCCACCACGCGATATCCGCGCCTGAAGTAGGTCTCGAACACGTCGCGCGTCTGCATGCGCCAGGCCATGGCGAGCTCGAGCGACTGCAGCTGGAGGTCCGTGAATCCCGTGGGGATCTCGAGCCAGCAGCGCCGGTCGTCGAGCTCGAGATCGACGGACAGGCAGGCCCGCCAGCCCCCGACGAGGCCCGTCCGGTTGACGAGCGGCGCGTCGGCCACCTCCGCGCTGCGGAACCGGAGCTCGGGCGACGAGGCCAGGCGCCTCTCCACGTGCGGCGACCCGATGTGCCACTGCGCGACGAGCCGATCGGTGGGCGTGCCTCGATGCAGCGCGCTCGTGGACTCGCCGTAGACGTTGCGGTGGTGCTCCTCGGCCACGCATCCCAGCTTCGTCATGTTCAGGTGGGCGTTCATCGCCTGCAGCGGATCGAACGTCCACTCGATCAGGTCGTAGCCGAGCTCGAGGCCCGCTCGCGCTGCGCCATCTTGAGCCGCACGCCGAGCCCGCCCCGATGTTCGGGCAGCACGCCCGTCATGTGCGACCACTGCAGGGGCTGGCGGCCCTTCATGCCCACCAGCGAGTAGCAGAAGCCGACCATGCGGTCGTGTTCGTCGAAGGCGCCGAGCAGGATGGCGCCGCGCTTGACGGTGATGGTGAACACGACGGGCGGCACCATGTCGAAGGGGTCGGAGAATCCCCAGACGGTGCGCTCGAGTTCGAGGACGGTCTTGAACTCCTCGTAGGTCGTCAGGTTGCGAATCGTGATCGCGGCCATGGGGTGCGGGCGCGGCCGGCTCGGCCGCGGGGCCCTAAGACTGTAGTGCAGGTTGCGTGTGCGCTCCAGCGGGCCCGGCGACGACGACGGTGGCCTGTTGCGGATCGAGGAGCCGGCGCGCCTGGTCGATCACGGCGTCGCGTGTGACCGCCTGCAGCAGGTCCGGCAGACGACGGTCGTAGTCGAGGCCGAGATCGAAGAGCTCCGCGTTCAACAGGAACCCGGCCATGCCGGCGTTGGTTTCGAGCTGGCGCGGCAGCGCGCCGGTCAGGTACTGCACCGATTCGGCGACCTCCGTCTCGGTGAATCCTTCGGCACGGACGGCGTCGATTTCGCGGTCGATAGAGGCGATCGTCCGATCGATGTTGTCTTCGGAGACGCCGGCCCGGATCGACACCGGACCGGGACCGACGCCGGCGTCGAGCGCGCTGAACACGTAGTACGCCATGCCCTGGCGCTCGCGGATGCTGTCGCCGAGACGTCCACCGAGCGCGAACTGCCCCAGCACGTTGTTCATCACCGACGCGGGCATGTAGGCCGGGTCCGATCGCCGGATCCCGACGAAGCCGTACGCGATGTCGGCCTGCGCCTTGTCGGGCATCGCCACGCGCACCTCCCGGCGGCTGCGGGCCGGCGGCGCATCGGGAACCACGGCGGGCACACGGCCCGGGTCCGCCGCCCACTCGGCGAAAGCGGTCGTCGCCGCATCGAGCATCGCGGCCGCGGGCAGGCTGCCGACGGCGACCACGACCAGACGGGACGGCAGGAGATGCGCGGTATGGAAGGCGACGAGGTCGGCGCGATCGAGCGACTCCACGGAGGCGACGGTCCCCCGGAGCGCGCGGGCGTAGGGGTGAGGCCCGTAGAGCTCCTGCCAGAGCCGTTCGGCGGCCACTGACGCCGGGTCGTCCTCCTCCTGCCGGATGATGGTCACCAGTTCGCGGAGTCGGACGCGCACTTCGGCCTCGGGGAAGACGGGCGCGCGCAGCAGGTCGGCGGCGCTGGCCAGCACGGCCGCGTAGTCATCGGCCAGGCAGGTCGCACTCAGGCCGACCTGATGGCGGCCCGCCGCAATCGACAGGGCCGCGCCGATCCCGTCCAGTTCGTCGGCGATCTGGTCCCCCGTGCGCGTACGCGTGCCGCGGTCGAGGGAGCGCGCCAGGAGGGCGGCCGTGCCCTCGCGGCCGGGCGGATCCTCGAAGGTCCCCGTCCGGACGACCGCGGCCAGCGACACGGCGGGCGTGGCGGGGTTCTCCTGGGCGATGAGCGTGACGCCGTTCGGAAGCTGACGGCGGACGGGCGTCAGCGGCATGGCTCCACCTGGGGCTCGAACCAGCCAATCGTGCGGTTGTCGGGCGCGAGCACCCGCCGGGCGGCCGCCTGGACGTCCTCGGCCGTGACGGCGGCCAGACGCGCGTCGAACCCGAACGCGTCCCGCCACGAGCCGATCGTCTCGAAGTAGCCGATCTGGTGCGCCATGTCGGTGACGCCGTCCATGTCGAAGACGAACCGGGCTCGCAGCTGCGCCCGCGCCTTGGCGAGCTCGCGCTCGGTGATGCCCTCCCGCCCGAGTCGGTCGAGTTCGATGAGGGTTGCGTCCTCGACGTCGGCCAGCGTGCGGCCGTCAGCCACCGTCGCGCTCACCGTGTAGAGGAACGGCTGGGCGGTGGGCGCCAGCGCCCCGCCGGCGGCGGAGGCGAGGCCCGTGTTGACGAGCGCGCGGTAGAGACGGGCGGAGCGCTGCGGGCGGGGGACACGGCCGGCCGACCAGATGTTGAGCCCGGCGCCCCCGCTCAGGACGGCGTCGGCCACGAGCAGGGGGAAGTACTCGGGGTCGCCGAAGGCCGGGGCGTGGAACGCGGCCTTCCAGTAGGCCGTGGTGCCCTCCCGCCTGAGGATCACGCGCCGTTCGGCCTGCTGCGGCGGTTCCACGAAGCGGGGGCGGTCCGGCGCCGGGTCGGCCCGCAGGCCGCCGAACTGCCCTGCCACCCGCCGCAGCACGTCTTCGGTGTCCACGTCGCCGACGACCACGAGCGTGGCGTTCGACGGCGAGTAGTGGCGGCGGTAGTGCCCGTAGAGGTCCGCGCGGGTCATCGTCTCGACGTCCGCCTGCCACCCGATCGTCGGGTGGCGGTACGGGTGGACGCGATAGGCCGCGGCCGTCACCTCCTGGTCCAGGAGCTGCTCCGGGTCGTTCTCCCCGCCCTGGAGCTCGGACAGGATGACGGTGCGTTCCGACTCGCACTCGTCGGGGTCGTACAGGCACGCGTCCATCCGCTCGGCTTCGATGAAGAGCATCCGGTCGAGGGCGGCGCTGGTGGCGGTCTCGAGGTAGGCGGTCTGGTCGATCCAGGTGTAGCCGTTCCAGCTCCCCCCGTACCGCTCGATGATGCCCTTCACCTGGTCCCGCGGGATGCGGGTCGTGCCCTTGAAGTTCATGTGCTCGACCCAGTGCGAGACGCCGGTGAGGCCCGGGCGCTCGTCCCGCGAGCCCACCCGGTACCAGCACCAGACCGACGCCAGCGGCGCGGCGTGGGCCTCGAGCACCAGCACCTTGAGTCCGTTATCCAGCGTGTGCTCGCGCACGGCATCTGCGGTCACGACTGTTCCCCTGCCATTACAATAGTCAAATCGCCATGGCTGAGTGGAAGGACACGTGCAACCTGCCGAGGACGACCTTCGCCATGAAGGCCAACCTCCAGACCACCGAACCGGAGACGGTCGCCCGCTGGGACGAGATGGACCTCTACGGGCAGATCCGGGAGGCGCGCAAGGGCGCCAAACGGTATCTGCTCCACGACGGCCCCCCGTATGCCAACGGCGACATCCACATCGGCACGGCGCTCAACAAGATCCTGAAGGATCTGGTCGTCAAGTCGCACAACATGCTCGGCTTCGACGCCCCCTACCTGCCGGGCTGGGACTGCCACGGGCTGCCCATCGAGCTGAAGGTGGACCGGGAGCTGGGCCCGAAGAAGCGCGAGATGTCCACCGCCGACTTCCGCCGCGCCTGCCGGGCATACGCGGAGAAGTACGTCGGCATCCAGCGCGAGGGATTCAAGCGGCTGGCCATCATCGGCCTGTGGGACGACCCCTACAAGACGATGGCGTTCCGGTACCAGGCGGCCATCGTCCGCGCGCTCGGCAGGTTCGTCGAGCAGGACATGGTCTACAAGGGCAAGAAGCCCGTGCACTGGTGCACGCACTGCCGGACCGCGCTGGCGGAGGCCGAGGTCGAGTACGAGTCGCACACCTCGCCGTCGATCTACGTCGAGTTCCCGCTCACGGCCGAGAGCGCGCCCGAGCTCGCCCGCCGGCTGCCGGCCCTGGCGGGCCGTGCCGTCTCGGTGCTCATCTGGACGACGACTCCCTGGACGATTCCGTCGAACCTCGCGGTGGCCTTCCATCCCGAGTTCCAGTACGGCGCGTACGACGTGGACGGGACCGTGACCATCGTGGCGAAGGATCTCGCCGCCACCGTGGCGGAGCGGACCGGCCGCCGCTTCGGCGAACCGCTGGCCGTGTTCGAGGGCACGGCCATGGAGGGCCTCAGGTTCCATCACCCCCTGTACGACCGCGACTCGCTCGGCGTGCTCGCCGACTACGTCACGCTCGAGGCCGGCACGGGCGCCGTGCACACCGCACCGGGACACGGCGCCGACGACTACAAGACCGGGGTGAAGTACGGCCTCGACATCTACGCGCCGCTCGACGCCGGAGGGCACTTCGTCGACACCGTGGGTCTCTTCGCGGGCCTGCAGGTGTTCGACGCGAACCCGCGGGTGGAAGCCGCGCTCCGCGAGCGCGGCCGGCTGTGGCACCGCGAAGACTACGACCACTCGTACCCGCACTGCTGGCGCTGTCACAACCCGGTGATCTTCCTCGCGACGGCGCAGTGGTTCATCGCCATGGAGGCGAAGGACCTGCGTGCCCGGGCGTTGAAGGAGATCCGCGAGCGCATCCGCTGGATCCCGGCCTGGGGCCAGGCGCGCATCGACGGGATGATCGCCAACCGCCCCGACTGGTGCATCTCGCGCCAGCGCGCCTGGGGTGTCCCCATTCCGGCCGTGGACTGCCGGGCCTGCGGCCACGCCCTCCTCACACCCGCGCTCGTCGAACAGGCGGCCGGCGTGTTCGACGAGTACGGCGCCGACGCGTGGTACGAGCGGCCGGTGGAGGAGTTCATCCCCGAAGGCCTGACGTGTCCCTCGTGCGGCGGCACCGACTTCGAGCGCGAGGGCAACATCCTCGACGTCTGGTTCGACTCCGGGTCCAGCCACGAGGCCGTCCTGCCCTTCCGCGAGCACCACCAGTGGCCGGCGGACATCTACCTCGAGGGAAGCGATCAGCACCGAGGCTGGTTCCACAGCTCGCTGCTGGTCGGCATCGGCACGCGCGGGCGGGCGCCCTTCGACCAGGTCCTGACCCACGGGTTCGTCGTGGACGAACAGGGCCGGAAGATGTCGAAGTCCCTCGGCAACTCGGTCTCGCCGCAGGATGTGATCAAGCAGAGCGGCTCCGAGATCCTGCGGCTGTGGGTCTCGATGGTCGACTACCGGGAGGACATCCGGCTGGGCAAGGCCATCCTCGCCCGCACGATCGAGGCCTACCGGAAGATCCGCAACGTGATCCGGGTGCTGACGGCGAACCTGTACGACTTCGATCCGGCGGTGGACGCCGTGCCGATCGAGCGCATGCTCGAGATCGATCGCTGGGCGCTGGCCAGGTTCGCCGACACGGCACGGCGCATCGTCCAGGCGTACGACGACTACGACTATCCCGCGATCTTCCAGGCGGCGAACACGTTCATCACCGTGGACATGAGCGCCTTCTACGTGGACGTGACGAAGGACCGGATGTACACCTTCGGCGCGAACTCCGCGGAGCGCCGCTCCGGACAGACGGCGATGTTCACCATCGTGGACGGGATCGCGCGGCTTCTCGCGCCCATCCTGTCGGTCACGATGGACGAGCTGTGGCGGGCGCTTCCGGGCACGCGGGTGGCCTCGGTGCACATGGCGCTGTTCCCCATGGGCGACGAAGTGGCGCGCCTCGAGAACCCGGCGCTGCTCGAGCGGTGGGCGGGCCTGAGCGCCGTGCGCGACCTCGTGAACGTGGCCCTGGAGCAGAAGCGGCAGGAGCAGCTGATCAAGGCGACGCTCTCGGCCGCCGTCCGGATCGAGGCCACTGGCGACGAGGCTCGCCTGCTGTGGGAGTACGCAGAGTTTCTCCCGACCCTCTTCGGCGTGTCGCAGGTCGAGCTGGGCGAGGCCACGGACGCGAGCCCGGCCCGCGTCACCGTGTCGCGCGCCGAGGGCGTGAAGTGCGAGCGGTGCTGGCGGATCGTGCCCGAGGTGAGCGGCGAGGCCGGGACGCTCGGCCTGTGCCCGCGCTGCGTGGACGCGCTCGCCGCCGGTGCCGGGCGGTGACGACCCTGCTTGCCGAGCGCCGCCTCGAGCTGGCCATCGTGATCGGCGTCATCGTGCTGGACCAGCTCACCAAGATGCTCGTCCGCAACGCACTCGCGCTCCACGAGAGCGTGGACGTCGTCCCGGACCTGCTCTCGCTCACGCGGGTCCACAATACCGGCGCCGCGTTCGGCCTGCTCAACGGCGTGGACTTCGCGTTCAAGGCCGTGCTGATGTCGGTGGTCGCCGTGGCCGCCCTGGGCGGTGTCGCGTGGTACGCGTCCACGGTGCCGCTCACCGACGTGCTGGCCCGTGCGGGCATGGCCGGGGTGGTCGGGGGCGCCATCGGCAACCTGATCGACCGGGCCACCGCCGGGTACGTTCTGGATTTCGTGGATGCATACTGGAGGGGCTGGCATTTCTGGGCGTTCAACGTCGCGGATGCCGCCATCTCCATCGGCGTGGCTTGCATGATCTTCGATATTCTGGGGTTGGGTCGCCGTGCATCCCATTCTGTTTAATCTCGGGCCGGTCACCATCTACTCGTACGGCGTGCTCCTCGCGGCCGCCTACCTGCTCGGGCTGGGCATGGCCGTCCGCCGCGCCAACGCGGCAGGGCTCGACGGCAACCGTGTCCTCGACCTCGGCATCTGGGTCATCATCGCCGCCCTGGTCGGCGCCAAGGCCCTGCTCTTCCTCGTCGAGTTCAACCACTTCACGAGCAGCTGGCAGGAGTTCACCACCCTGCTCCGATCCGGAGGGGTGTTCTACGGCGGGCTCATCGCGGCCGTGCTCGTCTGCATCTACCAGCTGCGCAAGCACAAGCTGCCGTTGTGGACGTCCGGAGACCTGTTCGCCCCCGGCATCGCCCTCGGCTACATGGTCGGCCGGATGGGCTGCCTGCTGGCCGGGTGCTGCTACGGCCGGCCCACTGACGTCTCGTGGGCCATCACCTTCACCGATCCGGCCGCGAACCTGAACGTCGGGACGCCGCTCAACATCCCGTTGCATCCCACCCAGGTGTACGAGTCGATGGCGGGGCTGGTCATCCTCGTGCTGCTGCTCCTGCTCGAGCGGAAGGGCCGGTCGTTTCCGGGCCGCACGTTCTGGGCCTTCGTCCTGCTGTACTCGGTGTCCCGGTTCATCATCGAGTTCTACCGCGGTGACGATCGGGGCATGGTGTTCAGCGCCGTCTCCACGTCGCAGGCCATCTCACTCTTCCTGGCGCCCCTCAGCCTGCTCATGCTCTGGTACCTGAGCCGGCCCGAGCGCCCTGCCGCGCCAGAGGTTCCGCGCGGGCCGCGGAAACCGCGTTTCGCCTAGGCAGGACGCCGCCAGGCCGGCGGACGCAGCCATGGACACGCTCACCCTGATCGTCCCGGCCGAGGCCGCCGGCGACCGGCTGGACCGCTTCGTCGCCGGCCAGGTCTCCGGCTACTCGCGCTCGCAGATCCAGCGCCTCATCGACGACGGACACGTCCGCGTGCCGCGGGTGAAGACAACCAAGGCCAACGTCCAGCTGCGGGAGGGCGACGAGGTCCACGTGACGCTGCCCGAAGCCGCGGCAGCCGCCCCGTCGCCAGGACATTCCCATCGACCTGCTTTTCGACGACGAGGATCTGGCCGTCGTCAACAAGCCTGCAGGCATGGTCGTGCACCCCGCTGCCGGCAACGAGGATGGCACGCTCGTGAATGCCCTGCTGCACCACGTGGACGACCTGAGCGGCATCGGCGGCGAGAAGCGGCCGGGCATCGTGCACCGGCTCGACAAGGGAACGAGCGGCGTGATGGTCGTGGCGAAGAACGACGCCTCGCATCGCGAGCTGTCGCGCCAGTTCCACGATCGCGAGATCGACAAGGAGTACGTGGCGCTGGTCTGGGGCCTCGTCCAGCAGCGGAAGCGTATCGAGGCATCCATCGGGCGGGACCCCGGGAATCGCCAGAAGATGTCCACGCGCGCGAAGCGCTCGCGGGAGGCGGTGACCCGGGTGACGTGGGCGCGAGACCTGCAGGGGCTCACGCTGCTGCGCGTAGCCATCGCCACCGGGCGCACGCACCAGATTCGCGTGCACCTGAGCGCGATCGGCCATCCCATCGTGGGCGACGCGCTCTACGGCGGGGTGCACCGCCGCGTGGCGGCACGTTTTCGCGCCGTGCAGCGACTGACGCGTCCGTTCCTGCACGCCGAGCGCCTTGCCTTCACCCACCCACGAACCGGCGAGCGCATGACGTTCACCGCGCCGCTGCCCGACGACCTCGAGGACGTGCTGTCTGCCGTCACGCCCGAGGAACTCCGAGCCTCCGTGTTCGGCGAGGAACCCGATGAGCCAGCCGCCGAAGATCGTGCTCGCTGACCGGCGCCGCGTCTACTCCGGCCGGATCTTCAACGTGGACGTCGACCGGGTGGTGATGCCGACCGGCCACACCGTTGACATGGAGGTCGTCCACCATCCGGGGTCGGTGGTGCTCATTCCCGAGCCGGAGCCGGACGGATCATCCTGATCCGGCAGTACCGGTACACCCTCGATCGGTACATCTGGGAGTTGCCGGCGGGAAGCCTGAAGCCAGGCGAGGATCCGGATGCGGCCGCGGTTCGAGAGTGCGAGGAGGAGATCGGCCTGCGGCCGGGCACGATCGCACGAGTGGGCGCTTTCTACCCCACGCCCGGCTTCTGCGACGAGCTGATGGCCTTCTACCGCTGCACTGACCTCGCCCCGCCGCCTCCGGACTCCACCGCCACGAAGGACGACGACGAGGACATCGAGCCGCGAACCTTCACGCTCGCCGAGGCGCGCGCCCTGGTTGAACGGGGCGACATCGTGGACCTGAAGACGGTGGCCGGACTCGCCCTCCTCTAGGCACGAAGGGCACGAAGGGCAGGGAGGACACGAAGAGCACGAAGGACACGGAGAGCACGAAGAAGCTCGGCGCCTTCGTGCCCTCCGTGCTCTTCGTGTCCTCCCTGCCTTCGTGCCCTTCGTGTTACTGGAGGGCGGCGTGGGCGCGGCCGCGGGCGGCGGCCTTGCCCTTGGCCGGTGCGCGGCCGGCCGGGAGGAGCGCCAGGAGGAGCACCTCGTCGATGTTGCTGGCCAGGTGAATGGTGAGGCCCCGGCGCAGCTCCTCGTTCAGGTCTTCCTTGACGTTCTTCTCGTTCTGCTTGGGCAGGATCACTTCCTTGACCCCGGCGCGCTTGGCGGCGAGCACCTTCTCCTTGATGCCGCCCACCGGCAGCACCTTCCCGGCGAGCGTGATCTCGCCCGTCATGGCGAGGTCCCCGCGAACGGGACGCTGCGTGAGCGTTGACACCAGTGCCGTCACCATCGTCACGCCAGCGGACGGGCCGTCCTTGGGAATGGCGCCGGAGGGCACGTGCAGGTGGATCTCCGAGCCCTTGAAGAAGTCGGGGTCGATGTTCCACTCCGTCGCGTGCGCGCGGACCCACGAGAGGGCGGCGCGCGCCGACTCCTTCATCACGTCGCCGAGCTGGCCCGTGAGCGTGAGGGAGCCCGTGCCCGCCATCCGCGAGGCCTCGACGAACAGGACCTCGCCGCCCACCGGCGTCCAGGCCATGCCGATGGCCACGCCCGGCTGCTTGGTGCGCTGCTCGATCTCTTCCTGCATGAAGCGCGGCGCGCCCAGCAGGTCGTGCACCAGTTCCGGCGTCACACGAATCTTCGACTCGTCGCCCTCGGCACGCCGTCGGGCGATCTTGCGGCAGATGGCGCCGATCTCACGTTCGAGGTTCCGGACACCGGCCTCGCGCGTGTAGCCGCGGATCACGGTGCGCAGGCCCGGATCGGTGAACACCAGCTGCCTGGACGTGAGCCCATGGTTCTGAATCTGCTTGGCGACGAGGTGCTCGCGCGCAATCACGAGCTTCTCTTCCTCGGTGTAGCCCGCGAGCTCGAGCACCTCCATGCGGTCGCGGAGCGGCCCGGGGATGGTGTCGAGGACGTTGGCCGTGGTGATGAAGAGCACCTCGGACAGATCGAATGGGACGTCCAGATAGTGGTCGCGGAACGTGTTGTTCTGCTCGGGATCAGCACCTCGAGGAGCGCCGATGACGGGTCGCCGCGGAAGTCCGATCCGAGCTTGTCGATCTCGTCCAGGATGAACACCGGGTTCTTCGACTCGGCCCGGCGCAGCCCCTGGATGATCTGCCCCGGCAAGGCGCCGATGTAGGTGCGCCGGTGGCCGCGGATCTCGGCCTCGTCGCGGACGCCGCCGAGGAAATGCGGACGAACTTGCGCCCGATGGACTGCGCGATCGATCGCGCCAGCGAGGTCTTGCCCACGCCCGGAGGGCCGACGAAGCAGAGGATCGGTCCCTTCAGGGCGGGATTGAGCTTGCGGACGGCCAGGTGCTCGAGGATGCGGTCCTTCAGCTTGTCGAGGCCCGAGTGCTCGTCGTCGAGCACCTTCTTGGTGCGCACCAGGTCGATCACCTCGTCGGTCCGGGTCGACCACGGGAGCGCAACGATCCAGTCCAGGTAGGTGCGGGCCACGGTGAACTCGGCCGCGGCCGGAGGCATCTTGGACAGCCGGTCCAGCTCGCGGAGGGCCTCCTTCTTCACGGCGTCCGGCAGCCCGGCCGCCTCGATCTTCTCGCGCAGTTCGTCGATCTCGCGGGTCTGATCGTCGCCCTCGCCGAGCTCCTTCTGGATGGCCTTCAGCTGCTCGCGCAGGAAGTAGTCGCGCTGGTTCTTGCCCACTTCCGACTGCACCTGCGACTGGATCTTCGAGCCGAGCTCGAGGACCTCCAGCTCCTTGATGAGGAGCCGGTTGAGCAGGTCGAGCCGGGCACGCACGTCGAGGGTGGCGAGGACTTCCTGCTTGGTCTCGGTGCTGATGGTGCCGAGGCTCGAGGCGATGAAGTCGGCCAGGCGGCCCGGGTCGGTGATGTTCACCGCGAGCGCCTGCAGGTCGTCGGACATGAGTGGCGACAGCGAGACGATCTGCTGGAAGTTCGCCTTGATGTTGCGCTGGAGCGCGTCGATCTCCAGGCGATCCTTGTCGGTGATCTCCTCGACCAGCTCGGTGACACGCGCCTGCAGGTAGGGCCGCACCGACGTCATCTCGTCGAGCTGCACGCGGGTCACGCCCTGGACGATGATGCGGAGGCTGCCATCCGGCAGCTTGAACATCTTGTGGATGTGGCTGGCGGTCCCGACCGGGTAGAGGTCGTCCTGCTGCGGGTTGTCCTCGGCGGCCTCGCGCTGGGCGAACACGGCAATCATCCGGCCCGAGGCGACGGCCTCGTCGATGAGGCGCACCGAGCTCTCACGCGCCACGGCGAGCGGCATGAAGGCCTGCGGGAACAGCACGGTGTCCCGAAGCGGGAGGACCGCCACCTCGGAGGGGACCGGTGCCGTGGTCCGCTCTTCGGACACGATGACTTCGTTGTGATCGCTCATGGTGCGACCCCCGGGTCGTGTGAGAAATGTGCCGCCGATCGCTGACGGCCGGGTGGCCGGTGGGTAGGGCGCAGGCCCCGCCACCGGCGGGGCCTGCTGTCAGGAAGGACGCCGGGTGTTACCCCTGGAACTCGTAGAAGAGGCTGGAGGCGCCTCGGCGCTGCGCCATGCGCTCGCGCTTCTGGGCATTCTCGCGGGCCTCCTCGCAGTCCTTGCATCGGACCGCGAACGGCAGCGCACGCAGCCGCTGCTCGGAGATCTCGTCGCCGCACTCGAAGCAGCGGCCGTAGGTGCCTTCCTCCAGACGGGAAAGCGCCTCGTTAATCTTGTTGAGTGTCTCGGCCTTCATCTGGATGAGGGCGAACTCGATATCCTCCTGGATGTCGACTTCGCTGGTCTCGCCCTGATCCATGACCTCGTGGGGCTTTTCCGATCCTTCGGCGCGCACGCCTCGAATCCGCCCCTGAACCTCGCTGAGGATATCGCGCCGACGCTCCTCGAGCATCTGCCTGAGTTCGTCGTACCGCGTCGCCGTCGAAACCGCCGCAGCCGTGCTGCGCTTGCTCACCTTGGCCATGACAGCCACTCCTTCCTGTCCCCCTCCCGGCCGTTCGCCGGGGGCGTATGATGCCCCGCCTTACTGCAAACGCGGTGCCTATGAAATGTCGGGCCGGCGAGCCGGCGCCGAGAACGGCGAAACCACCTGAATGACATCCCGGGCCCGGCCAACCGCCCCGCTGGGCGGCACGCACGTTCGGCCAGGCACGAGGCCCACCGGGACGCGCCCGAGCTCGGATCCAACAAACACCCTGTTATCAAAAACTTACGGGATCAAAACCGTCCCGGATCAAGGCTTCCGAACACCGTTCACAGCTATTAGACGCCTGACTCCCGAAACGGGTTCTTGGACAGTTGTCCCCTCTCTCTGTCCGCCTCAGGGGACAACGCCAAACCGGCTGACGTTAGCACGAACGCTGCCCTCCAGCAAGGTGCCGTGGCACCGGGCGGTCCAAAGGTGGCAATCCGTGCGCACACTGCCCGCCGCGCAGCCCGCACGCGGTGTCGACCTCCCGACAGGGATGCGTAGCTCTGACATGCCTCCGGCAGTAAGCTCATACGACCGTGACCTGCCCCCTCTGTTCCCGCCGGCCGGCCAAGCGGGCATGCCCGGCCCTCGGACGCGACATCTGCCCGACCTGCTGCGCGACCAAGCGGCTGTCGATTCGCGCCCCTGTGGACTGCCCCTATCTCGACGCTGCCCAGCGGCGACCCGGCCGCCGCCGTCCGCCGCCAGACGGAGCAGGACCTGGCACGCTCAGCGGGCAGCATGGGCCGGCGTCTCAGCGAAGGGCAGCTCCAGCTCTTCTTCCTGCTGGCCAGCATCGTGGTCCGCTACCGGCCCGAGGGCCTGGCGCGATTGACCGACGCCGACGTCGCCGAGGGATCGGCCGCCATGGCCACGACCCTCGAGGCCGCGAGTCGCGGCGTCATTGCCGAGGTGGCTGGCGCCACCCCATTGCCGAGGGGGTTGCGGCGGCAACTCGACGCGCCCTCGCCGAGCTCGGCAAGGCGGCGCGGCCGCTACGCACGGGACGCCGCCGAGGTGCTTCTCGCGGGATCGAACGGGGGGCCCGCCACGACGCGGCCGGCGTCGGCACGGGCCCCGACGACTATCTCACCCTGCTGCGCCGGGTGCTGCCCCCACCCCCGGGCGACGAGCAGCAAGCCCGCGGTGTCGCCGTCGGGGATCATCATTCCCTGAGGGCTTGGGGCCCGGGGCCGGGACCGGGGCTTGGGGCTTGGGCTGGGTACGTCGAGGGCCGGGCGGCGGAGCGCCTCACTTGGGCTAAGATGAGGTTTGTCCGAGGAGTCGTTCCGATGGCTATGCGCTGTGAAATCTGCGGGAAGGGCCTCGGCGTTCGGTCGCCGTGTGTCGCACGCCCACAATGTCCGTCCCCGCCGCTTCGAACCCACCCAGCAGTCCGTCCGGCGCTGGGTGAACGGCGCGGTCGGGCGCGCGCGTCTGCACGCGCTGCATCCGCTCGCGCAAGATCGTCAAGGCCGCCTGATGGAGCGCGAGGCAGCCCGTTCTCGCCGGCGCGGCGCGCCGGCCATCGCCCTGTACTTCACCGCGCTCCGCGTGGGCCAGGATGCTGTTCCTGTCGGGCTCCATTCCCATGGACCCGGCCACCGGGCAGACACCACCGGGGACATCACCGAGCAGGCGACGCGCGTCCTCGAGAACATCGGCGCGCTGCTGCGGCCGGCGCGCCGATCACCGGCACGTCGTCAAGACGACGGTGTTCGTCGGACATGAACGAGTTCGCCGCTGCGAATGACGTCTACGCCCGGTTCTTCACGGCGCCGTTCCCCGCCCGTTCGACCGTGCAGGTCGGCTGCCGCGCGACTGCAAGATCGAGATCGAAGTCATCGCGGTCCTCGACTGACGTCGAGCACCCTTCGACTTCCGCAGGGACTTGATCACCTTCTCCAGGTGCTTCATGTCCCGGATCTCCACCGTCATGCCGATCGTGGCGTGCGCCGAGTCGCCGGTCGTCGCCTCGAGGTTGGTGATGTTGGTGTTGATCTCGGCCACGCGCGCGCTCAGCGCCGCCAGCATCCCCTTCCGATCCTCCACCGCCATCGTCAGCCGCACCGTGTAAGGTGCGCTGTCGCTGCCCTTGTCCCACTCGACGTCGATGCGGCGCTCGGGGTCGTACTGCAGGTTCAGGACGTTCGGGCAGCTTGCCGAGTGCACCGACACGCCCTTGCCGCGCGTGATGTAACCGACGATCTTCTCGCCCCGATCGGCCAGGCAGCGGGCGCGGAAGACCATGAGATCGTCGGCGCCCCGGACCTTGATGCGGTCGGCTTCCACCGGGCTTGAGGACCCGCCGGACGGCCGAGAGCACCGGGTGCTCGGGGGCCTTCTCCTTCAGCTGGTCCTGTGGAACCAGCGCCTCGAGCAAGTTGCCGCGCCGAGACCTTGCCGCCGATCTGCGCCAGCAGGTCCTCGGGCTTCGGCGCCCCGAACTCGGCCGAGGCGGCCGCCACGCGGTCGCCCTCCAGCAGCGCGGCGTTGAGGTCGAAGCGCGCGCCTCCTTCTCGAAGGCCTTCCGCCCGAAGTCCACCGCGCGCTCCTTCTCCTCGGACTGATCAGGTGTTTGACCTTGTTCCGCGCCCGCGACGTCGCGGCGAACGTCAGCCGTCGCGGCTCGGCTTGTGCGCGGCGTTGGTGACGATCTCGACGATGTCGCCGTTCTTGAGTCGCGTCCTGCAGCGGCACCATGCGGCCGTTGACGCGGGCGCCCACGCACTGGTGGCCCACGTCGGTGTGGATGGCGCAGCGAAGTCGACGACGGCCGGCTCCGCGCGGCAGCACCTTCACCGCCGCGCGGCGTGAACGTGTAGACCTCCGGATAGAGGTCGATCTTGAGGTTGGTGAGGAACTCCTCGGGATCCCACCTCCTGCTGCCACTCGAGCAGCTGGCGCAGCCACTGGAAGTGCTGCTCGTCGCGGCCGGCGCCGACGCGCCCCTCCTTGTACTTCCAGTGCGCCGCAATCCCCTCCTCGGCGCGCCGGTGCATCTCCCCCGTCCGGATCTGCACCTCGAAGGCAGCCCCCGCTCGCTGATCACCGGAGGTGTGCAGCGACTGGTAGCCGTTGGGCCGCGGCATCGCGATGAAGCCCTGATCCGGCCCGGCACCGGCGACCACGTTCGGTGGATGATGCCGAGCGGCGTAGCAGTCGCGCACCGAGGGCGTCACGATCCGGAGGGCGATGAAGTCGTAGACCTGATCGAGCTCGATCTTCTGCCGCTTGAGCTTCAGCCAGATGCTGTAGAGGCGCTTGATGCGGCCGTCGATCGCGACGACCCCGATCTGGCGTCGGCGAGCTTGGCGGTGATGCGCGACTTCAGCTCCTCGATGCTGCCCTCGGCGTTACGAAGCTGCGTCGACCCGCGACTTGACACTCGTGGCGTCACCGGCTCGAGATACTTGAAGGAGAGCTCCTCGAGCTCGTTCTTGATCTTGGCCATGCCGAGGCGGTTGGCGATCGGCGCGTAGATGTCCTGCGTCTCCTGTGCGATGCGCACGCGCCGGTCCTCGGGCACGTGCTGGAGCGTGCGCATGTTGTGGAGGCGGTCGGCCAGCTTGACGAGGATGACGCGGATGTCATCCACCATCGCCAGCAGCATCTTGCGGAAGTTCTCGACCTGCCGTTCCTCGCTCGACGAGAGTGGGAATCGCGCCGAGCTTGCGACACCCTCGACGATGTGCGTGACGTCCTCACCGAAGCGCTCGCGCAGCGTGTCCGGCGTGGTGAGGGTGTCCTCGACGACGTCGTGGAGGAGCCCGGCGGCGACGCAGACGGCGTCGAGCTTCATCCCGGCGAGGATGTCGGCGACCTCGAGAGGGTGGACGAGGTAGGGCTCTCCCGAGTGCCGCACCTGGCCCTTGTGCTCGAGCGCCGAGAACACGTAGGCGCGGCGGAGCAGCTCAGGTCGGCGTCCGGGGGAGCATGCCCGGACCCTGTCGAGCAGATCCCTCGAAGCGAATCTCATGGAGAACGGTGTCTACAGGAGGGGGTGGTGTCGGCGGCGTCCCACGCCCATCATAGGGTCGAAGGTGGGGTCAAGAAACGGGACTGATACCTGTGCCTTCCGGCCGATCCCGGAGCTGGACGTTTGTAAGCGGTTGTAAACGCGCGACTTGGGGAACCACAGCACGACAGGGAGACGATGAGGATTCGGTCAGCGGGGGCGTATGTGGCCCTGGTTGCCGGGCTGAGCCTGGCGCTCGCCGGGTGCGGACAGATCGGCCAGATCCGCGCCATGAAGGCCTACAAGGACGGGAACAAGCTGTACGCGTCCAACGACTTCGCGGCGCGGCGGCGAAGCACGAAGAGGCCATCGAGCTGACACGGCTAGCGAGTTGAACTCTGTGCGGCGACAGCCCCGGGTGCGTCTACTTCTTCCTGGCCAACTCCTACGACAACATGTACCGCCCGGCCCGCCGGGGGGAGCCCGCCAACGACCAGCACTGGAGTGAAGGCCGTCGCCAACTACAAGGTGGCCTCCGAGAAGATCAACGACCTGCTCTTCAGTCGCGGTCGCTGATACCTGGTCGCCGCCTACGGCTCCCGACAAGCTGAACGACCCGACCTCCGCCGAGCCCATCATCCAGCAGATGATCAAGCTCCAGCCGGACGAGCCGTCCAACCACCATGCCGGCCTCGCTCTACCAGGACTCGCGGAGCATGAGCTCGCCGAGCAGACCTTCATGCAGGCCCGCGAGGCCCGGCCCAACGACCCGGCCGTCTACCTCCAGCTCGCGAACTTCTACAACACCCGTGGCGACTTCGAAGACGATCGAGCACCTGAACGAGCGCATCAAGATCGAGCCCAACAACCCCGAGGCGCACTACACGGTGGCCACCTACTACTGGGACAAGGCCAACTGCGACTTTCCGCTCGACGGACATGCGAAAAGATCGACTACGTCATGGACGGCCTCGAGTCGGTCGACAAGGCCATCGAGATCAAGAGCGACTACATGGAGGCCATCGCCTACAAGAACCCTGCTCCGCCTGTGCCAACCTCGAGAAGGACCCCAAGAAGCAGCAGGCGCTGCTGAAGGAAGCCGACGAGCTCCGCGACAAGGCCACCGAGCCCGCAAGCAGAAGACCGCCGGCACCGAGTAGCCGGCCGGCGGGCGGTCCATCCGCTCGCTTCTGGTGTTTGACAACAGGGCTGTCCCCACCCGGGACAGCCCTATTTTGTGCGCAGACTGGCAGCCGCCTCTGCCATCTGCTTTACCGTCCGGCAACACGGGAGGTACGTTACTGGCGTTTCAGGAGAGTGAGGACGCTGACCATCATGTTGCCTTTCTCTGTGTCCGTGTGCTGCGTGCTTCCCCTTGCGGCCCTGTTGCTGTCGATGCCGTGACCCGGCGGCTGCCCAGGGTGACCACCGGATCGCTCACCGGTGTCGTGACCGATTCCCAGATGGCGCCCGTCGGAGGCGCCAGCGCGGATTGCCATCCACCTGCTGTCCGGCACCAACTACGAGGCCACGACGCGGCCCGACGGCTGCTTCACCATCCTCGGCATGCGTGTCGGCGGCTCCCTACGTGGTGACGGTGACCTACAACGGCACCGGCACGGCGTTCGAGCCCCAGACCTGTCGAGGACGTGAGCGTCAACCTCGGCGTGGCGACGACCTGAACGTCACCGTCCGCGCCATCTCGGTGCAGGAGACGGTCACCGTCGTTCGGACAAACTGATACGGTGTTCAGCTCCAACCGCACTGGCGCCGCGGACGGCCGTCAGCCGCGACCAGATCGCCACGCTGCCCAACCTGAGCAACCGGGTTCGAGAACTACACGCGCCTCACGCCGCAGGCCAGCGGGCTCGGTGGCGGGCCAGGACAACCGCCTGAACAACATCACGGTGGACGGGTCCTTACTTCAACAACCTTCGGGCTGGGCAGCGCGCCAGGCGACCGGCACCGGCGCGTCGCGCCGATCTCGCCCCAGGCCATCGAGCAGATTCAGGTGAACGTGGCCCTACGACGTCCGCCGTGGCAACTTCGTCGGCGCTGGCATCAACACTGTGACCCGCAGCGGGACCAACCAGTTCACCGGCTCCGTCTACCGGCAGTTCCGGCAACCAGACTGTGTGGGCACCGAGGCCAAGGGGCCTGCCCGTCAACCCGGGCACCTTCGAGTTCGCCAACACCGGCTTGGGTCGGCGGCCCGATCGCCTGCAACAAGGCCTTCTTCTTCGGCAACCTCGAGAACGAGGACCTCACGCAGCCCGGCACGACCTTCACCGCCAATCGCGGCGGCGAGCTCACCGGTCGGTGACCTGCACGACCGTGGCCGACTCCCACTCCGGTCAGCTCGTTCATGCAGAACAACTTCTCCTACGACACGGGGCCGTACGAGGGCTACGACTTCAAGACCCCGGCCAAGCGCTATCCGATCAAGGGCGACTACAACCTCAACGCCGCCAACAAGATCACGTTCCGCTACACGCAGCCTGATTCGAAGACCGACGTGCTGATGTCGAACTCGACCGCCGGTTCGGCAACCGCCGCACGAACAACTTCTCGATGAGCTTCGGACAACTCGAACTACCGGACTGAGAACATCAAGTCGGGCATCGGCGAGTGGAATGGTCATCGGCAACAGCATGGCTAACTCGCTCATCGTCGGCTACACCTACCGTATCGAGAGCCGCGAGGCGTGCGCGAGTTCTTCCCGCTGATCGACATCCTGGCGGCGACAACACCACCTACATGTCCGTCGGGTTCGAGCCGTTCACGCCTAACAACGAGCTGCGCTACAAGACCTTCCAGCTGCAGGAGAACTTCACGAAGTTCAGCAGCACGCACACGCTGACCTTCGGCGGCAGCCGGAGCGCTACGAGTCGGAGAACGTAGTTCTTTCCCCGGCTCGCAGAGCGTCTACGCCCACAACACGCTGGACGACTTCTACGCCGACCTCAACGGCTACCTCGCCAACCCGAACCGGACGACCTCTTCGGTGAACCTCCGCCGGTTCCGGTGTGCGGTGGAACAACATCCCGGGCAGGAGAAGCCCATCCAGCCGCTGGAGGTGGTACACCGGGCGTGCACGCACAGGACGAGCGGAGCGTGTCGGACAACCTGAAGGTCACCGGCCTGCGTTTCGGACGTGCCCTTCTTCGGGGAATCCGCTACGCGAACGCCGAGGCCGACGGGCGCACGTTCCGTGACGAGACCGGCGCCCCGTACATCGACCGCGCAGCCCTCGATCCGAACATCCTCTGGTCGCCGCGCGCCGGTTTCAACTGGAACGTGGATGCCGAGCGCCGGACCCGTGTCCGCGGCGGCACGGGCATCTTTACCGGCCGTCCGGCCTACGTCTGGATCTCGAACCGATCAGCAACACCGGCGTGCTGGACCGGCTTCGAGCAGTTGACAACACCACGGCGCGGCCGTTCAACCCGGATCCGGGACACCTACAAGCCCACCAACGTCACGGGCGATCCGTCGGCCACCTACGAGCTGGCGCTGACCAACCCCGACTTCAGTTCCCGCAGCTCTGGCGGAGCAACATCGCCGTCGACCGGCGCCTGCCGGGCGGCGTCAATGGCACGGCCGAGTTCCTCTACAACAAGGACAACGGCATCTACTACATCAACGTAACCTGCCGGCGGCGCAGTCGGCCTTCACGGGCGTCGACAACTGGCCGCGCTACACGAGCAACCGCATCTACTCCAACGGCCAACGCCGTCGTGTTGAAGAAATCCGTGGCACGAAGATTCGGGAACCTGGCGTTTTCGGGGAACAAGAACTTCCCGGGCGGCTTCATCCGCGCCGCCTACAGCTACGGTGTGAGGCGAAGAACACGGTGGACGCGGGCCTGATTGCTTCGGCTCGTGGAACGGCAACCAGCACCTGGAGACCCGAACCCCGGCTCGGCTACGCGTCCGGCCTACCTGGCCACCGCTTCTACGCCACCGGCTCTCGGACGAAGGAGCATTTCGTCCGGCGGGACCACGTTCTCGATGTTCTACGAGGCCCGCACGATCGGCAACGCGAGCTACGTGTTCTCCGGCGACCTCAACGGCGACGGCGGCACCGCCAACGACCTGGCCCACATCCATCGCGACACCTCGAGATGAACTTCCAGACGCCTGAGCGGCGGCCGCACGTTCACCTCGGCCGAGCAGGCCGGCATGTGGGACGCCTAAGATCTCGCAGGACGACTACCTGAGCCAGCACCGCGGTGAGCACGTCCAGCGCGCCGTGTTCCTGCCGCTGGTCAAGCGCCTCGACTTCACCGTGGCGCAGACCTCTTCGCGACGCTCGGGCCGGCGCCACTCGTTCCAGTTCCGCATGGACTTCCATCAACTTCGGCAACCCGCTGAACAAGAACTGGGGCGGTGAGCCATGCCTCGTCAACAACGCTGCTCATCGTGCCGTCCTCGGCACAGGGCGGACCCTTCGATGCCAGCGGCATGGCGCACCGTCTGCGCGTCGTCGACGGCGAACTCATGAACCGGTCGTTCCAGCAGACCGCGTGGACCTCAACGACGTCTGGCGCATCAGCCTTGGCGCTGCGCTATACGTTCAATTAGGCGTGGGACCTGGGGCGTGGGACCTGGGCTGGGGCGGGCCTCGCCATGACCTTCGTAGTCTTGAACCCGCTGAGGCGCGGGCTGAAAGCCGAGGTCCTCTCCTCTCACTTCGGGGCCCTGGCTAAACGTGCGGCTCGGGGCCGTGTACAGGCATCGTCGAGCTTGCCGTTCTGGCGCGCGCGCCGTCCGGATGGGCCGGGCCCCGAAGCGCGCCCCATGGGCTACACCGCCCACGAGGGAGGTCCCCGCTGATGGTTCACATCGTGGCTGCTCCGTGCCTGACTCTGGCGTTCGTCCTGGCCGCGGCCCCGCCCGCCGGCGGCGCAGCAGCCGTCTCTGGGCCGGATCGAGCCCTGACTCGCAGAGCGGCGCGGCCCGTGAGGCATCTGTCCGCGGTACCTGCTCCACAGCTTCGAGCATGCCGACGCCCGCGAGGCCTTCCGCAGCTACAGGCGCGACCGGCTTCGCCATGGCGCATCGGGGGCGAGGCCATGACGTTCAACCATCCGCTGTGGGCGGAAACCGACCCGAGGCCGCGCGGGCGGCGCTGGCGAAATTGGCCCCCACCGCGGACGCCGTGCCACCGCCGCGGGGTCCGGACAAGGAGCGTGAGTGGCTGCATGCCGTTGACGCGCCTTCGGCGAGGGCGACAAAGGCCGCGCGCGACCAACGCCTATGCCGGCGAACTGCGCCGATGCACGAGCGCTATCCTGGAGGATCTGGAGGTGACCGCGTTCTACGCGCTGGCCCTGATGGGCACCAGCCACGACGGCCGGGACATCGCCACCTACATGAAGGCGGCGGCGCTGGCCGGAGGATGTGGTCCGCCGGAACCCGGAGCACCCCGGGCCACCCACTACCTGATTCACGCCTACGACGACACCGCGCACGCGCCGCTGGGCGTGCTACGCGGAGGCCTACAGCTTATCGCGCCGGCCGCCTCCCACGCTCTCCACATGCCCTCGCACATCTACTTCGCGCTGGGCCTGGGGATGAGGCGAGCAGCTGGAACGAGCGCTCGGCCCGGGCCGCGGACGAACGGGTTTCCCGCAAGGGGCTGGGCGTCGACGAACGCGGCTTCCACGCGCTGTTGTGGCTGACGCACAGCTACCTGCAGCAGGCTGCAGGCGGAGGCACGCGACGTCCTCGCCGACCTCGAGAAGGCGGCGCAGGCCAGCCCGTCCGCACGGGTGCGTACACCGGCGCTGGCGCGGGCGGCCTGGCTGGTCGAGACGCGGCGCTGGGCCGATGCGCGGCCGCTCGTCGATCCCGAAGGCCTGCCGCCGCTGGAAACCGTGGCCGCGGACCTCTTCGCGGTGGGAACGCGGCGCTGCGGTCGGGCATCGCGCCGGCGGCAGCCTCGCGCTGCAGCAGATGGCGGAGCTCGTCGGCGACGGCGAATGTCCCGTCAGGAGTGTCACTAACGCCAGGCCGCCGTCAGCCGGCACGAGGCGCCCCCGGCGTCACGCCGATTCCACGCCGCGGCCGATGCGGCCGACGCTTCCGCCGGCGTCGCCCACGGCTGCCGCGGCTCCCGAGGTCCCCACGGCAACAGTGGCCAGCGGCTGGCGGCCATCATGGCGCAGCAACTCGAGGCCACGCAGATCTTCAGCGAGGGACGCCGACGAGGCCATCGCTCGCGCGCAGGCTGCGGTGGTCGAGGACGGGCTCAGCTTCGAGTTCGACCGCTGATGCCGGTGAAACCTTGCCACGAGCTCACGGCGATTTCCTGATGACGTCCGCCGGCCCACCGAGGCGATTCCCGGCGACGAGGCGCAGCCTGAAGCGGCACCGGGCCGTGCGTCACTCTGGGCCTCTACCGCGCCGCCACGGCCGCCAAGGACCGCGACAAGGCTGCCGACGCCGTTGCCGGCCTGGCGCATCTGGCACTGCGCGGACAAGACGCTGCCGGAGCCAGCTGGAACTGGCCTCCGCCCCCACCTCGTCGTTCTGAAGGCCGCGCGAGCACGACCGGGCGTCGATTGTTGAGGACGGGCGTCCGCTTGCGGCCGGCCTTCGTCAGCCCTCCGCCTCACGGAGCGGAATCCAGCCGTTCACCACCCGCCCGAGAGGTCTGCCCCGGGCGCCACCCAGGAGATTGGCGCGTCGTCCCGCTCGAACAAGAGCACTGTGCGGCGCCCGTGGCGATGGCATCGAGGACGGGGCCCGGACCTTGTCCCGAACCGCGCCTCGACCTGACGCGCCAGGTCGAGCACGTCGCGCTCCGCGTCAGCGCGGACTCGTTCGGAACTCACGCTGCGACTGCGCGAATGCACGTTCCAGCTGGCGGCGCAACCCGTCTTCGAGCGTGGCGTCCGCCAGGCGGCGCCCTGCTCGCCAGCCCACTCGCTCGACGTTCGAGATCGGTCGTGCGCGCCTGACGAAGGGCGACAACGGGAGCGAAGACCGCTTGCGCGACTCGCGACGCGCCGACGATGAAGCGAAGGTCGACGCTCGCAATCGAAAGGAAGCTGTTCGCCAGCCGCGCTCCACCGGCTGGTGCAGCCGGCAGGAGGAAGCCGCGCCCGACTGCAGTCCCGCACTGGACGCCAGGCCGACGATTGTCACGGTGGTCCACATGCTTGATTGACGCCCGACTTGCGCCGGCAGCCGTTGCGTCCGTAGCACGACGGCCGTCCGGAGCGTCCGACGGCCGTGTGCGGAACGGGATGCCGAACGAAACGGCTGGTTCGATGGTTTCGGTGCCGCGGCGCGGCGTGCATGGCCTCGGTCACGATGCCCACCTTCTCGACGCCGGCGCTCTTGGCGGCGTCGATGACCTCGACGATGTCGCCGTAGCGAGCGTCGGCGCCCGCGATGAACATGGTCTTGTCCTTGCGGGTCTCGAAGATGCACGGTCCGAGACGGCTTTCGAGCTCCTGATCGTGATGTCGTCGTTCTTGCTGACCGAGATCCGGCGATCGGCCGCATCGAGCACGATCTGCGAGATGTCGACCTGCTGCTGCTGGGCCTGCTGGGTCTCGGCGGGGAGGTTGATGTCCAACCCCTTCTGCGAGAGCGGCAGCGCGGCCATGAAGATGACCAGCAGCACGAGGAGCACGTCGATCATGGGGGTGATGTTCATGTCGCCCGACACTTCGAGCTTCTTGCCCATGAACACCTTGTCGGCGCCGAAATGCTTGTGGGCCGCCGCGTCAGTTGCCTCCCGGGCAAGCGTTTGGGGTCGGTGATGAGCCCCATGTCCTCGATGCCGGCCGCGGAGCTGGTCCATGGCTACCACGGTGCCGTAGGGCGTCCCTCATCGGCCTTGATGAGGATGCGCTCGGGCTCTGGCCTCGACGATGTCCTCGACGCGTTGGCGAAGCCTCTTCGCGGACGGGCACGCCGTTCACGAAGAAGCGCCCCTGGGAGTCGACCGCGACGACGGTCTGTCCCTGCGTCTCGGGCTTGTCGGAGCTGTAGGCCGCGACGGGCAGCTTGACGTCCGCGCCCTTCTGCAGCAGCGGCGCCACGATCATCATGATGATGAGCAGCACCAGCATCACGTCCACGAGCGGGGTGACATTGATGTCGGATTTGATTCCGCCTTTTGCCTGGCTGACACCACGCTGTTGTCGGTACTTTCGGCTGCCGGACCATGAGATGCCAGACGGGTCACCCGGGCGCTATTGGCCGTGACGACCTAGGCGGTCTTCTTGATGAAGTAGTCGACCATCTCCGACGAGGAGCTGAACGATCCCACGTTGGCGCCACTCGAGGCGGCCGGACAGGTAGTTGTAGAACCACACGCCGGACGGCCGAAGAGGCGCCGGAGGCGGTTTCGACGAGGGCCTGGCGATACCGGCCGAGATGAGCGATACCACCTTGAGTCGTCGCGCCGACGCGATACCGACGAACGCGTTGATGGATGCCGGACGACCGGGTGCCGAGCAGATCACAACCGCGCGGTCGCGCCGATGGTGGCGAGGCCGAGACGCCCTTCTTGAGGTCGTTCGAGGTCAGCGCGGTGGCGCGTCGAATCGAGCGGCGGACGGTGTCGAGGATGTCCTCGCGAGAGGTTGGAGCCGCTCTCCTGCTGGATCCGGTACTCCTGCAGGCCGGCGAGCACGACCTTCGCGAGGTGGCTGCAGCGCACCCTTGGCCGAGGAGCGCGATTGCCTCCTTGAGGCGGCCCTCCTTGAGGTGCTTGGCCACCTGGGGCGCGTAGAGCTTGGACTGCTTCTTGGCCTGGCTGAACGTGTAGATGCGCTCGATGGCGACACCCACCGACCAGAACGACATGATGAACAGCACGACGGCGATGGCCATGGCGACCACGCCCATCTGCTCGAACATCTCGATCAGATCGAGCCCGCCACCCTCCTGCGCGAACGCGGGAGTGCTCATGAGCGTCATTGCCAGCCCCGCATACGCGATCCGCCCGATCCGACCCATCTTCCGACCTTCCATCGCAATCCTCCCCGAGAAGTCCGTGTTACGAGCGATTGAAAACATTGGCGTCACTCCCTACTGCAGCGTGAACTGAACGGTGACGGTCATGATGACCGGCACGGGCACGCCGTTCAGGAGCGTCGGCGTGAACTGCCACTGACGAACGGCATCGAGCGCCGCCTGGTCGAGCAACGGAATCGAACGCAGCACCTTCGCGTCCTTGACCGCGCCGTCGGGGCCGATGGTGGCCTCGATGATGACGACACCCTGCACGCGCGCCGACTGCGCGATCGGCGGGTAGACGGGGTTGACGTGCTTGACCTTCTGCGGCGCCTTGATGTTGCCACCCACGCGCACCGGCGCGGCCGGCGGCGGCGGCGGCGGCGGCGGGGGCTCGGGGATGCCGCCGGTGATGCCACCGGCCACACCGCCGACGATGCCGCCTTCGATGCCGGCCGTGCGCTCGAACCCGGCTTCCAGGCCCGTCTCGGGCTTGATCTCCGAGGGCGCTTCAACAGGCGCGGCGTTGGGGTTCACGTCCACCGGCGGAGGCGGCGGCGTCTCGGCCGGCGCCGGCGGCGGCGGCGGCGGAGGGGGAGGAGGCGGCGGCGGCGGAGCCGCGACGAACGCCATCATCGACGGCGTCGTCGGCAACGCCCCAACGGCCATGAGCGGCACGATGATGAGCGCAGCGACAACCGTCGCCTGGAGCAACATCGTGAGTGGCACCGTGTACCACATCTTGTTGCCCATCTTGATCGAAGGGTCGACGACATCGCCGAACATGTCGCGTGGCACGTATCCTCCTAGAGTTCCACTCGGCAGCCGCGAGGGGTGCCGATTATAGCCAGCACGAAAAAAGGGCGTCAACGAGCTTGGTGACAGGCCTTCTTCGCCCAGTAACCGGGTTAGACACCGGTTTCGGGAAAGTGCTCCCGAGGGAGCGGCGCTTCCCCTCGATTCCGGCCCCGGTCGAACCTCAACCCCGGGCCTCAGCCATAAACGCCCGCCGATTCTAGTTGGCGGCCCTCCGCACGTCAACGGCTCGCGCGCCGCGGATCCATCGATCTTTCAGATGTTACAAAAGATGACAGCGCACGGATGGGCCGCGTGTCGCGCCTGTCACACGCAGGAACGCCGCTCGCCGCCGAAGTCACGCCTGCGCGCGCCTGAAGTCCGTCGAGAGCCAGCCTCCAGCGCCGCCGCGTGACCGGGGCGCGGGCCGCGTGCCCCTCGGCACGCAGCCCGCGCGTCCAGCGTCCACACACACGGCTCAGCCAGCCGCCAGGCTCCGCCGTGTCTGCACCGGCGGCAGCCGTCCAGCCAGCCGCGCCAGTCCGCGGATCAGGCGTTCTCGATCCGCATCCCGTAGAACGAGCGATAGACGAACACCATGCTCGCCACGAAGAACGCCAGCGCCAGCCCGTGCGTGAGCATCGTTCCCGACTGCGCCGAGATGCACACGCCCAGCTCCACCGCCAGCAGGCCGAAGAGCGTCGTGAACTTGATCACCGGGTTCATCGCCACCGACGAGGTGTCCTTGAACGGATCGCCGACCGTGTCGCCCACCACCGAGGCCGCATGCAGGTCGGTGCCCTTCATCTTCAGCTCGGTCTCCACGATCTTCTTCGCGTTGTCCCAGGCGCCGCCCGCGTTGGCCATGAAGATGGCCTGGAAGAGCCCGAAGGCGCGATCGAGATCAGGTAGCCGATGAAGAAGAACGGCTCCACGAACGCGAACGCCAGCGTCGAGAAGAACACGCCCAGGAAGATGTTGAACATGCCCTTCTGGGCGTACTGGGTGCAGATCTCCACGACCTTGCGGCTGTCCTCGACCGACGCCTTCGTCGCGCCTTCGAGCTTGATGTTTGCCTTGATGAACTCCACCGCCCGGTAGGCGCCCGTCGTCACCGCCTGCATGGACGCGCCCGTGAACCAGTAGATCACCGCGCCGCCCGTGATGAGGCCCAGCAGGAAGGGCGGGTGCAGGATCGACAGCCGGCTGATGGCCGTCGCGTCCGTCAGACCCTGCGTCAACGCCATGATGATCGAGAAGATCATCGTCGTCGCGCCGACGACGGCCGTGCCGATGAGCACCGGCTTGGCCGTGGCCTTGAACGTGTTGCCGGCGCCGTCGTTCTCCTCCAGCAGGTCCTTGGCCACCTCGAAGTTTGGGCGGAAGCCGAAGGTCTTCTGGATGTCGCTCTCGACGTTCGGCAGCTGCTCGATCGTCGACAGCTCGTACACCGACTGCGCGTTGTCGGTGACCGGGCCGTAGGAGTCCACGGCGATGGTCACGGGCCCCATGCCCAGGAAGCCGAACGCCACCAGGCCGAAGGCGAAGATGGCCGGCGCCTGCATGAGCGTGCCCAGCCCGAGGCCCGACACGTAGTACGCGATGCCCATCAGGCCCATGATCGCGAGGCCCAGCCAGTAGCTGCTGAAGTTGCCGGCCACCAGGCCCGACAGGATGTTCAGCGAGGCGCCGCCCTCGCGCGACGAGGTGACGACCTCGGCGACGTGGGACGAGTGCGTCGACGTGAACACCTTCACGAACTCGGGGATGATGGCGCCCGCGAGGGTACCGCAGGTGATGACCGTGGACAGCTTCCACCAGAGCGTCGTGTCACCGCCGAGCGACGGAATCAGCAGGTACGACAGGAGGTAGGTGAGCACCACCGAGACGATCGAGGTGAGCCACACCAGCATCGTGAGCGGCGCCTCGAAGTCCATCTTCTGCTGGCCCGCGTAGCGGCCCTGGGCGATGGCGTTGTTCACCAGGTAGGAGCCGGCCGAGGCCAGCACCATCATCACGCGCATCATGAAGATCCAGACCAGCAGCTGCACCTGCACCGTCTGGTCCGACACGGCCAGCATGATGAAGGAGATGAGCGCGACGCCCGTCACGCCGTAGGTCTCGAAGCCGTCGGCCGTCGGCCCCACCGAGTCGCCGGCGTTGTCACCCGTGCAGTCCGCGATCACGCCGGGATTGCGCGCATCGTCTTCCTTGATCTTGAAGACGACCTTCATGAGGTCGGACCCGATGTCCGCGATCTTGGTGAAGATGCCGCCCGCGATGCGCAGCGCCGCCGCGCCCAGCGACTCGCCGATGGCAAAGCCCAGGAAGCAGACGCCCGCGTACTCGCCGGGGATGAACAGGAGGATGGCGAGCATGAAGAGCAGCTCGACCGAGATGAGCATCATGCCGACGCTCATGCCTGCGCGCAGCGGGATGTCGCACACCGGGAATGCCTCGCCCTTGAGGCCCGCGAAGGCCGTGCGCGAGTTGGCCAGCGTGTTGATGCGGATGCCGTACCAGGCCACCCCGTAGCTGCCCGCGATGCCGATCAGGCTGAAGATCAGCACGATCACGATCTTGTAGACCTCGAGGCCGATCAGCGAGAAGTAGGCGACCATGATCGCGCCGATGAACGCCTCGAGGATGAGCAGGAACTTGCCCTGCTGCACGAGGTAGGCCTTGCACGTCTCGTAGATCAGTTCGGAGATGTCGGCCATCGAGCGGTGAACCGGCAGGTTCTTCACGCCCATGTAGACCCACCCGCCGAAGGCCAGGCCCAGCACGCACACGATGAGGCCGGTCAGCAGGATCTGGTGCCCCGTCATGCCCAGGAAGTCACCCTGGTTCAGGTCGGGCAGCTGGATGTTGATCTCACCGCCGGGCTGATGCGCCTGCGCCTCCATCTCGGAGGGCTGCGCGGCCATCGCCACCGGGGCGCCCATCACCGTCAGCGCCAGGGCCAGCACGGCCGCCCCGGCCGCACGGCGCCCCACCACCTGCTTGAAGAGTCTCGTCAGCATGTTCTCCAGTCCTCGTTAAGTGCGACCATCCGCGCCACCCGCCTTCGCCGACAGGCGGTCCACCATGCCCCGGACCCGATCGGGCAGCGCCATGCCGCCCGTCAGGAAGATCCGGATGCCCTCCTCCACGGAGAGGTCCGGATAGAACGCCCGCTCGCGCGGGTAGACGACCAGGTCCCCCAGGTACAGGTGATTGGTCGGCACGTACACCGCCACCATCGCCTCGGCGCCGTGTCCCCGGTCCAGCGTGAACTCGCGCGTCAGGAACCCCAGTACGAGTCCCCGCGCGGGATCATCCACCACCACCACCTTCTTGAAGCCCGCGTCGTTGTCGGGCGAGAAGGCGGCCACCAGCTGCTTGACCGGCGCGTAGATTGTCTTGAAGACGGGCACGTGGAGCAACCAGCTTTCGGCCTGCTGCAGGACCCGGCGCCCGATGACGTTGGTCGCCACGACGCCGACCACCAGGACGAACGCCACGGTGATCGCCACCCCCATGCCGGGCACCGTCCGGCCCAGGATCCGGGAGACCAGCGGCGTCGCCACCGAGTCCACGGCGCCCAGAATCCAGATCAGGGCCACCAGGCTCACGATCAGGGGCACCGTCACGATGATGCCCGTGAGGAAGGTGCGCCGCAGCCACCCCATCACAGCCCGGCACCGCTCCCGGCCAGCCAGATGGCGCCGGCCGCGGCCAGCACCAGGCGGTAGACGGCAAATCCCACGAGCGTGTGGCCCGCCAGGAAGCGGATGAAGTACTTCACGGTGACGTAGCCCACCAGCCCCGAGACCACGAGCCCGACGGCGAAGACGTCCACGGGCAGGCCCGTGAGGCCCGCCTTCCACAGCTCGAGGCCCTCCTTGAGCGCGGCGGCCAGGACGGCCGGCAGACTGAGGAGGAAGATGAAGCGGGCGGCGGACTCGCGCCGCAGGCCGAGCAGCATGGCGGCCGTCAGGGTGGCGCCGGAGCGCGAGACGCCCGGAACCAGGGCCGCCGACTGCGCGATGCCGATGAGGACGGCCTCGCCGTAGCCGATGGACCCCTCGTCGCGGCGCTGCCGGCCCAGCCACTCGGCGGCGAGCAGCCCGATGGCGCCCACCGCCAGGGCCACGATCACCACCCGCGGCGACCGCAGCGTGGTCTCGATGGCGTCCGCGTACAGGAGCCCCACGACGACCACCGGCAGGGTGCCCGCGACGATGAGGCGCCCCAGCCGCTCGAACGAGCCGTCGCGGCCGGAGAGCGCCGCAGGCGCCGCGAGCGTGAGGCGGAGGATGTCGGCCCGGAAGTACGCGACCACGGCCAGCAGCGTCCCGACGTGGCACGCCACGTCGAACGCGAGGCCGAACCGGCCGGGGTCCCAGCCGGAGATGGCGCGGGCGAGGATCAGGTGCCCCGAACTCGACACGGGCAGGAACTCGGTGAGCCCCTGGACCACGCCGAGCAGAGCCGCCGCGACCAGATCCACCGGCGGCCTACGACGCCTTGCGCGCCGACTGGGGCCGCCCCTGTGTCTGCTTGCCGCTGAGGATGATGGCGATCGACGAGGCGATGTACATCGACGAGTAGGTGCCCGTGATGATGCCCACGATCATCGTGAACGCGAAGCCCTTGAGCACCTCGCCGCCGAACAGGAACAGCGAGACCACCGTGAGCAGGGTCGTGCCCGCGGTGATCACGGTCCGCGACAGGGTCTGGTTGACGCTGGCGTTGACGACGGTGTCGAGCGACTCGCGCCGGCGGCTCCGCAGGTTCTCGCGGATCCGGTCGAAGATCACGATCGTGTCGTTGACCGAGTAGCCCGTGATGGTGAGGATGGCCGCGACGATGTTCAACGACAGGTCGTAGTTGAAGAACACCAGGAACGCCAGCGTGACGATGATGTCGTGGAACACGGCGACGATGGCGCCGACCGCGAAGTTGAACTGGAACCGGAACCAGATGTAGAGCAGGATGCCGAAGAGCGACGCCAGCGTGGCGTAGATGCCCTTGAGCTGCAGGTCGCGCCCGATGACGGGCCCGACGATCTCGGTGTTGATGACCTCGACGCTCCCGACGTTGGCCGCGTTGAGCGCCTCGACCACCGCGCGCGCCCCGGCGTCGAGGTTGCCGCCCTCTTCCGTGCCCGTCTGGGGCATGCGGATGAGCACCTCGTTGTCGGCGGGCACGCCGTAGCGCTGCACCACCTTCTCGGTGGGGATCTGGTCGAGGGCCCGGCGGACCGTCTCCTCGGGCACCGCCTGCTGGAACTTCACGATGACGACCGTGCCGCCCGTGAAGTCGATGCCCATGGGCATGCCGCCGCGGCCCCAGGCCACCACCAGGCCGGCGAGGACGATCGCCCACGACAGCGCAATGGCGTGCCACCGCCAGCGGACGAAGTTGAAGTTGGCGTTCTCGAAGATGTGCATGGCCTAGAGGGGTGTCTGGTCGATGAACGTTCGCCGTGCCCGCCGGCGGGCACGAGCCATTCGGCGGATACGTGCCACTAGATGCTCAGCGTCGCCTGCTGGCGGCGGGACAACACGAGTTCGAAGACGGTGCGCGACACGAAGACCGCCGTGAAGATGTTCGAGAGCAGCCCGATGGTCAGCGTGGTGGCGAAGCCCCGAATCGGCCCGGTGCCGAACTGGAACAGGAACGCGGCCGCGATGAGCGAGGCCACGTGCGTGTCGAGAATGGTGAGGAACACCCGGTCGAACCCGGCGGCCACCGCCTGCCGCACGCCGCGCGCGGCCTTCAGCTCCTCGCGGATGCGCTCGAAGATCAGCACGTTCGAATCGACGCCCATGCCGATCGTCAGGATGAAGCCCGCGATGCCCGGCAGCGTCATCGTCGCGCCGAGGTAGGCCATGAGGCCCAGCACGATGCAGAGGTTGACGAGGATGGAGCTGAGCGCGTTGAGCCCCGACAGCTTGTAGTAGAGCAGCATGAAAATCAGCACGGCGATGAGCCCGCCGACCGACGCGGTCACGCCCGCCCGGATCGAGTCGGCGCCGAGAGAGGGCCCGACCGTCCGTTCCTCGAGATAGGTGAGCCCGGCCGGCAGGGCGCCCGACCGCAGCGTGAGCGCCAGGTCGGCTGCCTCCTGCGACGAGAAGGTGCCCGTGATGCGGCCCTCGTAGTCGATGCGGCTCTCGATGCGCGGCGCCGTCTGCACGCGCCCGTCGAGCACCACGGCCAGCTGGCGGCCGATGTTGCTGCCCGTGAACTGGCCGAATTTCTGCGCGCCCTCGCTGTTGAAGCTGAAGCCCACCGCGGGGCGGTTGTACTCGTCCAGCTGCGGCGTCGCGTTGCGCAGGTCGCGGCCGGTCACCGCCGGCACCCGCCGCACCGAGTAGTACACGGGGGCCGCGGGCTGGCCCGGGGCCACCGCTTCGGCACGGCCCGGCAGGATCTGGATGTCCGGCGGCGGGTTGCCGCCGTAGGCCTGGCGCGCGGCCGCCTCGTCGGGGAACGGCCCCTGCTCCACCAGCTTCAGCTCGAGGAGCGAGGTCGAGCGGATGATCTCCTTGGCGCGGTTGACGTCGGTCACGCCCGGCATCTGCACCAGGATCTGGTCCTCGGCGCTGTGGCGCGCGACGATGGGCTCGGCGACGCCCAGCTCGTTGACGCGCCGCTCGATGGTCTGCAGCGCCTGGTTCACGGTGCTCTCGCGGTTGTCCACGACGATGTTGGGCTTCATCGTGAACGCGTAGCTCCCGGGACCGGTGGACGACCGGTCGTAGGAGAGCTCGACGGTCGAGAGCGAGCTGCGGAACGTCGCATCCTGCTCGGCCGGCACGCCCGACACCGTGAACTCGGTGGGGCTCGTGGCCTGCGCGCTGATGCCCGTGATGCCCGCCGTGCGCATCTGCTCGGCGAGCTGCGCCGCCGTGCCCTCGGTCAGCAGCCGCAGGGCATCGTCGGTCTGCACGCGCAGCACGAGGTGGACACCGCCCTTGAGGTCGAGCCCCAGCCGCACCTTCTCACCCGGCGGGTAGAAGGCGAAGATCGACAGGGCCACGACGGCCAGGATGACGACGAGCTTCCAGCGAAGGTTCTTACCCATGGTTCACGCGTTCTGGTCAGCCACCGGGGCCTGCCTGGTAGCCGACGATGGCCGATCGCGCCACGTCGATGCGGACGTTGGGTGCGACCTGGAGTTGGATGGACTGCTCCGTTACCTTGGTGACCGAGCCGAACATGCCGCCGGTCGTGACGACCTTGTCCCCGACCTTCAGCGCCTCGAGAAACTCCTGCACCGCTTCTGCCGCCGCTTCATGGGCAGAAGGATGATGAAGTAGAAAATCGCGAGCACCAGCGCGAAGGGAATGAGCTGGATGAGCGGGTTGCCGCCCTGCCCCGGCGTCGCGCCCAGCGCGAGCACCAGCGGCGCAAGGATGGGGGCTGGCCGGCGGCGGCCCCGGCCGAGGCCAGCGGTCCGGCTGCAGGGATGACCGTGGGAATCATGCAGTGAGCGGGCGGGAGGCAAAAATCCGGTGGAAGTCCTGTCTGAGCGCTTCAAACGTCCCGAACACGATAGCGTCCCTCACCCTCCGCATGGTGTCAAGGTAAAAGCACAGGTTGTGCAGGGTGTTCAGCACCCCGCCGTCATCTCGCCGGCCATGAACAGGTGACGCAAATACGCGCGTGAAAACGTCCGGCAGGTGTAGCACCCGCACGCCGGATCCAGCGGCCCGTCGTCCTCCGCATGGCGGGCGTTCTTGATGTTCACCGGCCCCTCGCTGGTGAAGAGCCGCCCGTTCCGGGCGTTGCGTGTCGGCATGACACAGTCGAACATGTCCACCCCGCGGGCGACCGCCTCGACCAGATCCAGCGGCGTCCCAACCCCCATCAGGTAGCGGGGCTGGTCGGCGGGCAGGGCCGGGGCGGTGTCCTCGATCACCTTGTACATGACGCCGCTCGGCTCGCCGACGCTCAGTCCGCCGATCGCGTAGCCCTCGAACCCCTGCTCCACCGTGAGGGCCGCGCTCCGGCGGCGAAGATCCGGCGAGGCCCCGCCCTGGACGATGCCGAACTGGAGCTGGCCGGGGGTGGCACCGCGGTCGCGGCGGGCGAGAAAGTGCGCGCGGCCGCGTCGGGCCCACCGGGCCGTGACCTCCACCGCCTCGGCGAGCACGCGCTCCTCGGCCGGCAGCGCCGGGCAGATGTCCAGCACCATCGCGATGTCCGAGCCGAGGTTCAACTGGATGTCGACGGCCGATTCCGGCGTCAGGTGGTGGCGGCTGCCGTCGAGGTGCGACTGGAAGACCACGCCGTCCTCGGTCACCGGCGGCGGTCGGCGGGCTGAACACCTGGTAGCCGCCGCTGTCGGTGAGGATCGGGCGCTCCCAGCCGATGAAGCGGTGCAGGCCGCCGCGCCGGCGGATCAGGTCGTCGCCCGGCCGCAGGTGCAGGTGATAGGTGTTGCCGAGGATGATGCTCGCGCCGGCCTCGACCAGGTCGCGGGGCGTCATCGCCTTCACCGTCCCCTGCGTGCCGACGGGCATGAACACCGGCGTCTCGATGGCGCCGTGCGGCGTCACAAGCCGCCCGCGCCGCGCGAGACCGTCCTGGTGGGTGAGGGAGAACATTTTGGGGGCACTAGGGCTTGGGGCGTGGGGCTTGGGGCGTGGGTGGGATGCAGGCTTGGGGGCTTGGGGGCTTGGGGGCTTGGAAGATGAAACCGATTTCTTGAAATCGGAAGGTCGCGCAAGCTCAACGCGTACGGTCCAGTGCTCTGAGCCCGCAGGCCCGCAAGCCTTCCAAGCCCTCAGGCCTTCAAGCCCTAAAGCCCTCAAGCCTCCAAGCCCTCAAGCCCGCAAGCCCCGCCCACGCCCCAAGCCCCAAGCCCCAGGTCCTCTGTATTATCCCAGAGTGACCAAGCTTCGCGTGGGTGTGCTGTACGGCGGGCGATCGGGCGAACACGAGGTGTCGGTCGCCTCGGCGGCGTCGATTCTCAAGTATCTGGATCCCGACCAGTACGAGGCGGTGCCGATCCTGATCGGCAAGGATGGCGCGTGGTCGCTGCCGTCGGCGGCGCCGGCCACGTTGTCGGCGGCGGCCGTGATCGAACGCGCGCGCGCGGGTGCGGCAGGCGCCCCGGAACAGCCGGCGCCGTCCGAGGCACGCGCGCCGCTGGCCGCCCGGACCGACGTCGCGCTGTCGCCCACCGTCGGCCCGGGCATGACGCGCGGACTGGCGCTCGACGTCGTGTTCCCCGTCCTGCACGGTCCGTTCGGCGAGGATGGCACGGTGCAGGGGTTGCTCGAGCTCGCCGATCTCGCCTACGTTGGCGCCGGCGTGCTGGCCTCGGCCGCCGGGATGGACAAGGTGGTGATGAAGCGGCTGTTCGAGGCGCGCGGCCTGCCGGTGACGCCGTGGCGGGCCTTCACGGCCGCCGACTGGGCGCGCCGCCGCGACGAGGTCACCGCCGACGTGCTCGAGCTCGGCATGCCCGTGTTCGTGAAGCCGGCCAACCTGGGCTCGAGCGTGGGCATCTCCAAGGTGAAGGCCGCCGACACGCTGGCCGCCGCCGTCGAGGAGGCCCTCTCCTTCGATCGCAAGGTCATCGTCGAAGCGGGCGTGCCCGATCCGAGGGAGATCGAGTGCGCGGTGCTCGGCAACGACGACCCCATCGCCTCGGTGCCCGGCGAGATCGTGCCGTCGCGCGAGTTCTACGACTACGAGTCGAAGTAAGTGGACGAGGGATCCCGGACGATCATCCCCGCCGAGCTCTCCGACGCGGAGCGGGCGGCCGTCCAGCGCCTCTCGCTCGAGGGCCTTCCGGGCCATCGATGGCGCCAGGCTCTCGCGCGTGGACTTCCTGCTGTCGCGCAGTTCGGGCAGTCTCGTGCTGAACGAGATCAACACCATGCCGGGGTTTACGACCATCAGCATGTACGCGAAGCTGTGGGAGGCGAGCGGCGTGGGCTACGCGGCCCTGATCGATCGGCTGATCGCGCTCGCGCTCGAACGTCACCAGGAGAAGCAGCGTCTCCGGACCAGCGTGCTCTGAAGGCGCACCGCATGTGCCCGTGACCCGCCCCCCCCGGCGCGCGACACCCGGCCGTTCCGCGACGCAGCCCGCCCTCGCGGCGTGCGCGCTGGCGGTGGCCGTCTGGGCCGCCGTCCTCCCGCCCATCCCCTCATCCACCTCGGCGCGAGCGGCCGCGCCCGCACAGCCGGGCCTGACCGAGGCGCCGCGCATTGCCCGCGCCTACGCTGCGGTCCTGGACGCCGACTTCGACGCGGTGCCCGCGATCGTGGCGCGGACCTGCGGCCCCGCACCGCCGGTGGCCTGCCGGGGCCTCGAGGCGCTCGCGACGTGGTGGGAGATCCTGCTGGACCCGGACGGCCGGCAGCTCGACGCGCGCTTCACCGCGCAGGCCGAGGCGGCCGTGACGGAGGCCGCCGCGTGGACCGCGCGCGAGCCGGACCGCGCCGAGGCATGGTTCTATCTCGGCGCCGCGCTGGGCACGCGGGCGCAGTTCAAGGTGCTGCGCGAACAGCGGCTCTCGGCGGCGCGCGACGGCAAGCGCATCAAGGAGGCGCTCGAACGCGCGCTCACCCTCGACCCCGCCATGCACGACGCGGAGTTCGGCATCGGCGCCTACCGGTACTACGCGGGGGTGGCGCCCGCCTACCTGCGCTGGCTGCGGTGGCTCTTCCTGCTGCCGGGCGGCGATCGCGCCGGGGGGCTCGCGCAGATGGAGCGCGCGCAGCGCGAGGGCGTGCTGGTGACCGACGAGGCCGCCTACCAGCTCCACGTCGTCTACCTCTGGTACGAGGCGCGCGCCACCGACGCGCTCGCGCTCGTGGTCGATCTGCGCGGACGCCACCCGCACAATCCGCTCTTCGCGCACATCGAGGCGCGCATCCGCGACGTGTACCTCCACGACGCGGCCGGCAGCCTCGCGGTGTCGCAGTCGCTGCTGGAGGAGGCACGCGCGGGCCGCATGCACCGCGCCGCGCTCGCCACCGTGCGCGCGCGCGTCGACATCGCGGTGCAGCTCGATCGCCTGGGCCGTCGCGACGAGGCGCGCGCGACGATCGCGGCGCTGCTCGCCGAGTCGCCCACCGCGCCGGTCGATGCCGTGCGCCGCGCGCGCACGCTCGACGCGCATGGACGCCGCGCTGACCCCTACAGAACGTGCATGGATGACCCGACAACAGGGTGTAACGGGCCCCTCGTCGGCCTAGCAGAACGGCGGTCGGTTGACAACCACAAATCGCTTTCTGCTTGACAACAGCAATTTCTCATCCATAATCTACATCTGGTATGAGGGCGGAACGCTCAGGCCACGGCTTGTGAAGCTCGACTAAGGACAGGCCACGGTCGCCATCAGGCAGAGCACGGCCCTTCAGGAGGCACAATGGCGAAGAAGGCAAAGAAGGCGGCGAAGAAGAAGGCTGCGAAGAAGAAGAAGTAAGCCGAGCCGCTTACCAGGGGCGGTTGTTCTCGACTGCCCCACCTTTTTTCCAATTCGCGCGCCCCTCGAGTGCGGCGCGCAGCGAGGCGCGGGAACGCCGATACCGGCGAGCCGAGTGCCAGGCGGCAGAGGCTCCTGCCGGTGGTCGTGGCGAGTTCCCGGCGCATAACCCAACCTGAAGGGGGGGATTAGACCGATGGCGAAGAAGGCGAAGAAGGCTGCCAAGAAGGCCGCCAAGAAGGCAAAGAAGGCGAAGAAGCGGTAGCTTCACGCCAGGATCTCACGAGGGTGCGCTCTGGCGTGCCCCTTTTTCATGTCGGCATCCCGCCGCGCGCGGCGGGGCCCTCATTCCATGCGCCGCGGCTACTCCGTCCCGATCCACGCGACGCCGTCCCACACGCGCACCGTGCGGATCACGTCCACTGCTTCAGGCGATCGACGACATCCATCCCCGACACGACCTGGCCGAACACCGTGTAGCGACCGTCGAGGTGCGGCTGGGGCGAATGGGTGATGAAGAACTGGCTGCCGCCGGTATCGCGCCAGTCGAGCGCCATGCCCATCGTGCCGCGCATGTAGGGCCGCTGGTTGATCTCGTCGCGGATCGTGTAGCCGGGGCCGCCCTCGCCGTCGCCGCGCGGGTCGCCGCCCTGCACCACGAAGTCCGGCACCACACGGTGGAACGGCACGTTGACGAAGAAGCCCCGCCGCGCCAGGTCGGTGAAGTTGGCGACGGTGCGCGGGGCGTCGACGATGGCCAGCTCGACCTCGATCATGCCGGCGGTGGTGTCGATGTAGGCGGTGGGCGTGAACGGCGGCGAGATGAGCGTCTTGAGCGCATCGCCCGTGAGGGCCAGCTCCGGCGCGGGCGTCTCCGGCGACGCCGGCGACGCGGGATCGAGCTGGGTCAGCAGCTCGGCGGCGCGCACGCGCACGGCCCAGTCCGAATCGCCGAGCGCGGCCGTCAGCGCCGGGCGTGCCAGCGACGGATCAGCGTCGCGAGCGCCGACAGCATGGCCGCACGTCCACGCCGACGCATCGCCCGACGCAGCGGGCGCGCGGCGGCGATCGCGGGCGCACTGGCCGTGGCCTTCAGGCGCGCGAGGCCGTTGGCGGCCGCCATCCGGACGACCGCATCGTCCGTGGTGAGAGCGCGCGGTGAGCACCTGCGCGGCGTCCTCAAGGCCGGCCGCGGCCATGGCGGTCAGCACCGCGGGGTCGACACGCGCGTCCTCGGCGTCCAGCATCGCGTGGAGCCGCGCGCTGCCGCGTTCGGGGCCCAGACCGCCCAGCGCGGCGGCGACGGCGGCGCGCACCGACCAGTGGGCGTCGGCGTCGAGGCTGGAGAGCACCGTGAGGAACGTGTCGGGATCGATGTGCGCGATGGCCGTGAGCGAGGCCGCCCGCATCGACGGCCACGACGAGGTGGCCAGGTCGATCAGCAAGTCCATCGCCGACGTGCTCTTCAGCTGACCGAGCGCGGTGACGGCTTCGAGCTGGGGTTCGGATCGACCGAGGCTGCCGACGCCACCGCCATCAGTGGCTCGGCGCTGGCCGGCTGCCCAATCGCGGCCATCGCCCGCACCGCACGGATGCGGACGGCCAGCGGCTGGTCCGCGCCCGTCGCCAGGGCCGTGATGGCCGGCAGCGCCGCGGCGTGCTTGAGGGTGGCCAGGCCGCGCAGTGCAAACCCGCGCGTGATCTGGCCGTCGCCGTCGAGCAGCGAGAGGGCGGGGCCGCCGCGCGCGCGTCGCCCACGCGCTGCAGCGCGTAGGCCACCGGCCACCAGCGGCTGATCGGCTGGCCCGAACCGTTCAGGAGCGTCTCGGCAAGCTGCGGGTAGGCCTCGAGGCGCACCAGCGCGTACATGCCCAGCCGCACGGCCTCCACCGCCGCGCTCTTCGGATAGCCGACGTCGTCGGCGGCCATGCCGCCGAGCACGCCCGCGGCAGTGCGTGCGCATCATCGTCGCAATGGCGGCGGCGGCCAGCTTGTGCCCGATCATGCCGAGCGCACGGGCCGCGCGCCCTGCACGAGCGCTTCGGCATCGCCGAGCGCGGCGACGAGCGGCTCGGCGCCGTCGGGGCTGCCGATCAGCCCGAGGGCGAAGGCCGCCATCTGGCGCACCTCCGGGTCCGTCTCGGAGGCAACCATGGTCGACAGCGGGGCGACGGCTTCGGTGAGCCGCGCGCGGCCGACGCCGAGCGCCGCACGCCGGCGGATGTGCGCCTGCTCGTCGCCCAGCATGAGGATCATGTCCTGGTAGGGCGCTGGGCCGCGGGCGACGCGCTGGTTCTCCAGTTCCGGGATCGGGTGAGCTGCTGCTCGACGGTCGGGCGCAGGGGCTCGGCCGTGACCTGCGGCGCGGGCTCGGGGCCGCAGCCATGCCAGCAGCGCGATGAGGACGACGCGTGTCCAGCGACCGATCATCGAGCCAGCTCCCGGGCGTCGATGGCGGTGGCGCTCGGCCGCGCGTTCGACCCGTTCGCGCACGACGGTGACGCCGATGCCGGGCCCGGTCGGCACCGGGATGGTCCCATCCGGCGCCACCTCGATGGCGGGCTCGATGAGGTCGGGGTCGTAGTAGCGCTTGCTCGCGGCGATGTCGCCCGGCAGGCGGAAGTTCGGGAGGCTGGCGAGGTGGATGTTGTGGGCGCGGCCGATGCCGCTCTCGAGCATGCCGCCGTGCCGAGACAGGGATGTCGTTGGCGGCGCACGGGTCGTGCAGCTCGATGGACTGCTGGTGTCCGCCGACGCGGCCGGGCTTGATGTTGATGATCCGGCAGGCGCCCGCCTTGATGGCGTCGCGGGCGATCCGCACGGTGTGAATCGACTCGTCGAGGCAGATCGGCGTGCCGATCTGCCTCTGCAGCTCGACGTGGTCCATCACGTCGTCATATCCAGGGCTGCTCGATCATCATCAGTCCGTAGGGGTCCAGCTTCGCCAGGTGCGCGCCGTCCTCCAGGTGGTAGGCGGCGTTGGCATCGACCATCGGGGGATGTCGCCGAAGCGGGCGCGGATCCGCTCCACCGCGTCCACGTCCCGGCCCGGTTTGATCTTGATCTTGATCCGCTGGTACCCGGCGTCGCGCTCGCGCGCCACCTTCTCGACGAGCTGGTCAGCGAGTCACGGATGCCGATGGACACGCCCGACTGGATGCGGTCGCGGGTCCCGCCGAGCACGGCCGACAACGGCTGGCCCTCGATCCGGGCGTAGAGGTCCAGGCCGTCATCTCGAGGAGCGCCTTCGCCATGTTGTGCGTGCGCACGCGCTTCAGCGCGCCGAAGATGTCACGCGGATGCTCGAACTCGCGTCCGACCACGAGCGGGGCGAGGAACGATGTGACGATGTGCCAGACGGTTTCGGTCGTCTCGCCGCTGTAGTACGGGTGTCCCTCGGCGACCGCCTCGCCCCAGCCTTCGTGTCCGTCGCCCTCCATCCGGGCGAGCACGAACGTGCGGTCGTAGGTCCGTCCGAAGCTCGTCTCGAAGAAGTGCACGAGCGGCAGACGGCACAGGAACAACTCCAGTCGGTCGATTCTCATCGTCACTCCCGCAGGCCCGAAACCTGCAATATACTCGCGTCCGCGTGGCCTTCCATTACCTGGCCGTCGAGGGCCCGATCGGCGTCGGCAAGACCGCCCTGGCCGAGCGACTGGCGTCCCGTCTCGATGCCACGACCATTCTCGAGGATGCCGAGAACCCGTTCCTCGCGGACTTCTATGCCGAGCGGCCCGGGTCCGGCCTGCAGGCGCAACTCTTCTACCTGCTCAATCGTCACCGCCAGCTCTCGGGCCTCCGCCAGGCCGACCTCTTCCTCCAGGCGACGGTCTGCGACTACGTCTTCGACAAGGACAAGATCTTCGCGTACCTGAACCTCGACGACAACGAGCTGTTCATCTACCAGCGTCTCTACGACCTGCTGGCCCGCGACGTCCCGGCCCCGGACCTGGTCGTCTACCTCCAGGCGCCCACCGAGGTGCTCGTCGAACGGCTGCGCCGGCGGCCGGCGGACGCCGAACCGGACGTGCCCCGGCCGGGCGAGGACTACGTGCGCGAGGTCAACGAGGCCTACCAGCACTTCTTCTTCCACTACACGGCGACGCCCCTGCTGGTGGTCGAGACCTCCGAGTTCGACCCCGAGACCGACGACACGGCGCTCGACGAGCTGGTGCGGCAGATCAAGGGCATGGGCAAGGGGACGCAGTACTACGTCAAGCGGAACTGAGCCGCAGCGGACCACCGCGGGCGGCGTCTCGGTGTAAGCTGGCGTGCTATGGCATGGTTCAAGAAGGCGCGCAAGCCCCTCGCCGCGCCGGAGAAGGCCAGCCGCGTCCCCGAAGGCCTCTGGGAGAAGTGCCCGGAGTGCGACTCCATCATCTACACCAAGGATCTCGTCGAGAACCTGCGGTCTGCCACAAGTGCGGCCATCACTTCCGCATCGGGTCGATCGACCGGCTGAAGTCGCTGTTCGACAACGAGCGGTGGGAGGAGATCGGAGCCGGCCTCCGGTCCAACGACCCGCTGCGCTTCACGGACACCAAGCCCTACCGTGACCGCCTGACCAAGGCCATCGAGTCCACGGGCCACGTGGACGCGGTGGTGGTCGGTGTCGGCCGGCTCGAGGGCATGGAGGCGGTGATTGCGTCGATGGAGTACAGCTTCATCGGCGGGTCGATGGGCGTGGTCGTGGGCGAGCGGATCGTCCAGGGGATCGAGCTGGCGGTCGAGCGCGGTCTCCCGGTCGTCATCGTGTGCTGCTCGGGCGGCGCACGCATGATGGAGGGCGCGCTGTCGCTGATGCAGATGGCCAAGATCTCGGCGGCGCTGGCGCGTCTCGACCGGGCACGGCTCCCCTACATCGCCGTGCTCACCGACCCCACGACGGGCGGGGTGACGGCGAGCTACGCCATGCTGGGCGACCTCAACATCGCCGAGCCCAAGGCCCTCATCGGCTTTGCCGGCCCGCGCGTCATCGAGCAGACCATCCGCCAGAAGCTGCCAGACGGCTTCCAGCGGAGCGAGTTCCTGCTCGAGCGCGGGATGCTCGACATGGTGGTCGACCGCCGCGAGCTCAAGGGCACGCTCGCCCGCGCCCTCCGTTTCATGGGCAAGTGACCACCTCCGAGCGGCTCTTCGCGCTCGAGCAGTTCGGCATCAAGCTCGGGCTCGACAACATCCGCGCGCTCACCGCCGCGCTCGGCCACCCCGAACGCGCGTATCCGACCATCCACGTCGCCGGCACCAACGGCAAGGGGTCGGTATCGGCCATGGTCGAGCGGGCGCTCCGCGCCGAGGGCTATCGCACCGGGCTCTACACCTCGCCCCACCTCGATCGCATCGAGGAGCGCGTCGCCATCGACGGCATCCCCGTGGAGGGCGGGGCGTTCGAGGCGTGCGCCAGCGCCGTCCTGGACACGGCCGCTCGGCTCCGCGCGAGCGGCGGGCTCGACGTGAGCCCGACCTTCTTCGAGGCCACCACCGCACTCGCCTTCGAGGCCTTCCGCCGCGCCTCGGTGGACGTCGCGGTCATCGAGGTCGGCCTGGGCGGGCGCTTCGACGCCACCAACGTCGTCGAGCCGCTCGTGACGGCCGTCACCTCCATCGCCTTCGATCACGAACGGCATCTCGGCCACACGCTGGCGGCCATCGCGTACGAAAAGGCGGGCATCGCCAAGGCGGGCGTGCCGCTCGTGGTGGGCGAGCTTCCGGACGAGGCAGGGCGGGTGGTGCAGGACGCCGCGGCGTCGGTGGGCGCGCCAGTCGTCTCCGCCGCGCGCGCCATCGAGCGGGTAGAGATGCACGACGGCGTGGCGACGGTGTGCGTGCGGACGGGCCCTGGTGCGTCGCAGGACGTGACGCTGGCCCTCCGTGGGCGGCACCAGGCTGCAAACGCGGCCGTCGCGGTGTCGATCCTCGACACCGCAGCCGCGCACGGCCTGGCGGTCCGGCGCGCGAGCGTGCTGACGGGGCTGTCGGACGCACGCTGGCCGGGACGGCTGGAGTGGCTCGACACGGGTGCGGGCCGCGTGCTCATCGACGCGGCCCACAACCCGGCCGGCGCGGCCGCCCTGGCGTCGTATCTGGTGGACGCGGGCGTGGCGCCGCTGCCGCTGGTCCTCGCCATGATGGCTGACAAGGACGTCTCCGGCATGATCGCGCCGCTGGCGCCGGTCGCGTCGCGCATCGTCGCGTCCGAGGCCGTGTCACCGCGCGCGCTCCCGGCCGGGGCACTGGCCAGCCGCCTGCGCGAGCTCGTGCCGGACCTCCCCGTCGAGATCGAGCCGGACCCGCTGCGTGCCGTGCGGTGCGCACTGGCTGGAGGGCACGCCGCGGCGGGCGGTTCGATGTACTTCACCGGGCCGCTCCGGGCGCGGCTCATCAAGGCGGGCGCGCAGTCAATCTGATATTCTCGGAGCCACCCGTGCCGTCATCGTCCCTGCTGTCGCGCGTGTCGCGCGGCGGCCTCACGATCGTCCTCCTCGTCGTCGCGGCGGCACCGGCATCGGCGCAGTTCGTGCCGGGCTGGGTCACCAGGCAGTTCACCTTCGAGCGCATCGACGCCGACCGCGTCCGCCTGACCGGCGAGGTCGAGATCGAGGGCGAGAAGGGCAGCCCCAACGAGGGACAGAAGTTCTTCGCGAACGAAGGGCTGCTCAACATCCGCACGGGCGAGCTCACCGCCAGCGGCAACGTGGTGTTCACCACGCCCGACTCCCGCATCGCCGCCGAGACCGTCGTTTTCAACACGCACACCAAGCTCGGCACCTTCACCAACGCATCGGGCAGTGCATCGCTCGGCGAGCGCGGCCAGCAGGACCGCAGCATGTTCGGGACGATGGAGCCCGACGTGTACTTCTACGGGCAGACCATCGAGAAGATCGGCGCCGACAAGTACCGGATCTCCAGGGGCGGCTTCACGACGTGCGTCCAGCCGACGCCGCGCTGGGAAATCGTCAGCAACAATGCGACGGTCAACCTGCACGACTACGCGCTGCTCCGCAACGCCGTGATCCGCGTGAAGGACGTGCCGGTCTTCTACCTGCCGATCATGTACTACCCGATCCAGGACGACGACCGCGCGACCGGCTTCCTGCTGCCCACCTACGGCCGCTCCACCTATCGGGGGAGCTCGCTGAGCAACGCCTTCTTCTGGGCCATCAGCCGGAGCCAGGACGCCACCTTCATGCACGACTGGTTCACGTCGCGTGGCCAGGGCGCCGGGGCCGAGTACCGCTACATGGTGACGCCGCAGTCGCAGGGCGACTTCCGCTTCTACCGGCTGCAGGAGAAGGAGACGGAGACCAACGGCTTCGTCGATCCGGCGCGCACGAGCTATCGCCTCACCAGCAACGTGACGCAGTCGCTGCCCGGAGGCCTGCGGGGCCGGGCGCGGCTCGACTACTTCTCGGACATCCAGGCGCAGCAGCTCTACAACAACAACCTGTACCAGCAGACCTTCAGCACGCGCTCGCTGGGCGGCGGTGTGTCGGGCGCCTGGCGCGGGCTGAGCGTGTCGGGCAGCTTCCAGCGGACCGAGTCGTTCCTGAGCACCGACAGTTCGTTCGTCAGCGGGCAGGCCCCCGGCGTCGTGGCGTCGTTCACCGGACAGCGCCTGGGCTCCCTCCCGCTCTATGTCTCGATGAACCTGGACGCCACGCGCGTCATCTGGGAGAACCGCTTCGGCGGCGAGGTGGCCGACTACGGCCTTGGCCGCGTCGACCTGCTCCCGTCCATCCGTGCGCCCCTCAGCACGCTCCGTTCCTCTCGGTGAACGCGTCGCTCGGCTACCGGGTCACCTACTTCTCGGAGAGCGTCGCCCCGAGACCGGCCGGCAGATCGAGGAAGGCGTCACGCGTAAGATGCAGACATGAAGGCCGAGGTCGTCGGCCCCGTGTTCACGCGCGTGTTCACGCCGAACAACGGGTTCGCCGACCGCATGAAGCACGTCATCGAGCCGGCGTTCACGCTCCAGCGCCTGACGAGCATCGACACGCAGGACCGCATCCCGACGACGGCGTCGTACGAGTACGTGGTGGGCGGGGTGACGCGAATCACCTACGGGCTCACCAACCGCCTGCTCGTGCGGCGGGGGACCAGCCAGGGCCAGTCCGGGGACGCGGCGGCCGGGGCCGCCGGACGTCCGGCGGCGGCGTCCACGGGCGCGCCGCGCGAGTTCCTCAGCGTGAGCATCAACCAGAGCTACTACTCGGACGAGGCCGCCAGCCGCTACGACAACAGCTACACCTACTCGGCGCTGTTCCGCGAGCCGAGCAACTTCTCCACCATCGCGCTCGTCACCCGCGCCATGCCGACCCAGACCGTGGGCATGGACTTCCGCATGGAGTACGACCCGATTGCCGAGACCCGCAAGCTGGTGGGCCTCGGCCTGAACGGCGTCGTGCGGTCGCGGACCGTCGAGGCGTCGGCGGGCTGGAACAAGCAGAGCTACCTGACCGGGTTCGGCTTCCAGTCCAACCACTACGTGCAGCAGACGACCACCGTGCGGCTGGCGGGGAACAAGGTCGGCGGCACCGTGCAGTTCAACTACGACATCGGCCGGTCCACGCTCCTCAACCAGCGCTACATCGCCAACTACAACGCGCAGTGCTGCGGGATCGCGGTCGAGTACCAGGCCTTCAACTACCCCGGCCTGGGCTTTGCCGTGTCGCAGGATCGGCGCTTCAACTTCTCGTTCACGCTCGCCGGCATCGGCAGCTTCTCCAACTTCTTCGGCAACTTCGGCGGCCGGACCTACTGACCGTCCCGCCGGACCAGCCGGCGTACGGCGGCCGGTCCGCTCGTCCACGACATCACACGTGACCTCTTCCCCCACTCCGTCAGGTCCCGTCCTCGTCACCGGCGCCGCCGGCTTCGTGGGGTCGCACCTGGTCGACCTGCTCGCCGCCGAGGGCGCCGAGATCGTCGGCTGGCAGCGGCCGGGCACGCCCGCCTACGCGCACGAACGCGTCCGGTGGATGGAGGTGGAGCTGCTGGATCGCGCACAGGTGGCCGCCGCCATCGCCGGCCTGCGGCCAGCGGCCGTGTACCACCTGGCCGGCGCCGCGCACGTGGCCGACTCGTGGACGCACACGCGCGAGACGTTCGAGGGCAACGTCATGGGCACGCACCACCTCCTGCAGGCGCTCCGCCGGGCGGAGCTGACCCCGCGCGTGCTGGTGAGCGGGTCGGCGGCCGTGTACGCGCCGGCGGGCGAGCCGTTGACGGAGTCCTCCGCGCTCGGGCCGGCCAGTCCGTACGCGACGAGCAAGCTGGCGCAGGAGATGGTGGCCGCCCAGGCGTGGCGCGAGCACGGCATCCCGGTACTGCTGGCGCGCTCGTTCAATCACGTGGGCCCCCGGCAGACACCGGCCTACGTCGCGCCGAGCATCGCGCGGCAGGTGGCGCTCATCGAGCGCGGCGCCCTCGAGCCCGTCCTGCGCATGGGCAACCTCGACCCCGAGCGCGACGTGATGGACGTGCGCGACACCGTCCGCGCCTATCGTGCGCTGATGCAGGCGGGCGAGCCGGGCCGCCCCTACAACGTCTGCGGCGGACGCCCGATCCGCATCGGCGACCTCGTGGACCTCTTCCGCGAACGCGCGGCCGTGCCCATCGGCCTCGAACGGGACCCGTCGCGCATGCGGCCCAACGACGTGCCGCGCCTCTTCGGCAGCCACGCCCGCCTCACCGCCGACACCGGCTGGACGCCCGGCATCCCGCTCGAGCAGACCGTCACGGAGATGCTGGCCTGGTGGCGAACGCAGGCCACCGAGGCCGCGGACGGGGCGAAGACTTGAGGGCTTGAGGACTTGGGGGCTTGAGGGCTTGACGTCGATGGCGCTGACGGGCCGCAGATGACACAGATGGCGCAGAGGGAGAGGTCACCGTTCGCTCGCCTGCAAGCCCTCAAGCCCTCAAGCCCTCAAGCCCGCAGGCCCCCAGGCCCCCAGGCCCCCAAACCCGCAAGCCCCAGGCCCCAAGCCCCCTCAAAGCGGAATCAGATAATTGAACTTCACCGTCAGCGCCCGGTTCCGCGGCGTCCACCGGTCCAGCGTCCCGTCCGTCTCGTTGTAGACGATGAAGAAGTCGGTGCCGTCCTTGGGGATCCAGTTGAAGCGCAGGTTGGTGGACACCTGGTGGGAGTCGGTGTTCATCTGCAGGAGCGAGAGCAGCGCCAGGTTCTTGCGGAAGGCGAGCTGCAGGCGCGACGACACGAGCTGCGTGGTGAACTGGCCCTGCGGCAGGTCCACCCAGTTCACCGCGTAGTTGCTCGTCAGGCCCACGAGCGGGTTGGGGCGCCAGGTGAGCGCCATGGACACCGCGTCGCGCGAGCCGCCATAGAAGCCGCCTGTCGTGTAGGTGGCGTCGAGCTGCAGGTGCCGGCGGCGGAAGGAGTCGAACGTCGCAGCCGTTTCCGTCCACCGGTAGGTGCCGGGCGTCAGCGTGACGCCGTTCCGGACCGTGAAGGGCCGCTTCAGGTTCTCCATGATGTTGTTCACCTCGACCTCCGCCGCGTCGCCGGACTCGAACTCGGCGCGCCCGCTGAAGGTGCGCTCGCGCGTGTCGGGGATGGTCCGGGTGTCGGTGATGTAGAGGAGCGTGCCCTCGAAGTGATACTGGCGCACGAGGGAGTTGCCCGGGCGGGGGCTGAAGCGTGCGCTCGCCTCGTGCTGCAGGCTGTTGGGCCGCCGCACGAAGCCGACGCCGGGCGCGAAGGACTGGCCGATGCCGAGGAACTGATAGCTCGCCGCGTAGCGATCAGCCTGGTAGGCCGCGCGTGTGTAGCCGCCATTGGAGCCGCGCCCGCCCTCCGAACGCGAGACGTGTGCGCCCCAGACGTCGAAGAACCAGACGCGGTTCACGTAGAAGCTGGCATCGGCGCCGGCGACGCGGTTGAACCGCCCGCCGCCCTCGACGTTCGAGAACATCGCCCCGATGCTCGACCGCGCCAGGATGTCCTGCTTGACGCGCGCCACCGTGTAGTTCTGCGAGGGCGTCGTCGCCGTGTCGTCCACCTGCAGGTTCATGGCGCCCAGCGTCGTGCGGCCCTGACGTCCCGATACGCGCGCGCCGCCCCAGAGGCGCAGCGGCTGGCCCTCCGGCGAGAGCCCGATGCGGCGCGTGAAGATGAGATCGGCCTCCTGCGGCACGCCGAAGCGGAACGCCTGCTGTCCTTCCAGAAAGAACTGCCGCTTCTCCGGGAAGAAGAGCGAGAAGCGCGTGAGGTTGACCTGCTGGACGTCCACCTCCTCCTGTGCGAAGTCGGTGTTGAAGGTGAAGTCGGCGGTGATGCCGGTGGTGACACCCCACTTGGCGTCGAGACCGGCCTCGCGGCGGGTGCGGTCGGGCGGCCCGTCGCCGTAGTTCTCGGTGTGTCCGCCGAGCGCGTACGGCCGAATCTCGAGGTTGCGTCCCGGACGCACGCTCGTGAGCCCGTGCAGGTGGCCGAGCTCCGCCGGGCGATACCACGTGGAGTCGTTCGGGACGAACGGCCACGTGCTCTCCTCGTTGCGGCGCGGGATGTTGCGCTTGAACCCGATCCCGAACGTCACCTCGCTCGCATCGTCGGGCGGCTCGAAGCGGAGAGACTTGAACGGAATCGCGATCTCCACCTCGAACCCGTCGTCGAGCCGGCGGCCTCGCGACATCCACACGGTGTCCCAGTCGTGGTTGCGCGTGCTGGTCGCTTCGCCGGTCTGGAGGAGGTCTTCCTGCAGGCCGTTGGCGTTGGTCACGAACTGGATGGCGCTGCGGTGCCCGTGGTAGGCGTCGAGCATGACCGACACGAGGTCGTCGGCGCCGCCGCTCTCGTCGCGGAAGAGCGAGCGGATCTTGATCCGGTCCGGCTCGCTGTCCCAGGCGCGGAAACCGACGTACAGGTTCCGCTCGTCGAAGAGCACGCGCACCTCGGTGCGCTCGCTGGCCGGCAGCCCTTCGTTGCGCTGGCCCTGGTAGAACTCGCTGATTGGCGTCGCCAGTTCCCAGTCGCCCTCGGTGAGGGCGCCGTCCACCACCATGGGGCCGCGGGCGCGCGTGGCGGTGATGTCCCATTCGCGGCCGCGCAGCCGGCGCACGCGCTCGGGGCGGGGCAGGGACGACAGGGGAGTGGCCGGCGACGGCGATGCGGGAGTCTGCGTCGTCTGGGCGCGGGCGGAGGAGGCGAGGTGGCAGGCGCACACCACCAGCGCGAGGCGCCAGACGAAGACGAGCCGGCCGGACATGCGGATCAGCTTAGCCGCGCGCACGGCATCGTTGGCACAGATTTCAGGCAAGGGAACGATGCGCGGCGCGCATGGTGCCGCGCATCGCCCTGCGGACGGCTACGCCAGCTCGACGGCCAGCGCGACGCCGTTGCCGCCGCCCAGGCACAGGGTGGCGACGCCCTTCGACTTGCCGCGCGCCTTGAGCGCGTAGAGGGCGTGGTGAGCACGCGGGCGCCGGAGGCCCCGATGGGATGACCCAGCGCCACCGCGCCGCCGTTGACGTTGACGCGCTCCGGGTCGATGCCGAGTTCCCGCATCACGGCCACGGCCTGCACCGCGAACGCCTCGTTGAGCTCCAGGAGGTCCACCTGGTCCAGCGTCCACCCGGCCTTCTTCAGCACCTTCCGCGTGGCCTCGACTGGCGTCATCAGCAGCATCTTCGGCGCGAGCCCGGAGGTCGCCTGCGCGACCACGCGAGCCATCGGGGTCAGCCCCAGGGCCTTCGCGCGCTCGGCGCTCATCACGACCAGGGCGGCCGCGCCGTCGTTGACGGGCGGCGCGTTGCCGGCGGTCACGCTGCCGTCCTTCTTGAAGGCGGGCTTCAGCTTGCGCAGGGCCTCGGCCGTCGTGTCGGCGCGGACCGACTCGTCGCGGTCGAACACGACCGGGTCGCCCTTGCGCTGCGGGATCTCCACGGGCAGGATCTCGGCCGCGAACGCGCCGGCCGCCTGCGCGGCTGCCGCCTTCCTGTGGCTGTTCACCGAGTACTCGTCCTGCTCGTCACGCGTCACTTTGTAGGCATCGGCAACGGTTTCGCCGGCGTTCCCCATGTGCCAGTTCTCGAAGGGGCACCACAGGCCGTCGTGGATCATCGAGTCGATCACCTGGCCGTGGCCCATCCGCAGGCCCTCGCGCACGCGCGGCAGCAGGTACGGGGCGCCGCTCATGGACTCCATGCCGCCGGCCACCGCGATCTCGATGTCGCCGGTCTGGATGCCCTGGTGCGCCAGCATCACGGCCTTGAGGCCCGAGCCGCACACCTTGTTGATCGTGAGGGCGGCCACGTGGTCGGCCAGCCCACCCTTGAGCGCCGCCTGCCGTGCCGGCGCCTGTCCGACACCGCCGGAGACGACGTTGCCCATGATGCACTCGTCCACGGCGGCCGGGTCCACTCCGGCGCGAGCGACGGCCTCGCGCACCACCATCGCGCCGAGCGCGGGGGCGGGGAAGTCCTTGAGCGTGCCGAGGAACTTGCCGGTGGGGAGCCGGACGGCACTGACGATGACGGCTTCAGTCATGACTGGTGATCTCCACTGAGATGAAGGCATCGGGCCCGAGGAGCGTGTCGAGCCGGGAACGTATGAGTCCGAGGGATCGCTCCACTTCGCGCCGCCAGGGCGAGCCGGCGACCACGACCAGCACGCGCCGATCGTCGATGCGGGCGCGCGTGACGCGGCCGATGGCCGGGCCCACCGCGACCCGCCAGGCGAAGTCCACCTTCTCCTGACAGAGCGGGGCCGGCCGTATGATGTGCGCCAGGACACCCGGGATGATGCGGTGTGCAGGGACCATCCTGACGAGGATAGCACCCGCGCCCGCGCCCCGCCCCTCACTCGCATGCCACCACCCATCCTGCTGGCTTCGGCCTCGCCCCGCCGCGCGGACCTGCTGCGCGCGGCCGGCATTTCCTTGAATCTCTCGCGGCCGACGTGGACGAAACCCCCGTGGCGGGCGAGGCGGCCGGGGCCTACGTGCTCCGCCTGGCGCTGGCCAAGGCCACGGCCATTGCGGACGGGCACCCGGGTCGCCTGGTGCTCGGCGCGGACACGACCGTCGTGGTCGAGGACCGGATCCTGGGCAAGGCGGCCGACGAGGCCGAGGCCGGGCTGATGCTCGAGCAGCTCAGCGGTCGCGCGCACCACGTGCTGACGGGCGTGGCGCTGGTCGGCCCCTCGGGCCCCGTGACCGCACTCGCGGACACGACCGTCTGGTTCGATCCGATGACAACCGGAGACATCGAGGCCTACGTCCAGTCGGGCGACTGGCGCGACAAGGCCGGGGCCTACGCCATCCAGGGGCGCGCGGGCCGTTTCGTAGCCCGGCTGGAGGGCTCGTACACGAATGTCGTCGGGCTGCCGGTCGCGCTGGTCTACCGCCTGCTGATGCGTTATCCTGATGGGCAAGAACAGCCGTAAGGTCCACACCATGAAGCACAAAGCCATCAAGGTCGGTCTCACGAGCATCGTGCTCGCCCTGGCGTTCGGCGGTCTGCTGTACCAGACGATGGGCGAGGCGACGGAGTACTACAAGCACGTGGACGAGGTGATGACGCAGCCCTCGGAGTGGTACGGCAAGAAGCTGCAACTCCACGGCTACGTCGTGCCGGGTTCCATCATGAAGCGGCGCAACAGCCTCGACTACCAGTTCAAGGTCCAGAGCAACGGCCAGATCGTGAACGCCAGCTACACGGGCGTGGTCCCCGACACGTTCAAGAGCGACGCCGAGGTCGTGCTGAAGGGCACCCTCGCGCACGACGGCTTCACCGTATCGCCGAACGGCGTCATGGCCAAGTGCCCGTCCAAGTACGAAGCCAAGCCGGGCGGGCCGTCCACGGAATGACGAGGCACAAGGCAAAAGGCAAAAGGCACAACGGTTCGGCGACAGTCGCAGCGTAGCGGCTCGAGCCTCTCCGTTTTGCCTTGTGCCTTTTGAGTTCTTCCGCTGAAACGTCCTTTCTGAGGTTCCACCCTATGGCCTCCCTCGGGTCCTTTCTCCTCCTGCTCTCCTTCGTCGTGGCGGCGTATGCGGCGGCGGCCAGCGTGGCCGGGGCCCGGCGGCGGCACGCGCGGCTCATCGAGAGCGGGGTGGGCGCCTTCTACACGGTCGCCGCCCTCATGACGGTGGCCACCGGCGTCATCGTCTACGCCTTCGTGGCGGGCGACTACTCGATTCGCTACGTCCAGCGGTACTCCGACAGCGTCCAGCCGCTCTTCTACAAGATCACGTCCTACTGGGGCGGGCTCGACGGCTCGGTGATGTTCTGGGTCTTCCTGCTGTCGATCTTCGGCTCGGTCGCCGTGCGCGTGAACCGCGAGCGCCACCGCGAGCTCATGCCCTACGTGGTGGCCACCATCAGCGTCGTGGAGATGTTCTTCCTCTTCCTGATGGTCATCCACAACAACCCGTTCGACACCTACCTCACGCAGTCGCCCACGGACGGCCGCGGGCTCAACCCGCTGCTCCAGAACTTCTACATGGCCATCCACCCGCCGACGATGTACCTCGGCTTCGTGGGGCTGACCATCCCGTTCGCCTTCGGCCTGGCGGCCCTCATCACCGGGCACCTGGACGACTCGTGGCTGCGTGCGGTGCGGCGCTGGACGATGTTCTCCTGGTTCTTCCTCTCGCTCGGCCTGACGCTCGGGATGATCTGGGCCTACGAGGAGCTGGGCCTGGGGCGGTTTCTGGGGCTGGGACCCGGTGGAGAACGCCGGGGCGCTGCCGTGGTTCACGGCCACCGCCTTCCTGCACTCGGTGATGGTGCAGGAGCGGCGCGGCATGCTGCGCGTGTGGAACGTCACGCTCGTCATCATCACGTTCCTGCTCACCATCTTCGGCACGTTCATGACGCGCTCGGGCGTCGTGCAGTCGGTCCACGCCTTCGGCGACGACCCGGCGCTGGCCCGCCTCTTCCTGTCGTTCATCGGTGTCGTGGCCACGTTCAGCTTTGCCTGGGTCATCTACCGGCTGCCGCTGCTCAAGGCGCGCCACGAGCTGGACTCGTGGGTGTCGCGCGAAGCTGCGTTCCTGGCCAACAACTGGATCCTGCTGTTCTCGGCGTTCTTCATCCTGTTCGCCACGATGTTCCCGACGATCACCGAGGCCATCAACGGCGAGCGGCTGACCGTGGGGCCGCCGTTCTTCAATCGCTGGATGACGCCCATCGGCATCTTCCTGCTGTTCCTCACCGGCGTCGGTCCGCTGCTGGCCTGGCGCAAGTCCACGCTCAAGAACCTGTCGGAGCAGTTCCTGTTCCCCGTCGGGCTCGGGCTGGCCACCGGCGCGCTGGTCGTCGCCCTGGGCGTCCGCGTGTGGAGCTCGGGCATCTGCTTCGCGCTGTGCGGTTTCGTCTTCGGCACCATCTCGCAGGAGTTCTACCGCGGCGCCGTCGTCCGGCGCGGCATGACGGGCACCGACATCCTCACCGCGATGATCGGCCTCGTGGGCCGCAACAAGCGCCGCTACGGCGGCTACATCGTTCACCTCGGCATCGTGCTCATCTTCCTGGGCTTCGCGGGTGAGGGCTTCAGCCGCGACGAGCAGCTCCTGCTCAAGCCGGGCGAGGAGGCGACGGTCGGCGACTACGTGCTGCACCTGGACGCCATCCGCGTGACCGACGACGGGCAGAAGCAGATGGTGACGGCGCACGTCAGCGTCAAGGACACCGACGGCGCGGACCTGGGCCGGATGTACCCCGCCAAGTGGTTCTACCGGAAGCACGAGGAGGAGCCGACCACGGAGGTGGGCATCCGCCGCTCGTTCGCCGAGGACCTCTACATCGTCATGCCGGCGTTCGAACTGCAGGACCAGACGGCCAGCGTCGAGGTCCACATCAACCCGCTGGTCAACTGGATCTGGTTCGGCTTCGGCGTCCTGGCCATCGGCACGGGCATCGCGCTGCTGCCGGAACGGGCCATCACGTTCGCGGCGGCGCGCCTGCCGGTGAGCGAGGCGGCCACGGTGTCCCTGCTGCTGCTGGCGCTGGTGCTGTTCCCGGTGTCCGCGCACGCGCAGCACAACGACCGCCCGCAGGATGCACGGCTGCAGATCTTCTCGTCCGAAACGCGAGAGGTCGGCAAGAAGCTGGCCTGCTGGTGCGGAGGGTGTTCGAAGCTGCCGGTGGGCGAGTGCTCGTGTGGCCACTGCGCCCTCGTCAAGGACGAGATCGGGCAGATGCTGGACGAGGGCAAGTCCGAGGCCCAGATCCTGCAGCACTTCGTGGACCCGGGTGATCACATCAACCAGGGCGGCCACCTCGGGAAGAGCGGGCAGATCCTGCTGAGCGTGCCCATCTCGGGTACCGGGCAACTGGTGCTCTACGTGCCGTACGTCATCGGGCTGGCCGGTGCGCTGCTGGCGCTGGCCTTTGCCGTGAAGTGGTCGCGCCGGCCCACGCTGGCCGGACCCGCCGGCATGCTGGACGAGGACCAGATGCTGAGCTCCCGGCTCGACGACGAGCTCAGGGACCTCGACTAGGCAGCCGCGGGACCGCGGCTCCTGATTCGCCGATGGCGCACATGACCCAGACTGGCGAGGCCCCCGTCGATCACGGGCTGCCGCCCTGGCAGTTCTTCCTCCTCTGCGGGATGCTGGCGGCGACGGCGGTCGTGATCGTCGCCACCGGCCAGTCCATCGCCAACATCATCATCCTCAGCCTCACCATCGTGGCGGCCAGCTTCGTCGGCCTGGCCGCGTACCGGACGCTGGCGCCGCTGGTGGCGCCAGCCGTCGGGCAGGCACCCACCGTCGTGGGAGGCCGCACGCGCGTGGCGCTCGAGCGTGAGAAGTCCCTCGTCCTGCGCTCGATCAAGGAGCTGGAGTTCGACTTCGCCATGGGCAAGGTGGCCAAGGCCGATTTCGACGAGATGGGCGGGCGCCTCCGCGGACGCGCCATGCGGCTGATTCAGCAGCTCGACGCCTCGGCCGGCTACCGGGAGCAGATCGAACGCGAGATCGCGACGA
>JAWKHU010000058.1:0-85224 GCA_041394685.1 Vicinamibacterales bacterium
CGGTGCCCTCGAAGCAGGGGTGGCTCTACGTGTTCGACCGCATCACCGGTCAGCCGATCTGGCCGATCGAGGAGAAGCCGGTTCCGCAGAGCACCATGCACGGCGAGAAGACGGCCAAGACGCAGCCCTTCCCGTCCAAGCCGCCCGCCTACTCGCGCACCTACGTGGCCAAGGACGACCTGATCGACTTCACGCCGGAGCTGCGTGCGCAGGCGCTGAAGAACCTCGAGAAGTTCCGCTGGGAGGAGATCCCCTACGTTCCGCCCGTTGGCCCCGAGTCCGACAAGCTGGGCTCGATCAACATCGGCAACACCACCGGCGGCGTGAACTGGCCGGGCTCGGGCTTCGACCCCGAGACGGGCATCTTCTACACCCACGCCCACAACTCCGCCATCACCGTCGGCAAGTACGACGAGGAGGAGTTCGAAAAGGTGAACCCCGATCAGTTCGCGAGCAAGCCGCGCCAGCCGCGCTGGGAGGCCGAGCCCGACTACGGCCTGCCGCGCCGCAACCCGGACGGCACCGTCTCGCGTCCGCAGATCCGCTTCGGTGGCGCCAGCGGCCGCCAGGTGCTCGGCGAGGGGCTGAACGGCCTGTCGATCCTCAAGCCGCCCTACGGCGTGATGGCCGCCATCGACGTCAACAAGGGCGACCTCATGTGGCAGGTGCCGCACGGTGACACGCCGGACATCGTCCGCAACAACCCGCAGCTCCGCGGCAAGGACATCCCGAAGACGGGCCAGCCCGGTAACGTCGGCGTCATGATCACCAAGACGCTCGTCATCGCCGGCGACCCGCAGGTCACCAACATCGAGCCCCGCGGCCGCGGCGCCATGCTCCGCGCCTACGACAAGAAGACGGGCGAGCAGGTGGGCGAGGTGATGCTGCCGGCTCCGATCGTCGGCCACCCGATGACCTACTCGGTCGGCGGCCGCCAGTACATCATCGTCGGCGTCAGCGGCGGCAACTACACGGGCGAGTACGTCGCCCTGCGCCTCCCGCAGACCGAAGTCGGCAACACCTCGGGCCGGTAGCCCCGGCACGAGGTTCGGTCATCCCGCGAAGGGGCAGGAGTCATCCTGCCCCTTCGTGCTGTACGGCGATCGATGCGGCCGTCCGGGTTGGCGCGGCCGCGAGGCTCAGGCCATCTCGCGGATGGCCGCCGCCAGCCGGCGGGCGCCTTCGGCGAGGGCCTGCGGCTTCATGAGGCTGAAGGCGAGCCGAAGCGCGTGGCTGCCGTGCCCCTCCGCGGAGACGCGGCTCCCGGGGATGAACGACACCCGGTGCTCCTGCGCGCGTGCGAGGAGGCTGTCGGCATCGACGTGCGACGGCAGCTCGACCCAGATGAAGTAGCCGCCGCCGGGCGTGCGGAATCGGCAGCCGTCCGGCAGCACCTCGGTGAGCGCGGCCGCCAGCGCGTCGCGCCGCTCGCGATAGGCCGTCCGCAGGCGGTCCACGTGGGTGTCGAAGTCTCCAGCCCGGCAGAGCGCGGCCACCGTCATCCCCATGGCATAGCTCGGGCAGCCGCCGCTGTCCCGCAGCCCCCCGTCCGCGATGCGGCGTGCCTGCTCCGCGCTGCAGTTGATCCAGCCGAGCCGAAGTCCCGGCGCCAGCGCCTTCGCGAACGACCCGAGCCGCATGACGGTGCCGCGCGGCGCCAGCGAGAAGAGTGACGGCGGCGACGGCTCGTCGTAGGCGAGCTCGCGATAGACATCGTCCTCGATGACGAGCACGCCGTGGCGTGACGCGAGATCCACGACCGCGCGCCGCCGGTCGGCGGCGAGGTTGACGCCGGTGGGGTTGTGGAAGGTCGGAATCGTATAGAGGATCCGCGCCGGGCGCCCCTCACGTGCGAGCCGGTCGAGGGACGCGTCCAGGTGCGCGATCGAGAGCCCGCCGTCGTCCACCGGCACCGGCTCGAGGACCAGATCGTGGTCCTTCAGGATGCGCAGCCCCAGGTGATACGTCGGTGTCTCCACGAGGGCGACGTCGCCGGGTTTCGTGAAGAGCGTGCAGATCTGATCGATGGCGTCGGAGTTCCCGCCGGTCCCCACGCACTCGTCGAGGGTCAGCGCGATCCCCTCGCGCGCCCGGATGCGATCGTGAATCCAGCCGAGAAGCGGCCACGGCCCTTCCGGGGCGCCATAGGCGAGCAGGTCGGCGCCGAATGCGCCGGCTGCCGCCGGTCCGGCGCGCCGGAACGCGTCCACCGGCAGCAGGTCCGGATCGGGCTGGCCGAAGTTGAACTCGCAGTAGCCCTCGCGCAGCACCATCTGCATCGAGGGCGGCAGCCTCGTCATCGAGGCCGCTCCATCGTCAGGATGGCGGCCATCATCTCGATGCCTTCCCACAGGTTGCGCAGCCGCAGGTTCTCGTTGAAGCCGTGCTGGTTGTTGTCGTGGTTCACCATCGAGAAGCCCACCGTGGGCATGTGGTCGCTGAAGGTGGCGAAGGGCATGCTGCCCCCCAGCGTGGGCAGCCGCACCAGCTCCCGCCCGTTGCCCGTCAGGGCGCGGACCACGGCCTGCGCCATCGGGTCGTCCATGGACACCCGCGGGGCCGTCGAGCCGGCGCGCTGATCCACGCGCGCGATGAGCGGATGCGTGAGCCGCTCTTCTTCGGATGGGTCGCGGTTCTCGACGATGAAGTAGCCCTGTGCGCGGATGTGGTTGATCACCTTGCGGTTCTGCCGGGCGGGGTCGATGCCGTGGACGAGCCGCATCTCGATGCGGGCGGCCGCCGTCGCCGGGATGGCGGAGCGGGGCGCCGCACCGAAGCCGCCGCCGGCCTCCATGGTGAGAATGCTGAGCGTGGGCTCGTTGAGCTTGCGCTCGAGACGCCGCTCGGGACGTTCGGGTCGTGCGACCAGGAAGTCCTTGCGCAGGGCGGCCTCGATGTTGGGCATGTCGTCGATGGCCGCAAGCTCCGCCGGGGTCAGCGGCGTCACGTCGTCGTAGAACCCCTCGATGGTGACGCGCCCGGCGTCGTCCTTCATGCCTGCGAGCAGCTTCGCCAGGCGCATCGACGGGTCCGGGGCCCAGTTGCCGTAGTTGCCCGAGTGCAGGTCCGCCCGTGCGCCATAGACGGTGACGGTGAGGCCGGTGCCGCCGCGTACGCCGTAGTAGAGCGTTGGCCGGCCGCTCGGGTGCCGCGGCCCGTCGAGGGTCATGGCCAGGTCCGCCTGCAGCGCCTCCCTGTGCGACGCCGCGTAGCGGCGGAAGTTGGCCGAGCCCGCTTCCTCCTCGCCGTCGAGCACCACGCGGACGTTCCACGTCGGGCCGCTGCCCGTGGCCGACAGCGCTTCCACGGCGTTCAGGACCGCGACGATGGGGCCCTTGTCGTCGGAGGCCGAGCGGCCGTAGATCCGCCACTCGGGATCGAAGGTCTTCCGGTCAGCGGTCAGCGGCACCTCGGTGTCCCCGTCGTACAGGCACGGGGCGAAGGGCTGGCACCGCGTCCACTCGGATGCCGTCACGGGCTGGCCGTCGTAGTGGATGTAGAGCGTGATGGTGCCGCGCGCCGACGGGGCGTCGCGCCGCGCGAACACGACCGGCGAACCAGGCCCGTCGGTCACCTCGACGCCGAAGCCGCGTCGCTCGAACATCGACCGCAGACGGTCGGCGTTGCGCTGCAGGTCGGCATCGGTCCCTGCGACGTTGGGCAGCGACACCAGTTGCAGGAGTTCATCGACGATCTGACGCTCGTGCTGCGCGCGCCAGGCCGCGACGGGCGAGGGCGGCTGTGCGGAGGCGACCGTGGATGCGAGAGACAGGATCAGGACGACGGACGGCAGACGGCGCATCGGGGCTCCCGGGGTCGGCCCGCGCGCGGGGTGCCGCGGGACGCCTCAGTCTACCCTCACCCCGGAGGCCCGCGGACGGCCCGCCCACGGCGGTCCAGGGCCGTACCGATCGCTATCGAGCGTCCGTCGTGTGATCGGCGGGCGTGTCGAGGAGCGCCGCCAGTTCGGCGAACGCGTCCTCCTGCGGCGTGGGCTCCGGCTCCGCGTAGTCCAGATGCGCCGGCGGCGGTACGGCCGGTGGCCGCACGCCTGAGAGGCGCACCGGCGACGCGGCGGCGGGCCGGGCGGGTGCTGGCGCCGGCGAGTACCGGCGCCGGAACCAGAGCAGCAGCGCCAGGCCGCCCACGAGCCAGACGCCCCAGGCCACGATGACGCCGTACGGCAGGCTGGTCAGGGTACCCACGTGAACGTGTCTCCCGACCCGAGTGAGTAGTTGGTCAGCAGCGAGTGCAGGATGGGCGCCCGGTCCGCCTCGGACAGCATCGCCGCGCGCAGCGCCTCGTCCACGTTGACCTCGTCGTCCTGGTCGAGCACCAGGATGATCACCACGCGGCGCTGGTCCGACGTATCGCCGCCCGCGGTCGTGGGCAGGTGATGCCCGATGTTGAGCTTGCGCACCGGAATGGGCTTCGTCAGCGCTCCGCGAATCCACAGCGCGATGCGGTCGGCGCGGCGTGCGGCCCGCCACTCCTCGCGGGCACGCCCGCCAGAGGAGCTGGTGCCGGATGGAATCTCCTCGGACGAGGCGCCGATGCTGATGATCTCGCGGGCGCTGTTGAGGACGGCCTTCATCTCGTCGGTGAAGGCGGGCAGCGAGGCGCTGTCTTCGATGGAGTCGTACGAGCTGAGGCGCCAGCGGAACTCGTCCGAGAACAGCATGATGCGGAACGAGGCGCGGCGGCCCTGCTGGTCGGGCACGTGGCGCACCGTGAGGTCGCGGACGACCTCCGGTGGGGTCGGGGGCTCGGGCCACAGCGAGCGGACATCGAACACGGTGGCGGCGGCAAGCGCCACACCGGCAACGACCCAGGTCACCGCGAGCACCCAGCGCAGTCGTCGTGAAAGCCAGGCGGTCATGGCCCGTGACCTTGCAGAATCACTGCCATGGCCGCCTACGCGGCGCTGACCAGAACTGCCCACGCACCCGTGGCCGGTGTGACAGATTGCGTCACGCCGGCCGCAGATTGTGTCACGCGGGCGACGCCGGCCGGCACCGGCCGCTCACGTCAGAGGTGACATTCCTTGTGCATGCAGTTGCAGTGCAGTTCGGTCTCTGGCGCCTTCTTGCAGTAATCGCTGCAGCACTTCTGGCCGGCGGGAACCGTGCACGAGCAGCTCGGGTGAGCGCATTGGTTCGTGGCCTTTTCATCGGACATGTCGTGGTCCCCCTTTGTTCGGGTCATTATCGCGCGCGCGCGCCGAATCACAAGCCCGGCCGCGGGCGCCCCATCGGACCGAGGGCCGATCTGGTAGGCTGAGCCTGCAGTCCCATGACCGGTTCGGGCCCCGTCTCCGCCGTGCTCGCCGCCGTCGCCGTGCTGTTGACGGGTGCGCCCGCCCAGCGCGGGCCTGCGGCGCCCGTTCCGGACGAGGAGCGCCGGCTGGTGGCCGCGCTCGATGCCGCACCCGCATCGCTCGAGCGCTACGAAGCGCTTGCCGACTACTATCGCCGCCAGGGCGAGGCGTTTCGGGCGGACGACGTGCTGCGCTCCGCGCTCTCGCTCGATCCCGCGTCACGACGCATCTTCGAACAGCGGATCGCCCTGTTCATGGAGCCGTTCCGCTGGCGACCGCTCGGCGCCGTGGCTGACGAGTGGCTGACGGTCGACGGCAACAACGTCGTGCCGGTCCTCATCGCCGCCGGGGCCAGGCTCCGGCGCGCGTCGTCCAGCCGCGGTGACGGCACCGACGCCGCGGCACGCGAGCTCGACGCCGCACTCACGATCATCGACGCCGCGCGGCCAGCCAATCCCGATGCCGCGCTGCTGCTCATGGCGCGGTCGAGCGTGCTCCTGGCCCGGGCGACGGTGGAGCCCGATGCAGAACGTCGCGAGACGCTCGCGGACCAGGCGCAGCGGTCCTGGCGGGACGCCGACGACCTTGCGGCCCTGCCGGACCGCGAGATGACGGAGCTGGGCGCGTCATCGGCGGCGGTCGCCGCCATGGGCCAGGTCCCGCCGTTCGGGCCGCCTGGCGCCCGACGCGTCGGAGGCGGCATCGCGGAGCCCCGGCTGATCACGCAGGTGCTGCCCAGGCAGCGGCGCCTGTCGCCGGGTGAGCGCCGCACGCCGGTACGGCTCGAGCTCGTCGTGGATCCGGGCGGGCGGGTGATCCAGGTGCACGCCGTGGATTCCGTGGACCATTTCGACACGGTGCTCGCCGAATCCGTCGCCCGGTGGCAGTACGAGCCGCCCCTGGTCGACGGCCGGCCCGCGACCGTCATTCTGGACGTGATCGTCAGCCGCTGAGAGGCGGCCTCGACGGTGTATTACGATCGACGCGGCCCGTCCGGCCGCGCAGACCCCATGAAGATTGCCATCCTGAGTACACCCAAGACCGGAAACGTGTGGCTGTCCACGCTCCTGACGGAGGCGTATGGCCTGCCGAGGGTGCCCGTCGACCCGTCGCTGCGGTTCCTGCCGATCGACATGCTGGAGTCCTCCGGCGAGAACTGGCTGATTTACGCGCACGTGTATCCCGACGACCGCACGGTCGAGTGGCTGCGCCGCACGGGCGTGCACGTCGTGTCCACGGTGCGGCACCCCGGCGACGTCCTGGTCTCGCTCCGGCACTACGTATCCTGGAGCGAGCACAACGCCGACGACCCCGCGCGTGCACTGCTCGTCGATCACGCGGACGCGGAGTCGGCGGCGCTCCGCTACGTGCGGGAGCACTTCCCGAACGTCCTCGGCATCTCGGCCTCGTGGATCCGGCTCGGCGCGTCCCGGGTGCGGTACCGGGACCTGCTCGCCGATCCCATGGGGACCATGCGGACGCTCACGGGCCGCATGCAGCCCGTGGACGAACGGGACCTCCGGCGCGCCGTCGTGCTGTCGCAGTTCCACCGCATGAAGGCGGCTGTCGATCCCAAGCAGGGGCTGCAGCCCTGGAGCGAGCGCCACTTCCGTGGCGGGCGGACCGGCGACTGGCGCGACGAGATCGGCGAGGGCCCCGTCCTGGACGTCCTGCGCACCGAGGAGCCCTTCGTGACGCTGCTGGAGGCCATGGGCTACACGTTCGACCGCGACCAGCCGCCTGTCGAGCCCTTCTCCTGTGCCGCGATCGATCCGTTCGGCGCCGAGGTCACCTTCGACAACGGGGTCCGGATCTGCCCGGTGATGATTCGGGCCTACATGCTCGACCCCGAGGCGGAGCGTCGCTGGCCCGATCCGGTGGCAGCGTCCGGCGCCGGCAGCTACTACGAGTGGCTCAATGCTCCGGCCGCGGCGGCTGACGGCGGGCGCGCCGGTGAGGCGCTGCTGACCAACCTGGCCGTGGCCATCTACCGGATGCGTCCGGATGTGCAGGCAGCGTACGCCGACATCGCCGGCGCGCACCGTCTGGCCTTCGCCTGGTGGTTCGTGACGTACGCGATGGCGGAGTACCGGCTGCCCCCGGAGTTCGCGGCGCCGATCCAGGCGTCGTTCGCGCGGCTGGCGCCGCGGCTGGGACCGGCCGGCGGCTAGGGCAGGGCCTTCAGGTAGGCGTCGATGCTGGCGGCGGCCTGCCGGCCGTCGGCGATGGCCCACACGATGAGGGACTGCCCTCGCTGCATGTCTCCCGCCGTGAAGATGCCGGGCTCGCTCGTCATCCAACGCTCGTCGCGCCAGACAGTGCCGCGCTCGGTCATGCGGACCCCGAGATCCCCGAGCAGGCGGCTCTTCTCCGGCCCCGTGAATCCCATGGCGAGCAGCACGAGCCCGGCGGGCATCTCGAACTCCGTACCCGCCACGGCCTCGAACGTCGTACGGCCCTCGCGGACGACGCGCTCGACCTGGTGCCCGCGCAGGGCGCGCACCCGGCCCGAGGCGTCGCTCTCGAATCCCGTCGTGGCGACCGCGTAGACCCTCTCGCCGCCTTCCTCGTGCGCCGAGGAGGTCCGGAAGACGTTCGGCCACAGCGGCCACGGGTTGTCCGCCGCCCGCGCGGCCGGGGGCGCCGGCAGCAGCTCGAGCTGCGACACGGAGCGCGCCCCCTGGCGATGGGCCGTGCCCAGGCAATCGGCGCCCGTGTCGCCGCCGCCGATGATGATCACGTCGAGGCCGTCGGCCGAAATCGGCGCCGCCTCCACCTCGTCGCCCGGCAGCGCCGGTTCTGCTGCGTCAGGTACTCCATCGCGAAGTGCACGCCGGCCAGCTGGCGGCCAGGCACCGGCAGGTCGCGCGGCTGACCGGCGCCGCCGGTGAGCACCACGGCGTCGTAGCTGCGCCGCAGGTCGTCGGCCGAGACGTCCACGCCCACGTCCACGCCGGCGCGGAAGACGACGCCCTCCGACGACAGGATGTCGAGCCGCCGGTCGAGGACGCGCTTCTCCATCTTGAACTCGGGGATGCCGTACCGCAGCAGCCCGCCGATCCGGTCGGCCTTCTCGAACACCGTGACGCTGTGTCCGGCACGATTGAGCTCGGCCGCTGCGGCGAGGCCGGCCGGCCCGGAGCCCACGACCGCCACCTTCTTCCACGTGCGCGTGGTCGGCGGCTCCGCCACGACCCAGCCCTCGTCGAACGCCCGATCGATGATGGCCAGCTCGATCGACTTGATCGTGACCGGATCCTTGTTGATCCCCAGCACGCACGACCCCTCGCAGGGGGCGGGGCAGAGCAGCCCCGTGAACTCGGGGAAGTTGTTCGTCTGGTGCAGCCGCTCCAGCGCGAGGCGCCAGCCGTCTCGGTAGACGAGGTCGTTCCAGTCGGGAATGAGGTTGCCGAGCGGGCAGCCCTGATGGCAGAACGGCACGCCGCAGTCCATGCAGCGCGCAGCCTGGCGCGTCAGCTCCTCGGCCGGGTACCCCGTGTAGACGTGCCGCCAGTCGTGGACGCGCTCCGTGACGGGGCGCGACGGCGCCTTCGTGCGCGCGAATTCGATGAAGCCGGTGGCCTTGGCCATGTCAGGCTCCCACCAGGTCGCTGAAGCGGGGCGCCCGGGCTTCCGCGCGGGCGCGGGCCTCGGCGGCGCGCACGCGCTTGTAGTCACGGGGCATCACGACGACGAAGCGTGCCTGCATGGCTGACCAGTCGTCGAGGACGCGTTGCGCCACGGCGCTGCCCGTGAGGACCGCGTGCCTGGCGATCAGCTCGTGCACCCGCGCGACCTCCTGTTCGTCCTCGAGCGCCTCGAGGTCCACCATGGCCGTGTTGCAGCGGCCCCTGAAGGTGCCGTCGCCATCGAGCACGCAGGCCACCCCGCCGCTCATGCCGGCCGCGAAGTTGCGTCCGGTCGTGCCGAGGACGATCACGCGGCCGCCCGTCATGTACTCGCAGCCGTGGTCGCCGACCCCTTCCACGACAGCCTCGGCGCCGCTGTTGCGCACGGCGAAGCGCTCACCCGCCACGCCCCGCACGAACGCCTCGCCGCTGGTCGCCCCGTACAGGGCCACGTTGCCGATGATGACGTTGTCCTCGGCGACGAAGGCGGCGGCCTGCGGCGGACGTATCACGAGCCGCCCGCCGGACAGGCCCTTGCCGACGAAGTCGTTGGCGTCGCCCTCGAGGGACAGGGTGATGCCGTGCGGGAGGAAGGCGCCGAAGCTCTGGCCTGCCGAGCCCGTGAAGGAGACGCGGATGGTGTCGTCCGGCAGGCCGTTCCCACCGAACCGCCGGGTGACCTCGTACCCGAGCAGCGTCCCCGTCGTGCGGTCCGTGTTGCGGATGCCGAGCGCGATCTCCACCGGCGCCTGGTGCGCCAGGGCCGGCCCGGCCTTCTCGATGAGCGTCCGGTCCAGCACGTGACGCAGGTCGATGTCCTGGCCGGCCACGGCGCGGCGCGCCGCCCCCTCCGGCAGCACCGGGTGCTGGAGCAGTGGCGTCAGGTCCAGGCCGTGCGCCTTCCAGTGGTCGGTAGCCGGCGCGACGTCGAGGCACTCGGCCCGCCCGATCATCTCGTCCATCGTCCGGAAGCCGAGCGCGGCCATCTGCTCGCGGACCTCCTCGGCGACGAACCGGAAGAAGTTCTCGACGAACACCGGCGAGCCGGTGAACGTCTTCCTGAGCTCGGGGTCCTGGGTGGCGATGCCGACCGGGCACGTGTTGAGGTGGCAGACGCGCATCATCACGCAGCCCATCACCACGAGCGGCGCCGTGGCGAACCCGAACTCCTCGGCACCGAGCAGCGCCGCGACGATGACGTCGCGGCCCGTCTTGAGCTGCCCGTCCACCTGCACGACGATGCGGTCGCGGAGGTGGTTCAGCAGCAGCACCTGCTGCGTTTCGGCCAGCCCCAGCTCCCACGGGACGCCCGCGTGCTTGAGGCTCGTGAGCGGCGAGGCGCCGGTCCCGCCGTCGTGGCCCGAGATGAGGACGACGTCGGCGTGCGCCTTCGAGACGCCCGCGGCCACCGTGCCCACGCCGACCTCGGCCACCAGCTTGACGTGGATCCGCGCCTGTGGGTTGGCGTTCTTCAGGTCGAAGATGAGTTGCGCGAGGTCTTCGATCGAGTAGATGTCGTGGTGCGGCGGCGGCGAAATGAGCCCGACGCCTGGCGTGGAATGACGGACCTTCGCGATCCACGGGTAGACCTTGTGGCCCGGCAGCTGTCCGCCCTCGCCCGGCTTGGCGCCCTGCGCCATCTTGATCTGGATGTCGTCGGCGTTGACCAGATACTCGCTCGTCACGCCGAAGCGTCCCGATGCCACCTGCTTGATGGCGCTGCGCCGGGAGTCGCCATTGGCGTCGGGCACGTTGCGCGCGGGGTCCTCGCCGCCCTCGCCCGTGTTCGACTTGGCGCCGAGCCGGTTCATCGCGATCGCGAGCGTCTCGTGCGCCTCCTGGCTGATCGACCCGTACGACATGGCGCCGGTGGAGAACCGCCTGAGGATGGCCTCGACGGGCTCGACCTCGTCGAGCGGCACCGGCGGCCGGTCGGGGGCGAAGCGGAACAGGCCGCGGAGCGTGGCCCGATGGCGGCTCTGGTCGTCAACGAGGCGCGTGTACTCCTTGAAGATTGCGTACTGGCCGCTGCGCGTGGCGTGCTGCAGCTTGAACACCGTCTCCGGGTTGAAGAGGTGGATCTCGCCGTCGCGCCGCCACTGGTACTCGCCGCCGCTCTCGAGCTCGTCGGGCCCGGCCGGCCGGCGTCCGAAGGCGCGCGCGTGCCGGCGGCGAACCTCCTCGGAGATCTCCGCGAGCCCGGCGCCGCCAATGCGCGACGCGGTGGAGGTGAAGTACTTCTCCACGAACGCGCGGTCGAGGCCCACGGCCTCGAAGATCTGCGCGCCGCAGTAGCTCTGCAGCGTGGAGATGCCCATCTTGGACATCACCTTGAGCACGCCCTTGTTGAGCGCCTTGACGTAGCGCAGGACGGCCTCGTCGTGCGTGACGCCGGTGAGGAGGTGCTGGCGGATCAGGTCGTCGAGCGTCTCGAAGGCGAGGTAGGGATTCACCGCCCCCGCGCCGTATCCCATCAGCAGCGCGACGTGGTGGACCTCGCGCGCGTCGCCGGTTTCGACGAGCAGGCCGCACTTGGTGCGCGACCCCTCGCGGACCAGGTGGTGGTGGACGCCTGCCGTGGCCAGCAGGCTCGGAATCGGCGCGTGCGTGGCATCCACGCCGCGATCCGACAGGATCAGGATGCCGTATCCGGCCGCCACCGCCTGGCTGGCCTTCCGGCACAGCTCGTCCATCGCCCGCTCGAGGCCCGGACCGTCCTCCTCCGGGTTGTAGAGGAGGGGCAGGGTGGTCGAGCGGAACGGCGAGCCCGGCGGCAGGTGCCGCAGCTTGGCCACCTGGTCGTTGTGGAGGATCGGGTACTCGATCTGGATCTGCCGGCACGCCTCGGGATCGGCGGCGAGGAGGTTGCCCTCCGGGCCGATCGTCGAGGACATCGACGTGACCAGCTCCTCGCGGATCGCGTCGAGCGGCGGATTGGTGACCTGGGCGAACAGCTGGGCGAAGTAGTCGTACAGCAGGCGCGGCCGATCGGAGAGCACCGCCAGCGCGGTATCGGATCCCATCGAGCCGATCGGCTCCTCGCCCGCGGTGGCCATGGGGCCCAGCAGGAGCCGCAGGTCCTCCTGCGTGTAGCCGAAGGCCTGCTGCCGGCGCAGGACGGTCGGGTGGTCGGGCCGCTCCGCGTGCGCCGCCGGCAGGTCCTCGATGTTCACCAGGTGCGTGCGGACCCAGTCGGCGTACGGGTGCTCCGCCGCCAGGCTCTGCTTGATCTCCGCATCGTCGATGATGCGGCCCGCGCGCGTGTCGATGAGCAGCATCTTGCCGGGCCGCAGGCGGTCCTTGCGCAGGATGCGCTCGGGTGCGACGTCGAGGACGCCGGTTTCCGAGGCCATGATCACCAGGTCGTCGTCGGTGACCAGGAAGCGCGAGGGCCGCAGGCCGTTGCGATCGAGCACGGCACCAATCAGGGTGCCGTCGGTGAAGGTGATCGACGCCGGGCCGTCCCACGGCTCCATGAGCGAGGAGTGGTACTCGTAGAACGCGCGCACGGCCGGATCCATGGTCGGGTTCCCCGACCAGGGCTCCGGGATCATCATCAGCACGGCGTGCGGCAGCGAACGCCCCGACATCACGAGCAGCTCCAGCACGTTGTCGAACGTCGCCGTGTCGCTGCCGCCGGGCCGGACGATCGGCAGCAGCTTCTGGAGATCGTCGCCGAGCCCCTCCGAGCGCAGCAGCCCCTCGCGCGCGCGCATCCAGTTGATGTTGCCGCGCAGCGTGTTGATCTCGCCGTTGTGGGCGACGTAGCGGTACGGGTGCGCCAGCGGCCACGACGGGAAGGTGTTGGTCGAGAACCGCTGGTGCACGAGCGCCAGCGCCGACTCGAACCCGTCGTCGAGCAGGTCGGGGAACATGCCGCCCAGCTGCGAGGCCGTGAGCATCCCCTTGTAGATGAAGGTCCGGGCCGACAGGCTGACGATGTAGAAGGCCTGGCGGTGCTCGGGGGCCAGCACCATGGCGTCGACCGCGTTCTGGACCCGCTTGCGGATCACGTAGAGCTTGCGCTCGAAGCGGAGGGCTGCGTCCTCGCCCGCGATCTCCGGGCTCCGTCCGATGAAGACCTGTTCGAACACGGGCGCGACGGCTGCCGCATTGCGTCCGATGGCCCAGAGGTTGGTCGGGACCTTGCGCCAGCCCAGCAGGGTCTGGCCCTCTTCGGCGATGGTCCGCGTGATCAGTGCCCGCAGGGTCTCGCGGACGCCGTCGTCGGCCGGGAGGAACACCATGCCGGCCCCGTAGGCGCCCTCGGGCGGCAGATCGACGGGCACGACCCGCCGCAGGAAGCGGTCGGGCATCTGCACCAGGATGCCGGCGCCGTCGCCGGTGTCGGGGTCCGACCCGGAGGCGCCGCGGTGTTCGAGGTTGATCAGGAGATCGAGTGCCTGACGGACGATCGTGTCGGAGCGGACGCCCTTGATGTGGGCGACGAAGCCGACGCCGCAGGCGTCGTGCTCGTCAACGGCCCGATAAAGCCCCGCCGTCGCCCCCGTGGTGGGGCCGCGGCGCGGCATGCCCTGGTCGCCGACATCTTCGGACTGGTGAGTCTCCATACGCGCACTCCATTGCCGCCCTCATTAGAGAGAAACGGCTGGCATATGAAAAGTGCTTTGTGGCTATCGCAGGTATGACGAAAACAGATGACTAGAGCGCCGACCCCACCGGGGTGACGGCGTCCTGATCCTGTTCGCCGGTGCGGATGCGATAAATCTTCTCGATCGGGAGCACCATGATCTTGCCGTCGCCCACCTCGCCGGTGCGCGCGGCCGCGAGAATCGCGTCGACGGTCGGCTGGACGAAGTGGTTGGAGACGCCAATCTCGATGCGGACCTTCTCGGACAGCGCCATCTTGACCGTGGTGCCGCGATAGTTCTCGACCTGTTCCATCTCCCCGCCGTGTCCCTGCACGCGGCTGATCGTCAGGCCCCGTACTTCGGCGTGAAAGAGGGCCGCGAGGACCTCGGAGAGCTGTTCCGGTCGGATGACCGCGACGATGAGCTTCACAGGCCACCTCCTGCGTGGGGCACGGCTGCCGTGGCGTGGCGCCTGACGGCGGTGTCGCCCGGCGACACGAGGATAGCCCCGTCGCCGGTCGTGTACGCCTCTTCGCCGTGCTCGGCGACGTCCATCCCCATGCCCTCGACCCGCGCGGTGATGCGGAGCGGGAAGAGGACGCCGACCAGTTTCATCACCACGAAGGTGGCGACGCCGCTGTAGATGGCCACGACCAGCACACTGTAGAGCTGGATACCCACCTGCGCGGCGTTGCCCGCCAGCAGCCCGCTGGCCCCGCCGCTCCATGCCGGGTCGGCGAAGACGCCGGTGAGGATGGCGCCGGTCGCTCCGCCGGTGCCGTGCGCGGCGACGACGTCGAGCGAGTCATCGAGCTTGGTGCGGGTCCGGTAGATGAGGGCGAAGTAGCTGGGGAACGCGCCGATGACGCCCATGGCAATGGCGGACAGCGGGCTGACGTAGCCGGCCGCCGGCGTGATGACGACCAGGCCCACCACGATGGCCGTGGCGGCGCCGATGGCCGTGACGCGTCCGCCGCGCATGGCGTCCACCAGCGTCCACGTGGCGAGGGTGGCCGACGGCGCGAGCAGGGTGTTGACGAAGGCGAGGCCGGCCACGGGATTGGCGCCGAGGGCGCTCCCGGCGTTGAAGCCGAACCAGCCGAACCACAGCAGCCCCGCCCCGAGCAGGGTGAAGGGGACGTTGTGCGGCAGGATCGCGTGGTGGCCGTAGTCCTTGCGCGGCCCGACCACCAGGGCGGCCACCAGCGCCGCCGCCGCGGCGTTCACGTGTACGACCGCACCGCCCGCGAAGTCCAGCGCGCCATCCGAGGCGAGGAAGCCGCCGCCCCACACCCAGTGCGCCACCGGCGCATACACGACCAGCATCCAGAGGGTGATGAAGACCAGGTAGCTGTTGAACCGGAGCCGCTCGACGACCGCCCCGGAAATGAGCGCGGCCGTGATGATCGCGAAGGTGCCCTGGAACGCCATGAACAGCACGTGCGGAATCGTGCCCTGCGCCTCCAGCCCCACCCCCGACAGCCCCGCGAAGGACAGCGACCCGACGAACGCGCCGCCCGGCGCGAACGCCAGCGAGTAGCCGACCAGCGCCCACAGCACCCCGATCGGCCCGAGCGCCACGAAGCTCATCATGAGCGTGTTCAGGGCGTTCTTGGAGCGCACCATACCGCCATAGAAGAAGCCCAGTGCCGGGGTCATGAGCAGCACGAGGGCCGTGGAGACGAGCATCCACGCTATGTCGGCATTGTTCATTCCGGCATTGAATCGAATTGAATCATTCCATGTCCAATACGACTTAGTTGTCGAATCCATCGGCAAACGTGGGGCGTCGCTACAGTTGCGGCGATTCCGGCCGATTCATGGGTGGACGTCGTCCGTGCATGTGGAATGGGTGAAGTGCCCGAATCTCCACCGGATGACGCCGGATTGCGGAACACGCGCGCGCGAAGACGATGGCCAAGCATCCAGAACCGGCAGCCGGACGCCCTGACACGGCGCCAGCCAGGCAGGGCAGCACCCTGCTGGTGGTCGACGACGACGACCTGAATCGCGAGATGCTCGGCCGGCGGCTGAAGCACCAGGGATTTCACGTCCTCACCGCCCCCGGGGGCGCCGAGGCGCTCGACCTCGTACGGTCGCGTGGATGCGACCTCGTCCTGCTCGACGTGATGATGCCCGCCGTCAGCGGGCTCGACGTGCTGGCCGCCCTCCGCGCCTCGCCGGCCACCGCGCGCCTGCCGGTCATCATGGTCACCGCCCGCGGGGACAGCCAGGACATCGTCGACGCACTCGAGCGCGGGGCCAACGACTACGTCACCAAGCCCATCGACCTGGCGGTGACCCTGGCGCGCGTGCGGACCCAGCTCGACCGCGTGGCGGCGGAACGGGCGGCGCTCGCCCGGCAGCGGCATTCCGATCTCCAGCACGCCCAGAAGATCAGCACGGTGGGGCACCTCGCCGGCGGCGTGGCGAACGGCGTCAACCGGCTGCTCTCGTCCATCCAGGACCACGGCACGTCCCTGCGGGCCGATCTCGGCGCCGACGATGTTCACCAGGATGACGTGTCCCGGATCCTGGAAGCCGCCGACACCGCCACCGGGCTGACGCGCGAGCTGCTGGCGCTCAGCCGCCGCGAGCCCGGGACGCCGCAACTGGTCGACCTGGGGGCCCGCCTCGACTGGCTGGGCCACCTGCTCGGTCGCGTCATCGACGAGCGCATCGTCCTCGATTTCTCCGGATCGCCCGATCTCTGGCGCGTACTCGCGCCCGCCGCGCATCTCGACCAGGTGCTGTTGAACCTGATCCTGAACGCCTGCGAGGCGATGCCCGAGGGCGGGCGGCTGACCGTGCGGCTCGACAACCTCGGCGCCGACCCCACGCCGACGGCATGGCCTCGGAGCCCCGGGTCCAGCTCACCGTGACCGACACGGGGTGTGGCATGGACGCGGACACCCAGCGGCGCATCCTCGAACCCTTCTTCACGACCAAGGCCGACGGCGCGGGCCTCGGACTCACGATGGTCCAGTGCGTGGTGGACGACCTCGCGGGCGCTGTCGATCGAAAGCGCCCCGGGGTGGGCTCGACCTTCCGCGTCTGGCTGCCTCGTGGCGCGGCCGACCGGCCCGCCCTGCACGCGGCCGACCGGCGTCCCAACCGGCCGGTACGCAGAGCTAAAGGCGCGGTTCCGCCCAGCCGATTCAACAGTATGTCGCCTCTGCCCCGTGCGGCCGGGCGCGCCAGGAGCCACTGCACTCAGATGACCAGTTCTGCCCGCGCTCGCACGACGACGGCCAATTCCGAGCGGCGGCCGGCCGGGTGGCATCCCAGGTCTCGCGATGACGGTTGACCAGCTTCAGTGGAGTCCGGACGGTGCATGGTCCGGCCAGGTGCAGGCCGGGTCACGCCCGGCGCAGCTGCTGCTGGTGTTCGGCGCCACCGAACGGCTCGAGGATCCGGCGCTCGCGGCCGCACTGGCGCACCGGTTTCCGGGCGCCGTCCGGTTCGGGTGTTCGACCGCCGGCGAGATCGTGGGCACCGGTGCGACGGACGCTGGCGTGGCGGTCACGGCCCTCGGGTTCGACGCATCGACGGTGCGGCTGGCCACGACGCCGATCGCGGACCTCGAGGACAGCCGGGCCGCCGGCCGGCGGCTCATGGAGCAGCTTGCGGCCGATGGACTGGCGCACGTGCTCACGCTGTGCGACGGCCTGTCGGTCAACGGCAGCCAGCTGGCGGAGGGCCTGGCGAGCGCCGCGCCAGACGGCGTGGCGATCACCGGCGGCCTGGCCGGCGACGGCACGGCGTTCGGGCATGCGGTCGTGATGGCGGGCGCGACGGTCGCGAGCGGCCTCGCCGCCGCCGTGGGGCTCTACGGCGCCGGCCTCCGCGTGGCGTGTGCCTCGCTGGGCGGCTGGGATCCCTTCGGGCCCGAGCGCCTCATCACGCGCTCCCGCGGACACGTCCTCTACGAGCTCGACGGGCAATCGGCACTTGGCTTGCATGCGCTATCTCGGTGACCACGCGCGGCGCCTGCCGGCGTCGGGTCTGCTCTTTCCACTGGCCGTGCGCCTGCCCGGCCATGAGGCGACCGTCCGCACCATCCTGTCGGTGGACGAAGCCGAGCAGTCGATGACCTTCGCGGGCGACGTGCCCGAAGGCGCCCACGCGCGCCTGATGAAGTCGAACCTGGACCGGCTCATCGACGGGGCCACCAGGGCAGCCCAGGTGTGCCGCAGCGAGGCCGCCGGTGCGCGCGCGGAGTTCGCCCTCCTCATCAGCTGCGTGGGCCGGCGCCTCGTGCTCCGCCAGCGCGCCGACGAGGAGCTCGAAGCGGTTCACGAGGTCTTCGAGGGCCGGCCCGCGCTGGCCGGCTTCTATTCCTACGGCGAGCTGGCGCCGTTCACGCCGGCGGGCCCCTGTCGCCTGCACAACCAGACCATGACCATCACGGTCTTCTCCGAGGCCTGACCGCGTGGAGCACTCCCTCCTGCGGCGGCAGATCCGGCAGCATCTCGCCGGCGTCGACATCACGGCAGAGCCCTGGAAGGGCTTTCTCGCGGCCGTGGACCGCAGCTATCGCGACGCCGACGAGGATCGCGCGCTCCTCGAATCGGCGATGGAGATCAGCTCGGCCGAACTGCTCGAAGCCAACGCCGAGCTGCGGGGCATCCTGCAGGCGCTGCCGGATCGGATCCTCCGCCTCGATGCGCAGGGACGCGTGAGGTCCGAACGCGGCGGCCCGACGCGCGCCTTCGGCGACGACCGCACGCCCCGCCTCGGCAGCCTGCTCCGCGACGCGTTCGCCGATGGCGAGCAGCCGGCGTTCGACCAGGCCCTGGCCGCCACGCGCGAGTTCGGGGCGACGACCACGGTCGTCCACACCCGGAGTGAGCAGGGACGGAACGTGGTGCACGAAGTGCGCCTCTCGCCGCTCGCGGGCGGCGCCGTCATCGCCGTGACCCGCGACGTGACCGAGGCCCGCCGCAGCGAGGAACTCCGCCTGGCCAAGGAAGGCGCCGAGGCGGCGAGCCGCGCCAAGAGCGCGTTCCTCGCAACGATGAGCCACGAGCTCAAGACACCGCTCAACGTCATCCTGGGCTACAGCGAGCTGCTGCTCGACGACGCCGACGACGGCGTCCGGCTCGACCTGGAGCGCATCCAGCAGGCGGGCCGCAAGCTGCTCGGGATCGTGAACGCGATGATCGACATCGCCCGGATCGAGGCAGGACGCGTAGCCGTTGACGTCGAGTCGATCGACGTGGGCACGTTCGTCACCCGCGCCGCCTCCGGCGTGGAGCAGGCCGCGCGCGAGAAGGGACTGACGCTGCTGACGCGCGTCGCCCCGGGCATGTCGGCCCTGCACACCGACCCCGCGAAGCTGCTCCGCATCGTCGAGAGCCTGCTCGACAACGCGATCAAGTTCACCGATCACGGCCACGTGGCGGTGCACGCCAAGCCGTCGGTCGATCCGGGCGCACCGGGATGCGTGCTGACGGTGCGCGACACCGGCATCGGCATTCCGGGAGATCGGCTGGGCCATCTCTTCGAGGATTTCGCGCAGATCGACGACACCGCCACGCGGCGCTTCGGCGGCACGGGGCTGGGCCTGGCCACTGTCAGGCGGCTCGCCGGCTTGCTGGGTGGCCGGGTATCGGTGGAAAGCATCGAGGGCTCGGGCTCCACGTTCACCGTCCTGGTTCCGGACTACCCGGGTGCCGAGGCCGATGCGCCAGCTGCCGTGCACGCCGGCGGCGCGCGTGCGGAGGCATGATGGAGCCCCGCGTGCTGCTGGTGGAGGACAACGAGGCGAACGCCGACATGCTGCGGCGGCGGCTGGCCCGCCGGGGGTGGACGGTGGCGGTGGCGGCCGACGGGATGAAGGCCCTCATCGCGGCGCGGCGCGAGAAGCCGGACCTGATCCTCATGGACATCAGCCTGCCCGAGATCGACGGGTGGGAGGTGACGCGGCGCCTCAAGGCCGACCGCGAGACGGCGCACATCCCGATCCTGGCGCTGACCGCCCACGTGATGCCGTCGGACCGCGAGCAGTGTTTCGCCGCCGGCTGCTCGGAGTTCGAGGCCAAGCCGATCGAGATCGAGCGGCTGCTCGGGAAGATGCGGGCGCTGGTCGGCCAGGGAGACGCCCGATGACGGCCGACCTGCCCATCCTGCTGGTTGACGACGAGGCGGCCAACCGCGACGTGTTCTCGCGCCGGCTGGGCAAGCGCGGCTACAAGGTGGTGACGGCCGCCTCCGGCCCGGAAGCCCTGGAGCAGCTGGCCCGCGATGCCTTCGCCGCGGTGCTGCTGGACGTGCAGATGCCCGGCATGGGCGGCCTCGAGGTGCTGCACCAGGTGCGGCTCAAGTGGTCGGCCGCCGAGGTGCCCGTGGTGATGGTCACGGCGCGCGACCAGAGCGAGGACATCGTCACGGCGCTCGAGATGGGCGCCAATGACTACATCACCAAGCCCATCGACTTCCCGGTCGCGCTCGCGCGCCTGCGGACGCAGCTGGCGCGCAAGGACGCGGAAGACCGCCTGCGAGCCAGTGAGGAACGCTATGCCCTGGCGGCGCGGGGCGCGAACGACGGGCTGTGGGACTGGGACATCGCGGCCGGCACCGTGCACTACTCGGACCGCTGGCACACCATCGTGGGCCTCGAGCCGGGGGCGCTGGCTCCTGACATCGACGCCTGGTTCGCCCGGGTGCACGCGGACGACCTGACGCGGGTGCGCCGGGCGCTCGACGCCCACCTGAACGGGCGGTCGAGCCATTTCGAGATCGAGCACCGCGTCCAGCATCGATCGGGGCACTTCCGCTGGGTGCTGGCGCGCGCGCTCGCCGTGCGGGATCGGCACGACCGGCCGGTGCGAATGGCCGGGTCGTTGACCGACATCACCGACGGCAAGGTGATCGACGCGCTCACGGGGCTGCCGAACCGGATGCAGCTGCACGACCGCCTCGAACGGACGCTGCAGCGGCACGCGGCGAACGGGGGCATGCAGTGCGCGGCGCTCATGATCGACCTCGACGGGTTCAAGCTGATCAACGACGGCCGTGGCCAGACCTTCGGCAACGAGCTGCTGCGCGGCGTCGCCCGCCGGCTGGCCCACTCGCTGCGCGCGTCCGACACAGTGGCGCGGCCGGGCCCGGCTCCCGGCGATCCCATGCTCGCCCGGCTCGGCGGCGACGAGTTCGTGGTGCTGCTGCACGACGTCGGGGGCGTGGAGGACGCGACGCGCGTCGCCGAACGCCTGCAGCGGGCCTTCGCGCGGCCCTTCTCCGTCGGCGCGCACGAGGTGTTCATGACGGCAAGCCTCGGCGTGGCGCTGAGCCGCGCGGGCAGCACGCCGGACGGACTCCTGCGCGACGCCGACACCGCCATGCTGCGGGCACGCAGCCGGGGTCGCGGACGGATCCAGGTGTTCGAGGTGGAGATGCGCGAGAGCGTGATCGCCCGGCTCGACCTGGACACCGCGCTGCGCCTCGCGCACGAGCGCGACGAGTTCGTGCCGTTCTACCAGCCGATCGTGGACCTCTCGACCGGACGCCTCGTGGGCTTCGAGGCCCTCATGCGCTGGAGAACCGCCGACGGACGGGTGGTCGGACCGGGCGGGTTCGTGCCCGCCCTCGAGGACTCCGGCCTCATCGTCGCGGTGGGCCGCCGGTTCACCGAGAAGGTGTGCCGGCAGGTGCGGGCGTGGCGCGACGAGCTGCCGGAGGCGCCGGTATGGGTCAACGTGAACTTCGCCAGTTTGCAGTTTGCCGAGGCCGAACTGCTCGACACCCTGCTGGCGACGCTCCGCGAGACGGGACTGGCGCCCGCTGATCTGGTCGTGGAGATTACGGAGTCGGCGGCCATCGGCAACATCGACCGGGCGGCCGAAACGCTGGGCCGCTTCCGCGACGCGGGCCTGCGCGTGGTGCTGGACGACTTCGGCACCGGCTATTCGTCGCTGTCGTGCCTGCTACGAACTGCCCATCTCGGGCATCAAGCTCGATCGGTCGTTCATCGGCAGCGAGCGACGCCACCCGGCGATCCTGCGCGCCGTCCTGGTGCTGGCCGAGCAGCTCGGTCTGACCGTGACGGCCGAAGGGATCGAGACCGCGGCGCAGGACCAGCAGCTCCGCGAGGCTGGGGTGCCAGTACGCACAGGGCTACCTGCGGACGGCCCTCGGATGCGGAGGCGGCGCGGGCGTGGATGGCGCACGGCGTGTCGTCCTTGGAACGACAGGCCGTGCCCGTGGCGTAGAGACGGACGGCGCGGCGGCGGCGCCGCCCTGAGGCGGATGCTAGCGGCCGACCGCGGCTGCGGCGACCTGTTCGGTGGTGCCCGAGCCCGAGAAGGCTTCGGCTCGAGGAACGTCACCTCGCCGGTCTCCACCGGTGCATCGCTCCGACGAGTCCGATCTTTCCCTCATCCAGCAGGCGGCGCAGGATCGGGCTGCGCTCGACCACCGCGCGGGTCTGGCGGCGCGTGTTGGCGAGGGCCACCTGCTCGATGAACTCGGCGTCGGGGACATCGGCTGAGCGGCCCATTTCCACTTCCTGCACGGCCGGGGCGATCTTGGCGACCAGGCCCGTGAGGTGACCGAGCTGGACGTGGCTGCACGCGCCCTTGACGGCGCCGCAGCGCGAGTGGCCCAGGACGACGATGAGCCGCGAGCCGGCGAGCTCGCAGGCGAACTCCATGCTGCCGAGGATGTCCTCGTTCAGCACGTTGCCGGCGATGCGCACGCTGAAGATGTCGCCGAGCCCCTGGTCGAAGATCAGCTCGGCGGAGGTGCGCGAGTCGATGCAGCTCAGGACCACCGCGAAGAGTGCTGGCCATCGGACGTCTCGTTGACCTGCTGCAGCAGGTTGCGGTTGAAGCGCAGGTTGCTGACGAAGCGACGGTTGCCTTCCTGGAGCAGCGCGAACGCCTGCTCCGGCGTCAGCGTGGCCTGGGTGTCCTTGGTCTGTGTGCGCATCGTGTACCTCGCAAGCGTGTGGGGGGCAGGATCAGGCGGCCTTGACGGTGCGCGAGCCCCGCTTGCGCTCGCGCCGCATCACGCGGTTGACGCGCCGCATGGAGTCGTTCTCGCGCCGCAGGCCCGACAGGCCCCGCATGGACAGCTCGATGTCGTTGAGGCGCGCGCGCTGCTCGAACTCCTTGAGGATCTCGTAGACGTCGTAGTCGATGTCCATCGAGCGCGTGGCGTCGATCTCGACGCGCGTGCCGGGCGGGATGGCCTCGAGCGTCCGCATGATGGCCGCGCGGTTCAGGAACGAGACGTGCTCCGACAGGGCGAGCCGCACCGGCTCGCCGGGCTTGTGCGGGCGCCGCTCGACGAAGTAGGGGTTGCGGTAGTTCGTCAGCAGGATGGAGAAGACCGCCACGGCCATGCCCAGGCCGATGCCGACCAGCAGATCGGTGGCCAGGATGCCCACCACCGTCACCATGAACGGAATGAACTGGTAGGGGCCCAGCCGGTACATCGCCGCGAACAGCGCCGGCTTGGCGAGCTTGTAGCCCACGACGAGCAGGATGGCCGCGAGCGTCGCCAGCGGGATGAGGTTCAGCACGGCCGGGATCAGCATCACGGCGGCCAGCAGCAGCACGCCGTGCAGGATCGTGGACAGCTTCGTGCGACCGCCCGACTGCAGGTTGGCCGAGCTGCGGACGATGACCTGCGTCACCGGCAGCCCGCCGATGATCCCGCTCACGATGTTGCCGAGGCCCTGGGCCTTCAGTTCGCGATCGGTCGGGGTTACCCGCTTGTAGGGGTCCATGCGATCCGTGGCCTCGACGCAGAGCAGCGTTTCGAGGCTGGCCACCACCGCCAGGGTGACGGCCGTGCTGTAGACCGCCGGGTTGGCGACCTGCGAGAAGTCGGGCAGCGTGAAGAGGCCGACGAAGCCGGCCACGCCCTCGGCCACGGGAATCTGCACGAGGTGGGTGTCCGCGATGGCCCATTCGGGAGCGAAGAGCCGCAGCGCCTCGTTGATGGCGATGCCGCTGGCCACGGCCACGAGCGGGCCCTGAATCCACAGGGACGCCTTGAACCGCTTGATGGCTGGCCGCTCCCAGAGCACGAGGATGGCCAGTCCGACGAGGGCCACCATCACGGCCCCCGGCTGGATCATCGAGAACATGTGGCCGATGGCCGACAGGGGTGTTCTCGCCGCCGGCGTCGGCGAAGGTCATGCTGCCTTCCGGCGAGGCGGCGTCGTGGCCGACCGCGTGGGATCTGCTTGAGGACGATCGTGAGACCGATGCCCGTGAGCATCCCCTTGATCACCGAGGAGGGGAAGTAATAGCCGATGACGCCGGCGCGCGCGAACCCCAGCGCCAGCTGGATGACGCCGGCGGCCACCACGGAGAGCAGGAAGGTTTCCCACGAGCCCAGGGTGGCAATGGCACCAAGAACGATGACGGTGAGACCGGCGGCCGGGCCGCTGACACCGAGCGCGGAACCGCTGGCGGCGCCCACGACGATGCCGCCGACCACGCCGGCGATGATGCCCGAGAAGAGCGGCGCACCCGACGCAAGGGCGATGCCCAGGCACAGCGGGGTCGCCACGAGGAAGACCACGATGCTGGCGGGCAGGTCGGCGCGCCACGTATCCGTGAATCGCTGCTGCTGCATGTTCGCGCTCCGTAAAAGGACCGTCCCACCTTAGCGACGGCCGGGCCGCGAACAGAAATTCATAATCTCGTCGCAACGAATCGAGAAAATCTATACGAACCTCAGGCGAACACCTCCGTCTTGGCCGCCGCCGTGATGGCCAGGACCCCGGGATGCTTCAGGCGGCGCTCGGCGGAGAGCGCGTAGTAGCGCTCCCGGACGGCCCGCACCCGGCCCACCACCGCCACCCGGTACTGCTGCACGACCTCCTGCTCGATGGCCGAGGACGCCGGGAACGCGGCATGGCCGCTCTGCCCGAACGAGCTCATCAGTGCGCTGTCGTCGAACTCCCCGACGACGTTCGGGTGGAGGTCCTCGGCGTCGAACCACTGGTCGAGCGCGCGCCGCAGCGCGGTCTGGGGCGTGGGGAGCAGGATCGGGGCATCGTTGAGCGAGCGCGGAAAACGGCGGCGCAGCCGGTTGGCCAGGGGACGGCCGGCGAAGAACGTGGTGTGCGACTCGCCCAGCAGGTGGTTGAACACCTTCACCCGCACGTGGGACGGCGCCGGCTCGTCCGAGATCACCACGTCGATGGCGTGGGTCGCCAGGGCACCCAGCAGCACCTCGGTGCTGTCCTCCCGGCACACCAGGCGGATGGCCTGCGGGTCGTCGAGCGCCGGCTGCAGCAGCCGCAGGACCATCAGCTTGGGCACCGCGTTGGCCACCCCCACGGTCAAGGGCAGGGGCCGGCCGGTCGCCGGCCGGCGGCGCAGGGTCTCCACCAGCTCGCGGCCCACCCCGAAGATCTCGTCCGCGTACCGGTACACCAGGCGGCCGACGTCGGTGAGCACGAGCTGGCGGCCGTGCCGCTGCAGCAGGGCCTCGCCCACCGACGATTCCAGCAGCTTGATCTGGGCGCTGACGGTCGGCTGCGTCAGGTGCAGCTTCTCCGCCGCCCGCGACACGCCGCCTTCCCGCACCACCGTCCAGAAATAGAGGAGGTGATGGTAGTTGAGCCACTCCATAGGGCGTTTCTATAGCACGGCGGCCGCGGTCAGAACGCGCCGGGCAGGCCCGCGGCGAGTTGGTAGGTCCCCCGTGCAGGGGAGGTGGCCAGCCCTGTCTCGACGAGCGCGCGGTTCCCCAGGCCGGCGTCCGGCCTCGACAGCCCCGACACCCGGGCCAGCTCGCCCGGGACCGTCATGCCGGCGCCCGCAAGGAAACCCGCCGCAATCTCGCGCAGCGCGGCGTCGCGTCCGAGGCGGCGGCGCAACTGGTCCGGGAAGCGGCCGACGGCGAGCGTCCAGAGGTAGGTGAACGGCTGGTAGACGACATCGGCCGGCACCACGATCATCGCGGCCTGCAACTCGTCGAGGGCGCGCGTGAAGCGCGCCCGGTCCGACACCCCCGACGCCTCGCGCAGCTCGCGCGTGCTCATCTCCCCCTCCCGCCGCAGCGGCGCCAGCAGGCGGCGCGCGTCCGCGCTCAGCCGGTCGGCCTCCTCCGAGCGGCGCACGCCAAGCGCGTGGAAGGCCGGGACCAGGCGCGGCGCGACGAAGGTGGCCTTCCCGCGCGAGCTGCCGTAGTACCTTGCCGCGGCGCACCACCTCGTCAGCGAGGAGCCACACGTGCGACGCCTCCGGGTCCTTCTGCACGTTTCGCGGCCGGGACGGCATCGCGCCGGCCGCAGACGGCGACTGCAACGACGGGCCGGACGCCTCGCGTCTGTGAGGCAGGCGGCGAAGCCCACGTGCTCGACGAAGCGCTCCGCGTCCTGCGCCGTCTCGACGCGACGCGTCTCGTCGCGGAACCAGTGGTGGTCGCGGTAGTCCTCGATGGCGTCGGGCAGTGCGGGGGGAGGCATCGGCGGTGATGGGCGGGCGGCGCGGCCGGGACCGCGCGCGCCCGGTGACCGGCGGGGCCGGACGGCCCCGTGCGCGTCAGTGCGTGGCGGCCGTGCGCGCCGGCACGGCGGCCATGAGAATCTCCAGGGCGCGGCCGAGCGTGGAGCGCTGGTGCGCGGCACCCTTGAAGTTGCCGAGCCGTGCCACGACCAGATCGTGCGAAGGAATGATCCAGACGATCTGGCCTCCGGCGCCGTTCATCGAATAGGCCTCCCGGGGAATGGGCCAGGCGCCGTCGCCGTTGATCCAGAAGAACGCACCGTAGACGGGGCGTCCGTCCGCCACCCACGCCGGCGCCAGCGTGCTGACGAAGGTGGAGTAGCCCTCGGGCAGGATCCGCTCGCCGCCCGGGGCGACGCCGTCGTTGAGATACAGGTTTCCCAGCCGCGCCCAGTCGCGTCCCGACATGTACTCGTATCCCTGCGTCAGGAAGTTGCCGAAGGGATCGGTCTCCATCACCATCGTGCGCACGCCGATCTTGTCCCAGAGCTGGCGCTGCGGGTACGACAGGTAGTCGAGCCCCAGCTTCTCGATGCCGAGCTTGTTGAGGTAGTTGGTCAGCACCGGGTCGGTGTTCCGGTAGCGGCCGATGGTGTTGGGCGGCCACTGCGGCGGCCGGGTCGCTGCGTACTTGTACGAGTCCACGCTCCCCGTGTAGAGATAGAGGTGGTCGGGGTAGGTGCCGTTCGGGTCGTAATCGGGATCGGCCGGCGCCTTGATCCGGATGCCGCTCGACATGTGCAGGATGTCCTGAATCCTGATGTCCCCGCGCGGATCGCCCGCGCCCTGCCACTCCGGGATCGGCGCGCGCTGGTCGAGCGTGTAGACGCCCTTCTGAATCAGGGTCCCCATCAGCGTCGCGGTCACGCTCTTGCCCATCGACCAGCTCTCGAGCGGCGTCGTGTGCGTGATGCCCTCGCCGTAGCGCTCGCCGATGATGCGGCCCTTCCAGGTGACGACGAACGCCGTCGTTTCGGCGGCAGGCTCGCTGTACGCCGCGTCCACGGCCGCCTGGATCTTCGCCTCGTCCAGTTCCGCCGGGAACGGCGTGGTGGGCAGGCGGTCGCCCATCGGCCAGTCCTGCGTGTCGGCGGGCGGCAGGTCCGGCGCGACCGCCCGTGGCGTGAACGACAGCGTCTGCTGCCCTTCCGGATAGGTCACGCATCCCTGCCCGCCGGTGTACACGGCCGTGCGCGTCACGCCGTTGGGCAGCGTGATGCTGACCGTCTTCTTCTCGCGATCGACCACCGGGCGGCCGACCTTCGCGCGCTCCTCGTAGGGGCCGGTGAAGTAGCCCACGTGCTCCGCCGCGAACTCGGCATCGTAGCCGGTGATGAACACCGCGGAGCAGACCGTCTTCGCGTAGCCGGAGGAGGTGTGATGCGACAGCGCGTCGCCGAGCGGCGGTTCGTAGAGCGTCAGCAACTCGATATACGGCGCGGGCGATGAGGGCTTACCGCGCGGCCTCGGCGGGATCCGCGCTTGCCGCCGGCGCCGGCGGCGCCTCTTCCTTCCCTCCGCACCCGGCGGCCAGCACCGCGGCGAATGCGACAACGGCCACGCGCATCTCGACGACGGGCAGTGACGGAATCGGCATGACGGCCCCCTGTTGAGTGGGGAGTCTACACGAAGCGCCGGGTGACGGCCCGGCGCCTGCGCCGCACGGATGTGCGCATGCGTGCGGTCATTCGTCAGTGCGCGCGTGCGGACGGGCGTCGCCCTTGCTACCCTAGATCGATTGGCTTCCCCCCGGGGGAGCCCGCAATGACGAAGTGGATGGTGGCCGCGCTGCTGCTCGCGGCCGGAACGATGGCGTCGGCCCGGCAGGCTGGCGTCACCCTGTCGGCTGCCGGGACCATCGTCCCGCCGGGTGCGGCCGTGCCCGTGACCGTCACCGGACCGCCGGGACTCTTCTACGCGGTGATCGGCAGCAGCATGGGCGCGGGTGCGACCTACGGCGGCGTGCCGTGGCCGCCGGACCGGACGTGGCCGTCCTCGCGCAGGGCGTGCTGGACGGGACGGGAAGCGTCACCGTCGCGATCACCCGCGCCGTTTCTCTTCACCACGCTCGATCGCTACTACCTGCAGGCTGCGGTTTCGGCCTCGCCCCAGTTCGTGCCGCCGACCCTGGCCGCCGGCGTCGTCCTGAGGAACGCGGACCTCGTGGGCTCGCTGGTTGGCGCTGCAGGGCCCACAGGTCCCACAGGACCGCAGGGGGCGCCCGGCGCCGCCGTCGGGTTCGGCGGGGCCTGCCAGTCCCGCCGGTCCGACCGGCGCCACCGAGGAGCGGCGGGTGCGACGAGGCCGCAGGGAAACCACCGGGCCCGGCTGGTGTGGCGGGCGCGATCGGACCGACCCGAAGGCCGCAAGGCATCGAGGGCGTCGCCGGTGTGACCGGCGCTGTGGGACCGACGGGACCGACGGGACCGACCGGTGCCCAGGGCCTGCAAGTGCGGCCCTCAGCCGGGCCCACGGGCTCGGCCGGCGCCGCAGGCGCCACCGGCCCCACCAGCGCACAAGGCCTTCAGGGGCTGCAGGCCCGACCGGTCCCACCCGGATCGAGGCCTGACCGGCGCGACGGGGCCGACCGGCGCCCAGGGCCTGCAGGGTGCAGCCGGTCCAACGGGCCCGACCGGCGCCACGGGGGCCACCGGTGCGACGGGCGCCTCGGGGACGTCGGGCTTGTTCGGCACCACGGTCCAGTCGTCCACCGAGTCCCTCGGTCGCGACTGCACCGTCGGCGAGATCATCCTGTCGGCCGGCAACCGGCCCGTGGGCCTCAAGGCGGACGGCCGCGTGCTCGCCGTGGCAGCCTATCCGGAGCTGTTCTCGATCATCGGCGCGACCTACGGGGGGAACGGGTCGAGCACCTTCGCGCTGCCCGACCTGCGCAGCATGGCGCCGAACGGGACGATTTACTCCATCTGCGACCAGGGCATCTATCCGACCGTGCCGTGAGGCGCGCCCGGGTGCGCCGCTAGGCCAGCGGCTTGACGAGCACCTTCGACCGTCGCCCGCTGCGATCGTACCGGTCGCGGCGGGCGGGTGGCAGGTCGTCGGGAGTGCCCTCGACGAAGCCCGCCTTGGACTGGAAGAAGGTGAAGGCCTGGGTCGACAGCGCGTAGAGCGACGTCAGGCCCATCTCGCGCGCCCGGCGCTCGACGAATTGCGCGAGCGTCCGCCCGATGCCCTGGTGCTCGTGCAAGGGGCTGACATAGAGGCACGCCAGCTCGCCCGTCCGACCCTCGGGGTCGGCGTGCAGCGCCACGCACGCGACCGGGTTCTTGTCGATCTCGAAGATGTAGTAGTCGCCGAGCGCCTTCTCGATGCTCGCGCGCGTGCGCTGGACGAGCTCGCCGGCCTCGACGCCGTCGCGGGTCAGCTTGTGGATGGCGTGCACGTCCGACTTCCTGGCCGGACGGATCTGCTGGTACTCGTTCGCGTGAATGAGCGTGCCGATGCCCTCGTTGGAGAACACCTCCGCCAGCAGGCCATCGTCTTCGCGGCCGTCGATGATGTGCACGCGCTCGATGCCCGCGCGGCACGCGGCCGCGGCGTGCTGCGCCTTCGACACGCTGTCGTACGAGAACCCGTGGCGCTGCTTCTGCAGCAGGTCCTCCAGGTCGCCGGCGCTCATCTGCCGGATGACGCTGCCGTTGAGCACGAGGCCGTCGGCGCTCGTGATGTAGATCAGCTTGATGGCCTTCAGCGCGGCGGCCAGCGCCACGGCGGCCGCGTCCGAGTTGACCCGGTAAGTGCGCCCGTCGCCGTCGAAGCCGAGCGGCGGCACGACCGGCACGATGACGTGCGCGAGCAGCGTCTGCAGGAGCTCGACGTCGACACGCTCCACCTTGCCCGTGAACTGCAGGTCCACCCCGTGGATGATGCCGGCCGGGTGCGCCACGACGGCGTTGGTTGTTGCCGCGCGCAGATCGTGCGCCGACAGGCCCTCGAGGATCTCGTGCGTCAGCCGGTTGGACGCCGTGAGCGCCAGCGCCAGGGTGGCCGCGTCGGTGACGCCGGTGCCGTCGCGATCGCTGGGCGTCACCCCCTGTTCGGCGCCCAGCCGCTCGATCTGGGCCGCGGCGCCGTGGACGAGCACGACGCGGATGTTGAGCGACCGGAGGACCGCGACGTCGAGCAGGATGTTCGCGAAGTTCTCGTCGGTGACGATGGCGCCGTCAACCGCGAGGATGAAGGTCCGCTCGCGATAGCGGGGAATGTAGCGGAGGATGCCGCGGAGGTCGGTAGGCTTCACGAGCGGGAACGCGCCGGCAGGCGCCATCCCCGATTCTAGCGCGCCGCGGAGCATCCGTCCCGCAGATGGCTGCCATCTGCCCTCACCCTGCGCCCTCGTCCGCCGTAGTATTCCCGGGTCGGCGACGAGAGGAGAGCGAGGCATGTTCAGGACCGGATGGATGGTGGTGTGGCTGGCGAGCGTGTGGATGCCTGCCGGCGCGGCGGCCGCGGGGCTATCGGGCGACTACATCGCACAGGTGTCGGCCTCGCCCACGGCGGAGCCGCAGTACGCCCGGGTGGCGCTGGTGACGGAGGGCAGCCGCATCACCGGCACGTGGGGTGATCGGCGCGTCACGGGCAGTCTCGACGGGGCCCGTGTCACGCTCACGTTGAACGACGCCGGCGGCGGCGCCGCCGGCCGCCTGACGGGAACCATCGACGGGACGTCGGCGACCGGCGACGGCACGCTCGTGCCCGCACGCGGCCGCGGTGGCCCGGGCGGCCGTCCCGCGCCGGGAGGCCCCGAGACGGTCACGTGGACGCTCACGGCGTTCACCCCGCCTTCGACGCCGCAGGTCCACGACTTCGCGCCGACCTCCTTCTACACGACGTACTCGGCCCGTTGGGAGCCGGTGCTGCGGATCTATCCCGGCGACACCGTGCGCACGCGTACCGTCGACAACGATCGTGACGCGGCCGCCACGCGCTACGGCTCGGGCGGCAACCCGTCCACGGGGCCGTTCTACATCGAAGGCGCGCTGCCGGGTGACACGCTCGTGGTGCACCTCAGGAAGGTGCGCGCCAACAAGCGCACGGCCCGCCAGGGCAGCCGCATCAATGCGCGCGCGGTGACCGCCGCGCATCTCGCCGCCGCCGAGTACGAGCCCGGGTTCGCGGGCGAGTGGGCGCTCGATCTCGACACCGGGGTCGCGCGGCTGACCAACGTGTCCGAGCGGATGAAGGACTTCACCGTTCCGATCAGGACCATGCTGGGGTGCGTGTCGGTGGCGCCGCCCGGACAGGACCAGATGCGCGGGACCGATCTCGGCGTCTTCGGCGGCAACCTGGACTACAACGACAACGTCGAGGGCACGACGCTGTACTTCCCGGTCTTTCACGCGGGCGCGCTCTTCGGCATCGGCGATGCCCACGCCGCGCAGGGCGACGGCGAAGTGACCGGCTCGGCGCTCGAGACCTCGGCCGACGTCGAGTTCACCGTGGAGGTGATCAAGGGCGAGAGCTACCCGCAGGTGCGCGCCGAGACGGCGGAGTCCCTGGTCTCCTTCGGCGTGTCCGGCTCCGTGCCCGAGTCCATCCAGGCGGCCACGACGCAGCTGGCCGACTGGCTGAAGCACGACTACGCGCTGTCCGATCACGAGGTCGCGCTCTTCCTGGGGGCCGTCCTGCAGTACGATATTGCCGAGCTCGTGGACCCGCATCTCAACGTCGCCGCCAAGGTCCCGAAGTCGGCGGTGGCGATGCTGCGCAAGCCGTAGCGCGCGGGTTCCGCCCCCCGACGGCTCGACTCGTCTCGCGGTGCATGCACCGGTGCCCAGCCCGAAGGCGGGGCGCCTGCGAACGCCGTCGGAGGATTGGACATGACGCTCGGAATCTTGACGGCGCGCGCTCGCGTCGGCGTAGTGCTGTCGGCGTGCCTGCTGGCCGGCGCCATCGAGGCGCAGGCGCAGACCACGATCCTCGATCTCGACAGCGAGCCCGGCGACTACATCGGCCAGGGCCTGCACCGGACTTTCACGCCGGCCGATGGGGCCTTCTCACTGTCGCGCAACTTCGACAACGGCGTGAGCGTGAGTTTCTACGGCACCGACCCGGGGGTATGGTGGTTCCTGGATTTCGCGGCGCCCGCCGACGTGCCGCTCGCGCCGGGCATCTACGCCGGCGCGATGCGGTATCCGTTTCAGGACCCGACGGCTCCCGGCCTCAGCGTCTCGGGAGAGGGCCGCGGCTGCAACACCCTCACCGGCGACTTCAGCATCCTGTACGTCCACTATGACGCCGCGGGCGAGGTCACCGGTCTTGCCGCGACGTTCGAGCAGCACTGCGAGGGCGCATCGCCCGCCCTCTTTGGCACCATCCAGGTGAACGCGCCACTCCAGGCGCCGCCGGCCGAGCCCGTCGCGCTCACGGCCGTGGTCGTGAACGGCAACGCGCAGTTCACCTGGCAGCGTCCGCCCACGGGATGGATCGCGCACCGCTACCGGCTCGAAGCGGGCGTCGGCCCGGGTACCACGCTCGCCGCCTTCGAGACGACGGGCGAGATGCCCGCCCTCCAGCTCTCTGGCGTGCCGGCCGGGCGCTTCTTCGTGCGGGTCCGCGGGATCAACGAGTCGGGGCTGGGACTGGCGTCGGACGAGATCGAACTGCTGATCGGGCCGGGTGGAACCAGTCCCCCAGGACCGCCCCTCGACGTCGCGGCCACCGTGACTGGCAGCACGCTCTCGATGACGTGGAGCCTGCCTTCGCCCGTCGGCGCCCTGGACGGCTACGTCCTCGAGGCGGGGTCGGCGCCCGGCGCCAGCGATGTCGCGGTCCTGCCGCTCGGCGCCACGCCGCTCTTCACCTACGACGGGGTCCCGCCCGGGTTTTACTTCCTGCGCGTCCGCGCACGGAACCAGGCCGGCGTCGGACCGGCGTCATCGGAGCTGATGATCGTGGTCGGTGGTGTGCCGGCGCCGCCGGGCGCGCCCCAGTCGCTTGGCGCCACCGTGACGGGGTCCCTGGTTCGCCTTGCCTGGACAGCGCCAGCCTCGGGAACGCCCACGCTCTATCGCATCGAGGCAGGGTCGCGACCCGGCCTGTCAGACCTCGCCGTGGCGCTGACATCGGCTGCCAGCGTCGAAGCGACCTTCGCCCTCGTCCCGCCCGGACGCTACTACGTGCGCGTGCGCGCGGTGAACGGCGCAGGCTCGGGGCTGGCCTCGAACGAGGTCCGGGTCGTCGTCGCCGCGCCGTGACAACCGATCAGGCCCGCACGGCCCAGCGCAGCTTGGCGGCGGCGGCACGCCGGTCCGCGAAGGTTTCCTCCTTGCCTGACCGGATGACCCGATCGGCGACGGCGCTGTACACGCCGCTGCGCGCGCCGGACCGGAAGGCGTGCTTGACCCGCCGGTCCTCGCCGGAGTGAAACGTCAGGATGGCCACCCGGCCACCTCGCGCCAGGCAGCCGGGTAGCGCCTCGAGCAAGGCGTCCAGCGCCGCGAATTCGTCGTTCACCGCAATCCGCAGGGCCTGGAAGGTGCGGCGGACCGACATCTTGACCTCGGCCCGCGGCAGATCGGGACGGGCGCGCGTGAGGCCGGTCCGGACCACACGCTCCAGCGCGTGCGCGGTCGTGACCGGCGTGTCGGCGAGCCAGCCGGCGATGAGTGCGGCGTGCGGTTCGTCTGCGTTGGCCCGCAGCAGGTCGGCAAGCGCCTGGCGATCGAGCTGCGCGAGCAGGTCGGCCGCGGTGACGGCCCCGCCAGGATCCAGGCGCATGTCGAGCGGTCCCGGCTGCTTGTAGCTGAACCCGCGGGCGGCCGCCCGCGCCTGCATCATCGAGATTCCCAGGTCCGCCAGGATCACGTCGGCGGCGGCCACGTGCGCGGCCGCAAGCACACCGGGCAGGTCGGCGAAGTTCGCGTGACGGGCCTCGAAGCTCCCGGCGTCGAACCCTGCCCCGATCAACCGCGACGCGGTGGCGGGGAGCTCGCTGGAGTCCACGTCGAGGCCGACCAGCCGGCCTCCCGGCAGCACGGCGCGAAGGATCGCCTCGGCGTGCGCGCCGCCGCCCAGCGTGCAATCGACCGCGATCTCGCCGGGAGCCGGGCGGAGGCACTGCAGGACTTCGGCGAGCATGATGGGGCGATGCGGCGCCGCCGGCGACTGCGTGTCCACGACGTCCGAGCGTAGCCGACCACCGCGCCCGCGGGCCAGTGGGGCCACGTTCGCGTGGCCGTCTTGAACGGCACCGCGGCTTTGGCGATCGACCGGGCCTCCCGCTAGTATTCGATCACCCCGATGGACGCCGCCCGCTGGAGCCGGATCGAGGCCCTCTTTCACGAACTGGCAGACCGGCCCGCCGGGCCCGACCGCGACGCCGAACTGGCGGCGCGTTGCGCCGACGATCCCGCGCTGGCCGCCGAGGTGCAGGCACTGCTGGCCAGCGATGCGTCCTCTCCCAGCGAACGCGAGATCGATGATCCGCATCTCGGGCTTCGACTGGGCAGCTTCGAGATCACCGCGCCGATCGCCCGTGGCGGGATGGCCGCCGTGTACGAGGCCCGCCGCGCCGACGAGCAGTTCCACCAGCGCGTGGCCGTCAAGATCATGGACGTCCGCCTGTCGGACCCGGCACTGGTGGCGCAGTTCCGGGCCGAACGGCAGATCCTGGCCGCACTCGAGCATCCGGCCATCACCCGCCTGCTCGACGGAGGCGTCACGGCGCTGGGTGAGCCCTACCTCGTGATGGAGCTGGTGCAGGGCCAGCCCATCGACCGCTACTGTGACGCGCATCGTCTCGACGTGGACGCGCGCCTGCGGCTCTTCGCGGAGGTGTGTGACGGCGTCTCGTTCGCGCACCGCAACCTGGTGCTCCACCGCGACCTCAAGCCGTCGAACATCCTGGTGACCGACGACGGCCGCGTGAAGATCGTCGACTTCGGCACCGCGACGCTGCTGCAACCAGAACGGCTGGCGACCACCTCGCGCGCACCGCTGACACCCGCCTACGCCAGCCCCGAACAGCTCATCGGGGGCGCCGTGGGCACGGCGAGCGATCAGTACAGCCTCGGCCTCGTGCTCTTCGAACTGCTGACGGGGGTGCCGGCCTTCGGTGCACGAACGTCGCTGATGGCGGCCGTCGAACGAGCGTTGTCCGCCACGACGGTGTCGGCGCCGCAGGCGGCCGTCACGGAGGCCGCGGCGGCGGCGCGCCAGACCTCGCTCGCGCGGCTCCGGCGGACGCTGGCGGGCGACCTCTCGACCATCCTCGGCAAGGCGCTCGCGCCCGATGCCGCCGGTCGCTACGCGAGCGTGGAGCACCTGGCGGACGATCTGCGCCGCTGGCGGACCGGTGCGCCCATCCTCGGCCGCCCGCCGTCGCTCGCCTACGTGACGTCGCGGTTCGTCCGCCGGCACTGGATTGCCACGTCGGTGGCCGCCACGCTCGCCGTCGGCCTGGTGATCACGACGGGCGTGTCGGTGCAGCAGGCGGCGGCCGCGAGCCGGCAGGCCGAGGAGGCGCGGCGCCAGGAGGCCCTGGCGCGCACCGAGTCCGACAAGGCTCTGCAGCTCAACCGGTTCCTGACCCGCATGCTGTCGTCGGCCAACCCCACCTGGGACAACGCCAACGCCGCCGTCGCGGGATCGATCACCGTGCGGCAGGTGCTCGACGGCGCCGGGCAGGTGGTCGGCAGCGAGCTCGGCGCGCACCCGGAGGTCGAGGCGGCGATGCGCAAGACCCTCGGCCGTACCTACCTGGGGCTCGGCGCGCTGGACCAGGCGACCGTTCACCTGCAGCGGGCGTTCGACCTGTTCACCGGGCTCGGTGAGGAGGCGGACACGTCGGAGGTGGAGGCCATTCTCGGCAACGTGCGCCTGCGGCGGGGAGACTACGCCGGCGCAGAGGCGCTGCTTCGCCGGGTTCGCCTGTACATGGGCGCGCACGAGCAGGACGTGGACCCGGAGCTGTACTTCGCCGCGGTCAGCAACCTGGGTCTCGCCATCGGCTCTCAGCGCCCCCGTGATCTCGAGTCGGTGAACATCGGACGCGAAGCTGTGGCAGTGGGCGACCGCCTCGGCGTGACCGACGGCGTCGCCGTGGCGCTGAACAACGTCGCCACGCAGTTGTATCGGGCCGGCCGCCTCGACGAGGCCGAGGTGTCGTATGCCCGGACGTCGAGCGCCGCCTCTCGCTGCCGGCCGCGCCGCCGCCCGAACTCCACGTCGTGCGCGCCAACCTCGCCAACCTCCTGCGGCTGCGTGGCCGATTCGACGAGGCCGAGCGGCTGGCCGCCACTGCGGCGGCCGGCGCCGCCGAGAGCCTGCCGCCCGATCATCCCTACCAGGTCGGTATCAAGCTGACCTGGGGTCGCGCGCTGACGGCGGCCGGGGATCCGGCCCGCGGCCGTGACACGCTGCTCGAGGTCCTGAGCCAGCAGCGGCGTCAGCGCCCGAAGCGGCATCCCGATCTGGCGGGGCCCCTCGTCGGTCTGGGGGCCGCCTACCGCGCACTCGGCGCGCTCGACGATGCGGAACGCAGCCTGCGCGAGGCGCGTCAGGTGCTGATCGCCGCGCCCGCCCTGAAGGACCGCGCGGCCGACGTGGCCGGTGAGCTGGGCATGACGCTCAGGGCCCGGGGCCGACGCGCGGACGCTGAGGCGCTGCTCGAGGAAAGCCTGGCCACGTCCCGGGAACTCTACGGCGACGCCTATCCGTTGACTCGTCTCGCCCGCGCCGAGGCTGGACCAGGCGCCGCAGTGGCGATGGCCTCTCGCCGCGCGGACGCGTCGGCGGCTGAGCAGGCGTCTCGGCCGCCGCCGCCTGCCGAACCGGTACTTGCGTCCACAGCCCCAGGGCCAGCAGCCCTGCGCCGGCGGCGCTGAACGAGGTTCCGTAGCCCGCGACGCGGATCGCCTGCCCCATCGCGATCGGGCCGAGGCCCTGGCCGAGGAAGAAGATGAAGGCGAAGAGCGAGACGGCGGTGGATCGCGCCTTCGGGTTGATTTCCGTCGCGCGTGTCTGCAGGGTGCCGTGCATGGTGAAGAAGCCCATGCCGTAGAGCACCATGCCCGGGATGAAGAGCCACCACGCCTGCAGGAGCCCGATGAGCACGTACGCCGCGCAGAGCAGCGATGCGCCGAGCACCAGGATGCCGCGCTCCCCGATGGTGGGCACCAGCTTCTTCACCGTGGCGGCGTAGAAGAGGCCGCCCACGCCGTAGCCGGCCAGCATCAGCCCGACCTCGCTCGGCCCCAGCGACGGGAAGCGGTCCAGCATCGACGTGGCGAGGAACGCGAGACCGCCGAAGACGAAGAGGCCTTCCACGAACACGCTCGCGAGGACGATCGACGCCGATGGGCCGCGGAACATCTCGAGCACGGCCGCCAGGGAGAAGTGCCGTTCGCGCCGGACGGCGGGGAAGCGGCGCGCGTCCCGGTGGAGCAGCGCGGCCACGATCAGCGCGGCGACGCCGAAGACCACGAAGATGTCCCGCCAGTCGAGATGCTCCGCGAAGACCCCGCCAAGCGTGGCGGAGAGCACCTGCCCGAGCATCAGCGCGCCCATGAAGCGGCCGAGCGCCGACTGGCGGGTCTCGTAGGGGAACGTGTCCCCGATGTAGGCGATCGACAGGGGAATGATGGCGGCAGCCACCGCGCCGGTCAGCAGCCGCAGCAGCACGAAGGTCCACAGGTTCGGCACGGCGGCGCACGCCATGGTGCCGAAGGCGAAGAGCGTCATGACCGTCGCCATCACCTTCAGCTGGCCGACGCGGTCGCCGAGGGGGCCGTAGAAGAGCTGGCAGAGGCCGTAGGGCAGCGCGTACGCGGTGACCGTGAGGGCGGCGCTCGCGGGCGAGACGTCGAACTCGCCGGCGATGATCTTCAGGAGGGGATCGATGACCCTGGCGTCGGCGCTGACCAGGAAGGCCGCAGCGCCCAGCGTCAGCAACGACCCGCGCGTGGAGGACACTGGAGGGAAGTATACGTGGCGCGCGCCGCGCGGGCGCCTCACGCCGCGATCACTGCCTGACGATCAGCGCGGACCCGCTCTTGTCCGGCATGGGCACGATCACCTCGGGCCTGCCGTCCATGAACGTCTCGACCGCCTGCCTGGCCCCCGCCCACGCGTTGTAGTCGTGGATGACGAGGAACCCGCCGGGCTCGACTCGCGGATAGAAGAACTCGAGTCCCGCCAGGGTCGGGCCGTACAGGTCCGCATCGAGGTGCACGAGCGCGAAGCGTCTCGCCCGGAGCTCATCCGGCACGCTGTCGGGGAAGAACCCGACGTGGAAGACGACCTGATCGTTCTGGGGGGCGATGTAGCGGCGCACGGCGTCCGGATCGGTGTCGCCGAACATGTGCGTCGTGGCTGCGAGGCCCGTGGTGGCCCGCTCCGCACGGACGTCGCGCGCGTCGAAGCCCTCGAACGTATCGAAGAGATGCAGCCGGCGGTCGGGCGCGTAGTGATGGAACAACCGCGCGGTCAGCCCCTGGTAGACGCCGAGCTCGGCGAAGTCGCCCGGGATGTGCCGCTCGATCACGGAGCGGCACAGCAGGACCAGCATGTCCCGCCGCACCAGGTCGTGCGCTCGAACGGCTCGATCCGGCGCTGGACGGCGCCGCTCCGGAAAGAAGCCGCCATGGCGGTCCACGAAGTCGCGCGCCGGTGCCAGCGGGGACGCCGGGTGGATGTCCATCTGCCCTGCAGGAAGACGCGCGGCCGCTGAGCAGCGGCGCGGCACGGAGCAGCACCTCCTGGACCGCGCGTTCGACGCCGCGGCGATGGGTCCGTGGTAGCGTGGCCAGCCGCCGCACCAACCGCCGGACGTGCCCGCGCGCGGCGCCGCGCTCCCCGTCGGGGGAGTGGATCGGTGTGCATGTGACGCCGGCGTGGCCCTCCTACGGCTTCGGCTTCTCCGTCCGCACCATCGGATACTCGATGCCCAGCTGCTCGAGGCCGTCTTGTGCTTCGTGGGGTCATGTCGTCGCTCTCCGCATCTCCTCGCGGTAGCTTCGCGAGGATGGCCTCGTTCAGGTGCGTGGCGGGCGGCGTGTCCGGCCGGATGAAGAGGACGTATGACGTCCTTGGTCTGCACGTCGTTGAAGTAGGCCCACGCGTTCGTGATCTCGGGCACGGTCAGCAGGTCGAGGACGGTCATCGCACGGACCTTGGCGCCGGCGACGACCCCCTTGTGGGCGATCGGCGTGGCGCTGGCAATCGCGCTCGACCAGTTGGGCCGGCCCCGGAATGTTCGCCGGGTAGCTTAGGGTCACCGTCCGGCGGGTTCCACGACGTCGCCGATGTCGTCGGTGCCGCCGCCCATGTTGTCCTCCGGGCCTGACGGGCCCCGTGATGGTCGAAGCGGGTTGCCAGGCCTCCTGCCGCGGATTCCCCAGCTCCTTCTGGGAGCCTTTGCCAGCGTCTGGTCCGCCTCGCTCCACTCGGCAGGCCCACCCCTTCTCCGATGTTGGCCACATCGTCTCGGCCACCAGCTTGTTCACTGTGCTGCAGGTAGCCGGTGCCGAGGATGCGGGAAGGTCGAGGTCGTGTTGGTCATCAGCGCGGCGCCTTCGGCCATCTTGTCGCCGATGTCCCGCAGCTCCTGGCGGATGTGCGGCTGTCGATCTCGCGGAAGTAATACAGACCGAGGCATTCCGCGGCACGACGGGCGGTCGCCGCCGTTGGTGATCACATGGTGCGACCGCTGCGACAGGCGCAGGTGCTCGCGCCGGTAGTTTCCAGCCCGCGTTCATCAACTCCACCGCGTCGAGGGCCGAGCGGCCGCGCCACGGCGCCCCGGCGCTGTGGGCGGTCTCGCCGGCGAAGGTGTACTCGATGGACACGAGCCCCGTGCCGCCCGCGGCGCCCCACGACACGCCGAGGTTGTTGCCGACGTGGCAGAACAGCACGACGTCGACGTCCTTGAACAGGCCGTCGCGGATGTACCACGCCTTCGCGCCGTCCAGCTCCTCGGCCACGCCCGGCCAGATCATCAGCGTGCCCGGGAGCTTGTCGCGCTCCATGATCTTCTTCACGGCCAGCGCGGCGACGATGTTGAGGGGCACGCCGGTGTTGTGGCCCTCACCGTGACCGGGAGCGCCGTCGACGATGGGATCGCGATAGGCGACGCCTGGTTTCTGCGAGGCCTGCGGAATGCCGTCGATGTCGGAGCCGAGCGCGATGACGGGCTTGCCGGAGCCCCACGTCGCGACCCATGCCGTCGGCATTCCCGCCACGCCGCGGCGAACCGTGAAGCCGAACTTCTCGAGCTGTCCGGTCAGGTACTTCGACGTCTCGACTTCCTGGAAGCCCAGCTCCCCGAAGCTGAAGACCGAGTCCACCATCTCCTGCGCGAGCTTGGCCATTTCGTCGACGCCGCGTGCAGCGTCGGTCTTGTAGGTCTCGAGCCTGGCGTCCTGTGCGAACGCTGGAGCGGTGATGAGGGCCAGCGCACAGGCCAGCACAATCAGACGGGCACGAATCATCGACTTCCTCCTGCCGGACGGCGTGATGGCGGATTGTAGCCGGGAACGCCCGCGCGCTCGGCGCCGGAATGAGGCGTGCGTCGATGCAGTTGCCGCACGCGTGGCATGCATGATGCCCGTGGTGTAGCCTGTTGGCCCATGCCCGAGTTCGTCTGCGAGACCTGCCAGCAGTCGTTCACCGTCTCGCCGTCCGCCCTGGCGAAGTATCCCAACTGGCGTCCGAAGTCCTGCATGGCGTGCCGCAAGCCGTCCGCCGTGCGGCGGCCCTCACGTGAGGAGAACCTGTCCACGGGCTCCGTCCTGGAACGCTACAGCGACGGTCCCATGAGCGGCGTGTTCACCGACGGCGCGGCCGATCCGAATCCCGGGCCCGGAGGCTGGGGCGCCGTGTATGTCGTTGACGGGACGATCGTGGCGGAGCGCCACGGGCACGAACCGCACACGACGAACAACCGCATGGAGCTCGCCGCGCTCATCGCCGGCTGCCGGATGGTGCCGCGCGACGCGAAGGCCATCGTCTACTCGGACAGCGAGCTCTGCGTGAAGTCCATCACGCTGTGGGCGCGTGGGTGGAAGGCCAGGGGGTGGAAGCGGAAGGACGGACCGATCAAGAACGTGGAGCTCGTCCAGGAGCTCTACGAGCTGTATCACGGCCATCCCGGGCTGACGCTGCAGTGGATTCGCGCGCACGCGGGCAACCGCTGGAACGAGTACGCGGACTCGCTGGCCACCGCGTACCGGCGTGACGTGCGGTAGCCGAGCCGCTGCGCGCAACTACTCGAGCAGGCGCTCGAGGATGCGGACGAGCGCCCGCTGGTCCGCCTCCGACAGCCGCTGGAACGGCTCGGGCGGCGCCGCCAGGCGCCGATGCAGCTCGGCCCGCAGGCGCGAGCCCGCCGGCGTGAGCACCAGCACCTTCACGCGGCGGTCCGCGTCCGACGGCCGCCGGGCCACCAGCCCGCGGGATTCCAGCCGATCGACCAGCCCCGTCACGTTCGACGCATCGCAGGCCAGCGTCTCGGCGAGGCGGCCCATCGGAATCGGCTGTTCCGGCTCCATCAGGTGGAGCACATGACACTGCACCGGCGAGAGCTTGAGCTCGCCTGCCAGCGCCGGCAGCTGGCCCCGCTGGCTGAAGAAGAGCCGGTTCAGCAGCTCCCAGGCGCGGCACTCCTCTCTCTTGTCACGCGTCACGCGAGGATGATACTTGAGTTGGCATATAGTTGACAACGTCAAATATTGAGCTTATCCTCGATCCCATCATGAGCCGACTCAGAATCGTTCCCCTCGACGACGCCGTCATCTTTCCCGGGATGTCGGTGACGCTTCCCCTCGACGTGAAGGACGACTCGCACGTGCTGCTGGTGCCGCGCCAGCAGGGCAGCTATGCGCGCGTGGGCGTGGTGGCCGAGGTGGCCAATCGCGCCCGCGTGCCCGGACACGGCCAGGCGGCGTCGCTGAACGCCCTGCACCGCGGCGTGCCCGGCGTGGCCTCCGCCGACGCGGAAGGTGTGCTCCGCGTGGACGTGGAGGAGCGGCCCGACGGCACGCCGGCTCCCGCGCTGACGCACAAGCTCGAGCTCGAGTACCGGGCAGTCGTGGAGGAGATCCTGGAGGAGCGCGGCGCCGACGAGCGCATCAGCGCGTTCGTCCGGTCGATCGTGGCGCCCGGCGCCCTGGCCGACACGGCCGGCTACTCTCCCGACCTCACCACGGCGCAGAAGATCCAGCTCCTCGAGACCCTGGACGTCGTCGAGCGGCTGAAGCTGGCGCTGGAGTTCCAGCGCGACCGCCTGGCCGAGCTCGTGGTTCGCAAGCGCATCCGCGAGGACGTGGAAGGCGGCGCCCAGAAGCAGCAGCGCGACTACATCCTGCGCAAGCAGATGGACGCCATCCGCAAGGAGCTGGGAGAGGACGACGGGACGGCGGCCGGCGACTATCGCGAGAAGATCGCGGCGGCCGGCATGCCCGACGCCGTTCGCCAGCAGGCCGAGCGTGAGCTGTCGCGCCTGGAGCGGCTGGGCGACTCGAACGCCGAGGCCGCCACCATCCGGACCTACCTGGACTGGCTGGTGGCCGTGCCGTGGTCGAAGCGATCCGAAGAGCGCCTGGACCCGGTCCACGCGCGCTCGGTGCTCGACGCGGATCACGAGGGGCTCGACGACGTGAAGAAGCGCATCACGGAGTACCTGGCGGTGCGCAAGCTCCGGAGCGAGCGCGGGATGGTGGACACCCGGCGGTCCGGGGTGATCCTGACGCTCGTGGGCCCGCCGGGAACCGGCAAGACGTCGATTGGCGAGTCCATCGCGAAGGCCACCGGACGTCAGTTCGTCCGCATGTCGCTGGGCGGCGTGCGTGACGAGGCGGAGATTCGCGGCCACCGCCGCACCTACATCGGCGCGCTGCCGGGCCGGCTGGTCCGGGCGCTGCGCGATGCGGGCACCATGAACCCCGTCATCATGCTGGACGAGGTGGACAAGCTCGGTGCGGACTGGCGCGGCGACCCGTCGGCCGCCCTGCTGGAGGTGCTGGATCCGGCGCAGAACCACGCGTTCCGCGACCACTACCTGGACGTGGAGCTGGATCTGTCCCACGTCCTCTTCATCGCCACGGCGAACATCGTGGACTCGATCCCGGGCCCCCTGCTGGACCGCATGGAGGTGATTGGCTTCGACGGGTACACGACGGTGGAGAAGGTGTCGATTGCGCGCGGCCACCTGTGGCCGCGGCAGGTCGAGCGGAACGGCCTGCGTGAGGACGAGGTCTCTGTCACGGACGAGGTCCTGCGCCGGGTCGTGACCGACTACACGCGCGAGGCCGGCGTGCGGCAGCTCGAGCGCGAACTCGGCACGCTGCTCCGCAAGACGGCCAACGCCGTCGCGTCCGGCACCGCGCCGCCCATCGACGTCGATGCGGCAGCCGTGCGCCAGGCGCTCGGCCGGCCGAAGGTGTTCCACGAAGCCGCCGCGCGCACGGCCGTGCCGGGCGTGGCGACGGGGCTGGCGGTGACGGGCACGGGCGGCGATGTCCTGTTCGTGGAAGCGGCCTCGATGCCCGGATCCGGAGGCCTCGTGCTCACCGGTCAGCTCGGGGACGTCGCATGAAGGAGTCCGCGCGCATCGCGCTCAGCTACGTCCGCAGCCACGCGGAGGCCTTCGGCATCGATCCGCACGCCTCCGACGGCCACGAGGTGCACGTGCACGTTCCGGCCGGGGCCATCCCGAAGGATGGTCCGAGCGCCGGCATCACGATGGTCACCGCCATCGTCTCGCTGGTATCGAACAGGCCGGTGAAGAGCACTGTCGGCATGACGGGCGAGGTGACGCTGCAGGGCCGTGTGCTTCCCATCGGCGGCCTCAAGCAGAAGGTGCTCGCGGCGCACGCCGCGGAGCTCCCGACGTGATCGTGCCCGAGCGGAATGCGCAGGATCTGGAGGACGTTCCAGACGATGTGCGGAAGCAGATGAGCTTCCATGTCGTCGGGACGATCGCGGAAGTCCTCGACGTCGCCCTGGAGCCCGGCAGCGGCCACCGGGGGCGGCCTGATCGCCGAGGGCACGCCGCCGGCCTCCTTTACGAGGCCGGTGGCGGCTGCCATGACCTCGTGCGCTCGGCCGACCCGGGGTCAGGGAAAGAGAATCCAGACGGACGCCCCCGATGAATCCCGCGAACACCGAACCGGCCGCGAGCGCGATCAGGGTCAGGGGCAGCTCCCGCTCCACGCGGTACGCCTCCGAGTGGTTTCCTGGATTCACGCGGACGGCGAGGGGCATGCCCACGCGATGGCGATCCAGCACGCGTTGGGCCGCGACCTCCGGCTCGCTGAGGCGCTCGTCCCCGGCGCCGGTGATCCCGACCCGGTCCGGTGAGCCGCACCACGTCAGGGTCTCCTGCCCGTCCCACTGAATCCGCACCTGGTGCTCCGGAAAGTAGCCGGTGCCGTCCTGGCGTATGCGGCGATCGGTCACGAAACCCGTGACCTGGGGCCAGGCGTGGACCTGCCGCTGGCGAAACGCCGCGCGCACGAGCGGCCACATCAGCGCGATCGCCACGGCGGTGAGCAGAACAACGCTGCCGGTCTCCAGGATCATGTACGTCAGGACGTCGTTGGCGCCGTGCCTCGCACGTGCGGAGCCGGACCGACGCCCGACGCGCCGACCGTGCCCATCGATTCGGAGGCCCGGCAAATCGCATGGCACTCCCGCGGCCGATCTCCGGCGCGCGTGAGCCCGGATGATAGCCCCCCTTGCCTTGCGGCACGGCCAGATGTAATACTGAACCTAATGGTTCAGTATTCGGCCGAACGCGTAGACGCCTCCTTTGCGGCGCTCTCGGACGCCACCCGTCGCGGTGTCCTGGAGCAGCTCGGGCATGCAGAGGCGTCGATCACGGATCTGGCCGAGAAGTTCCAGATGACCCTGACGGGCATGAAGAAGCACGTCGGTGTCCTCGAGCAGGCGGGACTGGTCGTCACCGAGAAGGTCGGACGCGTGCGGACGTGCCGGCTGGGCCGGAGCCGGCTTGAGCAGGAAACCGCGTGGATCGAGCGGTACCGTCAGCTGTGGCATCAGCGCTTCGACGCCCTCGACGCCGTGGTCGGGGAGCTGGCACGGAAGGAGCAGGCGGATGGACGCAGGCAGAGACGGTGAGCGCATTCCCATGAGACACGAGACAACGGTGGAACGCACGTCCGAGCGCGAGCTCGTCGTGACGCGCACGGTGAACGGACCCGCGCGCCTGGTGTTCGAAGCGTGGACCACGCCGGCGCTCCTTCGGCAGTGGTGGGCGCCGAAGGCCTACGGGATCTCGTTCATCACCTGTGAGGTGGACGCGCGCACGGGAGGGACGTATCGCTTCGTGTTCGGACACCCGGCATCGGAGCAGCCGATGGAGTTCTTCGGCCGCTACCTCGAGGTGACGCCGTACTCCCGTCTGGTGTGGACGAACGACGAAGGTGGCGAGGGCGGATCGGTCACCACGGTGACCTTCGAAGAACGGGGGACCGGGACGGTGATCGTCATGCGCGATCGGTATCCGTCGAAGGACGCGCTCGACGCCGCCATCGCGTCCGGCAGCACCGGTGGGTTCACCGAGACCTTCGAGCAGCTGGACGAGCTGCTGGTCGGACTGGTCGCGAGCCAGTCACAGATCTAGTCCGCGCGCCCTCGTCACTCCGCCGCGAAGGCCTCCCGCTCGAACGGGTTGTCGGCGTAGGCGTCACGGCCGCGCAGCCACAGCCACGCGCCGACGGCGAGGTACGCGGGGATGAACAGCGGGCCCCACTGTTCATATTGCCGCACGTGGACGCGCTCGTGACGGCGGGTGACGTCGAGAGCGGCACGGTCGCGGCCGAGGACCACGTGGCCGAACGTGATGGCCGCCGCGCCGCCGCACCAGGGCGTCAGGCGCCGGAGCGCCCAGGCCAGCGCCGGGCCGTGCACCTCCAGCACACCGTCTTCGACGCGTGCGTGCATCCGATACGCGCCGAGGGCGGCGATGAGCAGGCCGAGCGCGGACGCGGGCAGGGCCCAGAGATAACCGAGCACGCTCCATTCTCGCCCGCCGCAGGGCCGCAGGCCATCGCCAATGGCGCGCGCCGGTGGCTCACTCCTTCATCGTCAGCATGGGATCGGTGCGGATGGCGCGGCGCGTCGAGTAGGCGGCGACAAGGCCGGACAGGACGAGGATGCCGGTGCCAGCGCGCATGGGAGGCGGGATCAACGGCCCGACGCCGAAGGGGCAGGCTCGACGCGCCGGCTGCGGAGGCGGTGGCCAGCAGCCATCCTGCCGGCGATGCCAACCGCCATCGGCCGCACGGTGAGGCGGGCGATGAGCCGGACCACGTCCCGGCTCTCGCCGCCCAGCGCGGGCCTGGCCGATCTCGTTGCGGCGGCGGACGACGAGGTGCGACAGCATCGCGAACACGCCGCTCACGGTGAGTGCGAGCGCGCCGACTGGTGGGTGCTGACCGTCACGCCATAGAAGCGCGGGCTCGCCGTCTCGAGCGCGGAAGCTCGTCGGCGAGCGTGGGTCCAGTGGACGGCGGAGGTGGGCGCCACGCGACAGCACGCGCCGCAGGGCTCCGATGAGCGCGGCCGGGTCGCCGCCGGTCGTCACGCCGATCGAGACAATCCGCTGGGGAGCGGCGGCCAGCAGGAGATAGAGGTCGTAGCGCCCCTGCAGCCAGCGCGCGTCGGTGCGCAGCTGCGGTGTTCCGGATTCGGCACCCTGTTCGACGAATCCGTCGTAGGCGTTGTCCACCACGCCGACGATGCGTAGCGAACCGGATGGCGCACGGCTCCCGATTGCGAGGTCGATTGCGCGTCCAGCAGCAACGTCCGGACCGCCGAGGCGGTCGGCGAGGAGCCCGGCTGACCACGGCCACCGAGGCCGCACGGTCTCGTCGGCGCGGAGATGGCGCCCGGCGACGAGGGCACCTCCAGCATCGGCAACGGCCCGGCGTCCACGAGATGGAGCGCGACGTCCAGTCCCTCGCTGGCGCGGTCTCGCGCCAGCTCCCTCGTCGGACCGCAGCGGGCTCACCCGCCCGGCGGCATCGTCGGAGACGGACTTCCACGCCTTCCACGCCCAGGTGGCCACGGCCTCACGGACGGCGTCGTGAGCCGCGGCCAGCGCCGATGCGTCAGCTGCGTCCGCGCGACTCAAGGTGAGCGCCAGGCGGAAGGCGACGCCTCGACGCCCGATAGCCGACGTGCCAGCCGCTGAGTGTCTGGAAGGAGCGCAGGAGGCTGCCCGTGACGAGCAGTGCGAGTGTCGTCACCACCTCCGCTCCGACGAGGATCACGCCCCACCGGTGCTCCCGCGATCCGCGACCCGAGCCGCGACCCGTGCCCCTGAGCACCTCGCCAGGCTCGATGCCGCTGATGACCAGGCAGGGGCCAGCGACGCGATCAGACCGGCGCCACGCCAGCGAACGGCCACGAGGAGCGCCAGGCGGTCGACGTGCACGCTGACGTAAATGGGGAGCGCCACCAGGGATGCCGCCACCACGGCGTCCAGCAGCAGCGGCGCGAGCACCGTTCCTGCGAAGGCCCCACCAGCGGCCGTCAGGGCCGTAGCCGAGGACGGTCGGCCACCAGCGTGCCCCGGCTGGCGCCGAGGGCCGCACGCATCGCGATGTCATGGCGACGATCGAGGTTCGCGCCATCAACAAGCCGGCGACGTTCAGCGCCGCGATGACCAGAAGGAGCAGCACCGCGCCGAGCAGCAGCGCCGACCCGTTCGGAAGTCGGCGCGCCAGTTCCTCGCCGACGGGTTCGATGCGCAGCTCCCGATTCCGGTAGGCGTCAGGCCACGCCGCCGCCCACGAGTCGGCCAGCGCCGAGAGTTCGGCCTGGAGGATGCCTCGGACGCGCCCGGCGCCAACGTCGATGGCCAGGCCGAACGGCCCGTGCGGGAGTCGATGAGCGCCGCGGGGAGGTATTGCGGGAGGGGCATCCAGAACTCGACGACGTCGGACTCCACGGTGCCCGCGAATCCGGTCAGCGCAACGCCCACCACCGTGAAGACGGTAGCCTCAATACGAGGCCGCCGGTGACGTCCGGATCGCTCCCAGGAACCGCCGCGCCCAGAGCTGCGCGCTGATGACGGCGACGCGAGGCGCAGACGGTGCGAAGTCGTCCGCCGCGAAGAGCCTCCATGCGCGGGGTGAGGCCAAGCGCGGGGAAGTAGTCGGGTGTGACGCCCTCGCCGCGAAGCCGCTCGGCGCCGCCGTCGAAGATGGCGACCGCCCGGCTTCTGGCCGTGCCGAGGAATGCCGTCGAGTGAGGCAACCCGTTCGTCCAGGTCGCGCAGCTCCGGGATCGACAGCGAGCCACGGAGATCCCCAGCCTGCGTGTCCACCAGCCAGATGCGTACGAGCCGGTCGGCATCCGGAAACGGCACCGGACGGACGGCCACGGCGGAGAAGAGTGCCGCGGTGGTCGTGGTCGCGGCCACGCCGATCGCGGCACAGACCACGGCGGCCAGGGGACAGCAGCGGCGTGCTCCGCACGCTTGTGACGACGCGACCGACAGTGGCGGCAGGGGCATGCGAACGCGTGCCGCTGCAATCGACGTTCCCGGACGAGCGCCGGCATCCGCGGTTCCTCGGGAGCGTTCGGCACAATCGGTGTCCACCCGTGGGGCGTCGCTGTGCGATTCCGCACACCGGGTCACGGTGCGCCGATGGAGGCCGCCGATGGCCCCTCTGCCATAATGGCCGGCCTCGGACGGTGGCCATGCTGGCGCCGGCGTCCGCAAGGAGCTCCAGATGCGGCCAGCGGCTCGTGGAACGACGTCCGGGACGATGCGCAGCCCGGAACGGTGGCGATGGTACTCGCGGTGGTCGCCGGTCTGGTGGCGGTGCGTCCCGACCTGTCCGGCATCCAGCCGGCCTCATCGGTCCAGGCATCCGGCGCCGAAGCCGGCGCCATTCGCGTGCAGGCGCCGCGGCGCCAGGTCGCGATCACGATCGACGACCTGCCCCGGGGCGGCGACGGCGGCGGCACCTCGTTCGAGGCCGTGCGGGCGATGACGGAGCGGCTGATGCGACCGTTTCGCGAAGGGCACGTTCCCGTCATCGGGTTCGTCAACCAGCACCGCGGCGTCGACGTCGACGCGGACGGCCTGCGCAGAATCCTCGACATCTGGCTCGATGCCGGCGCCGATCTGGGCAATCACTCCGCCTCGCACCTGAACATCAACACCGTACCGGCCGCGCGCTACGAAGCCGACATCCTGGCCGGCGAGCCGATCGTGCGCGCGGCGCTCGACGCCCGCGGCCGCGCCCTGCGGTACTACCGGCACCCGTTCCTCTTCACCGGGCCGACGCCGGAGATCCACGACCACCTGCAGGCGTTCCTGGATGCGCACGGCTATCGCGTGGCGCCGGTCACGCTCGACAACGCCGACTACATGTTCGCGGCGCTCTACACACGTGCGTCCTTCAGAGATCGCGTCCGTCGCGAGTACGTGCCCTACATGGCGTCGATCGTGGCGTTCTTCGAGTCGCGGTCCGTCGAGGTCGCCGGACGCAAGTTCCCGCAGATCCTCCTCATCCACGCGAGCGAGATGAATGCGGACCTCATGCCCGAACTGCTGGCCATGTTCCGGCAGCGCGGCTACGCGTTCGTGACGCTCGACGAGGCGCTCGCCGACCCGGCCTACCAGCTTCGCGACGGGTACGTCGGACGCGGAGGGTTCTCCTGGATCCACCGGTGGTCGCGCACGATGGGCCTGCCTCCGAAAGGTGAGCCCGACCCGCCGGCCTGGGTGCTCGAGAACTGGGACCGGCGGTGAGCGGACCCGATCGACGAACGCCTCGCCGCGGCGTCAACCGCGGATGATATGGTGAGCGCGACAGGAACGCCCGCGCGCAAGGACCGGCCGGCAGCCGGCAGGAAGGATCGCCTGTGAAGCTCACCGCGAGCAATCTCGTCGCCTGGCACGATCACACCGGGGCGCAGCATGCGGCCAGGCGTGACGCGTATGCCAAGAAGGGGTTCCGTCCCCTCTCGATCTCGATCTACGGCACGCCCGCGAACCCGCTCTACGCCGCCGTGATGGTCAAGCGCGACACGGTCATCGCGACCAAGTCGGTCATCGGCCAGTCGCAGGCGCAGTTCCAGACGGTCTTCAACGAGATGGCCGGCAACGGGTATGGCCCGTTCCTGATCACGGCCACCGGCCCGAAGAACGGCGCCGTGTTCGCGGGCTCGTTCCGCAAGATGTCCAAGATCCCGCTCACGCGGTCGAACCTGTCCAGGGCCGAGTTCGTGGCGCTCAACGCGGAGCAGCACGACAAGGGCGCCATCCTGGTCTGGGCCGATTGCTTCGGCACCTCGTCGGATCCGCGCTACTGCGCCATCTGGGGACCGAATCCCGACAAGGTGGCGTGGAACATCGACGCGGTTGACGAAGGCGGCGACGCGCTCCAGCAGCGCTTCGAGGCCATGAAGGGGATGGGAGCGCGGCCGGCGCTGCTCTCGGTCACGCCGGCGGGCCGCATCATGGAGCTGTTCGTCGATTCGCAGGTCGGTGCCTGGCACTCGCAGGTCGGCATGACGTCGGCGGAGTACCAGCAGGCGTTCAACACCCAGGCCAAGGCGGGCCGGTGGCCCGTCTGCGTGTCGGCCTCGGGGGCGGGTGCCGGCGCGCGGTTCGCGTGCATCTTCGCCGCGCGGGATGACATCAGCCCCCGGACGTTCCGGGTCAAGGGCACTCCCAAGGTGGCGGCGATCGACGAGGCCATGGAGACCTTCGTGCGTGCGCAGAACGTCCGCGGCGCCGCGCTCGCCATCGTGCACGGACGACGGCTGGTGTACGCGCGCGGATACACGAACGCCGAAGCCGGCTACTCGAACATCCTGCCCACCACGCCCTTCCGGCAGGCCAGCATCTCCAAGACCTTCCTGGCCGTCGCCGTCTGGAAGCTGATCGAACAGGGCAAGCTCACCCTCGACACCACCCTGCAGAGCGTGCTCGCGCTGAAACAGCCCGACGGGTCGGCGCCCAAGGACAAGCGGTTCGCGCAGGTGCGCATCCGGCACCTCCTCACCAGCACCTCGGGGATCGACCAGGGCGGGGTCTGGGGAGCGGTGTCGGCGTCGGCTGCAGCGGGGGGCACGCTCCCGTCAACCGGCCTCGAGGTGGCGCGCTGGATCACCAGCCTGAGCATGACCGGCACCCCGGGCGACGTGAAGAACACCGTCTACGGGAATACCGACTACTTCCTCCTGAGTCTCGTCGTAGCGGCGAAGGCAAACAAGAGCACGTTCGAGGCGGCGCTCGACGCCCTGGTCCTCAAGCCGCTCGGCATGGCGCACACGCGGGGCTCGCGGTCGCTCACCGCCACGCAGGCCTCCGACGAGTCGCCGTACCACATGACCGTGCACGACCCGCAGTCCGGATGGAAGCTCTTCCAGCTCGAGTGCGGTGCCAGCGTCCGCCACGAAGACCGTCGTCTGGTGCCGACGCACTACGGTACGTTCGACTTCGAGATGTTCGACGGCTGCGGCGGGCTGTCGTCCGCGGTGGTCGATGTGGCGCGGCTGTGTGCGATGTTCTCCTGCCGGAGCGGCAATCCCGTGCTGAAGCCCGGGACGATCGACGACATGCTGACGGCAGCCGCGGACGCCACCACCGCCGCCAGCGGCGTGTCAGCACCCACAGGTATCCGCGGCATGGACGGCGCACAGATGCTCGACGCCGGCGAACACCGTGTGAAGTTCAAGAAGGGTGGCTGCCGGCGATGGGCAGCTCGTTCGTCGCCATCACGGGAGACTTCACCTTCGTGCTGGCCAAGAACGGCAACACCCCGGCGGGCGTGGACGTGGACTGGTACGAGACGGTGAAGGCACTGGCCAAGGCGCACAGCTGGGGCACGGCGGACCGCTTCGCGGACTTCGGGATGGCGCCGCTCGGGCCGACGATCGCCATCAAGCCGTCAGGCGGGCTCGACACGGTGGCCGGCGAACTGAAGGTGCCCGCGATGATGCGGCGCGTGGAAGCGTCGATGGCCGCCGGGTTCCGGTCACGGCGGATCGTGCGACGGCGCACGCAGAAGACGGCGCCGGCGCGCCGGGGCCCGCGATGAGCCGGAGCCTCGCCGACGCCGGCCTGACCACGGCCAGGCTGCTCGATCACGTCCGTCGCGAGACCCGCTGACCGACTCCCTGCTGGCTCGTCTCGACGGCGGGCAGCAGCGGAGACGTTTCGCGCGTGAAGCGATCGCGTGCGCGCTCCGCGGATCCGGCTCTCTGAGCAGGTCGGCGGCGTTCAGCGCCGGATCGGCTCGATCTTGAAGAAGAAGGTCGCGTCACCGCTCAACGTGACCGTGGTTTCGTTCGAGTTGGTCGAGATGTTCGTCACCGTGGCGTTGCCGACCGGGGTGACGGACGGAATAGCAGTCGGGATGCCGATGAAGCCCGCGTGGCTGATGAGGTAGACGCCCACGCCCCGGAGGAGACGCCTCCGGAGGCGCCATCTAGCAGCCAGGAGTTTGGCGGAGCTTCGATGCCGCGTCGCGCAGGACATAACGCCCACGAGGCGCAGCCAGGACTGGGCGAGCGGGCCCTGGTCGAAGCTCACCTGTCCGGCAATGTCATCCAGCGGCGCCCCGATTCAGCCCGTGACCCGGACGATGTTGTGGAGCAGGCTGCCGGGAGGAATCGGATCGATCCGCCAGATCGGCTTGTGCAGCGGCGGGTCCGCCTCGCCCAGCGATTGCCTGGCGGCATCGTCGGCTGGCGCGAGCAGACTGGTGCCTGCGCCCGGTGGCAGGGCGCCGCCGGCAGTTGAGCAGTCGCGTCCAGGCGGCCCGGAACGCCGGGTCCGACGATACAGAAACGCGAACAGATAGTGGAACAGGAAGTAGGGATAACCGCGCGTCGCAAGCAGGTCCGGATCGAGGAACACGTCCGTGGTTGCGCTCACGGCAAGGAGTGCGGCCGTTGCCTCCTCGTCCAGCATCGTCAGGGGGCCGAGTCGCTCGAACAGGCCGGCATAGGCGACCGATAGCGACCGGGCAAGGTGGCCTCCCTCGACCGAGGCCATGAACCAGTTCGCCATCATGCGATCGGGGCCGGGTGACGCGAACGCGAAGAATTGGCCGGGCAGACCCACGAGCCACTCCGACAAGGGCCGCCGACAGAATGTCGTCGCGTCCGCCCAGACCCCACCGTGCTCGCTCAGCAGGCGAAGCCGAATGGCGTTGGCATAGACCTGCTGTGACGTTCCCAGCAGAGCATCCACCGGAAGCGTGCGCCGATCCAGGTGCTGCCACACGCTCTGGCCATCGACGAAGGTGACGTCCCAGTCGGGGTTGGCGGCGATCCACGAGTCGAGGCACGCGCGGACGACCGGGGGCATCGCGGCGTGGCCCTGCCTCCAGTGGAACCAGATTCGACGCGGGACCTCCGCGAGCATCAGCTGCCGAGCTCCCCGATCAACACAGTGCAGCCGTCAACGCCGATGTCTGTTGCTGGATCAGGTCGCGCGCCGCCGAAACCTTCCGCGCCAGCGTCTGCCTGAGCTCCTCGTGATGCCGCTCGAGGGCGTCGATGACTGGAGACAGGTCCTGCGGCAGGCTGGCGACGGACACGTGGTAGTCGTCGAGCGCCATGTCGTGCATCAGGTTCGCGTACTTGTGGTGCCAGCCGAGTGCGAGCACGGGAATGGCATGGGACAGGCAGCTGATCACGCCGTGATAGCGGCTGCAGACGCAGAGGGTGAGGTTGGCGACAACGGACCGAACCGCTGCCGGATCCTCGGCCGGTACGGTCACGATGCCGAGCTCCCGCAGGAGCGCGAGGTCGCGCTCGGTGTGCAGCATGTGCGAGATCCCGACCACGTTGAAGCCGCGGCCGATGGCGTGGTCCCGCACCCGGGCCAGGGCGTCAACGTACGCCTGCGGGTGCGCCAGCGGCGTGACCCCTGGCTCGACACAGCGCTGGTTCGGCACGATGCCCAGCAGCGGCCGCTCCGGGTCATCCAGCGTTCGCTCCAGCAGGGGGCGGGCGAGCTCCGGATCCGCCGACGGGTAGCCGAACGCCAGGTCCGGACAGTAGCGGGCGGTGGCACGGCCGAGCAATCTGTTGATGCAATCCGCGGAGAAGCGATCGCGCACGAGGACGGTCGCGTTCTCGATCAGCTCCCCGAGGGCACTGGCGTGCTCGGGCCGGAAGGCGCCCCACGTGGCGGGACGGAACACCACCCTGGCGCGGCCGAAGTGCCGATGCACCCGAATCGCTCGCTCGAGGCGCTCCAGCAGTGTGGGGTGCGGCCACGCGTCGGAGAACTGGATGCTCCCGAGGACGAAGAGCGCGTCCACCGAGTCCGCCTCCAGCGGCAGCTCCGAATCGAGGTCGCCGTGCCCCAGGCGATGGGCGATGGTGAATCCGAGGCGACGGATGAGGGCTTCGGCCTGGTGCCGCATCATCACGTCACCCAGGTTCTCGAGCTCTCCGCCGCCCTTGAGGATGGCGGTCCGAACGCCCGGTGAGGCCGGCTGGGCTCTCCCGCTCACGGCTGGGACCCGCGAGAGGGGTGGCGTGGGTGACGCATCGGCGCCCAGTCTAGCGCCGCTCCGCACCCGGGGCGGGGCTGCTGACGATGCCGCCGCGCAGGTAAGATGTGTCGTTCCACGAAACGTTCACGGGGGTAGGCATGCTGTCACGACGTTCGCTGCTGCGGTTGGGTTCTCTGGGTATCGGTGTCGGCTGGTCCACGCCGGCGAGGGCGCAGCGAGGCGCGGCGGGCGCGACCGGGCCCGTGCCTCCGGCGATTGCGGCGCTGCCGTCGATGAAGGACCGTGCCCGCCCGTTCACCAACCAGGAGCGCCTGGCCCGCATCGAGAAGGCCCGGAGGCTGATGGCGGCCGAGCAGATCGACGCCATCCTCATGACGGGTGGCAGCTCGCCACAGTACTTCGCCAACGTCTCCTTTGGCGGCGGCGAGCGGCTGTGGGCGCTGCTCCTGCCGGCCAGGGGTGAGCCCTTCGTGGTCTGCCCGGCCTTCGAAGAAGAGCGCATGCACGAAGTGCTCGCCGACAGCCCCTTTGGCACGAACGTCGAGATCCGCACGTGGCACGAGGACGAAAGTCCGTTCGTGCAGGTGGCCGACGGGTTGAAGGCCCGGGGCATCGCATCCGGACGGCTGGGCATCGAAGAGACCGTCAAGTTCGTGTTCGCCGACAGCATCGCCAAGGCGGCCCCGGCGCTGACCATCGTGTCGGCCACGCCCGTGACCGCCGGCTGCCGCATGATCAAGGACGCGCACGAAGTCGAGTGTCTGCGAATCGCGGGCGAAGCGACGCTGAAGGTCTACAAGGCCGTGTACGAGTCCCTCAAGGAAGGCATGACGCAGGCCGACGTCAGGGGCCTGATCCAGGCGGGCTACGCACGCGTCGGCTTCCCTGGATTCGCCAGCCTGAACGTGGGCGAGTACACGGCATCCCCGCACGGATCGCGCACGCCGCAGACCATCCGCGAAGGCACCATCCTGATGGTGGACGACGGGTGCAGGGTCGAGGGGTATACGTCCGACATCACGCGCACGTTCGTGCTCGGGACGCCCACCGACAAGATGAAGCGCGTCTTCGACATCGTCCGGCGCGCGCAGCAGGCGGCACTGGCGGCGGCCAGGCCTGGCGTTCCAAACGAGGCGGTGGATGCCGCGGCCAGGAAGGTGTTGACCGAGGCCGGCTTCGGTCCGGGCTTCACGTACCTCACGCACCGCGTCGGCCACGGCATGGGCATGGACATGCACGAGTGGCCGTACCTCGTGAAGCACAACATGTACGGCTGGCCGGTCGATCCCACGCTGCAGCCGGGCATGGTGTTCAGTGACGAGCCGGGCATCTACATCAAGGGCGAGTTCGGCGTCCGGCTCGAGGACGACATGCACATCACGGAGAGCGGCGCGGAGCTGCTGACGCCGACGAGCCCGTCGCTCGAGGACCCGTTCGGGACCGAGTGACGACACACGGCACGCACGGCGAGGTGGCGCAGGCGGAGCGGGCTGCACGACGACCCAGAATGCCGGACGGCCCGCCTCACCCGTGACCGCGCACTCGCCCGTCGCCGGCAGTCGGGGTCAGCGGCAGGTCTGCGTCCCGCACTTGATCACGCCGAGCCCGCCGCCCGCCCAGTTCTGATAGCTGATCACCGGCAGCATGTCCCTGCCGATGGCGATCGACGTGTATCGGACCTGGTCCGATACCACGCCGTCGAGGCTGGTGCTGACGTTGCCCGCCGTGCACGCCGGATTGCCGCACTTGGTGACCCGGAGCGATCGCGACCCACCCGGGGCGAGACCGTGACTGATGACCGGCAGCCCGTCCGCCCCGATCGCGAGTGACGGGTAGAATCCAGCGCCGGTGGGTGGGTCGTCCACTGTCGTGCTGACGTTGCCGGCACTGCATGCCGCATTCCCGCACTTCGTCACGCGCAATGCGCCGGCGGTGTCGTCACGATGGCTGACGACCGGCAACCCGTCCGCCCCGATGGCGATCGACGTGAGTAGCCCCACGCTGTTGGCCGGGGTGTCCGCGTTGGTGCTGACGTTGCCGGCCGTGCACGCGGCGTTCCCGCACTTGGTCACCCGGAGCGCATTGGCCGTGCTGTTGTAGTGGCTGATGACAGGGAGCCCGTCCGGCGCAATGGCGATCGAGGTGTGCTGGCCGACGCTGTTGGCCGGGTTGTCTACCGTGGTGCTGATGTTGCCCCCGAGCAGATCGAGTTCCCGCACTTGGTCACGCGCAGCGCATTGGCCGTGCTGTCGTAGTGGCTGATGACCGGCAGCCCGTCCGCCCCGATGGCAATCGACGTGAACTGACCCACGCTGTTGGCCGGGTCGTCCACCGTGATGCTGATGTTGCCGGCCGAGCATGACGGATTCCCGCACTTGGTCACGCGCAACGCCGCCAGCGTCTCGTTCCAGTGGCTGATGACCGGCAGCCCGTCCGGTCCGATGGCGATCGACGAGTATTGGCCGACGCTGTTGGCCGGGTTGTCCGCGCTGCCGCTCACGTTACCCGCCGTGCACGCCGGGTTCCCGCACTTGGTCACGCGCAGGGCGTGGGCCGTGCTGTTGTAGTGGCTGATCACCGGCAGCCCCTCGGTGTCGACGGCGATCGACGTGAACGTTCCGATGGAGTCCGCAGGGTCGTCCACCGTCGTCGTCGTGAACGGCACGAAGAACGGCTCGCAGATGACGAGTCCACCCGCCGCGACGCCCCGCAGATACTGACCGACCGGGCACGTTCCGACGATGGGCGCCTGTGCGGCGCCGGGCGCGAGGTTCGCGGCCGTCACGGTCCCAGGTGCGAGTTGTGTGCCGGTGATGCTGCCGGCGGCAATCTGCGCCCCCGTGATGCTGCCCAGTGCGATCTGTGCGGCCGAGATGCTGCCAGGTGCAATCTGCGCCGCTCCGACGGCACCGGGTGAGAGCTGTGCGGCCGTCACGCTCCCGGGCCGGATTCCGTTGGGTGGCACCGGCCGCGGCGCGCCGCCCGTCGCAGGTCCCGTCGTGAACTGGAGCGGGCCGCTGTTCCCGGCGCTGTCGCTCCACGTGCCGCTCACCGTCGTGAGCTGCAGTCGCGCGTACACCATGACCGGCGCCGCCCCGGGTGCCGTGGCCCCACTCAGCCCCAAGCCAATCGTCCCGTCCGGGTTCAGGAACGCGGTCCCCACCACCCCAGCCGCCGACGCGGCGCCGCACTGGTCGTCGTACCCGTCCAGCGTGTACACCGCCCCGTCCTGGTGCACGCTCAGCGTCACGATGTTGCAGTAGGGCTGCAGCTGCCACCGGAACGTGCCCAGGGCCTGGGCCTTGACGCCTGGTGCCAGCGCGCTCAGCACGCCGACCGCACCAACCAGTGCCCCGATTCGTGCACCCATTCGAAGCCTCCCTCGCCGCACTCTCGGCAGTTCGCGCGCCGTCCCGGTCGCTGCGTCGCGGCGCGGGCCGGACAGTCACAGGACGCGACGAGTGATGGTGCGGAGAGGGCCCGCAGCACCGTTTCATCGATGGAGAGGGTGAGGTGTTCAGACGAGTGAACCGGCGAGTCGTCGTCGTTTCAGAACCCAGCACCGCCTTCGGCCGGATCTGAAATCACCGCCGATTCACCTGGGCATCTCTGAGAACCTGCCCAGATGAGATGAGATCGCTGGGCCGCGGTCAACGTGGAGACGCGCGAAATGTCCCGATCGGCAACGCTCAACGGGCGAAAGGAGCGAATAGGTGCGGGACGACCTGACGTCCGGTGCGTGGCAACGCTTCAAGACCCCGAGCAGGCGCGACGCCACGAACACCTCACGATCTGTCGTGGTGACGAGCCCCGACCGGACCAGAAGTGGCGAGTCCGTCGTGAACGGATACGAGAACTGCAGTGGGCCGATGGCGGCCCGCGAGCGCCGCCAGCAGATGGCTCGAACACGCCGAATTCCGGCAGGATGAACATCGGCGCCGCGTCGCAGCCCCGGTGCGAGACCGATCAGCAGGCTGAGACCAGGCAGCGCGATGCCGCTACGGCGTTCGTATCTCACCTGATCGGGCCCGAACCCGAACCCGCTGTTGAACGCAATGTCCTCGGCGGGAGGCCGTCGAGACGATGCAGCCGCCACCTGGACTCCGCCCATGTGCGCCAGGCCGGTCGTGGCCCAGAGGGCACCTGTCTCCGACCGCATGAGGGCATCACGACGTTCTCGTGGAGCAGCAGGACGGGCTCGGTGTCGACGCGTCGGTGGCGAGAGCGTATTGGTAGTCCGCCTCGAATTCCCCTCACTGAATCCGACGAACAACCGGTGCTCTGCCAGCAACAAGGCAGACGGAGAGCTGACCCGACCTCCGGCGTCGCTGCTGAAACCTCCGTCTCGAACGAGGCGGCCGACAACACGACCAGCGTCTGCTCTGAGGCCAGGACAACATGCTGGTCGTCGGCCGCTACTCTTACCCGTTGGCCGGCCGGCGCGAGCGCAACCTCGGCCCACTGCCCGTCGGCCTGGCGCAGCAGCCGCGTCGTTGCCCCCATCTCGCAGACGAGCAATCGCCCCAGGCGAGCGGTATGGGCCACGTCGTGATAGGACGTGCACGGGACCTCGGTGAACGGCCGCAGGATCCTGCGGTCCCGGTCGAGGATCCAAAGCGCGTACTCTCGTCTTCCGGTGACCCGGACGAAACCCTCGGTAATCACCGCGATGTCGGCGCCCCACGGGAGCAGGCCGCTGATGAAGGGTTGCTCCGGGATATCGGGTGGTGTCTGGACGCCGACGGCGCGGGCATCGGCGCGAGCCTGCTGCCAGCGCGCCTCCTCTTCAGCGCGGAATGCCTCCCAACCAGGATCGATCCGGCCCGCACAGCTGCTCATGCACGTGCCAGCAAGAACCGCCATTCCGGCAACGCGCCATAGGGACATCGCGGAACTATGGCACAACGGACCCGTGCGAATGGCCAGCTCGCGGAGGCGTTGGTGCAGGAGCGACTCGAGCCTTCCACGGTCGAGCGCGCAGCCGACTGGGCTCGGATGGACTGACGCGAGGCCGTTCCAGCCGGCACTGAACATGATCCCCCCCGCTTGGATGCGGGACCGCGGTCGCACACCGTCGCCTACGGCACCTTCGACATCGTGAAGCCGAGCCACGCCTCGGCGGCGCGCTGAGCCCGGCCGATGGTGCCGGCCGAGACGCCGAGCGTCTCGGCGAGCTCGTCGATGGTCAGCCCTGCGAAGTACCGCAGCTCGATCACCTGGGCCTGCCGCGGATCGATGCGGCTCAGCTCGGTGAGCGCGTGGTCGAGCGCCAGCAGGTCGAAGGCCCTGTCTTCGGTGGCGATCGTCACGGCATCGAGCGGGGCCTTCGCGCTGCCGCCGCCGCGCTTCCCGGCCTTCGACGCTCGCGCGTGATCGACCAGGATGCGCCGCATCACCTGTGCCGCCAGTCCGAAGAACTGCTTGCGATGCTCGAAGCTGACGCGGTCCTGGCGCACCATCCGCATCCACGCCTCGTGCACGAGCGCCGTCGGCTGCAGGGTGTGGCCGCCTCGTTCGCGCCGCATCAGCGAGCTGGCCGTCTTCTTCAGCTCGGCATAGACCGCGGGCATCAGCAGGTCGAGGGCGCCGCTGTCGCCACCCGTCCAGCGCACCAGCAGCTCGGTGACGCCGTCGGGCGACGGCTCTCCCGGTGGCGTCGCGGGGGCGCTCATCGAGGCACCAGGGCAAGAGCCGCTGCGCGGTCGGCGTTCAGCGCCTGCAGCGCGCGGTCGCGCTGAATGGCGAGCGTGGACGCCAGCGGCTGGCGCTGCCACGTGGCGGCACTCTCGTCGAACTCGGCCAGCGCGAGGACCAGTGGGCTGGCGGGCACGCTCGATGTCCGAGTATTGCGACGATCGCGCTTCGCCATTTCCAGGTAGGCGTGGCCGAGGTCGGCGCGAGCCTGGGCTTCGAGCACCGGCGACAGCCTGGCCGTCGCGATCTCCTCGCGGGCGGCGTTGGCCAGCGCGAGGGCCCGGCGATCGCCCTGCCGCGCCAGCATCAGCGCCAGTTCGACGCCGGCCAGTGGGACCTGAATCCGGGCGCCGGCGGCCATCGGGCCGTCGGAAAACCCTGCGGCGTTCCGCCGCACGCGGTGCAGCAGGGCGTCGGCCTGCGCGGTGCGACCCGACAAACGACTGGCATGACCGAGGCGACGGTCGATGACGAGCTGCAGGTAGGCGTAGCGCGCGCTGCCGGGTTCTGGGCCATCAACGCGCTGTTCATGCGCGTCGCCTCTTCCAGAATGGGGATGGCGGCGGCGGCGCGGCCGGGCATATCGCCGAACGCCGCGCCAAGGCGCATCAGCGCGCTCACGAGGTCGAAGGTCGCGCGGCGATCCTTCGGGTCGGCGGCGACGTTCTCGCGGCTGAGGGTCACCGCTCGTTCGGCCGCCGCCGCCGCGCCGTCGAAGTCGCCGAGGTTCTCGCCGGAGCGGATGCCGAGGATGTCACCCACGTTGCCAAGCGCCACGGCCAGGCCTCGCCGCACGTCGGCGTTGTTGGGTGACGCGCGCAACAACGCGTCGCGGATCTCGACGGCCCGACGGAAATTTGCGACGGCGTCGGTCAGTTCGCCGCGCGAGACGTGCACCGAACCGACGGCGTTGTACGCAGTGGCGAGGTTGTCCTGGCGATGGGCGTCGTCGGGGCGCAGCTTGGTCAGCGCCTCGGCGGCCTGCAGGGCGCGGGTCGACGCTGCGACCGCTTCGGCGGGATGCCGGCGGTCGACCGACGTGCGGGCGATGTCGGAGTACACCTCGCCGACCAGTTCGAGCGTTGACTCATCGGTGGGCCGTGCGGCGAACAGTTGGTCGGTGAGAATGCGTGCCCGCTCGAATCGCGCCATCGTGGTCGGCAAATCGCCCTGGGCTCGGTACAGGTTGGCGTCGAGCAGCTCGAGTCGGGCCAGCTGCAGACGGGCCTCGATGTCGCCTGCCGCCTCGAGCGGCGCCAGCAGCTCGCGGGCGCGTTCGAAGCTGGCCACAGTGGCGTCGGGATCGCCGAGATGCGACTCGAGCGGGTGGCCCTGCACGCGGCCGATCTTCACGTAGGCGGCAGCGACCTCCTTCGCCAGTCCCGGATCCGCCGCGGCGTCCTCGCGCAGGTTCTCGAGATAGGTCAGCGCGGTCTGGACGAGCGCGCGACGGGCCTCGGTGGACCCCGGCAACGCGGCGATGCGGTCGTGCACACCAAAGACGAACTCGGTCGCCAGCGCTCGCACCTGCTGGAACCGGCGGTCGGCGCGACGGGCCTGATAAACGGTCGACGCAAAGCCCCCCACCACCGCGGTCGTCAAGAGCGCCGCGGCCACCGCGGCGCCCCGATGCCTCGCGGCGGCCTTGCGCGCGCGGTACCAGATCGACCCGGCGCGCGCCGCCACCGGCAGTCCGGTGAGGTAGCGCTCGATGTCGTCCGCCACCGCCGCCGCGCTGGCGTACCGCCGCGCCGGGTCCTTGTGGATCGCGGTCATCACGATGGTGTCGATTTCGCCGCGCAGACGACGCGCGGTCACCGCGTCGCCGGAGGCGGCCACCGTCTCGCTCGGTCCCGGCGGCTCGACCTCACAGACACTGCGCGACAGCGCCAGCGGCGACGTGGTGTCCGGCACCTGGGCTCGGGCGCCGGTCAGCACCTCGTAGAGCACCAGCCCCAACGAATAGATGTCCGACGGCGTGCCTACGATGTCGCCCGTGACCTGCTCGGGACTGGCATAGTCGGGCGTCCACGCCAGGGCGCCCAGCGTGGGCGACGGCCCGCCGCCCGCATCGAGCAACTTCGCCACGCCGAAGTCCAGCAGTTTGGGCGTGCCGTCCTCGGTGACGAGGATGTTCGAGGGCTTGAGGTCACGGTGCACCACCAGGCGCTGGTGGGCGTACTGCAGCGCGCCGCACAACTTCTGCACCAGCCGCAGCCGATCCGCCAGGGGCAGCGCCTTGCGCTGCACGTACGCGGTGATGGGCTCGCCGTGCACGAACTCCATCACCAGGTAGGGGAGAGCACCCTCGGTGCCGGCGTCGAGGAACCGCGCGATGTGAGGATGGTCGAGCGACGACAGAATCTGGCGTTCCAGACGGAAGCGTGCGTCGGCGGCAGCGCCCACCGCGGCGAGCGGCGCCATCTTGACGGCCACTCCGCGCGCGAACTCGTCGTCGCTGACGCCCTCGTACACGACACCCATGCCGCCGCGGCCGACCTCGCGGACGACCCGGAAGGCGCCGAAGCGTTCCGGGAGGTGACCGGGTGCATCCGTGAGCGAGGCGGCGACCGCGTCGACGGCCTGGTGCAGGCGCGCACCGGCATCGGCATGGGCCAGCATGCCCTCCACCGTGGCCGCAAGCTCGGCATCGGTCCCGGCAGCCTCGGCCAGGGCGCGCGCTCGCTCGCCGGACGGGGCGTCGACCAGCGACGAGAACAGCCCCTCGATGCGCTGCCAACGGCCGGTCGAGGCGTTGTCCACGGCTGGCGGTAAGTATAGCCGTCCCCGCGGGCGCGATCCGGGCTGCGAATTCCGCGCGTGGGCTCGGCCCGAGGGCACTGGTGCAGAACGCGCCATTTGGCCTTCGTCCTGCCGTAGCCATCGGCGCGCGCTCGTTGGGCGCCCGGCTCACCGGTTCCGAGTGTGTCTGGTCCGATGCCCCTGAGGCCGGTGGTTCGACGCCTACTTCGCGATCGGCACGTGGAGGGCGATGTCCCATGAGAAGCGCGCGTCCAGCCCGGCCATGCCGCTCCCCTTCATCACCAGCTGTACCGCGCCCCCGGGCGTGCCGTCGGTGACGACGCGCTCGAGTCCACAGCCTTGGGCGTCGGTGTTGGTGCCGATGGGACCGCCGGTCGGAAACGTCACGTTGACGAAGCAGTCGCTCACGTCGGCCAGGGTGCGGCCCGGGCCCGCAAAGCCCACGGACACGCGTATCAGCGGGCCTTCTTCGCCAAACGACCCCGTCTTGGCGGCGGTAAGCATCCCGGTGCTGGGCGGATGGTCGAACAGCACGAGGCGCACCTGCCGTTCGGGTGCAGACCACCATGCGAGCGCGTGCGTGGCCGTCACGGTCTGACCTTGAAACGCCCCGCTGGCCGTGACGGTGTTGAGAGGCATCGATGGTGCCGGGGCCTGGGCATTGGGATGGGCAGACAGAATCGATGCGGCCACAGCCAGGACGAATGCGATGCGAGACATGGCGGACTCCTCCTACCCCCAACCAGCGGATTCGAGGAGCCAGACAGATCATGCGGTGCGCGATCGTCGATCCCCGACTGGCCGGCTACGGCACCGCGATCCGCGATCCCGTCGGCGGTGTCGGACTTGCCACGCGTTGCCGGCGACGAGGGCGACCAGGTAGTTGCCGGCCGGCACGGTGGCCGAGAAGCTGGTGGCAGTCGCAGGGGGCAGGATCGTGGGCCTGGGCTGGCCGCCGACTCGCGACGAGTAGACGAGCAACTCGTAGAACGTTACCGGAAAGCCGGCCGGAGCAATCGCCGGCGGCCACGAAGCGTGACGGTGCGGCCCACGACCGACACGGTGACGAACACCGGTGTCTGCCACCCGGTCGGCTCGCTCGTGCATGGCGGCACCGAGACGGGCGATGCAGAACGAATACGGACCGGCGCCGAAGGCATTGCGTCCCCGCGCGCACGTAGTAGTTGCCGGGCGGCGGCGTCCACCGTGACGAACAGCGATGCCGAGGTTGGTCAGCGTGCCGAGGTTGCCTTGGCGCTGCCGGGCGTCGTGCCAGCCTCGAGCTCCATCGTCGTGGCGCAGCCGTCGCCGCTGCCGAGGAACAACCGCACGGCGTCTGGCGCTGCATTGCCCAGGTCGCGGTTGACGAACCCGATCGCCGGAGGTCCGGCGCAGGTGCCCGACACGACCGCGCACGCCAGGCCGACGCCGCCACCGCCCGGGTGCAGCGACAACGCCAGAGACCATGGCCACGAAATAGGTTCTTAAACTGGGACGCCTTGGAAAGGCAGACTGCGGGTGGGCGTACCGGCCTCGAGATCGACGATGAACGGCGGCAGGATGGGGATGCGGGCGATGACCGGTCCTCCGGGCGAGTAGGAGGCAAAGATCGTCACGCCCCGTCGGTCGTGGCGACGTCCCAATAGTTCGCCTGCGTCATGGTGATGAACACGACCCGACCCGAGGCGCCGATCTCGAGCGGCAGGGCCTGGCCGACCGCGCGAGCCCACGCTGGGGAACTGGCGGCGAGTAGCGCGACGACAACCCACACGGACGCGCGGACGGCGCAATCGCCCACATTGGTCATGAGTGGCTCCTGCCGAAGCCACACGGAGGAGGTCGCCGCCAATCCGATCATCCGTCCCGGCAGCCGGGCCAGCTCGGCCCCATCCCGTCGTTGACGACCGTCTCCACTCGCGACAGGTCGGTGATGTCGTCAGGCAGTTGTTACGCCCCACGCGACTGCGGCGAGGACGGACCCGAGCGCACGTACGAAAGGCCAGGAACGGTCCGGCATGCGCAGACCGTTCCGGGCGCACGCGTCTTCGAGGGCAGCGTGACCAGACGGGCGCTGCTTTCGCTCGTCCACTTGGCGGGCGTCCAACTGCGGCCGGTGAACACGCTGACGCCAGTGGCGCGAAGAACTTGCGCTGTGCAGCGTGACACTCGAGGAGTGAGACGACGGTCAATCTGAGCTGAGATTCACTCGCCAGCAGGGTCCGGGGCTGCCGCGCCGCGCATCCGTCGCTCACGACTGCCTCGCTTGTCGGCGAGTCATCCAGATCGCGGCGATACCAGCGAGCACCGCCACCACCAGCACGACGGTCAGTCGTTCGCTTCGGCGGCACCATCGCTCCCTGCCGTGTCGAGGTGCCCGAAGTGCTGGCAAGAGCCGGTCGGGAAGCGCGTCGCGAAGCGCGCGGACGCCCTCGTCGGCCTCGGCACTGGCGGGCGAGGCGCGCACGGCATCCACTTCCTCGGAGAGTTCCTGCAGGAATCGGTCGAGACGCTCGGGATCGCGCCGCGCCATGTCCTCGATGGCCGCCCGGAAGCGCGCGTCCTCGATGTCTCCCAGCGAGCGCGACTCCAACTCGTCCTCACTCGACGAGCGTCGTGTCCGCCAGGCCGACGCGCGCGATCTGGTCGGCCAGCACGAGGTCCTCACTCACGGGGAGATCGCCGATGGGCGGCAGGCCCGGCAACGGGCGGCCGGCCGGGCGGATCGCATAGGCATCGTAGAGCTGCCGCGCCGCGGCCGAGAGCGCCGCGTTGCCGACCGGACCAAGGTCCACCAGCCGGTACTCGAGCGTGTACTCGCCGCATCCCGAGGGGCCACTTCGACTGCAGTGACTGCGCACCGAGAACTCGCCCGGGGCAGGTACTTTCACGACCGACGCCGTTCCCGTGGAGTCCGTGTAGACCCAGTCCGTCTCGAAGCCGTCCGCAAACAGCGACAACCGCTGCCGTGGGTAGAGACGGAGATCGGGTCCGAGGCTGCCGGCCCCGTTGCGGCCGGTGGCCAGCCCCCGGCCGTTGAAGGTCTCCCGTCCGTGCACGCAGCCTTCGCAGTCGAACACCTTCGTCCACTCGGCCGCGCCGTTGTTGACGTTGATCCAGAACTTCCAGTCGCCGTCGCCCCTCGTGGGACCGTCTGCGTCGTTGTGGACGTCGATGGCCGGCACCTCGAGACGCCAGGCGTGCAGCGCCCAGTTGTCGGGGGCGGCGTAGGCCCAGGCCGCCCGGATCCGACGGCCGTAGGTGCGTCCCCGGAACGAGGTCAGGTCCAGTGAGACGTCCACGAACTCGCGGTTCGGGTCGAGTCGCAGCTGGGGCTCCGGCCCGGCAGAGCCGTCCGGATTCTCGACGCTCGTGAACAGCGGGACCGGCGGCACGGCGCGCCCGGCCTCGCGCAGGATCCGCTGGGGGTCCTTCGGCAGGTAGATCCGGAACTGATAGCGCCGCTGAATCGGATTGCCGTCGATGAAGCCGGCGTCCCTCGGCAGGCAGCCGCGCGGGCCTGTCGACTGGTGAAGGCCCGTGGCGCTGCAGTTGTCCGTGGCCTCACCGCCCCCCTGGCTGACCCACAGCTCGGTGACGATGCCCGGCACGACGACGTTCGTGCCGCGTCCAGCCGACGGGGGTAGCGCGACCGGCCGTGGGCGGTGCGCGGCGATGAGCACCGGGGGATGGATCTCGGTCTTGCCGCCATGGTCGCAGTCGTGGATGAAGAAGCCGACCGCTGAGACGCGGTCGCCCCGGCTCGGCCTGGCGCGTTCCGGCAGCTCGTCGATCTCCCACTCGACCTCGACCTCACCCCCCTGCCCATCCGGCATCAATCCACGCAACGCCGGGTCGGGCGCCACGTGTAGCGTGAAGTCCTGGCTGTGGTGATTGAGCGGGTTGTCGCGCCGGCTGGTCGTGGCCCTTCGGACAACGCCTTCAAGCAGCTCGTAGTCATCCGGACCGCTCCAGGTATTGACGGTGACCCACGCGGGGCCGAGGATGTCGGCGGTTCCGGTGTCGTCGGCGATTCCGCACTTGCCATCCACGTCACCGAAGTCGCCGAGGCCGCTTGGTGGCTGGCCGGGTCGGATAGGTTCGGTGGCGGGCGGGTAGACGAACTCGTCCACGATGGACAGCACCAGATCCCGGCGCGCTTCCTCCGCGGGCACCGACCCGGTGACCTCCGGGCGGCAGCCTCCAGGGCACGCCGTGAGGCGCACCGTGTAGGTGCCGGCCATGTCGGGTTCGAGCCGGGGCCGTGACCCGTTCGTACCGGCCAATGCGGCGCGGCTCCCTGCTGGTCGAGATCGCAACGACCACGAGAAGTGACCCTCGCGAAACACGTTCACCAGCGTCACCGTGCACGAAGCCGGCTGGCCCTGGCGCGGCGTGCGCACCGAAAGCTTGGTGCGCGAGCCATCGATCGCAATCGTCGTCCCCACGAGCGGAAGGTCGTCGGATCGCAGCGAGACCTGTACCGTCGATTCCGGCTCGCAGAACGGCACGTCGGGATCGCCGGGCTCGCCGTCCCGAACCCGCGGTCCGATGCCCGTCATCGACAGCGCGAGGACTGCCGCCAGCAGTGTCTTGCCAGCCTGTGACATCACGTCCCTCCTCATGGCGGCGGGCAGGGTTCTGCCGCCGAGCGAAACCGCCGGCCTCACGGGCAGCCGGCCCTGGCCTTCTGTGTCTCGATGGCCGCAATCTGCGCCCGGACGCGGTCGATCTGGGCCTGGATGCCGGGCTTCTGGCTCGGCGGGGCCGTGCGCAGCAGGTCCTGCCAGTCCCTCAGCTCGTCCTGGGCCTCGCGAAGCCGGCGGTCCAGGCTTGCGCAATCCACCGTGTCGCGGTCGCCCACACGCACCGTCACCCGCCGCGTGGCCTGCCCGAACGGTCCCGTGAAGGGCCGCGACAGGCGCCACTGCACCGCGAAGTCGCCCGGTGTCAGTGCCACGAGCGAGACGTCCACCGTCAACTCGTCGCCCGGCGCCACCGAGCGGCCGATCGGCACCGACGACACCGTCCATCCCGGTGCCAGCGACTGGAGCGTGTAGCCGGGGTTCCAGGTCGTCGGTCCCGAGTTCCTGAAGGTGAAGCGTGCTGCGCCCGGCTGGGCGGGACGGAGCGTTGACGGCACTTGCTGGCGTACGAACTCCGCATCGTCTGGCGGCGGCGGACGGCGTTCGAAGTTCGACGACAGCACGCACGTGGATGCGGCGAAGTCGCCGAGCGCCGTGCCGTCGAGCGGCGTCGGGCGGACGCTCATGCCCCGCGACGGATTCGAGGACGGCACGGTCTGGTCGTGTATCGAGAAGTGCAAGTGATCCAGGACGGAGTTCCCTGTGTCGTTCATCCGGCCGAGCCGCTGTCCGGCGATGACGGGCATGCCGACCGACACCGACAACGCGTTGGGGCCCGCAAGGTGCAGGTAGCGCGAGAGGAAGCGCGCCGGGTTGCCGGTCTCCGGGTCCTCGTGGAAGAGCTCCACGGTGTTCGACACGGAGGCATCCCCTGACGCGCGGCCGCCGGATGCCGTCCGGACCACACCCGCCAACGGCGCCAGCACGCCCGTGCCTCCAGACTCGTTGTCGAACGGCACCCCGCGCCGGTAGCGCGTGAAGTCGATGGCGAACGCGTCTTCGCCCTGGTGGGTGTCCGAGACGTCGTTGTAGTAGAAGCCGCGCGGGCCGAAGCCGCACTGTGACAACGAGAACGCCTCGGCGAGAATCGGGCCGCCGATGCCGAACGGGGTCGCCGCGGCCGCTGCCGCAACCTGTGCCATCTTGAGGCCGAACTCCAGGAAGCCACCGGCCATGAAGCTGAACCCGGCGGGCCAGGGCGCCTTGAGGGCGAAGGGCAGCGGCTGGTTCTTCTCCAGGCGCGCGGGCTTCCAACGCTCGGCGAGCTCTTCGGGAAGCTCGGTCAACGCGACACCCGCCAGTTCCCAGCCCGAGGGGGCACGCACGCAGACCAGGGCGATGGTCCCGTTCAGGATCGCGCCACTCCATCCGTGGCAGAACAGATAGCGCTTGTCGCCGGAGCCCAGCACGGCGCCGTGGCCCGGCGACGATCCCTGGGCGAGTTCGGCGATGACGCGCTCGCGGAACGCGTCGTCCTCGAAGCGGAAGTGTCCGCCAAGGAGGCCGACGCAGAAGTGGGTGCGAGACAGGAGCGTGTCCAGTCGCGCGCCGTCGTGGGCCTCGAGTGCGTCGACGATGGCATCGCGATTGGCCGCGAAGCTCGGGGCCAGTTGCCGCTCGGCATCGAGGCGCTCCGCGGCCCGTCGTGCGAGCTGACGCGATGAGTACGTCGCGCCGCGCGCATCGTCAGCGATCGCGGCGTAGCACTCCCGGGCGAGGACGCGTTCGCCACCGTGCTCGGCGGCGAGGCCGGCGAGCAGCATGCCGTCCGTGTCGTGGTCGTCGCCTCCGCTCGTCCACAGGCCGCGCCAGGTCGAGACGGCCTCGGTCAGGTGTCCGGCCGATGCGTGCAGGTCGGCGCTTGCGCGCCGCGAGGCCCGCGCGATGTCGAGTCCATCCACGAGCGGAGGTTCGCTGGCAGATCGAGTGATGGCAACCTCGGCGGCGGCCAGAGCGCCGGTCCAATCGCTGATTGCGGCCAGATTGTCCGAGGCCCAGAGCGCGTACGCCGGCGCAGCGGCTCCGCTTCCGCTGGCATCCGACGCACGGCGCAGCTCGGCCGTGAGCTCCGGCGCGCCTCCGAGCAGACGAGCGGCATAGGTCCGCTCCGCCAGGTCGAACCACGAGTCGGCAGCGCTGGCTGAGCCGCCAAACCCTGCAGGCACCCGGACCGGCGCGCGTCGGACGCCCTCCGAGTCGCGAAAGGGAAGCCATCGGTCGCTCATGTCGTCTTCTCCCTGCTTGTTCGGCGCCCTCGCGCCGCGCCGTCTGGCGTCGTGCGTGTTCGTCTGCCTCGACAGCAGGACGGCTACGCGTGCATGTCGCTCCGTGAACCAGATCGCAAGCGGCTCCCGGAACCCGACACGTCGAGGATGGGCGAGTCGATCGGCCGGCTGTCTGTCGGGTTGCGGCGCGCGATTGCGATCTCGGGTAGAGTGCTGACGGTTCATGGCCGTCGTCGCTCCAACGCCGATTCGGGTGTGGCGGTGAGGTCCAGGTATGCGAGAACCGATTCCGGCGCTGTGGCCGCTACTCAGCCCGCTCCTCGACCGTGCACTCGAGCTGGCACCTGAGGCTCGTCGGTCGCTCATCGCCGAGGTTCGCGTCGCCGAGCCGGTCCTGGCTGACACCCTCGATCGCCTGCTGGCCGAACACGACCGGGCACTCGGTTCGGCCTTCCTCGAGGGCGACGCCGCCAGCGTCGAGCCAGCGCCCACCGTCGCGGGCCGCACGATCGCCGGCTACACGCTGGTGCGCCCGCTCGGCATGGGCGGGATGGGCACGGTCTGGCTCGCCAGCCGCAGCGACGGGCGCTTCGAGGGCGACGTCGCCCTCAAACTCCTCAACCTGGCCGTCCTCGACGACGTGACGCGTGAACGGTTCCGCCGGGAGGGCACGCTGCTGGCGCGGCTGAGCCATCCGCACATCGCCCGGTTGTTCGATGCGGGCATCACGGAACTGGGCCAGCCGTACCTCGTGCTCGAGCACGTTGCCGGCGTGCGCATCGATGCGTACGCCTCCGCCGCACGCCTCGACATTCCCGGACGCCTCGAGCTCTTCCTGCAGGTCGCCGATGCGGTGGCTCACGCCCACGCCAACCTCGTCGTCCACCGCGACGTGAAGCCCTGCAACGTGCTGGTTGACGCGAACGGGCAGGCGAAGCTTCTCGACTTCGGCATCGCGGCGCTGGTTGACGACGGCGCGGGTGCGGCGCCATCCACGCTGACGCTGGCCGCCGGTCCTGCGCTGACACCTGCCCACGCCGCTCCCGAACAGGCTGCGGGGCACGTCGTCACGACGGCGGCGGACGTCTACGCCCTCGGCGTGCTCCTGTTCCAGTTGCTCGTCGGCCGGCACCCGACTGTCGCAGGCGGTGCCGCAAGCCCTGCGGCCTTTCTTCGGGCCCTCGCCGAAGAGGAGCCGGCGCGCGCCAGCGACCTCGCGTCCGCCCTTCGGCCCAACGACGCCGGCGATCAGCGCTTGCTGGCCGAACGCCGCACCACGCGCGAGCGCTTGCGACGGGCGTGCCGGGGCGACCTCGATACGATCTGCGCGAAGGCGCTGCAGAAGATCCCGGCCGATCGCTATGCCAGTGTCACGGCCCTGGCCGACGACGTGCGCCGACACCTCCGGCACGAGCCCATTGCGGCGCGGCCGGACTCGGTCGCCTATCGCGGCTGGACGTTCGCCCGGCGTCATCGGCTGGGCGTGACGGCGGCGATTGTCATGCTGGTGGCGCTGGTGGCGGGTCTGCTCGTCGTCAACCGCGAACGGAGAAGCGCCGAGCGTCGCTTCGACCAGGTGCGCGCGCTCGCCAACCGGGTGCTGGCCCTCGACAACGAGATCCGGCTGCTGCCAGGATCGACCACGGCGAGGCATGAGCTCGCCACCGTGGCCAGGGACTACCTGGAGGCGCTGCTGCCCGATGCGGCGCAGGACGAGACCCTGGCGCTGGAGGTCGGGACCGCGTACTTCAACCTGGCCGGGGCGCAAGGCGTCCCTGGCGCGCCGAACCTTGGAATGTCCGCCGAGGCGGCGGGAAGCCTGCAGCGCGCCGACGAGCTGCTCGAGTTCGTGCTGAGCCGCACGCCGGATCACCCGGAGGCGCTGTCGCGGTCGGCGCTCGTTGCCGAGGCTCGCATGAAGATGTCCGACGGTGCGCGTCAGGATGTCGAGGCATTGGGCCACGCCAGGCACGCGGCCGACCGACTCGAGGCGTGGCTGGCCACGGGCGGGACCGATGACGAGGACCGCCTGCTGGCCGCACGCGTGTTCGGCAACATCGCCCTGTTCCACAAGAACGTCGAGCGCTACGCCGAGAGCGTCGCGTACGCCCGGCGCGGATTGGCCCTGGTCTCTCACGGGGATCGCGCTGATGAGATCCGCGCACAGATCATGAGCATGGTGGCCGACGACCTGCGGCTGACAGGCGACCTTGATCACGCACTCGAGACCATCGTCGAGGCCCGGCGTGCCATGGCGCGCGTGAGGGGAGAGGGTGTGAACCACCTGCAGGCGCGGTTCAACATCCTGTGGCGCCAGGGCGTGATTCTCGGCGAGGACGGTCGGGTGAGCCTTGGCCGGACCGACGACGCCATCGCGGTGCTGCAGCGGGCGTACGACCTGGCCGACGACTGGGCGGCGACGGACACGGCGAACGCGGCCAGCCGGATTCTCGTGGGTACCGCCGCGCGCGAGCTGGGCAGCCTGCTGCGCCATCGGGACGCCAGCCGCGCCGTTGCCGTGTACGACCACGCCCTGTCGAGGCTGGCCGAGGTGGAAGACAGCCCTCGTGCGCGGAGCGGCGAAGTCGAGCTCCTCGCGGATTCCAGCCGCCCGCTCCGGGCCTCGGTCATGTGGCGGGCTCGCCGGCGGGTGGACGAGGCGTCTGCCGTCGCGGCTCAGCTGCAGTCACCCGAGGTCGGATGCTCGGGGCTGGGGCGGAGGCGTGCGGAAGCTGGCGCGCCGACCCTGGAGATGCCGAGGTCGGCTCGACGCGGCCATCTCGACCTACAGGGATATCGAGAGCGGATGGCGGAACGAACCGACCCGGAACGCGCGCTCACCGACGCGTGCGGCATCTCGCGCGTCGTACGAGGCCCTGGCCCGCTTGTACCATCGTGCGGGCGATGCGCAGGCAGCGTCCGCGCTCGAGACGAAGCGACAACAGTTGTGGCGTCACTGGGCGGGCCGGTTGCCGGGCAACGCGTTCGTCCACGCGAAACTGGTGGGCCGACCGGATTGAATCGCGCGGCGTGTCAGGGGTTGTTCAGCGTGTCGTGCAGTACCGCACGGGCCTTGGCCCAGTCGCGTTGGACCGTGCGTTCCGACACCTGGCGCATCCGGGCAATCTCGCCGAGCGTGAGGCCGCAGAAGAACTTCAGGTCCACGAGCTCCGCGAGCGCGGCATCGCATGCCGCCAGTTCGTCGAGCGCCTGCGCCAGGTGCTCGAGGTTCACTTCCGCACGCCGTCGTCTGGTGGCACGCTGTGGTCCTGCAGGGTGGTGAACGTGAGCGTGGTGTGCCCCCGCGCTTCTGCGCCGTCTGCGGACGTAGTTGACGATCAAGCCTCTGCGCATGGCTCGTGCGGCGTAGCCGAAAAAAGCGGTGGCGATCCGGTGGAAGACATCGGTGCGCGCCCGGCCAGCTCCAGGTAGGCATCGTGGAGCAACGTCGTCGCGCTCATCGTCAGCGTGCCGCCACTCCTGCGCAGCTGCAGTTCGGCCAGCCGATGGAGCTCGTCATGCAGCGCCGAGAACAGCACGTCGGCGGCCGCGTCGTCCCCCGCCGCGGCGCGAGCCGCCGCCCGCTATTGCGTCCGCCGCATCGTCGGCCACGTCAGGTCACCTGCTCGCGCGATCGCGCCTGCGCCGGCCGGCTGCGGGGCGAAGCCGGCAGTTGATGCCACCCATCCTATAGGAGGTCTGCGCAGCTCGCCAGCTGCCGCGTTGACGGCGCGGCCGATCAGTGCCGTCGTCACTCGACCAGCGGCAATCGGAACCGGTTCGCCGAAGTTGCCAGCAGCAACTCCAGTTGTTCCGATCTCAGGAGCGTATTCGTCTGCGGGTGCACCGCCGTCGAGCAGACCGATCGGATCTGGCTCGTCAATCGCGCGCTCGACGGCGGCGACGAGCGCTTGATGGGCGTTCCCTGGGCCCACTTTGCCGCGACTGCTGACGGGTTAGGATTGTGCCGTGGGAGCCACCAGACGCCGGAACCTGGAGCAGCTATGCTCGGGACCTCAGGTCCTGGAGAATGCCCCGCTATGCTCGGTATTCGAGGCCTCCGCTACCTACAGATTCCCGAGAATACTCTTCGTTCCTGGGTCGCAGGACGCTCATGCCCGTGCGGTCCGGCGCGAAGCCTCAGGCCGAGCCCCGTCATTGAACTTGCCGATCGGGCCAACTCACGGCTGTCGTTTCAGCAGCCTTACCGGCGCACGTCCTGGACGCGCTTCGCCGACGAATGCCAGGTCGAGTTGCCGCAGATTCGTCGAGCGGTCAACTACCTCCGCGAGCATTTCCAGAGTGCCCATCCCCTGGTTCATCACGAGATGCTCACCGACGGCAAGCACTTGTTCGTCGAAGCCGCCGGCAACCGGATGTCATCAATGCGTCTAGGCAGCCAGCTCGCCATGCGCGATCTGATCGGACTGCACCTCCAGCGCGTGGAATGGGACAAGGATGGATTCGTCGCGCGGCTGTATCCGTTTACCCGCAGTCGACGGGGACCAGCGGACGAAGCCTCCCAGCCCCGAGTGGTCACGATGGATCCGCGCGTGGAGTTCGGTCGGCCCATTCTGAAGGTATCGGCGGTGCCGACCGCAGTGATCGCGGATCGGTGGCGGAGCGAGTCGATCGCTGATCTCGCCGATGATTATGGCGAGGACCCGCTCAACATCGAGGAAGCGGTCGCTACGAGCTCAGCCAGCGAAAGCCGCCTGAGCCCCTCGTATTCTTCATCGATCGATCGCTGGGCCGGAAGAAGGTGCCCGAGGCACTCCGCGCCGCCGGTGTCGAGCTCCGCGTCCATGGCGAGCTCTTTCCTCAAGGAACACAGGATGTTGACTGGCTGAAGGGAAGCCGGCGCGAACGGCTGGGTTGTCATCACGCGTGATGATCGCATCCGTTACAACAGCTCGAGAAGCAAGCCGTCATTGCGGCGAACTGGAACTTCTCTTCAGCATCACATCATCGTCTCTCACGGGGGAGGAGGCGGCCCGCGCTGATCCTCTCAGCCCTCGACAGAGATCTCGCGCCTTTGCCGGCAGCATTCGAAGGAGTTCATCGCCAAGATCTCACGTGGGCCAGACGTGAGGATCATCGAAAGAGGCCGCCAATGGTACAAATCACCGCGATCGGACTGCACGATCTGGAAGGCGCGCTAGGATGCCATCGCGACCGAGTTGGCCGACGCCGAGCGCCAGGCGATCAGAAGAAGCTTGACCGGCTCGACGAGGCGTTCCTGTTCGAACGCTTGATCGACATCGACGTCTACGAGCGGCACGCCGAGAAGCTGCAGCAGGAGCTCACGCTACTGCACATGGACCGCCATGCCGCCGAGTCGAGGACTCGACGTGGAGAGCTGCGTCTGGCCTTGCCGAGCGCATCCTGCCGCGCGCGGCGCCGACCTCTGGGTGCCAGTCGTCACTTGACCAGCGACAGCGGTTCCAGCAGTTGTTCTTTCCGGGAGAGGGGATTGGCGTTCGACGGCTCGGCGTTCGTTGGAACCGCCGCAACCTACCTGCATTCAGCTACTTGCGAGAGATTCGCGCTGCGGGGGATGGGGGCTTGCCAACCGAAGCTCGAGAATAGAAGGGAGGGCCCGCCTCCGCGCCTCTGGCGCTACAGAGGGCAACCTTCGCGTGGACAGCGAGCGAAGGTTGGTGGACCTGACCGGGATCGAACCGGTGACCTCCTGAATGCCATTCAGGCGCGCTCCCAACTGCGCTACAGGCCCACTCAGAGGAAGACGAACATTGTAACCCGGCACGACAGTGCCCGGCAACGGGGCGCCGATCAGGCGGACGCCGACGCCCGCGGCCGGCCGAGAGCCCGCCCGGCGCGTCTCATCGGTCGAGGAGCCGACGGCCGGAGGCTAGGACGCCACCGACCCGGCGGGGTGTGTCGACACGGGCGCTGGCGCCAGCACGAGCGAGAGCCAGTTCGTCAGTTCGCGCGCGGCGTCTTCGGGCGTTGCCCCGTAGAAGGGCATCAGCGACGTCGGCATGCCGGGGCGACGCAGGATCTGCGCGCGCCAGCGCGTGGCGGAGACCGGTTGCACCTCGATTTCGTAGGTACGGCCGGCGATACAGTGCTCGAAACGGTGCGTGTTCACGGGGCAACGAGGATGAAAAGAGGAGTTGCGATTCTATTTACATTGCCGACGCACGCAAGCGAAGGCGCGTACGAAGATCGCGCCCACGGCCTTCGGTCATCGTGTTTCGGCGGAAACCGCCCGAAGAATTAATATTCTGTCGTGCCGTTCACAGCCTTTCGACGGCTCGTCCACAGGATTTCCACAGGCCGCCTTCGCCTCGGCGTGTCGCTCGTCCTCCTGGCCGTCTTGTGGCCCGCCGACGCGCACCCACAAGCGGTGTCGACGACCCTGTTCCGCCTCTTCCTGAAGGACGGGCGCGTGCTCACCGCTTACGGCGAGTGGGCACGCGTTGACGGTCGCGTCGTTTTCTCCATGCCGACGCGCCGCGGCGACCCGGCCGCCGAACTGCACCTGATCACGATCCCTGACGACACCGTCGATTGGGACCGCACCGAGCGGTACGCCACTGCCTTGCGCGCCGAGCGCTACGCCACCACACGGGGCGAGGCCGACTTCGCGCAGTTGAGCGACGAAGTCGCGCGCACGCTCAACGAGGTGGCGACGCTGCCGGACCCGGACCAGCGCCTCGCTCGCGCCGAGGCCGCGCGCACCGCACTGGCGGCGTGGCCCGGCACCCACTACGGCTACAAGGCCCCTGAGGTCCGAGAGATCCTCGGCGTCCTGGACGAGGTGATCGCGGATCTGCGCACGTCAACCGGGCAGGGGCCGATCAACCTGGCGCTCGTCGCCCCGCCCGCCGTCCTGCCCGACGAACCGCTGCTGCCCGAGCCCTCCGAGGCGGAGACGATCGAACAGCTGCGGACGGCCGCCGAGCTGGCCGAAACTCCCGCCGCGCGCACGTCCATCCTCCAGTCGCTGCTCGGGCTGCTCGAGCGCGCCGCCAGCCTGCTGCCCGATGCCTGGTCCAGCCTCGTCCGCCGCGACGCCGAGGCCGCCATCGCGGAAGAGCGCCGGCTGGACGCGGCGTATGCGTCACTGCGGACCCGCACGCTGGCCGCCGGCGTCAAGAGCGTGTCGAAGGGAGACGTGCGCGCGCTGGAACGCCTGCGCGACGAGGTGCACGCGTCCGATGGCGAGCTGGGCCGGAAGCGGCCGGCGGAGGTCGCCGGGCTCCTGTCCCTGCTCGACTCGCAGCTCGGCGCCGCCCGTCGCTATCAGCTGGCCCACGACCAGTGGGAACTGCGTGAGCCCGGCATGCGCCGCTACGAGCGCGCCGTCTCGGGTCCCCTGCGCGCCATCACGCGAAACCGCGCTGCACTCGAGGACGTCCGCTCGCAGGCGGGCCCGCCCGCCTCGCGCCTGCAGGCCATCATCGATCGCTGGCGCCGCGACGGCGACCGGCTGACCCGCGTGACGCCGCCGTCCGACCTGGCGTCGGTGCACGCGCTGTTCCGCAGCGCCTGGGAGATGGCCGACCAGGCGTTTGCGCTCCGCCTGACCGCGGCCTCCACGAACGATCCCGCGCGCGCGCAGCAGGCCTCCTCGGCCGCCGCGGGCGCCCTGCTGCTGCTCGGCCGGGCGCGGGCAGATCTCGACGCCGCGCTCGAGCCGCCGGCTCCTCCCCCGGCGCCGTGATCACCCCGCGCCGCACGCGCCTGCTCCGCGTGCCGTCCCTGGCCGCGCTGCGGGCGACCCTCACGGAGATGGTGGGCGGCCTCGACCCCGTCTCCGCCGCCGACACGTTCGTCATCGTGCCCACGCGCGCTGCCGGGGAGCAGCTGCGCCGCTCGATCGAGGGCCGCCTCCTCGGCGCCGATCGCCGGGCGGCGTTTGCCTGGCCCATGGTCGGCCCCCGCGCCGACTGGTATCGCGAACTCTGCGAGCGCGCCGCGGCTCCGCTCGACGTCCTGGGTGCGTTCGACCGCGAGGTCATCCTCGGCCGGCTGGCGCGCCAGACGGCGTCCGGCGGTCTCGCTCCGCCGTTTGCGATCCGACCGGGCCTGGTGGCCGAGATGCTGATGCTGTACGACTACATCCGCCGCCAGGATCGGCTCGTTGACGACTTCGACCGCAACCTTCGTGCGGAGCTGGAGCCGTCGGTCGACACCGACCGCGGCGCCGCGCGGCTCGTCGAACAGACCGCCTTCCTGACGGCGTCCTTTGCCGGCTACGAAGCGCACCTCCAGGCCCACGGCCTGCTGGACGAGCACGCCGCCCGTCAGCGGCTCGTCGCGGGGACGCCGTCGCGCCCGCTCCGCCACGCGGTCGTGACCGTCGCCGATCGGGTGGCCGACGCCGATGGCCTGTGGCCTGTCGATTTCACCCTGCTCTCCACCCTCCCGGGCCTCGAACGGGTGGACGTGGTCGCCACCGAGTCGATGCTGGCCGCCGGCCTGCTCGAGCGCATGCACGCCGCGCTCCCGGAAATCGAGGAAGTACGACACACCGCCGCCGGTGGCTACGAGGCGCCCGTGCTGGTGACACCAGCCGGCGATGCGCTCGTGCACCCGTCGCGCGACCGCGAGGAGGAGCTGGCCGACGCCGCGCGCCGCATCAAGCGCGCCGTCCGCGCCGCCGACGCGCCGCTCCTTCACCGCCACGCGCTCGTCGTGCGTCGTCCGCTCCCGTACCTGTATCTCGCCAGGGCGGTCTTCGGTTCGGCGGGCGTGCCCTTCGAAGCGCTGGACACACTGCCGCTCGCGGCCGAGCCGTTCGCCGCGGCGCTGGACCTGGTACTCGACGCCGTCTCGAGCGACTTCTCGCGCGATGCCCTCACCGCCCTGCTGCGCTCGCCGCACTTCCGCTTCGAGGACGAGGGCGCGGAGCTGGACGCGGAATCCATCGACGCCCTCGACCGCTCGCTGGCCGACGTCCGCTACCTCGGCGGGCAGGACCGCCTCGCGCGGACCAGTGCCGAGTGGTCCTCGGCCACCGACCCCAGCACGCGCGAGGAGCGGCGCCGGCAACGTGCGGCGCCCGCGGCGCGCGTCGCCACGCGGATGGCGAGCGAGCTGTCGCCGCTCGCGTCGCCCGCGCCGGTGGTGGCCCAGCTCGCGACGGTCCAGGGGTTCCTCGAGCGATACCACCGCGAGGTGCCCGATGCCGATGCACTGGCCAGGGGCGTGCGCGTGCGGCGCGCGGTGCTGGGCGCGTTGGGCGCGCTCGGCCGCGCATACGCCCGTCACGACCCGGACGCCACGGCCAGTGGTCTCGAGTTGTCCTCCGCGATCCGGCGGTGGCTCGGCGCGCAGACGTTCGCCGCGCGCACCGGCGCGTCCGGCCTCCGCGTTCTCGACGCACAAGCGGCGCGGTTCGCCGACCTCGACGACGTCCAGTTGATGGGGCTGGTGGAGGGCGAGTGGCCCGAGCCCGCGCGCCGCAGCATCTTCTACCCGGCGTCGCTGCTCGCGCTCCTCGAACCGACGCCAGCCGCCACCGACCCCAACCGCCGCGACAGCGACCGCATGGCGGCCGCGCGGGCCGAGTTCTTCGACCTCCTGCATCTCGCCGGCCGACGGGTGCGGGTGTCCGCCTTCGCCCTCGAATCGGACGCCGTCGTCGAACCATCGCCGCTCATCGACGAACTGGGCGCCGCCGGTCTTGCGCGCCAGGAGGCGCCGCCGCAAGGTCGGATCGCCGTCTTTGCCGACGAGGCGCTGCTCATGGAGCCGCCGGAGGTCGGCGCGCTGCCTCCGGCGGTCGTGGACTGGGTTCACCTGCGCGCCGCCAACGCCAGCAATCGCCCCCACGCCGGCCAGGCCGGGCCCTGGACGATGGCGCGCGTGAGCGTCAGCCGGGTCGATCGCTATCTCAAGTGCCCGTTCCAGTTCTTCGCCTCTGAGGTGCTGCGGCTGGAGGAAGAGCCCCGGGACGAGGACGCGCCGCCGCCCTGGGAGCGCGGCCGCTTCCTGCATGCGCTCTTCGAGACGTTCTTTCGCGAATGGCAGGACCGCGGCTATCGCACGATCACGGCCGACCGGGTGCCCGAGGCGCGCGACCTGCTGTCCGAGGTCGCCGAACGCGCGCTGGCGACCCTGTCGGCTGGCGAGGCCGCCCTCGAACGTCTGCGGCTGTTCGGATCGGCGACCGGCGCGGGGATCATCGATCGCGTGCTGGCCATGGAGGCCGAGCGCCCGGACCCCGTCGAGCGGCGCCTGATCGAGTACGAGCTCGACGACCCCTTCGAGTTCCGCACGCCGGACGGCGGCACGCGAGCCCTGCGCCTGCGCGCGAAGATCGATCGCGTGGACTTGCTGGGGGGCGGCGCCTTCCGCGTCATCGACTACAAGTCGAAGACCGTCCCCGATCCCCGCCGGAGCGTCCAGTTGCAGGTCTACACGTCGGCGGTGGGGCAGCAACTGGCGCGCCAGGGCCTGCGCGACGCGCGGCCGTCGGAGGCGTTCTACCTGTCGATGGAGGGCGAGCCCCCGATCAGGGCCCTCCGGCCCGCCAGGGGCGAATCGCTCGACGACGTGCTGCGCGCGGCCGAAGGGCGGATGGTCGAGGCTCTCGACGACATCGCCGCGGGCTGCTTCCCCGTGCGTCCCGCCTTGCGCTCGCTCTGCGGCTTCTGTCCCTTCGACCCGGTGTGCCGCAAGGCGTACGACGAGGACGACGGCGGTGAGTGAGCAGGCCCGGTTCGACTTCGACGCCGGGGTGCCCGACGACCCGCAGCTCCAGCGCGACCAGGCCGCCCGCGTGCTGGCGACGGATCCGCTCCGCAACGTGGCGCTCGAGGCATCGGCCGGCACCGGGAAGACGCGCGTGCTGGTCGATCGCTACGTCCGTCTCGTGGTGGACGCCCGCGTGCACCCACGTCACATCCTGGCCATGACATTCACGCGGAAGGCCGCGGCCGAGATGCGCCAGCGCGTGCTCCAGACGCTCAAGGCCCGCCACCGCGAGGGCGCGCTGACGGGCGAACGCTGGCGCCAGGTACGCGACGCGTTCCCCGAGATCACGATCAGCACGATCGATGCGTTCTGCCTGTCGCTGCTGCACGAGTTCCCGCTCGAGGCGGGTGTGGACCCGGGCTTCGCGCTTGCCGACGAGACCGAGACGCCCCGCCTGGTGAACGCCGCCCTCGACGTCGCGCTGCGGCGCGGCCGCGTGCTGGCCGAGACACACCCGGCCGTCGCCCTGCTGATGGCCGACCTCGGCGAGTTCGAGGTCCCGTCAGGGCCTGGCGGTGCTGCTCGACCGCCGCCTGGTCGCCTGGGACGCGCTCCATCGCTTCCTGCGCGGACGGACAGTGCAGCGGGACGAAGCATGCGCGCGGTTGCGGCACGCGCTCCAGGGTGCGCTCTCCACGCTGCCGGGCGGATTCCGCGGCTTCATCGCGCGTGGTCCGGAGGCGCCCGCCTTCACGCTCCTCGCGCACGACCTCGGACGGCTGATGTCAGCGGAGCCGATGCCGCCGGCCGCGCTGCGCGGCGCGCTCGAACGGCTGCGTGCCCTCGTCCTGACCGACAAGGATCAGCCGCGCCAGCGGCTGGCGCACCGCAAGGCCGACTTCCGGTCCGCCGTGGACTTCGACGCCCACAAGGCCCACGTCTTCGCGCTGGGCCCGGCCGTCCAGGATGCGCTCGCCGCGTATCGCCGGGACATCAACGTCGTCCTGGCCCACGGGGCGCTCGAGCTCTTCACCATCGCCCGGCGGGAGTACCGGCGGACGCTCGACAAGCACGGCCTCCTCGACTTCTCGGACGTTCTCGAACGGGCGCTGGCGCTGCTCGAGCACCGCGACGAGTTCTAGCGGAGCCGCTTCAAGTTGGAGGCCCGCAACCGCCACGTGCTGGTTGACGAGTTCCAGGACACGAGCCGCGCACAGTGGCGTCTCGTCCGCGAGCTCATGTCCGCGTGGTCCGAGGGCCTGGGCACGGGCGATGATGCCGTCCCGCCGTCGATCTTCGTGGTAGGCGACCGCAAGCAGTCGATCTACGGCTTTCGGGATGCGGAGGTGACCGTCCTCGAGGAGGCGGCCCGTCACATCGACGCGCTCAGGCCCGATCAACCTGCGCGCGCCGCCATCACGCGCAGCTACCGCGCCGTGCTGCCCCTGCTGCGCTTCGTCAACGACGTGTTCGAGGCGGTGGAGAAGCAGCCGGACCGGCCCGACGCCTTCCGCTACTCCGACGACGACCGCGTCCCGCTGGCCACCCACGCAGGGGACGCGGATCGCGCGGTGGGCATCATCGCGGTCGCCAGCGACGCAGGCCAGGCCGATCGCGTCGCGGACGAGATCGCGCGGCTGCTCGTGTCGGGCGCCCTGGTCCGGGACCGCGACACCGGTGTTCGACGCCCGCTCGCTCCGGGCGACGTCGCCGTGCTCTTCCGGACGAGGGAGGGACACCGTCTGGTGGAGCAGGCGCTCGCGTCGCGGGGAGTGCCGTACTACGTCTACAAGGGCCTGGGCTTCTTCGACGCGGACGAGATCAAGGACGTGCTCGCGCTGCTCGGCTATCTGGCGGCCCCCGCGTCGAACCTGCGGGCGGCCGCGCTGCTGCGTTCGCGCATCGTCGGGTTGTCGGACGAGGGCCTCAAGCGACTGGCGCCGGACCTGGCCGAGGCGCTCGACCCGGCTGTGTCCACGACCGTGGAGATGTCCGCCACCGATGCGGCACGGCTGGCCCTTGCACGCACGCACCTGGGGGGCTGGCTGCCGCTGGTGGATCGCCTGCCGCCGGCCGAACTGCTGGACCGGATCCTGGCCGAGTCGGCCTACGCCGTGGAACTGGCGGGCCCAGGGCTCGCGCAGGCGCGCGAGAACCTCAGAAGATCCGCGGCCTCGTGCGGCGGATCAGAACCGCGGCTACGCTACGCTCGCGCGCATCGTCGATCACTTCTCCCAGCTCGTGGCAGGCGGTGACAGGTCAACGCCATCATCGACGCGGTGGACGCGGTGAACCTGATGACCGTGCACGCGGCGAAAGGCACAGGTTTCCCGTCGTCTTCGTGGTGAACTACAGGCCGGGGGAGCGGCGGAGCGCGCACCCTTCCGCGTGAGCGAGGGCAGCGCCGGCGACGCGGGTGAGGCGATGGTGGGCATCAGCGACCACATCACGGAGGCGGACGCCGACGCCGACGCGAAGCCGAGGAGACCAAGCGGCTGCTCTACGTCGCGCTCACGCGCGCGCGCGACCACCTGTGCCTGGCCACGACGGTTGAGTTCCGATGGACGCTTCGGGCCGATGAAGGGATCGCTCGGCCGCACGCTGCCCGCCTCGCTGCGAGGCGGTGCTCGGCTCGGCGTCCAGCCCCCCGGTGATCTGGGCCGGGCCCACCGCCTCGCATCCCCTCCACGTCGTCGAGGCCGCCGAGCGAGCCGACGCGGTGGCACACAACGGTCGAGACGGTCGCCGCAGCCGAACACGACCTCGCGCCGGTGCGCGGACGGACCAGTCCCTGTCGTCCCGAGCGCTCCGGATGACACCGCTCCCGAGACCGGCGCCGTCGATGCGGCTTCGGAGGGCTCGTCGCGAGCCCTCGGCCGGCTCGTCCACCGCCTGCTCGCGTGCGCGGCTGCAGGGGGTGACCGGCGAAGGCGGGTCTCACCGATCTCGCGCGCGCGCTCGCGGCGGCGGACGCCGAGGGCCTGGACGAGTGCCGCCGGTGACCCAGGCAGTGGCGCTCCTGCGAGGGCTGCTCGCGCGCCGGAATGTGCAGACCCTGCTCGACTCGGGCACCGCCGTGTTCGGACCTCGTACTCGCGCGCCCTGGGCGATGGCGGGGTGGAGCGGGGCACGGTGGACTGCGTCATCGTCGGGGATGAGGTGGCCACGGTGCTGGAGTTCAAGACCGGAGGGCCCCGCCCCGGGCACGCCCGGCAGCTGGAGGCCTACGTGGAGGCCATGCGCGGCTGCTATCCGGGGCGTCGGGTGGACGGACGCCTGATTTACGCGGGTTCAGGCTGACCGCACCGAATGTGCTTCCCTCGCCGGTCGGCTATCCCGTACAATTCCGGGCGGTTAATAGGAGAGCCTGCCTGGTGGCGCTGACGTGTCCGAACTGCGGGAATACCCGCAACTTCCTGATCAAGACCCTGCAGATGCACGTCGTGCAAATCGACGGCGAGCGCGTGGAGGTGGCCGAAGAAGGCCGGCCGGGGGTCATCGAGTGCCTGTGTGACGAGTGCGAGACGGCGCTCAGCTTCGACGAAGTCGAGGATGCCGTCCGGAAGGAAATCCTGCTCACGCTCGGCGCGCGCTAGTCCGCGGTTCGGTCGCGCGTCGATCTCGCGCGCTCAGTCCTCCAGTTCCTCGAAATAGTCACACTCGGGGCACACCCATTCCCGGATGACGTGGGTGATGGGTTTCGACTGCCCGGGAATGTGCTCGGACGCCTCGCGCGTCACCAGCCGCATGAACTCTCCGCACATCGGACATTCCTTGCCGGCCATGCCGCATCGTAGCAGCTTCGCGGTTCCCTTTTACGGGTAACCGCGCTATGGTACGCCCATCGTGGTGCCCCGGCGTCTCTACTCGTCGCGCGCGGACATTCAGGCCCTTGCGCCCGATGACCGATCGTTCCGACGCTCGTTGACCGACGAAGTCGCGATCGATTTTCCGTCGGCGGCGGCGGCCGTGGAATGCCTCCGCCGATCCGCGGCGGACGTCGATTCGTCGAGTGTGGTGTCGGCCGAGATCGTGCTGGACCGCGCGCAGGCGGCGGCCGGCACGCGCGTGCCGCTCGCGCTGTCGCTGCGGCACACCTGCCAGACCTGCGGCGGCCGCGGCGAAGTGTGGAACGAGCCGTGCGAGTCGTGTCTTGGTGAAGGGCACGCGCTGCGTCCGCACTGGATCGAGGTGCGTGTCCCGCCGGGCGCGATGGACGGCGACTGCCTCCGCTTCGCGATTACGCCCCGGCGCGGGCCTCGTACGCGCGTCGACGTGCGGCTGGCCGTTCCGGCCCGTCCGTGAAGCGGCACGTCGACTTCCTGTCCTGGCTCCACATCGCGTGGGGCATCGTCTTCCTGCTCGTCGCGCTCGCTGGTGGTGCGCTCGCCGCCGGCGCCCTCGCCATCTCCACCGGGACCAGCCCGATTCAGGCGGCCTCGCCCATGGCTGCCCGGGTGACGGCGTTCACGCTGACCGTCGTGGCGCTTCTCGCCCTGCTCTGGGCCGTGCTCCACGTCTGGATCGGACGCGCGCTCGGCCAGTACCGGCCTCGGGCCCGCCTTCTCGCCCTGGGCCTCGCCGTCGTCAACATGGTGCTCCTGCCCTTCGGCACCGCGCTCGGCATCTACGCCTGCTGGGTGCTCCTCAGGGACGACGGTCGGCGGGTGTTCGTGGGGTGAAAATTCAGAATTCAGAATTCAGAATGCAGAATTCAGAAGGCAAAAGGCAGAACTGTGTCGTCT
>JAWKHU010000059.1:0-83320 GCA_041394685.1 Vicinamibacterales bacterium
GGCCCCGCTGACCAGCGTGGTGGCGATCGCAATCGCGGCCGTCCACTGGCCGACGGACCGCCCCTGGAGCCACCCGGCCGAGAGCAGGCCATGGTGCCACCAGCTCCAGGCCAGCAGCGCTCCGGTCACGAGCCAGACCAGCGCGCCCATCGGCCCGGCCAGGACCTGCACGACCGGCCACCAGTCGGCGACGAACGGGAGAAAGGGGATGAGCAGCACGCCGGCGACCAGCGCCGGCTGCACCAGGGACCATAGCGGCGCGCGGGCGCCGGGCGCGGCACGCCGCGCGGCGAGGCGATGCAGCAGCAGGAGCGCCACGCCCGCCAGCAGGACGAAGCCGAGCAGCGACTCCCATGGCGGCAGGAGCGCAATCCGCACCGCGCGGCCGTCGCGGACCGTCGCGTCCAGCACACCGCGCGTGACGTAGAGCGCCGCGCCGGTGACGAGGCAGGCGAGGAGCGGTCCGGCCACCGCGGCGCGTCGCATGAGGCGACGATTGTACAATCACGCCGCTCGCCCCCCGGCACCGCCATTGACCCGATTGGCCACACCGAACCGAAGGAGCCGCGCCGTGTCGCGTTCCCGCCTCATCGTCCTCCTGCCTGTCCTCGTGGCGGCCTCGTGCACGGCCAGCCAGCCCGGGACGTCCACGCCGTCGGCCGACGCCGGTTTCGACGTCCTCATCACCGGCGGCCGCATCGTCGACGGCACCGGTGCGCCCTGGTTCGAGGGTGACATCGGCATCGTGGGCGATCGCATCACCGCCCTCGGTCACCTCGACGGGCAGCCGGCCGCGATGCGCATCGACGCCGACGGCGCCTATGTGGCGCCCGGCTTCATCGACATGCTGGGCCAGTCGGAGTTCAACGTCCTGGTGGACGGCCGCGCGGCGTCCAAGATCACGCAGGGCGTGACGACCGAGATCACGGGCGAGGGGAGCTCCATCGCACCGCTCGACGACCGCCTGGCGGCGGAGGCGAAGGCGCAGTTCGACGCCTTCAAGGTGTCGCTGGACTTCCGCACGCTCGGGGAGTACTTCGCGCGCCTCGCCGACCGATCGCATCCGGCCATCAACATCGGCACGTTCGTCGGCGCCGGCGGCGTCCGCGGCTACGTGATCGGGGACTCGCAGCGCGAGGCCACCCCAGACGAACTCGAGCGGATGAAGACGCTGGTCCGGCAGGCGATGGAACAAGGCGCGCTTGGCCTGAGCACCTCGCTGCAATACGTGCCCGACCGCTTCGCCAGCACCGACGAGATCGTGGCGCTGGCGCAGGTGGCGGCGAATGCGACGGCGTCTACCTCACGCACCAGCGCTCGGAGTCGAACCGCATCATCGAGTCGCTCGACGAGGCCTTCAGCGTCGCCGAACGCGCGCACATCCCGGCCGAGGTCTGGCACCTCAAGACCGCCTACCGCGCCAACTGGGGCCGCATGCCGGAGGTGCTCGCCCACTTCGCCGCGGCGCGCGCGCGCGCGGGCTCGACGTGACCGCGAACACGTATCCCCACGACCGGGCGTCGAACAGGCTGGACGCCTGCCCCTGCCGCTGTGGGTGCGCGAGGGCGGCACCGACGCGATGCTGGAGGCAGCTGAAGGACCCGGCGCAGCGCGCCGGATCAAGCGCGACATGGAGGATCCGAACCCCGCGGACTGGGAGAACCAGTGGTACGGATCCGGCGGCGCCGGCGGCGTGCTGCTCTCGTCGGTGCTCGACCCCGCGCTCCGCAAGTGGGAGGGCAAGACGCTCGAGGAGATCAGGCGCGAGATGGGGGTTGACCCGCGCGATGCCGTCATGGACCTCGTCGTCGCAGACCACACGGCGAGTCGTCGGTCATCATCTCGATCATGCGGGAAGACGACGTGCGGACGGCGCTGGCCCGCGACCCGATGGTCGCGATCGGCACCGACTCCGGCGCCCGGGCCGAGGACGGGCCGCTGTCGAGTCAAGTCACACCCGCGCGCGTGGGGCTCCTTCACGAAAGATCCTCGGCACCTACGTCCGCGACGAGCATCTCCGTCCACTCGAGGAGGCGGTGCGCCGCTTCACGTCGCGCCCGCGGCGCGTGTCGGCATCGACGATCGCGGCCTGCTGCGTCCGGGGTTCAAGACCGACATCACCATCTTCGATCTCGCCGCCGTCCGCGATCGCTCGACCTACACCGATCCCAACCACTACTCCGAGGGCATCCGCCACGTGCTGGTCAACGGACGAGGCCCGTGGTGAAGGACGGCCGCATCACCGACGCGCGGCCAGGACAGGTGATCAGGGGGAAGGGTTCTGAATTCTGAATTCAGAATTCAGGGTGAGAATTCAGAATGCGGTTCAGGCGCGCGTAGACGTGAGGCAGCTGCCGCCCACCGCCGGCCAGGGTGCGGCCGCGTTCGATCCAGCGGGCTTCAGCGGCGAGAGTGGCGCGCAGGGCGGCGACGAGGGGGCCGGAGGGGCGGCGCGAGCTCGCGGCGCATGGCGTCCGCACGTCCGGGGCCGGCCGGTAGCTGCGAGGCGCCCGGTTCGCGCACCAGCAGGATGGGCAGCGGCAGCGGCGCGAAGATGTGCGACGACCAGTCCACCGCGAAGCCGCATCCTCCACGAGCCGGCGCAGTGCGGCGAGGCGGTACCGCCGGTGATGCCCCGCGATCGCGTCCTCGTTGGACCACAGCGACTGGAATGCCGGCACGGTGATGTACAGGCGTCCGCCAGGACTGTAGTCGCTGCAGGCGCTCGAGCACGCCGGTGTCGTCCTCGTGTGTTCCACCACGTCGAACAGTCCCGCCGCCGGTGGCGCCCCGTCGAGGAAGCCGGCATCCTCGAGCGTCGAGCAGATGACGGGAGAGAGCCCCCGCGCAGGCGACCGTGCGCCGGCCTGATCCCGGTTCCACGACGATGGCGGGGTAACCGGCGGCCACAGGCCCCGCGTGACGAAGCCGTTGCCGCCGCCGATGTCGAGAATCGGTCCCTCAGGTGGATGCGCGCCCACGATGGCCGCGATGCAGCGGTTGCGGTGGGCGAACCAGAAGAAGTGATCTTCCACCTGGAAGCAGAACGCGTTGCCCGCATCCGGGTAGTCCACGCGGGAACGCGTGACCGGCCACCAGAGACCGTCGTCTCCGAGTGCCAGGTTGGTGGCAAGGCGGCGTGGGTCGATGACGGCTGAATGTATCATCGGTGACGGTGCTGGCACCGATCGTCCTGATCTGGCTGGGGCTGCTGCTGTCGCTGCCGCCGAGGCCGTCCCCGTGGCTGGTGGTGGCGTCCGGTCTCCCCGTGCTGATGGCGGCGTCGTGGACGTGGGCCCGCCGCCGGCACGTCGCCTGGGGCGCCCTGATTCGCGAGACGCTGGACGTGCACGCCCTCGGGCTCGTGCTGCTGTACGCGCTCGGCGTGCAGCTGGCCGATACCCACGGCATCACGACCGACGGCGTCACCTACTTCACGCAGCTTCGCAGCGTCATCTTCGACCACGACCTCGACATCGACGCGGAGTACGCGTACCTGGGACAGCCCACGCGGCCGAACTACGTCGTGCCCGTGGGGCCGGTGCTGGTGTGGCTGCCGCTCTACGTGCTCGTCGCCGTGGTGGACGCCATCGGTCGAGGCATCGGCCTCTGGGCGGCGCCGCAGGACGCGATCGGGCTCGGGCTGGGCCTGCCCTATCTCCGCGCGGCGCTGGTGTCGTCGTTTGCCATCGGCGCCGCCGGCCTGGTCGCCCTGCTGCTGCACCTGCGGCGCGAGTTCTCACGGACGATCGCGCTGACGGCCACGGTGCTGATCTTCGGTGCGACCCCCCTGTACTGGTACATGGTGTACGAGCCGTCGATGACGCATGCGGCGTCGTTCGGCTTCGTCGCGGTCTTCATCGTGTGCGCCGCACGCTGGCTCGGCCCGGCTGCCCACTCACGCCTTCCGACGTTCGACGTCCGCCGCGATCTCATCCTCGGCACCCTCATCGGCCTGGCCTTCATGACGCGCTCGCAGGAGGTGCTCTTTGCGCTGTATCCCGCCCTGCTGGTCATCGCGGCGCCGGGGACACCGGCGAACGTTCGCGTGCGGCGCACGCTGCAGCTGGCGGGCTGGGCGTTCCTGGGAGCGCTGCCATGGGTGGTGCTGCAGCTCGCGCACAGCTACGTGCTGTTCTCGCGCTACGACTACGAGCTCTTCGGCCAGACGGGCTACTTCAACCCGTGGCAGTCGCGGTGGCTGGACACCCTCTTCTCGTCGTGGCACGGCTTCCTCTCGTGGGCGCCGGTGGCCTACGTGGCGGTGATCGGCACGGTGGCGTACGTGCGGCGCGAGTGGCGGTGGGCGGCCGCGGCGCTCGGCGTGCTGTTCCTCACGGCGTGGGTGAACGGCGCCACGCAGGATTGGGCGGCGGGCTGGTCGTTTGGCGGGCGGCGGTTCTCCAGCACGCTGGTGATGCTCGCGCCCGGGCTCGCCCTCGCCATCGAGTTCGTCCTCCGGCGGCCCCTCGTCGCCGTGGCGCCGCTGGTGGCGGCGGCGCTGTGGTGGAACCACCTGCTGATGGTGCGTACATCCGCCGGCCTCCTGCCCAAGGACGAGGCCGTCAGCTTCGGCCGCATCGTGCGTCAGCAGGCCGAGCTGCAGACACGCCCGCCGTTCTGGTATCCGTTCGCGTTCCCGGCCAACGTCTGGTTCGCCTGGCGCGAGGGGCTGCCGGTGGACAAGTACGACGTGCTGTCACCCGAGCGCCCGGCACCCGGGGCGGCGCTCGTCTTCGATCGCACGGCGGAGAGTACTGCTCGAGGGCTGGGACGTGCCCGGCGGAGACGACTGGGGCCCGTGCTGGTGGATTGGCGGCAGCCCGGCGGAGCTCGCCGTGCCGCTGACACTGGCCGACGGCGACGTGACGATCACGGTGCGCAGCCGCACCCGCTTCGAGGAGCCGCCCATGCGGGCGACGCTGGCGCTCGAGGTGAACGGGCAGGAAGTCGGACGCTTCGACGCCGGCGTCCCCGACGCCACCACCGCCACGGTCCGCATTCCGGCCAATGCCGTGGATCGCCTCTTCAGGGACGGCTTCAACCGCATCGGCCTCCGGAGCGTCGGGCTCACGGCCGTTGACCTGTCCGACCCCGTCCCCCGGCCCCCTGGCCCGCCGCGGCCCGCGCCAGGTGTGGCCGGTCGCGGTCTACGATCTCCGGATCACGTCGAATTCAGAATGACGAATTCAGAATTCAGAATCATTTCTGCCTTCTGCCTTCTGCCTTCTGCCTTCTGCCTTCTGCCTTCTGCCTTCTGAATTCTGAATTCAGAATTCTGAATTCAGAAGTTCCCCACAACCGCGCCGCTCCCCGGACGCCGCTCGTGTCGCCGTGACGCGCGCGGGCGAGGCGCGTGTGCACCTCGTCGGAGAACACGAACGGCGCCCAGCGCGCCGGGACGCCCAGGTAGATCTCGTCCACGTTCGACAGCCCGCCGCCGAGCACGATGACGTCCGGGTCGAGCACGTTGATGACGGTGGCGAGCGCGCGCGCGAGGCGCGTCAGGTAACGGTCGAGGGCCGCGGCCGCGGCGCCGTCTCCCGCGCGGGCGTCGCGAACGATGGCGTCGGCGGTGGCGGTGCGGCCCGTGGCGGCGGAGACGTCGCGGGCGAGGCCGGGCCTGACAGGAATGTCTCGATGCACCCGTCCGCCCGCAGTAGCACGCCGGCCCGGCCGCTCATCGTCGCGCGGCCAGGGCGTAGGGATTGTGGCCCCACTCGCCGGCGATGTGGTGCGCGCCCTGGAGCAGGCGGCCGTTGACGACGAGGCCGCCCCCGACACCGGTGCCCAGGATGACGCCGAAGACCACGGAGGCCCCGGCGCCGGCGCCGTCGGTGGCCTCCGAGAGGGCAAAGCAGTTGGCGTCGTTGGCCACGCGGACCTGCCGGCGGAGCGCGCTGGCCAGGTCCTCGTCGAAGCGGCGGCCGATGAGCCAGGTGGAGTTGGCGTTCTTCACCAGGCCGGTGGCGGGCGAGATCATCCCGGGCATGCCGACGCCCACCGCGGCCGGCCCGCCATGCTCGCGCTCGAGCTGACGCATGACGTCCACGATGGCGGCCAGCGTGGCGTCGTAGTCGCCGCGCGGGGTGGGTATCCGGACCCGACCCAGCTCGCGCCCGTGCTCGTCGATGGCCAGGCCCTCGATCTTGGTCCCACCGAGGTCGATGCCGATGCGGCGCGTCATGACCGGGCGCGGGCTCCCGGGGTGGGCACGGTGCCCGTCTGCCCGAAGACGACGCCGATGCGGTGCTTCTTCGCGTGGGCGTCCATCAGCAGGCCGAGGCGCCGCAGGCGCGTGTCCTCGCGCTTGGCGCTGGCGACCCACCAGATGGCGAGCCGGCGATAGCCCGGTGGCTGGGCCGAGAAGTGCGTCCAGCCGGCGCGGTCCTGGCGGAACCGGCGCTCGAGCGCGGGCGGCAGGGCCTCGGGCCGCTGTTCGAACGCGTAGATGCCCGAACGGCGGGCCTCGCGTCGTTCGAAGGCCGCCAGCCCCGAGGCGTGCATCCGGCCCTCCCGGGTCAGGCGTTCGACCCGGGCGATGTTGACGCGCTCCAGATACTGCCGGGCTTCCGTGGCGTGAAGCGGTTGGCGTAGGTCGTCTCGTCGAGCTTCTTACGGATACCGTCGATCCAGCCGAAACAGAGAGCAAGATCCACCGCGGCGGCGTAGTCGAGGGTCCGGCGGCCGGTGCCCTTGCGATGGAAGCCCAGCCAGAGCTCGGAGGCGCTCTGGTGATGCGCCTGGAGCCAGGCGCGGAAGGCGTCGGGCGTCGTGAAGAACCGGGCACGGGGAGGTGGCGGGCGGGGGCGTTTTCGCCCCCTTCGATGACTTCAACACATTGACCCGAGACGACTTATGCCCGTCCAGCGAAATGACAAATTCTGACAATATGTTTTCGGCATCGGCCGTATACTCGCCAAATATTATGCGCCCGAGATCCACAGTCCTGGTTGTTGTCGGCGGGGTCGCGCTGGCGGGATTGACCCTGCTGGCCGCGGACGGCCAGCAGCCGACGCCGGCGCGCACTGCTGCGCCGGCGTCTCAGCAAGCCACCTCTGCCGCGCCTGCTCTCACCCCCTCGCACCCTCCCAGCGAACTTCCCGTCACCGAACAGAACGCCGTCTTCAAGCAGTACTGCGCCACGTGTCACAGCGACCGTGGGAAGGCGGGTGGTCTGAGCCTGGCGTCCTTCGACGCCGGCGCGGCGGTGGAGCACGCTGAGACGGCCGAGAAAATCATCCGGAAGCTGCGTGCCGGCATGATGCCGCCCGCCGGTGCCCGGCGCCCCGAGCCGGCCGTGCTGGCCGGGCTGGCCACCGCGCTCGAGCGTCGCATCGACCGGGACGCCGCCGCCCATCCCAACCCGGGACGCCGGCCGTTCCAGCGCCTGAACCGCGCCGAGTACGCGCAGGCCGTGCGCGACCTGCTCGATCTCGACGTGGACGTCGAGGCCTACCTGCCGCCGGACACCATCAGCGACGGGTTCGACAACGTGGCCGACGCCCAGGGCTTTTCGCCGACGGTGCTCGAGGGCTATCTCCGCGCGGCGAGCTCCATCAGCACACTGGCCATCGGCGACGCGGACGCGGCGCCCACGGAGACCAACTACCAGGTGCCGCGCACCGGCTCGCAGATGCGCCACCTCGAGGGTGCGCCCTTCGGGACGCGCGGCGGCATCGTCGTCAACCACATCTTCCCGGCCGACGGCGAGTACACGTTCCGGATGATGCTGCACTCGATCCCGACCGGGCAGCTCTTCGGCAGCAGCGTGCCGGGGGAGCAGATCGAGGTGTCGATCAACGGCACGCGCGTCGCGCTGCTCGACATCAACACCCGGATGAGCGAGTCGGATCCCAACGGGATGAACCTGGTCACGCCCCGGGTCTACGTGAAGGCCGGGCCGCAGGTGGTGGCCGCCGCGTTCCTCAAGCGCTTCGACGCGCCGGTTGACGACCTGCTGGCGCCCATCGAGCACACGCTGGCCGACACGCAAATCGGCAGCGGCTTCGGCGTCACGGCGCTCCCGCACCTGCGTGAGTTCGCCGTCACCGGGCCCATCAAGGTGACCGGTGTGTCCGAGTCGCCCAGCCGGCATCGCATCTTTTCCTGCCGTCCGACCTCGCCGGCCGAGGAGGCCGGGTGTGCGACGGCCATCATCAAGAGCCTGGCCTCGGAGGCGTACCGCGCGCCGGTATCGGCCACCGACATCAAGAACCTGATGGCCTTCTACGAGCAGGGCCGCGAGGGCGGCGACTTCGAGGATGGCGTGCGCATGGCGCTGCAGGCGCTGCTCGCCAGCCCGAAGTTCCTCTTCCGGCTGGAAGAAGTGCCGGCGGGCGTGCGGCCCGGTCAGAACTACCGCATCACCGAGTTCGATCTCGCCTCGCGCCTGTCCTACTTCCTGTGGGGCGCGTCGCCCGACGCGGAGCTGCTGTCGCTGGCCTCCCGCGGTCAGCTGCGCCAGCCCGGCGTGCTCGAGAAGCAGGTGGCGCGGATGGTGGCCGACCTGCGGTCCGAGGCGCTCGCCACGCGGTTCGCGTCCCAGTGGCTCCGTCTGCAGGATCTGGTCAAGCTGAGCCCCGACTACCTGCAGTATCCGAACTACGACCGCACGCTCGCCAACGCGCTCAAGCGCGAAACCGAGCTGCTGTTCGATGCCATCGTGCGCAACGACCGTCCGGTGCCAGAGCTCCTGACGGCCGACTATACGTTCGTGAACGAGCGCGTCGCGAAGCACTACGGGCTGCCCAACGTCACGGGCCCCGAGTTCCGCCGCGTGCCGCTCACGGACCCGAATCGTCGGGGGCTGCTGGGCCAGGGAAGCATCCTGGCGCTGACCTCTGTCGCGGACCGCACCTCGCCGGTGCAGCGCGGCAAGTGGATCATGGAGGTGCTCCTTGGCTCGCCGCCCCCGGCGCCGCCACCCAACGTCCCGTCGCTCGACGACTCCGTGGCCGCCGCGCAGGGCGCCAAGGTGCTGTCGGTGCGCGAGCGCATGGAGGAGCACCGCAAGAACCCCGCGTGCAACTCGTGCCACCGGGTCATCGACCCGCTGGGGCTGGCGCTCGAGAACTTCGACGTCACCGGCGCATGGCGCCGGCGTGACGGCGACGCGCTCATCGACTCGACGGGCGATCTCTACGACGGCACGAAGATGGAAGGCCCGCAGGGGCTGCGCTCGGCGCTCCTGCAGCACCAGGACGTCTTCATGCTGAGCTTCACCGAGAGTTTCATGACCTACGCGCTCGGCCGCCGCGTGGAGTACTTCGACATGCCGACCGTCCGATCCATCGTGCGCGACGCGGCCAGGCAGGACTACCGGATGTCGGCGTTCATCCTGGGCATCGTCAAGAGCCCCGCGTTCCAGATGGGACGTGCCGAGGCAGCGGCTGCCACGGAAACCACCGTGGCCGGCGCCCGCTAGGCGCCGCCGCACCGGATCGACGAGACCAAGGGTTCCCAGAGGAGAGGATTCGATGTTCATCACGAAGCAGCACATCTCCCGGCGCACCGTACTCCGCGGCATGGGCGTGACCGTCGCCCTGCCGTTCCTGGAGTCCATGGTGCCGGCGGGGACGGCCCTGGCCAAGACCGCCGCGGGGAAGGTGCGCCTGGCGGCCATCGAGATGGTGCACGGCTCGGCCGGCGCCACGGCGATCGGCGCGAAGAAGTTCCTGTGGTCGCCCGAGGCGACCGGGTCGGCCTTCGACCTGAGCCCCAGCAGCCTGGCGCCCCTGGAGCCCTATCGCGACTACCTGACGATCATCAGCAACACGGACGTCCGGAACGCCGAGGCCTTCACCCCGCCCGAGATCGGCGGCGACCACTTCCGCTCGAGCGCCGTGTTCCTGACGCAGAGCCACCCGAAGCAGACGCAGGGCTCCGACGTGCACGTCGGCACCTCGCTGGACCAGATGTACGCGCAGCGCTTCGGGCAGGACACGCCCATCCCCTCGATGCAGCTGTGCATCGAGAACGTGGATCAGGCCGGCGGCTGCGCCTACGGCTACGCGTGCGTCTACACGGACACGGTGAGCTGGGCGTCTCCGGAGGATCCGCTGCCGATGGTGCGCGACCCCCGTGCGGCGTTCGACATGCTCTTCGGCGTCGGCGCGACTCCCGAGCAGCGGGCGGCCCGCCGCAAGGCCGACCGCAGCATCCTCGACTGGATCACCAGCGAGGTGGCGTCGCTCAAGCAGAACCTGGGCCCGGTGGACCGCGCGCGCCTCAGCGACTACCTGGATGACGTTCGCGAGATCGAGCGCCGCATCCAGCGCGTCGAGGCCAGCAATGCCAGCGGGGAGCCCCGCGAGCTGCCGATGGCGCCGATGGGCGTGCCCGACTCGTTCGAGGAGCACGTCAAGCTGATGTTCGACCTGCAGGCCGTGGCCTTTGCCTCGGACATCACCCGCGTCTTCTCGTTCAAGATGGGCCGCGACGGGTCCAGCCGCGTCTATCCGGACAGCGGCGTCAAGACGGGCTTCCACCCGGCCTCGCACCACCAGGACCGCGAGGATCGCATCCTCGACTTCGCGAAGATCAACAAATGCCACATCGGCCTGGTGCCCTACTTCCTCGACAAGCTGAAGAACACGCCGGACGGCGACGGCTCGCTGCTCGACAACACCCTGGTGATCTACGGGTCGCCGATGGGCAACTCGAACGTGCACAACCACAAGCGCTGCCCGCTGTTCCTGGCGGGCAAGGCCGGCGGCAAGCTGAAGGGCAACCTCCACATCAAGGCCGCCGACGGGACGCCGATGGCCAACGCGCTGCTCTCCACGCTCCACGTCCTCGGTCTCGACGATGTGACGAGCCTGGGTGACAGCTCGGAGGCGCTGAACCTCAACGACGCGCCGGCGGCCACCACGGTCGCCGCCGACTAACGGACCAGGGAGCAAGAGATGGCTCGAGGTCGAATGATGACGGCTGGTGCGCTGGCGATGGCCGGCGCCCTGGCGCTGAACGTGATGGTGTCGGCGCAGGCGTCGACGGTGCTCGAGGCCGCGCGCAGCGGCGACGTGGCCACCGTCCGCGCGCTGCTCAAGGACGGCGCCGACGTGAACCTCGCCGAGGGCGACGGCATGACGGCCCTGCACTGGGCCGCCCGCGCGGGCAACGACGAGCTCGTGCAGATGCTGCTGTACGGCGGCGCCAACGTGCGCGCCACCACGCGGCTGGGCGCCTACACGCCGCTGATGATGGCGGCGCAGGCCGGCCACGCGCAGACCGTCGCGGCGCTGGTTGCGGGCGGGTCCGACGTCAACGCCACCTCCACCACCGGCACCAGCCCGTTGATGTTCGCCTCGCAGTCCGGCGACGTCCGCACGGTGACGATGCTGGTCGAGGGCGGGGCCGAGGTGAACGCGCACGAACAGGCGATGGAGCAGACGCCGCTGATGTTCGCGACGGCGTACAACCGGCTCGACGTCGTCAAGTACCTGCTGGCGCATGGGGCTGACGTCAAGGCGACCTCGAAGGTCGTGGACTACACCAAGCTGTCGGATCCCGAGGCGGAGTTCTTCCGCCGGCAGAGCCAGCAGGCCAACGCGGCAGGCGGCGGTGCGGCCGCGCCCGCCGGCCGGGGCCGCCCCGGCGCGCAGGGCGGCGGCCAGCGCCCGCCCGACGTGGCCGGGGTGACCCGGCAGTATCGGTCAACGAACTGGTGGGAACCGGCGGCGGGTTCTCGGCGCTCGAGTTCGCGGCACGTCAGGGATTCATGGACGTGGCCCGGACGCTGGTCGCGTCCGGCGCCGACCTCAACCAGCGCAACCCCGGAGACGAGTCCACGGCGCTGCTCGTGGCGACCGTCAACGGGCACTTCGACCTGGCCACGTACCTGCTGGAACAGGGGGCGGACCCCAACCTGGCCAGCGACAACGGTGCCGCGCCGCTCTACGCCGCGATCAACCTGCAGTGGGCGCCCAAGGCCCTCTATCCCCAGCCGCGTGCCTACCTGCAGCAGCAGGTCACCTACCTGGACTACATGAAGCGCCTGCTCGACAAGGGCGCCGACCCGAACGCGCGGCTGCGCCGCAAGGTCTGGTACTCCGGCTACAACTTCGACCTGGCGGGCGTGGACGAGATCGGCGCGACGCCGTTCTGGCGCGCGGCCTACGGCGGCGACGTCGAGGCGATGAAGCTGCTGATCTCCTACGGCGCGGACCCGACCATCCGCACCATCAAGCCCGCCGGCCGCCCGCGCACGGGCGACGGCGACCGGCTGAACGTTCAGGACGTGTCGAGCCTGCCGCCGGTCCCGGTGGGCGGCCCCGGCGTCACGCCGCTCCAGGCCGCGGCCGGCGTCGGGTACGGCGAAGGGTTCGCGGCCAACTCGCACCGGTATGCGCCGTCGGGACTGCTGACGGCGGTGAAGTATCTCGTCGAGGAGACGGGTGCCGACGTCAACGCCGCGGACCACGAGGGCAACACGGCCCTTCACAACGCCGCGGCGCGCGGTGACGTGGCGATGATCGAGTACCTGGTCTCGAAGGGCGCAGACGTGACGCGCGTGAACCGCGAGGGCCAGAGCACCGCCGACATGGCCAACGGGCCCGTGCAGCGCACCCAGCCGTTCCCCGACGCGCTCAAGCTGCTCGAGAGCCTCGGCGCGATCAACCATCACAAGTGCGTCTCCTGCTAGACACGAAGGGCACGAAGAGCACGAAGAACACGAAGGGCACGAAGGGCACGAAGGGCGTTCGGAAACGGGCCGAGCGCTCCACAACCTGAGTTCCGCACGACGGCGCGGCTTGCTGAGACTGGCCGCGCCGTTGTCCGTCAGCAGACGGTTCGACACACACGCACGGCCAGTCACAGGTCCTACGGCATGTCGGAAACCAGAGCGTCGGCGGCCTCCGGCCGCACCCCATCGTCGGTCTCACCGGTTCGACGTCGTGTCCTGTCCGGGACCGGCGCCCTCAGCCTTCCGCTTCTGGTGCTCGTCGTGGGCCTGGCCGCCCAGGAGCGTCCGGCCCGCACGCCGGCCGCGCCGCGGCCCGTTGCGGCGCATGATCAGGCTCAGGCGGCCTCCGCCCCTGCACCGACGCAAGGGGCCCCAGCCCCGGCTCCGGCACGTTCGGCCTCGGGCCCGGCCGAGGAGACGGCACTCGTCCGCCAGTACTGCGCGGGGTGCCACAGCGAGCGTGGCAAGGCCGGCGGGTTGTCCCTGGTCGGCTTCGACGCCGCCCACCTCGCCGACCAGGCGCCCGTCGTCGAGAAGATGATCCGGAAGCTGCGTGCGGGCATGATGCCGCCGGCGGGGGCCCGCAGGCCGGAGCCGGCCGTGCTGGCGAGCCTGGCCGCGTCGTTCGAGCGGCGCATCGATGCGGCCGCCGAGGCCGCGCCGAACCCGGGCGCGCGTCCCTCGCAGCGGCTGAACCGCGCCGAGTACCAGCGCGCCGTCGAGGACCTGCTGGGGATCGAGGTAGACATCTCCGCGTTCCTGCCAGCCGACACGATCAGCGACGGGTTCGACAACGTGGCCGACTCGCAGGTGATTTCCACGGCCCTCATGGAGGGCTACCTGCGTGCGGCGAGCCAGATCAGCCGCCTGGCCATCGGCGACCGGCACGCCTCGGCCAGCACCACGACGTGGAAGGTGCCGCGCACCGCGTCGCAGATGCGGCACGTGGACGGCGCGCCGCTCGGCACGCGCGGCGGGCTGTCGGTGGTGCACGTCTTCCCGGCCGACGGCGACTACGTCTTCAAGATCCTGCTCCACTCCGGCCCGACGGGCGACCTCTTCGGCGGTCCGTACGCGGGCGAGCAGATCGACATCTCGCTCAACGGCGAGCGCGTGGCGCTCATCGACATCAACCCCGGATGAACGAGCAGGATCCGCACGGGCTGAACATCACCTCGCCGCCGGTGCACATCACGGCGGGGCCTCAGCGCGTGTCGGCGGCCTTCATCACGCGGTTCGACGGGCCGGTGGACGACCTGATGATGCCGGTGGAGCACACGCTGGCCGACACCAACATCGGGGAGGTGTTCGGCACGACGGCGCTCCCGCACATCCGCGACTTCGCCGTGAGCGGCCCCGAGCGGGTGACCGGCGTCTCCGACACGAAGAGCCGGCGCCTGGTGTTCACCTGCCGGCCCACGGCGGCTGGCGAGGAGCGCCCGTGCGCCGAGCAGATCGTGCGGGCGCTCGCCACGCGGGCGTATCGCGGGCCCGTGGACGCCACCGACTTCTCGGCGCTGATGACGTTCTACGACCGCGGGCGCGAGCAGGAGGACTTCGAGGCCGGCGTGCGGCTGGCGGTGCAGGCGATCCTGGCGAGCCCCCGCTTCCTGTTCCGCATGGAGCGGATGCCGGCGGGCCTGAAGCCGGGCCAGACGTATCGCGTCGCGGACCTGGACCTGGCGTCGCGCCTGTCGTTCTTCCTGTGGGGGGCCATGCCCGACGCCGAGCTGCAGCAGGCGGCGCGTGACGGGCGGCTCCGGAACCCCAGGTGTTCGAGCGCCAGGTGCGGCGCATGCTCGACGACCCGCAGGCCGAGGCGCTCTCCACGCGCTTCGCCAGCCAGTGGCTGCGGCTGCAGGACGTGATGCAGGTCCGGCCCGACCATCACTTCTATTCCTACTGGGACACCACGCTGTCGCAGGCGATGGTGCGCGAGACGCAGCTCTTCTTCCAGAGCCTCGTGCAGGACGATCGGAGCCTGCTCGACCTGCTGACGGCCGACTACACGTTCGTCAACGAGCGCCTGGCCCGCCACTACGGCATTCCCAACGTCCTGGGACCGGAGTTCCGCCGCGTGGACATTCCCGACCCGAACCGCCGCGGCATCCTCGGGCAGGGAAGCGTGCTGCTGCTCACCTCCATTGCCGACCGCACCTCGCCGGTGCTGCGCGGCAAGTGGGTGATGGAGGTGCTGCTGGCGTCGCCGCCGCCGCCCCCGCCGCCCAACGTGCCGGCGCTGGACGACTCGGTGAAGGCCACGGCGGGCGGCAAGGCGCTGTCCACGCGCGAGCGCATGGAAGAGCACCGCAAGAACCCGGCGTGCACTTCCTGTCACCGCGTGATCGACCCGCTGGGGCTGGCCCTCGAGAACTTCGACGCGACGGGCGCCTGGCGCATCAAGGACAACGGCGTGGCCATCGACGCGGTCGGCGACCTCTACGACGGGACGCGCATGGACGGCCCGGTCGGGCTTCGTCGCGCCTTGCTGGGGCACGCCGACCTCATCCGCCTGAGCTTCACGGAGAGCCTGATGACCTACGCGCTGGGCCGCCGCGTCGAGTCGTTCGACATGCCGGCCATCCGCGCGATCGTGGCTGACGCCACCCGCAACCAGGACCGGCTGTCCGCTTACATCATGGGCGTGGCCCGGAGCGCGGCGTTCCAGATGGCGCGCGTGGAACCGGCGGAAACGGATGCAGGGCAAGGGAAGTAGGAATTCAGAAGTCAGAATGAAGAATTCAGAAGGAACACGGGCTGTCGGCAGTAGGGACAGGTAAAAGGCAAAAGGCAAAAGGCAAAAGGCACAAGGCAAAAGGCAAAAGGCAGAAAGGGCTGGCCCCAAAGGCATGGGTCCCACGCCCCAAGCCCCAAGCCCCAAGCCCAGGTCCCAAGCCCCAAGCCCCGTAGCCCCACAAAGGACCTTGCGAATGGTGATCACCGGAAAGCACCTCTCACGTCGGACGATGCTGCGCGGGATGGGGGTGTCCATGGCGCTCCCGCTGCTGGATGCGATGGTGCCGGCGGGGCGTGTCGCGGCGCAGGAGCCGCTCAGCCGGGTGCGGCTGTCGGCCATCGAGATGGTGCACGGGTCGGCGGGCGCCACCACCTTCGGACAGGCGAAGCACCTGTGGTCGCCGGCGGCCACCGGTCGTGCCTTCGACCTCTCGGCGGGGAGCCTCGCGCCGCTCGAGCCCTTTCGCGACCACCTCACCATCGTCAGCCACACCGACGTCCGCAACGCCGAAGCGTTCGAGCTGCCGGAGATCGGGGGGGATCACTTCCGTTCGAGCGCCGTGTTCCTGACGCAGGCGCACCCGCGCCAGACGCAGGGCTCCGACGTGCGGGCGGGGACGTCGCTGGACCAGCACTACGCCCAGCGCTACGGCCAGGAGACCCCGCTGCCGTCCATGCAGCTCTGCATCGAGGCCGTGGACCAGGCCGGCGGGTGTTCCTACGGCTACTCGTGCGTGTACACCGACAGCATCAGCTGGTCGGCGCCCAACACGCCGATGCCGATGATCCGCGATCCCCGGGTGGCCTTCGACCAGCTGTTCGGCGTGGGCGCCACGCCGGGGGAACGCCGCGAGCGTCGTGCGGAAGACCGCAGCATCCTGGACCTGATGACCGACCAGCTGACGCGCCTGCGCGGTGAGCTCGGTGCGGCCGATCGCGTGCGCCTGAGCCGGTACCTGGACGACGTGCGCGAGATCGAGCGGCGGATCGAGAAGGTGGAGGCGTATAACGCGAGTGGCGAGGCGCGCGAGCTGCCGGGGGCGCCGGTGGGCGTGCCCGACTCGTTCGAGGAGCACGTGCGCCTGATGTTCGACCTCCAGGTGCTCGCCTTCGCCTCGGATACCACGCGGGTGTTCTCGTTCAAGATGGGCCGGGACGCGTCGAGCCGCGTCTACCCGGAAAGCGGCGTCTCGACGGGCTTCCATCCGGCGTCTCATCACCAGGATCGCGACGATCGCATCCTCGAGTTCGAGAAGATCAACCGGTACCACATCGGGCTCCTGCCGTACTTCTTCAAGAAGCTGGCCGATACGCCAGACGGCGAGCGCTCGCTCCTCGACAACACGCTGGTTCTCTACGGCTCGCCGATGGGGAACTCGAACATCCACAACCACAAGAAGTGCCCGCTGTTCCTCATGGGTCACGCCGGCGGCCGCCTGCGCGGCGGGCTGCACATCAAGGCCGCCGACGCGACGCCGATGGCCAACCCGATGCTGAGCGTGCTGCACCTGCTGGGTCTCGACGACATGACCAGCTTCGGCGACAGCACGGCGCCGATGGACCTCAACGCGGCCGCCGGAGACGCCACGCAGCAGCGGGGGTGAGTTCTGAATTCAGAATCCTGAATTCAGAATTCAGAAAGGGAGCGAGGGACCTATGCCGAGCCGCTGGATGAGTGCACGCTGCTGGACGATGGCGCTGGTGGTGGTGCTGGCGCTGCCGATGGCGGCGCGCGCGCAGGAGAGCGCTGCCGCGGTGGCCGACGCGGCCCGGACGGGCGATCGCGAGGCCGTGCGGCGGCTGCTCAAGGATGGCGCGGACGTGAACGCCGCGCAGGGCGATGGCACCACCGCCCTGCACTGGGCCGCGCTCACCGGCGACGCCGAACTGGCACAGATGCTCGTCACGGCCGGCGGCAACCTGCGGGCGACGACCAGGCTTGGCGGTTACACGCCCCTCTACCTGGCCGCGCGCGGCGGACACGCGGACGTGGTGGCCGCGCTCCTGGCCGGTGGCGCTGCCGCAGATCAGGCGTCGGCGACCGGATCGACGCCGCTCATGATCGCGGCCGCGGCGGGCGACGTCCGTTCGGTGACGATGCTGGTCGAGGCCGGGGCCGAGATCGACGCCACGGACACGGCGCGCGACGAGACAGCGCTCATGTACGCCGCTGCCTACGACCGCGCGGATGTCGTGGCGTTATTGCTGCGGCGCGGCGCGTCGCCGTCGAAGACCACCCGGGTGGTGGACCTGGCGGCGTTGACGGCACCCGAGGAGGCGGCGTCGCAGCGCCCCGGTGCGCGCCGGCCCGCTGATGTGCCGGGCGTGACCCGCCCGTTCCGGTACAACGAGCTGATCGGAACGCAGGGGGGCCTGGCGGCGCTGCACTTCGCCGCGCGGCAGGGCTATACCGCCAGCGTGCTGGCGCTCCTCGACGGCGGCGCCGACATCGACCAGCCCAATCCCGGCGACGGCATGACGCCGCTGCTCATCGCGGTCGTCAACGGCCACTTCGACCTGGCGATGCAGCTGCTGGACCGCGGCGCCGACGCGCGCGCGACGACTGCCAACGGCGTCACGCCCCTCTACGGCGTGCTGAACGTCTACTGGGCGCCGAAGTCCCTCTACCCGGGGCCCAAGGCGTACCAGCAGCAGACCACCGGATACCTGACGCTGATGGAGCGGCTGCTCGAGGCCGGCGCCGAGGTCAACGCCCGGGTGCGGTACAAGGTCTGGGACCAGGCGTACAACTCCGACTTTGCCGGCGTGGACGAGAGTGGCGCCACCGCCTTCTGGCGCGCAGCCTATGCCAGCGACATCGACGCCATGAAGCTGCTGGTGGCGCACGGCGCCGACCCGAACATCCCCACCGTCAAGCCCGCAGGGCGGCCGTTCACCGGCGACGGCGTGCGGCAGGTGGAGGATCGCTCCGGGCTCCCGCCCATTCCGTACGGGGGTCCCGCGGTGGCGCCGATTCACGCGGCCTCCGGAGTGGGCTACGGCGAGGGGTTTGCGGCAAACGCCCACCGCTACGCCCCGACCGGCTTCCTGCCCGCCATCCAGTACCTGGTGGAGGAGCTCGGCGCCGACGTCAACGCCGTGGACCACGAAGGAAACACGCCGGTGCACCTGGCGGCGTCGCGCGGCGACACCGCCTCCATCCTGTATCTCGTGTCCAGGGGCGCCGACGTCACGCGGGTGAACCGCGAGGGCAACTCCACCGCGGACATGGCCAACGGGCCCGTCCAGCGCGTGCAGCCCTTCCCGGAGACGCTTGCCGTGCTCGAGAAGCTGGGCGCGGCGAACCATCACAAGTGCGTGACCTGCGAGTGAGCCCGGAGAACCGGAAAGACGGGTATGATGGCGTGTTGGTTTCACGCGCACGACGCCCCTTCCTGTACGCCATCCCATGACACGACTCTGCACGCTGCTGGCGGCGCTGGCCGCCGTTGTCTGTTGGACCTCTCCCGCGCATGGCCAGACCCATGCGGCCGTGGCGCTGTGGTCGGCGGGCAAGCCCGCCTTCGGCATCTTCGTCCCCAATGAGAACCCGCAGCGGTTCCAGCGCGGGCAGCCGCCGCCGCGCGGCATCTACACGCGTGCGGGGGCCGAGGCGCTGGCCGCGAACCCGCTCTACGACTTCCTGTTCCTCAACCTCGAAGGCAGCTACGACCTCGAAGCGGTGAAGGCCGTGTCGGCGGGGCTGCGCGCCGGGGCCGGCAGCGGTCCCCGCAAGACGCTCATCGTGCGTATTCCGCCCATCGAGCGCGACGGGATCGAAGCGACGCGCACGCGCGTCAAGGAAGTGATCGCGGCCGGCGCCGACGGCGTCACGCTGCCGCACATCCGCTCGGTCGAGGAAGCGCGAACGGCAATCGGGTTCTTCGAGGCCGCGGGCGCCAATGTCTGGTCGCCGTCGAACCGCAGCGGCAGCGTCATCGCCATGCTGATGGTGGAGGACCCGGCCGCGGTCGCGGCGGCCGGCCAGATTGCGGACCTGAAGGGCGTCAGCGTGCTCGCCTGCGGGATTGGCAGCCTCACCCAGGCCCTGGGCGGCGACCGCGCGGGCGGGGAAGCGGGGACCCAGAAGGTGCTGGTCGAGACGCGGCGCACGGGACTGCCGAACATGCTGACGGCCAGCCCGCAGGACGTGGTCCAGCGCGTCAAGGAAGGCTTCCTCGGCCTGCTGGGCAACGGCCCCTCCGGCGACGAGATGATCCGCGTCGGCCGTCAGGCCGCGGGACGCTAGGCGCGCCGTGCGCCGCGTTGTCTGTCTCGCGCTGGCGTGCTGTCTGTCCGCCGGCGCGGCATCCGCGCAGAGCGGTCCGGTGGACGGCCCGCCGGCCTCCCCGGGGGCGCTGGCGCTGACGGCCATTGACGGTTCGCCCGCCCCCGTCGCCCCCGACACGATTACGCGAGACGACCGGCAGCGAGCCACGGTCCGGGCCATCCGGCTCGCCGAGCCGCTGGCCGTGGACGGCGTGCTGAACGAGTCCGTCTACGACCAGAACCCGCCCTTTGGCGACTTCATCCAGGTCGTCCCCAACTACGGCGAGCCGGCCACCGAGCGGACCGACGTCTGGGTGACGTACGACCGCACGAACATCTACGTGTCGGCGCGGGTCTGGGACTCCGCGCCCCCCGATCGCTGGGTGTCGAACGAGCTGCGGCGCGACACCAACCAGCTCCGGCAGAACGATCAGCTCGGCGTGAGCTTCGACACCTTTTACGACCGCCGGAGCGGGTTCATGTTCTACACGAACCCCCTCGGGGCGCTGGCCGACTACTCGATCGTGGACGAAGGCGCGCCGAACACCGACTGGAACCCGGTGTGGTACGTGCGGACCGCCCTCTTCGAGGGGGGCTGGACCGTCGAGATGGCGATTCCGTTCAAGACGCTCCGCTACGCGTCGGGCAACGACCGGACCTGGGGGTTCCAGATGCGCCGCGCCATTCGCCGGAAGAACGAGTGGGCGTACCTCAACCCCGTGCCGCAGACGCTCGGCGGCCCTCAGGCGCTCAGCCGCGTGTCGTCCAACGGCACGCTCGTCGGACTGGATCTGCCGCCCGCCTCCCGCAACATGGAGCTCAAGCCCTACACGCTGGGCCGGTCCACCACCGATCGGCTGCAGGGCGCGGGTGACGCGGACCTCGACGCGCAGGTGGGCGTGGACTTCAAGTACGGCATCACGGCCAACCTGACGGCCGACGTCACCGTGAACACGGACTTCGCGCAGGTGGAGGTGGACGAGCAGCAGGTCAACCTCACGCGGTTCAGCCTGTTCCTGCCGGAGAAGCGCGACTTCTTCCTCGAGGGGCGCGGCAACTTCGACTTCGGCCGCGGCAGTTCCGGGGCCGGTGGCGGCGGGGGCGGCGGCACCAACGACACGCCCACGCTGTTCTACAGCCGACGCATCGGCCTCAATCGCGGCCGCGTGATTCCCATCGACGTCGGTGGGCGGCTCACCGGGAAGATGGGCAAGTGGGGCGTCGGCGCCATGAACATCCAGGCGGGCGACGAAGGGGTGTCGGGCACCGAGACCACCAACTTCACCGTGCTCCGCGTCAAGCGCGACATCCTCAAGCGGAGCACCATCGGCGCCATCTTCACCAACCGCTCGGTGGGCGCTGCGCGGCCGGGCGACAACCAGGCCTACGGGGTGGATGCGGCGTTCGCCTTCTACCAGAACGTCACCGCCGGCGCCTACTACGCGCAGACCCCCACGGACGGGCTCGACGGCGACAACGAGAGCTACCAGGGTCGCTTCGACTGGTCGCCGGATCGCTACGGCGTGCGCGCCGAGCACCTGAAGGTGGGCCGCGCCTTCAACCCCGAGATCGGGTTCCTGCGGCGGACCAACTTCGAGAAGAGCTCGACGACCCTGCGCTTCAGCCCGCGGCCGGCCCGGAGCATCGTCCGCAAGTACACCTTCGAGGGCGGCATCGACTACTACGTCAACGGGAACGGCTCGGTCGAGACGCGCCAGCAGTCCGTGAAGGCCGACGCGGAGTTCCAGTCGAGCGACAAGGTCGCCATCGAGGCCACCGACAACTACGAGGCGCTCTTCGTCCCCTTCACCGTCGGGGCGGGGGTGTCGATTCCGGTTGGCGGCTACAACTTCCGCGATGCGACCGTGTCGTACACCATGGGCCAGCAGCGGCGCTTCTCCGGCACCGTGTCGGTGCAGGCGGGGGAGTTCTACGACGGCACCATTCGCGCGCTCAACCTGAGCGGCGCGCGGTACGCCATCCTGAAGCAGTTCTCGGTGGAGCCCAGCGTCTCGATCAACCGGATCGAGCTGCCCTACGGGTCGTTCACGACCCGCCTGGTGCGCGCGCGCACCGACTACGGCTTCTCGCCCCGCATGTTCCTGAGCGCGCTGCTGCAGTACAGCTCCGCGGACCGCACCTTCAGCAGCAACGTCCGCTATCGGTGGGAATACAGCCCGGGATCCGAGTTCTTCCTGGTCTGGACCGACGAGCACGACACCCGCCCCAACGGCACCGGCCTGCGCAACCGCGCCTTCGTCGTCAAGCTGACGCGCCTCTGGCGCTTCTGATCGGGCGATCCCGCCGGCACGAGGAGGGGGCGGGAACGGCGAGCGTGCCGCCCCCGCCCGCGATCTCAGAACCCGTAGCGGACGTTGAGCTGCACGGTGCGGGCGACGCCGTTGACCAGGCTCGTCAGGTTCAGGAACGTGGCGCTCAGGCGCTGATCGCCGGACGGATTCGCGAAGTTGGCCCGGTTGGTGGCGTTGAACACGTCAACGAAGGCGTTGAGCGTGCGTCCCCGCGACAGCCGGAAGGCATAGCCCGCCCGCAGGTCGAGCGACGCATACCCGGGCCCACGCGCGCCGTTGCGCCCGCCCGCGTTCTCCACGGTGATGGCCTCCTGCCCGCTGCCCGAATACGTGCCCGCCGGCAGGTACTCGTTGGCCGTGCTGCCGTTGCGGTCCAGGTCGAACGTGGAGTCGATGAGCGTGAACGGCACGCCCGAGCGGGCCTGGAACACGCCGCTGACCTTGAGCCCGCGCGTGCGGGGCACGTCGTAGGAACCGGCGACCGAGAGGACGTGCGGGCGATCCACGTTGGTGGGGCCGACGTCGTTGGCGAGGTTGAGGTCGCCGAGGATCTGCGAGTTGGCGGTGTCGGCCTGGCCGGTCGCGACGTTGCCGCGGCCGCGCGAGTAGGCGTACGACACCCGTCCGCTGACGCCGCCGCTCAGGCGCTTGGTGGCCGAGAACTGCAGCGTGTTGTAGTCGATCCAGCCCTCGTTGCGAAGGGTATCCACCCGTGCGGCGAACTCGCCGACGGTCCCCACCAGCGGATAGAGGCGTCGCAGGGTACTCGACGCCGTCGTCGTGTCCCGCAGCCCGGGATTGAGGTCCTGCAGCACGTACTGGCGCGCTGCTCGCTGCGGATGTAGTCGACGCCGAGGGCGAACGTCGCGCCGAGCTGCCGCTCGTAGCCGATGCTGCACTGCCGCGACCACGCGTTCTGGCGATCCGGGTTGTCGAACCGCACGGTCCCGACGTTGCGGTTGAGGGTGCCGGTCGGGAACTGGGCATCGATGAGCGCGTGGTCCACGACCGGTCCGTTGACCAGGACGGGATCGGTCGGCCGCGCACCGGCGCGCGGGCCCGGGTCCACGTTGTTGCGCGGGAACTGCACCGTGAACGAGTCCGAGTAGCGGCCCGACGAGAACATCGGCGTCAGGAACGTGCATGACGTGCGCTGGTAGAAGACGCCGAAGCCCCCGCGCACGACCGACCGCGACTGGCCGTCGAGCGCGTAGGTGAACCCGAGCCGCGGCGCCACGTTGTTACCGTCCACCGGGAAGTCCCCTGCGCCGTCGTCGAACAGCGGGTTGAGGTCGTTGGGCGTGCGAACCAGCTCGAGGTCGTAGCGGACGCCGGCGCTGACGGTCAGCCGCTCCGCCGGCCGCCACTTGTCCTGGACGAACATCCCGATGAAGTGGCCCTTCATGTAGAAGTCGAGCGGGTTGCCCACGCGGATGGAGAGCCGCTCGGGGTAGGTGCGCGGGTTGGCGGCGTCGAAGTCGAGGTCGCTGGGAATGGTGAACGTGCCGTTCATGTTCCCGAAGTCCTGCACGCGCAGCGACGAGTAGAGGTAGCTGACGCCGAACTTCAGGTCGTGGTCGCCGCCCAGCTTGTTCGGCACGAACCACGCGAAGATGTTATCCGCGCCGTAGGCGACGTCGAGCCGCCGGTTGGCGCGCGGGCTCTGCTGGTCGCTGAAGTTGAGGTGGTTGAGCGTCGGCAGCAGCGACTTCTGGTCCCGGCTCTCGTTGAAGAGCGGGTTGCCGAAGAACACGTCCTCCTTCACCGCCGACACGCGGAACGTGTTGACCTTCGTGGCGCCGATGACGGAGCTCAGGTTGGCGACGACCGTCCAGTCCACGTCCGTCTCCGCCTCGTAGCGGGAGGGCGTGTGGTTCTCGGCGTTGATCTGGATGGGTTGCGGCGAGGTCTCGCGCAGCCAGCGGACGCCCCACGTGTGATTGGAGTTCAGCTGGTGGTCCAGGCGCGCGAAGGTGTTCCAGACGCGTGTCTTCTCGAAGTCGGTGCGCTCCAGGTCCGGCCGGCTCGGGATGTTCGTGGTGACGCCGCCGTCGAGCACGATCCGTTCGAGGCTGCCGAAGAAGTGCATGCGGTTCTGCACGATCGGGCCGCCGAGGGTGCCTCCCCACTGCTGCTGCTGCGTCTGCGGCTTCTCGAAGTCGCCGCGCTGCGCGAAGTAGTCCCGGGTGGTCAGGTTCTCGTCCTGGTAGAAGAGGAAGGCGCTGCCATGGAACTGGTTGGTGCCCTGCTTGGACACCGAGTTGACGACGCCGCCCGAGGCCATGCCGAACTCCGCATCGAACTGGCTGGTCAGCAGCTGGAACTCCTGGACCGCCTCCACCGGGATCCGCGCCTGGGAGCCGCCGTTGCCGCCGTTGAACGTGTCGTTGTTGTTCGACCCGTCCATCGTGTAGTTGACGTTCCGCACGTTCTGGCCGGCCACGCTGATGGAGTCGGCGCCGAAGGTGGTGGCCGACACGCTGGCGACCACGCCGGGCACGAGGCTCAGGTAGCCGGCGAAGTTCCGGTTGAAGGAGGGGAGATCGACGAACTCCTTGGCGCTGACGTTGCCGCCAATCGCCTTGGAGCTGGTGTCCACCAGCGGCGCCTCGCCGGTGACGGTCACCGATTCCTCGATGCCGCCGAGCTCGAGCGTCACCTCGAGGAGCGTGGAGCGTCCGACGCCGAGCTGGATGCCCGTGCTCTGGTACTTCCGGAACCCGTCGAGCTCCGCCGTGACCTCGTAGACGCCCGGGTTCATCGCGCTCAGCAGGAACGATCCGTCCGCGCCGCTGACCGTTTCCCGGAACAGGCCGCTCTCCTGGTGCCGCACGACGATCGACACCGCCGGCAGTGCCGATCCCTGCGGATCGACGACGCGGCCGCGGAGTTCAGAGGTGCCCTGCTGGGCAGCTGCCGCGCCACCGAGCGCCGGCACCAACGCCATCACGAAGACCAATCGCCACATGTCCACCTCCACGGAAAGACGTGCACGAACCGACAAAGCCACCGCGAACGAGTGCGGAACCGGCCGGATATGACGCCGTCTCGGAGGTGGGGAACGACGGCTGCTGTCTGCGCACACTCTGGGGGTGCGCAACGCGGTTGTCAAGGAAAGGCTGTATGTGCCGGCCGGGAAACACCTTATTCCGGTGCAGGGTAGAATCGACGCGTGCGGTCCGGCCGTTCCCACCCGCAGCCGTGGCGCCTGGCCGCAGTGGCCCTGGCGGTCGCGGCGCTCTGGGCCTGCGATCGTCCCGGCGACAATGCCGATGACCGGCTGGCCCCGTGCGGCATCGACGAGGGGCCGACCGACGCCTACTGCGGCGGGTTCGAGGTGTTCGAGAACCGGGCCGCTGCTGCGGGACGCCGCATCCGGCTCAAGATCGTCGTTCTCCCTGCGCTCAGCAACAGCCCGAAGCCGGACCCGGTGGTCCTGCTCGCCGGCGGCCCCGGCCAGGGCGCCGCGCGGATGGCCCGCCAGGTGCGCGGCATGTTCCGCCGGATGCAGGCCGACCGCGACATCCTGCTGGTGGACCAGCGCGGCACCGGTGATTCGAACGGCTTGGAGTGCGCGGCCGACGACGACTCACTGGCCCAGTTGAACGAATCGGAGGAGGCGACGCTCGCCCGTCTGCGGGCGTGCCTCGCGGGCTACGACGCGGACGTTCGCTTCTACACGACGGACCTCGCGATGGACGATCTCGACGACGTCCGCGCGTGGCTGGGGTACGAGCAGCTCAACATCTACGGAGGGTCGTACGGGACGCGCGCAGGCCTCGTGTACCTCCGCCAGCACGAGGATCGGGTACGGGCCATCGTGCTCGACGGCGTGGCGCCGCCCGACATGCGCCTGCCCACGTTCTTCGCCCGCGACGCGCAGCGGGCGCTGGACAAGCTGATCGCCGATTGCGAGGCGTCGGCGGGCTGTGCGACGCGGGCACCCGGACCTCGCCGCGCGGACGCGAGCGCTCTTCGCGCGGCTCGAGACGGCGCCGCCGACGGTCCGGCTCGTGCACCCGCGCACGGGCGTCGCGGAAGACGTGCGTGTCGATGCGGGGCTGGTGGCCAACATCATTGCCGGCGCGCTGTGCTCGCCGCTCACCTCGTCCATCGTGCCCGAGCTCATCGCGCGCGCCGGGCACGACGACTTCCGTGGCCTGCTGGCGCTGGGGATGACGGGGAGAGCGACGTGCTCAACATGAGCGCCGGCATGCAGCTCTCGGTGATCTGCGCCGAGGACGAGCCGCGCATCGAAGCCGGCGACCTGGACCGGGCCTCGGCGGGATCCGTCTTCGCCAGCCACCTGGTGGCCGGCCGTCTGGAGGCGTGCCGCTTCTGGCCCCGCGGCTCGGTGCCCGCCGACTACTACGAACCGGTCACCTCGGACGGCCTGCCCTGATTCTCTCGGGGACGCCGACCCGGTGACGCCACCGTCGTGGGGCGCCTCGGTGGCCGCGCACCTCTCCAACAGCCGCCACATCGTCGCGCCCGCCACCGGACACGGCGTGCTCGGCACGGGCTGCGGCCAGCGCCTCATCCAGTCGTTCTTCGACCGCGCATCGGTCGAGGGGCTCGACACGCGCTGCATCGAGGCCCTCGAGCGTCCGCCCTTCTTCCTGACCCCGGCCGGTCCCGACCCGGGGACGCCTGCGTCGCCCTCCGGCCGATGATTCGCGTCGAGCACCTGCACAAGCGCTTCGGCGAGGTCACCGCGGTGGACGACGTCAGTTTCGTGGCGCCGGATGGCGCGGTCACCGGCCTGCTGGGCCACAACGGTGCGGGCAAGACCACGACGCTCCGCATGCTGTACGGCCTGATGCGGCCGGACGCGGGCCGCATCCTGGTCGATGATGTCGATGCCGTCGCCGCACCGCAGGACGCACAGGCGCGGCTCGGTGTGCTGCCGGACGTCTCCGGCCTCTACCCGCGGCTCACGCCCCGCGAGCACATCCACTACTACGGCGAGCTGCAGGGCCTGTCGCGCGCGCGGATCCTGGCGCGCGCCGACGAGCAGGTCCACATCCTCGACATGACGGCGATTGCGGACCGCCGGACCGCCGGGTTCTCGCATGGCGAGCGGACGAAGGTCGCGATTGCGCGGGCGCTGGTGCACGATCCGCGCAACGTCCTGCTCGACGAGCCCACCAACGGCCTCGACGTCATGAGCACCCGGGCCGTCCGCGACATCATCCGCCGGCTGCGGGCGGACGGACGCACCGTCGTCTTCTCGAGCCACGTGATGCAGGAGGTGTCGGCCCTCTGCGACGCCATCGTCATCATGGCGCACGGCCGGATCGTCGCCGCGGGCAGCCCGGACGCGTTGCGGAGGCAGACCGGGCACGAGAGCCTCGAAGACGCGTTCGTCGCGCTCACGGGGCTGCACGCGGGAGAGGGCGCATGAAGCGCTCCATCGCGCAGGCGCTGGTCGTCGTCCGCAAGGAGCTCAAGGACGCGTTCCGCGACCGGCGGGCCATCTACTCGGTGCTCTTCGGCGCCCTCTTCGGGCCGATCATGGTGGGCTTCATGATCTCCGCGGTGGCGGACCGCGAGCGCGAGCTCGACGATGTGACGATCCCGGTGGTGGGACGGGAGTTCGCACCCGCGCTCATGGAGTGGCTCGGCCAGCAGGCAGGCGTGACCGTGGTCAGCGGCCCCGGCGATCCGGAAGAGGCCGTGCGCACGCAGGCCGAGGCCGTCGTCGTCGTCGTGCCCGAGGAGTATGCCGAGCGGTTCCGCGCCTCTCGCCCTGTCGAGATCCGGATCGTGTCGGACGGCTCGCGGCGGCAGTCGCGCTCGAAGGTGGAGCGCGTGCGCGCGCTGCTCCAGCGCTACGGCTCCGAGGTGGCGGCCATGCGCCTGATCGGGCGGGGCGTCAGCCCGTCGGTCGTCCGGCCGCTCGATCTCGAGGATGTCGAAGTGTCGAGCGCCCAGCAGCGGGCGGCCGCGGTGCTGAACTTCATCCCGATGTTCATGGTCCTGGCGGCGTTCACCGGCGGCATGCAGATCGCGACCGACTCCACCGCGGGCGAGCGCGAACGCGGATCGCTCGAGCCGCTGCTGGTGAATCCGGCGCCCAGGGCCGTCATCGCGGGTGGCAAGTGGCTGGCGGCGTCCTGTTCCTCGATGCTGAGCATGTGCCTCACCACGGCGTTGTGCCTCGCGGTGATGCGCGCCATTCCGTTGCAGGACCTCGGCATCCGCTTCCGCATGGGCCCGGAGCAGGTCGTGGGGCTGGTGGCGGGCGGCCTGCCGCTCTGCCTGCTCGCGACCGCCCTGCAGGCCTATCTGGCCACCTTCGCGCGCTCGTTCAAGGAGGCGCAGAGCTACATGGGCTTCCTGATCATGGTGCCGATGCTGCCCGGCCTGGTGAGCACCGTGTATCCCATTGCCAGCCAGCCCTGGATGTATCCGATGCCGCTGCTGGGGCAGCACGTGCTGCTCGCGGACGTGCTCGGCGGCAAGACGCCGGGGCCGCTGGTGTTCGTGGTGGCCGCGCTGACGACGCTTGCGGCGGCGCTGGTGCTGGTGCGCCTGCTGACGGGGCTGCTCGGACGCGAACGAATCGTCTTCGGGCGCTGAGGCCTGTGAGGCAGAGCCGGAACGCACTGACGCGTCAGCGGTCCCAGGCGAAGCCGGTCAGTCGGGCATCGGCGGCGAAGGCGTCCCGGTCGAACTCCAGGCGTTGGTCGGGGCGCCGCAGACGGCGCGGACGCCCGCCTGGCCGAAGCCGAGCCGCCACGTCTGCCGCGCGATCGGCTCGCGCGACGCGAACGCCCGGCAGGCCAGGACCGCGAGGTTGGCCCCGCGCCGGGGATCCCGCACGGACGCGTACACGAGGACGTCCACGGCGGCGAGCCGTGCGGCATCGGCCAGATCCTGGCAGGGGCCGTAGTCGGTGTGGCTCGTCCATGCCGCCTCGTCCTCGTCGAGCGGGGCCGACTGCAGGTCCAGGGCCGCCCGCGTCCGGACGTCCACCGCGAACGCCGTGAACTCGCCGGGGTTGGCCGGCCACGGCGTCTCCGGCGAGTCGCCGAAGAAGAGCAGCCGGTGGAACGCGACCTCGGCGATGGTCGTGGCAACGGTCCGCGAGCCGTAGTACACGCCGGGCGTGAGGCCGGGGCGCCGGAACCGCGAGCCGTGCGGATAGGGCGCGCCGTACCGGAACGGCGTGGAGACGAGGTAGTGGAGGTGGCGGCACTCGGCCGGGATCGCGGGCTTGGTGCGCTCGAGGACGTCTTCGAGCGCGGCCTGCTCGGCCAGCGTGTCCACCAGCTTCATCGTCGAGACGCGGTGCTGGGCCTCGACCGCGCGCCAGCAGCGCCCCGAGAGGCGGCGTCGCTCAGACGAGAGCGCGTCTGGCGTCCAGGTACGCGAGGGCATCGACCAGACCGGTCACCGATTCGATCCGCGTGATCGGGGCGTCCCCCAGTGCGGCGTTCGCGTTGCGGAGCCACGTCCGGGCGACCGTGTCGTCGCCGCCGCTGATGGCGTCCAGCGCGCGGAACAGGCGGACGAACAGGACCGCCAGCTCGAAGGCCTTGTCCTGCGGCGATAGGGTGTAGGTACCGGCGCTCATCCGGGACACGGTCGCCTCGGACACGCCGATCACGCGGCTCAAGGTCTTCTGCGGCACCTGCAGGAGGCCGGCCGCGCGGAGCACCGCCTTGGTGACGACGGCGCCGTCGGAGAGTGCGGCGGGACGCCTGGCCGAAGACGGCTGCGGCATTTCTTTTGAAATTCTGGCAGCACGAAATTGCTCTGTCAATATCCCGGTGCCTGCCGCCCGGGGGCTCACGCCGCGTCGTCGTCGTCGGCGATGGTCCGGTTGCGGCCCCGCTCCTTGGCGAGATACAGGCGCCGATCGGCAGCCCGGATGAGGGCCTCGGCCGTGGTCCCGTCGTCGGGATAGCTGGCAAGGCCCACGCTCGCCGAGAGGGCGGGCGGCGTCGGATCGGCTGCGAGGGCCTCGCGCCAGGCGTCGAGCCGTGACTCGGCGCGGGCCGCCGGCAGGCGCAGGACGACGGCGAACTCCTCGCCGCCGTAGCGGGCGATGAGATCTTCGTCGCGGAAGCAGTCCTGCAGGGAGCGCGCGGCCTTGCGCAGCGCGCGGTCGCCGGCCGGATGGCCGTAACGGTCGTTGACCCGCTTGAAATGGTCGATGTCCACCAGCGCCACCGAGAAGGTCGAGGCCGACAGCTCCGCGCTGGCCACCAGCCGCAGCAGCCCCTCGTCGAAGAACCCGCGATTGTAGAGACCCGTCATGCGATCCCGCATCGACGAGAGCCAGAAGCGGCGCGAGCGGATCACGACGGCCGTGTGGATGATGGTGGCCACTGCCAGCAGCTGCAGCCGGCTGAGCTGCGAGTCCCATTGGAAGGTGCCGTAGATGGGCGACACCTCCCAGACCGACGGCTCCGTGATCGCCACCCAGGACACGAGGAGGGCGTACTCGACGACCGCCGCCGCGCCCGCGGCCAGGCACACGCGCGGGTCGTAGCGCAGGCCCGTGCCAGCCAGCGCGACGAAATACACGGTGTAGTGCACCGGGCTGTTGCTGGCGACGATGGGGCGGCCGGCGAGGACGAAACTGACGAAGCCGAGCGTGACGATGGCGATGTCGAACTGGCTGGTGGCGAACCCGAGCCACGCCGGCGGAATTGGGCGTCCGGCGAGGCGCAGGAACCAGAGGGCCACGACGAGCGCCACGCCGATGGACGCGAGGCCGAGCCAGTTCTCGATGAGCTCCGGCTGCGCCAGCGACGTCGTCAGCGGAATGAGCGCGAGCAGCAGGAGCAGCCCCAGGCGGAACTGCGCCACGAACAGCTCGCCGGACGTGCCGAGCGCGCGGCTGACGGGGTCGCCCCAGCCGGAAATGGCCCGGACCCAACTCCGGACGTGGCCCTTCAGGATGCTGACGCTCATGCGCGAGGTGGCAGAGGGAGCCGTCCCCGACGCGGGGCCCTCGAGGATTGAGTGTCAATTATAGAACGGTCGTTACAGCGGTCGCGGCGCGCGCAGGACCGTGCAGTCTGGTGAGAGAGGCGTCGCGCCGGGCAAAGCCTCGGCGCGCGTGCGGAAAGTGGTCGGGGCGACTGGATTCGAACCAGCGACATCCCGCTCCCAAAGCGGGCGCTCTACCAGGCTGAGCCACGCCCCGATGCCGGCCATTGTACCTCGATGCCCGTGCAGGCGCGCGGCCGGGAGCGTGTAGCATCTCGCCATGGCCCGCTACTTCGTCACCGGTGCGACCGGTTTCCTTGGCGGAGAGCTGACCAAGCAGCTGGTGGGCCGGGGGCATGAGGTCGTGGCGCTGGTGCGCACGCCGGAGAAGGCCGCGGTGCTGCGAGCGCTCGGGGTCGAGCTGCACGAGGGCGACATCACGCGACCCGAGACGCTCCGCGCGCCGATGGCGGGCGCCGACGGCGTGTTCCACTGCGCGGCCTGGTAGGTGGGGTGGCCGGCGGCGAGGCCGAGTCCATCAACGTCGGCGGGACGCGGCACGTCCTCGACGCCATGCGCGCGCTCGGCATCGTGCGCGGCGTCTACACCAGCACCGTCGCCGTGTTCTCCGACACCCGCGGCGTCGTGCCCGACGAGACCTACCGCTACCAGGGCCCGCACCTGAGCGAGTACGACCGGACCAAGTGGCTGGCCCACTACCGCGTCGCCGAGCCGATGGCGGCCGCGGGACTGCCGCTGGTCATCGTCATGCCCGGCGTGATCTACGGGCCGGGCGACACGAGCGGGCTGCACACGGCGCTCGTGGATCTGCTGCGCGGACGCCTGCTGGCGACGCCGAGGCGCACCGCGTACTGCTGGGGACACGTCGAGGACACGGCCCGCGGACACATTCTCGCCATGGAGCGCGGCCGGCCGGGGGAGGCCTATCTCCTCACCGGTCCGCGCCACCCTTCGAGGAGGCGTTCGATCTGATCGCGTCCATGGCGGGCGTGCGGCGCCCGCTGCTGCACCCCGGTCCACGAACGCTCCGGACGGCGGCCTGGATCGCCGAGCGGCTCGCGGGAACCATCGACCTGCCACAGGTCCTGTCCCCCGAGGCCCTGCGTGTCCTGGCGGGGGTCACGTACCTCGGATCGCCGGCGAAGGCCGAGCGCGAGCTCGGGTTCACCACACGGCCGTTCGTGGAAGGCATGGAGCAGACGCTCGAGCACGAGCTGCGCGAGCTGCAGCGCGCGCGCGTGCGGCGCTGAGCGGCCGGCCTACGCCGACTTCACGATGCCGGACGTGAGGATGTCCGAGATGAGGCGGGTGGCCTCGTCGCGATCGAGCCCGTAGTGGTTGGGCACGCCGAACAGCAGCTCCACGACGAAGTAGTACACGAAGATCCGCGTCGTCATGATCATGGCCGCCACCGGCGGCACGCCCTCGCGCAGGCGCGACGGGATGTCGAGATCGGTCCGCCTGGCGAGGAAGTCCTGGTAGCGCGCCGCGAGGTCGGAGTAGAAGCGCTGCACGTGCCGTCCCTCGAATTCGACGACATCCTCGTTGATGAGGGCGATGTACGGGCGCCAGTCGACGATCATCTCCTGCGCCGCGCGCCCGATGGCCGGGAGGTTGTCGGGAAACGCGCCTTCTTCGAGCACGCGCACGAGCGGATACGACGGGTCCGACGACGCGGCCCAGAACTGATCGAGCAGGGTCTGGAAGATCGCTTCCTTGTCGCGAAAGTGATGGTAGACGCTGCCGGTGGACGTGCCCGCGCGCTCGGCGATGTCCCGTACGCTGGTGGCGCGATACCCCTGGCTAGAGAAGAGGGCGAGGGCGGCCTGCAGCAAAGCCGTCCGGCTCCGCTCGGCCCGCTCTTCTTGTTGCATTCCGACCAGTATACGGCCTCTGTCAGCCGACTCGTCCCCGCTCGATCGCTCGCCGGAGATCCCTGAACGCGCGTGCGCGATGGGAGACTGCGGACTTGTCTTCAGTCGTCATTGCAGCGGTCGTACGACCCAGGGGCGGGTAGACGAAGATCGGGTCGTAGCCGAAGCCGTGCTCGCCCGCAGGCGCGGCCGCGATGCAGCCTTCGATCGACGCCTCGGACTCGTAGAGGATCGTGTCCCCGCGTGCCACCGCGATCGCGGTGACGAACCGGGCCTGCCGGCCGGCCGTGGGTACCGCTGCCAGGCGCGCGAAGATCGCGGCGAACCGTTCCGCGTAGCTGGCGTCGTCGCGAAGGAACCGCGCCGAACGCACGCCGGGTTCGCCGCCGAGCGCGTCGATGCACAAGCCCGAGTCCTCGGCGACCACGGTGTGGCCCGATGCCGCCGCGTACGCGAGCGCCTTCAGCCGCGCGTTCTCGGCGAAGGTGCTCCCGGTTTCGTCGGGCTCGGCGATGGGCGGCACGTCGGCCAGCGTCAGCAGCCGAAGCGCGGTGCCGGCCAGCAGCGGCTGGATCTCGCGAACCTTGTTCGGGTTCGTCGTCGCCAGCAGCAGGGTCATCGGCCGAGAATCGGCCCGACGATCTCGCGCTGCTTGGCGATCAGCTGCTGGATGCCGGCGTCGGCCAGGTCGAGGAGCCCGCCGAGCGCGTCCCGATCGAAGGGCTCGGCTTCCGCCGTCCCCTGCACCTCGATGAAGCGGCCGTCGCCCGTCTTGACGATGTTCATGTCCACGTCGGCCTTCGAGTCCTCTTCGTACGCGAGATCGAGGAGCGGCATGCCGCCGACGATCCCGACGCTGGTGGCCGCGACGTAGTCGGCGATGGGCATCGTCCGCAGGACGTCCGCCCGCCGCAGCCGGTCCAGCGCGAGCACGAGTGCGACGAAGGCGCCCGTGATGGATGCCGTGCGCGTGCCGCCGTCGGCCTGGATGACGTCGCAATCGATCCAGACGGTCCGTTCCCCCAGATCGTTGAGGCGGACCACCGTGCGCATCGAGCGGCCGATCAGGCGCTGGATCTCCATGGTCCGGCCGCCCACCTTGCCGCTGGAGGCCTCGCGCGTGGAGCGCGTGGTGGTGGCGCGCGGCAGCATGCCGTACTCGGCCGTCACCCAGCCCTTGCCGGACCCGCGCAGGAAGGGGGGCACGCGTTCCTCCACGCTGGCCGTGCAGATGACGCGTGTGCGGCCCACTTCGATGAGGACGGAGCCCTCGGCGTGCATCAGGTAGTGCGGGGTCAACTGCGTCGGGCGGAGGTCGCCCGGCGCCCGGTCGTAGTGGCGAATCATGAGGGGTCCTGGTCCTTGGTGTCGGGAGAGACGATGAGCCCGTCGTTCTTGCGGAGTGGCCGGCGCAGGTCGACGTGGCCGGCGAGGGTATCGGCCTCGCGCCCGTCCACGAGCAGCTGCACTTCGTTCATCGTGGGCAGGTTGACGAGCAGCGTGTTGACGAACCCGTAGACGGTCAACAGTTCCTGCATGGAGCCGCCCGGATGGTTCGTGCGGACCGCGCTGTCGAGGTCCACGAAGATCTCGTTGCGGGCCGAGACGTAGACGCCGCGAAGCGCCGTCCCCTGCGGCACGACTGTCGAGAGCGAGTCGGGCGCCTCTGTCTGGAGGAGCGCCTCCACCAGCGCGCGGGCCTGCGCCACGGTGCCCTCGGCCAGCGGGACCTCGCGCTCGACACCGACCAGGCGCTGGCCGTCGGCGGATGCGAAGTAGAGCGTGGCCTTGATCCGCGGGCCGGTGGCCGGGCGGGCTTCGGGAGGGGCGACCGCGGGTGGTTCCTCGGCCTCCTCGACGACGACGGCCGGCGCCGCCGGCGCGCGCAGCAGGCGGCCGAGCGCCGACATCACGAGCCAGCCGAAGACCGCGGCAGCGACCACCCCGGCGACGATGGTGAGAATGCGGCGCGGGGTCACGGCGCCATACGTTCCAGCACGCCGCGGAAGCGTACGAGGGCGTCGAAGAGGGCTTCGGCGACGCGGGTCTGGTACTCGGCGGTGCCGAGCTGCTGTTCCTGCGCGGGGTTCGAGAGGTAGCCAATCTCGACGAGCGCTGCAGGCATGTTGGCGCCGACGAGCACGCGGAAGGGCGCCTGCTGCACCGCACGCGGGCTCATCTCCACGCGCTCCCGCAGCGCCTGCTCGATCAAGCCGGCCAGTGACGAGGACTGCTCCAGGTAGCGGGCCTGCGCGGTCTCCCACAGGATCAGGTCGATGGTGCGCGTGCCGCCTCCGAGCGACGGGAGCGCGATGGCCTGATCCGCCGCGCGACGCCGGGCCTCCTCGTCGGCGCGATCGATGCTCAGGTAGTAGACCTCGGCGCCCGACACCTGCGCCCGCCCGGCCGCGTTCGCGTGAATGCTGAGGAACACGTCGGCGCGCTGGTTGTTGGCAATGGCCGAGCGGTCGTCGTGCGACACGGTGCGGTCGTCCTCGCGCGTCAGGAACACCCGCAGGCCCATGCGGCTCTCGATGAGCGTCCGCAGGCGCCGCGACACCGCGAGGGTGATGTCCTTCTCGAGCGTGCCGCGCGGGCCGTGGGCGCCGTCCTCGTCGCCGCCGTGACCGGGATCGATGACGACCGTCCGCAGCCCGGTTGCCGGGGTCATGATGGACGGCCGCAGGTCGGGCGCGGGCGAAAGCGCCGGCGCCGGTGCCGGCGGGGGAACCGCCGCGGCCAGGTCGCTGGTGCTCGGCATGAGCTCGATCACGAGCCGGGCGGAGCCCGCATCGGGTTGCGAGGACGACGAACGGTAGGCGCCGTAGCGGGGCCCCGTCGCCAGGGCGACGGTGTTGGGCGCCGTGCCCGGGCCCACCGCCGTGAGGAACCCTTGCGTGGGCGGCAGCGGCGGCACGGTGAGGTCGAGCGCGTCGGCCTCGAACTGCACGATCAGGCGGCCGGCCTCCGCCGACACGCGTGAGGCGGCCGCGGGCGTGACCTCCAGCGTGACGGTGGTGGTGGCGCCGCTCTCCACGCGCGCCACGACCCGCGGCACGCGCAGGTCATCGGCCACGACCAGTCGCGACGCGCGCCGCAGATCCAGGCGCCGGTCGAGGACGGGCGCGAGCGCGCGGGAGATGAAGTCGGACGGCACGTACCACCGGCCATCCCTGCGCAGCGCCGGAACGGGAAGGGACACCAGCCGCCCCGCGGCGGAGACGACCGACTGATCGGCGGTCACGATGATGGTGCGGCCGTTCGCCGCAATCGTGAGGCCGCCGGCCGCTTCCCGCGCCGAGGTGCCGAACGGGCCGGCCAGGTCGTCCACCAGCACGTAGTCCTGGTTGTTGATGACGGTCAGCGGCACCGCCCGCCGGCCTTCGCGGGACAGGATGGTGAGGGCGGGGGGCGTCTGCTGGGTCCACGCCACCGGCACGGCCGTCGCCGCCGCCAGCAGCACGAACGCCACAGTTCGGGCCAGGCGAAGCATGCGCACTGCCCATTGCACAGGGACTGGCCGGCCCCACGCCCCGGTGGCAGCCGTCCGCCCGAGTGGCCTGCAAGCACGGCCGGCCATGCGGCCTACCCCTCTCGGTTATTGAATCCCGCGGCCCGGAGTTGAAAGATGGCGCTCGCGGCTGAGACAAACACACCAGTGCCTGTTGACGGACATCCTGAACATGCGCCCGGGTGTCCGTCTTTTTCTGCCCGGCGTCACGAACCGGCTCCGGGCGCGACGTAGTGGAGGAGCCATCGATGTCGAGCGCTCACACCCTCGTCGATCGCCGGACCCTGCTCAACCATCGGAACGGCCGGTGCGACCGCCACGGTCTCATCGGCCTGCTCGTCGTTCGACACCGGGTCGGCGCGGCCGGCCTCACCGGTGGGGCGTTCGACAAGATCGTGCCGCTCGCCACGGCGGCCCCGGCGGCAATCCGGCCTCGCAGACCGGCGACGCCGTCAGTTCCTGCCCCCGCTCGAGATTCCGACGCGGGGCAAGGCGGCCGAGACGCCGCAGGCCTGTCGAAGGAACGCTCGCTCACGCTCTACCGCCAGATGGGCACCAGCCGTCGCTGGGAAACCGCGATGAAGGATCTCTTCGTGAGCGGCGAGGACAACCTGTACGGCGCGTTCCACACCTACGTGGGCGAAGAGGCCGTGGCGGTCGGCGTCATCGCCGCCCTCAACGACGACGACTACATCGCCAGCACGCATCGCGGCCACGGGCACCTGATCGCCAAGGGCGGCGACATCAACAAGATGTCCGCGGAGATCTTCTTCAAGTCCACCGGCTACAACAGGGGCTACGGCGGCTCGATGCACATCACCGACATGTCCCCGCGGCATCATGGGCATGAACGGCATCGTCGGCGCCAGCTACTACATGGCGGCCGGGGCCGCCCTGCGCGCCGCTGCGCGGCTCGTCGCAGGTGGGCGTGGCCTTCTACGGCGACGGCGCAGCCGCCTCGCCCTACTACTTCAGCGCCGTCCGAGCGCCGCCAACCACAAGGTGCCGGTGCTCTTCGTCAACGAGAACAACTTCCGTACATGGGCGTGCCGATGGCCCTCACCGTCCCGACCATGACGTGTCCGAGCTCACCAAGGGCCTGGACATCCCGCATCACCTCGTGGACGGCAACGACCTGTCGGCGGTGCATGACGCCACGACCGAAGGCGGTGGCGTGGGCGCGGGCGGGCAAGGGGCCGAGCGTGATCGAGGCGATCACGTACGCTGGTACGACCACCCGGCTTTGCCGGTGGTCGCGTGGGGCAGGACGGCGCGATGGGCCTGCCATACCGCACCGACGACGAGGTGCGCCAGTGGATCCCGCGCGATCCCATCGTGCGGGCACGTTAATGCGGTTGCTGGCCAGGGGCGTGACCGACGAGTCCGCGCTGGGCGCCATCGACCGCGAGATCGACGCGGCCGTGGAGGCGTCGATCGCCTTCGCGCGATCGAGCCCGGACCCGGCGCCCGAAGACGGCGTGCGCCACACCTATGCGAGTGGCACCGCGCCGGCCACCCAGTTCTTCAACCGCACGGCGATTGCCTCGCGCCTGACCTAGAAGCGGAGAGACGCCAATGCCGACCAAGAACTACAACTACGCGCAGCTCGAAGCCGTGGCCCAGGAGATGCGGGCCAACCCGGACATGGTCTACTTCTACGAGTACCAGGTCCCGACCGCCACGCTGCCGACCGGCGAGGTGCTGCTCGATCTGGTCCGGGAGTTCGGCGACGTCCGGACCTCCGGCCGCGGATGGCCGATCGACGAGCAGTGGATCGTCGGCGCCGCCATCGGCGCGGCGGTGGCCGGCTCCAAGGCCATCGCACGCATCCCGACGATGGCGGCCATCTACGCCATCGAGTACGTACAGAACCAGGCCGGGAAGATCCGCTCGATGACGGGCGGCTGTGCCAGCATGTTCGTCCTGTGGGTAGACGGCGCCGGCCGTTCGCGCGGCATGGCGGGCCAGCACACCGACGTGGGCATGGAAGCGCTCTACGCCCAGCTGCCGGGTCTCAAGGTGGTCGCGATGATGCATGAGGCCAAGGGGCTCCTGATCTCGGCCCTCCGGGATCCGGACCCGGTCGTCTATCTCGACTACGGCGAGGTGAAGGCGGGGCAGCAGCCCGACGTGCCCGACGATGCCTACGAGGTGCCGATTGGACCGGCGGCCGTCAGGCAGGAGGGGCGCGACCTCACCATCGTGGCGTGGGCGCCCGCCATCGTGGACGCGGGCGGGCGCTGCCGGACCCGGCCGCACGCGGGGTCAGCGTGGAGCTGATCGACCCTGGCGCGCACGCCTGCTGCCTGACGTCGACGCCATCGCGCTGCTCCAGGCGGAAGACGAGTCGGCTGCTCGTGGTGGAACACGGGCACTACACGGCCGGCTACGGCTCGCACGTGATCGTCGAAGCCGCAGGCCAGTGCCCGGTATCACGGCGCGGAAGCTGGCGTTCCCGGACGTGCCGGCCCGGGCGCCGCGGTGATGATGTCGTGGCCGCGTCCGGACGCGCCGAAGATCGTTGACGCCGCGCTTTTCCAGATGCAGCAGCGTGAACGTGCCTGCGGCTGGCGTGGGCACTTCGCCGCCTGCGCTGCGGCGGCGCCCTCGCCCGGGCCGAGGTGCGCACGGTCCTCTGGCGGACAGAGGTCCCGACGATCGTGGAGGACATTCCTGCGCTCGCGTGCGCCGCCTGCGTCGAGCAGTTCTACGACGACGCCGTGAGCGATGCGCTGCGCCGGATCGCGGAGGCGCCCCCGGCGCCGACACGGCGATCAGCATCGTGTGAGGTGCCGGTGTTCTCGCTGAGGACCCGGCTGCCCGCGCCCAGACCTCTGCCGGAGGACTGCCTTGTGGACTGAACGCCACGTGTCACGCCCGATGCGGGCGCTCGCGGCGATGGCGGCAGCCGCGTGCCTGAGCGGGCGCGCAACGGCCGATGCGCCCGCTCCACGGCAGGACACATCGGCGCCGGCGGCCGACGTGCCGCGCCGGCGGCGGCTGCGCCCGTCATGCTGCTGGACGTGTTTCCTCCGGCGCCCGAACGCGACCCTCGTCGATCGCCAACCGCGGCTCCTGCCACAACACGGCGTGCGCCGCCATCGGCCAGCGGTTACGTCGCGGCGCCCGCTCGAGGCGCACGTGGAACGCGTGCCGGCCGTGGACCGATCGCTCGTTCGGCCGTCTGAGGCCCACTTCGACGATGCGCACCTGCAGTTCGGCCAGCGCCGGCACCGCTACCGGCGCGTACGCCGTTCTGAGGCCAGCGTGCACCAGCATCGTCCGGATCGTCGCGATACCGGTCGGGGCCGCCGCGCTCGCGGTCGCGCCGCTCCTCGCCGCCTGCGGCGCCACAGGCGACCAGTCAGGAGGTGTTCGCGGCCCGGCAGTCGTCTTCGGGCGGGGGCGCGCCGACCCGCGTGGACCTGGATGCCATCTTCCCGCCCGGCGAGGGACGCGACCTCGTGCTCTCGAGCTGCCAGAACTGCCACACCTTCGTCCCGATCGTGATCCTGCAGATGGACAAGGACGCCTGGCTCCGCAACAGCCGCGATCACCGGGATCGGGTCGCGTCGCTCACCGATGCGCAGTTCGCCCAGGTCTACGCCTACCTGACGGAGCACTTCGGACCGCACCGCCCTGTTCCGGAGCTGCCGGCGGAACTGCTGCGATCGTGGACCACCTACTGACGGCCTCGCGCGCGCACGCAGACGCGAGGGCCACGGGCCCGGCCGGCGTGACCCGCAGACGAGGCCGGTGACCTTCAACTCGATTGGTTTCCTGCTCGCTTTCCCGGTCTTCGCGGCCATCTACTTCGTGGTACCGGCGCGGGCGCAGACCACGCTGCTGCTGGTGGCGAGCCTCGCGGGCTACTCCGCGTTCGACGTCCGCCTCGCCGTGGTGCTGGTGTCGGTCGCCGGTGTGGTCTGGGCGGTCGCGCGGTCGGCCGCGCGGCGTGCGGGCCGGCAACGTGCGGCCATCACGGCCGTCGGCGTGGCAGCGGTCCTCGCGGTTCTCGTGGCGGGGAAGTATCTGGGCTTCCTGGCGGCGTCGCTTGACGGGGCCACCGGTGTCGCCGGCCTCGGTCCCGTCGTGCCGGACCTGAACTGGCTCGGCGCGGCGGGTGTGTCGTTCTACGTGTTGTCGGCCGTCAGCTATCTCGTGGACGTGAAGCGGGGCACCATCGCGCCGGAGCGCAGCTTCGCCCACGTGGCCGTTTATCTCGCGTTCTTTCCGAAGCTGCTGGCGGGGCCGATCGCACGCGTCGGCCCGTTCCTGCAGCAGCTCGCCCGTCCCCGCCGGTTCGATGAGCCGCGTGTCGTGGCCGGCCTGCAGCAGATGCTGTGGGGATTCTTCAAGAAGGTGGTCATCGCCGATCGCCTCGCGCTCATCGTGGACCGCGCGTACGCCCAGCCGGCCTTCACCTCGCCCGCCGATCTGGTCATCGCGACGTACGGGTTTGCCGTCCAGTTGTACTGCGACTTTTCCGGGTACTCCGACATCGCCATCGGCGCGTCGCGCGTCCTGGGGTTCGACCTCGTCGAGAACTTCAGGCGTCCGTTCCTGGCCTCCTCCGTGTCCTCGTTCTGGTCGCAGCGGTGGCACATCTCGCTCGGGGCCTGGTTCCGCGACTACGTCTACATCCCGCTCGGAGGCAGCCGCGTGATGCTGCCCTGGCAGGCAGCCAACATCATGGCCGTGTTCCTCCTCAGCGGCCTCTGGCACGGCGCCAACTGGACCTTCGTGGTCTGGGGCGGACTCAACGGCCTGCTCGTCGTGACGGGCCTTGCGTGGCGTCGCTCCCCGCTGGCCGCGTGGCCGGTGGTGGAGACGCTGCGCCGCGGCGTCCCGTCGGCGGTGCGACCCCTGATCACGTTTCACCTGATCCTCGTCACGTGGGTGTTCTTCCGGGCGGCCTCGATCGAAGACGGCCGCCTCATCGTGGGGCGTGTCGCGGGGGCCCTGGGCCAGCTGCCGTCGCTCCTCATCGCGCGCCTGCAGGTGGGTGACCTGACGCTCCCGATCCTGCTCGTCGCCGCCCTGCTGGCGATCGAGGTCGTGGACGAGCGCCGGCCCGTCTGGCAGCGCCTCGGCCGGGTGCCCGTTCCCGTGCGATGGGCCGCCTACTACGCGCTCGCGTTCGCCTTGATCGTGCTTGGCGTGTGGACGAACCAGCAGTTCGTCTACATGCGGTTCTGACCATGCTGGCGGGACGGGCGGCGGATGCGGCGTGGGTGCGCGAGCGGTCGGACGCGACGTCGTTCGCCCGTCGGCTGCTGACGTTCCTGGCCGTCGGTGCGCTCCTGTACGTGGCGTGCTGCGCCGTGGCCGAGTCCATCGCTGCGCGGCACACCGCTCGGAACCGACTCCGAACCATTGCCACCACCCCGCACAACGAGTTCGATGCCGTCATCCTGGGCGCTTCCCACGCAGGTGTGCTGGACTATCGCGACATGAACGCGCGTCTCGAGTCCGCCACCGGTGCGCGCATCCTCAACCTGTCGATCGCGGGCGCCGGCGTCACCCCGAACCGGATCGTGCTGGACTACTTCCTCACGCGCCATCGCGCCCGCGCGCTCGTTTACGTGGTGGACTCGTTCATCTTCCAGTCGGCGGAGTGGAACGAGGTCCGTGCCGCCGACCGTGCCCTGTATGCCCGTGCGCCGCTCGACCCCGCGCTGGCGTGGCGGCTGATCCAGGAGCCGGCTACCCGCTGGACGGCCGTTGACTACGCGACCGGGTTCGCGATGCTGAACGATGCCAGCCGGTTCGAGCCGGACGTGCCGGACGAGGAGGGACGCGGTTCGATCGGGCGTATCGTCCCGTCCGCCAGATCGACGACCAGCGCCTGGCGTATCTCTACCCCGCGACACGGGCGCCGGAGACCGAAGCCCGGCACCTCGCGCAGTTCGGTGACCTGTTGCGGGTGGCGCGCGAGAAGGGCATGGCCATCGTCGCCCTGAAGCCGCCGCTGCCCGCGCGTATCCGCGACCGTCTGCGCGACGAGGCGGCGCTCGATCGTCGGGTCGCGGCGATCGTGGCCGGCCAAGGCGGTTCGTGGCACGACTTCTCGGGCGCGGCGGACGACGAGGGCTACTATGCCGACACCGACCACCTGAACGAGCGGGGCGTCCTGCACTTCCAGGAGACGGCGCTCGCGCCGCTGCTGCGCGAGGTGCTGCGGCGCGGCCCGGAGCGCACCCGCGTCAGCGGCGGGTGGTCCCCGGAACGCCGGCCGCCTCGGCCTGCCGGGCGATCATCCAGCCCGGATACTCGGGCGGCAGGGCGCTGACGGCATCCAGCCGCGCCAGCTCCTCGTCGCTCAAGCGGACGTCTACGGCGGCCAGGTTGTCGTCGAGCTGCTCGGGCGACTTGGCGCCGATGATGACCGACATCACGACCGGCCGGTGCAGCAGCCAGGCCAGCGCGACGCGCGCCACCGAGATGCCGTGCGCCTCGCCGATGGCGCGCATCGCGTCCACGCAGTCGAACGCCCGATCGCGGTTGACGGGAGGGAAGTCGAAGGCGGCGCGCCGCGCGCCGTCGGGGCCCGTGCCGTCGCGGGTGAACTTGCCGGAGAGCAGGCCTCCGGCAAGGGGCTCCAGACCATGAGTCCGACGCGCTCCGACTCCAGCAGCGGTGCGATCTCCCGCTCGAGATCGCGTCCCGCGATCGTGTAGTACGCCTGCAGCGTCGCCAGGCGCGTCCAGCCGCGGTGCTCGGCGATGCCCAGCGCCTTCATGATCTGCCAGGCGGCCCAGTTCGACACGCCGACCTACCGCACCAGACCCTGGCGCACGAGATCGTCCAGCGCCCGCACCGTCTCCTCGACCGGCGTCAGCGGATCGACGCCGTGGATCTGGTAGAGGTCGATGTAGTCGGTGCCGAGCCGTCGCAGGCTGGCCTTGACGGCATCCATGATGTGTCCGCGGGAGGCCCCACGCTCGTTCGGGCCAGGCCCGACGCGTCCGAGGGCCTTGGTCGCGAGAATCACGTCCGACCGTTTCCGCCCGGCGTTGACGATGGCCCGTCCCGTCAGCTCCTCGGACACGCCCTCCGAGTACACGTCGGCCGTGTCGATGAAGTTGACGCCCGCATCGAGCGCCCGGCCGACGATCCGGTCGGCGGCGGCCTGGTCCAGCGTCCCGATGGCGGTCCAGAAGCCGCGTCCGCCGAACGTCATCGTCCCGAGACAGATTTCGGATACGAGCGTGCCCGTGCCACCCAGTGTCTTGTAGCGCATGGCCCGAGTATAGGGCGAGGCGAGCGGCTCAGTCGGCGGGACGTTGCGCCGCGCGTTCGCGGAAGCGCTCGTGCACGGCCTGGAACGCCTGCACCACTTCCGGATCGAAGTGCGTGCCGCTGGATTCGATGATGGCCGCCACCGCGTGCCCGTGCGGCACCGCGCTGCGGTAGCTGCGATCCGACACCAGGGCGTCATACGCGTCCACGAGGGCGACGATGCGCCCGGAGATCGGGATGGCGTCGCCGGTCAGCCCCTGCGGGTAGCCCGAGCCGTCCCAGCGCTCGTGGTGGGTCAGCACGATCTCCTTCGCCAGCCCCATGACCTCGTCGTCGTGGACCTCGGCCAGTGCCTCTGCGCGCTGGAGGCTCTCGTGGCCGATCGCGGGGTGCCGCCGCATCTGGGCGTGCTCGTCGGGCGTGAGCGCGCCAGGCTTGCGCAGGACGGCGTCGGGGACACCCACCTTGCCGATGTCGTGGAGCGGGGCCAGCACCGCGACGAGCTCGATCCGGTCCGGCGAGAGGACGTCTCGGTGGCGGCCACGCGCCAGCTCGGTGCCCAGCATGCGCGCGTAGTCCTGCGTGCGCCGTGCGTGCTCGCCGGTGCCCTGATCCCGGGTCTCGGTCAGCGTCGTCAGGGCGTGGATGATGAGGCGCTGTGCAGCGGCCCGCCGCTCCTGCTCACGCTCCGCCGTGCGCCGATCGCGGATCACCGTCGTCACGCCTTCCGCCACGACCGCCACCGCGGCGCCAAGCGCCGCCCAGAACGGCGACAGCCACAGTCCTTCGAGCGCGAGCAACTCACCGGCTCCCCACCAGCAGGCGGCGGACAGGGTGACGGCGGCAAGGAGCGATGGCAGCCATCCCAGCCAGACGGCCGCCACGCCCACCAGCAGCGCCGCGAGCGCCGCACTGGCAATCTCGATCAGCGGGGCGAACACCGGACGGGCGAATGCGCCGGCGCCGAGCAGCGTCTCGGCGATGTCGGCGTGCGCCACCACCCCGGGGACGGCGCGGTCCAGCGGGGTCGACACCGTGTCGCGCAGTCCGGCGGCCGTGGTGCCGATGAAGACGACGCGGTCGCGCACGCGGTCGGCGTCCACACGACCCGCGAGCACGTCTCCGGCGGACACGAGCGGCACGCGCGTGCCGTGCACGTCGCGGAGGAGCAGGCGGCCCTGCGCGTCCAGTGGAATGCGGCGGCCGCCGACCGTCAGGACGAGCGAGCGGTCTGCCCGTGACTCCAGCAGGACAGCGCCGCCCGTCGCGCCGCCGATGGCGGCCAGCGCGAGCGCCGGCCGGATGGTATCCCCGAGGACGGCGACCAGCGGCACGCGGCGCAGCTGTCCGTCCACGTCCGGCGCGGCATTGATGAAGCCGGCCGGTCCGGCACCCGCGGCCAGCAGGGGAACGGGGCACACGGCCGCGGTCGCCCTGAACAGCCCCGTCCGCGGGGCGTGGTCGCCGTCGTGGCGCTCGGCCACGCCCAGGGAAACCATCTCGCAGTCGGCCGACGCCGAGGGCTCGTCGAACGCCAGGGTGAACGCCGGAATCGCCGCCGCCTGCCGCATGGCGTCTGCCAGATCCGCATCGCCGTCGGGGCCGGCGTGGTCCGGCTCCGACAGCAGCATGTCGAACGCCACCGCGGTGGCGCCCATCGCGTCCAGGCGCCGGACCAGTTCGGCGAGACGACCGCGCGGCCACGGCCACTGGCCGACCTCCGCCAGGCTGGCGTCGTCGATGGCGATGACTGCGGTCTGCGCGGCGGCGAGCACCAGCGGCTGACGCCGCACGGCCAGGTCGAACCCGCTCAGGTCGAGCTGAGCCAGCGGCGCCGGCCGGCATGTGGCGGTGAGCAACGCCACAAGGGCGGCACCCACGATCGTGACAAGGCGACCGGGCATCGGACGGCTACCGGATGGTCACTTCGACGCGGCGGTTCCTTCCCTCCGCGGTGTTGTCCGGGGTGGGCACGAGCGGATCGGATTCCCCGTGTGACACCACCTCGATGAGCGACACATCCAGGCCGTCGCCGACCAGGAGGTCGCGGATGAGCCCCGCCCGTTCCAACCCGAGGGCGACGTTGGACTCGGCGGTGCCCGTCGTATCCGTGTGCCCGATGATGCTCACCTCCGGCGCCACCCGCGCGCGCACGCGTGCGATGACGGACGGGAGCTGGGCCGCGGACTCCGCGGTCAGGGTGTCGCCACCCGTCTCGAAGTAGAGCTCGAATCGCTCGGCTCCGTCGGGCACCAGCGCCAGCACCGCTCCGAAGGTCTGCTGGACCGTCGCCTCGTCGAGCACGGTGACCGGTCCGGGCCCCTGACCGCTGATCACCGTGGTGCTCGCTCTGGCCTCCGTGAGCTCCGCCTGCCCGGCCCCGCTCGTCACCAGCAGGCCGCCGACCTCGCCCGTGCCCGGGTCGGGCGCGAGCACGACCAGGTCCTGGGCCACGGGCGCGACCGGCTGCGGGGGACGGCGCGCGCACGCGGCGGCGAGCGCGAGGACGACGATGACGACGAGACGGCGGGCGGTCACGGCTGCACCCGGATGAGCGCGTGGGTGCCGCGCACGCCAATCACGGACGTGGGTGTTTCGAGCCGCACCGCGTCGGGCATCAGCTTCGCGATGCGGCCCGACACGTAGGAGAGGATGCCGCGCGCCACGCGCACGACCAGCGAGAGCCGTCCGGCGGCCGGGTCGTACGCGAAGGCGGCGAGGTTCAGGTCCGAGCCGGGCCCCAGTGAGAGCCGCGTCTCGTCCCGCAGGGTCACGGCGAGCTGGCCGTCGGCGTCGGTGTGGAGCACGTCGGACTCGTAGACGACGTCACCGACGACGGGGACGACGGTCTGGCCGCTGCGAATCAGCGACACGCGGCCGGTAGCTACCTTGATCCGCCCGATGCCGGGGAGCGACTGCGCGGCCGCGGTCAGGGGAAGGACGAGAGCGAGCACGCCGAGGAGCAGGCCGCATCGCCGGAAGGATGGGGCGATCATGAGTGTCATCCGAGCTGGGGGTGTCGGAGAGCTTATCCGCGTGCAGGTCCGCCTTCAACTGATGGCGCGCAGCCGCGTGCAGGGGACAATCCCAGTGCTTTGGACGCGTCGCGCCCCGCCGGCGTCCCCGCGGGCAGAAAGTATAATTCCCCGATGGCGCCGCCCGCGCGGGCGATGCCGGTTACGTTCGCATGCCAGGCCCCCTTCACGTCGCCTTCCTTGGGTGCGGCTTCATCACGGCAGTCCACAGCCGGCAGCTCCGGGCGCTCCCCGGCGTGTTCGTGCCGCGATACGCGAGCCGGGATCGGGGTCGCGCGGAGTCGTACGCGCGGCGCTTCGGCGGCGCCGCTGCGTATGCCAGCTACCAGGACGCCATTTCGGACCCCGCCGTCGACGCGGTCGTGATCGCGGTGCCGCCGCTGCATCATCTCGACCTCGCCCTGCAGGCGCTGGAGGCGGGCAAGCACGTGCTGGTCGAGAAGCCCGCGTTCCCGGCGCTGGCCGACTACGACACGGTCCGGTCCGCGCGCGACCGCGCCGGCCGCACCGTGCTGGTGGGGGAGAACGACCACTACAAGCCGCTCGCCGTGGTGCTCCGCCAGCTTCTCGCCGACGGGACGATCGGCGAGATGGTCTTCGCGCACTTCACCACGATCGCCCACCGTCTGAAGCGGGAGGACGACTGGCGGAACGACGAGCGCATGGCGGGCGGTGACGCCTTCTTCGAGGAAGGCATCCACTGGCTGCACCTGGCCGGCAGCCTCGGCCCCGCGATCGTGTCCGCGCAGGGGTATCGGCCCCCGGCGTCGCGCGAAGGCCCCGACCGGCGGGCCAAGAGCATGATGGTGGCGTTCCGCTACGACAACGACGCCGTTGGCGCGCTGTACTACTCGCGCGAGGTGCCGTCGCTCCTGAAGGGACTGCGCCTCTCCAAGATCTACGGGCGGCGGGGCGTCGTCAGCTTCGAGTCGAACGGCGGCTTCGTGGTCGCGCGCGGGCGGGGCATGCCCCGCCTGCTGTTCCCCGGCTTTCGCGACATCCGGGGCTACCAGGCGATGTACCGTGACTTCGCGCGCGCCATCCGGACGGGCGCGGCCCCCGAGATGAGCCTCGAACGGGCTGCCGAGGACCACCGCCTGATGGACCAGATCTACGCCAGTCTCGCCGCATGAGCGCGGACGCCTCCTTCGACATCGTCATCATCGGCACCGGCGCCGGCGGCGGCACCATGGCGCACGCCCTGGCCGGCTGCGGTGCGAAGATCCTGCTGGTCGAGCGTGGCGAGGCGGTGCCGGCCGAGGACGACAACTGGAGCCCCGGCGCGGTGTGGAAGGACCTCAAGTACCGCACGCGCGAGCCCTGGCTCGACGAGCGCGGCGAGCCCTTCCTGCCGTACATGCACTACGGCATCGGGGGAAACACCAAGTACTGGGGAAGCGTGCTGTACCGGCTGCGGCGCGAGGACTTCCAGGTCCTCGAACACGAGGACGGCACCTCGCCGGCCTGGCCCATCGACTACGACACGCTCGCGCCCTACTACGACCGCGCCGAGCGCCTGTACGGCGTGCGCGGGCAGGCGGGCGCCGATCCCACCGATCCGCCCCGCGGCGCCTTCCCGCACCCTCCGGTCCCGCACGCGCCGGGGATGCAGGCCATCGTCGATCGCCTCCGGGGACGAGGGCTCCATCCGTCGCCGCTGCCGCTCGGGCTGCTGCGGCCGGGCGAAGACGGCGGGTGCGTGCTGTGCAACACCTGCAACTCGTTCCCGTGCCGCATCGGCGCCAAGAGCGACGCGGACGTCTGCTGCGTGCGGCCCGCGGCGGCGCACCCGGACGTGACGCTCTGGACGGGCGCGCTCGCGCGGCGCCTCCTCACCGACGGGGATGGCCGGCGGGTGTCGGCCGTCGAGATCGAACGCGGGGGCGCCACGCTGCGCGTGGGCGCGGCGCTCGTCGTCGTGTCGTGCGGTGCGGCCAACTCCGCCGCGCTGCTGCTGCGGTCGGCCAACGACGCACATCCGGCCGGGCTCGCCAACGGGTCGGGACTGGTGGGACGCCGGTACATGGCGCACCTGGCGACCATGATGCAGGGCTTCCACCCGTTCCGTCCGAACCAGGACGTGTTCCAGAAGACGGTGGCGATCAACGACTACTACTTCCGGGGCCCGGACACGCCCTATCCGCTCGGCCACATCCAGTCCCAGGGCCGCACGCACGGGATCATGGCGAAGGTGGTGGGCGACACCATCATCCCCGGCATCCCGCTTCGCGCCTACGACGCGTGGGTGGCGCGAGGCGTGGACTGGCTGGTGATGTCCGAGGATCTGCCGCACCCGGACAACCGGGTCACGGTGGACGCGCGCGGACGCCTGCAGCTCCACTACCGTCCGAACAATCTCGGACCGCACGCACGCCTGGTGGCCGAGACGCGGCGGCTGCTGAGGGGCCTCGGCTACTGGAAGGTGATGGCGCACTCGCACAAGAGCCGCAACACCACCCACCAGTGCGGGACGCTGTGCTTCGGCACGGACCCGGCGACCTCGGTCCTCGACCCGTGGTGCCGCACGCACGACGTGGACAATCTCTTCGTCGTCGATGCGTCGTTCTTCCCATCGTCGGCGGCCGTGAACCCGGCGCTGACCATCATCGCGCAGGCCCTGCGCGTGGCCGATCACCTCGTCCAGGGCTGATGACGGCCTACCCGAACATCTGGCCCACCAGGGCCAGCGTGTTGTACACGCCCCACGCCAGGGGCACGCCCACCGCGAGCCACGCCAGCGCCACCAGGCCCCAGTCGCCTGCGACGGCGTCGCCGGCCGACGCGGCTGAGGCGTGCGCGGGCGCCGCGCCCGCCGGGGCCACCGTGACGAACCGATCGTCGGGAACGGGGCGAACCGCCAGGTTGCAGACCAGGCCGACGGCCAGGAAGCCGACGAGCACGTACATCGTGAAGGTGTACGCGTCTGCGGGCGGCACCCCGCGGCCGATCTGGTACTCGCGAATGTAGTTGACCAGCACGGGGCCCAGGATGCCGGCCGTCGACCAGGCGGTCAGGAGGCGTCCGTGAATGGCGCCGACGAAGGTCACGCCGAACAGGTCGGCGAGATAGGCCGGCACGGTCGCGAACCCGCCGCCGTACATCGTCAGGATGACGCAGAAGATGGCGACGAACAGCAACAGGCTGCCGGTGCGTCCCGCGAAGGGCACCGTCGCGTACAGCAGCATCCCGAGGGCGAAGAACACGGTGTAGGTCGTCTTGCGGCCGATGCGGTCGGAGAGCGACGCCCAGAAGATCCGGCCCGCGATGTTGAAGAGGCTCAGCAAACCGGTGAACCCTGCCGCCGCCGATGCGTCCACACGGCCCGCGAACACCTCCTGGACCAGCGGCGCCGCCATGCCGAGCACGCCGATGCCGGCACTGACGTTCAGACACAGCACCGCCCACAGGAGCCAGAACTGCGGGGTCATCCAGGCCGTCGCGGCCGGCACGGCGCGGACCGGCGCCGTGGCTGCCAACCTGGGCGGCGGGATCCAGCCGCGCGGGGACCATCCCGGCGCGGGCAGCCGATAGGCAAGTGCTCCGGCCAGCATGGCGACGATGTAGACGACGCCCATGACGACGAAGGTCTGCCAGACGCCCACCGAGGTCGGTGTGCGGAACGTGCGCATGAGGAGATCGGCCAGCGGCGTCCCGATCAGCGCGCCGCCGCCGAAGCCCATGATCGCCAGGCCCGTGGCCATGCCCCGGCGATCGGGAAACCACTTGATGAGCGTCGAGACGGGGGAGATGTAGCCGAGCCCGAGCCCGCATCCGCCGATGACGCCCGATCCGAGCCACAGCAGCCAGACCTGGTGCAGCCAGATGCCCAGCGCCGAGACGAAGAAGCCGCCGCCCCAGCAGAGTGCGGCGACCACGCCCGCCTTGCGCGGGCCCTCGCGCTCGAGCCATGGCCCGAACACGGCCGCCGACGAGCCGAGCATCACGAAGAAAAGCGTGTACATCCAGCCGAGCGTGCTGATGCGCCAGTCGCCGGGTGCGGACTCGGTGATGCCAATCACGCGGCTCAGCGGCAGCCAGAAGACGCTGAACCCGTAGGCCATGCCGATCGAGAGGTGGATGGCAAGGGCCGCCGGCGGGACCAGCCACCGGTTGTAGCCGGGCGGCGCGATGATGCGGTCCTTGGAGAGCAGGGAGGCCAAGGCGGGTCATGATACCCCCATGCCCATGCTCGTTCCCGCCGTCCGGACAGGGCTGGCGGCCGGTGTCGCGGCGGCGGTTCCCATGGCCGTCGCGACCTTTCCCTTCGGCCTCGCCTACGGCGTTGGTGTCACGGCAGCCGGCATCGATCCCTGGGCGGGCGCCGCTGCCTCGTGGACCGTCCTGGCCGGCGCCGCGCAGTTGTCGATGCTGTCGCTCATCGAACGCGACGCGTCCTGGGTCGTCATCGTCGCCGCGGCGCTGGTCATCAACCTCCGGTTCGCCCTGTACTCCGTGGCACTGGCGCCTGCGTTCCGGCCGTTCCCGGCGCGGTGGCGCGTGGGGCTGCCGTACCTGATGACGGACCAGACCGCGGCGCTGTCGATGCGCTTCTTCGGCGACGAGCGCGATCCGGTGGTCCGCCGCTGGTTCTTTCTCGGCGCCGGCCTCGGCATCGCGGTCGTGTGGTGGGTGGGCACGATCGTGGGGCTGACGCTGGGCGCCGCGATCCCGTCGAGCATCGACATCGCCTTCACCGTGCCGCTGGTCTTCGTCGTGCTCGTCGTGCCGACGCTCGTCGATGCCCCGGCGCTGACGGCGGCCGTCGCCGGAGGCGGGGTGGCGCTGGCATCGGCCGGACTGCCGAACGGGCTGAACATCCTGGCCGGTGCCGCCGCGGGCGTCGTGGCCGGCGCGATCGTGGACCGGTGGCGCCCGGTATGAGACTGTGGGGGCTCTTCGTGACGGCGGGTGTCGGGACGTACCTCATTCGAGCGTCCGCGATCCTCGCGGTGGGGCATGGGCTGGTGATTCCGGCCGGCCTGGAACGGACGCTGCGGCTGATCGCGCCTGCCGTGCTCGCCGCCATCAGCGCCAACGGCCTGCTCCTCGACCAGGGCGCCTTCAACACGCGCGCGAGCTGGTACGCAGGGGCGGCGCTCGCGATCTGGATCGTCGCCCGCTGGCGTTCCGCGTCGTGGGGGATGGCCGGTGCCATGGCGCTCGTGTGGCTGCTTCAGCAGGCGGGCATCCGGTAGGCCGGCGACGCCCTGCTACTATGAGCCGGATGCGCGTCCGTTCCTTCAGCCACGTGGGCCTCACCGTGTCGGACTTCAATCGCGCGGTGCAGTTCTACTGGGAGGTCTTCGGATGCCCGCTCGTCGGTGTCGCCGACACGCCGCCCGAGCGCGTGCGCGGCTTCTTCGGCGTGGACGGACCGGCGCCGTCGTGCAAGATCGGCTGGATCCGCGTGCCCGGCGGCGGCGTGCTCGAGATCTTCCATTTCGATCCGCCCCAGCCGGCCATCGACATTCCCTGGAACCGGATCGGCCTGACCCACTTCTCGCTCAACGTCCGCAACCTGGATCGGTGGCACGACTACCTGTCCGCAAAGGGCGTGGAGATCGTGACCCGGCCGGAACGGTCGCCTCGCGGGCACTCCTTCTTCTTCGTCCGCGACTTCGACGGGAACCTGATCGAGCTGATGGACCTCGGCTTCATGTACTACGTCCTGGGCTGGCTCGGCCCGCTGGGCGGCTGGCTCTTCCGCCGGGGCATGTACAAGCAGTACTACGGGCCTGCCGCGTAGCCCCGCGCCGGCGTCCCGACGCCGACCTGCATTCCCCGACGGCGTGAACCACGGCCACGCTTCTGGCTGCTCACTGTCGCTTCTGTCCACTCCAGTCGTTACCTGACGAGTAAGAATTACCGCGGTCCGGGTAAAAACTGCACGCCGCTTCCTGCCTTTCCAGCTCATCCGCTGAGGTTTTCCGCGTGGAGCGGCCTCTGGCACGGCTCCTGCCTGTGCTCGGGCTGGCCTCGTTCCCCGGGGCCGAGCGGAGGCTGGGTCGAACCGATGACGGCACCAACACTTGAGAGGAAAGGGACCGGCGCTCGCGCCCGCCGCGTCCGTCGAGCCGGGCTCCTGGGCCTTGCACTTCTGCTTGCGCTTGTCTCGGTCTGGGACACGCCGCTCGCCGCCCGGCAGGGCATCACGCGGCAGGCTGCCGCGCACTTCCTGGAGCAGGGGACGTTCGGTCCCCGCGCCGCCGACGTGGACCTCGTCGTGAGCCAGGGCTACGACCAGTGGCTGAACGACCAGTTCGCCCTGCCCGAGAGCCCCATTCCCGACGATCCGGACGTCAGCGACATCCGCAACGCCCTGTTCCTCAACATGGCCAACGGCGACGACCAGCTGCGCCAGCGCATGATGTTCGCGCTCAGCCAGATCATCGTCGTCTCCTCGAACAAGAACAACAGCGGCAACGAACTCGGGCCCTGGGTCCGGCTGCTGTCACGCAACGCCTTCGGCAACTACCGCACGCTGCTGCGCGAGGTCACGATGAGCCCGACGATGGGCAAGTACCTCGACATGGTGGTCAGCCGCTGCACGCGCAACACCACGACCTGTCCCAATGGTTCCACCACCTCGGTGCCGAACGAGAACTACGCGCGCGAGGTGATGCAGCTCTTCACGATCGGTCTCTGGGAGCTGAACCCGAACGGCACCGTGCGGCTCGACGGCGCGGGCCAGCCCATTCCCACCTACAGCCAGGCCACGCTCGTGGAGTATGCGCGGGCGCTCACCGGCTGGACCTACGCGCGCACCAACGACCAGAACGACTTCTCGCTCGACATGGTGCCGGTCATGACCACCGGCTCCAATCCGCAGCCGCGCTACCACGACCTCGGCCAGAAGACGCTGCTGAGCGGCGTCGTGCTGCCGGCGTCGGCCAACACCACGGCGGCGATGCAGGCCGACGTGGACGGCGTGGTCAACAGCATCATGGCGCACCCCAACGTCGCGCCCTTCGTGTCCTCGCGCCTGATCCGGTCGCTCGTGACGAGCAATCCGAGCCCCGCCTACATCCAGCGCGTGGCCACCGTGTTCGCGACGACCGACGGGGACCTGCGCGCGACGCTGACGGCCATCCTCACGGACCCCGAGGCTCGCAGCTTCACGATCACGGATGGCCGGTTGAAGGACCCGGTCCTGCACATCCTCGGCCTCGTGCGCGCGCTGGGCATCCCGGTGTCGAATCCCGGCGGCGTGCAGTGGATGTTCTCGAACCTGTCGGAGCAGGTGCTGTCGCCGCCGACGGTCTTCAGCTTCTACAACCTGCTGGGGCCGCTGCCGGGCAACACGGCGCTGCTCGGGCCCGAGTTCGGCATCTATCCGCCGGCGCTGGCCATCCAGCGCGCCAACTTCATCTACGGGATCCTCTACGAGTGGTACACCAGCACCTTCGCGATGGGAACGGTGATCCCCACCTACCAGGATGCCGCCGTGGACCCGGCCGCGCTGGTGCAGCTGGTCAACGACAACCTGATGTTCGGCCGGATGTCGTCGGATCTCCGTGACCTGATCACGACGGCGACCACCGCCATCACCGACACGTCGTCGGGCGGCCTGCGGGAGCGGGCGCGCGGCGCACTCTACCTGGGCCGCGATCTCGGAGCGAGTATGCTGCCCACTCCGACACGTCGGTGAGCGGCGCCGCCGCCGTGCAGCTGCCGACCGGCCTGTCGGTGTCCGCGCTGACCGGCAGCACGGTGACCGTCAGCTGGCGCGCTCCGCTGATCGGCCCCGCGCCTACCGGCTACGTCCTCGAAGGGGGCGCATGGCCGGGCGAGGTCCTGGCCTCCATCCCGATTGGCAGCACCACACCGGTCTTCACCTTCCAGGCGCCTCCCGGCTCCTACTACCTGCGCCTGCGCACCGTCTCGGGCGCGGCCGTGAGCCGGCCCTCTGGCGAGGTGCGCGTCTACATCGGCGCCGTCTCCGGCCCCTCGGCCCCGCGGTCGCTGTCCGCCTACGGCCGCGATCCTCGGTGGTGCCCGCGACCAATACCTTCGCCGGCGGGGAGCCGACCGGCAGTGCCGTGGACGTGAGCCAGGAGGGCGTGCGGGTCATCAGCATCCCGATGCCGCTGGCCGACACGTGGAGCTTCGACGCGGTGCCCGCGGGCACGTTCCAGTTCACCGTGTGCGATCGACCAACCGCACCGGGACCAGCGGTTCGTCCAACAGCGTCACGCTGACCTTCCCGCTGAGCGGGCGCTCGGCGCCGGGGCGTCCACAGGCGTTCTCCTTCTCGGCCGCCGGCCGCGCGGTGGGCGCGGCGTGCGGCTCCCGGCCTCGTCCGGGCACTACGCCGACGCGCATACGGTGGAGGCGCGGCTGCGCAACCCCAACAACTCGACGACCTCCTCGGCAGCTTCACGGTCGGCGGGACGACGATCGGCAGCCCAGTGGGCCCCGGACGCTACGAGGTGCGCGTGCGGGCAGAGAACATTTGCGGCAACAGCTCCTTTACCAGCTGGCTGTCCGCCACGGTGCAATAGGAGCAGCGCCACCATGGGTCACTCTCACGACGTTCCCGCACGACGCAATTTCCTTGAAGATGAGCGCCCGGCTCGCGGCGCTGGGGCTCACCAGCTCGGCGTCGAGCCGGCCCGCGGCTTCTTCGTCCGTGACGTGGTATGCAGAGCCGCGTCTCCGACTACAAGGCACTGGTCTGCAAAAGTACATGTTCGGCGGCAACGATGCGAACAACCCTCATCGTGCCCGTTGACAACTACGCCGCCTACCTGCGGCGCGCGGCGGCACCAACGGCGTCGCGCTGGCCGCCAACACGCTGCTGCCCATCGGCGGCCCGGGCGGCGCCACCTACGGCCTGCACCCGTCGCTGACCGGAGCTGGTGCCGATCTACAACGCCGGCTACCTCGCTTTCACGCTGAACACGGGCGCACCTTCACGCGGCCGCTCACCAAGGCGCAGCACCAGGCGGGCGGCAACGCGCCGCCGAACTCCTCTTCTCGCACTCCGGACCAGACCACGCAGGCCCAGACCGGGTCGGCCACGCAGCATAACGGGCTGGGGGCGGCCGCCTGCTGGACCTCTTCGGCGCCACCGATTCGCTGGCGGCCGTGTCGGTGTCGTCGCCCGCGATCTTCCTGGAGGGAGCCGACGTCCGCAGCAACGTGATCCCGCCGGGCGCCAGCCTCGGCCTCAACGGCATGAGCTTCTGGCCGTCGTCGGCGTCGGACGCCCGGCGCCAGGCGGTCAACGCCATGGTCCTGATGGATGGCGGCAACCCGATCCGGGAGTCCGCCAACCGCGCGTTCGCCGACGGGCTCCAGCTCGCCGACACGCTGCAGGCGAGCGGCAACCTGCCGCCCTCCTCGTCGCCGTTCCCGTCCAGCTCGCTCGGCAACCAGATGCGGGAGGTCGCGCGCCTCATCCGCGTCCGCGCGCAGATGGGCCCGGGCCGCCAGGTGTTCTTCTGCTCGAGCGGCGGCTTCGACACCCACAGCAGCCAGATGGGCACGCACGCCAACCTGATGCGCGACCTGTCGCAGTCGCTGTCCGCGTTCGCCTACGCCACGCTCGACCTGGGACTGGCGGGCAACGTCACCACGTTCACGCAGTCCGAGTTCAGCCGCACCACGCAGACCAACGGCACCGGGACCGACCACGCCTGGGGCAGCCACCACATCGTCCTCGGCGGGGCCGTGCGCGGCGGCATCTACGGCGGGATGCCCGACTTCGTCCTCGGTGGCAACTACGACACCAGCAACCGCGGCGTCTGGATTCCGACCATCGGGTCGGTGCAGTTCGGCGCCACCCTCGGCCGCTGGTTCGGGGCTACGCCCACCGAACTGGCATGGGCCTTCCCGCACCTGGCCAACTTCCCGACGGCCGACGTCGGCTTCATGCGCTGAGCCTGCCGGCGCGGCGGACCCATCCGCCGTGCCGACCCTCCCTCCTCCGTCCTCCCGGCTCCCCCGAGCCATCTGCCCCATCCGCGTCATCTGCGGCCTCTGCGTCATCTGCGGCCCCATCTGCGGCCCCCCTGCATCTGCGGCCCCGGCCTGGGGTAGACTCCGGGGGATTCCCGTTCGGGACGTTGGGGCATGGCAGCAACCCGCATTTCAGTCGCGCGTCTCCTCGAGTTGCGCGTTCCCATCGCGTGGCAGGAAGCCGTCGAGGTGGCGTACGCCGCCGAGACGCGTGCCGACCTGACCGGCGTCCCGATTACCCCACGCAACTGCTTCCTCACCGATGCCGGCGCCATCGAGCTGGACGAGGGCCCCGTCGGCAGCGCCGGCGCGCTCAGCAGCCTGCAGTTGCTGGCCGCCATGGTCGAGGGACAGTCGGCGCCGCCGCCGGAGCTCCAGGAACTGCTGGCCACGGCCGACGATGCCCTGCTGGGGTTTCCGTCGGAGGAGGGAGGCACGGTCGCCGCGCGCGGGCTGAAGTGGTTCGTCCGCCCGGGTACCGAAGTGGAGATTGCGAGGCTGGCCACGCGCGGGCTGGCCGCGGAGCAGAAGGCCAGGCGCCCGGCCGGTGTGGCTGCCATCGACCGCCTGCGCGCCGAGGTGAGCGCGCTGGCCGACGCCCGCCGCGGCGCGTTGACCTTCGGACGCTGGTGGCCCGCCACGGCGCACCGCCGTCGTCGGCACCGGCACGATGGCCATGGCCGCGCTCGTCGGCGGCGGCACAGGGATGGCTGACGCCCGTGGCCGCGCCGGCGGCCGAAGCGTCCCCGGCGTCGAGCACGGCGTCTGACGAGCCGGCGGCGCCTGCGGCCTGCCGACCGTCGGCCGGAGACCACTCCGGCGCCGGGAGCGTACGGCACCGCCGCTTTGCCGCCGAGGCGGCAGCGCGTCGGCCGCGATGCCCGCGAGACGTGGTGCTGAAGGCGGAGGACCCGCCGGTCGCGCCTCCACGGACGGCGAGGTCGTCGGCGCCGGCGCGCCGTGCCGACCGGCCGCGGGCCACCGTGGAGCGCGCCGAACGCGACGAGCGTCCCGGCGCGGTCGCGGCCGCACCGGTCAGCAACTACGCGAAGCCGCGGTCCACCGTCGCGCTGCCCGCACCGGTCGAGCCCGACGAGATCATCACGGTGGACACCACACCGGACGAACCGTCGAACGGAGCCGGGCGCCGATTCGGCGGCGACGGGCGCGTGTACAGCGACAAGGATGCCGACGTCGTGCCGCCGGTGCCGCTGCGGCCCCTGCTGCCCACCGAGCGCAAGCCGACAGCGACCCGAGCGATTCGCAGATCGAGGTGATGGTGGACGAGGCCGGGCAGGTCGTCCAGGTGCGCCTGCGGTCCAGCGACCTGTCGCTCTACGACCGGATGATCGTCGCGGCCGCGAAGGCCTGGCAGTTCGAGCCCGCGCGCCGGGGTGGCCGGCCGGTTCGCTACCTGCTGCGCGTGCCCGTGACCCGCTGACGCCCGCGGTGTCCGGCTTTCTGAGCTCCGCCCTCGACGCCTCGCCCGGTGGGCCTCCGGCTCGCCCGGACGGGCGGCTGGCTGGCCACGTCAGTCTGGCGCTCGATTCGGCCACCCGACGCCGCGGTCTGCTCGGCCGGAAGCACCTCGAGCCCGGTGCCACACTCATCATCGCGCCGTCGCAGGGCATCCACACCCTTCGGGATGGCTTTTGCCATCGACGTCCTCGGCGTCACGCGTGACGGCCGCGTCGTGTCCGTCCGTCCGGCTGTCGCTCCGCGCCGCGTGGCGCTGTCGTGGCGGGCATGCACCATGGTGGAACTGCCGGCCGGGGCGGCCAGGCTTCCGGCGTGCGGCGGGGTGACGTCATGGTGTCTCCCCTGCCGGCTCCGGCACCGCTCCGGTGACCACGGTGACCGCGGCGAACATCACAACAAGGCGATAAGAGTCTGCCTCTGGGGTGTCTTCTCAGGCTCGATTGCGGGCTTTGATCCGCGCGCGACTTGCGCTACAAGATCAAGCAGGACAACGACTAACCGTCGGCTGTCCGGCGGGCGGACCGGCCTGGCGCGCATCGGGTACCGTGCTTGCTACGTCCGCCGCCATTGCAGCCTCGGCCGCACCGATAGGTTGCGTGTGCGCCGCTGCGGAGGGACCCGGTTCTTCGCGCAGGCCTTCTGACCCCCGGGGTGATTGTGGAGAAACCCATGAAGCACGTGTTGAAGCGGTTGGTGTCCGACGACTCGGGACAGGACGTGATCGAATACGCCCTGCTCGCGGCGGGCATCGGCGTGCTGCTGATCCCGACCATCCCCGCGCTCGGCAATGCCCTGATCACCGTCTACACGAACATCACCGGCCAGGTGACGACGATCGGCAATCCCGGCGGCGGGTCGTAGGTCGAGGCAGTGGCTTCTCCCTGGGGACCGCTGCCCCGCGAGGGACGGCGGCCTCGGTGGCTGGCGCTCGCGTCGCGATTGCTGCGCGAGGAGTGCGGTCAGGACTTGATCCAGTGCGCGCTCCTGACGGCCAGGATCGGCCTGGTGGGGGTGGCCACGTGGCCCGCCATCACCAGCGCCGTCAGGGGTGGCCTACCGCGCCCTGGATACCAACGCCCAGAATCTCTGGGAAGTGCCGGACTGAGGGATCGTGACGGTGGCCGACGGCGTGGCGCTGCTCGTGGCGGGCGTGGCCTGTGTCACCGATCTGCGTAGCGCGCGCATCCCGAACGTGCTGACGTTCGGCGCCATCAGCGCCGGTCTGCTCTTCCACGTGGCGGCCCCCATCGGCGCGGGCGCGTCCGAGGCCGCGCTCGGGCTGGCGGCGGGACTGCTGGTGTTCTTCCCGCTGTTCGCACTGAACGCGCTCGGCGCCGGTGACGTGAAGCTCATGGCCGCGCTGGGCACCTGGCTCGGGTGGCGGGCAGTGTTGTCGGTGGCGCTGTACGGTGCGGTGGCCGGCGGGGTCATGGCCCTGGGCGTCGCGCTCTGGCACGGATATCTCAGGCGCGCGCTCGGCAACCTGCGGACGCTGGCCGCGCACTGGGTGCTCGTCGGCATCAAGCCGTTGCCCGAACTGACGCTCGACGCCGGGCGCGGGCTGCTGCCGGCTGCCATGCACCTGCCCATTTTCACGGGACTGTTGGTCACGCTATGGCAGCATTGAACCTCCGCCGCCTCCTGCGCCGGGACGAGGGAGCCGAGCTCATCGAGATGGCGCTCGTGACGCCCATCCTGCTGTTCCTGGTGATGGGCGTCGTGGACTTCGGCTTCATGTTCCAGCCAGTACCTCGTCCTGACCAACGCCGCCATCAGCGAGGGCCGCGCGTGCGACCATGCCCGGCTGCAGCATTGCCGACGCCGACGCGGGTGCAGGCCTACGCGGCGGCTGGTGGCATCCGAGGGCCGCCGACCGTCTCGGCGACCTCCGTCAACCTGCCCGGCAGCGGCGGGGGCACGTGGCCGGCGGTCCAGGTCACGGTGACCCACATTAATGCGACATGCGATACATCGCCCCGATCGCCCAGCTGCTCGGCGGCGGCTCCCTCGCGTCGGTCCCCTTGACCGCCCGCTCGACGATGCGGCGACAGGTGGCCGGCTCGTAGCCGGCCTGGAGAGTGCATGACCCGAACGAACCGCACGCTGATCGTGTTCCTGCTGTCGGTCGTGGTGGCCGGCGTGGCCCAGTGCCTTCGTCTACCGCGCGGTGCAGTCCGCCCCCGTGCGTGAGGTGGAGGTCCAGAACTACCACGTCGCCGTCGCATCCGCGCGCACCTTGTGGGCCATGGTGACGCCCGAGGACGTGAAGCTGGTGGCCTGGCCCGCGAGCAGTCCCATGGCCGGCACCTTTCATTCCATCGAGGAGGTCGTCAACCGCGGCCTCCATAAGCGCCGATCGCCGAGCAGGCCGCTCACCGCGCGGCCAAGCTGGCGGCCGCCGGCGCCGGCGCCGGCCTGCGCCGACGATTACGGCGGGCATGCGGGCGATCTCGGTCAAGGTGAACGACGTCATCGGTGTCGCCGGCTTCGTGGTGCCGGGCACGCGCGTGGACGTCGTGGTCACCCTCGCCCGCCGCGAGGCCTCATCCGCGTCGTCGTCAGCAACGTGCAGGTGCTGACCTCAGGCACCGCTACGACCGGGGAACAGGCGCGCGACGGCGCGCCAGCCGCTGCCGACCACCGTGGTGACCCTGCACTGGTGACGCCCGACGAGGCCGAGCGCATCGCGCTGGCCTCGACCCGAGGGCACCATCATGCTGACGCGCTGCGCAACCCGCTCGATACCGCGCCGACCGAGACCACCGGGACGCGCATGGCCTCGCTGATGGGCGCGCCCGAGGCGCCGCCGGCGCCGGTCGTGCGCCAGCCCGTGCGGCGCGTCGAGACGCCGCGGCCCCCGCCGCCCCCAGCCGACGGTCTACTCCGTCGAGACCATCCGCGCCGCGGCGCGGCGAGGTCGTGAAATGAGGAGGTGTGCGCCATCGTGGCGGTCGTGGCGCTGACGGCGTCCCTGTCGGCGCAGGACGCGCCCATCGAACGGGTGCTGCTGTCGGCCGGCCGCTCCACGGTGCTCAACACCGAGTTCGACATCACCCGCATCGCCGTCACCGACCCCGAGATCGCCGACGCCGTCGTCGTCAAGCCGCGCGAGGTGCTCGTCGATGGCAAGAGTGCGGGCACGGTCAGCCTGATCGTCTGGGGCGAGGACGTCCGCAAGCACTACGACGTGGTCGTGGACACCGGTGTGAGCACGCTGCAGCAGAACCTGCAGCAGCTCTTCCCGGGCGAGAACATCAACGTCGGCATCACCGACGAGGCCGTGATCCTGTCGGGCGAGGTGTCGAGCAACGACGTCATGCTGCGGGCGGCCGAGGTCGCGCGCGCCGCACTCTCCAAGTCCACCATCGTGAACATGCTGCAGCTGCCGGGCGGCTCGCCCAGCAAGCAGGTGCTGCTGCAAGTCCGGTTCGCGGAGGTGAACCGCAATGCGCTGCTGCAGGCGGGGATCACGCTGTTCACCAACCGCACCGGCTTCACCTCCCGCTCGACGACGCAGCAGTTCGCCGCGCCCGAGCACAACGACGGGGAGGGTGTGGGTGGCCTCGACTTCACCGACTTCCTGAACATCTTCTACTTCAACCGGACCGAAGGTATCGGCGGGGTCCTGAAGGCGCTGCAGGGCCGTGGCTTCCTGCAGAGCCTCGCCGAGCCCAACCTGATCGCCTACAACGGCGAGGAGGCGAGCTTCCTGGCCGGCGGCGAGATCCCCGTGCCGGTGGTGCAGGGCAACACGGGCCAGGTGAGCGTGGTCTACAAGGAGTTCGGCATCCGTCTCACCTTCCGGCCGACCATTGCGGGCGACGTGATCCGCCTCAAGCTGCGGCCCGAGGTCAGCTCGCTCGACTTCAACAACGGCATCATCCTGTCGGGCTTCCGGATTCCGGCGCTCAACACCCGGCGCGCTGAAACGGACGTCGAGCTGCGCGACGGCCAGTCGTTCGCGATCGCGGGACTGATGAACAACATCTCGCAGACCGACCGGCAGGCCATCCCGATCCTGAGCCGGCTGCCCATCATCGGCCACCTGTTCCGCTCGCGGTCCGATCGCGCCGAGCAGACCGAGCTGATGGTGCTCATCACGCCGCGCCTCGTGCGGGCGCTCGATCCCGACGAGGTGCCGCTCCTGCCGACGCGGCCCGGCGACTTCATCGACCCGGCCGGCGACGAGGGCGCGCCGCCGCAACCGACCACCGGCGACCGGCCGCCCGGGACGCCGCGTCGTCCGCCTCCGGGGCGCTGACGTGCGGACAGGCAACAGGCGGGCGTTCGTGTGGCCGGCTCTCGGGTCGGAGCGAGGCGCCGTGCTCGTGCAGGTGTCGATCGCCCTCGTCGGCCTCGTGGCGCTCAGCGCCTTCGTCGTGGACTACGGCGTGATGTGGGTGGCGCGCCGTCAGGCGCAGAACGCCGCCGACGCCGGCGCGATGGCCGGCGCCATCTCCATGGGATTCGTGGACCTGGAGGACATCCGTAGCGCGCGGCACAACGCCGTCGCGGCGTCACAGGCCAACCTGGTATGGGGGGCGCCGCCCGACATCACGCTGTCCGACGTCACGTTTCCCGCCTGCCCGCCCGGCTCACCCGCCGCGGGCACCAGCACCTGCGTGCGCGTGGACGTGTTCCGCAACCAGCGGGCGGGCGGCAACCCGCTGCCCACGTTCTTCGGCAACATGGTCGGCGTGTCCGAGCAGGGCGTCCGCGCGAGCTCCACGGCCGGTGTAATCTTCAGCGACGTGACCGACTGCGTGAAGCCCTTTGCCGTCGCCGACAAGTGGCAGGAGCTCAACAACGACCAGGGGACGGCCGGCTGGAGCGACGAGGATCACTTCAATCGCTACGTGCAGTCGGGGCCGGGAGCCGGGCAGTTGCTGAGCCCGGCGGACTACTACGAGGCGCCGGGGCCGTCGGGCCTCTTCGCTCCGTACGGGACCGGGTTCACGCGCTCTGCCGCGGGGCTCGGCGGGTCCGACCACGGGCGCCGCCTGGTGATCTCGCCCCTGACCCTCGGCAACGAGGTCGAGGCCGGCGGCTACCTGCCCATCGTCGTGAACCCCGACGAGGGCGGCGGCGAGACCAACTATCGCGGCAACATCTCGGGCTGCGACCCGACGGTCGTCGGTCCCGGCGCCGTGCACGCCATCGAGGCCAACGACATGGCGACGGCGACCGCCAGCGAGGTCTCGCGACTGATCCAGCTGGACCCCGACGCCCGGTGGCACTCGGGGTTGTTCGGCATGAACCTGGGCGGCATTCGCGGTGGCTGCATGGCGAGCGGGTCGTGCACCGTCAGTCCCAGGCTCGTCGCCGTGCCCATGTTCAACCCCGACGTCTACGACGCGGCGCGTGCCGCCGGTGCGACGACCGTCACGATCACCAAGGTCGTCGGGGTGTTCCTCGACAGCGTCCAGGGCACCGATGTCATCGGCTACCTGACGCCTTATCCCACGGCGCCGCGCGGCGTCACGGCGACGCCGTCGGACCCCTCGTTCGTGGTCGGCGTCTCGCTGGTGAGGTAGACGAGCCGTGCCCATAGCCGTCGCCCTCGTGGGAGCCACCGACCAGGACCTGCTCGCCGATCTGCGCGAGCTCGGGTTCCGCGTCACCGGCGTCACCCTCGACGACCTCGACGCCGCGTTCCCGCCCGGCACGAAGGGGCCCGACGCCTTCGTCTTCGACACGCGCGGCCTCGAACGCCTGCCCTGGCAGGTCGCGCAGGCCAAGCGCGTCTTCCCGACGACGGGAATGGTCATCCTGGCGCCGGCGCTCGATCCCACCGCCATGCTCGAGGCCATGCGGATGGGGGTGAACGAGTGGGTGGCCGAGCCGCTGCAGATGGACGACCTCGCGGCCGCGCTGCACCGGGTGGGACGGGTCGTCACCCGCCCCATGATGGGCCGCGCCATCGCGGTCCTGGGCGCCAAGGGCGGCGTCGGCACGACGACGGTGGCCGTCAACCTGGCGACCGCGCTGGGGCGGATTTCGAACCGGCCGGCGCTGATGATAGACCTGCACCTCGCGCACGGCGATGCCTCCATCTTCATGGGAGTGGAGCCGCGCTTCTCGGTGCTCGACGCGATGGAGAACATCCATCGCCTCGACGAGACCTACCTGAAGGGGCTGACGGTCCGGACCAAGGCCGGCCCGGATCTGCTCGGCTCGTCGAACCGCGCGCTGCAGGGCAGCATCGAGGCCAATCGCATCCGCGGGCTCATCGAGTTCGCCACCACCGCCTACAGCTACGTCGTGCTCGACTGCCCGCGGTCGGACGCGACGATGCTCGAGGCCATCGATGCCGCGTCCACGGTCCTGGTCGTCGCCAACCAGGAGCTGGCGACGCTGACCAACGCGAGCCGCATTGCGGCCGACCTGCGCACGCGCTGCGGAACCGAGCGGGTGAAGCTGGCCCTCAGCCGCTTCGACCCGCACTCGACATCAGCGTCGCGGACGTCGAGCGCGTGATGGGCGGTCCCGTGAAAGCGTGTTTCCGAGCGACTATCGCGCCGCCGTGGCCGCACTCCAGCGCGGCGAGCCGCTCTACCTCCAGAACCACAGCCGCCTGGCCGACGCGTTCGATCAGCTCGCCCGCGACGTCGGGGGCCTGACGCCGCGCGGCAAGGAGCCGTCCCGGTCCGGCCTGTTCGGGCTGCTCGGCGGCCGGGGCAGTAAGGAAGGCGCCAGGCCATGCGCACCCTCAACGATCCGACGGCCCGCACCAGCGTCGACGTCCGGCAGACGCACTACCAGGAGCTCAAGGAGCGGATCCACCGCACGCTGCTCAACCGGCTGAACCTCGACCGGCTCAACCGCGTCGGGCGCTCGCAGGCCGAGCCCGAGATCCGGGGCCTCATCGTGTCCCTGCTGGACGCCGAGCGCGCGAGCATGCCGCTCAGCCTGCAGGAGCGCGACGCGCTCATCACCGACGTCTTCAACGAGCTGTTCGGGCTGGGCCCGCTCGAGGCGCTGCTCGCGGACTCGTCCATCTCGGACATCCTCGTCAATCGCGCGGACCAGATTTTCGTCGAGCGCGAAGGCCGGCTCGAGCCCACCGATCTGGTCTTCAAGGACGACCAGCACCTGCTGCATCATCGAGCGCATCGTCAGCCTCCGTGGGGCGGCGCATCGACGAGTCGAGCCTGATGGTGGACGCGCGGCTTCCGCCGGACGGGTCCGCGTCAATGCCGTGATTCCGCCGCTGGCGCTTCGACGGCCCCGTGCTGTCCATCCGCCGTTTCCGGACCGACCGCCTCCGCGCGCGGAGGACCACGGTGTCGCGGATCTCGCTGACCTGGCCGATGCTCGACTTCATGCGCGCGGCCGTCGGCGCGCGGCTCAACATCCGTGTCGGGCGGCACCGGCGCCGGCAACACGTTCCTCAACGTGCTCTCGACTTCATCTCCGACCGCGAGCGCATCGTCACCATCGAGGACGCCGCCGAGCTGGTCTGCGGCAGCGGCACGTGGTGCGGCTCGAGACGCGCCCGGCCAACATCGAAGGCAAGGGCGCGGTGAAGCAGCGCCAGCTCGTGATCAACGCCCTCCGCATGCGGCCCGATCGCATCGTGGTCGGCGAGGTCCGCGGTGAGGAGGCGCTCGACATGCTGCAGGCCATGAACACGGGCCACGACGGCAGCCTGACGACCATCCACGCCAACAGCCCGCGCGACGCGCTCTATCGTCTCGACACCATGGTCGCCATGGCCGACCTCAACATCCCGGACCGCGCCGTCCGGCAGCAGGTGGCCTCGGCCATCAACCTGGTGGTGCAGCTCACGCGCCTGTCCGACGGGCATCGCCGGATCACGGCGATCTCCGAGATCACGGGGATGGAGCAGGACACCATCACCATGCAGGACATCTACCTGTTCGAGCGCACGGGTGTTCGTCCCGACGGGCACGTCAGCGGCGTGTTCCGCGCCACCGGCGTCCGGCCCAAGTGCGCGGTGCAGCTGAGCACGGCCGGCTTCCCGATGTCGCCGGAACTTTTCGAGCACCGGCAGGTGGTGGAGTGAGGGCGCGCGCGTGACCCTGGCCCTCGCCACCTTCGTCGGGATGCTCGCCATCATGCTCGGGGCGTGGCATCGTCCTCGTGGTGTGGCCCGAGCAGGCCAGCCGCGCCGCGGCCATGGACCGCCTGCGCGAGCCGCACGAGCGCCAGACGCCGCGCGATGACGGCGTGGTGCTCTCGCCGACGCGGCTGAAGCGAGATCCCGCTGCTCGACACGATCCTGCGGAGCCGTCAGGGCATCACGGTGCCCATCGACCGGATGCTCACGGAGTCGGGGCTCGACCTCACCGTGGGTGCGTTCCTGCTGATGACGGCGGTGGCCGGGCTCGCCGGATGGTCGTGTGCTGGATGGCGACCTCCCTGTTCCTGCCGTCGCTGATGGCCGGCATCATCAACCGCGGCGCTGCCCTACGCCTACGTCAGCCGGAAGCGCGCCGTGCGCCTCCGGACCTTCGAGGAGCAGCTTCCGGAGGCCATCGACCTGATCTCCCGCCCCTCCGCGCCGGGCACGCCCTCACCACCGGGCTGGGTATGGTGGCCGACGAGATCCCGGCGCCGGTGGGCGAGAGTTCCGCCGCCTCTACGACGAGCAGAACTTCGGCATGTCGCTGCCCGAGGCGCTGCGGGCGATGGCCAGGCGCGTGCCCGTGCTGGACGCCCGCTTCTTCGTCACCGCCGTGCTGACACAGCGCGAGTCGGGCGGCAACCTGTCCGAGGTGCTCGGCAACCTGGCGAGCGTGATGCGCGACCGGTTCAAGCTGAAGCGGCAGATTCGCGTCGTCTCGGCGCACGGCCGCATCAGTGCGTGGGTGCTGGCGCTGATGCCTCCCGCGCTGGCCGGCATCCTCTTCCTGCTCTCGCCCCGAGTTCATGCGCATCCTCTGGGAGGACCCGCTCGGCGTGCAGCTCATCATGGTGGCCGTCGGCCTCCAGATCTGGGCTCGGTCATCATCGCCCGCATGGTGCGGGTGGAAAGACTGACGATGGACGCACAGGTGCTGCTGCCGGTCGTCGTGTTCGTCTCGGTGGCGCTGGCCACGGCCGCCGGACTCTGGTTGCTCACCGATCCGCAGGTGAGTACGGCGGCGCCTCTCGCGGCTTGCGTCGTCGGCGGCGCCGGCGGCCCCGGCCTCGGTGATCGACGCGGGCCTGCCGCCGATTGGCAAGCGCCTGCGCGCGTGGTTCCGCGGTCGCCCCCAGCAGATGGGGCGGGTGGAACGCATGATGGCGAGCGCCGGGTACTTCGGCGCCTGGCCGCCGCTCCTGTTCTCGTTCGTGCAGTTCGGCCTGCCGGTGGCGGCGCTCGTCTTCGTGCTGGTCCGGCCCCGGCGGGCACGGGCATCCCCTTCGCGTGATCGCCGCCCTCATCGCGTACTGCCCACCCTCTGGCTGGGGCGCGCCATCGAGACCCGGCGCCGCGAGATCCGCAACGGGCTGCCCGACGCCATCGACCTGCTCATCGTGTGCGTCGAGTCGGGGTCGGGCATCGACCAGGCCATCGCGCGCGTCGCGGAGGAGCTGGAACTGCCGTATCCGGCGCTGGCGCGCGAGCTGACGCTCATCTCCACCGAAACGCGCGCCGGCCGCACGCGGCTCGACGCGTTCCGCAACTTCGCCGAGCGCACCAAGGTGGACGACGTCCGGTCGCTCGTGGCGATGCTCGTGCAGACCGACCGTTTCGGCACCAGCATCGGCCAGGCGCTGCGCACGCACGCCGAGACGTCGCGGACCCGCCGGCGGCAGCGGCCGAGGAGCGCGCCGCCAAGCTGGGCGTCAAGTTGTTGTTCCCGCTCGTGTTCTGTCTGTTTCCGGCCTTCTACACCGTGGTGCTCGGTCCGTCCATGGTGCGGATCTTCCGGGAGCTCGTCATGGGAGGGTTGTTCCAGAACCGCCCGTGACCGTGCGGGGAGCCGCACCGTTCGACTGATGAGGAGGCTGACGTGGATGCATGGCAATACGGAATGATGGCGATTGGCGGAATCCTGCTGCTGATGTACTTCAAGCGGCGGAGCGACCGCATCAATCGCGGGTCCTAGGCACGGCCGTGCGGCTGGTGTGCCTGGCGGCCCTATTGGTGGCGGCCGCGGGCTGCGCGTCGGCGGGTCCGCCGCAGCTCTCGGATCGCTTCGTTCGCCAGGGCGTGCCGGCCGTGGACCTGGGCGGGCCGCGCCCGGCCGCCGCGCCGAGGCGCTCGGCGGCGCCGCGAGCGCCGCTCACCATCTCGAACGTCCCGTCACGCCTGTCGAGTTCGCTTTCCAGCCTCGAGGCCGTGGAGCCCGCGCTCCGGGATGCCCTGTTCCGCCTGCGGCTGGCGCCGACCGTGGCGCACCACGTCGCGGTGGCCGAGGCGTACCAGGCGCTCGGGATCACCGACACCGCCTACGACTACCTGCAGCAGAGCCTCGCCGTGAACGGCCCCTCGGCCCTCGTGTACGACCGGCTCGCGCGCATGTGGCGTGACTGGGGCCTGCCCGGCATCGGGTTGACGTACGCGCACAAGGCCGTGTTCGAGTCTCCCGACTGGGCGGCGGCCCACAATACCCTCGGCACCCTCCTGCACGCGAACGGCCAGCGCTCGTCCGCACGCGGGGAGTTCGAGCGCGCCGTGGCCATCGACCCGCTGGCCGCATACGCGTGGCAGAACCTCTGCGTGGTGTATCAGGCCGAGGGCCGCACGCGCGAGGCCATTCACGCCTGCCACACGGCCCGCGCAGCGGGCCGGCGCCGTGGGGCGGGCGCACGGGAGCCGCGCTGATGGCGCAGCGGGCGGCGCCCGCGGAACGGGTGCTCGTGCCCTTCCCGGTGGCCCCGCACACCCTGGAGGAGACCGGGCTGTCGTTCGACCTCGTCGAGCAGCTCGTCCTGAAGACCCTCCACTTCTCGGGCGAGTCCACCGGCGGGATGCTCTGCGAGCGTCTCGGCCTCCTGTATTCGGCGCTCGTCGACGTCCTCGATCACCTCAAGCACACGCGCCTCATCGAGGTCATGGGCAGCGGCCTCGTGGCGGGCCCCGCCTACATCTACCGGCTGACCGATGCCGGCCGGCAGCGCGCGCTCCTCGTGCTCGAGCAGAGCCAGTACGTCGGGGCGGCGCCCGTCCCTTTCGCGCAGTACGAGGCATTGATGCGGCGGTTCGCGGCCGCGGTGCCCCGGACGGCGACGCGTGAGCGCGTCCGGGACGCCTTCCAGGGTCTCGTCCTGAGCGACCGCGTGCTGGCGCAGCTCGGGCCGGCGGTAAACGGCGGGCTGTCGATGTTCGTGTACGGGCCGCCGGGCAACGGCAAGACCGTCATCTCGCAGGCCATCCGCAACCTGCTGGACGGCGAGCTGCCCGTCCCGCGGGCGCTGGAGGCCCACGGCCACATCGTGCAGGTGTTCGACGCCGTCGTGCACGAGGCACTGCCCGTGCCGGTGCCGCCCGGCTCCGGCATCGATGCGGGCCAGGCGCCAGACATGCGATGGGTCCGGTGCCGGCGCCCGCTGGCCACGGTCGGCGGGGAGCTGACGCTCGACGCCCTGGACCTGCACTTCCGCGCGGTGTCGAAGTTCTACCAGGCGCCGATCCAGATGTCGGCCAATGGCGGCGTCCTCGTCATCGACGACTTCGGCCGCCAGCGCTGCACGCCCACCGAGCTGCTCAACCGGTGGATCACGCCGCTCGAGAGCCGCGTCGATCACCTGACCCTGCAGACCGGCCAGAAGCTGCCCATGCCCTTCGTCGTATTGATCGTGTTCGCGACGAACATCCCGCCGACCGAGCTGGTGGACGAGGCATTCCTGCGGCGGATCCACTACAAGGTGTTCGCCGAGAACCCGACGCCCGTCGAGTTCGTCGAGATCTTCCGCCGCTGCTGCGTCGAGCGCGGCGTCACCTTCGACGCGGGGCTGGTGGAGCACCTGCTCGACGCCCGGTACACGCCTCGCCAGGTGCCGCTCCGGGGCTGCCATCCCCGCGACCTCATCGGGCACGCGCTCGCCTACGCCGACTATTTCGGCGACCCGCCGGTGCTCACGCCCAACCTGCTCGAGATGGCCTTCGACACCTACTTCGTCGACCAGCGCGCCGACGGCGTGGCGGGCCGGTGAGGACGACGCCCTGGGCGGTGGCGGCGCTGGCCCTGCTCCTGACGGTGGGGGCGAGCGGACAGGGGAGCACGAGCATCCGCATCACGTCGCCGCTCGGCCGCACCGGCGTGCCCGGCGTGGTCCGCGTGGTCGCGCAGGTCGTCACGCCGGCGCCGGAGGGCGTGGTCCGTGTCCGATTCTTCGTGGACGACACGCTGCTGGGCGAGGACACCGACGGTCCGCCGTCGTACGTCACCGAATGGGTGGACGAGAACCCCTATGAACCACGCGTCATCCGCGCCGAGGTGGACGATGGGCATGGCGGCGTGGTGACCGACCGCGTCTCGCTCGACGCCCTCGAGGTCATCGAGGAGGCGTCGGTGGCCTCGGTGCTGGTCGAGGCCACCGTGCTCGACGAGCAGGGCCGCTACGTGCAGAACCTGACCGCCGACCATTTCAGCCTCTTCGAGGACGAGGAGCCGCAGAAGCTGGACCTCGTCCAGCTCCAGCGCCTGCCCACCACGTTCACGCTGCTCGTGGACGGCTCCCAGAGCATGTCGCGGCGCATCGACCTCGTCAGGGCCACCGCGCAGCGCCCGGCCTCCGGCCTCCGCGAGGGTGACTGGTGGTCATCGCTCCCTTCAGGCGCGGCATCGACGTGGCGACGGGGCCGACCAACGACGCCGACACCATCGCCGACGCCATCAGCGGCATCGCTGCCAGGGGCGGCACCGCCATCATGGACTCCCTGGCACAGTTGCCGGAGTACTCGCCCGCGCCGAAGGCCGCCAGGTCGTCATCCTCGTCACCGACGGCTACGACGAGCACAGCCAGTCGTCGCAGGAGGATGCCTTCCGCGCGCTCCAGCGGCTGCAGGCCACCGTCTACGTGGTCGGCATCGGGGCATTGCCGGGATCTCGCTCAAGGGCGAGGCACTGCTCAAGCGGATTGCGGTGCAGATGGGCGGCAGGCCTACTTCCGTCGCGCGAGGAGCAGCTGCCGGACGTGCACGGCCTCATTGCGAACGACGCCTACAGCCGCTACCTGCTCACGCACACGCCGACCAACCAGGAGATGGACGGCAGCTTCCGGACCATCCGCCTGGTCGTGCGCGTCCCGGACTACACGGTGAAGGCCCGGCCGGGATACTTCGCACCGGCTCCGCTGCCCATCCGTCCGACCCTCGAGTTCAGCGCGGGCGGCGACAGCGAGGCCATCCTCGCGCTTTCCGCCGCTGACCTCCAGGTCCTCGAGGACGGGTGCCCCAGCGCATCGAGTCGTTCCAGGAAGCCAATGCCCCGATGTCGATCGTCATGGCGCTCGACGCCAGCGGCAGCATGCGTCAGGCGCTCGAGGCCGTGAAGGCGGCGGCCACCTCCTTCGTCACCGCCTTGCGTCCCACCGATCCCCGGCCCTCGTCCAGTTCGCCGATCGCGTCGTCGTGGAACACGAGCTGTCCACGCGGCGTCAGCTGACGCTCGATGCCATCGCCGCCCACCAGGCCCTCGGCGGAACCGCGCTGTGGGATGCCCTGTTCGACTCCATGGCCTATCTCGAACGGCAGGAGGGTCGCCGTGCGGTCGTGGTGCTCACCGACGGGCGTGACGAAGACAACCCGGGCACCGCGCCGGGCAGCGCGCACACCCTCGACGACGTGCTTGGCCAGATCCGGCAGACACAGGCCACGGTGTACGCGATTGGGCTGGGACCGCGCGTGGATCGGGAGGGCTCGAACGCGTGGCGGCCGCATCCGCGGCGGCGCCGCCTATTTTCCTGACGACGTGTCCCAGCTCGCCGACCACTACCGGCGCGTCGTTGACGACCTCCGTCGCCGGGCTGATCACCTATACCTCCACCAACGGCCGCCGGGACGAGGTCGTGGCGGACGGTGGACATCACGACCCCTCGCGAAGGCCTGGTGATCCGCAGCCTCGGCGGCTACTGGCGCCCTGGCGGGCGCGCCCGGCCTCGCAGCCTCAGTAGTCGCGCAGGGCGGCCGGTTCGAGCGCCGCCCTGAGCGCGTTCAGCACGGCCACCACGTCGATCACCTCCTGGGCCACCGCACCGGCCACCGGCGGCAGGTATCCGGCGGCGGCCACGAGCATCCCGACCACGCTGAGCGCCATGCCGCCGATGGCACTCTGCAGCGCGATCCGGCGCATGCGCCGTCCGATGTGCAGCAGCTCGTCAACGCGCGCGAGCGTGTTGTCGAGGATGACGGCGCCTGCAGCCTCGGCGGTGATGTCGCTGGCACTGGCCGAAGGCGACCCCCACCGTGGCTGCCGTGAGGCCGGCGCGTCGTTGATGCCGTCGCCCACGAAGACGGTCGGCGCAGCGCGCGGTTTCCCGCGCGGACTAGCGCGAGTTTCTGCTCGGGGCTCTGCCCCGCGTGCACCTCGGTGATGCCGACCAGCTTCGCCAGTACTGCGCCTCGCTCGCGCGGTCGCCGGACACGAGCAGGACGCGGTCCACGCGGTGACGGGCGTTCAGGTGGCCCACGAACGGCCGGCTGTCGGACCGCGGCTCGTCGCGGAACTGGCACGTCGCCGCGTAGCGGCTGTCCACCATCACCACGCACTCGAGGCCGCCGGCCATCGGCGGCAGGGCGGCCGCGGCGCCCGGGTTCAGCTCGAGAAGGCGCGCGCGGTTGGTGACGAGCACCGAGGCGCCGTCGATGTCGCCGCTCAACCCGTGGCCGGGCGCTCGCTGACAGAGATGGCCTCCCTCGGCGCGAGACCCTCGTCGTCGGCCGCGCGGATCACGGCCGAGGCGAGGGGGTGCCTGGAGTAACGCTCCAGGCTGGCCAGAAGGGCCAGGACGGCCGTTCGGCTGAATCCCGGCGCCGTCTGGATGTCGGAGAGCCGGGGCTCGCCGTAGGTGAGCGTCCCGTCTTGTCGAAGATGGCCGTGCGGCACAGGTCCACCTTCTCCAGCACGGCCGGGTCCTTGATGACGATGCCGCGCCGCGCGGCCAGCGACACCGCGCCGATGATGGCCACGGGGATGGCGATGAGCAGGGGACAGGGTGTCGCGACGACGAGCACGGCGAGGAAGCGGACGGGATCCCCGCTGGCCGCCCAGGCGGCGAGTGCCAGCGCCACGGCGACGGGGGTGTAGACGGCGCCCAGCTGATCGCCCAGGCGGCGCAGCCGCGGGCGCCGCTGCTCGGACTCCCGCATCACCTGCATGATCTTGGCGAAGCGCGACTCCACCGCCCGCTTCTCGGCGCGGATCGTCAGCGCGCCGATGCCGTTGACGGCGCCGGAGAGCACCGCCGAGCCCGCGACTTTCGACAGCACGTAGGGTTCGCCCGTGAGGTAGGACTCGTCCATCGTGCTGCGCCCCTCGACGACCGTGCCGTCCACCGGGCAGATCTCGTGCGGGAACACCACGACGAGGTCACCGGGCCGCAGCGCGTCGAGGTCCACGTCCACCGTCACGCCGCCCTCGCGCCGGTGCGCGCGGCTGGGCATGCGCCGCGCCAGGGCGGCCAGCGCGGAGGAGGCGCTGCGCACGGCGTAGTGCTCGAGCGCCTGGCCGCCGGTCAGCATGAGGACCACGAGCGTCCCGGCCAGGTACTCGCCAAGGAGGACGGCGGTAAGGATGGAGAGACCGGCGAGCAGGTCGGAACTGAACTCCCGGCGCAGCAGCCGGCGGGCCAGGTCCCACACGACGGGCACGCCACCCACGACCAGCGCTGCGATGAGGGGCCAGTCCCGGGGACCGATGCCCGCGGACGCGCCCGTCTCGCCCAGTGTCAGGCGCAACCAGAGGTGCATCGCGATGGCGATCGCCGCGAGCGTCGCCAGGACGGCATCCCTCGTCATCGTGTGCGGTCAGTGTAACTGCGGCACCTTCCGAATTCAGAATTCTGAATTCAGAACTCAGGACGAAGAGTACACTCCTCCCGTGGATCGGCTTTTCTGGGTCTGTGTGGGCGGCGCCGCGGGCGCCGGGACCCGGTATCTCGTGTCCATGTGGGCGGCCGAGCGGTTCGGGCCGTTTCCCGTCGGCACGCTCCTCGTGAACCTCGCCGGCTGCTTCCTGATCGCCCTGATCCTGCATGCCTCGCTCAGTTTCGCGTGGCCGCCGGCCTTGCGCGCGGGCGTGACCGTCGGGTTCCTCGGCGGGCTCACCACCTATTCCAGCTTCAACCAGGAGACGTCCAGCCTCCTGCAGCACGGGGAGACGAGCCTCGCGGCCCTCAACGTGGCGGCGACGGTGCTGGGCGGGTTCCTGGCCGGCTGGCTCGGGCTGGTGGTTTCCCGGCAGCTCGTCGGGCCCTGACGCGCTGACTCAGGTGGCCGGCAGGCGCGAGCCGGCGTGGCGGTTGAGCGCGGCAAGGCGTTCGTTGGGGCCCAGCACCACGAGGTGATCGCCCGCCTCCATCCGCGCGTCCGGCGGGGGATTGAACTCCATGCGGCCCGTGATGCGGCGGATGCCGACCACGATCACCCCGAAAATCTGCCGCAGGTTCGCCCCGATGAGGGTCTGTCCGACCAGCGGTCCCTCGTCGCGCACCTCGATCTGTTCCATCGAGAGATCCAGGAACTCCGAGCTGGTCGCCAGCTGGACGAACTCCACCACCGTCGGCCGCAGGGCGAGCTGGGCCATGTGCAGGCCGCCGAGCTGGTACGGGGAGATGACGCGGTCCGCGCCGGCGCGCTTGATCTTGCGGGCGGACTCGTCGCTCTCGGCGCGCCCGAGGATGTAGAGGGCGGGCTGCATGAGCCGCGCGGACAGGATCGTGTAGACGTTCTCGGCATCGGTCGAGACCGCGGCGATGAGGCCGCGCGCGCGGCCGACGCCCGCCTGCGTCAGCACGTCCTCGGAGCTCGCGTCGCCCTCGATGACGAGCTGCCCCCGCTCGCGCAGCGCCCGGGCGCGCTCCGCATCGCGCTCGATGACCACGTAGGGGACGTGCTGCCTGACGAACTCGTCCACGATGATGGAGCCGATGCGGCCGTAGCCGCAGACGATGAAGTGCTGCTTCAACTGGCTGAGCATGTAGGTGACACGCCGGCGCTCCCACCCTTGTTGCAGCGTGCCTTCTATCACGCGCGCGCCGATCAGCGTGAACGAGTACAGCACGGTGCCGACGCCGAGGATCAGGATGACGGCCGTGAACACTTCGCCTTGCGGCGAGAGCGGGTGGACCTCACGGTATCCGACCGTCGTCAGCGAGATGATGGTCATGTAGAAGCTGTCCCAGAGGGACCAGCCTTCGACCACCATGTACCCGGCCGTGCCGACGGCCGTGATGGCCGACAGCAGCAGGATGGCCAGGACCGGCGCCTTCGACGTCCAGCTCGGCATTCGGGGCCAGTCTATCCCGTCGGCCCGGCCGAGGCGACCCCCGACCGCGCCTCAGGCGCCCGGGGAGTCCGGCCGGCCGACCAGCCGCACGTCGAGCGGCTTCAGCGTGTCGAGGTGGACGTCGCGCTGCGGGAACGCGATCACGACCTCGGCCTCGCGGAACAGGTCGTCGATGCGGAAGCGGAGGTCGCTCTCGACGCGCCGGCGCTCGAGCATCGTCCGCGCCCGCAGCCAGAAGAGCGCCTCGAACATGAGGGCGTTGTCGCCGAAGTCCGTGAAGAGGACCTTGGGCTCGCGGTCCTGCAGGATGGAGGGCTGTTCCCGGAGGGCGCGGTAGAGCAGCTCCTCCACGGTGCGCACGGGGGAGCCGTAGGCCACGCCCACCGCCACCCGCGTCCGGACGATGTCGTCGGACAGCGTGAAGTTCACCAGGCTGTTCTCGATGAGGATGCTGTTGGGCACGATCATCTGCGTGTTGTCCGGCGTCCGGATGCGCGTGCTGCGGCCGCCGATGTGCTCGACCACGCCGTAGGTGCCCTCGACGCCCACGAGGTCGCCGGCCCGGATCGGCCGCTCGAACAGCAGGATCAGCCCGCTGATGAAGTTGTTCATCACGTTCTGGCTGCCGAAGCCGACGCCGATGGCGACCGCGCCGCCCGCGATGGTGAAGATCGTCAGGGGGAAGTTGACGAGGTTCAGCGACGTGAAGACGAAGGCGATGAACAGGGCGTAGAAGCTGAGGCTCTCGAAGGCATTGGCGGCTCCGGGCTCGAGCGTGACGCGCCGCTCCAGCCCGCGCGACACCATCCGGCTCACGGCCTTGGAGACGAGGTAGCCGACGAGGATGAGGACGGTGGCGACGACTACGCTGCTCACCGTCACCGGCTGGTCGCCGACGCGGAAGATCGTCGCGTTCCAGACTGCGCCGAACGTCATTGGCCGCATCCTAGCATGCGCGTCGTGAGGCGGACCGATTGCGCAGGCTGGTCGTGGACGATAGGATTCAGGACAACCGCAGCGCCGGCGCGCAGGGCGCGGGGAGGAGGAACGGCATGTCGGAGACCACGAGGCTCGTGGACTCGCTCGAACGCACGTGGTGGCAGGTGGTCGGCGCGCTGCCCGACATCGGCCTGGCCATCGTCCTGCTGTTCGCAGGGTGGCTGCTCGCCAAGCTCGCCAGGCGCCTGGCCATCCGGGTCTTCCGCCTCGTGCGGCTCGACGATGCGGCGGAGCGGGCGGGCATCGAGGACTTCCTCATCCAGGGCGGGATCAAGTTCACCACCGTCACCCTGCTGGCCAACGCCGTCTACTGGTTCATCCTCCTCGGCATCTTCATCGCGCTGCTCGACGCGCTCGGCGCCCGCCGCCGGCGGGCTGCTGTTCCGGCTCGCCAACTACCTGCCCAATCTGCTGCTGGCGCTGGGCATCCTCGTCTTCGGGTCGCTGCTGGCACGGGTGGTCGGCGCCGTCGTCTACACCTACCTCAACAACATCGGCAGCACCGCCGCCGAGCCGATCGGCGCCCTCGCGCGCCTGGCTGTCCTGGCCTTCGTCCTCTTCACGGCCGCCGAGCAGCTGGCCATCGAGACGCGCGTGCTCGTCTCGGCCTTCCAGATCGCGTTCGGGGCGCTGTGCTTCGCCCTGGCCATCGCCTTCGGACTGGGGGGCCGCGACTGGGCGTCCTCGGTCATCGACCGCTACACCCGCAAATGAGGCGCGGATGATCATCGACTGCCATACGCACGTCAACAACTACCACGATGAGACGGTGGACGCACTCGGCGCCTCACTCGAGAAGCTGCTCCAGTCCATGCGGCGCAACCGAATCGACGTCGCGCTCGTGCTCACCTCGTACAAGGTGGTTCCCGGCCGCCCCTCCACGCGGGCGGTGGTCGAGGCCATCCGCGACATCCCCAACCTCCATGTCGTCGCCGGCCTGTCCTGGAAGAACCTGACCCAGGCCGACCTGGACGAACTGCGGGTGCTGCTGGAGCAGGGCGCCATCAAGGGCCTCAAGCTCTACCCCGGGTACGAGCCGTTCTACCCGGCGGACCAGAAGCTCGCCCCCGCCTACGCCCTGGCCGAGGAGTTCGACGTCCCGGTGATGATCCACACCGGCGACACCTACGCGCCGACGGGCAGGTGAGCACTCCCACCCGCTCAACGTGGACGAGGTGGCGGTGGACTTTCCGAAGGTGAAGTTCGTGATCTGCCACCTCGGCAACCCCTGGTTCCGCGACTGCATGGAGGTCGTCTACAAGAACGACAACGTCTACGCGGACATCTCGGGGCTGGTGCTCGGCGACTTCTCCGGATCGCTTCGAGGAGCACATGCGCCGCCAGCTCCAGGAGATGCTGCTCTGGGGCATGAACCCCGCAAGGTGCTCTTCGGCACCGACTGGCCCATCTCGTCGATGGAGTCCTACCTCGGCTTCATGGACGAGCTGAAGCTCCCCAACAAGGACAAGCAGCTCCTGCTCTACGAGAACGCCGCGAAGCTCTTCAAGATCCCGGTGAAGGAGGACACGCTGGGGCTGGGGGCGTTGCTGAAGAGGATCTAGGAAGGCGCAAGGCAGAAGGCAAAGGGCAAAGGCAGGCAGGCAAAGGCGAAAGGCAAAAGGCAAAAGGCACAACAGGACCACGATGTCGATGCGATCCTTTCGCCTTCTGCCTTCTGCCTCTGCCTTCTGCCTTCTGCCTTCCTGCCTTTTGCCTTTGCTCTATCCCCTCTTCACCTAACCGCCTTCACCTCCGCCCCGGGCACGGCGGCGAGCACGTCCGACAGCCTCGCGCCCAGCGCCTGGTCGGGCTGGTCGACGCCGACGAGGACGTAGCCGCGCGTGACGGCGGGGTCGTAGAGGCGGCATCCGCCGCGGCAGGCTGGCCGTGACGAGCAGCGCCACGGCCGTCGACAGGATCGCGCCGAGCATCGTCAGCTCGAAGACCACGATGGTGTTCGGCCACGTCGAGACGATGGGCATGCCGCTGGTCTGGAGCGGCCAGAGCTGCTGCGTGCCGGCCGTGAGAAAGTAGCCGAGGACGAGGCCGGCAACGGCGCCGGCGCCCGCGATCCAGTGCAGCCAGGTGGCCTCGTCGCGCTGGCTGAACTCGTACTCCTCGAAGGGCTCCGAGGACATCACCACGATGTCGCGGTCGGCCACGCCCGCCCCGCGCAGCGCCTCCACCGCCTGCTGCGCGCCGTCCGGTCCGGTGAAGAGCGCGTAGATGGCCCTCATGGCCGCGCCTTCCACAGCCCGGCCAGTTCGTCCTCGTCAGCCACCGGTTCGGGCGGATGCGGCTGGTTCCCCACCTTCAGCTCCCAGATCGAGATGATGGGCACGAACTTCGAGAAGAGCATGTAGAGCAGGATCATGGCCGCGAAGGTGGCCGCCATGATCGTGATCTCCACCGCGGTGGGGGAGTAGGAGCCCCAGCTGTAGGTCAGCGGCTTGTTCGACAGCGACGGCACGATGATGAGGAAACGCTCCAGCCACATGCCGACCAGGACCGCGAACGAGGCGATGACGCAGCCGGTGACCGTCCGGAAGGCCTTCAGCGAGAGGAGGGGGAACGGGATGACGAAGTTGCAGACGACCATCGTCCAGTAGAGCGGCGCGAAGTCGCCGGCCTGCGTGGCCCAGAACACCGCCATTTCCGAGGGCTCGTTGCCGTACCACACCGTGAGCCGCTCGGCGAACACGAAGTAGGCCCACAGCAGGCTCATGAGGAGCAGCAGCTTGCCCAGGTTCTCGAAGTGGACGGGGTGGAGGTACTTCTCGAGGTGGAGGAGGCGGCGGAGCGCGGCCATCGCGATGATGAGCGCCGCGATGCCGCTGAAGATGGCGCCTGCCACGAAGTAGGGGCCGAAGATGGTGGAGTGCCACATCGGCACGGTGGCCATCGAGAAGTCGAAGGACACGATGGTGTGGACCGACACCGCCACCGGGATGATGGCGATGGCCATGATCTGCATGCCGGCCTCGAGACGGTGCCACTGCTTGGTCGTGCCCTGCCAGCCGAGCGCCAGCGCGCCGTACACGCGGCGCCGCCAGCCCGTCGCGCGGTCGCGGATGAGTGCGAAGTCCGGAATCATCGGCAGGAACAGGAAGAGCAGGCTGCCGGTCAGGTACGTGTTGATGGCGAAGAAGTCCCAGACGAGCGGCGATCGGAAGTTGGGCCAGATCTCGCGAGCACTCGGGTACGGGGCCAGCCAGAAGGCCAGCCAGGGCCGGCCCAGGTGGATGAGGGGGAACATCGCCCCAATCATCAGCGCGAACACCGTGATCACCTCGGCGCAGCGCGTCACCGGCCGCCGCCAGCGCGCGTTGACCAGGCGCAGGATGGCCGAGATCAGCGTGCCCGCGTGCGAGATGCCGATCCAGAACACGAAGTTGGTGAGGTAGAAGCCCCAGAACACGGGCCAGTTGATGCCGGCCACGCCGATGCCGTACCAGAGCTGATAGCCCCACGCCGCGGCGCCGCAGAGCACGACGCTCGCCAGCACGACGACGACGCCGTAGAACCACACCGAGGTGTGGAAGAGGGGACGCACCAGGTCGTCGGCGATCGGGTTGTTACGCGTCCGGTTCATGCCACCCCTGCCGCTGGAGGTAGGTGATCTTCGGTTCGGCGCCCAGGTCCTCGAGCAGCTTGGAGCCGCGGGGCGACTTCGACAGCCGCGCGACCCGGCTCTCCGGATCCGCGAGGTCGCCGAAGACGAGCGCGCCGGCGGGGCAGGCCTGCGCACACGCCGGCTGCAGGGACCCGTCCTCGATGGTGCGGTCCTCGGCTCGGGCCGCCGTCTTGGCCGCCTTGATCCGCTGCACGCAGAAGGTGCACTTCTCCATGACCCCCGACTCGCGCAGCGACACGTCGGGGTTGAGCTGCAGGTTGAGCGGCTTCTCCCACTGCGGGTGGAAGAAGTTGAAGAACCGCACGTTGTACATGCAGGCGTTGGCGCAGTAGCGCGTGCCGATGCAGCGGTTGTACACCTGCGCGTTCAGGCCATCCTCGTTCTGGTGGCTCGCATAGGTCGGGCAGACCGCCTCGCACGGCGCGTTGTCGCACTGCTGGCACAGCACGGGGCGGAACTTCACGGTGACGTCCGGGAACTCGCCCTCCCAGTACCGCTCCACGCGGATCCAGTGCATCGCCCGGCCGCGGGCGGCCTCGTCGGCCCCGACGGTCGGGATGTTGTTTTCGGCGTGGCAGGCGGTCACGCAGGCCTCGCAGCCCGTGCACCGGTCCAGATCCACGACCATGCCCCAGCGATGTGCCATCTCAGCCCCTGCCGTGATGTTCGGGCCGCTCTGCGCGTGGCGCCCGCGAAGAGGATGAGGCTGCCGTCCCGGTCGGCCGCCCGGGCGATGGAGACGCGCGTGGCGCCCAGGCCCAGGCCCCCGTCTCCGGCTCCTCGAACGCGCCCAGCACGCGCAGCGGATTGGTGCCGCGGCCGCTCGCGTACCGCGTGAACGTCTCGTGTCCCTGGCCCACCGGCATGGCAACGGCATCGGGACCGATCCCGGGCGAGAGGACGGCCGGCGCGCGCACCGAGCCGTGCGCCGAGGTGATCTGGACGACGTCTCCTCCGCGATGCCCAGACGCGCCGCCGCCTGCGGGTGGATCTCCACCCACGCGCTCCACATGGCGGTCGTGAGCGGGTCGGGCAGCTCCTGCAGCCATGGCAGGTGCGCCAGCGATCCGTCCCCGAGTGCCTGCGACGCATAGGGCAGCAGGTGGAAGGGATACGCGGCGGGCTCGCCGTCGAACCGCGGCTCCACCCAGGCCACGGCGGTCCCCGCGGCGCCGGCATCGGCGTTGGCCGCGGCTGGCACCGGCGCGTCGGCCTGCAGCATCTCCTCGAAGGTCTGCCACGGCAGCGGCGGTTCGGGCGCCCGGCCGAGACGACGCACGACGTCGAGCAGCACGTCGGGCATGGGCCGCGTGTCGTACAGCGGCCGCATGGCGGGGCGGCGCGGTGCGCGGCGCGGCCTCCAGGGCCCCGACTCGGGAGCGGCATCGGTCCACGACTCGAGGAACGTGTGATCCGGGAGGAGGAGGTCTGCCAGCGCGCTGGTGTCGTCCACGAACGACCCGAAGCTGACGATGAACGGCACCTGCCTGAGGGCGTCCGCGGCCTTCCACGCCGCCGGCGCGCCGAAGACGGGATTGGCCTCGTCGAGCAGCAGCAGTTGCGGCGCCGTTCCCGCCAGCAGGTCCTTGACGCCACGGACGCTGTCGGCTGGCGGCTGGGGCGCGGGGGTGAAGTGCAGCCCGCCGGGCGTGCCGACGCTTCCGGCCAGGGCGTTGAGCGCGTTGACGGCCAGCGCCTGGGCGAAGCCGTTGGTGTGCGCGAGCGCGGCGCCGCCGATGATGGCGACCGCCGGTGCGTGCGTGCCGAACTCGCGCGCCAATCGTTCGAGGCGGGCGGCCGGCATGCCGGTGATGGCCTGCACGGCCTGCGGCGTGAACGACGGCAGGCCCTCCGTCCACTCGGCCACGGCGGCGCCTGCGCGCCCGGCGGCCGCGGCCGGCCGGAGACCCTCGCGCATCAGCACGTGCGCGAGGCCGAGGGCCACGACGCCCTCGGTGCCCGGACGCACGGCCAGCCACTCGTCGGCGCTGGCCCCGGTCTGCGACATGCGCGGTTCGACCTGGACGAACTTGGCGCGGCGGCCCGGCTGGCCCTGCCGCATGCGCCCGTAAGCGACGCTGTGCGCGACCGGCGCGTTCCAGGTGCCCAACAGGTCGGCGCCGAAGTTGACCACGACTGCGCGCGCGCCAGGTCGAACGTGGGCAGTTGATGACGACCGAAGCTCGCCTCGTTGGCACGGCGCAGCACGGCGTCGTCGAACACCTCGAAGGTGACGGGCGCGTGGGCCCCGAGGTGTTGCAGCACCTCGCGCACCAGATCGGCGCGGCGGCCGCGGCGCGGGCGGCCGAGGAAGGCGATGGTGTCAGCCTGTCCGGCCGCGAGGAGCGTGTCGAGGCGCATGGCCAGATCGGCCAGCGCGTCGTCCCACGACACCGCCTCCATCGCACCGACGAACCGGTCGCCCGTCCGCCGCATCGGCGTCGTGATGCGATCGGGGTGGTAGGTGACCTGGATGGCGGCCTGCCCACGGACGCAGAGCCGGCCCTGGCTGACGGCGTGCTCCGGATCGCCCTCGAGCTTGCGGGGCAGCCCCATGCGGGTCACGCCGGGCTCGCCGTTGCGGAAGACTTCGGCGTCGCCGTCCATGACACGGGCCAGCACGCCGCATCCCGCCTGGCACAGCGGGCAGGTGCTGGGCTTCCACACGGCGATGCCGGGCGTCAGCTCCTCCTCCGGCACGAAGCGGATGATCTGGTGTTCGGGGTTGCCGCAGCCGGCCAGCGCCGCGCTGGTGCCCGTGATGGCGGTGACCTTGAGGAACCGTCGACGATCCATCGGCGTCATCGGGGCCACCGGCTCAGTAGTGGCACGTCAGGCAGTCGTTCGACGCCTGGCGTTCCTTGTGGCAGTTGACGCAGTAGGCCATGTCCATGTCCACGACGCGTTGGGCGACGGTCTGCTGGGTCATGTCGCCATGGCAGGTGGAGCACTCGACGCCCTTGCGGATGTGCGGCGCGTGCTCGAAGCGGACGTGCGCCTCGCGCGTATAGCCGTAGACGCGCTGCCAGGCGAGCTCGAGGCCCTTCTCCTGCATCGCGGTGATCTCCTGGATGATGGGCCGGTCCGTCGCGATCTGCGAGTGGCAGATCATGCACGTGTTGACGCTCGGCAGGCCGGCGACCGGTCCGCGCTCGACCCCGTCGTGGCAGTCCGTGCACAGCAGCTCCTTCGACAGGTGGAGCTGGTGGCTGAAC
>JAWKHU010000060.1:0-80274 GCA_041394685.1 Vicinamibacterales bacterium
CTCTTCCCGGAACGGCAGGCGCACGGTGAGCACGCCCTCCCGGAAGTCCGCCGCGATGTGGGTGCTGTCGACCGTGGCCGGCAGCGTGAACGAGCGCGTGAAGCTGCCGTAGCTGCGTTCGATGCGGTGATAGCGCTCCTTCTTCACGTCGGTCGCCATCTTGCGCTCGCCGCTGATCGTCAGCAGGTTGTTTTCCACCGTCACGGCCACGTCGTCGCGCTTGACGTCGGGCAGTTCTGCCTTGATCACCAAGTCCTTCTTGTCGTTCTCGTAGATGTCCACGACCGGAACCCAGTTGTTGAGCACGCTCTCGTCGCGCGCGCCGTAGGCGTCGCCGAACAGGCGGTTCACGCGGTCCTGCAGGACCGACAGGTCACGGAACGGGTCGAATCGTGCGATGGCCATGGCCTCTGTCTCCTTCGTCTGTCTCTCTCACCGACTGCCTGCGAGCCGGGCGCCGGCCTGCGGCGCCCGGTCCGTCACACCTGTGACTACGCCGTCTCGGCAAACTCCGCGTCGACGACTTCGTCCTGCCCCTGCGCCCCGCCGGGCCCGCCGGACGCTCCGCCCGACGGCCCCTGCGCCTGCGCCTTCGCGGCGGCATCGGCCATCTCGCGCGAGGCGCGCTGCAGTTCCTCGCCCGCACGGGCGATGGCATCCTTGTCGTCACCCTTGACGGCGGTTCGCGCCGCCTCGAGCGCCGTCTCGACCCGGCCGATCAGCGCCGGGTCCACGGTGGCCCGACTCTCGGCCAGGGCCTTCTCCACCGAGTAGACGAGCGCGTCCACCTGGTTGCGCGCGTCGATCGTCTCGCGACGCGCCTGGTCGTCGGCCGCGTGCGCCTCGGCGTCCTTCACCATCCGGTCGACCTCGTCCTTGTTCAGGCCGCTCGACCCGCTGATGGTGATCGTCTGCGCCTTGCCGGTCGCCGTGTCCTTCGCCGCGACATTGACGATGCCGTTCGCGTCGATGTCGAAGGTGACCTCGATCTGCGGCACGCCGCGCGGCGCGGCCGGCAACCCGACCAGGTGGAACCGGCCGAGCGTCCGGTTGTCGCGGGCGAACTGGCGCTCCCCCTGGAGCACGTGGACCTCCACCGACGTCTGGTTGTCGGCGGCCGTCGAGAAGACCTCGGTCTTCTTCGTCGGGATGGTCGTGTTGCGCGCGATGAGCGGAGTCATCACGCCGCCAAGCGTCTCGATACCGAGCGAGAGCGGCGTGACGTCCAGCAGGAGGAGGTCCTTGACCTCACCCGCGAGGACCCCACCCTGGAGCGCCGCACCAACGGCGACCACTTCATCAGGGTTGACGCCCTTGTGCGGCTCCTTGCCGAACAGTTCCTTGACGACCTGCTGCACGCGCGGCATGCGCGTGGAGCCGCCGACCAGCACCACCTCGTCGATGTCGCCGGGCGTGACGCCGGCGTCGGCGATGGCCTGCTTGACCGGCCCGAGGGTGCGCTGCACGAGCGGCTCGACCAGCCGCTCGAGCGTGGCGCGCGTCACCTTCAGCGTGAGGTGCTTGGGGCCGGTGGCGTCCGCCGTGATGAACGGCAGGTTGACCTCGGTCTCCAGCGCCGACGACAACTCGATCTTGGCCTTCTCCGCAGCTTCCTTGAGCCGCTGCAGGGCCATGCGGTCCTTGCCGAGGTCGATGCCCTCGGCCTTCTTGAACTCCGCGATCAGGTGGTCCATCACCGCCTGGTCGAAGTCGTCGCCACCGAGGTGGGTGTCGCCGTTGGTGGACTTCACCTCGACCACGCCGCCGCCGACCTCCAGGATGGAGATGTCGAACGTGCCGCCGCCGAGGTCGTAGACCGCGATGGTCTCGTCCGCCTTCTTGTCGAGCCCGTACGCCAGTGCGGCCGCGGTGGGCTCGTTGACGATGCGCTGGACGTTGAGTCCCGCAATCTTGCCCGCGTCCTTGGTGGCCTGACGCTGGGCGTCGTTGAAGTACGCCGGGACGGTGACGACCGCCTCGGTGACCTTCTCGCCGAGGTAGTCCTCGGCCGCCTGCTTCAGCTTCTGCAGGACCATCGCCGAGATCCGCGGCGAGCATCGCTTGCCGCGCACCTCGATACGGGCGTCGCCGTTGGCGGCGGCGGCGACTGCACGGCACGCGCCGCACCTCGTCCGCCATCTCACCGAACGTGCGGCCCATGAAGCGCTTGACGGAGAACACCGTGTTCTCGGGATTCGTGACGGCCTGCCGCTTCGCGACCTGGCCGACCAGGCGCTCACCGTCCTTGGAGAAGCCGACCACGGACGGGGTGGTCCGGGCGCCTTCCTGATTCACGACCACGACCGGCTGGCCGTTTTCGATGACCGAGACGACCGAGTTGGTCGTGCCCAGGTCGATGCCGATGACTCGCTTCGCCATGTGCGTTCCTTGCCTCCCCTTCAACGAATTCAAGGATAGCACGTAGTGAGTTTGTGTCAAGCAGAAAATCTTAGTGTTAAACACTCATCATGTGACCGCCTCTCCGCTGACCGCCTGCCCCGGGCCGCCTGCGCCGGTGAGGCGGTAGAATCGACCCGTGACCTACCTGACGCCTTCACCCGATGTCCCCGACGTGGCCATCGAGGTCCGGCGCCTCTTCGAAGACCTTCGCCCGCAGCCGCCCGACCGCCGCCCGTTCGTGTCCGGCGAGTGCTCCCCCACCCTGGACGTGGTCGAAACCGAGTCAGCGATCGAGGTCGTCGTGGACCTGCCGGGACTGGGCGCCGACAGCCTCCGCGTGATGATCAAGGGCTCGATCGTGCTCGTCGTCGGCGAGAAGGAACGCGCCGAGCCGTCCCGCACGCCGCGCAGCTATCACCTGGTGGAACGCGACTTCGGCCGCTTTGCGCGGGCCGTCCGCGTGCAGGTTGCCGTTGACGCGTCGCGCGCCCGCGCGACGCTCAGCCAGGGCGAACTGCGGATCGTCCTCCCCAAGATGGCCGACCGCCGAGGCCGTGAGATCCTGCTCCCCATCGAAGCGGACCGCTGAGTGAAGCTGCTCTTCATCGGGGACATCGTCGGCCGGCCGGGCCGCGAGCTGGTGCGGCGCGCGGTGAAACTGCTCGTGCGCGCGTGGCAGGTGGACCTCGCGATCGCCAATGGCGAGAACGCGTCGGCGGGCGCCGGTCTCACGCGTGAACACGCCGATGAGATCTTCCGCGCGGGCGTCCACGGCATCACGGGCGGCAATCACACCTGGGACAAGCGCGAGATCCTCACCTACATCGGCCAGGAGCCGCGGCTCGTGCGGCCGGCCAACTACCTGGCCGGCACGCCCGGCCAGGCGTCGATCCTGAACGCCACCGACGGCACCCGCGTGGGCGTGGTGAACGTGCTGGGCCGCGTCTTCCTCTCCACGCTCGACGATCCCTTCGCCGCCGCCGACCGCGAGATCCAGCGGCTGCGCGACGAGGGCGTGCGCGTCATCCTGGTGGACGTCCATGCGGAGACCACGTCGGAGAAGATTGCGATCTCGTGGTGGCTGGACGGACGCGCCACCGCCGTCATCGGGACCCACACGCACGTGCAGACGGCGGACGAACGCATCCTCCCCGGCGGAACCGCCTGCCTCACCGACGCCGGGATGACGGGCCCGCACGACGGCGTCATCGGCGTGGAGCGCGAGGCGGTGATCGCGCGCTTCCGCACGGGCCTCCCGGTTCGCTTCGAGCCCGCCACCGGCGACCCGCGACCGAACGGCGCGCTGGTCACCGCCGACCCGACACCGGCCGCGCGCTCGCCATCAGCCGCGTCAGCCTCAACGCCGCCGACCTCGATGCCCTCGCCGACCGGCAACTCTGCCGAGGTCGGCCCATGAGCCAGCTCCTTCGACGACGACGCCGCTGCCGGCGCCCGACCCCGAACCGCGCCGCCCCGAGCGCCCCGGCCTCCGCCCCCCGACCCACCGCCCGCCCGCTCCTCGCCCCGACGCCGCCCGCTACGACCGCTTCGCACGCCCCACCCCACCATCGACGCGCTCTGCGCGCTTCGCCATCTGCGGCGGCCCATCCGCCATCTGCGCCATCTGCGGCGGCCCATCCGCCATCCGCGCCATCTGCGCCATCTGCGCCATCTGCGCCATCTGCGGCCCCCGTGACATCCGCGGCCCGCGCCGTCTCCGTCTCCGCCCCGTCCGCGCGCCTCCGCGGCCTCGTCGAGGATGCCTTCACCGACGTGTGGGTCGAAGGCGAGATCTCCAATGGGCGCGTCTGGAACTCCGGCCACTTCTACTTCACGCTCAAGGACGCGACGGCCCAGATCAAGGGGGTGGTCTTCCGCTCGACGCTCCGGCTGCTGCGCTTCAAGCCCGAGGACGGCCTCCATGTCGTCGCACGCGGCCGCATCAGTTGTGCATGAGCCCAAGGGTGAGTATCAGCTGGTGTGCGAGCACCTGGAACCGCACGGCCAGTGGCGCGCTGCAGCTGGCCTTCGAGCAGTTGAAGAAGCGCCTCGCGGCCGAGGGGCTGTTCGACGACGCGCGCAAGCGCGCGCTGCCGGCGCTGCCGCGGCGCATCGGCATCGTGACCTCCCCGACGGCGCGGCGCTCCGCGACATCGTCCGCGTCCTGCGCCGCCGCTATCCCAACGCACACCTCGTGATCGCGCCGGCCCGCGTGCAGGGCGACGGCGCCGCGTCCGACATCGCGCGGAAGCTGCGGCTCGTCGCCCGCATCGAAACCGTGGACGTCGTCATCGTGGCCGCGGCGGCGGCTCGCTCGAGGACCTCTGGGCCTTCAACGAGGAGGTCGTGGCGCGCGCGATCGCGTCGTGCCCGGTGCCCGTGATCTCGGCCGTCGGGCACGAGACCGACTTCACCATCGCCGACTTCGTGGCCGACCTGCGCGCCGCCACGCCCTCGGCGGCCGCCGAGCTGGTCGTGCGCAAGAAGGACGAGTTCACCGCTCACATCGATCGCCTCGCGCACCAGTTGCGGGCCGCCGTGCATGGCCGCCTGCGGCGGCTCGAGTCGCGCGTGCACGCTCTTGCGGGACGGCCGTCACGGGCCGGCCTGCCCGGACGCGTCGCGTGGCGCGCGCGGCACGTCGCGGAGTTGTCAGCCGGGCTGTCCGAGGCCGTCCGCCGCGCCGGCCTGCGTCGCAGCCGGCGCCTGGACGGACTGGAGCGGTCGCTCGACACATTCGATCCCCGCCACCGCCTGGGCCAGGTCCGCACGCGGCTGGTGGCATTCGCCGGGCGCCTGCAGGGCGCCGCCGCGCGGCGCCAGCACGCCGCCGAGACGACGTTCCGGACGATGGCGGCGCGGCTCGACACCCTGAGCCCGCTGGCGGTGCTCGGCCGCGGCTACGCCGTCTGCTGGACCGACGACCGCACGCGGGTCGTGCGTGATGCCGGCAGCGTCGAGCCCGGTGAGCGCATCCGCGTCACGCTCGAGCACGGTGAGCTGCGCGCGCGCGTGACCGGTGAGTAGTCGCGGCTGCGGCCCGATCGCCACGCGATAGAATCGGGGAGCGCCATGGACCCCACCATCAAGGATTTCGAGGCCGCCATCGCCGAGCTCGAGACCATCGTCAAGAAGCTCGAGGAGGGCGACCTGCCGCTCGAGTCGTCGCTCGAGCTGTACGAGCGGGGCGTCACGCTCTCCCGCTTCTGCCACGGCCGGCTCGAAGCCGCCGAACGGCGCATCGAGATCCTCAACGAGCGCGGAGACGTCCGGCCCGCCCCGCCGGGCATGGGCCTCGAGTCCGACGACGAGTAGGCGTGCCGTGACGTTGTCCGAGTACCTGGACGACCGGCGCGCGGCGGTCGACGCCGCGCTGGCCGAGGTCCTGGTCGCACCGCCCGCCGCGCCCGCGGTCATCGTCGACGCCATGCGCTATTCGCTGCTGGCCGGCGGCAAGCGGCTGCGGCCGCTCCTCGTGCTCGCCGCGTGCGAAGCGGTGCGTCCCGGCGACGCGGACGGCGCGCGGCGCCTGGCGATGCCGGCCGCCTGTGCCCTCGAGATGATCCACACCTACTCGCTGGTGCACGACGACCTGCCGGCCATGGACAACGACGCGCTGCGCCGCGGCCGGCCCACCTCGCATGTCGTGCACGGCGATGGCATGGCCATCCTTGCCGGCGACGGTCTCCAGTCCGAGGCCTTTGCCTTGCTCGCCCGGCGGCCGGAGAGCGACGGCGATCCGGATCTCCAGTCCCGCAAGCTGCAGACGCTGCTGCTCGTGGCCGAGGCCGCCGGCGCCTGCGGCATGGTGGGCGGGCAGGCGATCGACCTCGACGCCGATCCGACGCAGGCCCGCGGCACCGGCCGTGCCGACCAGCCTCCCGCGGTGCTCGACGAACACGGCCTGCGCGACATGCACGCGCGCAAGACGGGTGCGCTCATTCGCGCCGCGGTGCTGGCGGGCGGAACGATGGGCGGGGCGACGGCGGAGGTGGCGGGCGCGCTGGACCGCTACGCGCGTGAGATCGGGCTCGCCTTCCAGATCGTCGACGACATCCTCGACGTGGAGGGCGCGTCGAGCGACCTGGGCAAGACGGCCGGCAAGGATGCCGCGGCGGGCAAGCCCACCTATGTCGCGCTGTACGGACTCGACCGATCGCGCACACTCGCCGCCGCCTGTCTCGCGCGTGCCGAGGCCGCCCTCGCCGACGCGGCCCTCTCGGACTCACGGCTGCCCGGTCTCGCGCACTGGGTGGTCCACCGGCGCACATGACGGCCCGGATGCGGCTGGACGCCCTGCTGGTCCACAAGGGGCTGGTCGAGTCGCGCGAGAAGGCGCGGGCGCTGATCCTGGCGGGACAGGTGGACGTCAACGGCCACGGCGCGCACAAGGCCGGCACGATGGTGGACGCGGCCGCCGACGTCAAGGTCCTGGGGCCGGATCACCCGTGGGTGAGCCGCGGCGGGCTGAAGCTGGCGCATGCCCTCGACATCTTCGGGCTCGGAGTCGAGGGCGCCCTCGCGCTCGACATCGGCGCCTCCACCGGCGGGTTCACCGACGTGCTGCTCCAGCACGGCGCCCGGCGCGTCATCGCCGTCGATGTCGGACACGGGCAGCTGCACTGGAAGCTGCGGACCGACTCGCGGGTGACCGTAGTGGAGGGTGTCAACGCCCGGCACCTGACGCCGCAGGATCTCCCGGACATCGGCGATGGCGCGGATCTCGTCAGCATCGACGTTTCGTTCATCTCGCTGGGGCTCATCTTCCCGGTGCTGCCCGCCCTCGTCGCGGCCGGCGGCCGCATCGTGGCCCTGGTGAAGCCGCAGTTCGAGGCGGGCCGGCGCGACGTCGGCAAGGGCGGGATCGTCTCGAAGCCCGAGGTGCATGCCCGGGTGATCGACGAGGTGACCGCCGCGGCGGCGGACGCCGGGCTCGATCGCCTCGGCCTGACCGAATCGCCCGTGACGGGCGCGCGCGGCAACAAGGAATTCCTGATGCTTCTCGAGGTGCGCCGATGACGATTGGGATCGTCGCCAAACCGCAGCTCACCGACCTGTCCGAGACCCTCACGGCCATCGACGCCTGGCTGACCGAGCGCGGTCTGGACGCGGTGTGGTCGCCCGAAACGGTCGCCGCCCTCCCGGACGGGACGCGCCCGCGCGTCGTCGTGGACCGCGACCGCCTGCCGGCGCAGGTGGACCTCGTCCTCGTTCTCGGCGGCGACGGTACGCTCCTGGCCATGGCCGATCGGATTGCGGCGGCCGAGCGGGACATCCCGATTCTCGGGGTCAACTTCGGCTCGCTGGGCTTCCTCACGGAGATCACGCGCCCGGAGCTCTTCGCCTCGCTGGAGGCGGTCGTGTCTGGCCGCGCCACGCACGACGAGCGCATGATGCTGCGCGCGGAGTTCGGCACGGCCGGCCAGGCGTCGGCGTCCGGCGGCGACGGCCCGCATGGCCTGATCGCGCTCAACGACATCGTCTTCACGCGCGGCGCGCTGTCGCGGATGGTGGAGCTGTCGGTGTGGGTGGGCGAACAGTTCCTGACCACCGTGCGGGCCGACGGCCTCATCGTCGCGAGCCCCACGGGATCGACCGCGTACAACCTCTCGGCCGGCGGTCCCATCGTGCACCCGGCGATGGACGCCATCCTCATCACCCCGATTGCCCCGCACACGCTGACCAACCGGCCCATCGTCGTCCCGGCCGAGCGCGAGGTGCGCGTCTCCCCTACCGCCAGCAGCGCGGGTGAGGAAGTCTTCGTGACGGTGGACGGCCAGGCCGGGTTCCCGCTCGCACCCGAGCGCACGGTCACCATTGCGCGTTCGGCCCGTCCGCTGCGGCTGGTCCGCGCCTCGGCCCGCAGCTACTTCGAGGTGCTGCGCCAGAAGCTGAAGTGGAACGAGCGCTGAGCGCCCGTCACGCGTCGAGCACCGCCGGCCCGTTCGGCGGGTCGTAGCGCGCACGGATGGCCTGACTGATCGCGGCGACGGCGCCAGGCACATCGGACACCTCGTCCGTCTCGGCTTCGATGGTCCTGATGCGGCGCGCCAGCGGACCGTCGCGGAACACGTCCTCGATCCAGCGGGAGAAGTCGCGCCGCGTCACGTGTCCGAGCAGGACGGGCGCCGGCGTCGTCGCCAGCAGTGACATGAACTCCTTGAGGGAGCGGGCCCGGTGCCGCAGGTGCGCGCCCTCGCCGAACACGAACGCGTGTCCCTCGGCAATGGGCATGTCCAGGTACTTCGAGCGGTGGCGCACGTGCTCGGTCAGGCGGGGCGCCGCGGTGAACCGGCGGACGCCGCCGTGTGCTTCGAACGCCCCCGGCAGCAGGGCCGCCTCCTGGGGGCCGAGTGCCTGGAGTGCGGCCGGCGGGACCACGGCGCCCGTGCCGTCCCTGCAGATGGCGGCCAGCGCCTCGGCTTCGGCGCGATCGCTTTCGCGGCGCACGATCGCCACCGAATCGTGTGGTCCCCACAACTCGCGCGGCAAGGTGGACAGCCGGTAGGTCACGATGATTTACCCGGCCAGTTCGGTATCGATGAGCGCGGTCCCACCCGTCGTCCACAGGAAGTAGTGAGCCTCGTCGATCAGGATCTTGTGCGGAAGCCCCGTGCGCCGCCGCAGCGAGTTGAGCAGCGGCACCGCGGCGCGGACGTAGCGCCACCTTGTCGCGGTGCGGCGTCCGGCTCAGATCGATGATGACGCTGACGTCCGGATACTCCAGCGTCCGCGTCAACTCGCGCGCGGTGGGCAGGGGATCCTCTCCGCCGAGGACGATCACGCCGGGCAGGCTGCGGAGCGACAGGAAGTCGCCTTCCGGGTCGATGGCGCAGAGGCAGTAGCCCTGGAGGATGAGCTGCTCGCACAGCAGGCCCGCAAGAGCCGACTTGCCGGATCCGGGCTCGCCCCCGATGAGGATCGTGCGGCCACGCACGGCAAGCCGCACCGGCGCACCGTTCGATTCGTGCCCCAGCAGGAGCGAACGGCGGCCCATCTGCGGCGCGAGCAGCCGCGGCTGGCCGGCCACGCGGCGGATGACGGCCCCACGGCCTCGGGCCCGGAGCCCTCCACGATTTCGTCGGCCATGGCCTTGAGTGCCGGGCTTCCCCACTGCACGGCCACGCCGACCTCGCAGGCATCGAGCATGTCGTGGTCGTTCTCCGCGTCGCCGACGGCGATGGTGTTGTGCAGCGAGAGGCGCATCGCGCGCAGCGCCTCGCGCAGCCCGGTGGACTTGGCGACGGCCTGAGGCAGGATCATCAAGCGCCCGCGGTTGAAGGCCAGCACCAGCGGCAGGCGCAGCCGGTGCAGCTCCTCCAGGACCGCCGGCGCCACGCTGCCGTCCGCCTCCACCACCGAGGCGCCCGTGTCGAAGTGGATGCCCCGGCGGCGGAGCGCATCGAGGAAGGCGGGCGGAGGCGCGTGCGCCAGCACGTACGCCGGCGCCTGGCCGGAAACTCCAGCACCGCACCGTTCTCGCCGACGATCGCGTCGAAGCAGAGCAGGTCGCCGGCGCTGCGGTGCAGATCGTCCAGCCGTCGCCCCGTGACGAGGACGACTACGATGCCACGCTCGCGGACCTCGGCAATCGCCTGTGCGACGGCCGGGTCGAGGCGGCCGTCGCGGCTGATGGTTCCGTCGAAGTCGAGGGCGAGCGCGGAGAGCTTCACGGCCCTGTCATGCCGGCGCCGCCGGCGCCATCGCGTCGGGCTGGACGAAGTCGCGTTCCTCGAGGCGCACGGTGAGCACCGGGCACGGCGCCGACCGCACGACCGCTCCGCGACGCTGCCCATGATCAGGTGACCAATCACGCCGCGACCGTGGGTCCCCATGACGATCAGGTCGATGCCGTGGGTCTTCGCGTAGTCGACGATGTCGGGGGCCGCGGCCGGGGCGCTGCGCACGGCGGTGACCACCGGAAACGACGAGCGGTCGTCCTCGGTGACGAGATCGTCCATCTGGCGGTTGGCCACCGACTCCAGCCCCGCCTCGACCTGCTGGACGGCCGCCACCGGCACCTCCGCGCCACCGGGAATCATGACGTTCTGCACCGTGTGCATGACATGCAGCGTCGCCCCGAACTGCCGGGCGAAATGCCGGCCGTACTTCAGCGCCTGTTGCGAGGGCTCCCCGAAGTCGGTCGGGACGAGGATGTTCTTGAGCACGATCATGATCATGTCCTCCTGGCGTGCGGCACGCCGTGCGGCTCCGTCGCGAGGGCCTGCCGCAGCGGCCCGAGTTCCCGGCGATACGCCGCGGCATCACCGTAGGGCACGAATGCCGGGTATCGGCCGTGCGGGTCGCGGACGCGGCGCGCATGCCGGATGGGACACCAGTATTGTTCCGTCCGGGCCGCCACCTCGCGCACGTAGGCGAAGAGACCGTTGGCATAGGTGCAGAACGCGCAGTTGAGCTGCTCGACCGCGTTGAGGTACGCGAGGCGGCGGCGGTCGAACGCGAAGTAGGGCCGGCGCCTGACGCGCGCGAGTCCCCACGCGCGGAAGCAGATGGCCTGGTAGGCCGCCACCCACAGGTCCAGCACGACCAGCGGCACGATCAGGGAGTAGACCACCGGCGCCGTGACCAGGCTGGCCAGGTCGCCGCCGACGAGGAAGGCGAGCACCCCCCGGCGGTGGCGGCGGTGCTCGGACCGGAGGTGCGCGTCGCGCCGGACCCGCTGCCGCAGCTGACGCTCGGCCCGTCGTGCATGGGAGCCGGCGTGGATGCGCGGCGAATCATCCGCGAGGACATGCAGTCCAGCCACGACCACCTCCGGGAGTGGATGCGCCCCATTGGCGCTCCTGCCTCGACCGTGTGCAAGGTTGGTTCCACGAGCGAGGGCGTCACGGATGGCGAAGACCGCGCCGATCGCCTCTCCCTGCGCCGGGAATCCGGCGGGCGGTGGCGCCGGGGATCCGCCATCGGTGCGCGCGCGACCAGGCGCGCGCGGACGTCAGCGCGGCTGGCGCCGCTCGCGGAAGTAGCGCACCTGCCACTCCTGCACGTTGCGATTGTGCTCGGCCAGCGTGTCGGAGAAGACGTGCGTTCCATCGTTCCGGCTGACGAAGTAGAGGTAGCCGACCTCCGCGGGACGGAGCGTCGCCTGGAGGGACGCCAGACCGGGAGCCGCAATGGGACCAGGGGGCAACCCGGGGTAGCGGTAGGTGTTGTAGGGCGAGTCGAACTGGAGGTCGGCGCGGCTCAAGTTGCCGTCGTACTGGCCGGCCAGCTGCAGCGCGTAGATGACGGTGGGATCGGCCTGCATGGCCATGCCGATCCGGAGACGGTTCCTGTAGACGGCCGCCACGAGCGGCCGCTCCTCCCGTCGGGCCGTTTCCTTCTCCACGAGCGACGCCAGGGTCACGACCTGGCGGGTGGTCAGGCCGGCAGCCGCGGCGTCGGCGCGCATGGCGTCGTCGTAGAGGCGCTTGAAGAGCCCCACCATCTGCGAGACGAGCTCGTCGGCGGACGTACCCCGCGGCAGCGCGTAGGTTTCCGGGAACAGATAGCCCTCGAGGTTCGTGGCCTCGGGATCGAGGTCATGAACGAGCGACGCGTTGCCGGCCGCACGCTCGAACTCGGCGGCCGGTCCGAAGCCGCGCTCCTCGAACACCAGCGCCATCTCGGAAATCACCAGTCCCTCGCGGAAGGTGATCAGCCGGCGGTAGACGTCGCCCCGGGCCAGCCGGTCGATCACGTCCAGCGGGGAGATGGCGCGGTCGAAGCGGTACTCGCCGGCCTGCAGGTCGCGGGCGCGTCCGCTCATCCAGACCGCCGCGCGGAACGTCGCCGCATCGCGCACCACGCCGGCCTCGGCCAGCCGTGCGCCGATGAGGGCCGCACCCGCGCCAGCGGGGATGTCAACGAACTGCTCGGCCGAGTCGAAGGCGCGATACGGGTCGTGGATACGCGCGTACAGCAGCCATCCGGCGGCACCGGCGGCGACGCCCACCACGAGCGCCACGCCCATCAGGATCTTCAGCAGCTTCATACGGGGTCGGCGGCCTGGCCGCGAGCGGGACGGTGATCGAGGAAGTCCTGCAGGATGACGGCCGCCGCCGCGGCGTCGAGCTTGCGCTTGCGGACACGCCAGTCGCGTTCCCGGGCGCCCAGGCGCAGTTCGGCCTCGTGGCTGGACAGCCGTTCGTCCTGCAGCACGATGTCGAGACCGGTCCGGCTGCGCAGCGCGGGGGCAAGGCGCTCGACGATGGCGGTCTGGTCCGTCGGGCTGCCGTCGAGCCGTCGCGGCCAGCCCAGCACCACCAGCTCCAGGCCGTCGTCATCGAGCTTGAGGGTGTCGATGAGGCCGGCGAGCAGGGAGAGCGTGGCCGCGTCGGACGCCGGCCGCTCGACGAGCCGCCACGGCGAGGCCAGCGTGCCGGTCGCATCGCTCAGCGCGAGGCCGATGCGGCGCGCGCCGTAGTCGATGCCGAGCACCCTCACGGCTTCAAGTATATGGTCGGGGCGACGCGAGGCAGGTCAGCCGCGCGAGGTCGCGATGACCAGCTCGCGAAGGTAGTACGCGCAGACGGCCGCGGCGGCCACCAGCACGATCATGCGCACCACGGCGGGCGCGATGCCGGCCACGCGCTGCGTCACGACCTGCACGGGCTGCCAGGCGAGGAAGAAGATGAGGTACGACGCGGCCATGCCGGCGCCGATGCCGAGCCGCGGGATGAGGAGCAGCGGCAGCAGCGTGAGGATACAGACGCCGCCGGTCCAGGCCCCGAAGGTGATCCACAGCAGTTCGGCGCGGGAAACGGAGACGGCGGGGGCTTCAGGCGGCTGGGCCATCATCCGATCTTACAATTGAGGGCATGGACCGGCGGGTGATGGCGTGGGCGCTCGTAGCCGGGCTGGCCGGCTCGGTGGCGCTCGGCCAGGAACTGTCGTCCGAGGACGCCCGGGCGATGGCCCAGCGTGCGTCCGAGCGCATCAAGGCGCTGCAGAAGGAAGCCGACGCCCTCGCCGCACGGGCGCGCACACTCTTCAATGATCTGCGGCGGCTGGAGCTCGACCGCGAGGTGGCGCAGGCGCGCGTGACCGAGGCCGACGCCGAGCTGTCGGCCGTCACGCTTGAACGCGACGCGGTGGCGGCACGGGTCGAGCACCTCGAGGCGGAGCGGGTGGCCAACACACCAGGCGTGGCCGAGCGGCTGGTGTCCATCTACCGCCGCGGCAAGGGCGGCTACCTGCGGCTCCTGTTGTCCTCCGACGACCCCAAGGCGTTCGGCCGCATGACGCGCGGCGTGGCCGCCATTGCCCGGCTCGATCGCGCACGGCTCGACGCCCACCGCCGGACGCTGGCGGCCGAGAAGTCCGCGCTGGCGGACCTGGAGGCGCGGCACGACGAGGTGGCCAGTTCCCAGGAAGCCGCCGCCAGCGCGCGGGCGGCGCTCGAGAAGAGCGTGGCCGCCCACAACGCGGCCATCGACGCGCTGGACCAGCGGCGGGACATGGCCGCCCGCTACGTCGCCGAACTGCAGGACGCGCAGGCCGACCTGCAGCGCACCGTGGGCACGATCCCGGTCACCCGGCCCGACCTGCCGTTCGGCCCGTTCCGCGGGACGCTGGCGTGGCCGGTGCAGGGGCCGGTGCTCACACGATTCGGCCCCAGCCGCAACGGCCGCTTCGGCACCGCCATCGTCAGAAACGGTATCGAGATCGAGGCAGCGGAAGGCACGGCCGTCAGCGCCGTGCACGGCGGCATCGTGGCCTACGTGGCGCCGTTCTCCGGGTTCGGGCAGCTCGTCATCCTGGATCACGGCGGGGGGGCGTTCACGATGTACGGCCACCTCGCCTCGGCGGACGTGGCACAAGGCGCGCGGCTCAGCGCGGGCGACACGCTCGGCACAGTCGGGCTGGCGCCCACGGGCGAGTCGGCGGTGTACTTCGAGGTCCGCGTCGACGGCCGCCCGGTCGATCCCCTACAATGGCTCAGGAGCGCACCATGAACGATCGCGGCCGTATCCTCGTGCTCGCCGTCTCGGTGGCCATCGTGGCCTTTGCCGCGGTCGGCGGGTTCATGAACCGGGCGATGGCCGCCCGCGGGGGCAGCTTCCAGCACCTCCGATCTTCGACGACGTGGTGACGCTCATCTCCAACAACTACGTCGAGGAGATCGACCTCGATCACGTCATGAACGGGGCCATGCACGGCCTGGCCGACGGCCTCGACCCCGACACCGCCTACCTGGATGCGGGCCAGACCGCGTCGTATGAAAAGCAGGAGGCCCTCCCCACGGGCCGGACGGGCATCGAACTCACGCGCCAGCATTACCTGCGGGTCATCGCGGCCCGCGAGGGCTCGCCCGCCGCCAAGGCCGGCCTGCAGCCCGGCGACTACATCCGCGCCATCGACGGCCAGTCCACCCGCGACACGTCGGTCTTCGCGGGAACGCGCCTGCTGGCCGGCAAGCCGGGCACCACGGTGCGCCTGACCGTGCTCCGGGGAACGCCGCCGATCCCCACGACGTGGATCTCACCCGCGAGGCGCTGGCCGAACCAGCCGTGCAGGGCCGCATCGCGGCGCCAGGCACCGGGCTGGTGCGCGTACCTGCGTTCGCCGCCGCGACGGCGACCCAGATCAAGAACGAGGTGGCCCGGCTCCGCAAGGCGGGCGCCACGCGATTGATCGTGGACGTGCGCGGCAACGCCTTTGGCGATGTCGAGGCCGGCCTCCCGCCGCCCGTCTGTTCGTCGGGAACGAGACGCTGGCCTACCGGCAGGACCGCGGGAAGGACAAGGAACCGATCGCCGTGCCCGCCGCCAAGGCCGGCGACGTGCTCGACCTTCCGGTGGTCATCCTCACCGACAACGGCACGGCCGGCGCGGCGGAGTTGTTCGCCGGCGCGTTGCAGGGCAACCAGCGCGCGCAGATCGTCGGCGAGCGGACCCGCGGACGCGCCGCCCGGCAGAAGCTCGTCAAGCTGCCGGACGGCAGCAGCCTCCTGCTCACCCACCTCATACCTGCTGCCCGGCGGCGGCACGGTCCACGAGAAGGGCCTCGTCCCGGACGTCGCGGTGGCACAGCCCAGCGTCGACTTCGGCCAGGCCGCCTCTACCGACGACCCCATCCTCGACAAGGCCCTCACCAGTTTCGAAGAGAAGAAGGCCGCCTGAGCGGCTCTGCTATACTTGCTGGTCTCTGACCACGCACGTGGACGGTCATAGGCGCGTAGCTCAGTTGGTTAGAGCGCCTGCTTGACACGCAGGAGGTCGGCAGTTCGAGTCTGCCCGTGCCTACCAGCCTTCGCCGCAACGCCCGCGAAGGCTGTCCACCCAACCGCGTCGCGCGGACGTGGACCGTCTCCCAGGCCTCTCGCGAACCACGGCTGCCAGCCGTCGTGACCGCGGCGTGACGGGGAGGCGAAGGCCAATCACGATGTCCCAAGTCACAGTCACTCTGCCGGACGGGTCCCAGCGACAGGTCGAGCCAGGGACGCCGGTGTCCGCCATCGCCGCCGCCATTTCCCCGCGCCTCGCCGACGCCGCACTGGCGGCGTGGGTGGGCGACCGCATGGTCGATCTCTCATTTCCCCTGACCGCCGACGCCAGCGTCCGCATCGTCACGAACAAGAGCCCCGAGGCGCTGGAGCTGTACCGGCATTCCACGGCACACCTGCTGGCCGCGGCCGTGACCGCGCTCTTTCCCGGCACGCAGTGCGGCATCGGCCCACCCACCGACGAAGGCTTCTTCTACGACTTCGTCGTCGAGCGTCCGTTCGTCCCGGAGGATCTGGAGGCCATCGAGGCCAAGATGCGCGAACTGGCCGACAGCAACGTCGTGTTCGAGCGCCAGATGTGGCCGCGCGACGAGGCCATGGCGTTCTTCCGCCAGCGCGGCGAGCCGCTGAAGGTGCAGCTCATCGAGGAGAAGACGGCCGGCCAGCCCGAGGTGTCCTGCTACACGATCAAGGACAGGGACACGTTCGTGGACTTCTGCGTCGGACCGCACGTCCCCTCCACGGGCAAGCTGAAGGCCTTCAAGCTGACGACGACGTCGAACGCCTACTGGAAGGGCGACGCCAGGAACCAGCCGATGCAGCGGGTGTACGGCACGGCGTTCTTCAGCCAGAAGGAGCTGGACGCCCACCTGGCCCGCATCGAGGAGGCGAAGAAGCGCGACCATCGCAAGGTGGGCCGTGAGCTCGGCCTCTTCACGATGCACCCCTGGGCGCCGGGGGCGACGTTCTGGATGGCCAAGGGCGCCACGCTCTACAACACGCTCGCCGACTACATGCGCGAGGTGCTGCTGCCGGCCGGCTACGTCGAGGTGAAGACGCCCATCATCTTCAACAAGGCGCTCTGGGAGACGTCCGGCCACTGGTCGCACTACCGCGAGAACATGTTCCTCGTGGAGTCGCGGGACGGCGAGGAGATGGGGCTGAAGGCGATGAACTGCCCCGGTCACTTCCTGCTGTTCGCCAGCCAGATGCACAGCTACAAGGATCTGCCCGTGCGCTTCCACGAGCAGACGCCGCTCCATCGCAACGAAGCGTCGGGCGTGCTCGGCGGGCTCACCCGCGTGCGGCAGTTCTCGCAGGACGACGGGCACTGCTTCGTGTCGGAGGACCAGATCGCGTCGGAGGTGGAGGCGCTGCTGCGTCTCATCCAGCGCGTCTACCGCGATTTCGGGATGGAGTACACGGCCAAGCTCTCCACGCGTCCGGAGGAGTTCCTGGGCGAGGTCGCCACGTGGGACCACGCCGAAGCGTCGCTCCGCCAGGCGCTGGACCAGGCCGAGCAGCCCTACGTGCTCAACGCCGGGGATGGCGCGTTCTACGGCCCGAAGATCGACTTCGACATCACCGACGCGCTCGGCCGCAAGTGGCAGTGCGGGACGATTCAGCTCGACTACCAGATGCCCCAGCGCTTCGACCTGAAGTACACGGGGGCGGACAACGCCGAGCACCGGCCCGTCGTCATCCACCGCGCCATCTTCGGGAGCTTCGAGCGGTTCATCGCGATCCTGATCGAGCACTTCGCCGGGGCGTTCCCGCTGTGGATGGCGCCCCTGCAGGTGAGCGTGCTCCCGATTGCGGACCGGCACCTGGACTACGCGCGGGACGTCAAGGCGGCGCTCGACGGGGCGGGTCTGCGGGTCGAGGTCGACGATCGGCAGGAGAAGGTGAACCTGAAGATTCGCGAGGCACAGCTGCAGAAGGTGCCGTACATGCTGGTCGTGGGCGATCGGGAAGCGGCCGAGCGGACCGTCGCGGTGCGCAGCCGGGCCGCGGGGGACCTGGGCCCCCGGGCGCTGGACGCCTTCGTGGCCGACGCCCTTGCCGAGATAGCCCAAAAACAGCTATCCTAGTAACCTTTGGCTCTGGAGGAGCATTATCGCCTTCGATCGTAACCGCACCGGCCGCCGGGACGACCGGCTCCGCATCAACGAACGCATCCGCGTCCGCGAAATTCGCGTGATCGACGATACGGGTCAGCAGCTGGGCATCATGCCCCCGCCGCAGGCCCTGGCCATCGCCCGCCAGAAGGGGCTCGACCTGGTCGAGATCTCTCCCACGGCGATGCCACCGGTCTGCCGGATCATGGACTACGGCAAGTACCAGTACCAGGAGCAGAAGCGGTCGCGCGAGGCGAAGAAGCATCAGAAGGTCATCGAGGTCAAGGAGATCAAGTTCCGGCCCAAGGTCGATGAGCACGACTACCAGTTCAAGAAGAAGCACATCGAGCGCTTCCTGGGCGAAGGGGACAAGGTCAAGGCCACGGTGTTCTTCCGCGGGCGCGAAATGGCGCACCCGGAAATCGGCCACCGGATCCTGATGCGGTTGATCGAGGAGCTGACCGAAGTGGCCCAGCCCGAGACGATGCCGCGGCAGGAAGGCAACCAGATGCACACCATCCTCTCGGGGAAGAAGGGTGCGGCCCCCCGCAAGGCGCGGGCAGAGGCGGAAGAGGTACAGGGGTAGCCGGGCGACCGGCGAACATCATCATGAAGATGAAGCTGAAGACACATCGCGGAGCCGCCAAGCGGTTCAAGAAGACGGGCACGGGCAAGATCACCAGGGCGGCGGCGTTCAAGCGCCACATCCTGACGAGCAAGTCCACCAAGCGGAAGCGCCACATGCGCGGGACGGTCGTCGTCTCCGACGCCGACGCGCCGAAGCTGGAGCGGATGCTGCCCTACAAGTAGATCACGAGATTTTTCTGAATTCAGAATTCTGAATTCGGAATTCAGAAGGCGCGCCGCGGCCCGTACTGGGGCCTTTCTGCCGCGGCACCATGCGCCTCGCCGCCATCCCCGGATGGCGCGCCCAAATCCGCCGCCGGCGGGCCCCATGGTGCGACAGGAGTCTCGTCATGCCACGCGTCAAGCGCGGAGTCGTCCGCCGCCAGAAGCGGAAGAAGCTGTCCAAGCTCACCAAGGGCTACTTCCAGAACAAGAGCAAGCTCTACAAGTTCATGCGGGAGGCCGCGGAGAAGGCGGGCGTGTATGCCTACGTCGGCCGCAAGCGCAAGAAGCGCGACTTCCGCAGCCTCTGGATCGTCCGCATCAACGCCGCTGCCCGCGAGCACGGCCTCACCTACTCCGTGTTCATGCGCGGCCTCAAGTCCGCGGGCATCGAACTGGACCGCAAGAGCCTCGCCGAGATCGCCGCGCGCGAGCCGGCCGCCTTTGCCGCCCTTGCCGACAAGGTGAAGGCCGCCGCCTGACACGCGCGCGCCCCAGCGGCGCGCGCCGGTTTCCGTTCAGGGCCTCGGGGCGACCACGCTCTCGAGGCCCTTTCTGTATCATCACGCCGATGACCATCGACCCTTCCATCGGCCCGGACCGCGCCCGGGCCGTCTTCGACGACGAGCTCGCCGCCGTCTCCTCGGCCGCGGCCCTGCAGGACCTGCGGCACCGCTGGATCGCGCGCAGCGGCAGCTGGGTGGCGGCATTCATGGAGCGGCTCGCCAGCGCGCCGCCGGCGGAGAAGAAGCTGCTCGGCCGCGGCGCCAACGAGTTGAAGAAGCACGTCGAGGCCGGTCTCGCCGCGCGCGAGACCGCGCTCGCGTCCACGCGCCGCCCTGCGGGAGCCGTTGACATCACGCTTCCCGGCCGGCGCCCCGCGCTCGGCTTCCGGCACCCGCTCAGCCTCATTCGCGAGGAGGTCGGCGGGATCTTCTCGAGGCTCGGCTACCAGGTGCTGGAGGGCCCGGAGATCGAGGACGACTACCACAACTTCGAAGCCCTCAACATGCCGGAGGAGCACCCGGCGCGCGACATGCAGGACACCCTGTACCTCGCCGAGCCGCTCCAGCCCGCGTCCTACGAGGCGCCCACGCGCGGCCGCGCCCCGAAGGGCCCGCAGCCGCTGACGCTCCTCCGCACGCACACCTCGGCGATGCAGATCCGGCAGATGGAGCGGCAGGACCCGCCGGTGCGGCTCGTGGCCATCGGGCCGGTGTATCGCCGGGACAACCTGGACCTCACGCACACGCCGATGTTCCACCAGGTCGAGGGGCTCGTCGTCGGCCGCGGCGTAACGTTGGCCGACCTCAAGGGCACCCTGACGTCGATGGCGGCCGCCCTCTTCGGCCAGGACCAGGCGGTGCGCTTCCGGCCGTCCTTCTTCCCATACACCGAACCGAGCGCGGAGGTGGACATCCGCTGCATCCGGTGCAGGGCAGCGGCTGCCCCATGTGCAAGCGCAGGGGCTGGCTCGAGATCCTCGGGAGCGGCATGGTGCACCCGGCGGTCTTCGAGTTCGTCGGCTACGACCCTGCCGAGGTCACCGGGTTCGCCTTCGGCATGGGCATCGAGCGCGTGGCCCTGCTCAAGTGGGGCGTCGAGGACATCCGCTTGTTCTACGAGAACGACCTGCGCTTCCTGGAGCAGTTCGGCCGATGAAGGTCCTGTATTCGTGGCTCCGTGAGTTCGTGGACGTCGGCAAGCCGGCCGAGGAGGTCGGCCGTCGCCTGTCGCTGCGCGGCCTGGCGCTGGAAGGGCTCGACCCGGCCGGCGAGGGCGACGCCGTGCTCGACGTGGACGTGACGGCCAACCGGCCCGACTGCCTGTCCACCCGTGGCATCGCGCGCGAGATCGCCACCATCTACGGCCTCCCGCTGAAGGAGCCCCCGGCGCTGTGGCAGGCCGAGGCCGCCGCCGGCGGGTCCACCGACGGGGTCACCGTGGCCATCGACGCGCCCGACCTGTGCACGCGCTTCGCGGCGGCGGTCGCCGACGTGCGCATGGGGCCGTCTCCCGCGTGGATGCAGGCACGGCTGGTCGCCTGCGGCGTCCGCCCCATCAGCAACATCGTGGACATCACGAACTACGTGCTGCTCGAGATCGGGCAGCCGATGCACGCCTACGATCAGGCACGCCTGGCCGGGGCCTCGCTGACGGCGCGGCTGGCGCGTGCGGGCGAGCAGACGGTCACGCTGGACGGCAAGTCGCGGTCGATGGGGGCGGAGATGCTCGTCATCGCCGACGCGGCGGAGTCGCAGGGCGTCGCGGGCGTGATGGGCGGCGCCCACTCGGAAGTGTCGGACGACACGCGCCGGATCGTCTTCGAGGCCGCGTGCTTCGACGCCCGATCGGTGCGCACGACGAGCAAGCGCCTGGGGCTTCGGACCGAGGCGTCGATGCGCTTCGAGCGCGGCGCGGACCCGACGGCGCAGCTCACTGCCATCCGCCGCGCGTGCGCGCTGCTCGAGCAGATTGGCGCCGGAAGCCCTGCCGCGCCGCCGGTGGACGTCATCGCGCGTCCCTGGCAGCCGCGTGTCATCCACCTCGCACGTCCCCGGATTGCGGGTCTGCTCGGGATGGACGTCCCGGACGCGGAGGTCGCGCGCATCCTCGCCGCCCTCGGCTTCACGGCGACCGCCGTGGACGGCGGCTGGCAGGTGGCCGCGCCGGGCTGGCGGGTGGACATGCACCGCGACGTGGATCTCATCGAGGAGATCGGCCGGCATCACGGGTTCGAACACCTGCCCACCACCTTTCCGGGCGTCCAGCAGGCGCCGGCGCCGTCGGATCCGCGGATCGGGCGCGACGCCCGCGCCAGGCGCGCCGCGCAGGCCGCCGGCTTCTCGGAGGCCATCAGCTTCGCGTTCATCGAGGCGCGACACGCGGCGCCGTTCGCCGGCACGGACGCGCCGGTGGCCCTGGCCAACCCGCTGTCGGAGAAGTTCGCCGTCATGCGCCCGAGCCTGGTCCCGGGCCTCGTCGATGCGGTGAGCCACAACCGCCGCCACGGACGCCGGGACATCCAGCTCTTCGAGATCGGCACGCGGTTCGCCCCGCGCGGCGAGACCCGGGCGCTGGCGTGCGCGTGGACGGGCCTGGCGACGCCCGACCACGGGAGCGGCGGCCGCCGCGACGTGGACTTCTTCGACATCAAGGGCTTTGCCGAGCTGCTCGGGGCCGCCTTCGACGTCGAGTTCTCGGTGGACGCGCCGGCCGAGGGCAGCATCGAGGCGAACGTCCTGGTCCCCGGCCGGGCGGCGTCGGTGCGCGTGGGCGATCGGGCGATCGGCTGGCTCGGCCAGCTCCAGCCCGCGATCGGCGACGCGCACGACGTCCCCGCCAACGACGTGATCTACGCGGCCGAGGTCGACCTCGATGCGCTCACGGCGGCCGCGCCGATCGACACGCGCCGCAGCCGTCCGCTGCCGCGGTTCCCGACGGCCGTCCGCGATATCGCGATGCTCGTCGACGAATCCTTGTCGGCCGCCACCGTTCGTGGCACCATTCAAGCCGGAACGCCTGACACGCTGGTCTCGGTCGTCGAGTTCGACCGCTACCAGGGCAAGGGCATTCCCGAGGGCAAGGTGAGCCTCGCGCTACGGCTGACGTTCCAGTCCGCCGACCGCACGCTCACCGATGCCGAAGTCGATGCCGCCACGGCGGCCGTGGTCGAAGTGCTCGCCCGGGCCTTCGGCGCGATCAGACGGTAGGGATCAGAGTCGAGGGAACACGTGGCGACCAAGAGCGCGGCAGGGCTGGAGCCGATTGACCGGCTGGAAGAGAAGATCAAGACGCTCGTCAGCCTGATCGGCCGGCTGAAGAACGAGCAGGCCCGCCTGGCGGACGACAACGCGCGTCTGCAGCGCGAGGTCGAGACCCTGACGGGACGTCTGGCCGAGGCCGAGAACGGCTCGGCGGAGGCCGTCTCCCTGCGGGAGGAACGCGACCTCATCCGGACCCGCGTCTCGGAAATGCTCCAGCAGCTGGATGGTCTCAATCTCTGACCGCGCCCGCGTCTCCCCCGCCGCGCCGGCACCCTGAGAGTGGACGATGGCGGACCTCAAAGTCGTGACGGTCGAAATCCAGGGCCAGCAGTACCCGATCAAGACGAGCCTGGACGACGGCTACGTCCACCGGCTGGCGGCGCACGTCGAGGCGCGGCTGCAGAAGGCGGCGCGCAGCGCGCCCTCGGCCGACACCGTCGGTCTGGCCATCCTCACCGCCCTCAACATCACGGATGAGTACTTCCGCGCCCGCGCGGAACGCGCCGCCGAGACCGACACCATCGCCGAGCGCGCCGCCGCGCTCGAGCGCATCGTGGACCAGGCGCTGCAGCTCGCAGACTGACCAGAAGTCAAGTTCGTTTTTGTTTCGCCCCGCGCTTGACCCGGCTGAGGTCGAGCCCTAAGATCGGTAGTCCAGTCCTGTCTTGCCCGTGATGGTTTTCGGAGGCTTGTCTGAGCCAACGTTAAACCCAAGCGAGTTGCGACAGCCGCGTGGTGTGCATGCCTCCGTGGTGAGGAAGCCTGAAGCGCGGTTCCTACAGCGGCTCCACCTGCTGATGCAGGTTCAGCAATCCTCCCCACACGGCAAGGCGGGACTTCTCTTTTCGTGACGGTAACGGACCTGGGCGAACACGCCCTGCTCGCCCGCATCCTGGCCCGCCTGCCGCGGCCGGGTGCGGAGATCCTGGTTGGTCCCGGCGACGATGCCGCCGTGATCGCCCAGGCTCGCAATCATCGTCTCGTCGTCACGACCGACGCGCTCGTCGAGGACGTGCACTTTTCACGTGCGTGGGCGCGTGCGGAGGACATCGGGCACAAGGCGCTGGCCGTGAACCTGAGCGATCTCGCGGCCATGGGCGCGACCCCCCGGTGGGCGCTCGTTTCTTTCGCCCTGCCCGCCACGATGGCCGTCGCCGACGTCGAAGCCCTGGTAGACGGCCTGTCGGCCGAAGCCTCGGCGCACGGGGTGTCGGTCGCGGGCGGCAACATCACCCGCAGCCCCGGAGGCCTGGTCATCGACGTCACCGCGGGTGGCGAGGTGGCGCCCCGGAAGTGGCTGGTGCGGGGTGGCGGCCGGCCCGGCGACCGGTTGTGGGTGAGCGGCACGATTGGCGGGGCGCGGGCGGGCCTCGAGATGGCCCGGACCGGCGCGGAAGACGCAGGGGCATGCCGGCAACGGCACCTTCGCCCGGCGGCGCGGGTACGGCTGGGCGTGGCGGTGGCCCGGAACCGGGCCGCCCGCGCGGCCATGGACTTGAGCGACGGGCTCGCCGACGCCGTCCGCCAGATGGCGGGGGCGTCCGGGTGCGGCGCGCGGCTGGATACGGGCGCGCTGCCCATCGAACCTGGCGCGCGGGAGTGGTGGACGGCCAGGGGGGTTGACCCGGTGATGGAGGCGGTGGCCGGCGGCGAGGACTACGAGTTGCTCCTCGCGGTGCCACCACGGTGGACGGGGCGGCTGGGGCACGTGCGGCGGCAGGTCAACGACCCGCCGCTCACACCCATCGGCGTCCTGACCCGCGAGCCGGGCATCTGGCTCGAACGGGACGGCACCCGGCAGGCGTGTCCGGACGGCTTCGCGCACTTCCGGGCATGAGCAGGCACTGACGATATGTGGATCTCGCAATCCTTCGTGCGGCGCTCGATCCTGACCCTCGTGGTCGCGGTGGGATACGTGTTCCTGTACGAAACCACCATCCGCGACTCCCGCTCGGCGAGCCGGCCGTCGGCGGTCGCCGAGGCGCAGTCGCTGCCGCAGGCGGGCGCCCAGTTCGCGTTCACCGCGACGGCCTACTGCAAGGGCGAGACGACGGCGTCTGGCGTGAACGTCCGGACGGGGGTGGCGGCCGCGGACTCGGCGCTGCTGCCGGTGGGCACGGTCGTGCGGGTGGACGTGCCGAACTCCCGGTATGCGGGCATCTGGACGATCATGGACACCGGTCCCGCCGTCCAGGGGCGGATCATCGATCTCTACATGTGGAGCTGCAAGGAAGCCCTCACCTTCGGACGTCGGCCCGTGCGCCTCACGGTGCTGCGCCTCGGATGGAATCCGCAGATGAGCGCGCCCAGCCTGGTCGACCGCCTGTTCCGGGAACGTGAAGCCGGCGACGCGGTGCGCACCCGCGCCGCGCAATAGCTCGCCCTCCCGAGACAAAAAGACACAACTGCGGCGCGCGGATCGGTCCCTGCGTACAGGGAAACGCTGCTATCATCCCCGCTCATGCATGCGCTTTATGTGGTCGTCCCCGCGCTGGCGATCCTGGCCATCGCCTACCGGTACTACAGTGCCTTCATCGCGACACGTATCTGGGTGCTGGACGACGCGCGCGTCACGCCGGCCCACGCGAACTTACGACGGCGCCAACTACTACCCCACGAGCCGCTGGGTCCTCTTCGGGCACCACTTCGCGGCGATCACCGGCGCAGGCCCGCTCGTCGGCCCGCTGCTGGCGGCGCAGTTCGGCTACGCGCCTGGCTTCATCTGGCTGATCGCCGGCGTCGTGCTGGCCGGCGCCGTGCACGACGGCATGATCCTCTGGGCCTCGACCCGCCGCGGCGGCGACTCCCTGGCCGACATCGTCAAGAAGGAAATCAGCCCCGCCGCCGGCGTCGTCGCGTCCATCGCCATCCTCTTCATCCTCGTCATCGCCATAGCCGGCCTCGGCATCAACGTCGTGAACGCGCTCGCCGACAGCCGCTGGGGCACCTTCACCATCGGCATGACGATTCCGCTCGGCATCTTCATGGGCTTCTGGATGCGTGTGGCGCAAGGGCCGCACCACCGAGGCCACGGTGATCGGCGTGATCGGCCTGCTGGCGGCGGTGGTCCTGGGTGAGCCACTCAGCCACGCGGACAACTGGTTCGCGCACATGTTCGACCTGTCGCGCACGCAGATCGTCATCGCCCTGTGCGTCTACGGGTTCGCCGCATCGGTCCTGCCCGTGTGGCTGCTGCTGTCGCCGCGCGGCTACCTGAGTTCGTTCACCAAGATCGGCACGATCTTCCTCCTGGCGGCCGGCGTCATCTACGTGAACCCCGAGTTCAAGATGCCGGCGATGTCCGAGTACGTCAGCGGCGGCGGCCCCATCATCCCGGGACCGCTCTTCCCCTTCTGCTTCATCACCATCGCCTGCGGCGCCATCTCCGGCTTCCACGCGCTGATCGGGTCGGGCACCACCTCGAAGATGGTGGACAAGGAGTCGGACATCCGTCCCATCGGCTACGGCGCGATGCTCATCGAGTGCCTGGTCGGCATCATGGCCCTGGTCGCCGCGAGCGCCATGGAACCCGGCGACTACTTCGCCATCAACGTGCCCGCGGCGCAGTACGCGAACCTCACGTTCGGCGGCGTCCAGATGGCGCCGGTGCACCTCGAGGGCATCGAGGCCGCGGTCGGCGAGACGGTCACGGGCCGGACGGGCGGCGCGGTCTCCTGGCCGTGGGCATGGCCCAGATCTTCTCCGCGATGCCCGGCATGTCGGGCCTGCTGGCGTATAGTGCCCACTTCGCCATCATGTTCGAAGCGCTCTTCATCCTCACCACCATCGACTCGGGCACGCGCGTCGGCCGCTTCCTGATGCAGGAGTTCCTCGGCAAGGCGTTCCCGAAGTTCGGCCAGAAGGAATGGATGCCCGGCGCCATGACGGCCACCGCGCTCCTGGTGCGGGCGTGGGGCTATTTCATCGACACGGGCGAGATCAACACGATCTGGCCGATGTTCGGCGTGGCCAATCAGCTGCTGGCCTCCGTCGCCCTCGCCACCGCGACCACCATTCTGATCAACATGGGGAAGGCCAAGTACACCTGGGTCACGCTGCTGCCCCTGGCGTTCCTCGCCACGAACACGCTCTACGGCGGCTACCTGAACGTGGTTGACAACTACTACCCCCTCGCCGTCGGCCCCAATGCCGCCACCCACGTCCAGGGGTGGATCCTCACGATCTGCACGATCGCGATGATGATCTGCGCCCTGATCATCCTGGCGCAGGCCATCAGCAAGTGGGTCTCGGTGCTCGGCGGCGGCGGACAGCTCGCCACCCAGACCGAGAACTGAGCCGGCGAACCGGCCGGGGAGCGGATGCCCGTCCGCTCTCCGCGCTTCACGGCACGGCGCGGATCCGCTCGACACGCGTGCAGGAGCGGCTCCGACGAGGCCGGCGGCTCAACCGATTCTGGTATGCTGGTTTGGTCCGACGCCCACTCGGACGAACCGGCGCCTCTCCCCTGCCGGTAGGCCGCAATCCGCGGCCGCTGCGTGTTTGCGGAACAGATACCGGGGCTGGTGGAACTGCTCATGCTGCAGAGGGGAATGGTGCGCACGTTCGGAGTGTGCCGCCTGATCATGGCGGTGCTGGTGTTGGGATGGGGGGTGCGGCCGGCCACCGCGCAGTTCAGGCCGATGGCGCCGCCGGCCACCGGCGAGGACTACCACGTCGAAGTGGCGTACGGATGGTGGGATGCCGACCCGTCCCTGCTGATCAACTCCGAGTCGCTGGGGATTCCGGGCACGGACGTCGACCTCGTCACCGACCTCGGAATCGAGAAGAAGCGGCTGGGCAAGCTCAACGTCGTGCTGCGGCCCGCCACGAAGCACAAGTTCCGCTTCGAGCGCCTGCCGATCAAGTACGAGGCCGAGACCACGCTGACGCGTGAGTTCGTCTTCAACGGCCAGCGCTACCGCGTCGGCCTGCCGGTCAACACGACCGCCGACTTCAAGACCTATCGCGTGGGCTACGAGTACGACTTCCTGTACCGGAACCGCGGATTCGCCGGCGTGCTCCTCGACGTCAAGTACACCGACGTCGACGTCGAGCTCCTCAGCCCGATCGGGGCCGAGTTCACCACCGCCGTGGCCCCCATCCCCACCATCGGTTTCGTCGGCCGCGGCTATGTCGCCCGCAACGTGGCGATTGGCGGCGAGGTGTCCTTCTTCAAGATCCCGGACAACCTGAGCGAGGACTACGACGGCAAGTACACCGACTTCGACCTCTACGGGATCGTGAACTTCACGAACAACGTCGGGGCATCGGTCGGGTACCGGTCCGTGGACGTCTTCTACCAGGTGGACAACGACACCGGGACCCTGAAGTTCAAGGGCCTCTACTTCTCCGGCATCGTCCGTTTCTGACGCACACGTGCGACCGCGGGCCTGAACGGGCCCGCGGCGCGCGCCCTCACGGCGGCGGTCCCTCGCTGCCGAGTTCCACCCACACCCCCAGGTTGCGATAGTCGCGGCTCCCCGGCTCGTGCTCGACCGGCCGGAAGCCGCCGCGCGTGCGGATGTGCACCCGCCAGGTGCCCGCCGATCCGGCATCCGGCAACGGCACGGCCGCCGTCGCACCCGCGTCGAGCGACAGCGTCCGCGACCACCCGTCCCCATCCAGTTCCACGGTCGTGGGCACCGCGCCAGACCGCACGCGCAGCACCGGATGGGCGACGTCCATCCCACCCGAGAGGCTGGCCGTATCCACCACGACGACCGCATCGGAGTCGCCACGCGTCCAGAACCCCGGCGGCTCCATGAACGTGTCATCGTCCAGGAAGAACACGCGTACCTGCCCGTAGCGCGAACCCCGAACGGCCGTGTCGTCCACCACGCCGACGGCATGGGGGCGGAGGACGATGCGCCGCAGCGACTGGCGAGCACGCTCGTCCCCGAGGAACGATACGGAGTGCGCGCGCACCGGCAGGTGCAGCCGGTACGGGCCGTCCCCGGTGAGTTCGAAGCCCTCGATCGGCTGCAGCGTACGCCCGACGACGACGTCCACGTGACCGGTTGGACGTGCGCTGCCATCGAAGAGGACGTCGTAGTCCCCGGCCGGCACGAGCGGCGCGGTGAACAGCGGCGTCGGCCCTTCCGCCGGGCGTGCCCGGACGGTGCTGGCCAGTTCCAGCCGTGCGGGGATCGCAGCGGCGTCCATGAGCCGCATCGGTGAGGACTGCCACCCGACGGTCCGCCACCCCGGTGACCAGTGGTGCAGCAGGTCCAGCTCCGACGTGTTCGGCGTGACGCGATGGTCGTCGTACCGCTGCCACACCACGGTGGACGCGCCCATCATCGTCAGCGCTGCGGCCGCGCAGGCCGCAGTCCATCCTCCTCCCGCTGACGCCGACGCCGCCCACCAGGCCAGGACGCCGAACAGGGCGGCTGCCGACGCCCAGAGCACCGAGTCGGTCACTGCCTCGGCAAGGAGGCCACGGTGCAGGCTCGGCCAGGCCAGGGGCAGGTTCACGCTGCGGCTGGCCCAATCGAGCAGCAGGTCCGCTCCGTCCCGGGCGTTGTAGAGCAGCGCGCCGCCGTCCACGAACGTGCGGGCGGCGACCATCGCAGCGCTCACTGCCAGCAGGAGCAGGATCATGGATCGCACGGGCACGGAGGCACGCGCCCAGCACACGCCGATCGGGAGAACGGCGGCTGGCAGCGCGGCCACGAGGAAGCGGGCCGGCGCACTGTAGCCCCCCCACCACATCTGGTACGCGCCGACCGCCGAGGCGTAGCAGACCAGGAGCAGGGCAAGCTCGGCGGCGAGCCGGCCGGAGCGCCGCGCGAGCGAGGCGAACCCGAAGATGGCCACGCCGAAGATGGGCGCGTTGGCGAGCAGGCCGAACTGCTGATCCAGGAGGAGGCCGGCGAGCCCGCGTCCCACGTTGGCGAACGCGCTCTGGGTATAGCTGCCGTACGGCGCCGACGGATTCGGGGTGCCCCAGATGACCCAGAAGAACGCGAACCAGGCAGCCGCCGACACCACCGGGAGTGCCAGGAACGCGCGCACCGCACGCCAGCCATCGGGGCGCGCGATCAGCCGAACGACGAGCACGAGGCCCAGGATGCCGGCGATGAGCGCGAACCGCGTGTGCAGCCACGGGAGGGCAGCCAGCGCACCGCCGACGGCGACGAGACGGCCGGTGGTGACCCTGTGGCCAGCCTCGAGCGCCACGAGCAGCCAGAGCCCGGCGATCGTCGCCACCGCACCAGGACCGTCCGGGAAGATCGTGAACGCGTGAAAGTACGCCGGTGCGCTGAGCGCCCAGGCCGCCGAGGCCACCCACGCCGCGCCCGGATGACCTGTCAGGCGATGGACGGCCAGCCACAGGATCGCCACGCCGAGTGCGGCCACCAGCAGTTGGAGGGCTACTGCCCCTGGATACCCGGCGATGGCGAACGCAGGCGCCAGGAGCAGCGCCACGCCCGGCGCGTGGATGGAGTAGATCTCACCGTCCGTGCCTCGCCGCAGGTAGTCGGGCCGCAGTTCGCTGGCGTGGTAGGGGTAGTAGTCGCCGCGCGCGTGGTTGTTCTCGATGCGGAGGTCGCCATCGAGCAGCAGGCTCTGGGCGATGATCAGGTAGTGCGGTTCGTCGCCCGCGGGTATCTGCGTCTGCAGCGCCCGCGCCCCGGTCGCGAACGCGGCGGCCGCCAGCGCGGCGGCGATCCAGGGCGCCCGTTCCGTCGCCGCCAGTCCGCGCCACATCGTCACTCGCGCCAGCCACGGTGCGGCCAGCCCCAGCGCCACCAGTGCCCAGACGGCTGTCGTCAGCGGGCCTGTACCAGAGCAGGAACGCCGCCGGCGCACGGCCCGGCAACCAGGGCAGGCACGGCAGGACCGTGAGCGCCAGCGGCAGGACGGCACGCGCGGACGAACGTTTCAGCAGGACGGGTGCCGTGAAGGCGGCAAGGAGCAGGGCGAGCACCCAGAACGCGGGGAGTGCGCCGACGCGCGCGCCCTCGCGGTCCACGACAGCCAGGACGCCAAGGGAGAGCCAGGCCGCCACGCCCGCCAGCGTGGCCAGCGCCAGGGGGATGACGCGCGGCCATTCGGTCGATGCGATGTTACCGCGACTTCGCCAGGACCTCAGCGAGGCTTTCGGGCCAGGCAGAGAAGCGACGACCCGATCGGCATGTTCACCGCGCGCAGGGCCACGGCCTCCGCGGCCACGGCTGCCGTCAGGAGACCGTTGACCGGGGCCGATGGCACCGTGATCTCCCATTCGCCGACTTCGGCCTCACCGCCCGGTCGCCGCCATCGGTGCCCCACGCGCGCGGCGAGCATGAGCGGGAACACGCTGGTAAACGTGAAGGTCAGGCGCTCGACGCGCAGGCCGGCGCCTTCGAGCAGCGTCACCACCCTATCGCGCGAGTAGCGCCGCACCTCCTCGGCCAGGACCGAATGCGCGCCGCGCAGCATCTCGAGCGCGGCGAAGTTGAACACGGCCGCGCCGCCAGGCTTGAGGATCCGGGCCATCTCGCTGGCCGCCGCGCGCTCGACCTCCTCGGGCAGGCACTGGAACACGTCGAACGACGTCACGAGCTCGAACGTAGACGACCGGAACGGAATGGCGCCGATGCTGGCCTGCGCGATCCGCCCGCCGCTGCGCTCCCTCGCGAACGAGAGCCCGCGCCAGGTGAGGTCGAAGCCGCTGACGTCGCCGAACGGGGCGAGCATGGCCAGGTTCGAACCGGTACCGCAGCCGCAGTCGAGGATCCGGCCGCGCGGGCGGCCTCCACCGCGCGCGCCAGCAGCGGCGTCACGAACCAGCGAAACCCCCGGAACCAGAAGTGCGAGCGCTCGGCGAGCGCGGTGAGCTCGAGCAGGCGATCCATTCAGCAGGCGGGCCGACCGGCCATGCTACCATACGCCGGACATGCGTCTCCGGGGCTCGCCGAGGCGACGACCGTGGTCCTCTCGGCCCTCATCCTCGCCTCCATCCTCACCTATCCTCTCGCGTTCCGCCTCGGCGACATCGGCCGGCTCAACACCGACGACGGGCGCTGGAGCATCTGGGTCGTGTCGTGGGTAGCGCACGCGCTCACCACGGACCCGGCCGCCGTGTCCAGGCCAACATCTTCTATCCGGAGCGCAACGCGCTCGCGTTCTCGGAGTCCAACCTCGTCGAGGGTGCCATCGGCGCGCCGGTGTGGCTGCTCACGCACAATCCCTACGCCACGCACAACATCGCCGCGCTCCTGTCCTTCGTCATCGCGGGCACCGGCGCCTACTACCTGGTTCGCTACCTGACCGGCAGTCGCGGCGCCGCGGCCGTTGCCGGCGTGCTGTATGCGTTCTGTCCGTTCACCTTCGCACGCACGGCCCACATCCAACTCCTGCACACCGGCGGAATCCCCTTCTGCCTGCTGGCGTTCCACCGCCTCGTGGACAAGGTGACGGTGAGCCGGGCCGTCGTGCTGGGCGTACTACTCTGGCTGCAGGCCCTGGCCTGTGCGTACTACGGCATCTTCGCGGGCCTGATGGTCGGCCTCGGCACCATCGTCGTCGCGTTCACTCGACGACGATGGCGCGACTCGGACTACTGGATCGCCATCGGCCTGGCCGCCTTCGTCAGCGTCGCCCTCACGTTCCCGTTCTTCCTGCCTTACATCTCGGTCCAGCAGGACACCGGGTTCGCGCGCACGCTCGACGACGCGCGCCAGTAGCTCGCGGACCTGGGCGCGTGGCTGGCATCCGCGGCCTGGGCCCATCGCTGGTGGCTGCCCTGGATCCAGCCCTTCAACGAGGTCCTGTTCCCCGGCTTCGTCGCGATCGTGCTGGGCGCCGCCGGCCTCGCGGTGACGTGGCGGTCGAAGGCGGAGCGCGAGATCGTGCTGCTCTACGGGCTCACGGCCGCACTCGCATTCTGGCTGTCCTTCGGTCCGGATGCGGGCCTCTACACCGCCTTCTACCACGCCGTTCCGATCTTCACGTTCCTCCGCGCGCCCGCGCGCATCGGAATCGTCGTCACGCTCTGCCTGGCGGTCTTCGGGGTTCGCGCTGCGAGCCTGGCTGCCTCGCCTGTCCCGGCCGGTGCTGGCGAGCACGCTCGTGGCCCTCGCCGCCGCGGCCGAATTGACGCAGGCGCCGCTCGAGGCGCTCCGCGAGGCGCCTCCCTTTCCGGACGCAGCCCGCACGCTGGCGATCCAGCCGCCAGGCCCGGTCGTGGAGTTCCCGTATTTCTACCTGCGCCGCGACTTCCCGCGGCACGCCATCTACATGCTCAACTCCACCACGCACTGGATGCCGCTCATCAACGGCTACAGCGACCACATCCCGCAGGAGTTCCGTGACGGCGTGATTCCGATCAGCTCGTTCCCCACGCGGGAGTCATTCCAGATCCTGGGTCGCGCGGGCGCCCGCTACGTGGTCTTCCACCTGGACATGTACAGCGCGCTCGCGCGAACGGCTGCTCGAGCGACTGGACACCTACGGCGCATACCTGCGCCCGCTCGTACGCGAAGGCGACGTGTGGATTTTCGAAATCGTCGGCTTCCCGAACTAGCCCTGTTCCTGCTGGCCGCCATCGTCCACACGTGGCCGCTGGCGAGCGCACCCGGCAGCCTGGGCCGCGTGGACAACGCGGACACCGCGCTCAACGCGTGGATCCTCGCGTGGGTGGGCATGGTCTTCCCCACCGATCCGCTGCACGTCTTCGACGCCAACATCTTCTTTCCAGAGCCGCGCACGCTCGCCTTCTCCGAGATCATGCTGCCCCAGGCGCTGATGGGCGCGCCGCTCACCTGGGCGGGCCTGGATCCGGTGCTCGTCTACAACCTGCTCGCCATCGCCGGGTTCACCCTGAGCGGCTTCGCCATGTCCTGGGTGGTCTCCCGCTGGACCGGCGACCGAGCCGCCGGCATCGTGGCTGGCCTCGCCTACGCGTTCAACTCGCACATCCTCGTGCGCTTCGGCCACATGCAGGCGATGCACGTGCAGTACCTGCCGCTCGCACTCGTCGCGCTCGACCAGACGCTCGAGGCGCCGCGGGCGCGCTGGTGGCTGGGGCTGGCTGCGCTCTGCGTCCTCCAGGCCCTGACGTCCAACTACCTGCTCGTGATGACGGCCATGGCCATCGCCGCCGCCGCGGCCGTGCGCCCCGAGACCTGGAAGCCGGATCGTCTCCGCGCGCTGCTCGCGGCAGGCGTGGTGTCGGCCATCGCCCTTGCCCCCTTCCTCTACCCGTACTGGCGCGCCCACACCGACCAGGGCCTCGTGCGCACCTTCGACGACGTGGTGATGTACTCCGCGACGTGGCGCGACTGGCTGGCCACGGGCGGCCGGCTCCACTACGAGCTCTGGAGCCACCGCTGGTTCGGCGATGCGATCTCGGCGCTCTTCCCCGGCGTCCTCATCCTCGTCCTGGCCGGCGTGAGCCTTGCCACCGGCCGCGCCTGGCGCGACCCGCGCGCGCGCATGATGCTGGCGATTGCGGTCGTCGGCTTCGCGCTGTCGTTCGGCGCCCACCTGCCGGGGTACCGGCTCCTCTTCGAGGCCGTCCCCATCCTGAAGGGCATCCGCGTGGTCTCGCGCTTCGGGTGGCTCACGCTCCTGGCCTTGCCGGTGCTGGCGGGCTTTGCGCTCGCCGCGCTGCGCGCGCGCATGGGCCGGAGTGCCGGACTCGCGCTCGCCATCACCGCCGCGCTCATCGTGACGGCAGAGACGATTCGCGCCCCGATGGGATACGCCGCCTACGAAGGCATTCCGCGCATCTACGACCGCGTGGCCGCCCTGGATGCCGCCGTGCTCGTGGAGGTGCCGTTCCCGCCGCGCAGCGCCATCCAGGACAACGGCCCCAGCGTGCTGTACTCCGCCTGGCACCTCAAGCCGCTGCTGAACGGCTACAGCGGCTTCACGCCCGCGAGCTACAACACGCACGCTCAGGTGATGCGCCAGTTTCCCTCGCCCGACACGCTGCGCTCGCTGCAGGCCATCGGCGTCACACACGTGATGGTGCACCTGCGTCGCGTGCCGCGCGAACTGGCCGAGCAGGCCGCCGCCTCACCCGGCCTGCAGTTGCTCGACGACGACGGCGAGCACCGGTTGTACGCGCTGCAGGCCGGGGCGCCCTGATGCGGCGTGCCGCGGCCCTGCTCGCCCTCTTCGCTGCGCTGACGCTCTTCCACACCTGGCCGCTGGCCGCCGACATCACCGGGCTGTCGCGCCTCGACAATGACGACACGGGCCTCAACGTCTGGATCGTGGCCTGGGTGGAGCACATCCTCCCCCGCAATCCGCTGGCGCTCTTCGACGCGCCCATGTTCTACCCGGAGCCACACACGCTGGCGTACTCCGAACACCTGCTCGTCCCCGCGCTCATCGGCGCTCCCCTCCGCGCGGCGGGCGTCTCCCCGGTGACCACGTACAACGTCCTGGCTCTCCTCGGCCTGTGCCTCTCGGGCTGGACGATGAGCCTGGTCGTGCAGCGCTGGACGGGCAGCACCGCCGGAGGCGTCATGGCCGGGATGCTCTTCGCCTTCAACGCGCACCTCCTGACGCGGTTCGCGCACCTGCAGGCCCTGCACGCCGAGTTCTATCCCCTGGCGCTCTACGCGTTCGACCGGGTATTGGGGCTTGGGGCGTGGGGCGTGGGACCTGGGGCTTCTGGACGATCTGCGTCATCTGCGTCATCTGCGGCTTCGACGCCCTCTGCGGCTTCTGCGACATCTGCGGCATCTGTGTCATCTGCGGCGCCCCTGTGGCTCTCATCCGCGTTCATCCTCCAGTCTCTGTGTTCGAACTACGCCCTTGCCTTCCTCGCCGTGGCCCTTGTCGCCGCGGCCATCGTGCGCGCCCCGGAGTGGGTGGGGCCCGGGCGCGGCATCCGCCTGCGCGCGCTCCTGCTGGCCGGCATCATCTCGGTGGCCGTGATGGCGCCGTTCCTCTGGCCCTACTACGAGGTCAGCCGATCGGTGGGGCTGGTCCGATCCGTGGACGAGGTGCGGCAGTACTCGGCCGGCTGGCTCGACTACCTCACCACCGGCGGGCGCCTGCACTACACGCTGTGGAGCCATCGCGTCTTCGAGGGGCGCACGGCGCTCTTCCCGGGCATCACGGCCGTCGCCCTCGCGATACTGGGCCTTCTGCGGGGCCGGCCCGTCGGCGACCCGCGGCTGCGCATGACCCTGGCCATCGGCGCGGTCGGCCTGGCGCTGTCGTTCGGGCCTGCGCTGCCCGGGTACGCGTGGCTGCACGACCACGTCCCGCTCCTGCAGGGTATCCGGGGTGCCGCCCGGTGGGGCTTTCTCCTTCTGCTGGCTGTGGCCATCCTGGCCGGCTACGGCACGGCCGCGCTCGCGCGGTCGTGGCGCGGCTCGCCCTACCTGCCGGCGCTGCTGCTGGCGCTGTACGCGGCAGTGACGCTCGAGGCCATGCGGACGCCCATGGGATTTGCGCCGGTGGAGCCCGTCGCCCCCATCTACGCGCAGCTTGCCGACGTGCCTGGCGCGGTGCTGGTGGAACTACCGATGTTCGCCGGCCGCGCGGTCAGCGAGAACGCACGCTACCTCGTGAACGCCACGGTGTGACTGGCGTCCGCTGGCCAACGGCTACAGCGGCTTCGAGACGGACGGCTACCGCGGGCGCCGAGCGCTGGCGCGCGTTTCCAGCGCCAGAGGTCATCGACGAAATGCGCACGCTGGGCATCACGCACGTGATGGTGCACGCCGGCGGACTGGATCCGGCCCAGGTCGAAGGGGCCGCGGCGTAGCCCCGGTCTGTCCTGGTGGCCGACGATGGCGTGCGGCGGTTATACAGGATTGCGGAGTAGGCGGCCGGACGCCTACTTGCCGCACAGGCGGCGATAGTCTGCGGCCGTCCCGAGAATGCGCTTCACGTAGTTCTGCGTCTCGGGAACGGGATGTCTGTCGATGAACTCGTCCTGCGGCAGGCCGGGTCGCTCGCGCAGCCAGGTCGCCACCCGGTGGTCTCCGGCGTTGTAGGCCGCGAGCGCGTAGTGGACGCCGCCGAACCGCTTGACGCTGGCGGCGAAGATCGAAGTCCCGAGGCGCACGTTCGTCTCCGGGTCTGTCAGCCGCGCAGGCGTGAAGCGCAGCTTCAGGCGCCGGGCAACCCCGGCGGCCGGTGGACGGCAGCACCTGCATGAGGCCGACGGCGTTGGCCGACGAGCGAATCGCCGGATCGAAGGTGGACTCCTCGGGCAACGAGCGCCGCCACGAGATACGGGTCGAGTCCGTTGGCCGCCGCGCATTTCGCAGGAGCGGCCAGTATTCCAGCGGGAACACGACCTTCTGGATCTCGAGCGGCAGCTGCTCTCCCCGGCCGCCATCCACTGCGGGTAGGCGCGCTTCATGGCGTTGATGCCCGCCCGCAGGTTGCCGAGCTGGTTGTGCACGTAGGCCAGAGTCGCGGTCAGTTGCGGCGAGGCGCCCCACATGCGTTGCGTGCACTGCACCTCGTTGAGCGCTTGTGGAACAGGCCGGCGGCGATCAGGTCGGCCACGCGGCTGGCGGTCGGGAACGTGGACGGCTCGATCGGTCCACGCGTCACCTGCGCGCGCAGGCGTCCGGCCACGCGGTCGCCCAGGCGCGTGCGCGCGAGGCGCCCGTAGTAGCTGTTGTAGTAGTCGGTGGCCGCCAGCAGCAGCCGCTCGTCACCAAGGCCGGCGTTGCCCGCACGCTGCCAGGCGCGCCCGCTCCAGTAGAGCCACGAGGGCCGGTAGTCGGACCGGGGGAACTGCGCGGCGCCCCGATCGAACAGACGGGCAGCTTCCGCGAAGCGGCCATCGCGATAAGCCCACCAGCCCGAGCGCCAGTACGCGCGCTCGGCGAACGGGCCGGCGGGATAGCGGTCCAGCACCAGCCGGAACACCTCGTCGGCGCGTGCATCCTCGTCGGCGATGATGAAGTGGGTCGCCAGGTTGTTGAGGATCTCCTGGGCGAACGGGCTCTCACGGGCGCCGTCGGCGAAGATCCGCGCCTGGCGCGTGTACTCCTCCGTGTCACCCAGGCCGCGAAGCGCCGTGATGTAGAAGAAGCTGGCCTCATCGCGATAGGGACCGGCGAGCTGGCCCTTGAGCGGTTCGCGGGCGTCGCGGTACCGGCCCGACTGGACGTCGCAGGCGGCCATGCGCAGCGCGGCGCGATCGCGCTCGGCGCCCGACGCCTCGTCGCGCGCGCGCTCGTAAGACGCCCGCGCGGCAGCCCAGCGGCGGCCGGCGAAGAGAGCATCGGCACGGGCCAGTTCGAGCGAGACGTCCACGCCGTCCTCGCTCCACGCATTCAGTCGCGTGAGGGCCTTCTCGGCCTCGGCCGACTCGGTTGACAGCGGAAACTCGTAGTAGACGCGCCGGTAGGCATCGATGGCGCTGTCAACGTCGCCGGACTCCTCGGCGGCGGTGGCCAGGCGCGACACGGCCACGTGCGGCGCCGCGAGCTTCCGCTCGAGGAGCGCGCGATACACGGTGGCGGCGCCGGCGAAGTTGCCGGAGGCCGCGCGGGCCTCGGCCTGTCCGAAGGCCGCATCCTCGGGCAGGTGTCCGTCCGCGCGGCTGGACGCCACGGCGGCAAAGGCCGCCTCGGCCTCGGCGGTACGGCCGAGCGCCATGTAGGCCCGCCCGAGATAGAAGCGCGCGTAGTCCGACAGGCCGCCCTGCTGCGCCGCCGCGCGTGTGAGCAGCGGCACGGCCGCCGCGGCGTTGCCCTCGTCGTCGAGGAGTCGCGCACCCTTGACCAGATCCGCGAGGCTGGCTGGCGCCGCGGTGCGCGCGGGGACGTGCCAGAGCTGTGCGAGCGTGGGTGGAACCGGAGGATGGTTGGTGGGCGACAGACGGACCGGCTCGCCAGCCGCCGACGGTCCGCCTTGTTGCTGGGCTGGCACCCGCACGCCCACCGCCAGGATCACGGCCACGAGGGCCGCGGCGGTGACGGCTGGCGCCTGCCTCATCCGGTGGCCCCGAGCGCGGCGTCCGGAGGCGCAGCGGCCGGAACGGCAGCGGCGTGGGTACCGCTCGTGCGCGGACCGGCCGCACTGGCCGTGGCGCCCGCCTTCTGCGCGGTGAGCGCCTCGAGACAGCGCCCCGCGTGCCGGGCGAGGATCTCGACCGCCTCGAGCCACAGCCCGGGCGCGGTTTCTCCGTCGGGTCCCAGGGCTACGCCATCGGCGTAGGCCACGGCCACGACGCGCCCCCCCACCAGCACCGGCACCGCCACCGCACGGCGATCGGCCGGCAGCGGATCGAAGCCCGGACCGTCCGTGTCGCCGACCTGCGCCTGCGCGGGCCGCGCGGACGTGGCGGCGCGTCCGATGAGGCCGGCCTGGGTGACCGGCAGGGCGATCGCTTTCGGGTGCGTGTCGTGCGGTCCGAAGCCGTTGAGCCGCCAGCCCACCGCGTGGTCGGCCTTGATGACGAGCACGGCCGCACGCGAGGTTTCGCGCGCGGCGGCCAGGGCCAGCGCGTCGAGCACTTCGCTCAGCGAGCTGGCGCCGTCCAGTCCACGGATGCTCTCGACCAGGCGGGTCATGGCGGCCGCATCGTGCTCGCGCGCGGTGGCGTGCGCAGCCGCCATGGCCGCGCGCGTCTCGTCGGCCGCGCGCGTCTCCGCCTCGACCACGGCTGCCGTGCGCTGCGCCTCGAAGCGCTGTTCGGCTTCGGCGAGCTGGGTGCCCACGGCGGCGGCGACGGCGTCCTGGAGCTGCGCCTGGAAGCGCGTTTCGGCTTCCGCGGTCACCCGGGCGCCTTCGGCCTGGACAGCCGCCTGAAGAGCGGCGGCCGACTCCTCGCGCTCGCGGGCCTGCAGCTCCGACAGCCGCTGCTCGAGCTCGCCGTTGATGCGCGCTTCGGCGGCCGCGGTGGCACGCGTGATTTCGTCCGCGCTGATGGAAAGGAGTTCTGACGTCAGGCCTTGAAGGGCCTGGTCCACGGACGTCCGGATGCGGTCTTCGAGCGCCATCGTCACTCTCGCAGAAGAGCAGGGTTCGCCTGGAGGACTTGGGCCGCGGCTGGGATCGCGTCGTCCGTCTTGCTTCTCAGCATTATGGGGAGCGTGATCGGGCAAGTCAAGGCGGGTTGTGGGCGTGCGTGCGTCCGTGCACGCCGCCGCACAACCCGGCACGTGACGCCGGTGGCCTACCGTCCCCCGAACTTGCCGAGCATGCCCATGACGTCGTCGAGCACGGAGCCGTCGCGGTTCTGATCCAGCAGCGGCGTGAGCATCGACAGCACGCTGCCGCCCCCCACGGCGGCCGCGAGCCCGCCGCCCTCGCCCGTGCGCTTGGCCATGGCCCCCATCATCAGCGCGGCCACCAGCGGGAGGGCCTTCTTCATGAGGCTGGCATCCAGTCCCGTCTGCTGCGCGGCCTGGGCCGCGACCGCGCGGCTGGTGTCCTTGCTGCCGAGGATGTGGCCGAGGATGGCGTTGCCGTCGGCGGTGGCGTGACCGAGCGTGTCCGGGTTCTCCAGGTACTGCGTGTGCTGGCCGCCGGTGAGCGCCCCCATCAGGGATTCGAGGCCGCCGGGGTTCTGGGCGTTGCGCTGCAGGCCGCCGGCGAGCATGGGCGCCAGCGCGGCGATGACCGAGCCGGCCTGGTCCTGCGGCACGCCGAGTTGCTGTCCGAGCTGCTGCACCGCGCCGCCGTTCTGGGCGGCGAGGATGGTTTCGAGGATGTTCATGGTCCCCTCCGCCCGGGATCATACGCCCGGCCGAGCCGGAGCGGGGCACCCGGTGGTAAAATGCGTGAAGCGACAGCACGACGTGGGGGCGACTTGGCTTCGACGGGGGTGCGGGATCGCGGAACGCGTGCCGAGGACTCCATCTGCCCTCGTAAATCCCCGGTGGAACACAACGTAACTGCGAACGCAGACTACGCTCTCGCTGCTTAATAACCAGTGAGCGGTCGTCCCGGTAGGGCCTGCGGCCCGGGAACGACCGTCATTCAGCAGGCTGGCCGTGACGCTGTGCTCCGAGGCGTGGCGGTGAGATGAATCGGGGCTGGCGTCCGGGGAGCTTGGCTCCGTTCCGAACCGGTCGCGACATGGGAACGGAGACACGCACGTAGCTGGACTGCGACGACGTATCTTCGGACGCGGGTTCAACTCCCGCCGCCTCCACCAGCCTTCGCTCTTGATCGCGCGAAGGCTGCGCGCCGTAGCTCCAAAGGAGCGAAGGCGGGCGTCTTTCCCCTACCCACCAAGCTTCGGCTCGCACACCAGCCTTCGCTCTTGATCGCGCGAAGGCTGCCCGCCGAAGCTCCAAAGGAGCGAAGGCGGGCTCCCCCTCACTCCACCCGCAACGCCGTCAACGGATCCACCCGCGCCGCTCGCCGGGCAGGAAACCAGATGCCGGCGAATGCGACCAGCGTCAGCAGGACCGGCACGACCGCGAAGACGAGCGGATCGCGCGCGGTGACGCCGAAGAGGAACGACGCCAGCAGCCGTGTGAGGCCGAACGCCGAGACCAGGCCCACTCCCACGCCCACGAGCGCAACGGCCATGCCCTGCCGGATCACCATGGCGCGGACGGTGGCCGCCTCGGCGCCGAGCGCGATGCGGATGCCGATCTCCTGCGTCCGCTGCTGCACCGAGTACGCCATGAGCCCGTAGAGGCCGATGGCGGCCAGCAGCAGGGCCGATGCCGCGAAGGCGGTCAGCACCTGCATGTTGAAGTTGGATCGCGCCGTCGAACGCCGGACGACGTCGGCCATGGTCAGCGGGTTCGCCACGGGCAGGCCGCCGCTGGCCACGCTCAGCGTCTCCTGCACCACGCGGCTCATGGTGCCCGGCTCGTCGCGCGTGCGCACGATCCAGGCCAGCGGCACGATGTCGAGCAGGTTGGCCGCGTGCGCGTCGGGCACCTGCGCCCATGGAACGTAGACGATGGGCTGCGGATCGCGATTGAGGCCGCCGTCCCTGGCGTCGCCGACCACGCCGATGATCTGGCGGCCGGCCAGCTCCATGCCGGGCGACATCCCCCGTCCGATGGTGATGCGGTCGGCGAGCGGATCGCTGTCGGACCAGCACCGGCGCGCGGCCGCCTGGTTGATGATGGCCACACCGGCGCTGCGGCTCGTGTCCTCATCGGTGAACGCACGGCCCCGCAGCACCGGGATGCTGAACGCGCTGAAGTAGTCGGGCGCGATGGGCGTGAACCCCGCGCCGCCGTGGGCGGGGCCGTCGAGCGGACGGCCCTCGATGATGATCCCCAGGCCGAAGCCGCCCTGCAGGGGCACACAGCACGACGCGCTGGCGAACTCGACGCCCGGGATGGTCCGCAACCGTTCGCGGCCCGCCCGGATCAGGTCCCCAACGGCGTCCGCCGTCGCAAACCGATCCCCGCGCAGCGACATGTTGAGCGTCAGGACGTGCGACACGTCGAAGCCGGGGTTCACGGCGCCGAGCGCCACGAACGAGCGAATGAGCAGCCCGGCCCCGACGAGGAGCACCAGCGCCAGCCCCATCTCGCTGACGACCAGCAGCCCGCGCGCCTTGTTCTGGCGGAAGCCGCTCCTCGAGCGGCCGGCGCTCTCCTTGATGGTGGCGCTCAGGTCGGCGCGGGACGCGTCGAGCGCCGGGAACAGGCCGAACGCCAGGCCCGTCACCAGCGACACCGCCAGCGTGAATGCCAGCACGCGCCAGTCCAGCGTAACGTTGGCCCCATCGATGCCGATGCGCGGGATGCCCCCGGGTTGATGGCCAGCAGCGCACGGATGCCGGCGAGGCCGAGCCCCAGGCCGAGCACGCCGCCCATGAGGGACAGCAGCACGCTCTCCGTCAGCAGTTGCCGGACGATGCGCCCGCGGCCGGCGCCGATGGCGGCGCGAATGGCAATCTCGCGGCGGCGCACGTTGGCGCGGACGAGCAGCAGGTTCGCGACATTCGCGCACGCAATCAGCAGGACGAAAGACACGGCGCCCAGCAGCACCCACAGCGATGACCGGACGTTGGACACCAGCGTGTCCTGGAGCGGCGCCACGCCGAAGGTGCTCTGCGGTCCAAGCGCCTCCGGGTACAGCGACCGAAAGCCCTCCCCGGACGCGCGCAGCCGCGCGTCGGCCGCCGCCATCGTCACGCCCGGCGCCAGGCGTCCGGCACTCGCGAAGAAGTGCCCCTGCATGACGCTGTTGGGATCGATCTGGAACGGCAGCCAGACCTCTGGCACGCGGGTGGGGCCGGCCATGGCCTCGGTGTCGAACGCGCCGAGCACGCCGATGATCTCGTACGCCTCGCCGTTCAGGAGCAGCGTGTTCCCCACGACCCCGGCATCACCGCCGAACCGGCGCCTCCAGAGTCCCTGGCTCAGCACCGCCAGCCGTCCGCCGCCCGGCAGGTCCTCGGCGGCCGTGAACGTCCGGCCCACGGCCACGGGCGCCCCGAACAACCGGAAGAAGTCGGCGCTGACGTGGCCGCTGACCAGTTGCTCCGGCTCCCCTCCCGTCAGGTTCACGACGCTCGTCCGGTAGGCGGACACGTCCTGCAGCACGTCGGTCTGCGTGCGCCAGTAGTTGAACTTCGTCGGGGAGGCGCCCGGACCAGAGCCCTGGGGTGACACGTTGAGCAGCATGACGAGCCGCTCGGGGTTGGGGTACGGGAGCGGCCGCAGGAGCACCGTGTTGACCACGGAGAAGATGGCCGTGTTGGCCCCGATGCCGAGCGCCAGGGCCGCGACGGCGGCCAGCGCGAACGCGCGGCTCTGCCACAGGGTTCGCCACGCGTACCGCACGTCCTGGACGAATGCATCCATGGCCGCCTCCGCGGGTGTTAGACACCTGCGGCGGCGATTTGGCCGGGCCTGGGCGGCCGCGACGACCGGGAAGCGCGTCAGCCCCGGCGCGCGGCCTCGATGGCCGCCACGTCGATCTTCTTCATCGACATCATCGCCTCGAAGACGCGCCTGGCCTCTGCCCCACCCGCGGCCATCGCCTCCGTCAGCACCCGAGGCGTGATCTGCCACGACACGCCCCACCGATCCTTGCACCAGCCGCAGACGCTCTCCTGCCCTCCGTTGCCGACGATGGCGTTCCAGTACCGGTCCGTCTCCTCCTGGCCTGCGGTGGCGACCTGGAAGGAGAACGCCTCGGAGTGCCTGAACTCCGGACCACCGTTGAGGCCCAGGCACGGAATCCCGAGAACGGTGAACTCCACCGTAAGCACGTCGCCGGCCTTGCCCGCCGGGAAGTCGGCGGGGGCCTTCCGGACGGCGGTCACCTCGCTGTCGGGGAACGTGGCCGCATAGAAGCGCGCGGCCTCCTCCGCGTCGTGGTTGAACCAGAGGCAGATGCAGTGGCTGGGTGTCATGTCGAGTCTCCAGAGCTGAGGTGTCGTCGTGTCGTGGTCAATGCCGCCCGGCTCCCCAGCGCGCTCGGCACGCCGATGCCGACGGCGTGGACGAGGACGCTCAGCGCAATCCAGAGCGGGTCGCGCGATCCCGGGGCCGCCGCTGACAGCGGCACGACGACCAGTTGCATGACGAGGTACACGACCACGCCGTACGCCATGCCCAGGAGCCATGGGCGCTCGATCAGCGGACGCCAGCGGCGGGCCGCCGCGAAGTAGACGACCGCCACGCTCAGCGCGATGACGAAGTGCAGCGCGAGGCCCAGCGCCGCCGTCCGGGCGCCGCCCTCGAACGCGGCGCTTCCCATCGCACCCGCCGCCACCGACTGGAGGATGCGCGGTGGGGCAATGCCGGCCGCGGCCGCCCAGAACGCACAGGCGTACCCGATGTCGATGGCACCTGCCACAAGACCGCCGGCGAGCACGTACCGGATCCGTGCCGCGCTACTGTCCGGCACGCCTCGCCAACTCGTCGTGGCCGTCATTCCTCATGTGACCTGCATCGACGATATCTACTGTGCTGGCCCCAGGAGAAGATCCAGAATCGCATGGATGAATGGAACCAGCCTGATTCCCGACCTCGACGGCGACGGTCCTCGCTACCAGCAACTGACGCGAGCGCTGTCTGCGGCCATTCGAGACGGCCGTCTGCAGCCGGGGACGCGCGTGCCGGCCTCGCGCGCGCTGGCCCGCGAGCACGGCCTCTCCCGCAACATCGTGCTGCTCGCGCATGACCGCCCTGGCGGAGGGCTATTTCGTGGCGCGGCCGCGGGCCGGCACGTTCGTCTCGCCCGACCTCGCCCCGCCCACCGCCGCCGATCACCGCGTATCCGCATCGATGACTCGCCGGCCCCGCTGCGCGCGGCAGGTGCACGCCTCGTCAGGCTGTCGGAAGGCGCGCAGGCGGTCACTCGACGGCAGGTTCGTCCCCGCATCGATTTCATGTACGGGTTGTGCGCACCCGACGCGCGCATGCTGCCGCACCTCACGCGGGCGTGGGCCAGGGCCCTCGCGCAGTCAGGCAACTTCTTGTACGGACAGGCGGCGGGAGACGACCGCCTCCGCGCGGAGCTCGCCCGGCGGCTGCACGCCGCTCGTGGCATTGCACGCGGGCCGGAGTCGCTGATCGTCACGAGCGGGGCCCAGCAGGCCCTTGACCTGTGCGCCCGCCTCCTTCTCGCGCCCGGCGACGCGGTGGTCGTCGAGGATCCGGGGTACGAGGCGGCCCGGGCCGCGTTCGCGGCCAGCGGTGCCACGGTCGTCCCCGTGACGGTCGATCGGGAAGGCCTCGATCCCGACAGGCTCCCCCGCGGGCGCCATCGCGTCCGGCTCGTGTACGTCACACCATCCCACCAGTTCCCGACCGGGGCGATCCTGTCGGCCGCACGTCGGCAGGCGCTGCTGTCGTGGGCGCACCGGCACGGCGCGCACGTGGTGGAGGATGACTACGACGGCGACCTGCGTTTCGGCGGCGCCCCCATCAAGGCACTGGCCGCCAGCGACGCGCATCACGCGGTCATCTACTGCGGCACGTTCGCCAAGGCTCTCTTCCCATCCCTGCGGCTCGGCTATCTGTCGCTGCCGCAGCACTTGGCCTCGTCGGGCGCCAGCGTCAAGTGGCTCCTCGATCGCGGCACTTCCACGCTGCTCCAGCACGTCGTCGCCGACCTCATGGCCTCCGGCGAGTACGATCGCCACCTGCGGCGCATGCATCGGCGGTACGCCGCGCGACGGGCCGTGCTCGTGCGTACGCTTCATGAGCGGCTGGGGACGGACGTGATCGTGTCCGGTGATACGGCCGGACTGCACCTCGTCGCCTGGCTCCCCACCCTGCCGGCATCGGCAGCGGACGAACTGGAATCGGCGTGTCTCGCCCGCGGCGTTGCCGTGTACTCGATCGCACGCCACGCGCTCCGGCCCCTCCGGAGGGCCGGCATCATGCTGGGCTACGGTCTCCTGGACGAGGACGCGATCGAGGAGGGCGTGCGCGTGCTGGCCGCGGCGGTCAAGAGGATCCGGACCAGGACGGGGTGATCCAACGGGTCCGACAGGTCGCGCTCAGGGCTTGGGCCGCGCCAGCCCGGGCACCGTCCGCCCCAGGAAGCCTTCGATGGGCTGCTGGTTGCCGAAGGGCTGATCGTCGCGCAGGTTGATGGCCCGCGCCTGCGTCAGCGCGGTCGCCTCCGGTACGTGCCGATCGCGAATGAGATAGGCGGCCCACAGATGGCTCGCCCGCCAGGCGACGGTGCAGTGCAGGAGCACCTTGCCCTTCGCGGAGGCCAGTGCCGCGGCGAAGCGATCCAGCGCCTTGCCGTCGTACGGGTTCTCGGGCGACCCGCGCATGGGGATGTGCACGTAGGTCAGGCCCAGCTCCCTGGCCAGGGCGTCCTCGTCGAAGCCGACCTGCTGCATCTCCTGCGGCATCCGCAGGTTGACGACCGTGGTGACGCCCTCGGCCGCAAGATCGCGGAGCGCCTGTGCCGTGGGCTGGCCGGCAATGAAGAGGTCCTCGCCCACCCGGGCGAACCGCACCTGGAAGCGGCCCTCGTTCGGCAGGACCACCGGGTCCGGGACCGGACCGGTCGCGCCCGCGCCGACGACGTGCTGTGCCGAGGCTGGAACAGCCAGGAGCACGACCATCATGGTGAAAGCCAGCCATCGCAGAGGAATCAGCAACATCGGGGATCCTTTCGTCAAGGCACTCCCGGCATCGTAGCCCGGCCGGCTGCGGCGGCGCTGCGGCACGGTGACGCACATGTCGGCGGTCGCGCAGCAGGCGCACGGAGTAGCATCTGGACGCACTTCTCCCGCTGCGGCACACTACGCGGCATGTTGATTCCCCCGGCTCGCCCGCGGGGCAACGTCCCGAGGCCGCTGCCTCGGCCCCCGGCGGCCACCCCGGGCACGGCTACGGCCCCGCGCTGGACACCACCGTCCATCGACCTGGAGGTCGCGCGAGTCCAGCATCTCCGGAAGCGGCAGGCGCGGGAGCTGGCGTGGCTCGCGTCGATGGCATGCGAGCCCGTCTCGACACTGCCGGCACTGCTGGCGCCTCACGCGGCTATGGGCGGGTGGAACCGTTCTCGCGATGGCTGACCGGCACGCAGGCGGTGCTGGCCGTGAAGGATCGCCGTGCCGTGATCGCCTTTCGCGGATCGGAGAGCACGCTCGACTGGATCGTGGACGTCCTGTGCATCCTCGTGGGCCTGCCGCCCCGCCACCTGGGCTTCGCGGTTGCCTGGTGGAGCGCCCGCGGACGGCTGATGGCGCTCCCGGAGCGGCATCGCGACAGCTTCGACGTGGTGGAGCTCTGTGGGCACCCTGGGTGGCGCCGTCGCCAAGGTCGCCGGCATTCGAACTGGCCTCCACCTATCCGATCGACGCGGTCGTCACGCTCGGCGCGCCTCGCACGTTCTGGGGGTGGGGTGCCTCGCGCATAACCAGAAGGCGCTTCCGGACGGCCGGCGGCTGGGCGCGGTGACCCGGTCCTTCGTCAACGGCAGCGACATCGTGGCCAGACTCCCGCCGTGGGTCCTCGGGTTCGTGCACACCGACGGCATGGAGGCTTCGCTCCCAGACGAGAACGATCCCCGGTTCGTCCGGCTCGTCGACCGGATCCAGGCTGGGCAGACGAGCCCGACACCCATGATGGTTGGCGAACGCATGCAGGCATGGACCAGGGGCGACGTCGGGGACCTGGACGATGTGGACGTGATTGACGGGTTGGCCAGGGCGTACGTCTGGGGCAACAGGTACGTGTACGTGCTCACACAGGCCATCACCCTGCTGCTCGCGCCCGTCGCCCTGTTCGCGGTGTACGTGTGGCTGTTGGTTGCCGTGATGCGGGCGGCCGCGGCCCATCCGAACGCCGGGTACCACCGGCAGTTCTTCCGCCCGACGTTCGCGTTTCCGGCATTGCCCATCCCGGCGCGCTCGCGCGCGGCTCGCCTGAAGGCGCTCGCGCTGATGGCGCCGCTCATCATCGCAGGGCTCTGGCTGTCATGGCCTCTCGCCGTGTTCACCTGGCGATTCGCGTTCTGGGTTCCGCAGACCATCTATCAACTGGCGCTCGGCCTGAACTCCTGAAGCGATCGCCGAGAGCCGCGGCGCGCGGTCCTGCCCTCACCTGCATCAGGTCATCGACTCTCGCTCCGCACGTAGGCGCCTGACGGCGTGCGCGTCAGGAACCTCACGTCGACGAGTGACGAGAGCAGCGCCTCGCACCTGACCGGGTCGAGGTTCCACAGGCGCTGCGCCTGCTCGAGCGTCAGCCTGAGGCCTGGACTTTCTCGAAACTCGCTGGACATCAGACGCAGCCAGTCGCCGACGGTCGCATCGGCAGGAGGACTCGGACGGTGCCCCGACGCCGGTGAGACGGGCGCCAGCGGGCCAGGGGATTTGGCGGGCATCTCCATGTCCCAATCGTTCCGCGACCGGCGGCGCCGCACAATCGGGAGATCCCTTTACCGGACGTCCTCGAGATCCTGACGACGCGTCCGAATCTCGGCCGTCGAGTGACGCCGGCCGGGAGGGGAATTCTGATACGCTCCGTCCGCGGACGCCCCCCGGGCGGCCCGCGTCACGGTCGATCAATCCCATCTTCTGAAGTCGGATGAACGCGGAGGTCTCTGATGAGGGCCCGTCTGATCCAGCACCTGGTCCATCTCGCAGTGGCGTTGGCGCTCTGTCTGGGAGCGTCGGTCGTGCACGCGCAGCCGCTCGGCGTCTTTCGCTGGCAGACGCAGCCCTACTGCAACGTCGTGACGTTCGCGGTCGTGCAGCAGGGCAGCATCTACACGCTGACGGGCACCGACGACCTGTGCGGCGCGCCGCAGGCCGCGCCGGCCAATGGGACGGCCGCGCTCAACCCCGACGGCAGCATTTCCCTCGGGTTCTCGGCGGTCACGCCGGCCGGCGTCGCGGCACACATCCACGCGAACATCGCGCTTGCGGGGTTCTCCGGGACGTGGCGGGATGCCGACGGCTACTCCGGCGTGTTCCAGTTCAACGGCTCGGCAGCGGGCTCACCTCGCCCCGCGCCCGTGAGCCCGGCGACCGCCGGTGCGCTCGCCGGGCCGGGCCTGGCCATTCCCGAGATGCTCGTGCCGCAAACCGCGTTCAACCCCATTGCGGAAACGATTACGACGACCGTGCCCGGGCAACTGCAGGTAACCAAGTTCGTCAGTGCGACGATCAACTGTGCCAGCGGATTCAGACTCTACTACCTGACCGTCAATGGCTTTCCCCTGAGGTCCAGCGTGGTCTTCATCTCGGGGACCTGGATCGGCCAAATCACAGGGACGACCGACGCCATCATCCAGCCGGGCGCGCACGTCATCGGAGTCAGTGCGCAGTGCGCAGTCTCAACCGCGTATTTCGGGTCCAACGTCGTCCTGGCCACCTCGTCGAGCGTGGTCGTCATTCCCTGACTCCCCGGGGCGTTCACGTCGAAACCGCCGGTGCCCCACGACCGCGTCACCGGCTCACGGCACGACCACGGTCACTTCGTTCGACGGCGCGCTGGTGCCCGCGGCATTGGCCGCCGTCATCCTGAGGTAGTAGGTGCCGCTCGGCACGGCCGTGAACACCGCGTTGCTGCCGGCCAGCGCAATGGTCACGATCGGCGGGCCACCCGGGCTCGTGGCCGCGGCGAGCGTGAAGCCCGCCGGCGCTCCGCCGCCGCCCGCTGTCCACGACACCATCACCGTGGATCCGGCGGCGGAGGCGGCCAGCGTCGGCGCGCCCGGCGCCATCGGCGCGGCGACGACCACCGTCACCTCGTTGGACGGCGCGCCCGTGCCGCCCGCGTTCTGTGCCACGAGGCGGACGAAGTACGTGCCGGGCGGCACCGCCGGCACCGCGACGCTCGTCGCCGACGGCGACAACGGCAGCACCGCAATCGGCGTCGAGAAGCCGGGCGTCGTCCCGGCCAGAAGCTGGTAGCCGGTCAGCGGCGCGCCAGACGAGGGCGATGCCCAGGTGAAGGTGGCGGTCGTGCCCGCCACGCTGACCCCCAGTCCCGTCGGGGAAGCGGCGGGGGCACGACGGCGGGGAACGTCACACTCAGCAGGGCCGATTCCGGACCGGTGCCGAACGCGTTGCTCGCCACCGGCTCACCAGGTAGGTGCCGCTGGGCGCCGTCGTCGTGAACGACTGCGTCAGCCCCAGCGGCACGGTGACCAGCGGTGCCGCTCCCGGTGCGCTGCGCGCGACCAGGGTGTAGCCGGCCGGCGGTGCGCCCGATGCCGGAGGCGCCCAGGTCATCAACAGCGTGTTACCGCTGGCCACGGCCTGTACCGCGGTGGTGCGCCAGGCGCCCCCGTCGTGGCCAGGATCTCGATGGGTTCGGGCTCACCCGCAACCCCGCTCCGCACGACGACGAGCGATGCGGTGCCGGGCGGCGCCGCTGCCGGCAGCACCGCGTCGATCCGCTCCGGGCTCACCGCCGTCAGTCCGACGGCCTGTCCGTTGATGCGGACCTCGACGCCGCCGAGCTGGGGCTGCGGCGCACCCGCCGGGTGCGGAGGCCGTGCCGCCGGCCAGTCTCCAGCCACGGACGGCGGGCAGCCCGGGCCTGATGCCCGGCTGCCCCCTGCCGCATCAGCACGCCGCCCTGCCCGCGAATCTGCGGGACGACCGCCGTGGAGTCGATGTATGCCGGCAGCGTGGACACGTCCACCTACTTGCCGGCGGGGAGCGAGGCGACGCCGTTGAAAATTCGCGTTTCGAGAGCGCTGGCGTCGTTGTCCCCGCCCGCCTCGGAGTAGTTGGTGATGTAGGCGAAGCTCCGGCCGTTCGGCAGGTGATAGACGAGCGACATGGTGCCGCGCAGGCCGCCGGCGAAGCGAATGCGGTTGCCCGCCGCCACGGGGATGATCTCCCAGCCAGGCCGATCCAGACGTGGCGTTCGACGCCACGAACGACGGCCGCGCCTGGATCTCGGCGAGCGTCGAGGCGCTGAACAGGGCCGGCTTCCCCGGCCGTCCGAAGATGGCGTCGATGAACCGGACCAGCGTGGGCGCGGTCGCGACCCAGCCGCCGGAGCCTTCGAGGCTCTCGTTGTACCACTGGCCGTACGGGTCGGGCACCGGTGCGGTGATCCACGGGAACACGCTCGGTCCCGGGGCGCGCCCGCGGGCTGGTGGTACACGGCCTCGTGCCTCGACGGGTTGGCCTGCTGCGAGCGGCCCTCGGGCAACGTGCGGCCCACGCGCATGGACGTGCGCATGCCAAGCGGCTCGAGCAGCGTCTCGCGTGTGTAGCGCTCTGCAGGCATGCCCGACACCCGCTCGACCACCAGCGACAACAGGGCGTAGGCCACCCCATTGTACGCGTAGGCGCCGGGCTCGAAGTGGAGCGGCTGCAGGAACATCCAGCGCGCGACGTCGCTGGAGGTCGCCGGCGCGGATGCCGAGCGCGGCCGCGATGACGCGGCTGTTCTGGATGGGCTCACCGCCGATGGCGCGGTCCCAGCCGAGCGCGTGCTGCAGCAGGTTTCGCAGCGTCACCCGTCCCCACCGCGCGTCGGCGGGTCCCCCCGGCGGCGTGAGGTCCGGCAGGTGATCGATCAGCCGGTCGTCGAGGGAGAGCCGGCCCGCCTCCCGCAGGGTCATGATCGCCATGGCCGTGATCGGCTTCGAGATGCTGCCGATCCGCATCATGGTGGTCGGCAGCATGGCGCGGCCCGTGGCCGCCGACGCGAGACCCACGGCCCCGGCGCAGTTCAACGTGCCCTGGCTCGACATCGCAAACGCGATGCCCGTCAGTCCGAACTCGGTCCGGGCGCCGCGAGCGTCGTCTGGACCGCGTCCGAGCACTCGTCGAAGGTATCCGGCACCGTTTGCGCCTGCGCACAGACGGCGACCAGGGAGAAAAGCACGACCAGGGCTCGAATGGGCACGGCGGTCCTCGTAAGGGGGAATGGGGGCACGTGAGGCGTGAGAGTCATCCGTTCTACTGGTCACGAACGGAAACGCCGCGCGAAGGGGCTCACGCCGGGATCGGCGGAACGGGGCGGGTGGCGGAGGGCGCGCCGCTACTCGTGGCGCAGCGCGACCATGGGGTCGACGCGCGATGCGCGCCTGGCCGGCAGGCGGCACCCGGCGGCGGCCGCTGCCAACAGCGCCAGTGGCCCCGCCATCAAGGTGACCGAGGTCGTAGGGCGACACACCGACGAGCTGGGACTGCAGCAGGCGATTGGACACCGCGGCCAGCGCCACCCCGGCGACGAGACCCACGACCACGGGGCGCATCCCTTCAACGAGGACCATCCGCGCGATGTCGTGCGCGGCAGCGCCAAGCGCCATGCGCACGCCAATCTCCCTCGTGCGCTGGCCGACCGAGTGCGCGACGACCGCCACCAGCCCCAGTGCCGACAGCACGAGCGCCACCATCGCGAACACCGGGGCGATGACCGCGTGCTTGCCGAGGTCGGCGTGCTCCAGTCCATCCAGTCCCGGTCGAAGGCAAAGGTGGCCTCGACCGAGCTGAGCTCCTCGATGGTGACATCGGCGTCCAGTGCGGCGGCAGTGTCACGAATGGCACGTACGGCGTCCGCGACGGGTCGGCTGGAACGGAGGAACACGAACGCGCGTGACGACGGCTGCTCGGCGACGGGCACGTAGATGAGGGGACGGAAGGTCTGACGGGTGGCATCGCCCTGCATGATGTCCGGCGTGACGCCGACGACGGTCCGCCACGCTCCTGGCGCGTCCTGGTCCAGCAGCCGCAGACGGCGGCCCACGGCGGGCTGTCCCGGCCAGGCATCGGCGGCGAAACGCTCGTTGACCATGACTACCCTTGGCGCCAGCCCGTCGTCGGAGGCGAGGAAGTCGCGACCGGCGATCCCGGTGCGGCCCATGGCCGCGAAGTAGCCGGGGGCCACCCGCATGATCATCGCCGTTTCCGGCGACTCCGGCGGCCTCGCCCGCCCGTCGATCTCGATCGGCCACCGCTGGAGGCCGCGGGTCGGGACGGTGTTCGCCATCGACACCGCTTCGGCTCCGGGGACTGCGCGCAGGCGTGTGAGCAGCCGTTCGAAGTACGCGGCCCTGGCGGCGCCGCTGGCATAGGTGTCGGAGGGCAGGCCCACGAGTCCGGTCGCGATCCGCTCCGCCCCGCGCACGCCGGTGGACGCCCCCACGATGTTCTGGAAGCTCCGCACCAGGACGCCCGCGCCGAGGAGCAGCACCAGCGCCAGCGCCATCTGCGCGCCGACCAGCGTGGCGGTCAGGCGCCTGGCGCGCCGGCCCTGCGTGCTGCCGCGCGCCTCTCCCTTCAACGACTCGAGCACGCCGAACTGACGCAGCCTGGAGATGGGCAGGAGCGTGATCGCCACGCCGGCACCCAACGCGATCGCGAACAGGTACGCGAACGTCTCCCGAGTCACCGAGTAGTCCAGCACCAGGTAGCGGGAGGCCGTCGTCTCGGCCCACAGGCTCACGGCCCTCACGGTCAGCCACGATGCGACGGCCGCCGCCACGCCGGTGAGCGCCAGGCTCTCGATGAGCATCTGACGCGCCAGCCGCCACGGACCGGCGCCGAGCGCCAGCCGCGTGGAGCACTCGCGCCAGCGGCCGGTCGTCCGGACCAGCAGCAGGTTGGTGAGGTTGGCGCAGGCAATCACGAGCACGAACCAGGCGCCCGCCCACAGCGTGCCGTAGATGCGCGGTGCATCCTCCGACACGAGAGCCTGGGTGTACGTGCGCACCAGCGGCACGCCGCGCAGCGCTCCGTCCGCCCTCTGCAGGCCCTCCGAAATCGTCACGACCTGCGCACGCGCCTCGTCCAGCGTCGCGTCGTCCCTCAGGCGTCCGACGACGCCCGCGGCGAGACCCGGCGCCGGGCGGATCGGCGATAGAGGTCCGCGGGATACACGAACGCGAATCGCGGGGGCAGCACGCCGACCACGGTGGCCGGACGGTCGCCCATCCGGACCCGCAACCCGACGATCGGCGCTGGCTGAGCAGGTCACCCAGAACTCGTGACTGACCATCACGACGGCTGGTGCGCCAGGCGTCGTCGGCAGGCGTGAAGTCGTCCGCGAGCCGGCTGGACTCCGAGCAATCCGAAAGCGTTGGCCGTCTGCCGGAGCACCACCGTGTCGATCAGACGGCCGTCAACCCGGAAGGCGACGGGCTCGCGAACGGACCAAAGGCAAGGTCCTCGAACGCGGAGGCGGCAACCCGCCACGCGTCAGAGTCGCGCTCTGGACGGGACCCGGACAGCACGGCAGGTCGGACGGCTGTCGCACATTGCGAGATGCGCGAGGCGCTGGCTGTCCCGGGCGAGCGGCATGCCCCGCACGACCATCGCCTCGCGCACGGTCGTGACCGTCACGTTCAGCGCGATGGCGACGGCGAGGGTCACGATCACGGTGAGCGAGAAGCCCGGATCGCGGCGCAGGCTCCTGAGGGCCAGCCTGGTGTCGAAGACGAGGGCATCGAGCCAGGCGACGCCCCTCGACTCGCGGTGCGCCTCCTTCGATGCCGCCACCGAGCCGAAGGCCAGGCAGGCGCGGCGCTCGGCCTCCTCCAGCGGGACGCCGCGCTGGAGGTAGTCGTCGGTGGCAAGCGCGATGTGCGCGCGGACCTCCTCGTCGAACTCCTGTTCCAGTCGATCGCGCCTGAACCAGGCAAGGCCGCGCGCCCACGCGCGCCGCAGCAGGCTCACGCGATACCCTCCTCCGGTGATGCCGGAGGAGGCGTCCGTGTCCATTCATGTGGTGACACCACATGAGAGGCTATCACACCCGGCTCAGCGTCGCTCGGGCGCCGTATGGCCGGACGAGCCAGCCGTGGTCGGTCCGGCGGCGATCAGAACAATGCAGATGCACAGGCCGGAACGCGCGGCCCATCTCGGGCACGACGTCCTTCAGGAAGTTGAGGTGGTTGCGATACAGGGTGTTGGTCGCGTTGTCCAGCCTCGCCGTGATCGTCTGCAGGGAGCCGCCCGTCTGACGGGTGAACGTGGCGTGCAGCCGCAGCAACCCATGCCCCGGCCGTTTCGGTCTCCGACTCGAAGACGCGCGCGACTGCCGGGCCACTGCCGTGCCGCTCGCCCCGACCTCCAGCGGACCGTGCGTGTAGCGCACGCCCGCCATCAGGCGTTGCGGAGGGAATGCGGCAGCGGCTGGCCGTCCGCGGTGCGCTCGGCCCGCACCATGTCCCACGTCACCTCGGCGCCCCAGGCATCGGTGAGCGTCACGTCCGCGTGGGCCTCGGCGCCCCACAGCATGGCATCGGCGCCAGTGAACTCCACGAACGGGAACTCGCCTTCGTGACCGTGCTCCTCTTCCTCCCTTCGCCGCCTTCTTCCTCGTGCTCGACGCCGAAGCGGGCGTCGAACTCCTCCTCCCGCGCCTCGAACTCCTCGTCGGAGAGCGGCGTGCGGAAGATGAAATCGCGGATGTCGTTGCGGAAGAACGTGATCTCCCCGCGCACGCGGCCAGTGCAGGCCCTGACCGAGACGTCGAAGCCCAGCGCGCGCTCGGATCGAGATCAGGGTTGCCGATCTCGAAGGTGAGGTTGCCCGGGTGTGCGAGAAAGTAGAGCTCTTCCAGCGCGGGGTTCCGGGCCGCAGGCCAGGCTCGCCGCGATGACCAGGTTGTCACTGGCCGCACGCGGGCGGAATAGGGCACCGAGCGATCCCGAGAACTCGGTGAAGGTCCGGCCGGGAAGGCTTCCGCTTGGCTCGAAGCGCGTGTGGTCGACCCGACCGCCGAACTGCAGGCTGAAGTGCAGCGCGAGCTCCTCATTAGGAACGCCGGCGCCGGTGCGCTGGCCGACCGGAGGCGACAGCAGTGCCTCCTCACCCTCGGCCGAGAAGTCGCGATCGAGGAACCAGCCGCCGACGGAGCCGCAGGCCGGCCGACGGGCCGGTGCGACACCAGCATCTCGGCTTCCACGGTGTTGTTGACGAAGGTGGTACCGACTTCGGCGCCTTCCAGCTCGCTGTGCGTGTAACGGCGCACGCCGAGGGTTGCCCGATAGGATGTCAGCGGCCCATCCAGCCCCTGCCTCCGGCCCGCATGGAGAACGCGTGCCGGCGGGGCGTGAGCGATCTGGCCCTCACGGCACGGGCACGCCGTAAGTTCGTGTCGTCGTAACCATAGCTGGCGCCCGCGTGCTGGCGCTCGCCGGTCCACGCGCCGCCGACGTTGACGAAGCCGCTGCGCGACTGCGAGTTGTCCACCTCGCCCTGCGGCGTGTCGTAGCTCCCCGACCGGTGTCCGCACCGCCGCCGAGGTGCATGGCGAACCGTCCGTTGCCGAGGTGGACGTCGCCGGCCGCGCCGGCCGGGTTCGAGTTGCTGCCCGCATCGAAGGTGAACGAGCCGGTCGGCCGCATCACCCGCTCGGTGGGAATCTGGTCAGTGACCACGTTCACCAGACCGCCAATGGCGTTGGCGCCGTACAGCAGCGTGGCCGGTCCGCGCACCACCTCGATGCGCTGCGCGGACGCCGGGTTCACCGGCACGCCGTGGTCACCCGACTGGCTCGACACGTCACCCGTGCGCTGCCCGTCCTGGAGCACGAGTACGCGGTCGCCGTCGAGGCCGCGAATCACGGGCCGGGCCGGCCCAGGGCCGAGGGACCGCACGTTGACGCCCGGCTGGGATTCCAGCGTGGCGCCGATGGTGTCATCCAGCTGCTGGGAGAGCTCGCGTCCGGCCAGCACCGACGTGGGCTGGAACGACTCGAACTGGGGACGCGGATTGGGGCTGACCGACAGCACCTCGGCGAAGTGCAGGTCGAGATCCACCTGCAGGTCCAGCGTGGCGCCCGTTTCGCCGACGGTCACTTCGGTCCGGCGGCTGCTATAGCCCTCCGCCCGGACCGACACGTGATACTCGCCCGGCGCGAGGCCCGTCATCCGGAACGTGCCGTCGGCGGCCGTTCTCGTCTCACGACGGAGTTCCTCCACGACGACGGCCGCACCGGCCATCGGGTCGCCGCTGCCGGCGCGGGTCACGGTTCCTGTCAACGTTGCCGATCCAGCCTGCGCCGCCGCGGCCACGGGGGCCAGGCACGCCACGATGAGTACGAACACCCACGAAATGAAGGGCCATCGATATCGCACAGCACATTCCTCCAGCGGCCGCGATCGTAGGTGTCGCGGCCACGGGGACCACCTGCTTTCGAACGACCAGTCGCCAGGCGTCGATGAGTGGAAGGATGGACGGGCCGGATGGCCCGGCCCGCGTGTCTAGGCGACGACGGGGAAACGGGCCAACCGCCGCGTGGCGAGCCACGCGATGGCGATGGCCGCTACGGCGAGGCCCGCCGGCTCGCCAGGACCCGCGCGGCGAGGCTGGCCGTCGACTCCTCCGTGTAGGCGAAGCGTGGCAGGGCGTCGTAGTCCAGCACCTGTGTGCGGGCAAGGATCAGGGGTGAAATACTCCCGCCAGCCCCGATGGAAGCGGTCGACCTGGGCCAGGAACCAGCGGTGGCGGGCCGTGCCCGTCCCCGCCACGTCGTAGAGCGCACTCTGCATCAGCACGGCCGGCGACACGAACCGCAGGAGGTCCATCAGGCCCTGCTGACGCGCGATCTGCACCTCGTACCGCTCGACGACGGGACGCACGCGTCGCTCGATCTCCTCGTTGACGGCGACACGCACGACGTTGAAGTCCCGCATCGCCTGGTCCGCGTCCCCGGTAGCAAGCTCGGGATGATCCTCGTAGTACCGCGCGAGCAGGGTGCTGCCCTCGCTGCTGGTCTCGTCCGAGGCCACGCGGACCGCCTGGACCATCTCGACGCGCGACGGAACGGGATAGAAGGCTGTTGCCATCAGGTTGAACAGCGCCGGCAACACGACGACGAGCACCAGCCAGGTGCTGGCCAGGACGACCGCATTCGACGCGGACGTGGCGCCGCGCGCGGCGACGAGCAGAGCGACCGCGAACCAGAAGGCGCCGTAGGCGACGACGGCGCCCACCCAGAGCAGGAGGCGCGGCCATGCACCGGCGGCTCCGAGATCGACGCCGCCGACCACGAGCGCCGCCAGCGTGCAGCCGACGACCACCGCCAGCAGCAGTCCCCCGCGCAGCAGGATCTTGCCGGCCGCCAGCGTGGCGAGCCCGACCGGCTGAGACAACGCCAACGACAACGTGCCCTGTTCCTGCTCGGCCGACAGCATGTTGTAGGACAGGGCCAGAATGAGGATGGGATAGAAGTAGATGAGCACAAAGGCCAGATCGAACCGGCCGGCGAGCAGACGCTGCGGGTTCTCCACCTCCGTCGCCGAGACAATCGCCTCGCGGGCATCGGTCGACACCTTGAAGTAGTATGGCAGCAGGTCGCTCTGGCCGACGGCCAGGGGCGCCAGCGCGCCGGGTGGCAGCGTGGCATAGCGCGGCGCGAGGCGACCCCCGGCGTTGGACGCGCTGCGCGGGTCCTGGAACGCGGAGATCGATTCGCCCGTGCGTTCGAGATCGTCGATGCGGGCCTGCAACGACGCATGCCGCTGCGCCTCCTCCTCAGCCGCAGCCGACAGCGCCGTCTGCTGAAAGCGCACCCACCCGGCGCCGTTGGCGACGCCGTAGGCAATCGCCAGGCCGAACCCGGCCGCCACGACCAGCGTCGTGGCATCGGCCCAGAGCGACCGCCACTCGTGGCGAACAATGCGGGAGAGCATGCCTACACCCGCCGCAGCGCGGTGGTGCTCGCGTGCAGCACCAGGCCCAGGCGCCGACCAGCCACAGCACGAGCACGGCCAGACTGGTGCGCTGCTGGCCGAGCACGTCGGCCGCCGACGGCGCCGTGTAGGCGAACTCCGGCACCTGCTCCCAGAGCTCCCGGCCGGCGAGTGCACCTCGCCTGGCTTCTGGTGCGTGGCGATGTCGCCGTTCAGCGTCCGCTGGATGCCGCGCCGGTAGGACTCGGCCGCGTCGATGAAGTGGCGATGCTGGGCGAAGTCCGTGCCTGCCAGTCCCATCGACAGGGACCGGACGGCCAGGAGTGGGGCGAACGTGCCTCCCAGCTGCAGCACACGGTTCTGCTGCTCGAAGAGCTCGAACAGCCGGCCGAAGTGGTGGTCGAAGACCTCGTTGCCGTGCTCTTCGCCTTCCTGCAGCGAGATGCCGCTGAACGCGACCGGCAGGGCGTCGACACTGGACACGCCGTACTGCGAGAGGAGCTCGCGGCGCCGCTGGTCGAGACGCCGCTCCATCTCCACCGGATCGTTGAGGTCGGCCTCGAGCGCGGTCTGGAACGCCACCGCGGATGGTGTCGGGTGCATCCACGCGGCGAGGTCGGCAGCCACCCTGGCGCCACCAGGCTGTTGGCGAACCAGAAGGTCAGCAGCACCACCAGCGCCAGGCGGGACGACCGAGCCCACGCCGACACGACAAGCGCCACGGCGATCAGGATGCCGTAGTACGCGACGTAGCTCCCGGCCAGGGCCGCGACCCGCTGCGGGTCATCGGCCAGGAGGCCCTCCCGCGTCGACAGGGCGAGGGCCGCCGCCGCCAGCAGCGTCGCCGGCAGGAGGACCATGCCCAGGCCGGCGGCGAGGCCGAGCGCCTTGCCGAGCGCCAGGTCGCGCGGGCGGGCCCCGACACTCAGGAGCTGCCGGAGGGTGCCCTGCTCGCGCTCACCCGAGAAGGCAGCGAACGACATGAGCACGATGAAGAGCGGCAGCAGCACCTGCAGGACCTCGGCACCGCCGAGATCCCCGAACCGCTGCACGGCCGTCCGGTCCTGCGCCGGGCGGTACTTCATCTCGTTCTGCTTGTGGGCCTCGAGCCACACGGCCACGCCGACGTACGGATCGATCCCCGTGTCCACGATGGCGAGGGGGCTCTGCGGCTTGAAGGCGTAGACGCCGTAGTGGGCGGCGGAGTGCGGGTTCTTCTCCGGCTGCTCCAGCCACTGGCTCCGCGTGGCCGCCTGGGCCGTCCGGTGCTGCGCGCTGATGTCGCGATAGGACTTCCAGCCCGCGGCCAGGGACACGAGCGACACCAGCAGGACGAGGCCCGCGAGCACGCGGACGCGCCCGTCGCGGGACAAATCGGTCAGTTCCTTGCGTGCGATCCGCCAGACCATGCCGCCTCCTCAATCGCGCATGTGGTCCAGGTACACGCGTTCCAGGTCCGCGTGCCCGAACTCGTCCGTGCCGTGCTGCGCCACCAGCCGTCCATGCTTCATGATCCCGACGCGGGTGCCGGACTCCTTCGCGCGGAACAGGTCGTGGGTGGCCATCAGCGTGGCGACCCCCTCGGCACTCAACCGCCGGATCAGATCCGAGAACTCGTTCGAGGCCTTGGGATCGAGGCCCGACGTCGGCTCGTCCAGCAGCAGCGCCCGCGCTCCCTTGGCCAGCGCGATGGCAATGCCGACCTTCTGCCGCATCCCTTTCGAGTACGTGCCGACCCGCCGTCCGGCCGCCTCCGCGGGGAGCCCGACGTCCGACAGGTACGCCAGCGCCTCGGCCGTCGACAGGTCTGCTCGTCCCGCGAGCGCGGCGAAGTACTCCAGGTTCTCCACACCGGTCAGGTTCCGGTAGAGCATCACCGTTTCGGGGATGTAGGCGAGGTAGCGCTTGGTCTCGATCGGCGCCGTGGTGACGTCGAGTCCGTTCACCCGGGCGGTCCCGGACGTCGGCTGGATGAAGTTCAGGAAGAGGTTGATGGTCGTCGTCTTCCCGGCGCCGTTGGCGCCGAGCAGGCAGAAGACATCTCCTGGCGCGACCGCCAGGGTCAGGGCATCGAGGGCGGTCACATCCGCGTACCGCTTGGTGAGGGCGACGGCTTCGAGCATTGGTGGGCTCCCGGGCGGGCACGCTACCTGCCGCGTTGGGCGCGTGCAGTCGCCATTCAACGTGCGGTCGCGGAGGCATGCCGGACGGTCCGGTCGGCCCGGTGAGCGGCGGGTTGGTCCCGGCAGCCATCAGCGCCCGGGACGCCGGTCCGCGCGCGGCGGGCATCGCCGACCACCTCGTCCCGGTCGCCAGCCGCACGAAGCCGTTCGGCGTCGCCTACGGACCGTTCGTGTGTTCGAGAGAGACGACGGCCGGCGAAACGGGCACAGTGTGGCGCGCATGCCCAGACCCGCTCTCCGTCCGCCCGTGAGCCGCGCCGGGACCGCGGCCGGAAAGGCACGCAGATGACCACGCCTCCCCTGCGCGTGGTCGTGGCCGACGACGAGCGGCCCGCTCGACAGTTCCTGGTGGACCTGCTCCACGAGTGCCCGGGGGTCGAGGTGTGCGGCGAAGCGGCCACTGGCGAGGAGGCGATTGCGCTCATCGAGCGCGTGAGGCCCGACCTCGCGCTGCTCGATCTCCAGATGCCCGCCCTGGGCGGCCTCGAAGTGGTGCGGCGGCTCGGCGCGGCATGCCTGCCGCTGGTCGCCTTCGTGACCGCCTTCGACGACTTCGCCATCGAGGCCTTCGAGCTCAACGCGGTGGACTACGTCCTCAAGCCGGCGGATCGCGATCGTGTGGAGGCGACGCTGGAACGGGCCCGCGAGCGTCTCCGCCGCGCGGAGCCGGTCACGGTGCGCGCGGCGGCGCTCGCCGGCGCCGTGGCGTCCTACGAGCACACCGCACGCCAGGATTTCCTGACGCGCATCCCCGTCAAGAAGCGCGACGAGGTCATCCTCCTGTCGATTCGCCAGGTGGCGTCGGTCGTGGCGGAGGGCGAGCTGTTGCACATCACGACGGCGGCCAACGAGCGCTACACCATCACCTATCGCCTGCACGCGCTCGAGGCCCGGCTGGACCCGAGGCGCTTCGTCCGGCTGGGCCGCGGCACGCTGGCCAACGTCGACCTGATCGCACGTGTGAGCCCGATGCCGGGCGGCCTCTACACGGTGACGCTGTCCAACGGCCAGCAGCTCCCGGTCAGCCGCATCCAATCACGCGTCCTCCGGGACACGCTCCTGAAGCTGTGATGCGCGGCCCGACGGCCTCGCACGAGCGCATCGGCCTGCTCGATGCCATCCGCGGCGTTGCGCTCGTCGGCATCCTGCTCGCCAACCTCATGAGCTTCTTCGGCGTCGACATGCTCGACGGCGCGCAACGGGCGGCCCTTCCGCAGCCGGAGCTGGGCGCACGCGTGCTCTTCACCATCGACTGGCTCGTGGAGGGCAAGTTCTACTCGATCTTCTCGATGCTCCTCGGCATTGGCTTCGCGCTGCAGGCGGCACGGGCCAGCCGGAGGGGCGAGGGCTGGGCGTTCGCGGGGTTCTTCCGGCGACGCATGGCCGTCCTGGTGGCGATCGGTGCGATGCACATGTTCCTGATCTGGTCGGGCGACATCCTCATGCTCTACGGCGTGCTCGGGCTGCTGCTGCCCTCGCTCGCCCGGCTGGAGTCGGGGACGCGGAACACCCTGGCCGCATGCCTGTTCGCCGTGCCCCTGCTGACGCACGCCGCCATTGTGGCGTCCGATGGCGCGTGGGACCCCCGGCCGCCCTTCGCCGAAGCCGGGGCCGCACTCCGCGCCCGCACGGGCGTGGACGATCGACCGGCGCTCGATCTGTTCGCCCGCGGATCGACGTCGGAGTACTTCGCCTGGAACACCGCGAACGGCATCACGCGGCCCGGGACCTACCTCCAGTCCGGCCGACCAGCCAAGGTGCTGGCGCTCTTCCTGCTTGGCATCTGGATCGGGGAATACGTGCTGCCGCGGCTGGGCCTCCTGCGCCGCCGCCTCTGGCAGGTGGCCATTGCCGGCGCCGGCATCGGGCTGCCCGCCAGCTTCGTGTACGCCAGCATCAAGGCCGCGACGCGCTCGACATTCCTGCTCTCCGACGAGGGCCTGCTGCAGACCGCCGCGTACACGCTCGGCACGACGCCGCTCGCGCTGGCCTACATGGCGACGGCCACACTGGCCTGGTCACACCCGGCCCCCCGCCGTCTCCTGGCCTGGTTCGTCCCCCTCGGCCGCATGGCGCTCACCGTCTATCTCAGCCAGTCGGTGATCGCACTGCTGTTGTTCTCCAGCCATGGTCTCGGCTGGTCCGGGCGTGTGTCCATCGCCTGGCTGCCCGTCGCCGCCGCGGCAATCCTGGCCGTCCAGCGCCGGGGCTGCCGCGCGTGGCTCGCCCGCCACGACCAGGGCCCCGTCGAGTGGCTCTGGCGCCGGGCGACCTATCGCGCGCAGACTCACGCTCCGGTGTAGAGCCTGCCGGTGATGCGTGTGTGCGGACCACGCATGCCAGCGTGCCGACTGCTGATTGGATTGCGGTCGCGCGCAGCCGGGTGCCCTCCCATCATCTCCGGATGCCCAGCGTGCGTCTCCTCCGTTCGATACTCGTCGCCCTGTGTCTTGCTGCCGCGTCTGCCACGGCGGCCGCTCAGCCCTCGCCCCTGCAGGGCCGCGTCGTGGTTCACGAGACCGGCCGTCCGATCGAAGGCGCCCGCGTCGCGGTCGAGGGCGCGCCTGACAGCACGACGACCGACGCCGAAGGGCGCTTCGGGCTGACCGTTCCCGCCGCCGAGGCGACGATCGTCGTGTCGCGCGACGGCTTCGAGACCGTCCGCGCCCGCGTGGCCGCCGGGACGTCGGCCGACGTCGAAGTCCGCCTCCCCTTCCAGCTCGACCTGCACGAGTCGGTCGCCGTCGTCGGCCGCACGGTCGGCGACCTCGGACTCGGCACCACGTCCACCACGGCGAGCCGCCTCGGCCTCGGCGTGATGGAGACGCCGGCAGCGGTCGACGTGATCGACAGCACCGTGATGGAGGCGAGGGGCTACCAGAAGGTGAGCGACGCGGTGTCGAGCATGGCGGGCGTCGTCTCCGGGGAGCATCCGACGGCGCCCTCCTCGTTCGTGGTCCGCGGCTTCACGGCGAGCCAGGTTTCGACGCTGCGTGACGGGATCTGGCTCGGTCCGAGCACGATGGTCATGCGGCCGCAGAACACGTTCAACCTCGAGCGCATCGAACTGCTGCGCGGCCTCGTCGGTCGTGAACGGCCAGGGCGCGGTCGCCGGCACGATCAACGCCGTGACCAAGACCGCCGAGCCCACCTCGGCGATGCTCGGCCAGGCGCTGCTCTCGTGCGGCAGCTACAACACCTACCACGTCGCCGCCGGCGCCTCCGGGCCGCTCGGCCGGACGGCGTGGTACCGCGTGGACGCGAGCCGGAGCGGCTCCGACGGCTTCGTGGATCGGATGGACTCGGGCTCCACCAACCTGACCGGGAGCCTGCTCTGGAAGCCGACGCCGCGCGTGGAACTCAAGGCCGCCGTCGACGTCCTGGACGACAACCTGGCAAAGTATTTCGGCACGCCGCTCGTGCCGGCCTCGGCCGCCGCCGACCCCCTCGATGTCGTTCGCACCACCACCGGAGAGACCATCGACGGCCGGACGCGGTTCGTGAACTACAACATCGACGACGGCGTGGCGGCGTCGAGGCAGGTCCTGGTGCGCGCCGACGCGTCGTGGCAGATGGCCGACACGGTGACGGTGAGCAACGTCGTCTATACCTTCGACGCGGATCGGAACTGGCGCAACGCCGAAGGCTACGTCTACTGCGCCGAGGTGGTGGACGTCTGCACGTCGGTGGGCGATATCTCGCGCTACTACGGCTACTTCCGCATCGACCACGATCAGCGGCTCACGGGTGATCGGTTGACCCTGAACGTGAACACGCCAGTGGCCGGGCGCGACAATCGCGCGCTGATCGGGCTCGAGCTCTCGACGCTGGACTTCGAGCGCACCCGGGGCTTCCGCATTCGCGTGCCCCCGGCGCCGGGCGACATCGTGAACCTGCTGAACCCCGTCGCCGGCACGTACGGTCCCGACGAGATCCGGGGCATCAGCCCCACGGCCATCGACACGCGAGCGATGTTCGTCGAGGACTCGGTCGAGGTCACGCGCCGCCTCCGGCTGTCGGCCTCGCTGCGGTACGACGCGCTGGATCTGGATCGCGTCAACCTCGACGCGAGTCGCAACCCCGCCTCCGGCGGATTCGAGCGGACGTTCGCCTGGTGGAGCTGGCGCGCCGGCGCGGTCGCCCGTCTTCGCCGCGGCCTTGTGGCGTACGGCCAGTACTCGAACGCCAAGGACCCGGTCAGCGCCAACATCTTCCTGGTCAACGCCAACCAGAACTTCGACCTCACCGCCGCCCGCCAGTGGGAGGTCGGTGTGAAAGCCGACGTCGGCAGCGGCCGGACGCAGGTCACGGCCGCATGGTTCGACATCTCGCGCGACGACGTGCTGCAGCGCTTCTCTCTCGACAGCACGACCAACATCGGGGGCATCGACTCCCGCGGCCTCGAACTGGACGGCTCGTTCCGGCTGAGCGACCAGGCACGGGTCGGTGGCAATGTCGGCATCACCGATGCCGCCTATCGTCCGTCGGCCAACTTCGTGCAGTTCGCCGGCAACCGGCCCCCCAACGTGCCAGCGGTGACGACGAACGCGTGGGCCAGCTACCAGCGCCTGGCGGGGCTTCCCGTCGAGATCGGCGGGTCGATCCGCCACGTGGGCGATCGCTACGCCTCCAATGCCAACGCCATCGAACTGCGGCGCTACACTATCGTCGACGCCTACGCGGCCTGGACGCGGGACCGCCTGCGGGTGACGGCGCGGGTGGACAACCTCGCGAACACCACTTACGCCTCGTGGGCCGACGTCTACTACATCGAGCAGAACGACCCGTCGTTCCTCTATGCGCACCAACTGATGCTGGGTGCGCCGCGGACGTTCTCCGTCCAGCTGCAGGTCGGGTTCTGACCCGTGCGGGAACGGAAGCCGTACGCCCGGCGTTCTCGCCTCGCGATGCTCGTCGCCTGTATCGCGCTGGCCGGCCCCGCAGTTGCCCAGCAGACCTTCCCGCCCCCCGCCATCCCGCCACGACTGGCGGCGTTTCGCGCGGCAGGTGACATCCGGGTCGACGGCGTCCTCGACGAGGCCGACTGGGCGCGCGCGCCGGAGGCGGCGGGCTTCGTGCAGGCGGAGCCCCGTCAGGGCGAGCCCGCCACCGAGGGCACGATTGTCCGGGTGCTCTACGACGAGCGGAACCTCTATATCGGGGCCGTCTGCCGGGATTCCCGCGGCAGCGACGACCTCCGCGTCCGGGACCTGCGGCGGGACTTCGACGAGACGACCGACGACTTCTTCGGCGTCGCGATCGACGGGGTCCGCGACGGCCGGAGCGCCATGGTCTTCCGCGTGAACCCGCGCGGCGCGCTCAGGGATCAGCAGAGCATCGACGGCGGCCTGGTGGACGTGGACTTCGACGCGGTCTGGACGGCGCGCACCTCCCGGGGTGACACCGGCTGGGTGGTCGAGATCGCCATTCCGTGGAGCACGGTCCGATACGCACCGGGCGACCGGTGGAACATCAACTTCCAGCGCGTGCATCGCGGACTGAACGAGAGCTCGGGCTGGTCGCCGTGGCCGCGCGTGGTCCAGCCGTTTCGCATGGACTACGCCGGCGAGTTGACGGGCCTGGAGCCACCCCCGCCTGGACGCAACCTGCGGCTGCAGCCGTACGCGCTCGCGGACACCGTCCGGGCCGGCGACGCCGGCGCGCGCCGGACACGGGCCGACATCGGCACCGACCTGAAGTGGGCGGTCAACACCAACACCGTGGTGGATCTGACGGTGAACCCCGACTTCGGGCAGACGGACGTGGACCGGCAGGTCGTGAACCTCACCCGCTTCTCGGTGTTCTTCCCTGAGCGGCGGCAGTTCTTCCTCGAGAACCGCGGCGTCTTCTTCACGGGTAACGGCTCCAGGCTGGAACCGTTCTTCTCCCGCCGAATCGGCCTCGACGCGGCGGGCGAACCCATCCCGATTCAGGCCGGCGCCCGCGTGACGGCGCGCTCGGCCCGGCACGCGGTGGGCGTCCTCGCCGCCGCCCAGGGCGACGACGGCCTGCACAGCCAGTTCGGCGTCGTCCGCTACGTGCGGAACCTCAGCGGCCAGAACCGGATCGGCGGATTGCTGACGGCTCGGCACGACTCCGACGGCACGACCAATCTCGTGGGCGGGATCGACGCGTTCTGGAGGCCGAGCCGACGGCGTTCGTGCGGGGCACGCTCACGCAGTCGACCACCAGCGGCCGGGGCGGGAGGGGGCTGGCCGGCTATGTCCTGGGCGGCCAACGACGCCAATTGGGGCTACATGGGCTACATCTCCGAGCTGGTGACCTCCGGCTATGACGCGCGCACGGGCTTCGTGCTCCGGAACGACTACGTGCGCATCTCGCCGGCGGTGACACTGGACTGGCGGCCCGCGTGGAAACCGGCCGCGGTGCGCCGCTTCCAGCCGGGCTTCACGTTCGAGCACTTCCTGGACCCGACCGCCGGCGCCACGCAGAAGGTTACGTCTCGATTCGGCTGACGATTGCAGTTCCAGAACGGAGGCCTGGTGCAGTATGTGGCGCAGCCGAACTGGCAGCGACTGCGCGCGCCGTTCAGTCCCGTGGCCGGCGTGGCGATTGCCCCAGGCGCGTGTGATTTCCTGCGGCGGTCCGTGACCCTCCAGTCCGACCCCTCGGCCCGCGTGTCGGCCCGTCTCGAGGCACGGTCGGCGGCTACTTCGATGGACGTCTCCAGACGTGGCGAGGCGTGCTGCAGGCCACCCCGGACCCGCGACTGGCCGTCTCGGCTGACTACACCGTGAACCGGCTCTCGGAGGTGGGCGTGGGGCGCACCAGCCTGACCACGCACCTGCTCGGTGTGGAGTCTCGAGGTGGCCGCGAATCCGCGGCTGCAGCTCGTGAGCTTCGTCAGTGGAACACCGCGGCCCAGCAGCTCAGTGCGAACGCCCGGCTGGCTGGGAGTATCGACCACTGGCATTCTTCACCGTCGTGTACAACGACCGCAGCCCCGTGGACGGCCGCGGCACTGCGCTCGCCGCACCTCCGTCCTCCAGGCAGCTGCTGGTGAAGCTCACCTGGCTGTGGCAGATCTGAGCCTGGCGCCGAACTCGACCCACTGTGTCCCTCGTGCGGTTGAAGTTCCCGTTCATGTCCTTCCGAACACACACCCATTGAAAGAAGGCTGCGGGCTCGCCGCAGTCCCCATAACGTGTGGCGCCATGCGCCCCGTCCACCGGCTCTGCCACTGCGTGCTGCTCCTCGGCCTCACGCTTCTGCCCCCTCTGCCCGCTCACGGCCAGACATCGGCGCCTGCTGCACGGCCCCAATGCCGCCGGGCGGTGATCCTGGTGCGGGCCCAGGGCGCCGCCGCCAGCTCACGGAAACCGTGCTTTGGTGACCGCGACGCAGGTAGCGTGGACCGTGCGAACTCGCCGGCTTCGTCGTCGCTGGTCACGCGCCAGGACCTGGAGAGGCGGGCCGTCACCTCGGTTGACCAGGTGCTGGCGCCGGTCGAAGGGGTGTATGCGTATGCCCACGCGATCCGCCTTGGCTACGCGCGGCAGTGGCCAGTCGCGGGTGCTCGTGCTCGTCGACGGACAACCTGTCAACAACGGCTACACCGGCGCGGTCAATTGGACGGCGTTAACCCTCGGCCAGGTCGAGCGAGTCGAGGTCGTGCGCGAAGGCCATGCTCGTCCTATGCGGCGGCAACGCCATGGGTGGCGTGGTGAACGTGCTGACGCGGCCGATCGACCGACGCTCGGCCGAGTTCTACTTCCAGGGCGGCAACAGCCGGACCACGACGGCCTACGGACGCGCGAGCGCGCGCATCACGCCTCGCCTGGGCATGAGCCTGTCCTACGAGGATCAGCGCACGAATGGCTACGCCAACCAGGACGCGCTTCGAACCGCCACCGACAGCACGGCCACCGGCGGCACTCCGGTCACGGGCATCTCGCGCGCTCTCACGCGGACAGGGGGAGTGAACTACGCAGTCGGGGTCAGGGCGACAACTGGTTCGAGCGGTCCGGCCTGCGCGCGGGGTGAGCCACGTTCGGCGCCGCCTCCTTCAGCTCGATTCAATACCTGCGCCAGGCCACCTCCTACGGTTACGACGACTACACATCGTCGGCGCGCACCGCGGGCGGAGAGACCATCGACAGTGGAGCGGTCGTGTTCGAGGAGGACGGCCGATGGCGCCGTCTGACATGCCGTCCAACTTCCTTGGCCCGGAGGAAGTGGCACGTCGCACCTCGCGCGGGCACAGTGGCTCCGAGGTGGGGGCGCGGCGAATGGCGCGTACAGGCTGGCTGGCTCGATGTTCCCGGAGACCGGACGGGGCAGCCCGGAGGCACAGCCACCGCCAACGGCGGTCCAGGCACCCTCACGCGTCAGGCCAGCCGCAACGTCTATGCGACGACGCAGTGGAGCAAGGGCGTTGGCAACCGGCACGTGGTGACGGCGGGCGCGGACGTCCGGCAGGAGCAGGCGACCATCGACGTGCATAGCGTCGCGGACTATCGTGCGGAGTCGGCCCGCACGCCCCGTGACACGTTCTCGACGGGCCGGGCTCTCACGGCGGCCGGGTTCGTCCAGGATCAGGTCGCCCTGCACGACCGGGTCGGACTCACCGTCGGCGCGCGGTACGACCAGTGGCGCACGTCCGTGCGGCCAGCCAGGCCGGTGCCGGCCTGGCCCGGCCGCCTTCGACGCAGGGCGCGGGCGCCCTCACGGGCAAGGCCGCCGTGGTCGTGCGTCCAGCGGACTGGGACGCTGCTCGAGACGAGCCTCGGCACCTCGTTCCGCAACCCCACGGTCTTCGATCTCTACCGAGACCTGCGACTCTCGTCGGGCCAGCTGCTGCTGGGCAGCCCGAGGGCTCGAGCCCGAGCGGATGACCAGCTGGGAGGTCGGCGTCCGGCAGGACGCGGGCACCGCCCTCTCTCGATGGATGCCGCCTACTACGAGAATCGCGTGCGCGACCTCGTCCAGCGAGCCGTGGACTTCGTCGGCGATCCGACGGGCACCACGTCCCCGCCATTTCAACGCCGGTCGTGCGCGCATGCGCGGCGTCGAGCTGGCCCTCACGTTTCGCCCGACGGCCTGGCTCGTGGCGCGCCCGACAATGCGTTCACGGATGCCCGGATCATCGAGAACGACGCCCGGCGCCCTGACGGTCGACAAGCAGGTCACCTTCGTGCCGAAGGCACGGCTGGAGAGGACGGTGACAGCCATCCTCCGACGGCTCGTCATCACAGGCACGGCACGGGGGCAGTCGGCGGTCTTCGCCACCGACACCAACACCGATACCGTCCATGGTGTTCCTGGCGCCTACGACGGGTTCGCTGAGGTCGACGTGGCCGCAACCTACACGATCACGCGCCGCGTCCAGGCCACGGCGTCGGTCGAGAACGTCTTCGACCGTCGCTACTACCTGTTCTACCGGAATGCGGGCCGGCTGGTGTTTGGCGGCGTGCGCGTCACCCTGAGGTAACCCGATGAGCACCGACGCCGTCCGCACCGTTGCTGCACCTGCTCGCGAGTGCCCTCATCTGGCCCGTCAGGCGCCCTTGTCCCTCCTGGCAGGCGCGACCATCCTGCTGCTGGGCGGCTTCCTGCGCGAGTCGTGGGACCGCGCGCGCGGCCGCCGGCGCGCACCTCGCGGCCGCTCAGCGCCAGGTACCGACCACCTTGCAGGCCACCAGTCCGACACCGCTCGATCTGCGCACGGAAGAGATGCTGCAGCGCCACGAGCGCCAGCGCTGGCGCGTCTCTGCGCCACGCACGCATGGCGGTCACATCGGTCCGGCCCTCGGGCTGATGGGCACGCTCATTCCGATGGCGAGGCCCTGCAGGGCTCGCCGACGGCAATCTGCCGGCGCTGGCGAGCAACATGGTGACGGCCTTCGCCGCGACCGTCATCGGGCTGTCGATCAGCATCGTGTCCTTCGCCGTCTCGTCGTTCCGCGAGGAATAGGTGCGGGCTGACGTGCAGACGCTCGCCTTCGAGGCCGGAGCGAACGCTCGGGGGCCGGGGGCTCCAGGGCGCTCGCAGGCGGGTGCCGCGTGAGGTTCGTCCGACATGCGCCATCGCCACGGTGGCTGGGAGCGTGATGAGGAGGATCCGCTGGCGGGCATCGCCAACCTCTTCGACGTCAGCGTAGCCTTCATCGTCGCGCTGCTGATTGCCCTGTTCGGTCTGATCGCGGGCGGCTCGCTGCTCGATCCCAGCTCGGAGGTCACGGTGGTGCAGCGATCGTCGTCTGGTGAGATGCAGATCATCCGGAAGAAGGGGACGGAGATCACGGTGCAGAAGGTCACAGAGCGGTCGCTCTCGGGAGCGGGCACGCGCCTCGGCACGGCATACCGCCTGGCCAATGGCCAGGTGGTGTACGTCCCGGAGGGCGCCGAGCCGATGGAGGCTACACGGTGAAGGCGATTCGACTCGCGGTCGTCTGCTTCGGCCTGGCGATCACGGGTGGCGCCACCCGAATGACGATCGCCGCCGAGCCCCCCAGCATCGCCATCGTCTACGGCGGCGGTGAGTCCACGGGACCGTTCGAGGTCCGGCGCGCTGTCGACGAGGGCCTGGCGGCGTTGACCGTCTTCGCGCCGGGCAAGACCGGTGAGCCCCTGCGTGGCGATACACGCCTCGACCGGTTCGATCTCGTCCTGGTCGACGGTCGCACGCCAGCAATCGAGGAACATGCGTCACAGGTCCAGGCCGCCGCCGCCGTGACGCGGGTCATTGTCGTCAACCCGGCGAACGGACTCGAGGGCAGCGTGGATCTGTCGCGACACCCGGACGTTCCACGCTACTGGGCCCATCCGTCCCAGGACAACTACCGGCACCTGGTCCGCTATCTCGTCCGTCACGTCATCGGGAACCCCGGCACGCCCGAGCCCAGTCCACCGGTGATCTACCCGGCGATGGGGTTCTACCACCCGGCGGCGCCGGCACTGATGGGCTCCGTGCGTGAGGCGCTCGACTTCAGCGGCCAGCGCATCGGCAGCAGCAGGGGCAGCCCGCCGCTCGCCGTGGGACTGACGGTCAGCATGTCGTCCTTCTTCCAGAAAAACCTCAGCCACGTGGATTCGCTGATCCAGGCCGTCGAACGCCGCGGACATCGCGTGGTCACACTCGCGTACCGATCAGCCCCGGATCCCGAGGCATTCCTTATCGCAGAGCGACCCGCCGTGGATGTCGTCATCCAGGTGGGGTCGGTGTTCGCCATCCGGGATCGGGATGCGTTTCTCGCGCGGCTCGCCGCGCTCGACGTGCCGGTCCTGAGCGCCTTCCACCATCACCTGCTGGACGAGGCCGGATACACGGCATCACCAACCGGCCTGCTCCCCACGTTGGGGAGCGCCGTCGTGGATGCCGAGCGTGAGGGGCGCATCGAGCCCATGGCCATCTCCGGCCGCGGCGCCGAGCGCGGCGACACGTACTTCGCAGCCCCCTACGCCGCCACGATCGAATGGCGCGTGGATCGGGCGTTGGCCTGGGCGCGGCTGCACCGGACGCCGAACGCGCGCAAGCGCGTGCTCTACACCTACTGGAGTCAAGGCGGAGGGAAGGCCAACGTCGGCGGCGACCCCGACGACTTCCTCGACGTGCCCGCCAGCATGGCCAACCTGCTACGGGAAATGCAGACGCGTGGATACGACGTGGGCTCGGCTCCCTTGCCCGACCGAGAGGCCCTCGCCCGGCGCATGGCTCTCGAGGGCTCCAACGTGGGCAACTGGGCACCGGGCGAGCTGGGGGCGCGCGTGGACCGGGGACTCGTGCGGCTCGTGCCCGAGGAACAGTATCTGTCGTGGTACGCGGCGCTCCCGGCACAGCTGCGCGCCGACATCGAGGCGATGTGGGGACCGCCGCCGGGCCGGATTGGTGTGCACGAGGATCGGGACGGCCGGCGCTCGCTTGTCGTGCCAGGCCTGCAGTTCGGCAATGTCGTGCTGGCACCCAATCCCGACTGGGGCTATCTCCAGGACGCCACGGCGTTGATGTCTACCGGAGCACTGCCCCCCCACCACCAAGTATTCGGCCTTCTTCCTCTGGATGCAGCGCGAGTGGCACGCGGATGCACTGGGTCAGCTTCTTCTCGAACATCTCGCTCCAGAGCGGGAAGCCGGTCGGTCCGCTCCCCGATGAGGCGATCGCCATCCTGCTGGGGCGGTGCCGCACATCCACCCCGAGCGACTGGGCGCCAACGGCGGTCTCAAGACCAAGCGCAAGGCCCTCGCCCAGACCGTCAGCTGGTACAGCATCGTGAGGCCCTCGGGTGCCGGCATCGAACACGCGACGCTGCGTGCGCTGCTCCAGCGATACGCGTCGCTGGAGGACGCGGCGTTGCTCGGTGACCTCGACACTCTGATTCGGGCCGAGGTGGTGCGCAGCGGCCTCGACCGACTCGTTCAGGTCGAGAATGTGCCGCTCGCCACGCTGGCCGCCCGGCTGCAGCAGGAAATCGACCGGCTGGATCGCCGATTCGTCCCCGCTGGCAGCAAGGTACTCGGCACGCCCGCCGACGGCGATGCCCGACTCGACATGGTGACCGCGATGCTTGGGCGCTCGTTCACCGATCTTCTCGCCGGCGAACAAGCCGACCCCGCTCAGCTGGCACGCGTCCTCGTGTCCGACGTTCTCGGTGGCCGCCCCCCTGCCGACGCCGTGCGCGGGCGGCTCGACCGCGAGGACCCAGGTATCACCCGAGCGCTCGAGTCCGTGCCGGTGTACGCAGCCGGGCTCGCGGCCGCCCCGCGTGAGGTTGACGGGCTGTTCGACGCGCTCGATGGACGGTGGATTCCTCCTGGTTCGATGGACGATCCCCTTCGGCGGCCCGACGCGCTGCCGCCGGGCCGCTCGGTGTACAACTTCGACAGCGCGGAGGTCCCGACCGTCGAGGCCGAGGCGCTGGGGGTACGGCAGGCCGACGCCCTCATTGCCGCGCACCAGGCCGCACATGATGGTGCGGTTCCCTCATCGATGGCGTTCGCCATCTTCTCCGGCGAGATTGCCCGCAATCGCGGCGTGACCGAGGCGCAGATCCTCCACCTGCTCGGCACGCGAGCTGTCCGGGACAGCCGCGGTCTCGTCACCGGCGTCGAACTGATCCCGCGCGAAGCCCTCGGCCGTCCACGCGTCGACATCATGCTCACCACCAGCGGCACCTATCGCGACCACTATCCGGACGTGATGGCGCTGATTGCCCGGGCGGCGGAACTGGCGGCCACGAGCCCGGAGGACGACAATCCCGTCAGGCGGGCGATGGGTGAGGCCGAGGCGGCACTGCTGGGTCAAGGGGCGGCACCCGGCCGCGCCGCCACGCTCTCCCGCGCCGGGTCTTTGCGCCGGCGCCGGGCGCGACTCCCGAACATCCATCCTCGCCAAGTCCGGAGATCAGCGGGGCGACGAGCGCAAGATGGCCGAGCTCTACACCAGCCGGCTCAGTCACGCGTACGGAGCGAACATCTACGGAGAGCCAGCGCGGCCGGCCTTCGAGCAGCAGCTCGCGCGCATCGACGCGGCCACCTTCACGCGGTCCAGCGTGGTGAACGGCATGCTCGACAACCCGATGCCGCGGGGTTCCTTGGCGGCCTCAACCTCGCCGCGAAGGCCGTGACCGGTCACGACATCGACCTCTACGTGAGCGACATGCGATGCCGGCGCGGCCTCGATGGAGTCTGCGACGGCCGAAATCCAACGGAGTTGCGGACACGCTATTTCAACCGGTCGTGGATCGCCGACATGCAGACGCACGGCTACGACGGGGCGCGGACCTTCATGTAGCTGACGGATCATCTGGACCTCTGGGATTCCACCGCAGCAGCGACGGTCGCCAGCGAGGACTGGCGAGAGGTCAAGCGCGTCTATGTGGACGACTCGCTCGACGTCGGCATGCGGGAGTTCTTCGAGCGGCACAACCCACGCCCAGCAGGTCCTGCTGGGCAACTGCTCGGGGCAGCGTCGCGCGGCAACTGGGACACCACCGAGACCGAGCGCGCGGAGGTGGCGGCCGCCCTGCCGAGCGCGGCTGCACACGGCATCGCCTGCGAGGCCAACGTGCCGCAATCCCGAACTGACGCGCCACGATCGCCGACGTCATGGACCCCACACCGGACGGCGCCGCGCTGGCCGATGCGTACGCAGCGGCCGTCGCCGCAGCCACGACGACCGCGACCGTCCCGAGCACGACGCACGGTGCACGTGCGAACGCAGATTCCCGACAATCGCACAGGCCGAACCGCTCCGGGAGGCCGAACGTCCGAGGGCCCGACCCCATCCCCGCTGCGTCGGATACGCCGGCGATCGTCAGTGGCCGGGTGATGGAGACGGTGCGAACCCCTCCCGCGGATGGCGGGACCCGTCCGCGCCCCGCGTGGCTGCTGCTGGGTGCGGCCGGTGCCACGCTGCTCGGACTCGGCTGGTTTCGCGAGACCCGCGCCGGGTGCTCGTCGTCATAGCCGCCGTGGGCCGCTTCATCCCGCGAACAACAGGCTCCAGTCCCCGTGCAGGACACCGGGACATACCCGCAACACGTCGCCCGCAGCGTGCACCAGGATCCCCGGCAGGATGGTCCCCGTCCGCCGGGCCAGCAATCCGTAGAGCACGGAGGCCGGGCAGACCCGGCCCCATCACCACCGCGCCGAGACCTTGCGTGAGATGTGACGCGACGAAGACGAGGCTGGTGATGAGAATCGCATGCCGCTGCTGCTGGCGCTCGAGGCCGGTCTGCATGTATCCACGAAAGGCCGCCTCTTCGACGACGCCGGCCGAGATGCCGCCCATGAGCAGCATCGACCAGCGTACGCGGTGGTGGGATAGGCGCCGAGGTCCAGGAGGGCCGCGAGAAGGCTGACGCCGATCCGGGCTGCACACTGAGGCCCAGGAGCATCAGGATCATTCACGCCTCGAGCCCGTCCGCCTCCTCGCGGGGCGGGTGGCCAGAACCGCAGGAGACGTTGACGTGTCGCTGCACCACCGCGCGGCGGGCCCCATCCGTGCAGCCACGCGAGGAGGACGGCCAGCCAGGCGCTGGCGGCGAGCGCCGCCCACGGGAGGTCGGGCCGCACGCGCAGGTTGAGCGCGGCGAGATACGTCCAGGGCAGCAGCCCGGCGGCCAGGATAAGGAGCCCCGACAGGATCGGAAAGCCGGGTCCGGCCAGCACGGGTCGCTGCCTGCCCTGCCCACGCATGCCGGCGTCCAGCACCGTCCGACCCTCAGCGCGTCAGGCGCTGCCCGATGCGCCCGAGCGCCTCGAGCCCGTGCACGTCGCCGGGCATGAGCGGCAGGACGATCCGCGGCAGGCGCGGGAACGACGCATCGATCTCGCCGAGATAGGCGGCCTCCTGGCGGCGCCGCGCGTCCAGGAACTCCCCTCCCCCCGCATCCTCGGGCAGGACGCGGTTCACGACGACGGCCGCCACAGGGATGTCGGCGCGCTCGAGCGACTGGAGGGCCTTCTGGCTCTCGAGCAGGGAGAGGCGGTCCGGATTGAGCACCAGCACGAACCCGGTGGCCGCACGGTCCAGCAGGATCTCCCGCGCACGCCGCAGCTTGCGCTGCCTCGCGAGCAGCAGCTCGTTGATGCGCTCGGCCCGCGCGTCCTCGGGGTAGTCGGCGGGGCTCCCCAGCAGCGTCTGCTCGTCGCCCCGCGGCGGCCCGCCGATCCGCTTGAGCATGTCGCCGAACTTCGACGAGCGCTCGCGGTGGCGCAGCAGGCCGTCGGTCCAGGCCGTCATGATCTCGGGCAGGGACAGCAGCCGCAGGGTGTGCCCGGTCGGCGCGGTATCGAAGATCAGCAGGTCGATGCGCGCGCCCACCTCGCCCATGAGCTCGGCCATCCGCTCCAGCAGCGCCGCCTCCTCGGTGCCTGGCGCGAACCGCGCCAGGTCCAGCTGCCGCTCCACCTCGTCGTACATCCGCGGATGGACGAGGCTCTTCATCTGCTGCTTGACGGTGGCGATGTGGCGGCCCGCCTCCTCTTCCCCGTCGATCTCGCGTCCCCACAGGTTGGCGGACAGCATGCGGTCGGACGGGCCGATGTCCCGTCCGAAGACGTCGCCGAGCGAGTGCGCGGGATCGGTGGAGACCACCAGCACGCGCCGGCCACGCTCGGCGGCCTCCACGGCCAGGGACGCCGCGATCGTGGTCTTGCCGACGCCGCCCTTGCCCCCGACGAAGATGACGCGCCGATCGAGCAGCGCGGAGAGGACCGGCTGGTTCAGCAACACCTGAAGCCGTCGAGCGGCGAGTGATCCATCCCCATGCGGATGTGCCACTCGTGGAACCGCTCGAGCAGGATGGGCTGGAGTTCCAGGGTGAAGTAGGCGGCGGGGTTCGGCACGCCGAGCATCTCGGAGAAGACGAAGAGCATGAAGAGGTCCTCCTCGTCCCGCCGGGCCCGCGCCACCACCCCCCGGTAGGGCGCGGCGTAGTACTCGTTCAGCAGCTCGTTCGCGAACGCGAGCCCCCGCCGCACCCTCGAGAAGAACTCCCGCACCGCGGCCCCCCTGGCTAGCTGACCTCGGCCGGCATGCCGCGCGCGAGCTGGCGGGCCTTGAGGAGCGCCGACGACGCCTCGAGGATGACCATCAGGGCGGCGACGATGATGAGCAGGTCGATGCCGACGAGCAGGATGTTGCCCGCCTGGTAGAGCGACCAGAGCTGGAACAGGGCGGCGACGAACGCCATCAGCGTCACGAACACCATCGGAACCAGCGTGTAGATGGTCGGGCGCCCGAGCTTGACCAGCATCACGCTGATGACCAGCAGCGTCAGCCCCGCGAGCAGCTGGTTCGTCGTGCCGAAGAGCGGCCAGATGATCATGCCGCCCGTGCCGTCGGCGCCGCCGGCCCCGAACGCAAGGACCAGGCACGACCCCACGGCGACGAGCGTCCCGACGTAGCCGTTCTGCAGGATGGGAATGCCGTAGATGGCCCCCCACTCCTGCACGATGTACCGCTGCAGCCGCACCCCGGCGTCCATCGTCGTGCTGGCGAAGAGCACGGCCATGACGGTGAGCAGGGTGCGCGCGAAGGTTTCCGGCAGGCCGACCGCGCCGACGATGCGCGCGCCGCCGATGACGAAGGCGCTGACGCCGCCGGCGCCGTAGGTGTTGTAGGTGGACTGCCACTCGGCGAAGGACGAGAAGCCGGCCGTGGCCGCGATGATGGTGACCAGGGCCAGCGTGCCCTCACCGAGGGAGCCGAGGTAGCCGACGAACCGGGCGTCGGTCTCGGTGTTGAGCTGCTTCGACGTGGTGCCCGACGACACCAGCCCGTGGAACCCGGAGATGGCGCCGCAGGCGACGGTCACGAAGAGGAGCGGCACGATGGGCGGCGCGTTGGACGGCACGTCGGGATTGATGGCCGGCGCGACGATGGTCGGATTGGCCACGAGCACCGCGCCGTAGAGGAGGCCGAGGCCCACGAACAGCTGGATGCCGGAGATGTACCCGCGTGGCTGCAGGAGCAGCCACACCTGCAACACCGACGCGATGGCGGCGTAGATGAAGAGGATGACGATCCACTGTCCGCCCGGCCCAGGCCCATGAACTGGTCGGGCAGCACGACCGGCATCGACTCGCCCAGGGCATAGAAGTAGTAGAGGAGCACCATGGCGATGATGGTGGGCCAGAAGATCTTGACGCCGGCCCGGTAGATCAGGAGCCCGATGATGATCGACAGCGGCATCGCGCTCCACATGGGCACGACGCTGCTGGGCGTGTTGATGAACTCGGTGGCGATCGTCACGCCGAACACCGCGTTGACCATCAGCAGCAGGAGGAACGTGACGATCATGAAGAGCGTGCGCGCCCTGGGGCTGACGACGTCGCCGGTGAGCGCGCCCACCGACTTGGCCCGATTGCGTACGCTGGCCCAGAGCGCGCCGAAGTCGTGCACGCCCGCGAAGAACATGGTGCCGATAACCACCCAGATGAAGGCCGGCAGCCAGCCCCAGATGACGGCAATGGCCGGGCCGATGATGGGGGCCGCGCCGGCGACCCCGGTGAAGTGGTTGCCCCACAGCACGACGCGGTGCGTCGGGATGTAGTCGATGTCGTCCCGCATGGCATGAGACGGCGTCACGAAGTCCGGATCCAGCCGGTAAATCTTCTCGGCGATGAACTTCGAGTACACGAAATACCCGGCAAACATGGCGCCGAGTCCGATCACGGCGAGCAGGATGGCATTCATGCGTGAAGGGGCTCCCAGTTCAATCCGCACCGCGCGGCGACCAGGGCAGGCGGTCCGGGCCGCGGTAGGGTGCACCGGCATCGCGGCCCGAGGCCGGCCCGGCGCGTGGTTCCGACAGGGGGTAACGCTATCACATCGCCGGGTCCGCTCACTCGCCCCGGAGGGCGTTCGCCGGCTCCACTCGCACGGCGCGCCGCGCCGGGACCAGGCACGCGGCCATCGCGACACCAGCCAGGACGGCGACGCTGCCGGCAACCGCCAGGGGATCCGCGGACGAGACGCCCACGAGCCGTGCCGACAGGGCATAGGTGGCCGCCATGGCTGCCCCCCCGCCTGACACGAGACCGATGCCCACGGGCCGCGTCACGCGCGACGCGACCCAGTGGACCACGGCCGCCCCCGTCGCCCCCAGCGCCATCCGCACGCCGATCTCCCGAGTCCGCCGGCTGACGGCGTGGGACACGGCGACGTACAGGCCGGCGCCGGCCAGCGCCAGCGCGATGACGGCAAACACCGCCAGCACGCCGGTCGCCTGCGATTCGAGGGCATAGGCACGCCCGAGACGCTCGTCCAATGTCCAGATCGCCGGCACCGGCAGGACCGGATCCGCCTCGTACACAGCGGCGCGCAACGCGTCGGGCACCCCGGCACCGGCCGTCCGGCTGCGCACGAACAGGAACATGTTGGGTTGTGGATGCTGCGCGTAGGGCACGTAGACGATGGGCTCGAAGGCCTGGCGCGTGCGATCGTCCTGGACGATGTCCGAGACGACGCCCACGACCGTGAGCCAGGGCGCATCACCGGCGGAGCCCAGCGCCGCGCGCAGCCGGACGCGCTTCCCCACTGCGGACCCATCCGGCCAGTGCCGCTCCGCGAAGCGGCGATTGACGAGCGCCACTGGCGGCCCGTCCCCTCTGTCCTGCGCCGTGAAGGCGCGTCCGGCCACGAGGGTGGCCCCGACCGCGCGAAGGTAGCCGGGATCGATCGCGGCGGTGGCGACCGTCGGCGTGCGCTCGAGGCTCGCGGCGTCGTTCACATCGTACTCACGACGCGGCATCGTCGACGTCGGCGGCACCGCGCCGAGGCCGAGGGCCTCGACATCCGCCAGCCCGTGCACGCGCTCGACCAGCCGCGGGAAGAACCCGCGGCGCGCGTCGTCGGACTCGGACCGAGCCGGCGGCAGGTACAGCGACGCCGTCCAGAGCCGATCGGTCGTGACCCCGATGTCCGCGGTCGTCACCTGCCGTACGCTGCGGATCAGGACGCCGGCGCTCATCAGCAGCGCCACCGCGAGCGCGATCTCCACCGCCAAGCAGACGTCGAGGACACGCGCGCCGCGCGGAGAGCCGGTGGCCGTCCGCGGCGACCGCCCCGTCAGTCCGGTCGCGCGCGCACCGGTGAGGAACGCGGCGGCCGCAGCGCCGGCGACTGCCGCGGCCACCACCGTGAGGGCGGCGAGGTAGGCCACGGTCCACGCGTCGAGCCGGATGTCGAGTTGAGGCGCGTAGCCCGAGGTCCGGACCGCGCGAACGGCCAGGTCGGCCAGCCACACGCCGGCGGCGCCGCCCAGACCGGCCAGGGCGATGCCCTCCGCCGCGAACTGCCGGACCAGGCGTCCGCGCCCGGCCCCGAGCGCGAG
>JAWKHU010000061.1:0-71477 GCA_041394685.1 Vicinamibacterales bacterium
ACACGGCGCCCCAGTTCTGTCCCGGCGCGCCATCGGCGGCAGCCGGCCGCCAGACGTTCTCGAGGGCGCGGCCGAACGCCGCGACCTCGTCGGCGCCGTAGCCCACGTCCGGCGTGTAGATGCCGCGGCGGACGATCTTGTTGGCCGGGAAGATCCCCGGGAGCGCGCGGGCACCATCGTCGTAGCCGAGCCCGTCGCGATTGCCCAGCGGGCTGAGCAGGATGTCCTTGCCGGTGGTGATCGAGTTGGCCGCGTAGCCGTAGGAGAGCGAGACGACCGGGCGGCTCGGGAACTTCAGCGGCGTGATCTGGACCAGGCCGCCGGCGAACTCCGCGGAGCGGTCGGGCGAGTAGGACTTGGTGACCGAGACGTTGTCCAGCAGGCTGGCCGGGAACATGTCCAGCGGCACGACCTTCTTGTCGGGCTCGGTGGTCGGCAGCGTGGCGCCTGCCAGCTGCGTGTTGCTGTAGCGCTCACCGAGGCCCCGGACGAACACGTACTGGTTGTCCACCACCGACAGGCCCGTCACGCGCGACATCGCGCCCGCGGCGTCGGAGTCGGCGTTCTTCTTCATCTCCTGCGCGCCGAGGTTGTCGGTGATGGTCGGCGCGTTCTTCCGTTCGGCGATCTGCGCCTCGGCCGACGAGGTGACGGCGTCGAGCGGCGCGTCGCCGGTGACCACCACGGTCTCGGCGAACTTGGCCATCGACAGCCCGATGTTGGCGTCGATCGGGCGGGACCCGGCCGGCACCTCCACGGACAGCGTCGTCTCCTGGTAGCCGTCCATGACGACCTTGAGCTGGTAGCTGCCGGGATCCAGATCCAGCAGGTACCGGCCGTCGACGTCGGTGTAGACCGTGTTGTCCTGGCCCACCACCTCAACGGCCACGCCGGGCAGCGTGATGTTGTTGAACTCGTCGCGCACGATGCCGGTGACGCGCACCTTGCGGGCTTGCGCCTGTGCCGTCCGGACCACGCCAGGCGCTGCCGGCATGCCCAGGGCGAGCACGCAGCACAGCGCCAGACCGCTGGCCTTCATCGGAAGATTCATCTTCTCGTCCTCGTCGTTGTGTCCGTGTCCCGGACGGGAGCCGCCCGGGCGGGTGCCGCCTGCATGGCGCAGACTGCGTCCCCAAAACCGTTGACAGGCTATCGACCGGGTGTGTACGACCAACGACGCGGCTGTTACACGGAGGTTAATTGCCGGTTTTCACGGAATTAACACGTTCGTCGCACCATCGACGACCCGCGCCGCTACCGTAGCCGACGGTGTCGAACTGGCTCCGCGGACGGTGGTGCAGGGTCGTCACGGTGTTCGCCCTCCTGGCGGCCCTGGTGGCCGGCCAGGCCGCCCTGCACGCCTCCAGCCGTACGGACGCCGCCACCGCTGTCGGCACCCAGGTCGACGACGCTGATTCCGGCCCGTTCGGGCCCGAATCCGGCATCGGCTTCGCTGGCTGGAAGCCGGCACCGCAGCCGGGGCTGCCCAAAACCACTCTCCTCACGCCCCGACGGTCGGCTCCGCCAGCGACCTGCTCCCGCTCCGCGTCCGTCAGCCTGCCCATCCGCTGCTAGCGGGTCCCGCTGCCGGGCCCCTGTGACGGCCCGGCCCTCCTGACCCGCCACGCCTCCGGCCGTGATCCGGCCCGCGCGGCGCGTCGTTCCGTTCTGGCGATTTGAGAGGACACATACATGAGGGAATTGCTTCGGCCTGTACTGTTCTGGCTCACGGTGCTCTGCGCCGTGTTCCCGGCGGGGGCCCCTGCCCTGGCGCAGGGGCCCGAGGCGACGCTGAGCGGCAGCGTCGTCGACACCACCGGCACCCTGCTGCCGGGCGCCACGGTCACCGTGACCAACGAGAAGACCGGTGAGGCGCGCGTCGTGAAGGCCACCGAGGGCGGGCTGTACCGCGTGACGCAGCTCAAGCCGTCCGTCTACACCATCCGCGCGGTGGTCGAGGGCCTGGCCCCGACCGAGTACACCGGGATCGAGCTGTCAGCGGGCCTGGCCATGGCGCTGGATCTCCAGCTGAGCCCGCCGGGCGTGACCGAGACGGTCGTGGTCACCGGCGCAGCGCCGTCGCTGGACCTCAGCTCCGCGCGCATGGGCGTGAACGTCAACGCGCGCGAGGTGCAGGACCTGCCCATCAACGGCCGGCAGATGTCCCAGCTCTACCTGCAGGCGCCCGGCGCGGTGAACACGGGCACGGGCACCTTCGGCGACATCCGCTTCAGCGGCCGGGCCGTCGAACAGAACGTGCTGCGCTACGACGGGGTCGAGGGCACGATATCATCGACGCCAGCCCCGGCAACCTCAACGGCGAGGTGCCGTCGCCCTTCAAGCTGCAGGCGAGCCTCGAGAACGTCCAGGAGTTCCGCGTGGAGTCGAACGCTTTCCCGCGGAGTACGTGCCGGGCACCGGCAGCCGGATCTCGGTGGTGACCAAGTCAGGCAGCAGCCCAGCTTGCACGGCGCGGCGTTCGAATAACCGCAACGGCGCGTTCGACGCGGCGAACTTCTTCGACACCGCGCCAACCTGCGGAGATCGAACCTCCAACCAGCACCAGTTCGGAGGCTCGGTCGGCGGGCCGCTCGCTGGAACCGGGCCTTCTTCTTCGGCAGCTACGAGGGCTACAAGCTGAAGGCGGGCCTCAACTTCGTCGAGGCGATTCCGAGCGCCCGCCTGGGCGCCGTGCGGTGCCGGCCGTCAGCGGACCTGCGCAGCGCTTCCAGGCGCGAACGCCGTGATCTGCCGGGCGCGTCCACCAACCCCGACTTCGACATCGCGCAGCTGCAGGCCGACCCGGACGTCAAGGAGCACGCCTTCAGCGGGCGCGTCGATGTCCGCATCAGCCCGAACTGGTCCGCCTACGTCCGCGCGTTCCACGACCAGGGTACCAACCTCCAGCCCGAGGGCGTGACCGGCCGCAACGTGGACATCGAAGCCAACCCGAGCAACGCTGTCGCGGCGCTGCAGGGTCTCATCGGCCTGACGACGATCAACGAGCTCAAGGTGGGCTACAACGCGGCCCAGACCCGCATCAACGGCGTGGCCCCGACGCCGGAGCTCTCCGACATCGTGATCAACCTGAGCGGGTCGGTGGCCAACACCGGCATCGCCGGCCAGGGCGCCACGACGGGCCTGGCCACGCCGGGCGGACTGGTCCGCGCCAACAGCGCCACCAACGGCCGCGCGCAGCCCTGCGACCCCTACTCGCTGTCCTTCATCGACACGATGACGGTGACTCGCAGAGCCTCTACAAGGCCGGCGGCGGGGGTGCGCCTGATCCGGATGACGACGGATCACTCAGGGGCACCGCATGCGTTCGCCAACCTCAACGCGTTCCTGGCCAACACGCCGTCGACGGTGCGAGTGCTGGGTGATGTCAGCGAGCCGAGCGTGTTCAACGACGGCGCCACCGGGGCACGCCACACGCGGCAGGAGTAAACTTCGTCGCGTTCGCGCAGGACAGATAGAGGGTGACCCCGGCGCTCGCTCAGCTACGGGCTCCGCTTCCCGACTACCACACGCCGATGCGCGAGGCCAAGACCTGCTCGTCAAGTTCAACATCGACACCGGCGCCATCGATCTCAACACGACGCCGCTCTTCACGTCGAAGACCCACCAACGTCCAGCCGCGGGTGTCGGGCACCTGGGCGCTCGGCGAGCGGACCGTGCTCCGGGGCGGCGTGGGGCTCTTCGTCGGCCCGGGCCAGACCGAGGACCAGATCCAGCCCCATCGAGAGCGACCGCATCGTCCACGCTGTCGAGCGGCGTGGCCTACCCGTGAACACCGCGGCCCTGCGCGCCAACTTCGTGAACAACCCCAACACGCGCTCAATGCCCAGCCTCCGAGCGTATAACGACCGTTTGAGCGGGTCTGGCAGTACACGGCCTCCGTGCAGCGACTGCCGGCGGCTTCACCTTCACCGGCGCTTACGTCGGCAGCGAGACGGAACCTGTTCCTGCGGAGCGTCGCCAACCAGGTCGTCGACGTCGTGACGGGCGAACCCGGCCAGCGGCGCGATCGTCGTCCGCGAGTTCTCCATCGTCCAGCGCGACGCGGCCGGCAACGTGGTCGGCGTGCAGAACCCGTACGCCGAGGTGGACTACAAGACCAGCGGCGGCCACGACTCGTACAACGCCCTGCAACTGTCGCTGCAGCGCCGCCTCTCGCAGGGCCTGACGCTGAACGCCCAGTACACGCTGGCCCGGAGCTTCGGCAACACGGCAGGTTCGAACGAAGCCCAGACCGCGGCCAACAACGCGCGGGCGATCGCCGATTTCGACTACGACCTCGGCTACAACGCGTTCGACGTGCGCCACATGTTCAACGTCAGCGCCCTCTACTCGGTGCCGTTCGGCCACGGCCGCGCGCACGGCGCCGGCATCGGGCCTCTCGCCAACCTGCTCGCCGGCGGCTGGGACGTCGGCGCCATTGTCAACGGCCGGAGCGGGCTGCCGGTGGACGTCAAGATCGTGCGACCGGACGTCGTCTACGAGGATCAGGGCGGCAACTACTTCCTGAACCCGGCGGCCGGACGCGTAGCCGTGATCAACACCCCGGGCGGGGGCGCCTCGCGCAACGTGCGGCGTCCGGATCTCGTGCCACGGCGTCGACCCCATCATCTACTCGGGCACTGGCGTGGCCTACCTGAACCCGGCCGCCTTCTCCACGCCTGCGCGAGCACGTTCGGCAACCTGCGGCAGCGCGGATCCATCAAGGGACTGGGTTCAACCAGGTGGACCTCGTGCTGTCGAAGCGGTTCGAGGATGCCGACAGGACAGCGCACGGAGTTCCGCTGGGAGATCTTCCAGCCTGTTCCGCGACCGCGTCAGCTTCAGCAACCCGGGTGGCGACGCTGCCGGCGGCGCTGCCCTCGTCCAGCCTTGGCGAAGCCAACAAGGTACGCCCGGTCAGCCCTACTCTGCTGGCGCGGCGGGCACGTTCGGCACCCTCACCAGCACCGTCGGTCGGACGGTCGGCCTCGGCACGCCGCGGCAGATGCAGTTCGCCCTGCGCTTCGTGTTCTAGACCGTGCGCGTCCACCCGTGTGTCCGGCCTGCCGGTACGCGGGGTGCGATGCGCCCCATGGCCGCATCTGCCGCCGTATGACGAATCGCGCAGACGACGCAGATTCCGGGAACGGGAGGCCGCGGTATCCGCTCCGCCGGGGCCCGCCCCCTATCTGCGCCATCTGCGCCATCCGAGGCCCGGATGCCGGGCGCTCAGCGTTCTTCACACCTTAGCCGGGGGCCGTGGCGTCCGTGTGACGCGTGCGCGACGGCCACGTAAGACTTCGCCGCGCCCGTCGGCCGCTAGCGTCGAGGGCCGACGTAGATTGGGTTGCCGATCACGGTGGGGTCGCCGGCCTCACGGACCATGATGGCGACCCAGTCGCCGGGCGCAACCCGCAGCATCCGGGAGGCGTGGCGGGACGCAGGCTGCGTCGCCACGATCTCGCCGTTCCGGATCCACTCCAGCGTCTGCCCGTCGGCACCGTCCACGTCGGCGACGAACTCGACGTCCGTCTCCCCTGCCACGTCGAGCGCTGCGCCCATCTCTACGCGCGTCCCGCCCTGCGTGGCATGGAACTCCAGGGACGGCCCCCGGGGACCGCGCGTGCGGATGTAGACGCGGCCGGACTTGAGGCCGCGCACGATGCCTCCTTCTGACAGCTCGTCGGCCCAGACGACGGTGGTCGGCTGGCCCACGGCGTAGTCGTCCGTCTCATCGGGCGTGTGCTCGTCGCTGCCACCCACCGCCGTCAGCCGCGCGCCACGGTTGAGCCACGCCGCCCAGAGCGGCCAGCCCCACTGGTCGCCGCTGCGCGTCATGCCGTTGACGACTTCCACGCCGTCCACAGCGCCGAGCATCTCGTCGTCGGTCACGTTCCACCCGCAGCCCATGCAGGTCTCGTCGTCCGGCCGGCCCGGGTGGTTGATGGAGACGAAGGCCCCGCTTTCCCGGATGGCACGCATCAGCGCGGCGGGTGAGGCGTCCGGCGAGGCGAGCCTGAACTCCGAGAAGGCCCGCTCCCCTGCCGTGTTCGCGTGCCCCCGATAGGTGGTCACCTCGCGCCCGTGCAGGAGCAGCAGGGTGTCGAAGTACGGCTGCAGGCGATCGACCTCCAGCCAGTGCGACACGGTGTTGTGGTCGGAGAGCGTGATGAAGTCGAGGCCCTCGCGCGCGGCCGCGGCAAACACGAGGAAGGGCGGCGCACCCACGGCGCGGGGTGTGCCTACTCGCACGCGGCCGTCGGAATGGGCCGAGTGGGCGTGCAGATCACCCGCATACCAGCCGGGCGCCGTCCGGACCACGGGCCCGTCAACGGGCCGGTCGGTGTCGTGGAGCGTGACGGTCACCGTGAAGCGGTCAACGCTTCCGGGCCGGATGTTCGGGACGCCGAGCAGTACGGTCCACGCACCGGGCTCGATAGGCCCGGGCAGGTAGCCGGCTGTCGCCGTCACGGCCGACACCGTGACCACGTCGCCGCGTCCGCCGCTCCAGCCGCGGAATCCAGCCGGACCGCGCAGGCCGACGTCCACGACCGTCCGCCGTTCGGCGCCGGTCACGCGGACGACCACTTCGACGCGACGATGTGCCCGGCCGGCACGACGAACGTGCGTTCGAGATACCGCTCGTAGTCGGCGGCGGTGAGTGTTCCCTCGAACGTCTCCACGTGCGGAAAAAAGGGGGGAGGCTGCCAGGCGTGGGCAAGCCCCCCCACCAACGTGGAGGCCAGGATGAAGACGGAGAGTCGGGACACCGGCGTCCTCGCTGCGGATGCCGCGCTCTCCCCCTAGAAGAAGAGCCTGAACGAGAACTGCATCACCCGCGGGTCACCGGCCAGCGTGGAGATGGTGCCGGCGTTGGAGCCGGTGATGTTCGAGTTCGGGTTGCCGAAGTTGGCCCGGTTGAACAGGTTGAACACGTCCCACCGCAGCGAGGCGGCCACCCGGCTCGTGAAGGTCACGCGCTTCTGCACGCTCATGTCGAAGGCCACGTAGCCGGGGCCCCGCAGGCTGTTGCGGCGCGTGTTGCCGAAGACGCCGCTGGGCACGCGTTCGAAGGCGTTCACGTTGAACCAGTCGTCCACGTCCTGCGCGCCTTCGGCATCGCCGACCTGGTTCGGCATCCACGTGGCGCCCTCGAGGGAGCCTTGCGTCACCGTGAATGGACGTCCGGACCGCGCCGTGTAGATGCCGCTGACGGTCCAGCCGCCGAGGACGGCGTTGCCCACGCCGCCCAGGTCCACCGCACGGCCGTCGCCGAACGGCAGTTCCGCGACGAAGTTGCCGACGAAGCGGTGCCGGACGTCGAAGTCGCTGGGGCCCTCCCAGGCCTCGATGTCGTTGGTGTCCTGCTGGCGGCCGGAGGTGGCCGCCAGGTGCTCGGGCGCCTGGTCGCGGGAATCGCTCAGCGTGTAGGCCACACGCCAGCTGTAGCCGCTGCCGAATCGCTTCTCGGCCGACACGTCAACGCCGCGGTAGCGCGATTCGCCGATCGGGTCCCGCCACTGGATGTGCGCGAAGTCCGGATACGGCCGCGCGCCGTTGCCGTTGGCCGGCTGGTTGAGGTTCCGCAGCACCGCGATGTTGCGCCCGATGTTGCCGACGAAGTCGGCCGACACCACGAACTCGCGGCCGAGCTGACGCTCGATCCCCGCCGCGAACTGCTGGAACTGCGCGTTCACACCGCTCGGATTGGCGGCGCGGATCGGCAGCCGGCTGTAGACGACGTTGGCCGGGTCAGAGGTAGTTGCCGGGAAGCCGTCGCGCAGGAAGAACACCGGGGTGGTCGTGGACGTCACCGTCTGGTTGTTGTTGATGAGCCCGGGCGGGTTCAGCGCCAGCTGGTCTTCCGAACCGATCCGATCGATCGGGTTGTAGAAGATCCCGTAGCCGCCGCGGACCACCGTCCGTTCGTTGGCCTGGTACACGATCCCGATCCGGGGCCCGAAGTTGTTCCGGTCTGGCTTCACCAGCGTCCGGTCCTGCAGCGAGCCGTCCGAGGCGAAGACGAGCGTGCCGGTGGCCGGGTCGAAGTTGGCCATCCGGTTGTCGGCCTCATAGGACGGCGTCATGAAGTCGTAGCGCAGGCCGAGGTTGAGCGTCAGCCGATCAGTGGCGCGCCAGTCGTCCTGCACGAAGAAGGCGGTGGACCAGCGGCGCTGGTTGACGATGTGCACGTTCGAGAGCTCGGCCACCGGACGTAGCCCAGCATGAAGTCGGCCAGCGCGTTGCCGGTGTACTGGCCGTTGAAGCCGAGGTTGCCGCGTTGGACAGGATGTCCATGCTGGTTCAGTCATCAGCTTCATGATGTCGGTGCCGACCTTGATCTGGCGTGTTTGCCTTGAGCCAGGACAGCTGTCGAAGACTGCATCTGGTCCGTGTGCTGGTCGCTCGGCATGAAGTTGGGCGAAGCCCAGCCGCACGTGGCCCGAGATGCTCGATACCGACGATGCCGCCCGTGACGGTGGGGTTGGCGGGCACGCCCTGGAAGCCAATCTCGCTCGCCGTCTGGCCGAACGGATCCTGCTGGCCGTCGGAACTGCGCGCGCCCACGACACCCGCGCCTCGTTGACCATCGACGCGCTGAAGACCCACGTCCAGCCACCCACCGTCGAAGGTGCGAGGTGAGGAAGTTGCGCCCCCAGGCCGACGTGGACATGCATCCACGAGCCGCCGAGAACCGGGCTCGAAGCGTGTCCGGTCGGTGTAGATGTAGCGGACGAAGATGGTGTCGTTGCCGCCGGCCTTGAGGTCCGTCCGCAGCAGGTAGCGCTCGCCGTTGTCCTCGACGTTCGGCTGGCGGATGAAGTTGTTGGTGCCGGTGGTATTCAGGAGCGGCACCAGGTTCATCACGTTGCGCGCCACCGGATCGATCCGGTTGGCCGGAATCGTGTTGTTCAGGAACGGCAGCCCCGTCAGTGGATCGCGAATCGTCGAGGAGAACACACCGTTGCGCTCGTCGGCCGTTGCCACACGGCCCGTGCGGAGCACGCCCTGCGTGATCCGGGTGGCCTCGAAGTCGCCGAAGAAGAAGACGCAGTTGCGCAGCAGCGGTCCGCCCAGTTACAGCGCCGAACTGGTTCACTGGTCGTTGGACGGCTTGTCGAGGTTCGAGCGTTCAGCGGTAGGTGCGGCTGTCGAAGCGCTCGTCCCGGTAGTCGTAGGCCGTCCCCGCAGCTGGTTGTTCCCGACAAATGGTCACGACGATGGCGCCAGGGCGCTGTATGCTCGGCCGCGAAGGGGCTGGTGACCACCTTGAACTCGCCGATCCATCGATCTGACGGACGTGACACCTGCGTGCTCAGCTCCTGCACGTTGGTGGAGATCGAGTTGTTGTCCACGCCGTCGAGGAGGAAGTTGTTCTGCAGGGACCGGTTGCCGTGGACGCTGACGCCGCCGGTGCGTCCGGCGTTGGTCGTGCCGGTCTGCTCCGTGTAGCGATCACCCTGGACGCCGGGCACTGTGAACAGGAGATCGTCCCAGTTGCGGATGGCCGGCGGCAGGTTCTGGCGACCTCGGCACGGCTCACCACCGTGCCCACGACCGCGGACTGGGTGTCGAGGAGCGGCGTGACGCCCTCGACCCGCACCGTCTCCCCCACCGAGCCGACGGCCAGCGCAAGTCCAGGCGCGCCCGCTGGCCGATGGACAGCTCGACGGTCTGCGCGAGCGTCTGGAACCCCTGGGCCGCCGCCTCGTCCATGCTGCCCCAGGCCGAGGTTCCCGTCGATTACGCACCGTCCGCGGTGGTCGCGGCCCGTGCCTCGACGCCCGTGGACGGGCTCGTCAGCGTCACCGTCGCGCCGGCGATGACCGCGTCGGACGGATCCTTCACGGTTCCGGTCACCTTCGTGACCGATCGACACAGGCGACAGCCATGGCCGGCGGTCCCGAGCACCACACACCACTCCAATGAGAAGCAATCTGCGCATGGCTCCCGAGCGTGAAGTCGCTCGACGTTCCGGCGACGTGCGACAACGGTGTTGCCCGCCGGCGTCGCGCGCCATCGTCACCACCGGATGGTAGACGTGCGGCATGTCGATCCGCGCGACCGTATCCGCTCTCCTGGTGCTCACCGTGCTCGCAACGCCACTTCCGGCAGCGCCGGCATCCGCACCGGCGGACGCGCTGGCGCCGGGTGCGCGCGTGTATCTGCACGCGCACAACTGCTATCCGGACCGCGGCCAGTGGACCGATCGCATAGCGCGCGCGCTCGGCACCGGCGCGCGCCACATCGCGATCGAGCAGGACCTGGTCTGGGTACCGCCCGCGAACGGCAGGCCAGGCCGATCGGTGGTGGCGCACGACGTGCCGGCACGCGGCGACGAGCCCTCGCTCGAGGACCACTTCTTCGCGGCCGTGGCGCCGATGATGGAGCAGGCCCTTGCGGACCCGCATCCCGAGGCATGGCCGCTGCTCGTCCTGCACTTCGACTTCAAGACGAACGAACCCGAACACCACGCGTTCGTCTGGGACCTGCTCGGCCGCCATCAGCAGTGGCTGACCACGGCCACTCGCACGGCCGATGGGGCACCGCCCTCGGCACTGACTCCGGGACCGCTGCTCGTACTCACCGAGAGCGGCGAGGGCCAGGAACGCGACTTCCACGACCGCCTGCCTGTCGGCGGCCTCCTCCGCCTCTTCGGCACCGTCCCGCCGGCCGACATCGCGCTGCCGGCGTCACCCGAAGGCCGGGCCGAGGCTGGTGTGCGGATGACGCCGGAGCAACTGATCCCGTCCGGCGCGACGAGCTATCGCCGCTGGACCAACCACTCGTGGGCCGTCATCGAAGCGGGCGGAGCGCCGCGTGCGGGGGCGTGGACGGTCGCAGACCGCGCCCGGCTCGACGCCGTCGTGCAACGAGCGCACGCGCTGGGGCTCTGGGTGCGCTTCTACACCCTCAACGGCTACGCCGACGCCGGCCAGGGGTGGTCGGCGGGCTACAACTTCGGGTCGGCCGATGCCGTCGCCGCGCGATGGGAGGCCGCCATCGACGACGGCGTGGAGTTCGTGGCCAGCGACCAGTACGAGGCCTTCGCCGCGGCACTGGGCCGCCGCCCGGGCGGGGCTCCGGCCGGGCGCTGATGGTCATGCGGAATTTTCGCGAGTGACGACCGGATGTCATCCGGCGGGCGCATGCTGTCCACCGGAGGACTCGTATCTACGACCTTTCGCCGCCCTGACCGAGCAGCGCTGGGACGATCACCGCTTCTACCACCACAACCGGATGAACCAGGCGCTCCACCTGCTGAGCGCGCTCGCCTTCCTGACAGTTTACGGGCTGCTGTTCCTGTCGCCGGCGCTGGCCGTGCTCCTGGCCTGGCTGGTGGCCATGCCGTCCCGGCAGATCGGGCACTTCTTCTTCGAACCGCACGAGTACGACCACGTCAACGACGCCTCGCACGAGCACAAGGAGGCGATCAAGGTGGGCTACAACCTGTTCCGGAAGATCGTGCTGCTGACGATCTGGGCGCTGTCGCCGCTCCTGCTGGCGGCCAGCCCGTCGCTCTGGGGGCTGCTGTCACCGGCCGCGTCGTTCGCGCACCTCGCGGACAACGTGGCGATGATCTGGCTCGCCATCGCGGTCGGCGCCGTGCTCTTCCGCACGCTGCAGCTCTTCGTCATCCGCGACGTGCAGACGGGCCTGGTGTGGTGCACGAAGATCCTGACGGACCCCTTCCACGACGTGAAGCTCTATCACCGCGCCCCGCTCCAGGTGCTGCGCGGCGAGCTCTACGAGCCGGCGGTGCTCGAGCCCAGGGCCTGAGCGGGCCGTCCGCCTCGGCCGATGCACGCGCGCATCAGCTCCCGGGCCACCTGCCGCTTCAGGTCGGCGTTGGTGGCCCCGGGAGCGCACCACCACCAGCCGCCCGCGCGCATGGCCGAGGCCGCCGCGACGAAGCGGTCCGCCACCGCCGCGAAGTCGGCGTCGGTGTACGCGTGGCTGAAGATCAGCCGGCCCGAGCCCACCCACGACAGCGACAACCCATGGGCCCGCAGGTAGAACTGGAACATCCAGTTGTAGCGCGACGGCGTGCTGTAGGTCACGGTGGCGACCGACACCAAGTGAGCCACGCGCACCGGGAGGCGCTCGCGCTCGAGCCTGGCGTTGAGGCTTCCGAATCGCGAGGCCCATCGGAGCTCGAGACCCGCGTAGCCCTCGGCCAGCGGTGCCTCCCCGGCCGGACCGGGTTCGTCGAGCCGGCGCAGGAACGCCTGCATGGCGGCCATCACGTAGGGATGCGCATTGAAGGTGCCGCGCGCGAAGCAGACGTCGGAGGGCCGGTCCTCGCGGAAGCGGCGCATCAGCTCCCGCCTCCCGCAGACGACGCCGACCGGGAAGCCGCCGCCCACGGTCTTGCCGTAGGTGACCATGTCGGCGGCGACGCCGAAGAACTCTGCGCGCCGCCGCGCGCAGCCGGAACCCGAGGAACACCTCATCGAAGATGAGCACGATGCGTGCGGTGCAGACGTCGCGCAGCCTCGCCCAGCCACGCGAGTGGGCGGCCTTGTCGAAGCGGGCGGTGCGATCGCTCGCAATCAGGGTCCGTCGCCGGGAGCGGGACGATTCGGGTGCAGGGCCTGCAGCGGACCGAGCCGGGGACGCACGCGATGTCGCGGCGCGTGCGCAGCACCTCGAGCGTGCGATCGTCCATGTCGCCGGAGCGTGTAGACGTCGTGAACGACGCGCGGGTTGCCGATGCCAGGCTGCACCCCGTCCCGCCAGCCGTGATACGCGCCGCAGAACTGGACCACGTGGGAGCAGCGTGTGTAGTACTTGCCTTGAGCCGGACCGCCTGCATGACCGCCTCGGTGCCGGACGCTGTGGAACGACACCTCGACGAGCCCAGAGATGGCGCGGAGCCGCCGGGCATTGTCCGCCACGAGCGGGTGGTAGCTGCCGAGCACCAGGCCGAGCGCCCGCACCTGCCGGACGGCGTCGTCCATGCAGGCGCGATAGACATCGGTGCCGAACACGTTCACACCGTAGGAGCCGGCGACGTCGTAGCTCTCGTTGCCGTCGAGGTCGGTCACCATCACGCCGGCGGCCTCCTCCACGAATGCACCGGACGCCAGCGCCGCGCGGACTTCGCGGCTGAACTGGAACGGCACCCGAAATGCCCGGCCGACGAACTGCAGGTCAGAATCGACGCGGCGGCGGCGCGGTCGCCGCCCGCGTGCGCGGCGATCGGTCACGAGCTGCGATGCCAGCGCAGTGAAGGCCCGGCGGCGCTCGCCGGCGACCTCGAGGGCACCGTCGCAGGCGAAGAACGCGTCCTCGTCATCACTCGTAGAACGGCAGAAGGCGGGCCAGGCGATCTTCGACCATCTCGCATGCCCGCTGCAGCGAGGGATGCTTCGCGCGGGACAGCTGCCATCGACGGCGTACGCGCAGGCCGAGCCACCAGCCCACCGGCGCCAGCAGCGCCATCAGGAACCAGGATGCATGCATTGGACGGTCTCAACTTCACGCTGACGAATCGGATTCCCCGACGGATGGCCGGCCGGGTGATGGCTGGATCAGCGGCCTCGAACAGCCCCTCGTCGCCGGGGTGTCGATCCGCGCCCTCGAGCTGTTCGCCGGCGACCTCCGCCTCGACGAGGCCGTGGACGCACTTCCCCAGCCTGCGGGCGTGCTTCACGCGCCGGCTCCGGCCGGATGCCCGTCCCATCGACCACAGGCCCACGGTCGTCGTCAGCCCGTGCGACGGGATCGTGATGGCGTGCGGGCCCGTGCGCGACTCGACGGTGGTCCAGGCCAAGGGACACGATACGCGGTCCGGGAACTGCTCGACCACCCGGGTCTGGCCGCACGCGCCACCACCGAGGGCACGTTCGTCACGCTGCGTCTGACCGCGGCCGTATCACCGCTTCCATGCGCCGTGTGACGCGGTCGTGGACGGCGTGCGCTTCGTGCCGGGCGACTCGTGGAACGTCAACCCCGCGACCGTCGCGCGCGTGCCGCGCGTCTACTGCCGCAACACGCGTGTCGTGATTCCGCTGCGACCGCGGCGCCTACCAGGCCTGACCGTGGTGCCCGTGGGTGCCGTGCTGGTGTCGAGCATCCAGCGCTGGCGTTCGTCGCGGACGGCCGGCTGCAGCCGGGCCACGTGCCGTGCAGCGCCGTCCTCCGGCGCGGTGACGGGATGGGCCACTTCGAGCACGGCTCCACCGTCGTGATCCTGGCCGAGCGCGGGCTGGAGTTGGAGCCGCACGTCAGCGCAGGCGCCGTGATTCGAATGGGCCGGCCGCTGTGGCGCCGCGCCGCAGACGCTCGGTGACGGTGTCGTGCTCGTCGCCGCCGTCGGTCTGCTCGACGATGGCGCCGAGCGCGTAGTAGACGGACTCGAGGAGCGGCAGGACCGCCCAGTCGGAGGCGGGGTATCGCAGGACGAGGAACAGGCCCCAGATCGACAGCACGGTACCGACGTACTGCAGGACCGGGATCCGGTGAAGGGGAAGCCGTGGACCCGGCACCTCGTGTCCGAGCCGGTTGCCGTAGAACACGCCGGTCACGCCCGGCCGGGCAAAGACTCCGAGGTTGAGCAGCTGCCCGGCGGCCATCAGCGCAGCGCCAGCGGCGGAAGGCCCCAGCGCGCTCTGTCTCGCGCCGAGGTGCCCTCGCCGTGCACGACACACCAAGCCGCGAAGACCCCGGCCTGGGAAAGCGAACAGGACGAACAGGACGGCCAGCACCGTCACGGGTTCCCGGTTCGGGACCAGGCGGTCACTGAGACGGGCGAAGAAGCCCGGCCGGTCACCGAATGCGACCGTCGCACAGGCGCTCGAGGGCGAGGGCCGCCGCGGCGGCCCCCAGCATCCATGCGTTCACCGATGACAACGGTAGCCGTGTCACATGACCGGAGCGTGACGGTCATGCGACATCGGCTTGTCATCGCGACGGCCCTACGAGCAGCAGTCCGGCCCGCAGCAGCCTGGGCTTCGGAATCCAGCATCCTGACTTCCTGACTTCTCAGGTCCAGGCTTGCGCGCGCGCACAAGGCGCTCATGAAGCGCCCGTCCACCGGATTCCGGCGAGCCCGTCGGTCGCCACCCCGGCACTGGCGGGAAGGCCCTGGCGTCTTCCGGCCCGGTAGATGCGGGTCGGCTCAACGTCGATGGCCTCGAAGCCCGCCGCGGCCAGCTTGCTGCCAATGCTCCTGCTCTTCCAGCGCACCCGCCACGCAGCCGATCCACAGCTCATGTTGCGCCGGATCTCGGCAGGCACATCGGCGCCGCGCACGACCACGTCCGAGACGGCGAAGCGGCCGCCCGGCTTCCAGGACGCGAAAGGCCTCGCGCAACACAGCGTCCTTGTCGGCCCGACAGGTTGATCACGCGCAATTGAGATAGTGACGTCCACCGAGTCGTTCGGGAGCGGAATGTGCTCGATCTCGCCTCGGAGGAACTCCGTTGGTGAGGGCTGGACTTGCGCTGGTTCTCGCGGGCGAGCGCGAGCATGTCGTCGGTCATGTCGAGGCCGTAGGCCTTGCCGCCGGGCGAGACGCGCCAGGCCGAGAGCAGGACGTCGATGCCGCCGCCGGACCCCAGGTCCAGGACCGTCTCACCCGGCGTGAGCTCGGCCAGCGCGGTCGGGTTACGCATCCGAGCGACGCGATGACGGCCTCGACCGGCAGCGTGCCAATCTGCTCCACGTCGTAGAGGTTGCCGGTGATGGGATCCTCGCACCGCCCTCCGTGGCGCCGCAGCCGCAGCTGGTCCGCCCCTCGGCCGCCCGGCACCTCGCGGCCTCGCCATCTTCTCCTTCACCACCGACTGGATGTCGGTTCCCGTGTCCGCTGCCATGGTGAGCCTCCCTATGTATTCGCTCATGCGAATATCCGTGACCGGTGATATATTTGTCAAGGCGAATATGCGGTATACTGCACTCCCCGACCGGCTCCCCAACTGCGCCATCTCGACCGCCTGGCCAGACGTGTGCGTGCCACTGGCCGACCCCACGCGGCTCCGCATCCTCGCGCTCCTCGCCAACGGGGAGATGCGTGTGCCACATCCACGCCAGCCTGAAGGTGCCGCAGCCGACGGCCTCCCGTCACCTCGCCTACCTGCGGCGGACGGGCCTGGTCGCCGCGAGGCGCGACGGTGTCTGGATGCACTACTCGCTGGCCCCACAGGCCGATCCGGTGACCGCCGCCGTCGTCGACGCCGCCCTTCACGCCCTGGGCCGCACCGAAGGTCACCTCGCGGGATGCCGTGCGGTTGCAGCGCGAGCTCGTGGCGCGATGACGACGGTGCTCTTCGCCTGCGTCCACAACGCCGGCCGTTCCCAGATGGCGGCCGCGCTCTTCAACCGTGTGGCCGACCCGCAGAAGGCGCGGGCACGATCCGCAGGGACGGCGCCGGGCGCAGCGGTGCATCCCGAAGTGATCGCCGCGATGCAGAACTCGACGTGGACCTGTCCGGCGCCGTGCCTCAGCCGCTGACCGCGGAGGTCTACCGGCGTCCGGCTGGCTGGTGACGATGGGCTGCGGGGAGCGGTGCCCGATGAGGTACTGGCGCCCGCGTCGAGGACTGGCCGCTGCGCGATCAAGGGCCTGCCGCTCCACGGTGCGCTCCATCCGTGACGACATCGCCGTTCGTGTCGCACGCTTCGTCGACGCGCACGGGTGGCGGTAGCCCACCGCTTTCAGGAACGTCCCGTCGTCGCGACCGTCCGATCCGGTGAGGCGCGCGGGGGCCGACGGTAGGCGGCGTCGTCTGCGCGGCCCTGACGCGCGCGGTCGAGGCGTGGATGTCGTCGAGCGCCGAGAGGTAGCGCGCGGCGACCAGCCCCAGTCGTGGCGGCGCGCGGTCTCGCGCCGCCTCGGCCAGCTGCGCGGGTTCTGGAGCGAGCACCATCGTGCGCACCGCGCTGGCGAATGCGCGCGCGCATCCGGCTCGGCCAGCCAGGCATTGGCCGCGGGCATACGTGAGCACCCCGCCCGCAGCCGGCAGCAGCACCGGCACACGAGACGCCATGGCTTCGAGTGGGCCGATACCGAAGGAGCTCGCGCAGGTTCGGGTGGACGAAGACGTCCGCTGGCGTAGAGCGCCGCGAGATCGCGCCGATCGGCGATCGGGCCGAGCATGTGGACGCGGCCGGGCGCGCGCCGTGTGGCCTCGTCCTGCAGGGCCCGGCGGCAGGGCCCGTCGCCCGCGATCACGAGGCGATAGTCCTTCGGCGGCGCGTCCCATCGGGGTTCGCGATCGAGGCAGGCCATCATCTCCACGAGGAGGCCGAGGTTCTTCTCCGGCGAGACGCGGCCCGCGTAGAGCAGCAGCACGCTGTCGGGCCCGCCCCCGCACGCCGCGAGCAGCGCCCGCCTGAGCGACCCGTCGCGGTGCACGGGACCGAAGGCACGGTCCACTCCCATCAGGCACACGGACAGGCTCCGGCGGCCGATCCCACAGCGCCGCCCGCAGCTCGTCCGCCGTGTACTGCGAGTTGGCGATGTGCGCGTCGAACGGCGGACCGTACACGTGCCGCAGGTACTGCCGCGACAGGGCCCGTGCCATCCGCCCACCGGAGAGATACGCGGCCACGTTGTCGTCCATCCGCTCGCAACTCAGGCCGACCAGGGTGGGACGCGTCACGCGCGGCATGTAGTGACGGCGCAGCAGGGCTGCCAGGTACGGCAGCGCGTACTTGTCGCAGATCTCGACGAGATCGGGTTGCTCGTCGGCCAGCAGTGCCTCGACCCGGCTGCGCCGTGGCGGCAAGTACGTCGCGGGCAGCAGCAGGCGGTAGTTGGAGTCGAAGACCGGCGCCCGGCGTGCGCGCAGGTGGTAGATGCGTCCGCTTGCGCCGTATGCCTCGATCTCGTCCGCGTCGCCCGGCACCACGAGCCGCATGGCCCGGCCCGCGGCGTTCGACGCGTCGAGGAGGGCGCGATAGAAGGTACGAATCCCACCCGAGGTCGGGTGCCAGGCGTTGGTCAGGTGGAGGGTCTTGATCGCCATGACAGCGCGAAGGCGGCCATGAGGCCCGGCAGCCGGGTCAGATCGCGCCACAACGGCTGGCTGCCCTCTCCGACGATGAGGGCGCCGCGCCGCATGGCGAACAGGTTGAAGGCCGTCGTGAGACAGGTGAAGGCCATCGACACGCCGATGCTGGTCTGCAGGCGTGCCGTGCCGCGGATGGCGTGCACCGCGAACTCGCCCCCGTGCCCCAGGAGCGGCAGCAAGGCGATGGCCGCCCATGCCGCGGCGCGTGGCGGCTCGGCCTGCCTGAACGCCTGCGTGATGGCGCCGTAGCAGCCGGACGTGGCGAAGCGGAACACGAACTCGGTGACGAGCGCCGACAGGGCCGCGTCGAGCCCGGCGCCGAGATTGGCGGCGAAGAACAGCGGTCCCCGGCAGGCGGCGCTCGTGAGCGCCGCCTTGTAGTTCCAGCGGCGCACGATGAGTCGCCAGGGATCCCGGACGAGGCGCGCCAGGACGGCCCAGGGTGACAGGCCCGGCGGGATGGTGGCGTCGCCGGTCAGTACTGCCACAGCGCCGCCTGCCCCACCGTGACGCGCTCCGAGTGGCGCGCCGCCTCGCGGTAGGCCTCGAACAGCGGCGCCAGTGCGCCATCCACCGGCGGCCGAGCGCGTAGCGGCGGGCGGCCTCGCCCATCTGGCGCCGCTGATCCGGTGCGGTCAGCAGCCCGGCGAGGACCGACACCCACTCGGCCAGCCCGCCATGGCAGATCACGCCGGACTGCCCCGGCGCGATGTTCTCCTTGGGCCCGCCGTCGCCCGAAATCACGGTCGGCAGGCCCGCGGCCTGCGCCTCGAGCACCACGTTGCCGGCCGTATCGGTGCGGCTGGGGAACACGAAGATGTCCGACGAGGCGAAGGCGTCGGCCACGGCCTCGCGTCCCAGCGACCCGAGGAACACCGCGCCGGGGCAGGCGTCGGTCAGCATCCGGCGCGCCGGCCCGTCGCCCGCGAACACGAGCCGGTGCTCGATGCCCTGCCTCCGCAGCTCGTCGCTCATCTGCGGAAGCCGCATCACGTCCTTCTCGAGCGACAGCCGGCCCACGTAGATCAAGGCCGGACAGCTCTCCGACACCCGCCACGCGCGGCGCAGGGCGGGATCGCGCCGCTCGGGCGTGAACAGCCGCGTGTCGACACCGCGGGCCCAGATGCCCAGGCGTTCGGGCGCCATGCCGCGGCTCACCAGCAGCGCCCGCGTGTCCTCGGACGGCACGAGCACCTTGCGCGCGCGGCCGTAGAGCCAGGACATGTAGCTGCGCATGCACGCCGCCAGCCGCGTCGAGCCGCTGAGCGTGGACGTGTACGCCTCGAGGTCCGTGTGGAAGCTCCCGATGAGCGGCAGTCCCGTCCGCCGCGCCAGCCAGACCGCCGCCAGCCCGATGGGCCCCGGGGTGGTGACGTGCAGCACCTGGATGCCGTCGGCGGCCAGGCGCCGGCCGAAGCGGCGGAGCGGCGGCCAGTACATCCGCATCTCGTTGTAGAAGGGAATGGGCATTCCGGGCGAGGCGAACGCCAGATAGTCGGGCCGGTCGGCGCCGAGCGTGGACGCCGTGTAGATGCGGGGCGCGACGTCCGGAGGCGCGTGGCCGACCAGCGCCGTCAGCGCGGTCGTCACGCCGTTCACCTTGTCGAAGTCGTTGTCGGTGAACACGGCCACGCGCAGCGGCGCCTTGAACATGGATCCTCCGGACGTCGATCACTCACGACTGCGCCACGCGGCGCGATGGCTCACGCCGCCAGATCGGGCACCGCGCGCAGCACGCGCGAGGGCCGGGCGACGAGATCGAACAGCAGGTTGTGGTTGAAGCGTTCCTCGCCGACGAAGTGGACGTACGCCCCGGCGAGCGCGACGCCGACCAGCGGCAGCCCCAGCACGCCGCCCCACAACTTCGCGTGCGCCTGCCCTCCCCACGGCCGCCGGAGGACTTCCTGAACCCGCTCCTTGTAGAACGATCCCGAGAAGCGCAGGATGTCCTCGGCCATCGTGAAGTAGCTGCCGTGGCGGCCCGTGGCGACGACGCGCCCTTCCCACAGCCCGGCCATGAACTCGTCGCGCGACGTGGCGCCCGGCACCTCGGTCCAGGTCTGCCCGACGCCGCGGCGGTGATGGGCGTCGCTTCCCGCGATGCCCCGCATGCCGGTGGCGGCGGCCAAACACTGCGCCGTACGGTTCTGCACCGGCAGCCGCGAACCGTTGATGACCTCGAGCGCATCGACCCAGGGCAGCAGTGCCGCGACGTGTGCGCCCGTCAGCGGACCGGCCACGCTGGAGCCCACGTGATTGAGCGAGGTGAAGAGGCGCTCGCGGCGCAGGTAGGGCATCAGCTCGCGGACGTCCTCACGCAACCGCTGCACCTCGACGTGTCGCGCGGGGTCGAGGCCGAAGACGTTGAGGTGCACGCTCACGTCGGTGCCCGGAAAGCCACCCGTCACCTCGGACCCCACGATGACGTCGGGCCGATCGCCCAGCTCGAGCGCGGCGCTGATCTGATCGTGGTCGGTGATCGTCACCAGGTCCATGCCGCGCTTCCTGGCCAGCGCGTACACGCCCTCGGGCGTGTTGTAGGACTCGCGGAGCACGCTGTGGAGCGGCCAGATCGTGCTGTAGCCGGAGTGAAACGTGTGCACGTGCATGTCGAGCTTCACCTGAGCCTCCTTTCGTCCACGGGTCGTGGTCGAGGGGAGTATGGAGGCCCGGAACGACGCCGCCGTTGCGCCCGGGTCACGGTTCTGGAAATTCCGGGCGTCTGCCCGATAACGTCGAACGCGTGTTACCTGGAGCGGTCGCGCACGTCAACGTGCGAGGTGTCGCGCGGCTGGTGGTGCAGGAGCTCCGAGACGAAGTTCCGCACGTAGAGGCGGAACACGGCCCCCTTGCCCATCGCCGTGTAGCGCCGGGCGGACGTGTAGAGGAAACAGTCGTAGCGCAGCGCGACGTCGCCAACGGCGTGCAGCCGCCGGCCCAGGTTGGTGTCCTCCCCGTGGAACTCGATGGTGGTGTCGAACCCGCCGATGCGCCGGAGCGCCTCCGCGCGCACCGCGAAGTTCCCGCCGTAGAAGACGACCCCCATGTCGAGCAGGTACTTGACCAGCACGTGCGTGGCCGGACCGAGCGTGAGGTCGTAGGCACGCAGCAGCGTGCGCCCCCACCAGTCCCAGTCGTAGAAGCGGTAGTTGCCCGACAGCGCGATCAGCTCCGGCCGGCGGAGGAAGCAGGCCTCGACGCGGGCCAGCCACTCGAGGGGCGCCCGGCAGTCCGCGTCCACGTAGACGAGCAGGTCGCCGGTCGCGGCGTGGCGGCCGCGCTCGCGCGCCACCACGAGGCCCTTGCGCGGCTCGTGCACCACGCGCACGCCGGGGATGGCGCCGGCGACCTCCCCGGTGCGATCCGCGCTGGCGTTGTCGATGACGACGATCTCGTCGGGCGCGCGCGTCTGCGCCAGCAGCGAGTGCAGGCACGGCCCGAGGAAGGCCTCCTCGTTGTGCGCGCAGACGATGACGCTGATCGTCATCCGGGGTGGCGTCCGTCCGAGACGGTCACACCGTCCACGGTACGACCGCCGCGTCACGCCGGTTCGTCGGCGGCGTGACGCACGCGTTAACTGTTATGCTGACGGCGCATGCGAAACGTGCTGGCGCTCATCCTGGGCGGCGGTCGAGGCACCCGGCTGCATCCCCTTACCGAGCTGCGTTCCAAGCCCGCGGTTCCCATCGGCGGCAAGTACCGGCTCATCGACGTCCCGATCAGCAACTGCCTGCACGCGGAGCTCCGGCGGATCTTCGTGCTCACGCAGTTCAACTCGGCGTCGCTCAACCGCCACGTCAACAGCGCCTATCGCATGGACCTGTTCTCGCGCGGGTTCGTCGAGATCCTGGCCGCCGAGCAGACGCCGCAGTCCACGGCGTGGTACCAGGGCACGGCCGACGCCGTCCGCAAGGCCCGCCGCCATTTCATCGAGCACGAGGCGGACTACTACCTGATCCTCGCCGGCGATCACCTCTACCGCATGCACTACGCGGAGCTGCTGGCGGCGCACGTGGACGCCGGCGCCGACATCACCATCGCGGCGCTGCCGGCCAACGAAGAAGACGCGACGGGCATGGGCATCTTCTCCTTCGACCCGCAGGGGCGCATCACCGGGTTCGAGGAGAAGCCGTCGGTCGAGCGGCTGCGGGTCCTGGGCCCGAGCCTCACCTCGGCGCCGGGCTTCCTGGCCAGCGATCCGGACCGGCCTTACATCGCGTCGATGGGCATCTACCTGTTCTCGCGCCGTGTGCTGCTCGAACTGCTCGAGCAGGAGTCGGGCGACGACTTCGGGCGCGAGCTGATCCCGGCGGCGCTGGGGCGCTACAAGGTTCGCGCCTACGCCCATCACGGCTACTGGGCGGACGTGGGCACCATCGGCAGCTTCTACGACGCCAACATGATGCTGACGCGTCCCGACGCACCGTTCAGCTTCTACGACCCCAACTACCCCACCTACACGCACGCGCGGTTCCTGCCCCCGTCGAAGGTGTCGGGCAGCCAGTTGCAGAACGTCCTCGTGGCCGAGGGCTGCTTCGTGCAGGACGCGAGCATTGCGGACTCCGTCGTCGGCATCCGCGCCTCCGTGGGCGCCGGGTCGGACATCCGCCGCTCGGTGCTCCTCGGCGCCGATGCCTACGAGGGCGAGGGTGCCGCGCCCGGCCTGCCTCCCATGGGCATCGGCAGGAACGTCGTCCTCGACCGCGTCATCGTGGACAAGAACGCCCGCATCGGCGACGGCGCGCGCCTGGTCAACGCGGCTGGTGTGGACGAGGTGGACGGGCCCGGGTACTACATCCGCAACGGCATCATCATCGTGCCCAAGGGGGGCGTTATCGAGGCAGGGGCGACTGTGTAGGGCGCCGTCCATTGACAATTGAAAATTGTCAATCGGCGATTGATTGCCGCACTGCCCATTGGCGCATTGGCGCAATCGAATGGCGCAATGCCTCACTGCCTCAATGGCCCAATCTTCCCGATCGCACACCAGCACCTCAGCGCCGCACCCTGCACCCTGCACTCGCACTCGGCACGCGGAACCAGGCACCCTGCACCTCTCGACGCGCGTAACCTACATTTAACGACACCGTCACGGCCCGGAAACCTCCCCCCGCTACCGTGGACTCTGGTAATGCCCCCAGAGGATTCACGGATGCAGTCGAGCGCAGTACGCCAGAGCGAATCACAGACCAGTGCCCTGCCCGGGCGCGCGGGACATCGGACGCGTGTCCTCGTCGTCGAGGACGAGGGCGACATCGCCGGCCTGATCCGCCACACGCTGGAACGCGGCGGCGAGATGACGGTCGAGGTAGCCACCAGCGGAGACCAGGCCCTCAAGCTCGCGGGTGAGCAGCCGCCGGACCTGATCGTGCTGGACCTCAACCTGCCCGTGCTGGGCGGCCTCGAGGTCTGCCGGCTCCTGCGTTCCCGCGCCGCCACGGCGCGCGTGCCCATCATCATGCTGACGGCGCGCACGAGCGAAGGGGACCGCGTCACGGGCCTCGACGCCGGCGCCGACGACTACGTGACCAAGCCGTTCAGCCTGCGCGAGCTCTCGGCCCGCGTTCGGGCCGTGCTGCGCCGCGGCCGCGGCGAGGAGGCGGCGGCGCCCGCCATCTACCGTGGCCGGCACCTGGTCGCCGATTTCGACGCCGTCGCCATCGCGGTGGACGGCGAGAGCGTCCGCCTCACGCGGCGCGAGTTCGAGCTGCTGCGCTATCTCGTGGAGAACCGCAACCGCGTGCTGTCACGCGACCGGCTGCTTGAGCGGGTGTGGGGCTACGACCGCCTGATCGAAACGCGGTCGGTGGACGTGCACGTCGGCCGCCTGCGCGGCAAGCTGGGCGAAGCCGGCAAGCAGATCGAAACCGTCGTCGGCCTCGGCTACCGCTTCGTCGAGTAGCCGCGGCTGGCGGCGCGGCCCGCCCTTACTCCAGCGTCCATCCGGCCTGCTGGAGCTCCGACGCCTGGATCGCGATGACGCGCCGGGCGCGCTCCACGCGATGCCAGTCGTGGTAGTTCACGCGACGCACCAGGCGGCTGTCGCGCTCCTCCCTGACTTCCCATCCCGATTCGGTTGATCGAATTGTGAATCGCCGCGTGTGGCCGGCGTTGCGAAGGCTTCTCGTGAACATGGACCGACTGCTCGATCCTGCACCGGAGAGCAGGCGGTCCATGCGTAAATTCGGTGTAAACGCCGACGGTCAATAGACCAAAAGCTCAATTAAATCAAATATTTACGGGCACACGACGATGAGGGCTCCAGGACGGACCCGAGCCCGGATCCGCGTGCCGCCGCGGCACGGCTCCCCGTCCGTGTGGAAGGTGATGGGCGAGGCGCCGACCAGTTCCAGCGAGTCGGTCTGCGCCATGTGCAGGCCGGGGCCCGGCTCGAGCGTGCCGCGGAAGAGGGCCGGGATGCGCTGCACCAGGCGCCACAGCGGCTGGGCCTCCACCACCACCAGGTCCAGAATCCCGTCGTCGAGGCGGGCTGCTGGCGCGATGCGGGCGCCGTTGCCGTACTGCTGCGAGTTGGCCATGGCGACGAACCACGCGTCGTACTGCCGCGCCTCCTGTGCCAGCTGCACGGTGTACGGCACGGCACGATACCGCGGCAGTTCGGCGCAGGTGGCCTGCACGTAGCCGCGCAGTCCGCGGCGCGCGCCGGGACGCGTCAACCGTTCCGCAATCAGCGCGTCGAGGCCGACGCCGGCCACGTTGAAGAACAGGCTGTCGTCCACCGACCCCGCATCGATCACCCGGCGCCGGCCGGTTGCGGCAATCTCCAGCGCCCGAGCGGGATCGAGCGGGATGCCGAGCTCGCGCGCCAGGCCGTTGCCCGAGCCGCCGGGGACGATGGCCATGGGCACCTGCGAGAAGGCCAGGGCGCTGCCCACCTCGTTGAGCGTGCCATCGCCGCCCCACGCGGCCACGACGGCGGCCCCGGCCGCGCGCGCGCGGCGCGCCCCCTCCCGCGCGTCGCCGCGGGCGGTGGTGACCACCACCTCGACGTCGTAGCCATGCCGGCGGAAGGCATCCCGCGCGAGGAGCACACGGCCATCGATGGGCCGCCGCACGGGACCGGACCCGGGGTTGATGATGACGACGGCCAGCGGCATGGCGGCCTCAGGGAACGGCCGCGGCGCGGGCGGACGGATGCTCCGCGAGCGGTGGGCCGGGCGGAACGGGGACGAAGGCCATGCGCGCGGGGCGGCTCAGGGCGCGAGGCGCCGGAGCACGCGCGGCGACAGCAGCCACCGCAGCGTGCCGGGGCCGCCGAGCGTGGCTCCCGGGAGGTCGATGGCGCACACCGCGCCCTTCTTGAACTCGATGGTGCCGCGCGCGCCGAGCCAGCGGCCGGCATGCTCGCCGAGGTCTGGTTCGTGGCCGACGAGCGCGATGCGCCGACTGCGGCGCGCGTGCCGCGTCACGGCCTCGACCAGGGCGGCAAAGCGCCCGCCGGGCGCCAGCGCGACCAGTGTCTCCACCTGCGGCGAGGGCGTGTAGCCCGCGGCGAGGATCGCGGCGGTTTCCTCCGCCCGAGTCAGCGGGCTCGTGAGGACGAGGTCGAACGCCACGCCCAGCGCGGCCAGCCCGCGCACGTGTGCCTTGAACCGCTTGATGCCCTCGGGCGTGAGCGGCCGCAGGCGATCGTCCGCACTGGGGCCCGCGTTCGGCGGCGATGGCATGGCGGACGAGATAGATTTCGACGACGGAGGCCATGGTCAGGGCGCGCGACCGGCCAGCGACGCCGTGGCCGATGCCATGGACGCCTCGCACAGGTCGACGAGCGCCTGCCGCTGCCGCAGGAACGTGGCGTGGCCGCTGCGGCACTGCTCCTCCAGGGTCCGGACCAGCTTGTCAAGCTCCGCCGACAGGCGGAGATCACGTCCCGCGACGTCCGCCTGGACGTCCCGCACGTGGCCGAGCAGGACCTCGTAGTCGTGCATCTCGCCCAGCGCGTCCTGCAGCCGCTTGAGTCGCGTGATGCGGGCGGTGGCGCGGGACCGTGTCAGTTCGCGCTCGACCTCGAGCGCATAGCGCAGCTTCTTGGCCGCGACCCGGACGGTGTGCAGGCGCTCGGGTTCGTAGAGGCCCCCGGCGCGGCCGACGCTCTTGCGCAGCGTGCGCGCGATGGACGACGCGGCGGCGTGCACCGTCGACCTCGGCATCGTGATCCTCCCGCGCCGTCGCGGCCTCGGGCGTGGCCCCGAGCCGTGCTTCCAGCTTGTGCACGCGCGCGGGCGTGATGATGTCGAGCATCGCGCGGCGCCGCGCGGCGCGCTCGGCCTTGAGGTGCGTGCGGACCGCGGCGAGGGCGCGTGCAGAGGCGCCGGAGCCGGGGCCCAGCTCCTCGAGGTGCGCGAGCGCGACGTCCAGCTCGCGGATGGGACCCGAGGCGCGCGTGATGCGGCGCACGTGCTTGCTGGCGCGATCCAGCTGCGGCGACTCGGCCGCCTCGGCGAGCACCGGCAGCACGGCGCGCAGCCGGCGTGACGCCACGCGGGCGCGGTGCACCGAGCCGACGTCACCGGAGGTGGCGGCCGGCAGCGCGTCGAGCAGTGTCAGCACCCGTTGCCGCAGCAACTTCGCCGGAAGGGATGTCCCAGACATGACGGTCGAATCGTGAAGCCTGACATTATACTGACCCGGTCCTTCCAGCATCATGCGCCTGGCCGCCATCGACATCGGTACCAACTCGGTCCACATGATCGTGGTCCGGGTCCGCCCCGACTTCTCATTCGAGGTCATCGACCGCGAGAAGGAGATGGTGCGGCTGGGAGCCGGCGGCCTCGACGGACGCAAGCTGACGCGGGCGGCGCAGACCGCCGCCCTGCAGGCGCTCTCGAAGTTCGAGCGCATCGCGCGCTCGCACCAGGTGGACGAGATCCTCGCCGCCGCGACCAGCGCCACGCGCGAGGCGGAGAACGGCGGGGCCTTCCTGGCCGCCATCCAGCAGCAGACGGGCATCCGCCCCCGCGTGATCACGGGCACCGACGAGGCACGCCTCATCCACCTGGCGGCCGTCTACGGCGTGGACACGCCGACGGCGGCCGTGGTCGTGGACATCGGCGGGGGCAGCGTGGAGATCACGCTGGGCAGCGGGCGCGAGGTGCACTTCGCGCGCAGCTTCAAGCTCGGGGTCATCCGGCTCGCGGAGCGCTTCGTCAGCGCGGATCCGATCGGCGGGCGCGACGAGCGCAAGATGGTGGAGTTCATCGGCGAGCAGGTGGACCGCTACGTCGGACACATCGTGCGCGAAGGGTTCGACCGGCTGATCGGCACCTCGGGCACGATCCTGTCGCTGGGCACCGTCGCAACGGCGCTGGAGCGCGGCACGGTGCCCGACGAGGTCCGCAACCTGCGCGTCCCGGCGAAGAGCCTGTCGCGGCTGCGCAAGAGCGTGACGCGCATGGACCTCGAGGAGCGGCTGGCGCTGCCCGGACTGGACCCGCGCCGCGCCGACATCATCGTCCCCGGCGCGATCCTGTTCGACACCCTGGTGCGCAAGCTGGGCGCGAAGGAGGTCACGCTATGCGACCTCGCGTTGCGCGAGGGGCTGGTCCTCGACTACATCCACGGGCACCGCAAGGACATCGCGCGCGTCGACCGGTATCCCGACGTGCGGCGGCGCTCGGCGGTGGAGCTGGCGGAGCGGTGCCAGTGGGAGGCCGACCATTCGCGGCAGGTGGCGCGCATCTCGCTGGCGATCTTCGACCAGACGCGCGCGCTGCACGGCCTGGGCGACCGCGAGCAGGAGTGGCTCGAGTACGCCGCGCTCCTCCACGACATCGGCAACCACATCAGCTACGAGCGCCACCACCGGCACTCCTACTACCTGATCAAGAACGGCGACCTGCGGGGCTTCGAGCCGGTGGAGATCGAGATCATCGCGCTGGTGGCCCGCTACCACCGGCGCGGGCGGCCCAAGAAGTCCCACGACGGCTACGCGGACCTGTCACCCGAGCAGCGGCGCACGGTCCGCATCCTGGCGGCCATCCTGCGCGAGGCCGAGACGCTGGACCGCTCGCGCAACGGGATCGTGGGCGAGGTCACGGTCAAGGACCGCGGACCCGACCTGCGGCTCCAGATCGAGGCCAACGGCGATGCCGAGCTGGAGGTCTGGGCCGGATCGCGGCAGCTCGAGGTGCTCGCTGACGAGCTGGGCAAGCCCATCGTGCTCGCCAAGCTGCAGCGGGAGCCGGTGGCGGCGTCGCGCCGCCGCCGCACGCCGTCGCGGCGCACGCTGGCCGCGGCTCGTTAACCGCGATTTAACACGTCGGAAACTGCAGCGAAACGGGGCTGGCATACCCTCGTGGGATGCTCTGCAATTCGCTGCGCGTCGCCGTGCTGGCCGCCGCCCTGTCGGGTGCCGTCGCCTGTGGCGGCGGGGGATCGTCATCCACGTCCGGCTCGCCGGCCCTCATCATGCTCGACGGGTCGAGCACCGTCTTCCCCATCAGCGAGGCCGTCGCCGAGGAGTTCCAGCGCGCCCATCCCGGCGTGCGGGTCACGGTCGGCATCTCCGGCACCGGCGGCGGCTTCCAGAAGTTCTGCCGCGCGGAGACCGACATCAGCGACGCCTCGCGCCCCATCACGGCCACCGAGATCGCCGCCTGCCAGCAGGCGGGCGTGGAGTACATCGAGCTCCCGATCGCCTACGACGGCATCGCCATCGTGGTGCACCCGAACGCCTCGTGGATTGCGGACATCACGGTGGCCGAGCTCAAGGCCCTGTGGTCTCCCGAGGCCCAGGGCACGATCACACGGTGGAGCCAGGTGCGGCCCGGCTGGCCGGACCGCGAGATCCACCTCTTCGGCGCCGGCGTCGACTCGGGCACCTACGACTACTTCACCGAGGCCGTGACCGGGAAGGCCAAGGCCAGCCGCGGCGACTTCACGTCGAGCGAGGACGACAACGTCCTCGTCCAGGGAGTCAGCAGCGACGAGCTGGCGCTGGGCTTCCTGCCCTTCGCCTACTACGAGGAGAACCGCGACGCGCTCAAGCTGGTGCCCGTCGACGACGGCCGCGAGGACAACGGCGCGGGCGCGGTGCTGCCCAACCCGGAGACGATTCGCGTCGGCACCTACCAGCCGCTGTCGCGCCCGGTGTTCATCTACGTGTCGCGCACGGCGGCCGAACGTCCCGAGGTGCAGCAGTTCGTGGACTTCTACCTCGCCCAGGCGGACGCGCTCGTGCGGGAGGTCAGCTACGTCGGCCTCGGCGAAGGCGCCTACGCCCTCGTGCACGACCGCTTTACCAACCGCGTGGCCGGGTCGCTCTTCGCGGGTGACGAGGCCACGGTCGGCCTCACCATCGAGCAACTGCTCGCCCGGGAACGAGCGCAGTAGCGCATGCGCACCCGCAGGCTCGAGTGGGTCATCGAGCGCGCGCTCTTCGTGTGCGCCGCGCTCTCGGTGCTGACCACGGCCGGCATCGTGATGGTGCTCGCCGTCGAGACCGTCGGCTTCCTGCGCGAGGTGTCGATCGGCGAGTTCCTGTTCGGGACCCAGTGGACGCCCCTCTTCGCGAACCCGCGGTTCGGGGTGCTGCCGCTGGTGGCCGGCACGGTGCTCGTCTCGCTGATCGCGATGGTCGTGGCGCTGCCCATGGGCCTGCTGTCGGCCATCTACCTGAGCGAGTACGCGCCGGAGGGCCTGCGCCGGGTCGTGAAGCCGATCCTCGAGGTCCTGGCCGGCGTGCCGACGGTGGTCTACGGCTTCTTCGCCCTGCTCTTCGTGACGCCGCTGCTCCAGCGGGTCATTCCGGGGATGGCGGGCTTCAACGCACTGAGCCCCGGCATCGTGATGGGCATCATGATCCTGCCGCTGGTGTCGTCGCTGGCCGAGGACGCGATGCGGGCGGTGCCGCGCGGCCTGCGGGAGGGCGCGTACGCGCTCGGCGCCACGCGCATGCAGACGTCGCTGCAGGTAGTGGTGCCCGCCGCCTTCTCCGGCATCACCGCGGCGTTCATCCTCGCCGTGTCGCGCGCAGTGGGCGAAACCATGATCGTGGCGATCGCCGCGGGCCAGCAGCCGCGGCTCACGGCCAACCCGCTCGTGCCGCTCGAGACGATGACGGCCTACATCGTGCAGGTGAGCCTGGGCGACACGCCGCAGGGGACGCTCGAGTACCGGACGATCTTCGCCGTCGGCATGCTGCTCTTCCTGATGACCTTCGGCCTCAACCTGGTGAGCACCTGGCTGCGCGAGCGGTTCCGCGAGGAGTACTCGTGAAGCAGCGGGCCGACCTCGTCTTCCGCGTGCTGGCGCTCGGCACGCTGGTCTTCGCGCTCGCCACGCTCGGCGCCCTGCTGGTGGACGTCATCGGCGACGGCGCAGGCCGCCTGGACTGGCAGTTCGTGACCAGCCTGGCGTCGCGGCGCCCGGAGAATGCGGGCATCTACCACGCACTGGCCGGCAGCATCTGGGTCATCACGCTGACGGCGCTGCTGGCCCTGCCCCTCGGCGTGGCGGCTGCCGTCTACCTCGAGGAGTACGGCACGCGCAGCCGCGCCGCGCGCTTCATCGAGATCAACATCGCCAACCTCGCCGCCGTGCCCTCGATCATCTACGGGCTCCTCGGCCTCGGCGTGTTCGTCCGGCTGATGGGCATGGGACGCAGCGTCCTGGCGGGGGCGTGCACTTTGGCGCTGCTCGCCCTGCCGGTCGTCATCCTCTCGACGCGCGAGGCGCTCCGCACGGTACCGGGCTCCATTCGCGAGGGGTCCTACGCGCTCGGCGCCACCAAGTGGCAGACGATCTGGCACCAGGTGCTGCCCATGGCGATGCCCGGCATCCTGACGGGCCTCATCCTGTCGCTCTCGCGCGCCATCGGCGAGACGGCCCCCCTCATCACGATCGGGGCCCTCACCTACATTCCCTTCGCCCCGGACGGCATCTGGTCCCCGTTCACGGTGTTGCCCATCCAGATCTTCAACTGGGTCTCGCGCCCGCAGGCCGCCTTCAAGGAGAACGCGGCGGCGGGTATTCTGGTGCTCATGGCGCTGCTGCTGACCATGAACGCCATCGCGGTGTTCCTGCGGGACCGCTTCCAGCGACAGAACCGACCATGACCGTCACCACCCGCCCCCTCTCGTCGGTGACCGGGCTGGCCGCCCGCGGCGGCGGCCCGCCGTCGTCGGCCGACGCCCCGGTGAAGATCGAGGCCGACCGGCTGAACTTCTATTACGGGGCCAAGCGGGCGCTGGACGGGATCTCGCTCCGCATCCGCGCCAACCTGGTCACCGCCTTCATCGGCCCGTCGGGGTGCGGCAAGAGCACGTTCCTGCGGACGCTCAACCGCATGAACGACATCATCCCCGGCACCCGCGTCGAGGGCACGGTGCTGGTGGACGGCCAGCCCATCTACGCGCCGGACGTGGACGTGGTCGCCCTCCGGCGGCGCGTGGGCATGGTCTTCCAGAAGTCCAACCCGTTCCCGAAGTCGATCTTCGAGAACGTCGCCTACGGCCTGCGGATCAACGGCATGGCCGGCAGCAAGGCGGAACTGCAGGACCGCGTGGAGGAGAGCCTGCGCCAGGCGGCCATCTTCGACGAGGTGAAGGACCGCCTCCACGAGTCGGCGCTGGCCCTGTCGGGCGGCCAGCAGCAGCGCCTCTGCATCGCGCGGGCGCTGGCCATCCGGCCCGAAATCCTGCTGATGGACGAGCCCGCCTCCGCCCTCGATCCGATTGCCACGCAGCGCATCGAGGAACTCATCTACGACCTCAAGAACAGCTATACGATCGTGATCGTGACGCACAACATGCAGCAGGCCGCCCGCGTCTCGGACTACACGGCGTTCTTCTGGCTCGGGCGCCTGGTGGAGTACGACCGCACCGACCGCATCTTCACCGCGCCCGCCGAGCGGCTCACCGAGGACTACGTCACGGGCCGCTGCGGCTGAACGGACTCCCCCGATGGACCGACCGGTTCGACACTTCCAGGAAGAGCTCGAGGCGCTCAAGCAGCGCCTGCTCGCGATGGGCGGGCTGGCCGAGGAGCGCGTACGCGTCGCGGTCCGCGGCGTGGCCGAGCGGGAGCTCGACGACGTGCAGGCGGTGCTGTCGGGCGACGAGCCGATCAACGACCTGCACATCGAGGTCGACGACCGCTGCTTCAAGCTGCTGGCGCTGCACCAGCCGATGGCCGCCGACCTGCGGGTGATCGTCGCGGCGGTGAAGATCAACACCGACCTGGAGCGCGTGGGCGACCTGGCCGTGAACGTCGCCGAGGCGGGCAAGCGCTACCTGCACCACCCGCCGGTCAAGCCGCTCATCGACATCCCCCGGATGGGTGATGTCGCACAGGAGATGCTGCGCGACGCGCTCGACGCGTTCGTGCGTCGCGACATCTCGCTGGCGGAAGCGGTGCTGGCGAAGGACGACGAGCTCGACGCGCTGAAGACGCAGATCTTCCGGGAGCTCCTCACCTACATGCTCCAGGATCCGCACACGATCGAACCGGCGCTGGACCTGATCCTCATCTCGCGCCACCTCGAGCGTATCGGGGACCACGCGACGAACATTGCCGAGGACGTGATCTTCATGGTCTCGGCCCGCGACGTCCGGCACCAGGTCATGGACCTGCCGCCCGCGTTTCCCCTCGGGAGTAAGCGTCCGGGCACCGGTCTGCGGCCGAACCGCGGAAACCGCCCGGATGGCATATAGTGTCGATGAGAAATTTGCATGGATGCGGCCAAACACACGGTGATTCCACGGTTTGGCTGGACTACAATGGGCCGGTTGTGGGCCTCCGGGTCCGCGCGTCCTTATCCTCCGCGTCCTGGATATATGGCTGATACCCTCACGATTACCGACAACCGCACCGGCAAGTCCTACGAGCTCCCGATCACGGATGGCGCCATCCGTGCGCTGGATCTGAAGATCAAGACCGACGCCCCGGAGGATACGGGGCTATACCCCCGACCCGGCCTGCATGAACACCGCGGCCTGTCAGGGCCAGGATCACCTACATCGACGGCGATCGCGGTGTCCTGCTCTACCAGGGCTACCCGATCGAGCAGCTGGCCGAGCACAGCACGTATCTCGAAACCGCGTCCCTGATCCTCAACGGCGAGCTGCCGGACGGGGATCAACTGAAGGCATGGGCGGATACGTCCACCACGATGGTACACGAGAACATCAAGAAGTTCATGGAGGGCTTCACCTACGACGCCCATCCATGGGCGTCTTCGTGAGCACCGTCGCGGCGATGTCCACGTTCTATCCGGACGGCAAGCCCCGATCTTCGACACCGAGCGCCGCAAGCTCGGTCTCCGCGCGATCGCCAAGACCCCGACCATCGCCGCCTACGCGTTCCGCCACAGCATCGGCCGTCCGTAAGTCTACCCGGACAACGATCTGACTTCACCGGCAACTTCCTGAACATGCTGTTCAAGATGACCGAGCTGAGTACCAGCCGAACCCGGCACTCGAGCGCGCGCTGGACGTCCTCTTCATCCTGCACGCCGACCACGAGCAGAACTGCTCCACCAGCACGATGCGCGGCATCGGCAGCTCGCATGCCGACCCGTATCCGCGCTGGCCGGCGCCGCCGCCGCCCTCTGACCCGCTGCACGGCGGCGCCAGCGAGGCCGTGCTCCGCATGCTGCAGGAGATCGGGTCCGTCGCCAACATTCCCGCCTTCATCAAGCGGGTCAAGGCGAGCGAAGGCCGGCTCATGGGCTTCGGCCACCGCGTCTACAAGTCCTACGACCCGCGCGCCAAGATCATCAAGCAGACGGCGTACGAGGTGTTCGACGTCACGGGCAAGAACCCGCTGCTCGACATCGCCCTCGAGCTCGAGCGCATCGCCCTCGAGGACAGTGGCTGCGATGCCCGCGAAGCTGTGCCCGAACGTGGACTTCTTACTCGGGCCTCATCTACCAGGCGATGAACTTCCCGGTCGAGATGTTCGCGGTGCTCTTCGCGATCGCGCGCACGGTGGGCTGGGTGGCCCAGTGGGAGGAGATGCTGCTCGACTCCGAGCAGAAGATCTTCCGTCCGCGCCAGATCTACACCGGCGAGGGTCCGCGCGACTACACGCCGATGGCGAAGCGCTGAGGAGCACGCGAGGGATGCGGCTGGCCGTTCGTCCGCTTGCGCTGGTGGCCGGGGCCATGGCGTGCACGGCCGCCGGCCTCGCCGCCGCCCAGGCGCCGGCCGCCTTCGACAGCACGCGCGCCTACACGCACGTGCGGGAGCAGGTGTACGTTCCCGGGCCGGCCGGGACGCCGGCCAACGCCCGCACGCGCGCCTACATCACCAAGGTCCTGGCCGCCGCCGGCTACAAGGCCGTCGAACAGGCCTTCGAGACCTCCACGCCCGTCGGCCGCGTCAAGATGGCCAACATCGTCGCGACGCTGCCCGGCGAGCGGCCCGAACGCATCATTCTGGCCAGCCACTTCGACACCAAGCCCATCGACGAGTTCCGGTTCGTCGGCGCCAACGACGGCGGGTCAGGCACCGGCGTCCTGCTCGAGCTCGCCCGGGTGCTCAAGTCGAAGCCGCGGCCGCGCTTCACCATCGAGTTCCTGTTCTTCGACGGCGAGGAAGCCTGGGGCGAGTGGACCGGCACCAACCACACCTACGGCGGCCGCCGCGCACGTCTCGGCCCGCCAGGGCCGACAGCACGCTCGCCTCGATCAAGGCGCTCATCCTGCTCGACATGATCGGCGACCGCGGCCTCAACCGCGCGCGACACCAACTCCACGCGCTGGCTGACCGACATCGTCTGGGCGACGGCCAAGGCCTCGGCCACGCCGCCCACTTCCCCCGACGAGCCCTTCCCCGTCGAGGACGACCATGGCGTTCGCGCAGGCGTTCCCTCGGTGGACCTGATCGACCTGGACTACGCCGCATGGCACACGGCCCAGGACACCCTCGACCAGGTCAGCGCCCGCAGCCTGCAGGTGGTGGGCGACGTCGTGCTCGCGGCCCCGCCGGAGATCGGGCGCGGCTCGCCAAGCAAGCCACGAAGAACACGAAGGGCACGAAGGGCGCGAAGGGCACGAAGAAAGACAGGGGCGTGCAGCACACGGCGCGCGCGGAGCGTCCCCGCCAGCGGGCAGGACAGTCACCGGCCCAGGGCACGTGGCGAACGAACCCAGAAGGCATGAGCCACAGCGTCGCCCGGCCTTGCTGCCGAGCTGTCGCTTAGTCCCGTGCCCTCCGTGCTCTTCGTGCTCTTCGTGTCCTTCGCGCCTTCGCGCTCGTGTTACCGGTGGGGATCTCTTCCAGCGATCTCGGCCTCGCTCTTCACCAGGTGACGACTTCGCGCGCTTGAAGACGCGGTCCGACGACCTGGTCCGATGCGGAGATGCCCCGCTTCTCGAGCCAGAAGGTGATGTTCGACTTGCCCGACATCGGGCCGATCTCGATCTCCTGCTCGCGGCCGACGAGGCTGGCGGGGACCGCCGAGTAGACGGCGTCCATCAGGTCGCGATCGCCCTTCTTCCACGCCTTGACGACCGCAGCGGCGTGAACGCCCGTCGCGGTGCGGAACGCGTCGCGCCCGACGACCGGATAGTTGTCGGGAATCGCCACCCCACACGCATCCGAGACGACGTGGCAATACTCCTCGAGACGCGCCAGGTCGCGCTCGACGTAGCCCATCAGCACGAGGTTCACCAGCAGCAGGTCCATCGGCGTATTGCCGACGCGCTCGCCGATGCCGAGGGCGGCCGCGTGGACGCGCGTGGCCCCGGCTTCGAGCGCCGCAATGCTGTTCATCACGGCCAGGTCACGATCGCGATGGCCGTGCCAGTCGATGCCCACCTGGGCGCCCGACTCACGGATGACCAGGCAGAGTCCGACCACCGCCGACGCGCCGACGGGCGTGGCGTGCTCCACGGTGTCGGCCACGCAGATGCGCGTGGCGCCGGCATTGATGGCGCACGTGTAGATCGCCCGCAGCGTCTCCGGGTTCGCGCGCGTGGTGTCCTCGGTCACGTACATCACGTCGAGGCCCTCGCGCACCGCGAAGGCAATCGCCTGCTCGGTGGTCCGGAGCAGCCACTCGAGCGTCCAGCCCTCGGTGAACTGCCGGATGGGCGACGACCCGATGAACGCGCAGCACTCGATCGGCAGGCCGGTGCGCTGGGCGATCTCCACGACGGGCCGGATGTCGTTCTCGTGGGTGCGCGCGGCGCAGTTCGCCTTCACCGACAGCCGGGCGGACACGATCTCCTGCGCCAGCCGTTCGACGTCGGCCACCACGTGCGCGCCGGCGCCCGGCAGGCCGATGTCGGCGGTGTCGATGCCGAGCGAGTCGATGAGGTGCAGGATCTGGATCTTCTGCTCGATGGTCGGCGTGCGCACCGACGGCGACTGCAGGCCGTCGCGCAGCGTCTCGTCGTCGAGCATCACGAGGCCGGGCCGCGGCGGCGCCCCGATGCGGTTCCAGTCGAAGATGAGCGAGTCCACCCGCGGCGGTGCCGGTCTCCCCCGGCGGGCCCGCCTCACGCACGGGCGGCCCCCAGGTAGCGGACGACGAGCACCGTCACGTCGTCGTACTGTTCGGCCCCGTGCGCGAACTCCTGGACCGCATCGACGATCTCCTGGAGCACGTCGGCGGCGGGGCGTCCCTGGTTGCTGGTGATGACGTCGATGAGCCGCTCCTCCCCGAACTCCTCGCCCTCCACGTTGTGCGCCTCGGTGACGCCGTCGCTGTAGAGGACGACGGTGTCGCCCGGATCGAGCGCGAGGCGGCTGGACGTGTAGGCGGCGAAGTCGAAGAGCCCGACGGGCACGCCGTCGGCCTCGAGCCGCCGCAGGCCGCCCGCGCCGTACACGAGCCCGGGGTTGTGGCCCGCGCTGCAGTAGACGAGCTCGCCCGACGGCGACAGCTGCCCGTACAGGGTCGTGGCATAGCGGGCGCCGATGGCGCGCCGGGTGAGGACCTGGTTCATCCGCGTGACGGTCTCGGACGGGTCGTTGCCACTGACCGCGAACGCCGAGAAGATGCCCATGATCTTCGAGGTGAGGAGCGCCGCGGCGGGCCCCTTGCCCGAGACGTCGCCGACCAGGAAGGCGAAGCACCTGTCGTTGAGCTCGATCAGGTCGTAGAAGTCGCCGCCGATCGCGCGGGCCTGCACCGAGGTGCCGCTGGACTCGAAGAACGGCCCGTTGTGCGTGCCCTCGGGCAGCAGCGCCCGCTGGATCTCGGCCGCGATGCGCAGCTCGTGCTCGATGCGCGCCTTCTCCAGCGTCTCGCGGTAGAGGCGGGCGTTCTCGATGGCGACGCCGGCCTCGGTGGCGAGCGTATCGAGCGCGACCCGCGTGTGGGGCGCCAGCAGGCTCCCCTTCTCGCGCGAATCCAGGTACAGCACGCCGATCGACTTGGTCTCGCTCGGCATGTCCTTCCGATCGAGATACCGCACGAGGCGCAGGGGGCACACGCCACGTGCCGGATGCCCAGGGCCACCGTCCCCATGCACGCTCGCGAGGTCGCCGTCGAGCAGGTCGGCGACGATGCGCACCTCGCCCGTGCTGAAGACCTCCTCGGGCACCTTGCGGCTGGTGGCGAACCGGTTGCCCGGCAGCGTAGCCGCGCGAGCGCGCGAGCTTCATCCCGAGGCGCATCACCCGACAGTACATTGCTGCGCCTGGCGCGCCCGGTCACTGGATCGGTGGTGTCGAGGACCAGCGCCAGCACCTCGTCGAGCACGCGGCCCGAGCCGAGCGCCCGGAGCCCCTCGAGCAGCGCCGCCAGCTGCCGCAGGTCGCTCACGCCGTCGCCGGGTTGCGCTCACCGGACGGGGCCAGGTCCCCGTCATGAACACGACCTCGGTGCCCGCCGCCCGCCTGAATCTGAGCTGGTCGCCGCTCACGAGGCGATGCTCGGTGACCTGCTGGTCGTTGACGAACGTGCCGTAGCGCGAGCCGCGGTCGCGGAGCAGGAAGTCGCCGTTCACCGACACGATCTCGGCGTGGTCGCGCGAGACGTCGCTGCCGGTCAGGCGCACGTCGTTCTCGGTGCGCCGGCCGATCGTCAACTGGGCTTGTCGATCGGGATCACCCGGCGGCCCAACCCGTCGTTCAGTTCCAGGCGCGCGTCGGACATGGCTTGCAACTGCCCACGTAGCCCGCCAACTGGAACATCCGTGCGGCCGCCGCAGCGGCCGCGGCCAGCGCGGCGCCGAGCGGCACGAGCCGTGGCTCGGGAGGCCCGCGCCGTGTGGCCGGGGCGGATCCGGGGGTTCCTGGCAGGGCGGTGCCGCACCGATAGCAGATCAGCGCGTTGTTGGCAATCTCGGTGCCGCAGGACCGGCAATTCATGACACGATCTTTACTGACCTCAGCATGATCCTCTCAAGGACGCGTCATCCGTCGCGTACCCGTCCCGCACCAGGCCGATCATCGTCCTCGACCGCGCTGGTCTTCCTCTACCAGGTCTCCCTGCCCGAGCGCGGCGTCGAAGCCTTCATCTTCACCTTCGGGCTGATTCCCGCCGACTTCTCGGTGGCGACCATGTTCACGTCGATGTTCGTGCATGGCGGGTTCGGGTCACGTCGCGGGCAATCTCCTCTACCTGTGGATCTGGGACAACGGAGGACCAGCTCGGACACGGGCGCTTCGTGGCGTTCTATCTCGGCACGGGCGTGGTCGCCGCCCTGGCGCAGACCGCCATGGACCCGGGCTCGCAGATACCGATGGTCGGGGCCAGCGGCGCGATTGCGGGCGTGATGGGCGGCTACTTCGTCCTCTACCCGCACTCACGGGTGCTGACGCTGTTCCCCTTCCCGCTGATGCTCTCCTGAGGCTCGCCGTCGTCCTGCTGGGCCTGTGGTTCCTGGACAGCCCTCAGCGCAGGCGGGCAGCTCGCTGGCGGCCGCGAACGGTCAGGGCCTCCGGGCGGCGTCGCGTTCTCGGGCGCACGTCATGGGGTTCGTGGCGGGGGTGCTGCTCGTGCGGCCTGCGCGGACGGCCGGAACGCGAGCGCGCGGAGGGTGGAGAGTCCTCGAGGTATCCGGTGAATTCAGAATGACGAATGCAGAATGGTTGGAGCATTGGGACGCTCGCTTCAACTGCGCTGGCGGATCTCCTGTGAGACGCGCGCGAGCTCGATCATGAGCTTCTCGTAGGCCGCCTGCCACTCGTCGGCGGGCATGTCGTCCTTCTGCTGCTTGAGCTCCTCGGCCCTGGCCTCCAGCGTGCGGCGCTGCCGGGGAGGAGCTTATGAGCTCGGGGTTGTCGGCGGCGGACACCGGCTCGGCATCCGTGTTCCACAACCGGGCCATCGACCCGTCCGGGCCCTCGCCGCCCTGCTCGGCTCCCTGCCCGTCACCGTTGTCGTCGAGGAGCGCGCGCTCGGTGGTGAGCTGTCCGCGCTGCTCGTAGTGCTGCTTGACGGCCACGCTGGTGGCCTCGAAGACCTCGAAGACGGACGTGCGGCCGTTCTTGTCGAGATCGGTGGACGCCTCGCCCAGCGCCTTGACGAAGTACTCCGGAAAGACGGTGGCGTACTTCTGTGCGGCGGAGTTGGTCGCCGTGATCACCACGCGCCCCTTGGCCTTGAGCGCGTCGAGGAAGGGGAAGCTCGCCTCGGTGGTGTTGACGACGATCAGGCGGCCGGCGACGCCCGACAGCATCTGGTTCCATTCATCGGCGGTGAGATCGCGGCCGACGAGGTTGAACTTGGCGACGTTGCCGTCGTAGGTGCCGTGGCCGAGCAGCACCAGCAGCACCATGTCCTCGCGCGCGCTGGTCTTGCGGATTTCGTCGAAGATGGCCGTGACGTTGGCCGCGCTGCTCGTCTTCCCGCCCTCCACCGACTCGTCCACCAGGACGCGGACGTGGCCGGCGTCGAAGCCGTGGCGCTCCACCAGCGCCGTCTGCAGCGCCGCGCGCCACTGCTCCATCTGTTCCGCGCATTTGTCGCCACCGGAGGCGCCGGACACGATGACGGCCCAGCGCGTCTCCGCGCGGGCGGCCACGGGGGCCGCGGCCGCCATGCACACCAGCAGCAGGCCGGTCAGCAGGCGACGGCACACCGCCCGACGGCGGTCACTCGAGGCGGTGCGTGTGGTTACGCACATCCCACCCCATCTGTATCGTCGGCGTTGGCGCGTCGGCCCCGGGCCGGCATCAGGCGAGCCCCGCGCGGCGGCGCAGCATCCATTCGGCCGCCAGCATCCCCATGATACCGAGCAAGGTCCAGACGTTGTGCCACAGGTCCCGGAGGTCGGTGGTCTCGACCGCCTGCGCGCTGTCGCGAATGAGCGCCGCCACCCGGTCCACCTCGTCCATCCGCACGTACATCCCGTTCGACGCAGCCGCCAGCCGCTGCAGGACCGGTTCGTTGAGCCGGAGGTCGGTCATCTCGAGATCGGAGCCGCCCGCGAGCACGTAGCGGGTGGAGGTGCCGAGGGACGCCGACTCCCGGCGCGCCTGCACGTCGATGCGATGGACGCCGGCGCCCTCGAACCGCACGGCCGCCTCGTACCGTCCATCGTGCGGGTCCACGATGGTGGCGTTCACGGTCCGTGTCGCGCCATCGGGACCGGCCAGCGTGACGGCGACGTCGGCATCCGCCACGGGCTCGAAGCGCGCGTCCCGCACCGTGACCGCCACGGTCTCGGTCGAGCCTGGCACCGGCACGGCCAGCGGCGCCACGGTCACCGCGCCCGGCGCCGGCGCGGCGAGCCAGCGCACGAGCTGCCGCCAGATCGTGTCGTAGGCGGTATCGGACGCGGGCCGCATCATGCGCCACCGCCACGACGCCTCGCCCGCGAACACCATCGTGCGTCCCTGGCCGTAGCGCTGCACCGCGATCAGGGGGTGGGCCTGCCTGCCCGGGCTTGCCGTGACCGCCAGCACCTGAGCCCCGGGACGGGGCCCCCCGACCAGCGACACCGACGCCAGGGGCGGCAGCTCGCGCCAGAGCGCACGGCTCGCGTCCACCGAGGCCGCCAGCCTCGTGGCGGGGTGTGCGGCGCCGTCGCGGGTTACCGCCGGCGCATTCACCGCCAGCCCCTCTCCCCCCTCGGGCGTCTCGAACTCCGTGCGCCGGTCCGTGAGGTCCAGCGGCAGCGCTTCCGCGAGCGGCGTGCCCGACAGGCCCTGCCGCTCGAACGACCGCGCGCCCAGCACGAGCAGCCCGCCGCCGCGCTCGGCCACGAAGCGCGAGGTCAGGTCGAGTTGTTCGCGCGTGAAGAAGTCGGCCTCGACGTTGCCGAAGACGATCGCGTCGTACTGGAACAGCGCCTCGCGCGACGCGGGATAGCCGGTCGAGAGCGCCGCCGCCCGGCTCTCGGCCGCCTGCACGAAGAACGTGTCCCGCCCGTCGTCGTCCTGCCCCTTGCGCACGACGGAGTCCACGTCGAGGCCCTGGTCGGCGGCCAGCGCCCGGCGCAGGAACGTGTGCTCGAAACCGGGAGCGCCCTCCACCATGAGGATGCGCCGCCTGGCTTCCTGGGGCGGCACGAGCACGCTGCGGCTGTTGTTGTCGGTCGAGGCCTCGCCGGCCACGCCGGGGATCTGGACGGTGTAGACGGTCGGCCGATCCGCATCGGGCGAGACGGTGAACACCTCGTGGACCGGCGCCCCATCGGCCGCCGGCGTGATGCGCCGGACGTCCACGGGCCGCCCGTTCGCGCTGAGGCGCACTTCGACGGGGTCGGTGCCGAAGCCGCGCGCCACTGCCGACACGCTCAGGTCGATGGACGCCTCGGGCAGCAGCGCCTCGCCGGCGGTGAGGTTCACCACCTCGCGATCGCGCGGCGGGTCGGCCGAGCCGGTGCCGACCGTGAACAGGTGCAGGGCCCCCAGCGCGCCCGGTGAGAGCGGCCGTGCCGACGTGTCTCCGCCATCGGACAGCACCACCAGCCCCGGAGGCGGCTGGCTGCGAAAGCGTTCAGCGGTGTCCTCGATGGCGGCGGTGAGATCGCTGCGCCGCGCGGTGGCCTGCATCGGGCCGTCGGGGCGCGGCCCCACCGACTCACCGAAGGTGAAGACCTCGGTCCTGAAGCGCGGTCCCAGTGCGGCCTCGAGCCGGCCCAGGCCTTCCTCCGCGCGCGACAGCCGGGTGGCGCCGTCGCCGTCGGGGATGCCCATGCTGCGCGACACGTCGATCAGCACGGGCACGGGAATCTCCGGCATCGCGTCGGACGGGACAACGGCCACGGGCCGCAACAGGGCGATCACGATGAGGAGCAGCGACCCCGCGCGCAGGGCCGTCAGGCCCACCCGCTGGCCGGGCGTGAGCGCGACGCTGACGCGCAGGTAGGCCAGCCAGGCGAGAAGGCCCGCGGAGCCGAAAGCGATCAGGTAGCCCCACCAGGGGAGCGCGACGGCGAAGCGCATGTGGGCCCGGTCCCGGCTTACCGGGGCTTTCGAGGTACGGCGAGCGACTCGTAGTAGCGATCGACCATCTCGCGGTAGGTCTCGGACACTCCCTGATGGCCGCCGGCGTTGAGGCGCTCGCGGGTTTCACGTTCGCGCAGCTGCCCGGCCAGCCGCGTCTCGGCGCGTTCGATCGCGGCAAGGAGGTTCTGCTTGAGGGACTCCCAGCGCGAGAAGTCCTGTTTGAACGGCTCGGTCCCCGGCGCGGACAGGCTCGGGTACCAGTCCTCGGGCGTCGACGCGCCGCCGCGCATCTCGGGATTCTGCTGGCGCATCTCGCCGGCCAGCCGCTGGGCCTCGGCCATCTGGCTCTGCGCGTCGCGCTGCAGCCGCGCCAGCCGCTCGGCGCGGCCCGCGGCCGTGCCGCCCTGGTCGCCACCGGGCTGCGCGCCCCCTTGCGTGCCCGACGGTTGGCCCTGCTGGCCGGACTGACTCGACCTGGAAGGGTCGCCGGGCTGGCCGGCCTGTTGCCCCTGTCCCGGCGACGCGTTCGGGTCCTGACCCGGCTGTCCGGGCTGGCGGTCGGCATCGGAGCCCGGACGCCCGCCCGGTTGGCCCTGACGCGCCTCCTGTTCGAGCGCGTCGATGGAGCGCTGCAATTCGCCAATGCGGTCCCGGAGCTCGCTGGCCCTGGCCAGCTCATCCGACAGCCTGGTCGTCTCGGCATCCGCGGTCCCGGCGGCGTCGCCGAGATCCCCCGCGATGCGGTCCAGGGCCCGCGCCAGCTCGCGCCCCTGCGCGGCCTGCCCCTCGGCGCCCTTCTCCCGCAGCGCGTCCGCCGACGCCCGCATCCGCTCAGCCAGACGTTCGCGCGAGATGGCCTCCGCCGCCTCACGCGCGGCCTCGCCAAGTGCCGCCTGTTCGTTCCCCGCGCCGGCGCTGCCTCCAAGCTGCCGCGCAGCGTCCTGCAGCTGTTCGGTGCGGCCAGCCAGGCGCTCCTGCTCGCCCGCCAGCCGCCGGCGGGCCTGTTCACCGGCCGCCCCTGGCTGCGCGCGGTCGGCCTCGGCCGCGAGCCGGCGCTCCGCGTCCGCCAGCTGCCGGGCCTCGTACTGCAGGTCGCCGGTGAGCCGGCGGCGTTCGTCGGGCCTGGCGCGCTCCATCTGTCGCGACAGTTCGCGCAACTGCTCGGCCGCCTGGCCGCTCCGCGCGCTGGCCTGGTCCGGATCCTCGCGGCGGAGCTCGCTCGCCGCCCCCCGCATCTGCTCCGCGATCTCCCGCAACTGGCGACCGTTCGACGCCTGCTGCCCGCTCGATTGACCGGACGCCTGCCCGCTCGACTGGCCGGACGACTGCTGTCCGGCCTGCGAAGCCCCGTTGCGATCCTGCTGCGAGCGCTGCTCGTCGGATGGCTGCGATCGCGCCTGCTGCTGTTGCTGCAGCTCCTGCGACAGCGCGTTGGCCTGCTCGGTGAGCTGCTGCTGCTCCCGCGTCAACCGCTCGAGCTGCCGCCGGATCTCCTCTTCGGCGAGCCGCTCGCGGTTCCTGGCCAGGTCCTGCTGCGCGCGCTGCAGCGCCTCCTGCCGGCGGGCCAGCTCGCGAATGCGATCCAGCGGGTCGTCGTCGGGCTTCGACTCCTCGCGGGTCTCGGCAGCGTCCGGCGTCTCGTAGTTGGTGGCCTGCTGCTGGCGCAGCTGCTGGTCGAAGAGCGTGGACAGGTCGGGCGTCGGGCGGTTGCCGCCGCCGCCACCGCCCTGCTGCTGCCGGGCGACCTGGCGCTCCTTGACGTCGGAGTCCGCCTTCAACAACTGCTCGAGGGCCGTCATCTCGTGCGGCAGCGCGTCGGAGGTGCTCAACCGGTCCAGCTCCCCCGTGGCGCGCCCCATGGCCTCGACGGCGCGTGCGAGGGGGTCGTCTCCACCCGGCAACTGCGTCTGTCCCGGACGCGGACGACGCCGGCGCGGATCGGCCATCGCCGCCGCCAGGTCACCCGCCGACTCGCTGGCCCGTTCGCGCAACTCGCGCTGCGCGTCGGCCACCGCCTTGATGTCGGCGGCGGAGCGGGCGTCGCGCGCCCGGCGCGCCCGCGCGTCGAGCTTCCACGTCGCCGCGATGATTTGCTTCTGGGCTTCGGCCAGGTCCTGCAGCTCGGGGTCGCCCTGCATCCCCATCGCCTGGCTCTGCGCGGCCGTGAACACCTCCTCGAACGGCTTCACCTCGAGGAAGTAGATGTCGCTGCGGGCCTCGGTCGTCCGCCGCCCCTGCCCGACGTCCCGGGCGCGCGCGTAGTAGGTGACGAAGTCGCCGGGCCGCACACCCAGCTCCTCGAGGGCCATCAGGTGCTCGCCGCCGGCGGCCAGGGCACGACCCGTCCGGAAGGGCACGACCGTGTCCTTCTGTCCAGGAACCTGGAACACGAGTTCGAGCGACGCGAGGCCGAAGTCGTCGTCGGCCCGGATCTCGATCGGCACCTCTTCGAGCGGACTCACCTGCTTGTCGCCACCCGGGCGCAGCACACGCACGTTGGGCGGCCGGTCGTCGAGCATGCGGATGAAGTACTCCGTGTCGCCCGGGTTCTCGAGGCCGTCTACGTCGGTCAGGGCGACGCGGTAGGCCGTCGGCCGCAATCGGCAGCCGCGCGGTGAGGGCGGCGGCACCCGGCTCGACCGCCACACGGCTACCGTCGGCCATGGTCAGGGCCGCGGTGGCGATCGGCTTGTCGGTGGTGATCGTCAGCTCGACCTCGGTGCCCTCGGGCCCGTAGATGTCGCCGCCGTCCTCCTCGACGCGCGGCTCGAGCCCCAGGCCACGGGGATAGCTGTAGCGCACGTCGATGCGCCGAACCCTCGCGGGCCTGATGACCTCGATCGCGAAATCGTCGGAGCGCGCGGGACCCGCCGTCACGTAGTAGGAGAAGCCCGTGGCCACGCGTTCGATGGTCGCCGCATAGCCGCCGTCGTCGGTGGGCGACATCGTGATGAGCGCGCCGGGCTCCCCGTCTCCCACCGCCAGCGATGGCACGAGCCCGTCCTCGATGCCGTGCAGGCGTGCCGTAATCGTCACCGACTCGCCCGCACGCACCTTGGCGGTGCCGGGCGTGACGTCGATCTGCACGCGCGACGGAAACAGGTAGGCGGCCGTGACCGACAGGCCGCGGCCCAGCGTCGGCGCAAACGACACACTCGCCAGCGCGAGCGCGGCGGTGGCAACGGCCGCTCCCGTGGCGGCCCGCCGCAGCAGCGCCGGACTGATGATGCGATCGACCCCGACCTCGTCGATCCGCTGCGCGGCCTCGCGCGCCAGCGCATCCGACACCAGCGTCTGCTCTCCGCCGTGCTGCACGGCCGTGACGACGATGTCGTCGAGACCGCCGGACTGCTCTTCGACGTAGCGCGCGAGCTGGATGTCGGAGGGAGGCCGGCGCAGCGGACGCGCGGCGGCGATGAGCGTGACCGCCACCAGTGCCGTGACGATCAGCGTCACGACGGCGAGCGCCAGGCCTTCGGAGGCGAGCAGCCACACCGTCAGCCAGCCGACGCCGAAGAGCATGGCCGCGGCGGCGGCGCCAGCCGACCACGCGCGCAACCGGACTCCCCGGACCCACCGGCGCCGGACCTCGGCGAGAATCGCCCCGAGCGTCTCCGGTCGATGGTTCACTGCTTTGCCTATCCTACGCGATCAATTCGCCAGCCGGCCGACCAAACCCTCGCCCGCCAGCGCGACGAACATGAGGAGCAGTCCGACCTGCCACAACCGCTGTTGCTGCTCGGCTTTGGCTGCAATGGCCTCAGCCGTGGCAGCCGCCGCGCGTGGCGTGCGCGGCACCGCCGCCGCAAACTCCTCCGCCGACACCGGCGCCGGATTGGACTCCCGCGTGTCCACGTTGAGGGCCACCCGCCGGCCGGGCGAGCTGCCCGCACCGGAGGCGCCCTCCATCGTAAAGACGCCGGGCGTCGGCTCCAGGCCGGCCGGTGCGGCCGGCAGCACCCACGACTGCGCATCCCGGCCTCCGTCGGTGAGATACCGGGCCGACTCGACGACGAACGGGACGAACGACGGGCTCAGCGGAAAGCGGTTCCAGCGATTGTCGAGGTCCGACGCGAACAGCAGGAGCCGTCCGCGCTCGCGCGGCTGCTCCACCAGCGCGGGGGAACCACCCGAGAAGCGGGCGAGCACGCGCCGGCCCGCCTCGTCGATCGTGCGGTACTGCTGGAAGGACACGTCGCCGAGTGCGGCGGCCGGCTGGGCGAACACGCGCAGGATGGGGTGGCGCGTGTCGTTCACCACGAGCGTGGCCGGACCGCCGGGCGACTCCTGCGGGTCGGCGCCCACGCGGGCATCGTCGCCGAGGACGTCGTCGAGCGTGCCCGCGTCGACGTCAGGGCCGAGCGCCAGCAGCACGGCGCCGCCCCCGGAGAGATAGGCCGCCAGGTTCGCGCGGCCCTGCCGGTCGAGCGTGCGCGTGCCCAGGACGAACACCGCCTGCTCGCGGGCCATCTCCGCGGACGTCCACGCGGAGAGCGCCCGCCCGTCCACGACCGTCGTGGTGAACGCGCGCCCCTCGCCCGCGACGCCGAGCGCGCGTTCGACATAGAGACCACCGCGCAGCGTCGTCGGGTCGGAGACGACCACGGCCACCCGCACCGGCTCCGGAGGATCCAGGACCAGGTAGCGCGCGTCGTCGGCGGGGTATCCGTCGTCGTCCACAACGGAGACGGCCGCGGCTCCCGTGGCTGGCACCTCGACGTCGAAGACCACGCGGCTGGGCGAACGGGCGGCCAGCGTCACCGTCGACCTCGCCACCTCCCGGCCATCCACCGTCAGCACGGCAGGGACGGTGCGTGCGTCGAAGCCGTAGTTGTACACGCCGGCCTCGACGCCCGTGCCCCGGCGCTGGGCCGACAGGACCGCGACGTTCCGGAGCGGCGTGTCCACCGACACAACGGACACCTCGATGTCGTCGGGCAGCCCCACGGACGCCTGCGTGTCCCACCCCGACTGCTGCAGGTCGGTGACCACGACGAGGCGGCCCGGCCGCGGGCCGATCATCTCGGCCGCACGCGCGATCGCCGCCCCGTAGCGCGTCCCCGACCACCCGGGCGTCAGCGCGCCGATCGCGGCCGCCGCCGCCCCCCTGTCGCTGGTCGGCTCGACGACGGTGCGCGCGCTGTCGTCGAAGGCCAGCACGCCGACCGCGTGCCCTGCGGGCGCGCCCTGGACCGCCTCCGCGGCCAGCGTGCGCGCACGGGCGAACACGTCGGCCGCCGCTAGGCTGAAGGAAGTGTCGAGCGCGACGACAGTGACTGGCGCGTCGGCGGCGACGGCGCTGCCCGCCAGGTACGGACGCGCGAACGAGCCTGCCAGCAGCACCAGCGCCGCCACGCGCAGGGCGAGCAGGATGATCTCGCGCAGTCTCCGGCGGCGGCGGTGCTCGACTGGTGACTTCGACAACAGGTGCACGGCCGGGAACTCCACGACGAGCTCGGTCCGGCGGCGGAACAGGTGCAACGCGATCGGCACGGCGATCGCCAGCGCCCCCAGGAGATAGAGGGGCGAGAGGAACGACAACCCGCCCACCTAGAACGCCCTCCGGCGCGTCTGCAGGTACGACAGCAGCCCCACGTCGAGCGGCTCGGACGTCCGCAGCAGGCAGTAGTCGATGCCGTTGCGGCCCAGCACGGTGCGGTAGGTGTCGATGAGCTCGGTCATCCGGGCCTGGTACGCCTCGCGGATCGCGCCGGGGACGGCCACCACCTCGTCCTCGGTCTCCATGTCACGAAACCGGGCCGCCCGCTCGAACGGAAAGTCGATCTCGTGGGGGTCCAGTACCTGGAACACGGCGACGTCGGTGCCTCGGTACCGGAAGTGCTTGAGGCCTTCGATGATGCGCTCCGGCGCGTCGAGCATGTCGGAGATGAGCACGACGAGCCCGCGCTTGCGGATGGCCTGCACAAGATCGCCGAGCGGCTTGGCCACGTCCGTCTTCGTGCCGAGGGTCAGCCGCTCCAGCGTGACCAGGACGGCCTTGAGGTGGCCGGGCCGCGCGCTCGTCGGCAGCATCTCGCGGATCCGATCGTCGAAGGTGAGCAGCCCCACCGCGTCCCGCTGCCGGTTCATCAGGTACGCCAGCGCACCCGCCAGGTAGGAGGCGTACTCCAGCTTGGTGATGGTACCGGAGCCATAGCCCATGGACCGCGAGATGTCGAGGAGGATGTGGCAATCGAGGTTCGTTTCCTCCTCGAACTTCTTCACCACGTGCCGATCGGACCGCGCGAAGATCTTCCAGTCCAGCGTGGCCAGGTCGTCGCCAGGCAGGTACTGCCGGTACTCCGCGAACTCCACGCTGAAGCCCTTGAAGGGGCTGCGGTGCAGGCCGGTGAGAAAACCCTCGACGATCGTCCGGGCCTTCAGGTCGATCGTGCCCAGGCGGGCGACGATGGCCGGGTCGAGATACCGCGGCTGTCCGGGCATCGGTTCACAGCCCGCTCGCCGGCAGCGGCACGGTCTCGACCAGCTGGTCGATGATCCGCTCCGGCGTCACGCCCTCGGCCTCGGCGTAGAAGTTGGGAATGATGCGATGGCGGAGGATGGGCCGCGCCAGCGCCTGGATGTCCTTCACCGATACGTGATGGCGGCCGTGCATCAGCGCACGCGCCTTCGCCCCGAGCACGAGCGCGTGCGAGGCGCGCAGGCCGGCCCCCCACTTCACCCACTTCTGGACGAACTCGAGGCGCGCGCCTCGGCCCGGCCGCGAGTTGTCGGCGAGCCGCACCGCGTAGCGCGCCACCTCGTCGGCGATGAGCACCTGCCGCACGTAGCCCTGGATCCGCAGGATGTCGGCACCGTCCAGCACGCGCGACGGCGCGGGCCGCTCCGCCCCGGTCGTGTCGGTCACCACCCGCACCTCGTCGTCCTCCGACAGGTAGGTCATGACGACGTTGAACAGGAAGCGATCCAGCTGCGCTTCGGGCAGCGGATAGGTGCCTTCGAGCTCGATCGGGTTCTGCGTGGCGAGGACGAAGAAGGGCCGCTCCAGCTCGTCCGTCCGGCCGGCTGCCGTGACGTGATACTCCTGCATCGCTTCGAGCAGCGCCGCCTGCGTCTTCGGCGGCGTCCGGTTGATCTCGTCGGCCAGGATGATCTGCGCGAAGATCGGTCCGTGCACGAAGCGGAGGGTGCGGTGGCCCGCTTCCTCGTCGAGGACCTCGGTCCCGGTGATGTCGGCCGGCATGAGGTCGGGCGTGAACTGGATGCGCTTGAAGCTGAGGTGCAGGATCTGCGCGAGCGTCTTCACCAGCAGCGTCTTGGCCAGGCCAGGCACGCCCGTGATGAGGCAGTGGCCGCCGCAGAAGAGCGCCATCAGCACCTCGTCAACGACCTCGTCCTGCCCGACGATCACCTTCCGCAGCTCGCTCAGGATCTGCGTGCGTCCCGCGGCCACCTGTTCGGCCAGGCTCGCGGTCTCGGTCTCCAGGGCTCGCTCCATCCGCTTCTCCCGCCTCTCGATGCGTTCCGGGTCGACTGCCCCGTCAGTGCGTCAGGGTGTAGACGACCTCGTTGATCCACATCTGGTAGGCCTGTGCCGTCCACCGGATGTAGCCCGGATACTCTTCCGCGTTCGACCACTCTACCCCGTCGCCCATGTCGGTGTTCCAGTTCATGAGCACCATCGGCCGCCCGGCGTCGTCGAGGATGGCGCGCAGGTGCGGCTGGAAGCCGCCCTTCTCCCGGTGCGCCCCGAGAAGAAGGAGCCCAGGCCCGGAATCTGCAGGTGCTTCTCGATGCGATAGAAGCACGAGAAGATCGGGTGCGGGGGCTCGAGCTCCACCACTTCCCCGCTCGGGAAACACCCGTGCGAGCTGGCGGACCGTGAGGTCCCACTCATGCGGGCCGTGGAAGTCGTCCATCGTCAGCGTGCCGCCCCCAGCAGGAACTCACGCAGGATGGGCACTTCGGCCTCCTGCAGCTGCAGGTTGCTCGGCTCGACCATGTAGATCCAGGGGTACTGCCAGAGCCGCTCGTCGTCGAGCGTGAGGACCACGGGATCGCCGACCTCGACGGCGGTCACCGCCTTGATGCGCCGGGAGAGGTTCTGCTCGGCGGCGGGCGCGTCGATGGCCCACGGCTCCTCCCAGTAGCTCATGCGGGGGCGCCCACGCCCCTCCTCGGCCCACGAGCTGTAGCGGATCCGCACGAAGGTCCATTGCAGGCCGGCCAGGCGGTCGCCCGGCAGGGCGGGCACCTGTGCGCTCGGGAACGAACCGGCGGCCAGGAGCGCCGCCAGCGCACCGCACAGACCCACGACGAGGCGTCCCGGGCCTCGCGGGGAGGCCGGCGGCACCTACCGTCCTCCAATCAGCTTCAGCAGCAGGTCCTGGGCGCGCGAATAGGTGGGCGCGATCTCGAGGGCGGCCAGCGCCTCCCGGCGGGCCTCGTCGCGATCGCCGGCTTCGAAGAGCCCTTCGGCCAGGTCGGCGTGCGCACCGGCCTTGTCCACGGGGCCCGCCGCCAGCGCGACGCGGAACATGCGAACCGCCTCGGCGGGCGCATTCTCGGCCAGCGCGAGGCGCCCGAGGGTGGTGTGCGACGCGGAATCGAACGGATCGACGGCCACGGCACGCGTCAGCGCGGTCTTCAGCAGCGCCGGATTGCGCTCCGCATCGACCAGTGACGCGAGCTTGCGGGCCGACGCCAGGTCCGAGTGATCGAAGCCGGTCAGCGTGTCGAGCGCCTCGACGGCGCGGGCGGTGTCGCCCTTCGCCAGCGCGACGTCGGCAATCTGCGCATACGGGCTCTCGGGCCCGGTCGCGTGCGGCACCAGCGTCGCCGCCCGCTCGAACACCTCGATGGCGCGATCGGGCGCCGTGGCCTTGAGCGACATGCCGAACGCCATCTGCGCCGGGAAGCTGCCGGGATTGTCCGTGGCCAGCGTCCGGAGTGCATCCGGGCTGGCGTCCGGCGCGAGCCCTTCCGGGGCGGCCAGCGCCGCCCGCAGCGCCCCGTAGCGCTGCTCGAGGAACCGGTCGAAGCTCACCTGGAGGGCGTCGATGTCCTCGCCCAGCACCTGCGAGATGGCGGTCTCGGTATCGATGCCCGTCGCGTAGGACTGCACCAGGGCGCGGAGCTTGGGCTGGCCGAACTCCTCGACGATGTGCTCGACCACGAGCGACGACTGGAAATGCGAACGAGATGCGCCGCGGGTCGGTGAAGCCGCTGTTGAGGTCCTTCAGCTTCAGCACGCCGCCCTGATCCATGCTGCGTGCGAAGGGGATGTCCATCTCACGTCCCCATTCGGGACGGGCGCGCTTCTCCTCGAACACCGAGATGCCCTCGGTCAGCCAGCGCGGCACGCGCTGGTCGGAAAGCTGCAGGGTGATGACGTGGGCGAGCTCGTGCCACAACGTCACGCCCCAGTTGAACTCGCCCGGCGGCCGGGCACGCGGAGAATCCAGCGTGACCACGCGGCCGAAGCAGGCGCCAAGCGCACCGATCATGCCGGGCAGGCCGACGTTGCGCACCGCGAAATCGTCGTGCCGCGGGAACATCTCGATGAGAATCGGGCCCTTCGGCGTGAACTCCCAGCGCTCGCTCAACCGGGCCAGCGCCTCGCGCGCCAGCGGCGGCGCGTGCTGCGACATGACGGCTGCTTCGTCCGGGTGGAAGCGCAGGATCATGTCTCCTTCCTTCAGCGCGCCGAACTGGTCCAGCGTGTCGAGCAGGCCGAGGAGGTTGTAGGTGATGACGTCGTACGGGTCCTGGCGGAAGGCCGTTTCCAGCATGCGGCGCGCCGCGCGCTCGTCGCCCGTCCGCATCAGGTGCGCGCCGAGCTCGCGTAGGCGCGCCAGTTGTCCCGATCGAGCTGGATGGCCCGCCGCGTCTGCTCCGCGGCCTCGTCGAACCGGTAGTAGCCGGCCGTCACCGATCCGACCACGCGATACAGCTCGCCGTAGGTGGGATTGATCGCGAGCGCTTCCGCCGCCAGCGCCTGGTACTCCGTATCCCCGACAACGTAGGCCAGGGCCGCCTGCAGGGCAATCGCCTCGAGCCGCCGCGGATTGACCTCGCGCACCTTGGCAAGCAGATCGCGCGCCTCGTCCTTGCGGTCCTGCCCGATCGCGCGCTCGGCCATGAAGAGCTGCGCGTCGAGATTGCGGGGATTGATCGTGAGCGCACGCGCGGCGAACTTCGTCGCCTCAGGCGGGTTGTCGTCCTCGAGCGTGCGAGCCATCCCGACGAGCGCGGGTCCGTAGTCCTCGTCGGCCTTCAGCGCGTCCTGGAACGAACGCAGCGCGTCCTTGCGGTTGTACTTCTCGAGGAACAGCTCGCCCCAGGCGGTGTTGATCTCGACATCGTCTGGAGCCAGGGCAACGGCGTCCCGGAAGTACCCGTTGGCGTCCTCGAAGCGCCCCATGGCCCGCGCCGCCCGCCCCGCGCGCAACAGCTCACGCGCCGAGTCGGCGTCCTGCGCCGCCAGGAGCATCATCTGCAGGGAGCGGCGGGCCTCCGACTGCCGTCCGAGGTAGGTCTGCAGCAGGCCGAGCTCGAGACCGGCATCGCCGGCCGGGTTCTGCGAGGCCAGCGGGGCCAGCAACGCCTCGGCGCCGGCGTAGTCGCCGCGCACGATGAGGCTGCGCGCGCGCAGGATGGTGATGGAGGGGTTGTCGGAGCCGGCGGCGAGCGTGTCGAGGGTATCGAACTCGCCCGTCCGCCAGGCCTGTTCAGCGGCTGCCTGCGGGCTGGCCGCACCGCCGCTCTGGGCTCGGACGAGCACCAGGCCGAGTCCGGCCGTGAGAGCGAAGCAAGCGAGGACGAGGCCCCAGGTACGGCGTGTCATGGCCCTTGCCGCAGTATAGCTGAGGAATCTGACGACGGCGCCGGCGCAACGCCGGCGTCCGGTCAGCACGAGACGCACTTGTGGTTGTTCTTGGCGCCCAGGCTCTCGAGGAGCTTGATGGTCTCGGGATACGGCTGAGTCCGCTGGACCGGCCCGTTGGCCATGTCCACGGTCGTCAGGCCGCGGCGGTTGACGCGCGTCACGTCTGCGCCCTGTGAGACGAGATAGAGAATCATCTCGTTGTCGCCGCGGGACGCCGCGTGGTGCACGGCCGTGTTGCCATCGTCGTCCACCGCGTTGACGTCGACGCCGACCTCTTCGATGAGGAACTTGACGGCCGCCAGCATCCCGGTCGGCGCGAAGCGGTGGGCGTTGCCGGCGAACCCTTCGCCGTAGCCGACGCCCGCGGCGGCGTGCAGCGCCGCAATGCCCGGCGCCCCCGCCGGAATCGGCGCCAGGCCGGACGGGTCGCCCGCCTGGGTGCCCTCGCCACGGCGCTGCTGCCCGGCGGCCTTGATCGTGGTGATGTTCGGGTCGGCGCCGTACGAGAGCAGGAGCTTCATGGCGTCGATGTCCGACGCGTAGGCGGCCCGCCAGAAGGCGGTGGCGCCCGCTTCGTCGGTGCGCAGCAGGTCGAAGTTGTACTGCGAGTACCAGAGCTTCCGGTTGAGGCGCGCGTTCGCGTCGGCGCCCTTGTCGAGCAGGGCCTTCATCAGCTGCAGGTAGGTGGTGCGCTGCTGCAGCTGGGCGCGCGGCTGCGGATAGAACGAGCGCGGCGCCCATTCGAGGTTGATCGTGGCGTAGAGCGGCGTCGCGCCGGCGTCACTCTGGGCGTTGGGATTGGCTCCATGGTCGAGCATGTACATCGCCAGGTCGAAGTGCCCGTTGAGCACGGCGATGAGCAGCGGGGTCGTGTGGTCGCCGGCCGCGGCCTGGTTGATGTTCGCGCCGCCGTTGACGAGGGCCTCGACCGAGTCGATGCTGCCCTGGCGTGCGGCGTAGTGGAGGGCCGTGAGGCCGCCCTGCCGGCCGATCAGCTCGTTGTACTTGAAGTTGCGCGTGACGCCGGCGATGTCGTTCTCGGGCTTGGCGGGCGCGGGCATCGGCCGGCCGGTGGCCTGCGCGCTGGCGCGCTGCGTCTCGAGGCGGATTTGCTCCTGCAGCTCTTCCTCGGGCGAGGTCAGCTCGGCCACATCCACCACGGTGGACGTCTTGTTGACGTCGGCGCCGATCTCGACGAGCAGCTTGACCACCTCCGGACGCTTGAAGGCGGCCGCGAACATCAGGGCCGTCTGCTCGTTGGCCTTCTCGGCGGCATTGAGGTTGGCCTCGTGGGCGACGAGCTGCTTGACGGCATCCACGTGGCCCGATGCCGCGGCGAGCATGAGCGGCGTGGCGCCCGTGACGGTCGCGTTGTTGACGTCGGCCCCGCCCTTGACGAGCGCGTCGATCACGTCGGCGTAGCCGCGCTGGCTCGCCAGGTGGAGCGCCGTGTAGCCGCCGAGCCGTGTCGTGGAGCGGACGTTGGCACCGGCGTACGCCAGCACCTCGGTCATGGCCGCGTTGCCGTTGAGCGCCGCCTGGTGCAGCGCCGTCGTGCCGTCGCCGAGCGCGGCATTCACGTCGGCGCCGTCACGCAGCAGCTGGCGCACGCGGTCCAGGTCGCCGCCGGCCGCAGCCTGCGCCACGCTCGTGGCATCCTGGGCCGCCATCGGCGTCACGGGCGCCAGCACGGCCAGCGCCAGGGCCGCCGCCGCGATTCCCGCCCAACCAACCGTCGCTCGTGCGCGCATCGCCTACTCCCCCGCCACCGTGGTGGCCGTGTCGGCGGCGTTCAGGTCCATCGCCGCGCTGCTGTCGCCGAAGCTCGGGACGTCGACGCCCAGCGTGTGCAGCACACTCAGCATCGGGTTGGCCATCGGCGTGCCGTCGGCCGTGCGGATGTGGACGTGGCCCTTGATCGCGCCCCCGCCGTGCCCCAGCAGGATGAGGGGGCAGCGCTTGTGGTTGTGCACGTTCGAGTTGCCCATCGGCGACCCATACATGATGACCGTGTTGTCGAGCACGCTCTGCTCGCCTTCGCGCGCCGCCTTCAGCTTGTCGAGGAAGTAGGGCAGCAGGCTCACGTGATACGTGTTGATCTTGCCGAAGTCGACGATGCGGTCGTCGCGGTCGCCGTGGTGCGACGCGATGTGGAACCCGGTCGTCACGCCCGTTTCCGGCCAGACGCGGTTGGACACGTCGCGGCTCATCTTGAACGCGAAGGTGCGCGTGAGGTCGGTCGTGAAGGCGACGGCCTGCAGGTCGAACATCAGCTTGACGTGCTCGCCGTAGTCGTCGGGCACGCCCGCCGGCGCGCCCGGCAGCTCGCGCGGCTCGCCGCTCGCGTTGAACTCCTCGACCTTCTGGATGCGCTGCTCGATCTCCCGCACGTCGTCGAGGTAGTCGGTGAGCCGGGCGCGATCCGCGGCGCCGAGCGACGCCTTCAGGTCGTTGGCCGACTCGGTGATCCAGTCCAGGATGCTGCGATCCTTCTTGCGGCGGCGGGCGCGCGCCTCGGGCGTCGCGCCGATGCCGAAGAGCTGGTCGAACACGGCACGCGGATCCCGGATCATCGGGAGCGGCTCGGTCGGCGACCCCCAGCTGATCGAGTCGGTGTAGGCGCACGAATAGCCGTAGAAGCAGCCGCCCGCCTGGTCCACGCTCTCGATACAGAGCTGCATCGACGGGATGGGCGTCTCGTGGCCGACCTGCTGCGCGTAGATCTGGTCGATCGAGGTGCCGGCCTTGACGTCGGAGCCCTGGGTCTGGTGCGGGTGCGACTGCGTCAGGAACACGGCCGCCGACCGGAAGTGGTCGCCGCCGATCTCGGGCGGCGCGAAGGCCTCGGCGTTGCGGACGTCGGTGCGGCTGATGATCGTGAGGTGGTCCTTGTAGTCCTCGAGGGGCGCCAGGCTCGACTTGGTGATGTCGAACTCGCGTCCGGCCTGGGCGGGGGCCCACAGGAAGTTCTTCTCACCGTAGGCCGTGCTGCCGGCGGCGCCGTGCACCATCTCGATGGCCACGAAGCGCCGCTTCTGCGCCAGCTGGCGTGCTTCGGCGATGCGCACGGGAACCATCGCGTCCAGGAGCGGGAGCGCCACGCTCACGCCAAGCCCCTTCAGCACCGTGCGTCGGTCGAGATGTCGCTGGGTCAGAAACGCCATGTCGCTTGTTCTCCTCGGTCGCTGCAGTTCATCGGTCGGAGGCCGTCACTCGGGCGGCGCGGCGGCATTCTCGGTCGCCACCGGCAGCTCGACACCCATCCGGAATGCGGGGCTCCGCACGATCGCCTTCGCGAACGCGCTGATCTTGAGCCCGTTGGCCGCCGCGTCGTGCACGATGCGGCGAACCATCGGCATGTCTTCGGCCTCGATGCGCCGGCCGAGCGCATAGGTCAGGAGGCTCTCGGTGAAGCTCAGCACGAACACGTCCTGGTGCTTCAGCAGGGCCCGGCGCAGACCGGCCGGACCGTCCATCGGCGTGCCGTCATAGAGCTCGCCCGTCGGATCCACCGGCGACCCGGCGTCCTTGATGCGCCACTTGCCGGTGACGTCGAAGTTCTCGAGCGCCAGGCCCAGGGGATCGATCACGCGGTGGCACGAGCGGCACGCCGGGTTCTTGCGGTGCTCCTCCATCCGCTCGCGGACCGTCAGCACGCGCGTCGCGCCGTTGGCCTTCGTCTCTTCGAGCGCCGGCACGTTGGGCGGCGGCGGAGGCGGCGGCGAGCCCAGCATCACCTCCATCACCCACTTGCCGCGCATCACCGGCGAGGTGCGGTCGGCCACGGAGGTCAGGAGCAGAATGGCCCCCTTGCCCAGCAGGCCGGCACGCTCCTCGGGCGCCGTGACACGCTCGAACGAGTTGCCCGCGATGTTCGGGATCCCGTAGTGGCGCGCCAGGCGGCCGTTCACGAACGTGTGGTCCGCCGTCAGCAGATCCAGCACGCTGCGATCGTCGCGCACGATGCTGTCGAAGAAGAGCTCGGTCTCGCGCTCGAGCGCCGCCGAGAGCGTCTGGTCGGCGTATGGGAAGAGAATCGGGTCGGGCGTGGTCCGCTCCAGGTCCTGCAGGCGGAGCCACTGTGCGGCAAAGCGCGTCGCGAGGGCCTCGGACCGGGGATCCGCCAGCATGCGCCGCGCCTGCTTCACGAGCACGCCGGGCGCACCCAGGCGCCCCTGGCCGGCCAGCGTCATCAGCTCCTCGTCCGGCCCGCTGCCCCACAGGAAGAACGACAGGCGCGACGCGAGCTCGTAGTCGCCGAGCGTGTAGACGGCACCGGCCACCCGCGTGGGCTGCTCCTCGACGCGGAAGAGGAACTGCGGGCTCGCAAGAATGGCCTCGAGCGCCTTGGTGATGCCGCGCTCGAAATTGCCGTCCAGCCGCCCGCGCGCGTAGAAGGTCATCAGCCGGTCGAAGTCCTTCTCGCTGACCGGACGCCGGAACGCCTGCGTCGCCAGGCGCCGCACGATGTCGGACGCGCACGGCCCTTCCTCCGCCGCGGAGGTCGGCCGGCACGAGAAGATCATCCGCCGGCTCACCGTCTCGGACACGCCGCTCACCGTGTGCGGCCCGACGATGCTGAGGCTCCGCAGGTGCGGCAGCGTCGTGATGCCATAGGCGGTGCCGATCTCGGTGTCCGCCATGGTGTGTTCGATCGGCGCCATCAGGTCGTTGATCAGCCCCTCGAACTTCTGGATGAACGCGGCCGTCACGCGGTGGCTGCCGGCGGTGACGTGCAGCGGGGCCGACTTGATGGTGAGCCCCGTCTTCTCTTCGCTCATCCGCGGGTTGATGTCGAAGATCGCCAGGCGCGAGCCGTCCACCGACACTTCGATGCGCTCGCCATCGGACGTGGATCCGTACAGGAGCCCGAGCGGCTCGGCGAAGAAGTCCATCGCGAACACGTAGTCGCCGTCGGCCGGGAAGATGTGGTCCACGGAGATGCCGCCGCGGGTGCCCAGCGGGGCTCCCTCCGCGCGCTCGATCTGCGACGCGGTCTTGGGCAGCTTGTAGGTCGCCTGCGTGGCCGAGCTGCGCGGATCCCCGACGGCCAAGGCCGCCACGCGGCTGGCCGCGCGCAGGTAGCCTTCCATCAGCGTCGGCGAGAACGTCTGCACGTCCGCGACGTTGTCGAAGCCGTCGCTGATGGTGTCGGCCGGGAGGAACGCCGTGACGTCGATGTCCAGGCCGACCAGCTGCTCGATGGCGCGCGCGTACTCCGCGCGGTTGAGGCGTTGGAACGGACGCCAGCCGGGATCGGGATTCGGCCCCGCCAGCGCGTCCATGCGCGTTTCGAGCGAGGTCGCCAGCCGCGCCAGCTGCGCGGCGTCAGGCCGGCGCGCGCCGGCCGGCGGCATCATGCCCGCCCGCAGCTTGCGGATCATCTTCTCCGTGGTGTCGCGCGCCTCGGCCGCACCGTCCGGCGACCAGCCCTGCAGGGAGAGGCCTCCGCCTTGCCGCGGTCGCTGTGGCAGCCGGCGCAGACTGACCGACGAGTTGGGTCTGGTCGGCCGGGGCCATGGCCGCGGCATGGGAGGCTGCGGGCCGGAGCGCCCCGCGGGGGCCGGGGACTGGGCCAGGAGCCCGATCCCGAGCGCGCCAGTGAGAAGGACGGCGGTCACGAGGTGCTTCATGTGGGGTACCCGTCGCGATCGTCGAAGTATAGGCCGTGCCGCCGTATCGCGGGCGGAGATTGTCGGCCGCGGGCTGCACGCGCCCGCATGGCCCGTCACAGGGCGACGAAGCGGCCGAACACCAGCGCCATGGCGAATCCCACACCGCCCACGACCGCCGCGCCCGCCAGGCCGACGACGAACGGCCGCAGGCCCACCCCGCGGAAGACGGCGAAGCTGGTGTTGAGGCCCACGGCGGCCATCGCCGTGCCGAGGAGGATGCGCGACGCCCAGTAGTCGCCGATGGCCGTCGTCAGGCTGTTCCAGCCGGCGGCATCGAACGCCCAGAATGCGGCGCCGGTCCGGCCGAGCATCGCGTCGCCGAGCGATCGCACGACCGCCATCCCGAGGAAGCCGATCACGAAGCCCGGGACCAGCTGGCGCCAGGACACCGGCGCCCGTCCGGACCGCGACGCCCCCGCGCCATCCCGCCCGTTGTCGCGCAGGTGCATCCACGTCAGCAGCGGAATCACGAACGCCAGGAAGATGTTGCGCGTCAGCTTGGTGACCGTCGCGGTTCGCAGGACCACGTCATCGCCGTAGACCTGCTTGTAGGTGAGCGCCGCGCCCACCACCTGGGAGGTGTCGTGGACGGCCGTCCCGAGGAACAGGCCGATGGTCTCGGAGCGCGCCAGCAGCGCATGGGCGAGGTAGGGATAGACGAGCATCCCGAAGAGGCCGAAGGCGACGACGTTGGCCACCGCGTAGGCGACCTCCCGCTCGTCGGCCTCGATGGCGGGCGCGGTCGAGACGATCGCGGTGACCCCGCAGATGCTGGTACCGGCGGCCACGAGCGTTCCCAGCCGCGGCGGGAGCCCCAGGCGCCGGTTGAACCACGTCACGAACACCAGCCCGGTTGCGATGGCCGCCAGCACGACCGGCAACCCCGCCAGGCCGAGCTTGAGCACGTCGAAGAGGCTGAGCCGAATCCCCACGAGCACGATGCCGAGCCGCAGGATCGTCGTGGTGGCGAACTTCAGCCCCGGCGCCAGCGCGGCGGGCAGCGGCAGGAGGTTGCGCAGCAGCAGGCCGAGGACGATGGCCACCGGCACGCCGGAGATCGGACTGCTGCCCGTCAGTCCCTGCGCCGCCAGGATGGCGTGACCGATCCGGTCTGCCAGCCAGAATCCCGCCACCATCACGGCGGCGGCGGCGGCGACGCCCGGGAGGTGCTTCGTCACACGGGCCTACTGCTGGATCGACTTCACCTGGAAGAACTCCTCCAGGGCGAGCGGGCCGATTTCGCGGCCGATGCCGGACTTCTTGTAGCCGCCGAAGGGCGCCAGCACGTTGAAGCGCCCGCCGTTGATGTCCACCTGCCCCGTGCGCAGCTGGCGGGCCACCTCGAGCGCGCGCTCCTTGCTCGCTCCCCACACACCGCCTGCCAGCCCGTAGATCGAGTCGTTGGCAATGCGCACGGCATCGGCTTCCGAGTCGTAGGGGATGATCGAGAGCACCGGTCCGAAGATCTCCTCCTGGGCAATCGTCATCGACGGCGACACGCCCGAGAAGATCGTGGGCTCGACGTAGTAGCCCGTGGTCAGGGCCTCGGGCCGTCCGCCCCCGGCCACCAGCGTCGCCCCTTCGGCCTTCCCGCGTTCGATGTAGCCCAGCACGGTGTCACGCTGCTTCGCCGACGACAGCGGGCCCAGGCGCGTCGCCGCGTCGAACGGATCGCCGAGCGTGAGCTTGGCGAGCTGCCCGCGCGCCAGCGCCGCCGCTTCCTCGAGCCGGGCCGCGGGAACCAGCATGCGCGTCCACGCCGAGCAGGTCTGTCCGGAGTTCTGCATGCAGTTGTTGACGCCCGCCGGAATCGCCTTTTCGAACGGCGCATCGTCCAGGACGACGAACGCCGACTTGCCGCCCAGCTCCAGGCACACCTTTGATGCCGTCGCCGGCCAGGGCGGCCACGCGGCGTCCCGCCGCGAGCGACCCGGTGAAACTGACCATGTCCACGTCGGGATGCGTGACGATGGCTTCGCCGACGACCGTGCCGGGGCCCGAGACGAGATTGAAAACGCCCGCGGGCAGCCCGATCTCGTGGGCGGCCTCGGCCAGCATGAACGCGCTCACCGGCGCGAGCTCGGCGGGCTTCAGGACGACCGTGCAACCGGCGGCCAGGGCCGGCGCGATCTTGCACACGACCTGGTGCAGCGGGTAGTTCCACGGGGTGATGCAGCCGACGACGCCGATGGGCTCCTTGATGACGAGGGAGTTGCCGAGCTCGTCCTCCAGCTTCGCCGACCGGATGAAGCGCGCGTTCATCCCGATCATCAGGACCGGAAACTCGACCTGCACCTTCGTGGAGTACGACAGGGCAGTGCCCACCTCGTGCGAGATGGCCTCGGCGATCTCCGGGACACGGGCCTTCATCGCCGCCGCGAGCTTCTCGAGCCACTGCGCGCGCTCGTCCACGGCGAGCCGGCTCCACGACTCGAAGCCGCGGCGGGCGGCACGCGCGGCGGCGTCGACATCCTCGGCCGTACCGAGCGGCACGCGGGCGATGGGCTGCTCGGTGGACGACGAGACGACCTCGATGAACTCGGATCCGGCAGGCGTCTGCCACGCGCCGTCGTAGTAGTGCTGGGTATAGGCCTTCATGGGAATCCAGCCATTGTATTCTGAGGAGCTATGGACATCACCGGACGGACATTCATCGTGACGGGCGGGGCCTCGGGCCTCGGGCGCGCGGCGGCCGAAGCCGTCGTCGCCGCAGGCGGGCAGGCCGTGCTGCTCGACGTGAACGCGGAGGCGGGCGCGGCGGCCGAGGCGGCCATGGGCCCGAAGACGCGCTTCGCGCAGGCCGACGTGACCAGTGAAGCGGAGGTGCAGGCAGCGGTCGATCTGGCCATGTCGGCCTTCGGCAACCTCTACGGCGCCATCAACGCGGCCGGCATCGGCCCGGCGGCGAAGGTGCTGGGCCGCAACGGCCCGCACGCGCTGGATCTCTTCGAGAAGACGATCCGCATCAACCTCGTCGGCACCTTCAACGTGATCCGGCTCGCGGCCGCGGTCATGGCGAAGAACGAGCCGCTCGCATCGGGCGAACGCGGCGTCATCGTCAACACGGCGTCCATTGCCGCCTACGACGGCCAGATCGGGCAGCCGGCGTACGCCGCCTCGAAGGGCGGCATCGTGGGCCTCACGCTGCCCGTCGCGCGCGAGTTCGCCGGCATCGGCATCCGCTGCGTCACCATCGCACCGGGCATCTTCGACACGCCGCTCCTGGCCGCGTTGCCGGAAGCCGCGCGCGTGTCACTGGGGCAGCAGGTGCCCTTCCCGTCGCGCCTCGGCCGCCCGTCCGAGTACGCCGCACTCGCCCGCCACATCCTCGAGAACGAGATGATCAACGGCGAGGTGATCCGGCTGGACGGCGCGCTGAGAATGGCGCCCAAGTAAACACGGAGGGCACGAAAGGGGCACGGAGAGCACGAAGGGCACGAAGGGCACGGAGGACACGAGGGGGAATGCGTCGCGTTCCGGGTTGTTGCCTCCCTCCACGACCGAGAGCGGTGGTTGGGACCACTCGAGCGACCCGGCGACCGGGGTCGGTGTTCACGCTTCGCGGCCGTCGTGCCCTTCGTGCCCTCCGTGCCCTTCGTGTTCTCCGTGTTCTCAGTCGCCGGAGAGCAGTTCCCGCGCGGCGGTGGTCAGGGTGGCGGTGTCGGCCTCCGTGCCGCCGCCTTGCGCGAGGTCGGGCCGGCCGCCGCCGCGGCCGCCGAAGCGCGCGGTGAGCGCCTTCAGCGTGCGGCCGGCGTCCACGCCCGCGTCGCGGTGGGCGGCCACGACGACCAACGCCGGCGTGGTCGTGCTGAAGAGCGCCGCCGCGGCCCCCGGCGTGGTCGCGATCGCCACCGCCATCGCCTTCAACGTCGGGGCCTCCGTGTCGGGGCACCGCCTCGACGACCACCAGACGCGAGCCCACGCGCACGCCGCGCGCGGCCAGCGCCCGGGCCTCGTGCACCGCGAGCGATTCCTGCGCGCTCCGCAGCGCGCTGCAGGCCCTTGTTCTCTCCCTGCAGGCGCTCGACGGCCCCCGCCAGTTCACCGGGCGCCACCGAGAGGTGCGTCATCGTGGCCGCGAGCGCGTCGCGCCAGAGATCGAACCGCCGGCTGACCCGGCCGCCGCAGAGGAAGTGCACGCGCGACCCGCCACGGAAGCGCTCCCACCCATCCACGGCGATGATCCCGATGCCGCCGGTCCTGGCGACGTGCGTGCCGCCGCACGCCGACAGGTCGAAGTCCTCCACCTCCACCAGCCGCAGCCGCCCCGTGCGCGCCGGGTCTTTCCGGAGCGGAAGCCGGGCGGCCTCCTCGGCGTCCACGAAGCGCACGACGACGGGACGGTCCTCCCAGATGACGCGATTGGCTTCCGCGACGGCCGCAGCCGCCTGGCTCGCCGACACCTCGAGCGCGAGGTCGATCGAGCAGGTATCCGCGCCCAGGTGAAAGCTCTCGGTCCGGTGGCCGGAGAGCCGGTCGAAGGCCGCCGACAGCACGTGCTGGCCCGTGTGCTGCTGCATGTGGTCGAAGCGGCGGAGCCAGTCGATGGCCCCGGACACCGGCTGGCCCGGCCCGAGCGACGCATCCGTCACATGGACGACGCGCCCATCGTCCTCGTCGATGACGTCGAGGACGCGCGCACCGCCAAGGGTACCCGTGTCGAACGGCTGTCCGCCGGAGGTCGGATAGAACGCCGTGGCGTCCAGTTCCACGGACCACGACGACGGCGCACCCGCCTCGGCGGGGCGAGGTTCGCAGGCCACGACGGTGGCATCGAACGTGGCGCGGTAGGCGTCGGTGTAGTAGAGGCGATCGGTCGTCATCGTGTCGGTAGCTCGAAGTAGAACACAGCGCCGCCGTGATGCGAGCGTCGATAGCCGATCTCGCCGCCGTGCGAGGTGATGATGCCGTAGCTCACCGACAGGCCGAGGCCCGTCCCCTCGCCGACCGGCTTGGTCGTGAAGAACGGCTGGAAGAGCTTCGCCTCGTCCTCGGGCTGCACCCCGTCGCCGTAGTCCTCGACTTCCAGCCGGGCGGTGTTGCGGCCGTCGGCGGTGCGGATGCGGATACGGCGGCGGGCCTCCGGCAGCTCGGCCACCGCCTGCTCGGCGTTGATGAGGAAGTTGAGGACCACCTGTTGCAGCTCGGTGAAGACGGCGGAGACGAACGCCTCGGACGTGTCCTCGATGTCGAGCCGGATGCCCTGCGCGTCGATCTTGCGCTGGCGCAGTTCGAGCACCGACGCCACCACGTCGGTGAGCGTCACCGGTGACGGCTCGGTGGTCTGGCGTCCGAAGCGCTGCAGGTTGCGGATGATGGCGCTGGCGCGGGCGCTCTCCCGGCGGATGAGGGAGAGGTCCCGCTGCACGTCCTCGGGGAGGCCCTGCTGCATCTGCAGCAGCTCGGCAAACCCCAGGATGGCCTGCAGGGGGTTGTTGAGCTCGTGCGCCACGCCGGACACGAGCACGCCGATGGCCGCGAGGCGCTCCTGCCGGATCAGCTGCCGCTGCAGCGACTCCTTCTCCTCGCGGACGCGGCGCTCCTCCGTCATCTGCGCCGCGACGGCCTCCTGCGCCGCGCGCAGGTCGTTGATCATGCCCGCAATGCTGCCCCGCAGCTCGTTGAGCTCGGCGGCGCCGAGGTCGCGGGGCTCCAGCGGCGAGAGGTCACCGCCCGAGACGCGTTGCGCGGCGCGCCGCACCTCGTCCATCGCCTGCAGCCACCGGTGCGAGAAGAACAGGGACAGTCCGAGGATCGCCGCAAGCGCCCCCAGCGTGATGACGAGCGTGCGGCGGAAGATGGGGCTCGTGCGCGCGGCGGCCACTCCAGTCGGGATGCCGACGCTGGCCAGCCACGGGCCGCGATCGAGCACGGCGTTGGCGAAGACGCGCTCCACGCCGTCGACCCCGGTGCGCACGTCGCTGGCCGGAATGGACTCGAGCGGCCGTGCGAGATCGATGCGTTCCTCCGTGGGCCGGCCCACGAAGCGGCCGGGCTCCAGCGTCCGCGCCACCACGACGCTGTTCCGATCCGTCACCGTGATCACCGAGCGCTCCGGCAGCGGGATCCGCGCCAGGATCGAGGCGAGCGACTCGAGGTGCACGGCCAGGCCCAGCATGCCCGTCGGCGGGCCGGCGCCGTCGCGCAGGGGATAGCCCATCACCACCACGTGCGCGCTCTCGTCCGGCCGCCCGAGCATCGGCCCGATCGCGGGCCGGCCGCCCGACACCACCTCGGCGATCCACGCCGGTGACACCTGTCCCTCGACGTCGGCGGCGGGCGGCAACGCCCACGCCACCACGCGCCCGCTGGCGTCGGCCAGGACGGCGTTGCGCAGGAGGGCGTTCTGCCCCTGCATCAGGGGCTGCAGCACCTCGATCGCCGCACGCGGGTCGAGGTCCGCCACGGCAGGGTGCTGCATGGCGGTCGTGGCCACGGCATCGGCGGTCTCGAGGTTGCGCTCCAGGTAGGCAATGACGACGGCCGTCATGGCCTGGGTTTCGTTGCGCAGGTGCTCGATCTCCTCCTGATAGGTGGCTCGCGAGGCCACGACGAGCGCCGCGAGCACCACGAGGACGAGCAGCAGGGTGATGGCGACGATCTGCTGGCGCAGCGGACGGGCCATGGATCAGCGCGCGGACAGGGCGGGGTCCGGATGCCCCGCGGCGGCGAACCCGGCGGCGCGCAGCCGGCAACTGTCGCAGTGGCCGCACGGCACACCGGACTCGGACGGGTCGTAGCAGCTGAGCGTCAGCCCGTAGTCGAGCCCGAGCGCCAGGCCGCGCTCGATGATGGCCGCCTTGCTCAACTCGATGAGCGGCGCGTGCACGGTGAGGGCCGCGCCCTCGACGCCCGCACGCGTGGCCACACGCGCGAGGGACTGGAACGCCGCGATGAACTCCGGCCGGCAGTCGGGATACCCCGAATAGTCGAGGGCGTTGACGCCGATGTAGATGTCGCGCGCGTCCAGCACCTCGGCCCAGCCGAGCGCGATCGACAGGAAGATGGTGTTGCGGGCCGGGACGTAGGTGGACGGGATGCCGGCCTCGTCGAGCGGACGGTCCCGCGGCACCTCGATGTCGGGGCTCGTCAGGGCCGACCCGCCGATGGTCGAGAGGTCCAGGTCGAGCACCAGGTGGCGGTCCACGCCCAGGGCCGCGGCCACGCGGCGGGCGGCGTCGATCTCGAGGCGGTGGCGTTGCCCGTAGCGGAAGCTGAGCGCGGCCAGCCGGAAGCCGTCCTGGCGGGCCACGGCCGCCGCGGTGTAGGAGTCGAGGCCTCCGCTCAGCAGTACGACCGCAGTGCGCATCCGGCCCATATTGTCGGCCATTCGCGCCGAGCCGTGCAGGCTTGCGGGGCGTCAGACGCCGCGTGTGTCGGGCGACCAGATGAACTTGTGCAGCTGGAGCTGCATCCGCACCGGCAGGCGGTCGGCCAGCACCCACTCGGCCAGCGCGCGCGGGTCCTGCTCGCCGTGCACGGGTGAGAACAGGACCGCCCGGCAGCGGGCGGCCAGGTCCTCTCGCTGCACGATTGTGCGCGCGTACTCGTAGTCCGCACGGTCGGCAATCACGAACTTCACCTCATCGTCGGTCGTGAGGTGCGCGAGGTTGGACCAGTCGGTGCGGTCCGCCTCGCCGGAGCCCGGACACTTGATGTCCACGATGCGCACGACGCCCGCCGGCACGCCCGCGATGCTGCGGTGGCCGCCGGTTTCACCAGGACCTGCTGTTCGCCGACAGCAGCCGCTCCATCAGCGGGCGCACGTCCGGCTGGAGCAGGGGCTCGCTGCCCGTGATCTCGACGGGAGGGGCAGCCATACGCCTTCGACGGCCTCGACCACCGCGTCTATCGACATCTTCCGGCCCTCGTGGAAGGCGCATGGCGTGTCGCACCAGCGGTGCGCAGGTCGCAGGCCGTGAGCCTGACGAAGACGCAGGGCTCACCCGCGCGGGTGGACTCGCCCCTGGATGGAGGAAAGATCTCGTTGACGGTCAGCACGGGCCGGGCTCGAATCCATAATTGTAGAACGCGCCATGGAGCTTCTGCATCGGCACGTCGGGCTGGCACTACCCTCCGGCCGCGGCACTGAACGGCATCTTCTACCCTCGGCCCGAGGACCGCCCCCGTGGCTTCGACGAGCTCGCCTTCTACGCCGAGCGGTTCAGCAGCGTCGAGATCAACAGCACCTTCTTAGCGCCAGCCGCGTTTGTGGCAGGAGCCTGGGCTGGTCCGGCGGACGCCCCGGGCTTCGAGTTCTCGGTGAAGCTGTTCCAGTTCACGCATTCAGCCACGGCGCTGACCGCACGGCCATCACCCAGGCCGACATCGACGCGTTCAGGGCCGGCATCGACCCGCTGGCGGCCGCCGGCCGGCTCGGCGCGCTGCTCGTCCAGTTCCCCTCGCGGTTCCACGAGTCGGAGGCCGCGCGCACCTACCTGGACTGGCTCCTCGGCACCTTTGCCGCCTATCCGCTCGCCGTCGAGCTCAGGCATCGCTCGTGGAGTGACGCCGGCGGCGAGGCGCGGGCGCTGGCCCGCCACCGGGCGACGTGGGTGCAGATCGACGAACCGAAGTTCGCCTCGTCGGTGCGGCAGGACCTCACACCGGACGGCCCGCTGATGTACGTGCGCCTCCACGGACGGAACGCCGCCGAGTGGTGGGACCACGCCGAGGCCGAGGACCGCTACAACTACCTCTACGGCCCTGGAGAGCTCGCGCCGCCGATCGTCGAGAAGCTGCGCGCGCCGCGCGCGCACAGGTCCGGAAGCCTACCTACCTGAACAACCACTTCGCCGCGCAGGCCGTGGCCGACGCCACGATGGTGCGGGCGCTCCTCGACGAGCCCGTCACCGCACGCATGCCGGGGGAGCTCGTCGAGGCGTACCCGATGCTGGAGGGCCGTGTGGCTACTTACCCTCGCGCACGGTTACTCTGACGATCCTGGTCGGTGACCTCGAGCTTGGACACGACGTCCATGCCGCTGATCACCTTGCCGAAGACGGTGCACTGGCCGTCGAGCCGGCGCTGGCGCTGAGCGTCACGCGCTCACTGGCTGTCCACTGCTCGCGTCGCCGGCGTGCGCCATGGCCGTCACCGCGCCGCGAACGCATGGGTCTTGGTGATCTCGGCCACGCCGATGGGCGTGCCGCTGCCACCGCGCCCCAGTCGGCCTGTTTGGTCAGCGTCGCGCGTGGCCGGGTCGCCCAGCTGCACGACGAAGTTCGGCACGACACGGTGGACCCGCTGGCCGCTGTAGAAGCGGCGCTTGACCAGGTCGAGGATGCGCGCGACGGTCTTCGGCGCTTCGTTCGGGTAGGTCTCGAACTCGAACGTACTTCACGGTCTCGACGACGATGACGGGACCGGCGCTCGGCGAGGCAGGCGGCAGGCGCCTGGCGGCGTGGGCTGCCAGCCCCATGACGACGAACCCGCAGAAGGCGATCGTGGACCTGTTCGCAAGTATCTTGATGCTCATGTGCCTCGTGTCCGGAGACGGCCGTTCGTGGAACGGCGCGTTGGCGACTGGCGCGCGGCCGGCGGCTGCGTGCCCCGGCTGGGGCAGACCACGGCGATGGCGCACCTCGGCAACGAGGATACACCGGGCGGCAGACGTTCTGGCCCCAGGTCACCAGGTAGAGGTTGATGTACGGCCACCAGCGCGCGTCGGTGTTGCGGTAGAGCGCCTGCTCGGTCTGGTCCGGCGTCCGCGTCTTCACCCAGCCCAGCCGGTTCGAGATGCGGTGCACGTGCGTGTCGACGCAGACGTGCCGCTGGCTCTGGAAGGCCAGGATCATGACGAGCGTCGCCGTCTTGCGCCCCACGCCGGGCAGCGTGACCAGCTCCTCGAGCGTATCTGGGACGCGGCCCTTGTAGCGGGTGGCCAGGATGCTCGCCGTCTCCCGCACGAACTGAGCCTTGTTGCGATAGAAGCTCACCGGATAGATGAGCTTCTCGATCTCGTCGGTCGAGAGCCGCGCCATGCTCCGCGGCGTCCGCGCCCGCCGGAACAACCGCGTTGACGCCGCGTGCGTGGTGGCATCCTGCGTCCGCGCCGACAGGAGCGTGGCAATCAGGACCTGGAACGGATCCTCCTGCTGACTCTCGGAGATCTTCTCGATGGCGGGCAGTTCCATGCCATCGATCTCGCGGGCCAGCGTGCGCATCACGCGCTCGACGACGGCGGGCTTGGGGCGGCTCATGCTGGCACGAAGGGCACGGAGGACACGAAGAGCACGAAGGACACGAAGAGCACGAAGGGCGCGGAGGGCACGGAGGGCGCGAAGAAGATGGAGAGCACCGGGGGAGCCGTCGTCACGCGATCACACCGGGGTCAGCGGGGGCTGGCCCGACAGCACGGCCAGCGCGTTCGAGACGGCGAGGTCTGCCATGGCCGTGCGGGTTTCGGTCGTGGCGCTGGCCAGGTGCGGAATCAGGAGCACGTTCTCCAGCGGCAGGAGGTCGGGGTGCACGACGGGCTCGCGCTCGTAGACGTCGAGCGCGGCGCCGGCCAGCCGGCCCTCGCGGAGCGCCCACGCCAGGGCGGCCTCGTCCACGACGGGCCCGCGTGACGTGTTGATCAGGTACGACGACCGTTTCATCCGCAGAAGCGCCTTCTGGTCGATCAGGTGCCGTGTCTCCTCGGTCATCGGACAGTGCAGCGACACGATGTCCGAGCTGGCCAGCAGCTTGTCCAGCGGCATGTGCACGGCACCGGGGAGGTCCACGGGCGAGCGCGCCGTGTACGCGACCGTCATGCCGAACGCCGGCGCCTTCTCGGCCACCGCGCGGCCGATGCGCCCCATGCCCACGATGCCGAGCTGCTTGCCGCGCAGCTCCATGCCGAGCATGTAGTCGAGCCCCCAGCCTTCCCAGCGGCCGGCACGCACGACCCGCTCGCCCTCACCCAGCCGTCGCGTCACCGCCAGGATGAGCCCCCAGGTGAAGTCCGCACAGGCATTGGTCAGGACGTCGGGCGTGTTGGTGGCCACGACACCGCGAGCACGGCACGCGGCCACGTCGATGTTGTTGTAGCCGACGGCGACATTGGCCACGACCTTCAGCGACGGCCCCGCCGCATCGAGGACGGCCGCGTCGATGGTGTCGGTGAGCAGGCACACGATTGCCTGTGTGCCGGCCACGCGCGTCAGCAGTTCGTCGCGCGGAATCGCCTCGCGGTCCGACCAGAGGTCGACCTCGCAGGATTCACCAAGGCGGCGAAGGACCGATGCCGGCAGCTTGCGCGTGACGAGACCCGTGGGGAGCACGGGGATCCTTTGGGGGGCTTGGGGCCTGGGGCTTGGGGTTTGGGACTTGGGGCCTGGGGCGTGGGACCCTCAAACTGGATTCGTCACTCGGACTTCTGAACGCCGCCCGTCAGTGTCCATGGCACTGACAGTAGCCGCAGTGGTTGCACGCGACGGCCGGCTCGATGAGGCAGGCCGTGTCGTCGGGCGCGCGCGGAAGCTGGTAGCGGGCGAAGGCCAGTGGCACCGCCTGCCCGGGTGAGACGGGCGGCGCCCCCTCGCGTGCCCCGGGTGCAGGACCGAGATGCCGGGCGATCGCGCCCCGCACCAGCTCGCGGATCTCGTCGTCGGTCATGCGGGCTCCCCCGACGCGGTCTCGTCAACGTCAACCGTATCGACGATGCCCAGGATGGCGGCGTCCACGGGAGCGAGACGGCGGCCGAGGGCCTCGCCGGCCGCGCGGCCTTCGAGTACCACCAGGACGCGTTCGTCGATGCCCGCGCCGACCGAATCGATGGCCAGCAGCGTCGGGCCGCGGGACTCGCCGGACGGGGTTTCCGGCTGCACCAGCAGCAACTTGGCGCCGTCGAACTGGGGGCGCTTCACCGAGGAGACGACCTGGCCGACCACGCGCGCGAGGATCACGACCGCCTCCGCCGTGGCGCGGCGCCGCTGTCCGGCAGGCGTGTGCCGTCCGCCAGGGTCCAGTGATCGACGATCCCGACGATGCCCGCGTCGGCGGGCATCTCGGTGGGATGGAACGGAAAGCTCGCTTCCTTGCCGCGGACGAAGAAGACGTGCTCACCCACGCCGGCGCCGACGCTGTCCACCGCCACGAGCACCCGCCCGGCGGGCTGGCCGTCTGCCGCGAGCGGCTGCACGAGCAGGAGCGTGGCCGCGGCGAAGCCCGCGTCCTTGCGGGTGGCGACGACGTCTCCGACGACTCGGCCTACCTGCATGCCGTCTACTCGGCCGCGTCCACGTGGTCGATGATCCCGACGACCGCGGCGTCCACGGGGCAGTCCTTCAGACCGGATGCCATACGGGCGGAGCTGCCGCTCACGATGAGCACGGTCTCGCCGACGCCGGCGTCCACGGTGTCCACGGCCACCAGGAAGTTGCCCTCGATCTTGCCGCGCGGATCCACCGGGCGGGCGAGGAGCAGCTTGTTGCTGACCAGGCGCGGATCCTTCCGCGTGGCCACCACCGTGCCGACGATACGGGCGAGCAGCATGGGCGCGGCCGGACGGCCTCTACCCCCTCAGCCCGTGGAGGCCCGACGGTCCGCCGACGGAACCGGACCCGCGGGTCGCGGTCCACGGGCGGACAGCGGGATGAACACGGCGGCGCACGTGCATGGGGGCGTCAGCTCTTGG
>JAWKHU010000062.1:0-70548 GCA_041394685.1 Vicinamibacterales bacterium
CTGTCGCGCACGGTGGTGATGCCGTGCCGGAGCTGCAACTGCGCCGCCTCGAGCACGATGTCGGCCTGGCGGTGGTTGTAGCGCACCAGCGTCTCGTAGCGGTCGTTGACGCCGCCGTAGAGCGAGAGGTGCACGTTGGTGTCGACCATGCCCGGCATCACGAACCGGCCGCGGGCGTCGATCACGGTGGCGCCCGGCGGCACCGGCGTGGACGCGCGCGGTCCGGCGGCCGTGATGCGGTCGCCCGTCACCACCACCACCGCGTCGGGCACCGGCGTGCGTCCCGTGCCGTCGATGAGCGTGGCGCCCGTGATGGCCGTGACCCGCGCGGCCGGGCCCTGCGCGTCCGGACGTGCCGGGGCAAACAGCGCGACGGCGGCGACGACGGCGGCCGCCGTGGCGGCGCGCGCGGCGCGAGAGACGCGGCCGCGGCCGGCCGTTCCGGGCGTCCGGCAGGGCCGGGGCGCGCGAGGCGGCGTGGACGTCGCGGATGGCAGGGACGGCGGGCGGATGGGCATGCCGGGCATTGTAGGAGCAACGGTCACACGGGCGCAGTTCGCGGCCCGCGCCGGTGTACGCTGGGAGGATGTTCAAGCCCGGCGATCCCGTCCGACACCGTAACAAGCCCGAATGGGGACTGGGCCGGGTGAGCGGCGAGACCGGCGACGGCAAGGTGCTGGTGAAGTTCGCCGCGCGCAAGGGCGACGTGCTGCTGGCGGCCGATTTCGCGGAAAAGTTCCTGGTGCCGGACGAGGGCGTGATCGCGGCGCCGATTGGCGCGCGGTCCACGACGCCGCCGGTGGTCGCCGCGCCGCCGCCGCCCAAGCCGATCGTCCGCACGCCCTGCGTGAACTGCGCGATCGATCTGCAGGCGATTGTCATCTCGCCCGACGGCGCCTGGCGGTCGTGTCCGTCCTGCTCGGCGCGCGGCGGCCGGAATCACGTGTTCCTGCCGTTTCCGTCGTCGTTCGACGTCGTGCAGGATCCGGTGCCGGACGGCGAGACCTCGGACGACCCGCAGTACGGCTGGTGCAACGCCTGCCGGCGCGGCGGCCGCGCCGGCGGCTTCAAGACCTGCTTTCAGGTGCGATAACGACTACGAGTGCCGTCCGTCGTGTAGCCCCCGAACACGACGTGGCGGCGGGGCGGATCCCACGCGCCCGCCGGGACCGCCGACCGACTTCGACCCGAACGGCCCGTCGAAGCGGGTTCGTCACTCCGATCGACGGTGTTGACACGGCGAACGGGAAGCGTCCGTCACAGGGTCCGTACCATCCGAGCGTGGAGTCACGAGCGACGTGTTAGCCTGCCGGACTGCGCCACCTCTCCTGGGCCATTGCCGTGGCGCTGATCCCCGCCGCCACGGGAGAGGCCCGGGCCCAATCCGCAAGCCATGGCGAGTCTCGTGCGTACAACGTCGCGCTCGGTGTCGGGTGTGACCATTGCCACGTCTCGTCCGACTGGCGTGCCCCGACGAAGCCGACCTTCGATTTCGCCCGCCGAATGGCCAGCATGGTCCGCGGGCTGAACGCAGGACCGCTCGCCGGACGGACGCCGATCACGTGCTGGAGCTGCCATCGAGGGCAATCGATCCCCGATCGGCTCCCTGCGGCAGCGTGGAAGACCCTGGCGTCCGCATACGCCCCGGTGTTCGCGGCCGGCCATGCGGACCAGGACCTCACGATGAGCGTCTACGCGGCGTCGCTCGGGGTGAACTGCACCCACTGCCACGTCGGCGACGAGTGGGCCGACCGTTCACGACCTGCGCACGCGACCGCACGCGCCATGGCGTCGATGTTCGACCCGATGCCGACCTTCTTCAACGCCAGCGTGCGCGTCCTGAGGACGCAGTGCTACATGTGCCACCACGGGCGCACTGTCGTCGAGCGTGCGCCCGCAGCACAGTAGAACCGCTCTCGAGACAGGTTCCCGTCTGGCTGGAGCTGGAAAGGGGCCAGGCCGGGGCCAGGCGTAGGCCTGGCCCCGGCCTGGCCCCACGCTACGGCTGCACGTACTTCCCGCGCTCGCCCCGGGCCCACGGCTGATACTCGGCCGCGAAGCGCACGCGTTCGCCCACCGGCGGGTGGTCGAACGCCCAGAACACGTAGAGCGGATGCGGCGTGGGGTAGACCAGCCCCTTCTCGCCCAGCTTCTGGAACGCCCGCGCCGCCGCCTGCGACGAGTCGGGCGTGAGCCCGTGCGTCACCTCGAGGCCGTAGATGTCGGCCTGGTGCTCGAGATACCGCGAGAACGCCGCGCCCACCGGCTGCCCGATGAGCCCGAACACGCTCAGCAGCAGGATCAGCACCGGCAGCGACGCCCAGTCCGTGAGCCCGCGGATGTCCCAGCGCGCGCCGTAGCGCGCCAGCAGGCCGTCGATGAGCCGATGCGCGAGATAGAGCTGCAGCAGCAGCGCCGCGACGGCCGCGCCCAGCGACAGCCACATGTGCTGCAGCACGTAGTGCCCCATCTCGTGGCCGAAGACGAACATCGTCTCGTCCATGCGCATGTCGCGCGACGTGTTGTCCCACACCACCACGCGCTTGCTGGCGCCGATGCCGGTCACGTAGGCGTTGTAGGTCGTCACCTTGTCGCTGGCCGCCATCTCGAACATGCGCGACCGCTCGATCTGCACCCCGCCGCGCTGCAGCACCTTCTCGAGTTCCACCACGAGCTGCGGCTGCTTCTCTTCGAGCGACGTGAAGGTGTCGAAGAGCGGCGCGATGTAGATGGGGGCGATCAGGATGAGCAGCAGCACGATGGGAATCAGGCCCAGCCAGCCGTAGAACCACCAGCGGCGCGGACTGCGGCGCAGCACCGCATACAGGCCCCAGACGAGCAGCGTGGCGATGGCGGTGCCGATGATCTCGCCCTTGGTCCAGTCCCAGAACCACGAGCCCCAGCCCTGCACCGACAAGCCGTAGCGTAAGCCGAGCGAGTGCTGATACAGGCTGAGCGGCAGGCCCAGCACGTCCATCGTCAGCAGGAATAGGGGCGCGAACACCAGCACCTGCACGAAGCGGCGCTGACTGCACCGCTCGGCAATGTCGCGGAAGCGTGGCGCCACCCGGAACACCAGCAGCAGCACCAGCATGCCGAAGCCGTAGACGGTGCCCACGAGCAGCATCGCGATGTTGGTGCGATAGAGCGCCTCGGCCTTCTGCAGCGTCTCGGGCGGCAGCGTGTAGCTGGTGACGGGCGCCGGCTGCGTTGAGGCCGCCGGCGCTGCGGCCTGGGCCGCGACCTCCACCGCGGCCGCCGCCTGCGCGCCAGCGGGTGACGCAAGGAGAACCAGAAGCAGCCAGGCGGTCAACGCGAGGGCGATGCGAGCCATGCGGCCGATTGTCTGCCGGCCCGGCTCCGTTGTCACGGCGGGGTGTCGGCCGGGCCGCCGCCCGGACCGCGCCCTCCGCGGCGCGGGATCTCGGGCACGCGCCGACTGCGACCCGTCCTGTCACACGCCCATGCCCGGGCCCCTCCGCGGCCGTGGCCGGGTGCGACCTGCCGTGTCGCACGCCCCGCAGACACTCCTCCAGGTTGAGCCGCCGCCTCCGCGGCTCAGGAGGATGTCACGCATGCGCTCCCCGGTCCGACTGCTTCCCGCGCTCCTGCTCCCGTTCACCCTCGCCTGCGGCGGCGGCGACAGTTCTCCCACCAGCCCGTCCGGCACTCCCGCGCCCTCCACGCCCACGCGCGCCATCAGCGTCAGCGGCAACCTGGCATTCGGCGACGTCGCCGTCGGCAGCTCACGAGACGCCCGCTTCACCATCGCCAACACCGGCACGTCCACGCTGACGGTGAGCGGCCTCAGCGTGTCGGGCGGGCTGGCCTCGCAGCTCGCGGCGTCGTGGACCAGCGGCGCCATCGCGCCCGGCGCCACGCAAACGGTGACCATCCGCTTCCAGCCCACGACGTCGGGCACTTACAGCGGGACGCTCACCGTGAACGCGGACCACACCAGCGGCAACAACACGCTGCCGGTCTCGGGGACTGCCACAGGTGCCAGTGCGCAGGGGACCTGGTCGGGACGCTACATCGTCCAGCGCTGCGACGGCACCGGGTCGGTGCAGGACTACTTCTGCAGCAGCACCCGTGGTGTGTATCCGCCGGGGACGTCCCTGCCCATTTCCCTCAGCCTGACTCAGAACGGCAACGCGGTGTCTGGCACGCTCTCGCTCGGGCAGGTGACGGGTGTCGTGAACGGGACCATCACGGGTGACGGCACGTTGGTGCTCCAGGGGACGGCCACGAGCGGTCAGTCGACGGCGCAGCTGTCCACGTGGAGCACCACGGTGAACGCGACGTCCATGGAGGGCACCTTCACATACAACGCCAGCATCGGCGGAATTCCCGGCGTGGCTGTCGTTGTGTCGCGCCTGAGCGGTGTGACGCGGCGGTAGCGGAGCAGCGGACGCCCGGCCGGGGGCCAACCCCCGCCGGGCTACGCCATCGCCTGGTCCAGCCCCGCGATCAGCCGGTCGATCTCGTCCACCGTGTTGTAGTGCACCATCGAAACGCGGACCACGCCGCCCGCGGCCTGCAGGCCCAGATGGTCCACGAGCCGGCGCGAGTGGAAGTCGCCGTAGCGGATGCCGATGCCGAGCGGGTCGATCTGCCGCACGATGTCCGGTGCCGCCACGCCGTCCACGGTGAAGCTGATGGTGGGCACGCGCACGGCGCGGTAGGCCGTGGCCTCGCCGACGACGCGCACGCGCGGCTTCGTCGCCAGATAGTCCAGCAGCCGCCGCGCCAGCACTTCCTCGTGCGCGGAGATGGCGTGGAAGGCCGCCTCCATCCGCGCTCGCGGCGTGGCGAGCCCGGCGCCGCTGCCGCCCGTGCCGTCTCCCCCCGCGTCGGTCCCGTGCGATCCGGCGGTCTCGCCCGCGGTCCGCCCGCTGCCGCGCCGTCCGGATGACGCAGCGTCGGCGCTGGCCCCCACGCGCGCGCCCAACTCCTCCACGTAGTCCACGATCCCCACCGAGCCCCACGACAGCTCGTAGTTGGGATTCCCCGGCTGCAGCTTGTAGGGAATGCGGTCCGGCGGAATGAAGTAGTGATACTGACCCGCCAGCTCCAGCAGGTGCTGGTACTTGCCGTAGAGCAGCGCGTGATGCGGCCCGTAGACTTTGTAGAGGCTCAGCACGTAGAAATCGACGTCGAGGGCCGCCACGTCCACCAGGCGATGCGGCGCATAGGCCACGCCGTCCACGCACACCTTGGCGCCGTGGTCGTGGACGAAGCGCGTGATCTCGGCCACCGGGTGGATGGTGCCGAAGATGTTCGAGGCGTGCGTGAAGGCCACGACCTTTGTGCGGGGGGACATCACCCGAGCCAGGCCGTCGAGTTCGAGCCGGCGCGACACCGGGTCGAACTCCCAGAAGCGCGGCACCACGCCCACCGATTCGAGTCCCACCCAGGCGCCGATGTTCGACTCGTGGTCGGCGCGCGTCACCACCACCTCATCGCCGGGCGCGAACTGCGGCGCCATGGCCCGCGCCAGCATCTGCACGAGCTGCGTGGAGGTGGGCCCCATCACCACTTCCTCCGGACGGCCGGCGTTGACGAAGGCGGCCATCCGCTGCTGCGCCTCCTGCATCCGCGCGCCCGCACGTTCCGAGACGGCGTAGCTGGCTCCGAGCTGCACGTTGGTGGCGCGCAGGTGGTCGGCGATGCGGTCGATCACGCAACCCGCGCCCGCGAGCCGTCGGCGTTGTCGAGGAAGACGAAGCCGTCCGCGAGCGACGGGAACTGGGCCCGGACGAACGACAGATCGAGTGGCGCGGCGGCAGACCCCGAAGACATGGCGCGCCAGCTTACCAGACGGTGATAGTGTGAGCGCCCACATGCGCTGGCTCGCCCCGCTCATCGCCACCAAGTCCGTCGAGACGTTGAAGGCCGAAGCCGCCGGCGCCGGCCACGGCGGCCCCGCGCTGAAGCGCGTGCTCGGCCCCGGCCAACTCATCGCCCTCGGCATCGGCGACATCATCGGCGCCGGCATCTTCGTGCTGGCGGGCGTGGCGGCGGCGCAGTACGCGGGCCCGGCCATCATCCTGTCGTTCCTGCTGGCGGCCGTGGCCTGCAGCTTCGCCGCCCTCTGCTATTCCGAGTTCGCGGCCATGCTGCCCGTATCGGGCTCGGCCTACACCTACGCCTACGCCACGCTCGGCGAGCTGGCGGCCTGGATCATCGGCTGCGCGCTCACGCTGGAATTCGCCGTGGGCCCGGCCGCCGTGGCCGTGGGCTGGGCCGGCTACGTCTCGAGTCTGCTGCGCGATTTCGGCGTCACCCTGCCGCCCGTCTTCACGGCGCCGCCGGGCACGGTGCTGGTCGAAACCGCGCCCCAGCGGTGGGAGGTGCTGTCGAACGTGGCCGAGCGCCTGCTGGCCCAGGGCATCGACCCCACGACGCTGCCGCACGAGACGGCGCTCTTCAACGGGCTGGCCGCCGTGGTGGTGCTGGTGATGACGGCCATCCTGGTGGTGGGCATCCAGGAATCGGCCCGCGTCAATGCCGCCATCGTGGTGGTGAAGGTGTCGGTAATCGTGGTCTTCATCGGCGCGTGCGCGGCGTTCGTCTCCACCGCCAACTGGGTGCCGTTCCTGCCGCCCAACACCGGCGAGGTGGGACGCTACGGCTACTCGGGCATCCTGCGCGGCGCCGCCGTGGTCTTCTTCGCCTTCATGGGATTCGACTCGGTGACGGCCGCGGCGCAGGAAGCCAGGAACCCGCAGCGCGACCTGCCCATCGGCATCATGGGCTCGCTGGCCGGCTGCACCGTGCTCTACGTGCTGGTGGCCGTGGTGCTCACGGGCGTGGTGCCCTACACCGAGCTCAACGTGCCGGATCCGATCGCCGTCGGCATCGACGCCACCGGCATCCGCTGGCTCTCGCCCCTCATCAAGCTCGGCGCCATCGGCGGCCTGAGCACGGTGGTGCTCGTGGGCATGCTGGCGCAGTCGCGCATCTTCTACACGATGGCCCACGACGGCCTGCTGCCGCCGTGGGTGGCCCGCATCCATCCGCGCTTCCACACGCCCCATCTCACCACCATCGTCATCGGCCTGGCCGTGTCGCTGATGGCGGCGGTGACGCCCATCGCCGTGCTGGGGGAACTGGTGAGCATGGGCACGCTGCTCATCTTCGTGATCGTGTGCGCGGGTATCGTGATCCTGCGTCGCACGCGTCCCGACCTGCCGCGCCCGTTCCGCACGCCGGGCTCGCCGGTGGTGCCGCTGCTGGGCGTGGCCACGTGCGCGTACCTGATGTCGGGCCTGCCGCCCGACACGTGGGTGCGCCTGCTCGTGTGGATGGGCGGGGGACTCGTGATCTACGCCGCGTATGGACGCCGCCACAGCCGGGTGCGCGCACAGGCGACGCGCTGAGCGGCGTCCCCGGCGGACGCCGCGCTACAGCGCCGCGGCGGCGCGCTCGAGACCGGCGTCGAGCGTGACGAGCGGCAGGCCACGCTGACGCGCCAGCCACAGGTAGCTGGCGTCGTACGGTGTCAGCCCGGTGGCCACGGCGAGCAGCAGCACCTCGGTCATGTCGGGGTCCTCGTGCGTGAGGTTGAGCCGGGCCGCATCCGCCAGCATTTCGAGAATGGCCACGTCGGCCGCTGGCGACCGTCGCATCTTCTTCAACGCCACGTTCGCCAGCTCGTACTCGATCAGTCGCGGCGCGAACAGGGCGTGCCCGTGCAACCGGCGGCGCAGCGCATCGGATCCGGGTTCCACGAACAGCACGGCGGCTGCGGCCGAGGCATCAATCACGACGGCCATCACGCGTCGCCCTGATGATCTCCACGGAATCCGCCGGCGTGCGCAAGCCCAGCGCCTTCGCCTTCTTCGCGAGATCGTCAATGGTGAGCAGCGGCCGCCCGGCGTCTTCCAGGATCGCCATCAGCTCGCCCTGCAGCGAACGGTGATTGCGCGCGGCGCGCTGACGCAGCCGCTCGGCCAGCTTCTCGGGCACGTTCTTCACCGACAGCGTGACTGCCATGGCTCCATTATGGATCTGATCTGACTCCACGAGATTCGCCCTCCGAGAGACTCGTGCATGCAGCATGCCGGACAGGGGGCGGGCGTGGAGGAGGCGAAGGCCGCGGAGACGCGGGCGCGGCGGATTGTGACGGTGGTGGAGGCGCTGCAGGGCTGACTGCGGGGTCAGCTCGGACGGCCAGGCGCGTCTTCGAGCCCGCGGATGCGACCCTCGTGGTCGGCCAGTACCTGCTTGATGAACGCCATGTCTGTCGCCTGGCGCCGTTCCATGGCGTCGAAGCGACGAAGCATGGTGTCGAAGCGGCGGTCCATTCGTTCACCGAGGCTCTCGTACTGCTCGGCTGCCTGATGGAAGCGCTCGTCGACGTGCTCGAACTGAATCTTGACGCCGTTCTTGAACTCGCGCAGTTCGCCCTTGATGTCGCCGACGTCGGTCTTGAGCACCCCGACGTCGGTCTTGAGCACCGCCACGTCGGTCTTGAGCACGGCCACGTCGGTCTGAAGCACCGCCACGTCGGTCTGAAGCACCGCCACGTCGGCCTGGACCACCGAGACGCGCTGCTCGAGCGAGTCGAGGCGCCCTTCGATGCGATTGAGCTGCTCGGCCATCGGGATCTCGTCGGCCATCCTACACCTTCCTCATGCGGTGGGACGAGCAGGACGCGTGCCTGCGCTGCGAGGTCGGCGTTTGCTGGGGTTTCCTGGCGGACCGCCGCCCGCCCGTGTCAGTTCCGCATCGTTGACAGAGAGGACCGACTGCAGATTCTGCGCTGCCCCTGGAAGCACCTTGGACGCTGGGCGCCTCCGCAACTCCCGGCAGTCACCTCCGCACCCGTGGCACCTGCATTCCCGGTCATCGCAGGCACCGACCCAACTCCGGAAGCTCCGTTCCAGGTCGCGGAGGCCACCTCCGCGCACGTCGCAGCGACCCTCCCGGTGTCTGGGACCTGCCGCCCGTCGCGCCGCACCTCCCGACCGGCGTCCCGCACCGGCCGCCGGGCACGCGGAAACGACATTCCCGTCGAGCGCAGCGGCATTCCAGGACGCGGCAGTGACCGCCCCGTTATCCGCGAGTCGCCGACCACCACGCGGCAGTTACTTTCCCTAATGGCGCAGCGACCCTCCCGGGCCCTCGTCAAGTGATGCTCCGTCAATCACTTGCGGGTGCACGGTTCCGTGAAGGTTACTGCCGAGGGTCGGGAGGTAACTGCCGTAGGTCCGGAGGTAGGTGACGAGGGTGGTGATGGCAGGTCCCGCCGGTCGGGAAGTGGCTGCCGCGGATGCGAACGCAGGTGCCGCGGGTGCGAACGCAGGTCGCGCGGGTTGGGAAGTAGGTGACGGAGGTGGTGACGGCGCCTCCGCCGGGTCGTGATCACCGGTCCGGAGAGTGCGGAAGCGGGTCTTCGGGGTGGGTAGGCTGTCCCCCGATTGGCGACATGTCGCCGCCGCTACGGAGGTGAGTGCGTCGGCTGGGGAGGGCTGGCGCGCGCGTGCTCGCAGTGCGCCACCGGCCGCGACTGCCGGACCACCGACGCCGTTACCGCCACGCGCGCTCGGTGCTCTCCACCACCTGCCACACGCTTTCGCGCCACGCCTGCAGCTCTTCCCGGGTAGGCGCCAGGTCGTACACGTGGTAGTGGCAGCTCGCGCTCAGGCCGCTCCACGCCACGTGCGCGCGCTGCGCCAGCCTCTCGTCGCCCAGATACCGCCCCAGGCACAGGAACTGCGCCTTCTTCGAGCAGCCCTCCACCCCCGGCGCCACGCGACTCCAGAACGTGGCCACCGCCACCTCCAGCGCCTGCCGCGTGAGCAGGGCCGCCGCGCGCGGCCACAGCCCCGCCGTGCCGGGCGAGGCCTGCCCGAGCAGCACGTCCACCTCGGCCAGCAACTGCCGTGCCGGCGAGTCGAGCGGCTCGGCCGTCACTTCGCCCCCTTCAGCATCGCCGACGTGAGCTTCTGCGTGTCGTAGACCAGGTTCTCCAGATCTCCGTCGAACGACTCGTGCGCACCGGCATTACAGGCCTTGAACGCCTCGGGCGCGCGGTCGGCCAGTTTCTTCAGCCGCGCCAGCACGTCGCCCACACGCGTGGCATCGTCGAAGAGTGCCAGCGCCATCAGCGGATACAGCTTCACGTGCTCGGCCAGCAGCGCATCCAGCTCGTCGTGACTGCCGCCCGCGCGCAGCCGGCGTGTGCGAATCGCGGTGACGCACGCCGCCTCGAGCGCCAGCCGGCAGAAGCCGGGGACAACGCGCGCTTTCACGTCTGTCCGCAGGTCGTCGGTCTTCAGCACTGCGCGAGCGTCGTCCAGGTGGCCGCTCACGGGATCGCGCGCCTCCTGCACCTCCACCACGGAATTGGCCCGACGCGTGACCCGCAGGATGCGCGCCGGGAGCCCCAGGCGACGCACCGCTTCGGGCAGCCGATCGTCGTGCGAGAACACGATCACCTGCCGCGTATTCGCCGCCTCGGCCAGCACGCGCGCCAGCCCCTCCACCCGCGCCGGGTCCATCGACTGCACGGGATCGTCCACGCACAGGAAGCGGAACGGACTTTCGGCCAGCGTGGCCCGCGGCAGGAAGAGCGAGAGCGCCAGCGAGTGCAGCTCGCCCTGGCTCATCACGCCCAGCGCGTCGGCGGGCGCGCCGTCCACGGTGACGGCCAGCGTCACGCGGCGCTTGGTGGCGCTGCCTTCGAGCTCCACGCCGCCCAGGTCTACGTTGCTCTGCAGGCGCAGTTGCCGCCAGATGGCCATAGCCCGCTCGGCGATGGGCGCGAAGCGCTCGTTGCGAATGGCCTCGGTAGTCTCCTTCCACCAGGCTTCGGCCTGCTTCACGTCTGCCAGTCGCGCCTTGGCGCGTTCAGACTGTGCGGCCATCGGCAGCCACTCGGCCAGGCGCTGCGCAAGCGGACGCCACATGTCCTCGCGCCGCGCCAGCTCGGCGGCGGCCTCGTCGGCCACGCGCGTGGTGGCCTCGGTCACGTCCACCACCAGTGATTCGAGATGCGCGGCCAGAGCCGCGGCGCCGTCCAGCGTGCGGCCGACGAGCCAGCGCGCCTCGACTTCCCGCAACGCGCGCAGCGACGGCAGCTCCCCGGCGGACGGGGCGGGCAGGGGACCGGACTCTCGAACGAGCGCCCGTGCCTCGCGCACCGCGGAAGCGAGCGCCGCTTCCGCGACCTGCACGGCCGCCGCCTCGGACTTGAGCGCCGCCACCTCGCGCAGGCTGGCCTCGCGCCAGTCGGGGCCCAGCGCGTTCCCCGCCCCACACACTGGACACGCCGCCCGCGCGTGTCTCGCGGACCCACCGGCATCACCCGCCAGATGGGTGTCGTGAAACGCCACCGCCTGCTCGAGCAGCCGCGCGCGTGCCAGGCTGCGCGCCGCGTCCGTGCCGACAAGCGCCTCGTGCGCGCGGGCCGCCTCGCGCAAGCGGCTCACTGCCGTCTCCACGTCGTCCAGCGACGGCGGGCGGAGCGCCGCCAGCCGCCGCAGCGTGTCGAGCACCTCGCGCGTCACCGCACTGCCGCCCTCGGAAAGCGCCTGCAGCTCGGGCAACGCCCACGTCTTCGCCTTCATCCGCGCTGCCAGTTGCACCGCCCGCGGCTCCCCGTGCTCGGCGCCCACGCGTTCGGCCTCGAGCGCCAGCGCCGTGGCCGCGCCCTTCACCCCTTTCGCCTGCTCGTCGATGGCCTTGCGCGCCGCGGTCAGGCGGTTCTGCACCTGCACGAACTCGTCGAGCCCCAGCACGGTGCTGAGCGCGTCGTAGAGCTTCGACGGCCCCTCGTCGAGCATCGACGCCAGCTCGTTGTACGAGAGGAACGGCCGGAACGTGACGAGCGGCTGCGTCCAGCGCAGCTCCTCAAGCGGTGCTGCGGCGCGGCCCTTCACCTTCACCACGGGAGTGCTGGCCGGCAGGTCTGCCCCCGCCGCCCACGACCGCGTGACGGTGAGCGGCCCGTGCCCTTCCACCACGAGTTCGGCCGACAGCTCCGTGACGGCCGGCTGGTGCAGGTTGCGCCAGCCGAGCTTCCACGGCTGCGTGCGCCCCTTCCAGCGCAAGTTGTCGCCGGTGAGCAGCAGCTCGAGCCCTTCGGCGAAGCTCGACTTGCCCGAGCCGTTCCGGCCCACTACCAGCGTGAGCCCGGGACCGGCCGTGAGCGGCAGCGTGGTGGATGGACCCACGCCGCGGAAGCCCGATACGGTGACGGCGCCCACGAACGCCCCCGGCGGCTCAGCGTTAGTTGCCGGCGCGGCGTCGGCCTGCGGCGTGGGCTTCACGGGCGCGCCCGCGCCGGAAAGGAACGTGGCCAACGCGGTATCGCCGTCGAGCGCGGCGAGCACAACGAACGACCAGGCGTGGGCGTCTGCGCCGGTGGAGGTGAGGCGGCGGAGGATGTGGTCGGTGAGGGGGGAGGTCATGCGCGTGCGGCCTTCCAGGGCTCAGGCGCATCCACACGCGCGCGGTTGATCACGACGGTCTCCGCCACGGGCACCCCATCGTCCAGTACCTGAACTCGCCGACCGTCCAGTAGATGTGCCGGATGCGGTAGTAGAAGTCGGCGTAGCCGCAGCGACGGATGAGCAGCACGAAGGCGTCGAAGTCGGCCTGATCGGCGGCCTCCGGTCGCCACTTACGCACGGTGTACTCGTGCGGCGCCGTACGGCGGTAGGTGACCGCCTCCTGCCCGCGGCGAGTGGCGATGAGCTGCTGGGCAAAGGCGAGGTCCCCTGCCGACGGCGGCTCCCGCAGTTCGGGCAGATCGAGCTTGCCTTCATGCAGCAGATCGCCGTGGACGCCGATTCTGGCGGTCGGAGAGTTAGTCATACTCCCTGGGTCGGGTGCCGCCTGGGCTAGACGCCGTCGGCAGAGAGCTGCGGGATGAGCACATCATCGGGGACGCGAAGAGCCTCCAGTACCGCCCGCCACGTTGTGACGCCAGCAAAGGCTTGCAGAATGACCGCCCGCTCCTCTTTCGTGCGATGGGGCAGCGAGTCGTCCAGTGCCGTTCCGCCCTCGAGGGACTCACGGTAGTCGCGATACCCGGCCGGCAGAGTACCGCCGCCGTTCTCGCCCTCGACGATCATCAGGCCCACCACCGGCCGTTGCTCCCTGATCTCCCACGCGGCGTCCAGGTGCCTCAGCATCTGATGCCGCACGGGCATCCACTCGGTCTTGGTGGTTGGTGCCGATTCGGTGCGCTTACCCTCGATGACCACCACGAATTCGTCCGCCTCGACGAAGGCGTCAGGCTGACTCGGCCCTTCGAGCGTGTACCAGTTGCGCCCGGCACCCATACCAGAAAGCAGCCTCAGTGCCTCGCTCACCGTCTCCGGATCGCGCCGCACCAACGCCTCCCGCTTCCTCCTGGTGTCACCAGTACCCAACGCCTCGTCCCTCGGCGCAGTGCAGTTGGCGATCAGCCAGCGGAGCAGACCAGGCGGCGCATGGAGCGCTCTCTCGCGCGGCCACCAGTCCGCCGACTTCAGAGCCTTCTTCGGCAACGGTGGGCATTGCGCCTGCACGAGACTGAGCAAATCCGGGAGCCAGGTGCGGCCCGACACGTCGCGGCAGTAGAGATGGCCAAACACGGGTGCAACGCGTGTCCGAGATGAATCACGCAGTCCCATTACGCCTCCGCGCCGCTGGCCCAGTGGCCCCTGTCTCAATGGCCGCCACCCGCCTTGCCAGCTTGGAATTGAACGCCTTGCCGTCGGCGCCGTGATGAACCCGCCGGTGGCAGTTGGGACACACCGCTGCCACCCGCGTGGGATGGTCCGGACCGTCATCGGCAACCCGCCGCAGGTGGTGAGGCTCCAGATACGGCGAGCCATCTTCACGCCGAAAGGGTGCATCAGTCCCGCACGCATCGCAGACGCCATGCGCGCGGGCCAGCACGTAGCGGCGGATGATGTCGGCGCGTTGCCGATAACTAGACCGTCGCAGTTGGACCGGCAGGCGGGGCTTGGCTGCGGCCAGTGCCAGGGCTCGAAGTTCTTCGAGGCTTAGAAGTTCAATGTCCGCGGATGCCTCTGGAAGTCGCGTCCGGCGCCGGCGCTCCACAAGCGCCAGCACCTGGTCCGCGTGGCCGGCCGTCAACGTGTGAATACTGCGGGGATAGTTGGCCCACCGCAAGGTAGGCAAGTGCCGTCGAATCGACTCAAGGGAGATTGGGGGCTGAATGTGGCGCAGGTTCTCGATGTGCGCGCCGTATCGCCGTACCCAGTCCCTGCGTGGGGCGGGCACTGAAGCAATTCTTCCGGTCGAGTAGAAGCCGAGACCCTGCACAAAGATGATTACGTGGTCGCCAGGAACGGCGTGTTTAGGAACGACCCACTGCGTGTAGTTGCCGCGCGTGTTACCGCCGACATTCGCGTCCAGCCAGTCCTTGTCGCCATTCGATACGCCACCCTGCACGAGGTGGACCCTGGGCTGTTGCGCAGGGCGCCTCGAGGCGGCGGCCATCGATCGAAGCGCCGTGACCATCTGTGACCGAAGCCGAAAGGTCGTGTGACCCGCTGGGTCGGCCTTCGGGCCCCAATCAGCCACAACGTGCAGCCAGAACCCCTCGGGCGGCGTGCGCAGACCGAGCTCGGTGGCCAGGCGATGCGCGAGCCTGCCGTAGAGAAGCTTGACCGGTTCGGGCGAGGGATAGCCGACGAGTCGGGCGAGCGTGCGCCATGACAACGTTTGCCGAGGCGCCTCGAAGTGGGCGAGAAGCAGACGCCATTCGGAAGGGCTGACTCCCTGCTTGCGCACGCGCCGCAGCGCGCGGATGTACTTCGCGGAGGGGATACGACGGATGCCGTCACGATTGTTGGTCGCCATGCAACAGGGCGAATGCTACAACGCAACCTGTCGGGCGGGCCGGGAGCCGGCAACAAGGAACTGTTACCCGACGGGTCGCAGTCGTCCGCCAGCATGGCGACGGCGGGCCACCTTCGAAACTGCCGAGCTGAGCGGGATGAGTCACGCTTGCACGGAACGCCCCGCGAAACCGCCCCGGTCATGCCCAGAACCGCCGCTCACGTGTTGACGCGGCTTGTCGGCTGATCGAGGATGCACCGAACACTCAGGCCCAACGCTCCCTCCGCGCCCCGCCTGCGACACGACCCCCAGACCGCCATGCTACCGGCCGCCGAGTCCCGTTCCGTTACGTCGGAGTCCCCAGGGCGTCGTGCGCTGGTCGATGCAGCCCGTCCGGCCTGGATTAGACGCCTCGTCGACTCCTCCCGGCGAAACTGCCTGCGCTTCTACCGCGAGGCCGAGAGGGCGTGCAGAGGAGCCGAAATTGTCTTTCGGTCGTGCTGGGCTCGTCGCGGGCCCACGGAAGCGGAGCGTCCGTGATGAGCCAACAGTTCCGTGAAGACGCAGACAGGACCGTCAGGATCCCTGTGCAGGTGCTTTCTAACGGCACCGTCGCGATGGAGAGCGGTGAACGACTGCCACGAATTCGCCCGGGGGCTCTTGGGGAGCTGGTCCTGCAGGCGGACAGTGTCGACAATCCGGCGATAGTTGAGGCACTGAATGGGTCTGCCTCGACGACCCTGCTGTCCAAGGGAGAGCTGGTGTGGGTCCGACTCGTTTCGAAGGACGCCTCCACGCCTGGTCTCGTCAGGTTCGAGGATGATGTCCCGCACCCCAGGATGATTGGCCATCAGTTCGCAGCGGTGACGCTCGAGGAGGACGTAAGGCTGGTCACACGAGGGACAAAGCGGGGGCAACTGGAGAAGGCGCTGTGCCTGGTTCGGGTCGGTCAGGGTCGCCAGCCATCGGCAGCCACTAGCCTCAATCACGCCTATCGGCTTCTGTCCGAGGCGTTTGAGTCTCACCGCGTGTCCTTCGGGGGAAACATCTTCGAGGCGGCGTTCGTGCGTCGCCAGACAGGGTGGATCTCTCTCGACGCCCTCAGGAAAGCGGCTGAGGCTTCGGCGCGCCAGGAAGTGGACCGCGCAGTCGAGGCAATCGAGAGGCGGGCCGAGGTTCCAAGTGGCGGCGCTTCCTCGTAGAAAGTCCATGCCGACCTGGTGGAGAACCCAGGGTCCAGTGGACACCGTAGCCGCAGCGGCGGCGAAGGCCAGTGCATCAGGTAGTAGATGCGCGAAGGGGAACGGGAAACCTCGGCAGAAGGCAGTCACGTGCTGGCGCCCAGAGCTTCGTTCGTGGTCTCCAGCCGCTGCCGAATCGGCGCGCGGGTCTTTGTTAGGCGGCAGGTCGAAGACCACGCTGGTCACGACAAACGTCTTGGCCCAGCCAGACTGGCGTCGAGGCCGATGTGACAGGCGCGAAGCCGTCTATAGTCTGGCCACGCCGAACGACTTCATAGGCCTGGCTCGTTTGTTCACGTTCGTCTGGAGGGCCCGCGATGCGTGTCGTAGGCGATCAGATTTTCGAACTGTCCACATCGGCCACTCCGAGCCCCAGGGAGAGCTATCGACGGAGCACTGCCGCCGAACTGAGGCTCAACGAGTTCTGGTTTCGCGACGCCATTTTCGAGCAGCCACTCCTCGCCATCGCTCCATGCGAACAGGCCGGTCTGACGGACGACGAATGGTTTGCGTGGCAGAAAGAGTTCGGCACCGAGGCCGGCCCGATCGATGTGCTACTCGTTTCGTCGCGCGGCCGCCTTGCCATCGTCGAGACGAAGCTGGCCGTCAATCCCGAGAATCGCCGCAAGGTAGGGCAAGCGCTCGACTACCTCAGTCAACTGCAGGACGCTCTTCGGAAGACGTTCCCTCCGCTGCCAGCGGGCGCGGCCGCTACCACTGACAAAGAAGAGGTGATGGAGCGAGTCGCCGACGGCGACGTCCTCGTGATTATCGCCAGCGACGACGTGGATGACCGCGTCGAAAGGCTAAGCAAGACCGTTTTCGGCGATCAACTCTTGAAGCAGTGGAAACTGGCGCTGGTCGACCTGGCGCTGTTCTGCCCCAGCAGTGGGGGTGGGCCGCCGTTGGTTGTGCCAGTCCTTCGGGGCGCGGTGACCGTCGAGGCGCGGCAGGTCGTGCGCGTCATCGTTCAAGGCGAGACGCCGGCCACGAAGATCATCCAGGAGCGACAGGAAGTCACCTCGCTCATGCCCGGCCGCCAGACCTGGGACCAGGAGCGGTTCTTCGCGATGCTTGCAGGGTCGCCCGCGCCACCCGCCGTCAAGGGCTCGCGACGCGCGTGCGCGAGCTCGTCGAGCAGTCCGGCGGCGCTGTACCTCGACTGGGGCACGGGCCAGGACGGCAGCATGACCCTCAAGCGCAACGGGGGCGGGCTGATCGAGATCTATGTGTCCGGCAAGCTGGGATTCCGCCCTCGCAAGTTCATGCGGGCCCTCGGCGCCAATGCTGCGGCGCAGTATCGGTCGAGCCTGGACGTCCTGCTGCCGGAGGAGATGAAGGCCGACATCCCGCGAATCGACTCGCGGAAGGCCGGCCAGGTGGCCGAACGGCTCGCGGACGTGTTGGAGCAGGCCCTCGAGGCCGCGGAGGAGCCGGTGGAGACTACGCCTGACCTCAAGGCGCTGTGACCTGATCTGTCACGCTTGCCGAGTAGACCAATACTGGCGGGGGAACCATGGTCGACGAAGCCACACGGATGCGAGCACTACGGAAGACGGTGGACCAGCTCGATGCGGAACTTGGGACGCTGTGGGGCGACATTGCGACCCGTTTCGGCGAAGACAGTCGTCAGATGCGCGAGTTGTACGCCGCGAAGAAGAGTTGCGACCTCGTCACGATGCAGCGGACACTTGAATCGCTTCGCCAGCTGGTCAATAGGAACCCGCAGGAGATAGAGCTCGACCGACGCTTGGCCTCCCTCCAGACGCGAGTGGTCTGCAGACACGGTTTTCAGCACCCGCTGGCGGCCAAAATCCGTGCCGCGCGGAGCAGCGGTGACCTGGACGGGATGCGCCAAGTCGCCGAGGACGCTCGTCGCGAGCTGGCGCCGAGCCTTCGCCCTGTAGAAGTGTGGCGCGGTCACCGAAGCCCGCTCCGGCCCGAGCGATATGTCCCTCCCAAGCCTCCGCCGGTCGTCCTCGCGCCTGCCGGACCGGAGAGCTTCGCGGACCCGCACGACACCAAGCTCCCTCTGCCTCCGCCACACCGTCTTCCGGTGGAACGCCCTGCCAAGCGTAGGGCCAACCCGAAGCCGCGGCCCCCAGTCCCCCTCGGACTGAAGGGCGGCGTAAGGAGGTGCAGCTGCGGCAACGTGCTCGCAATGGCGTCGGACTACGTTTGCTACCAGTGCAAGCCCCGATGAGGATCAACACAGGAGCCGGCCGCTCTGGCCGCTCTTGGATGGGTCGTTCTGACGCGGTATCCTACAGCGCCCCCACGACTTAAGGTCATGCCTCCCCCATGGCGACTCTCGAACAGCTCACGCCCGGTGCCGCCATCCGCGGCGTCCTGGCAGATGCCCTGGCCACAGTGGTCAGCGTCAAGTGGTTCGGCTCCGAAGCCCTCGAGCTGACCTACAAAGACCCGGCCGGCAAGCTGGCCAACGAGCTGCTGTACCGGCACGACGAGCCACGCCTCGTCGTGGTGGAGCAGGGCCGCCCGTGGAGCTTCGACGGCGACGGCGCGCTCTTCCGCCTCGTGTCTGAGGCCCAGCGCATCCGCCTCGCGCACCTGTTCGACCCCGTGCTCGCGGTGCACACCTCGCTGGTTGAGCCACTGCCGCACCAGATCACTGCCGTGTACGAAGCGATGCTGCCGCGCCAGCCGCTCCGCTTCCTGCTGGCCGACGACCCCGGCGCCGGCAAGACCATCATGGCCGGGCTGCTCATCAAGGAGCTGATCGCCCGCGGTGACCTGCAGCGTTGCCTCGTGGTGTGTCCCGGCAGCCTGGCGGAGCAGTGGCAGGACGAGCTCTACCAGCGCTTCCAGTTGCCGTTCGAGATCCTCACCAACGACAAGCTCGAAGCCGCGCGCACCGGCAACTGGTTCATGGAAACCAACCTCGTCATCGCAAGGCTCGACAAGCTGTCGCGCAACGAGGACGTGCAGGAAAAACTGCAGGCACCCGACTGCCGGTGGGATCTCGTGGTGTGCGACGAAGCCCACAAGATGTCGGCCACCGTGTTCGGCGGCGAGACAAAGTACACGAAGCGCTACCGGCTGGGCGAGCTGCTGTCGGGCCTTACCCGGCACTTCCTGCTGATGAGCGCCACGCCGCACAATGGCAAGGAGGCGGACTTCCAGCTCTTCATGGCGCTGCTCGACGGCGACCGCTTCGAAGGCCGCGTGAGGGACGGCGCGCACGTGGCAGACGTGTCAGACCTGATGCGTCGCATGGTGAAGGAAGAGCTGCTCAAGTTCGACGGCACGCCGCTGTTTCCTGAGCGAATCGCCTACACCCTGCCGTACAAGCTGTCGGACGCGGAGGCGCACCTCTACAAGAGCGTTACGGACTACGTACGCGAGGAATTCAACCGCGCCGACGCGCTGGAAAACGACAAGCGCGCCGGCACGGTGGGCTTCGCGCTCACGATTCTGCAGCGCCGGCTGGCGTCGTCGCCCGAGGCCATCTACCAGTCGCTGCGTCGCCGTCGCGAGCGGCTCGAAAGCCGGCTCCGCGAGCTGGAAGTGCTGCAACGCGGCGGCCAGGTGGCACCGCCCGTGTTGGCGCCCACACTGCCCGCACTCGACGCCGAAGACGTCGAAGATCTGGACGAGGCACCCGACGACGAGGTGGAGAAGGTCGAGGAACAGATCCTCGACCAGGCCACCGCCGCGCGGTCGATCAACGAACTCAAGGCCGAGATCGTCACGCTGCAGCATCTGGAGTCGCTCGCGCTTGGCGTGCGCCGCAGCGGCACAGACACGAAGTGGCGCGAGCTCGCCGGGCTGCTGCACGAGGTGTTCACCAACGCTGGCATGGCCGACCGAGTGAAGGAGGAGGCGGCGCCCTACGGCTCGGGCGAGATTCCAAAGCCAGTGCCGTCGCCGCATCAGAAGCTGGTCGTGTTTACCGAACACCGCGACACGCTGAACTACCTCGAAAGCCGAATCGCGACCCTGCTGGGCAAGCCCGAAGCCGTGGTGATGATTCATGGCGGCATGGGGCGCGAAGAGCGCCTCAAGGCGCAGGAATCGTTCAAGCACGACCCCGAGGTGCGGGTGCTGCTGGCCACGGATGCCGCCGGCGAAGGCATCAACCTGCAGCGGGCCCACCTGATGGTCAACTACGACCTGCCGTGGAATCCCAACCGCCTCGAGCAGCGGTTCGGCCGCATCCACCGCATCGGCCAGACCGAGGTGTGCCACCTCTGGAACCTGGTGGCGGGCGAAACGCGTGAGGGCGACGTGTACCGCAAGCTCCTCGAAAAGCTCGAGGAAGCGCGCCACGCCCTGGGCGGGCAAGTGTTCGACGTGCTGGGCAAGCTTCAGTTCGAAGAAGGCGAGCAGGAAAAAGACCCTGCGCGACCCGCTGCTCGAGGCGATCCGCTACGGCGATCAACCTGAGGTTCGCGCCCGACTCAGCACCGTGATCGACCGCGCGCTAGACCGCAGCCAGCTCCGCCACCTGCTCGAAGACCACGCGCTGGCGCACGACGCCATGGACGCCAGCCGCGTGCAGCGCATCCGAGAAGACATGGAACGGGCGGACGCCCGCCGCCTGCAGCCGCACTACATCGAGTCGTTCTTCCGCGAGGCGTTCCAGCGGCTCGGCGGCACGGCCAAACAGGCGCGAGCCGCGCCGCTACGAGGTGAGCCACGTGCCGGGCCCGGTAGTAGGGCGCGACCGGCTGATCGGCATCGGCACGCCGGTGCTACCGCGCTACGAGCGCATCGCCTTCGAGAAGCCGCTCATCGCGCCGCCCGGCCAGCCGCTGGCCGCCTTCGTGTGCCCTGGGCACCCGTTGCTGGACGCCGTGATCGACCTGACCCTCGAACGAAACGCAGACCTGCTGAAGCGGGGCGCTGTGCTGGTGGACGACCGCGACCTCGGCACCCGCCCACGTGTGTTGTTCTACCTGGAACACGCCATTCAGGATGCCGGCGTGACGCGCAGCGGCGACCGCCGCGTCATCTCGAAGCGAATGCTCTACGTGGAGCTGGATGCCGATTTCGCGCCACCCGGCACGTGCAGTACGCGCCATACCTGGACTACCGGCCGCTGGCAGAAGGCGAGCCAGACGTGAACGCCCTGCTGGCCCGTGCTGAATGCCAGTGGATCACCCACGAGCTCGAAGCCAGGTCCTACGCCATCGAACAGTGGTGCCGGGCCACCTGGCCGAGGTGCGCGAGCCGAAGCTGGCCCCGTTGAAGAAGACCGAAGCCGCCGTGATGGAGCGGCTCACGAAAGAAATCACCTACTGGGACCACCGCGCCGCCCAGCTCAAGCTGCAGGAGCAGGCAGGAAAGCCCAACGCTCGGCTCAATCCTCCGAGGCCCGTAAGCGGGCTGACCTGCTGCAGACGCGCCTGCAGAAACGGCTTGACGAACTGAAGTTTGAAGCCCGCATCCCGCCGCTGCCTCCGGTGGTGCTTGGCGGGATGCTTGTGGTGCCGAAGGGCCTGCTGGACTTGATGGCCGGCTGGAAGCCTCTGGCTGCTGCCTCCGACGTGGATGTGCAGGTCGTGGCCGCGAAGGCCCGCGCCATCATCATGGACGTGGAGCGCCGCCCGGGCTTCGAGCCCACCGATCGGGAGCTGGAGAAGCTGGGCTACGACATAGAGAGCAAGGTGCCCGGCACCGGCAAGCTGCGGTTCATCGAGGTGAAGGGGCGTGCGTCGGCGGCGGACACCGTGACCGTGACGCGCAACGAGATCCTCTATTCCCTGAACAAGCCCGAGGACTTCATCCTGGGCATCGTGGAGTTCTTCGACCACGAACGTCACCAGGTGCACTACGTGCGCCAGCCGTTCAGGCGCGAGCCCGACTTCGGCGTGACGAGCGTGAACTACGACCTGGCCGAGCTGCTCAGCAGAGGGGCGCCCCCGGCCTGAGGGAACGCGATGCAAGGACGGCAGAAACCCCTACTCGACGACGAGCCAAGCCCCGCGGCGCAGTGGGACCGTGACTCAGCGTCGCGCGCCCTCGACGACCTATTCCTGCGAGCCAAGCGGTTCAACGGGTCGAAGGACTATCACGAGCTGTTGAAGTTCATTACGCGCTTTACGTTCTACTCACCGTTCAACGCGATGCTGGCCCACCAGCAGATGCCCGGGGCTACATTCGTGGCTCCGCCCTATCGCTGGGAGCGGGACTTTCGGAGATACGTGAATCCGGGAGCTCGTCCGGTTGTATTGCTGCAGCCGAAGGGGCCGGTGCTGTTCACGTTCGACGTCAGTGACACCGCGCCCTATCCAGATGCCGGGCCACTGCCTCGATGGGTCGAACATCCGTTCGCCGTGACCGGCGGCCGAATCGGAGGCCGGCTGGCTCGCACGATCGAGAACGCTGCGCGAGATGGCGTCTCCGTGCACGAGCGGGATGCCGGATCGGACAGTGCCGGCCGGATCGCGAAGGCCAACCCCGGGCGGATGGTCCGCTTTCGCGTCAGGGAGAAGCCAGAGCCTGTCGACATTGCTGTGCCACTGGAGTACGAGCTTCTGCTGAACATCAAGCACTCGCCGGAGACACGCTACGCCACGCTCGTGCACGAGCTCGCGCATCTCTACTGCGGCCATCTGGGTACGACGAACAAGGAGTGGTGGCCCGATCGAACTGGGCTGCCAGTGATCGTGCGTGAGTTCGAGGCGGAATCCGTCTCCTATCTGGTCTGTACGCGATTCGGAATCGACAATCCGTCAGCAGAGTACCTGGCCGGATACGTAAACAAGAACAAAGAGACTCCGGCAATTAGTTTGGATTGCGTGATGAAATCCGCTGGCCTGATCGAGCAGATGGGCCTGGGGCGGATGAAGCCACGAAAAGCCAAGGAGCCCGAGTAGTGGCCGTCTCGAATCTCCGCCCGCCCAATTCCGGAGTCCCCGTGCGCACTCGGAAGAAGCTGATCGAAGTAGCTCTGCCGCTCGAAGCGATCAACGAAGAGGGCTCGCGGAGAAAAAGGAAGGCCCCGGCCGGCTATCCGACGACCCTGCACAAATGGTGGGCTCAGCGCCCAGTCGCGGCAGCGAGGGCTGTGATCTTCGCGCAGATGGTGGACGACCCTTCAACTTACGTTGACGTACTTCGTCAGGATTCGGCGCTGCGCCGAAAAGCCCAGAGCCTGGTGAAACAGAAGCTGAAGGTCTGGGACGAGGCGCGAGCGCTTGCCAAGAGGGCCGAGGGTATGAAGATTCAAGTGCCCGAACCCGGGCCGGCACCCACACTGGACGACGTCCTGGCGGATGAGGAGCGGCAGAGACTCTTCCGCATTATCGAGGAGCTCGTGAAGTGGGATAACACCACCAACGAGGCAGTACTTCAGGCGGCCCGCGACGAGATTTGGCAGAGCTGGCGGCGCGCATGCGTCGATAGTGTTGGCGACCCACGGGCCAAGCAGCTATTCGACCGCAACAAGCTGCCTGCTTTCCACGACCCGTTCGCCGGTAGCGGTGCACTGCCGCTCGAGGCGCAGCGGCTCGGGCTCGAGAGCCACGCTACCGACCTCAACCCGGTGGCGGTGTTGATCAACAAGGCGATGATCGAGATCCCGCCGAAGTTCGCGGGCAAGCCGCCGGTGAACCCAGAGGGGCGCGCGGAGAAGTCGCTCATTGCCGGGGAGTGGAAGGGCGCGCTGGGGCTAGCCGTGGACGTGCGGTACTACGGCCAGTGGATGCGCGACGAGGCCGAGAAGCGCATCGGCCACCTCTACCCGAAGGTCGAGGTCACCGCCGACATGGCGGAGGGGCGGCCGGACCTGAGGCCCTACGTCGGCCGCAAGCTCACCGTGATCGCCTGGCTCTGGGTGCGTACTGTGAAGAGTCCGAACCCCGCCTTCGCGGAGGTGGACGTGCCCCTGGCCTCGACTTTCATACTCTCGACCAAGGCGGGCAAGGAGGCTTATGTCGAGCCGGTAGTCGAGAACGGCAGTTACCGCTTCACGGTCAAGTTGGGCAAGCTGAAGGATGCAGAGGGGGGGCAGAGCGGGACGAAGCTGTCGAGAGGCGCGAACTTCAAGTGCCTGATGTCTGATACACCAATCGCGAGCGAGCACATCTACGGCGAGGCCAACGCCGGACGGATGGGCACACGCCTGATGGCGATCGTGGCTGATGGAGATCGTGGGCGCGTCTATCTGGCACCCACCCCAGCTCATGAGGCGGCTGCGCGCAAGGCAAAACCCGAGTGGCGGCCGGATGTCGCGATACCCGAGAACCCGCGCTGGTTCTCCCCGCCGCTCTACGGCTTGAAGAACTATGGCGACCTCTTCACCCCTCGACAGCTCGTCGCGCTGACAACGTTTTCCGACTTGGTGCAGGAAGCGCGCGAGCGCGTGGAGCGCGACGCCAGAGCCGTGGGCCTCCTCGACAACCCCGTGCCCCTCCGCGAGGGCGGCACCGGCGCGACGGCTTACGCGGAGGCGGTGTGCTCGTTCTTGGCGATGGCGGTGAGTCGCCTGTCGGACTACGGGTCGTCGATCGCGACCTGGCGACCGAAGGACAGCGCGATGCGCTCTACCATGCCAAAGCAGGCCATACAGATGGCGTGGGACTTCGCTGAGGGTTCACCCTTCGGAGGCTCCAGCTCAGGGTTCCGTGAGTGCGCAAATGTTGTTGCCAAAGTACTCGACGTTGCACTCGCGGGCAAGGTGCCTAGCACTGCGGAGCAAGCCAATGTGCGGTCTGAATGGGCAGCGGCCCATTCAGCCGTGGTGAGCACGGATCCTCCCTACTACGACAACATTGGCTACGCGGACTTGTCAGACTTCTTTTACGTCTGGCTGCGGCGCTCGCTGAAGTCAGTATTCCCGGCACTCTTCGCCACGATGGCCGTTCCAAAGGCCGAGGAGCTGGTCGCGACACCCTACCGTCACGGCGGCACCGAGCAGGCCGAGGCGTTCTTCCTCGGAGGTATGACGCAAGCAATGCGTCGTCTCGCAGACCATGGGCATCCGGCCTTCCCGGTCACCATCTACTACGCGTTCAAGCAGGCAGAGACTGATGACGAGGCCGGCACAGCGAGCACTGGCTGGGACACATTCCTGGCTGCGGTCATTGAAGCTGGCTTTTCGATTACCGGTACTTGGCCGATGCGCACTGAGGGCGACAATCGATCAACAGGCATCGGCACAAACGCACTAGCCTCTAGCATCGTTCTTGTCTGCCGCAAGCGCGCAGCCTCCGCTCCAGCAGCCACGCGCCGTGAGTTCGTCACCGCGCTGAAGGCCGAGTTGCCCGCGGCGCTCGTCAATTTGCAGCGCGGCAACATCGCGCCAGTGGACCTGGCTCAAGCAGCCATTGGCCCGGGCATGGCGGTCTACACCCGCTACAGCACGGTGCTCGACGCGGAGGGCAAACCGCTCAGCGTGCGCGGGGCGCTCGCGCTCATCAATCAGACCCTCGACGAGGCTCTGGCCGAGCAGGAGGGCGACTTCGACGCCGACAGCCGCTGGGCGCTCACGTGGTTCGACGACGAAGGGTTCGCTGAGGGCCCTTACGGAAAGGCCGAGCAGCTCTCGAAGTCCAAGAACACCAGTGTTGAGGGCATGGTCGAGGCGGGCATCCTCGAATCCAAGCGCGGCAAAGTGCGGCTGCTTCGCCCGGACGAACTGCCCGCCGACTGGGACCCTGCATCCGACCCGCGCCTGACCGCGTGGGAGATCGTCCACCAGTTAATTCGTGTGCTTGCCGTTGGCGGAGAAGGCGCGGCGGCCGACTTGGTGGCCAAGATCGGAGCCCGTGCCGAGATCGGCCGTGAGCTAGCCTACCGCCTCTACACTCTGTGTGAGCGGAAGAAGCGCGCTGCCGAAGCGTTGACCTACAACGCCTTGGTGCAAAGCTGGCCCGTAATCGCGGGCCTTGTCGCGGAGGGCCGCAAAGCCAGGGCAGAGCAAGGCGGGCTTTTCTCGGGGACTGAGGAATAGGCTATGCAGATCGAGTCAATCGAAGTCCGAAACTACCGTCTGTTTCGAGACGCAAGGCTGACGAACCTGCCTCGGATGGCGGTTGTCGTTGGTGCCAACGGATCGGGCAAGACCACGTTGTTTGACGTCTTCAGCTTTCTGAAAGAGGCGCTGACTCAGAACGTTGCGCAGGCCGTGGCTCGTCGAGGGGGGTTAGCTGAGCTTGTTAGCCGCGGGGAGCGCGGCCCGATTGGCGTAACCGTCAGATTCCGCGAGAGCGGCGGGCGCCTTGCGACCTACCAGCTCGACATCGCCAACGACGCTGGTCGGCCTGTCGTCGAGCGCGAGGTGCTCAAATTTCGGCGCGGGCAGTTCGGGAAACCGTGGCATTTCGTCGACTTTTCGCGTGGACGAGGCAGCGCGATCACGAACGAAACGGCATACGGAGAAGAGGGAGTGGTCGAGGAGCGAAAGGAGCACGGCTTGACGACCCGAGTGTTCTAGCGATCAAGGGGCTCGGTCAGTTCAAGGAGTTCCGCGTTGTGTCTGAGTTCCGCGGCCTCATCGAGAACTGGCATATTTCAGACTTCCACATCAGTGACGCACGCCCGAGTGCTGAGGCGGGGTACGCGGAGCACTTGTCGACCCGCGGAGACAACGTGGCGCAGGTCGCACAGTATCTCTACGAGCACCATCGGGATCGCTTCGACAAGGTACTGCAGGTCATGAGCGAGCGCGTGCCCGGAGTCAGTGGAGTGGAGGCGAGGCCGACCGAGGACGGGCGTCTAGTGTTGCGCTTCCGAGACGGCAGTTTTCGCGATCCGTTTATTGCGCGTTACGTCTCAGACGGCACGATCAAGATGTTCGCGTACCTTGTGCTTCTCTACGATCCCAAGCCCCATCCATTACTTGCGATCGAAGAGCCCGAAAACCAGCTGTACCCGGAACTTCTGCACGAGCTCGTCGAGGAGTTCCGCGACTACGCACGCCGCGGCGGTCAAGTGTTTGTTTCTACCCATTCGCCAGACTTCCTGAACGGCGTGCAGCTCGATGAGATTTACTGGCTCGTTAAAGAAAACGGCTTCACGACTGTTCGGCGTGCGGGCGACAGCGAGCTGCTGCAGGAGCTGGTCAGCGCGGGCGATCAGCCAGGCACACTGTGGAAGCAGGGCCTGTTCGAGGGAGCCGGCCGCCGATGAGTCGTATCGTGTTCCTCCTTGAGGAGTACTCGATGAAAGTTCTGCTCGAGGGGCTCCTGCCAAAGCTCTACCCGGGTCTGCCGTTCATTTGCATTCCTCACGAAGGAAAGCGGGATCTTGAGACCAGTCTGGGTAGAAAGCTCCGAGCCTGGCGTGAGCCCGGGGTACGGTTTTGCGTGCTGCGCGACAACGACGGCGGTGATTGTCGCGCGACTAAGCAGGGCGTACTCACGCTGTGCGAGGCAGGCGGTCGGCCGGACACGATCGTGCGAATCGTATGCCAGGAGTTGGAGGCCTGGTATTTCGGAGATCTGGCCGCAGTAGCGAAGGCCTACGGGAAACCGAATGTCGTCGCCGTGTCTGGCCGGGCAAAGTTCCGCGACCCGGATGCGATCGCAAAGCCCTCCCGTGAGCTCGCTGGTCTCGTGGAGGAGTTCCAGAAGGTGTCAGGCGCCAGGCTGCTAGGGCCTGAGCTGTCGCGTGAAAATCGCTCAGCGAGTTTTCGCGTCTTCATCGAAGCAGTCGACCGCCTTGCGAGCGAGGTCTCGCCTTCTTAGGGTGGGCACTGATGGCAATCACCAACCACGAACGCGTCGGCAAGGCGCTCGAGCTCCTGAAGACCGGGCTTTACCCCTTTATCGAACGCGAGCTCAAGAGTACTTACCAGGAGAAGGCCGAAGCGCAAGCCCGCGTCTTCATCGGCGACGATCGCCTGCTGGCGAACAAGCCGCTGTCTGAGTGGGACATCGCGGCGTTGCTGAAGCTGATGTGGGAGTCGTGGAACACCGTGTTCCGCAAGACCCTCAGCTCAGCCCACAGAAGTCTGCTCTCGGAACTCCGTGACCACCGGAATCGCTGGGCCCATCAGGAGACCTTCACGAGCGACGATGCGTACCGCGCGCTCGACTCGTCGGCGCGCCTGCTCACGGCTGTGTCAGCGCCACAGGCGGACGAACTCGAGAGAATGAAGACCGAGCTGTTGCGTCTGCGGTTCGACGAGCAGGTGCGCGGCGAGAAGCGCAAGAGTGCAGGCACGGCCATCGAGAGTGCGGGCGTGAGCGGCCTCAAGCCTTGGCGCGAAGTGGTCACGCCGCACAAGGACGTGGCGAGTGGTCGCTACCAGCAGGCCGAGTTCGCGGCAGACCTCTGGCAGGTGCACCTGGGCGAGGGCGGCGACGAGCACAAGAACCCGGTCGAGTTCTTCCGCCGCACCTATCTTACGGAGAGCCTGAAGAGCATGCTGGCGGCGCCGTGCGGCGCCTGGCTGGCGAGGGCGGCGACCCGGTGGTGCAGCTCCAGACCAACTTCGGCGGCGGCAAGACGCACTCGATGCTGGCGCGTACCACATGTGCTCTGGCGCCAAGGCGTCGGAACTCGTGGGTATTGACGCCGTGTTGCAGGAAGCCGGTGCCTCCACGCTGCCGAAGGCGCGGCCGGTGGTGCTCGTGGGCAACAAGATCTCACCCGGCAATCCGTCCACGAAGCCTGACGGAACGGTAGTGAAGACGCTGTGGGGCGAGCTGGCCTGGCAGCTTGGGGGCAAGAAGGCATTCGAGCGGGTGAGGGCCGACGACGAGCGCGCCACCAGCCCCGGCGACGTGCTCCGCGAGCTGTTCAACGACTACGGCCCGTGCCTCATCCTGATCGACGAGTGGGTGGCCTACGCGCGCCAGCTCCACGACCAGAGCGACCTTCCGGCCGGCGGCTTCGAGACGCAGTTCACCTTCGCCCAGGTGCTCACGGAATCCGCGAAGCTGGCGAAGAACTGTCTGCTGGTGATCAGCCTGCCGGCGTCAGACACGGCCGGTTCGCCGCACACGCAGGCGGACGACATCGAGGTGGGCGGCGTGCGTGGCCGCGAGGCGCTCGACCGTCTGCGCAACGTCGTGGGCCGCGTAGAGTCGTCGTGGAGGCCGGCCAGCGCTGAAGAGGGCTTCGAGATCGTGCGTCGGCGGCTTTTCGAGCCCATGACGGATCCCGCGCAGTTCAAAGACCGGGACGTCGTGGCGCGTGCATTCGCCGATCTGTATCGCAACCAGCACGCGGAGTTTCCGCCGGAGTGCCGAGACGCGGACTACGAGACGCGCATCAAGGCTGCATACCCCATCCACCCGGAGATCTTCGACCGCCTCTACACCGACTGGTCCACGCTGGTGAAGTTCCAGCGCACTCGCGGCGTACTGCGCCTGATGGCGGCGGTGATTCACAGCCTGTGGGAAAAGGGCGACCGCAACCCGCTCATCCTGCCGGCGAACATCTCCATCGACGAGCCTCGTGTGCAGTTCGAGCTCACGCGCTACCTGTCAGACAACTGGGTGCCGGTGATCTCGAGGGATGTGGACGGCCCCGGTTCACTGCCGCTACAGATCGACGGCGACCAGCCGAACCTGGGCAAGCTGCCGCCTGCCGGCGGGTGGCTCGCACCATCTACATGGGGTCCGCACCTACGGCGTCGGCCGCGCACCGGGGCGTCGAAGACCGCCGCGTGAAGCTTGGCTGCGTGATGCCGGGCGAGTCGCCGGCCATCTTTGGTGACGCCCTAAGGCGCCTGGCGGGCGCAGCCACCTACCTGTACCAGGACGGCCACCGCTATTGGTACTCCACGCAGCCCACCGTCACGAAGCTGGCGGAGGACCGCGCCGAGCAGCTCAAGCGCGACTCCGACAAGGTGGTGGAGGAGATCCATCGCCGGCTCAGGATTGACCTTCGCACGAAGGGGCGTTTGACCGCGTCCACGACCTGCCGCGCAATTCTCAGGAAGTGCCAGACGACCCGGACGCGCGCCTGGTCGTAATGAGCGTTGACCAGCCGCATACCCGGGAGGACGGGAGCCTGGCCGTAGCCGCCGCCCGGGAGATGTTCGAGACGCGAGGCAACACTCCGCGCCTATACCGCAACGCCCTGGTCTTCCTGGCGGCCGACAGGGTCAGGCTTCAGGACCTTGACGAAGCCACGCGTCGCTATCTGGCCTGGAAGTCCATCCTGGCCGAGCAGGTCGAGCTGAACCTCGACCCCCAGCAGGTGGCACAGGCAGAGACGCAAAAGGCGAATGCAGACAGCGCCGCCACGTCGCGCCTGCCCGGAGACCTATCAGTGGCTGCTCGTGCCCACGCAGTCGTCGCCGTCTGCCCCGGTGGAGATTCAGGCCACGCGCCTGTCTGGCAGCGAGGCCTTGGCCGTTCGGGCCAGCAAGAAGCTGATCAAGGACGAACTGCTGCTGCCCAGTTTCGCGCCGTCGCGCCTGCGGATGGAGCTGGACCGCATTCCGCTGTGGCCGGACAACCACGTGGCTGTGAAGCAGCTCGTTGAGCACTTCGCGCGGTACGTCTACCTGCCGAGGCTGTCCGGGCCCGAGGTGTTGATCGAGTCCGTCCGCCGGGGCGTGGAGCTGATCACCTGGGAGCACGACGCGTTCGCCTTCGCCGCCAGCTACGACGAAGACGCTGGGAGGTACCGCGAGCTGCGGGCCGGCCAGGTGGTGACAGTGGGAGCTGGAAACCCTGCGGGGCTGCTGGTGAAGCCCGCGGTGGCGCGGCGTCAGCTCGAGGCCGAATCCAACGCCAAGCCTGCCGACGGACCTGACGGTGCTGGGGAGTCAGGCGGCGCCGGCGCTGCTGGCCCGGGCGCGCTTCCCGGCGTCGCAGCCGGCGGCGGGGCGGCGCTCAAAGCCACCCTTCCGAAGCGATTCCACGGGTCGGTCATGCTCGATGCCACCCGGGTGGGCCGCGACGCCAGCCGCATCGCGGAGGAAGTGATTGCGCACCTGGCCGGTCTGGTGGGGGCGAAAGTCACGGTGATTCTCGAGGTCGAGGCAGAGGTGCCGTCAGGCGCCCCGGAGAACGTCGTGCGCACCGTGACCGAGAACGCCCGCACTCTGAAGTTCTCACATCAGGCGTTCGAGAAGGACTGAGCCGCGCAGCAGAACGACATGACTCGTCGTGACGACGAACGGCACACGTGGGGCTCCGAGAAGTGGGTGATCGAGCAGTTGATCTCGGCTGTTCAGGAGGGCGACGCGGAGCTCAAGCGGCGATGCGCACGACGATGGCTGGACGGGTTTGCGAGCCACGACTGGCGAGCGGCCAGGTTCGTGGACTGGGGCTTGTTCCATCCGATTCGCGAGCCGGACCCTAGAGATTACGACCCAGATGACGTGACGGACCTGTTGCAGGGGTGCTCCGAACGCGAGTTCACCGCGCGGCGCCTGGATGCGATCCGCATGGGGGCACCACTACGGAGCGACGAGAAGAAGTTGTGGCGCCAGCAGCTGGTCGAGCGGGCGTTCGATGACGAGACGGCCTATTACGGAAACTGCCGGGAGTGGGTGATACTCAGATTCAGCCTCGGCGCGTCGGATTGCTCACGTCGGAGTGATCGACTGGACCGACGACGAGGGCGGCACCTACGTCGCAGCGTATCAGACAGCGGGCGAAGTACTGAACGCTATCAAGAGCATCGGTTACGTCAGCCTTCGTGACTACCGGGAAAGATCCCCCCCTCGCTGGTAAGACTAGCCAATCGCGCGTAGCGGCTACTGCGTCACCCGAAGATTTCTCGCAAGTCGTCTACGGCGACCCACGGGTTCCTGGCGCTGGGCCGAAGTCGGTGCCACACGATGCTTTCTTTACGCTTCCAGTGCACCCAGACGGACGCCTTAGCGTGGTAGCGGCGGTGGACGCGGCGGAGACGTGTGACATCCTGACTGGTGGGACGCCGAGCGCCGCCACCCTTGATCTGAATGAGGACGATCTCGAACCGGTCGCCTCGCTTGACGCGCGTGCCCTCGGTGCTGTGGTCCTTGCGGATGGCGATCATGTCCACCACCCCTCGAGATTCGCGCCCCTGCGGTCCGAGGAAGCTCACCAACGGCCATGTCACGGAGCGTCCCGTCTTCCGGGTCTTGGCATCGGGTCGCCCGGAATAGGTGATGTGCCACTGCCATGGTCTCGGCCCACTTCGCGGTCGCGAATACCTGGTCGGATACTTTCTGGGTCGCCACGTTGAGCATTCTAGCCGCGAGACGAAAGCGCGTGCGGTCCAGGAACACGTTGGACGTGAGGATAGGGCGTGGTTTGCCAGACGGGAGTCCGGAATGGATGTGTGGATACTGCCGTGCTCGGATGAGAAGGTGTGGTCGCGCGAGCCAAATCGTGGCGCCGTCAGTGCCAAAGACACCTACGTGAGCGACACGTTCGTGCGTTGGCGACGGGCGGCAGAATCGTCTGGACAGCCGTGGTTTGTGCTCAGCACCAAGCACGGACTGCTGCGGCCGGACGATCCCGTGCCAGGTCCGTACGACGTGCCGATCTCGGCCGCATTGAAGGACGAACGGCTTCTCCACGCGCTGGCGGAGCAGGGCCGACGGATCGACTTCGCGCAGTTTCGGACGGTCTACCTCGTCGAGTGGGACCGCTTCCGTCCGCTGGTCGACGCTGCTGTCGGCGGAACTGCACCGGTCCGGTTGATGACGCTGATGTACGAGGACCCTCGCGGGCGCTAAGTCGCCGAGCGCCGTGACCGTCGTCGACTACAATCCCGCCTGAACATGCAGGACATCTCAACTGATACCGGTCTGCGGGCCGCCTGTCTCGAGCTGGGCGAGGGCAATGCAGAGTGGAACCGCCGCCTCGCTGGCGTGCTGGAGTGGTGGAGCGGCCTGTCGAAGGACGCCCGCGCCGACCGTCAGGTGCAGCAGCGCCTCTGGGAAGACAACCACGTCGCGGCAGTTGGGCAGGGGAACATCTCGGTGGACCGCGCTCTCGACGATGCGGGATTCCGAGCGTGGCTCGCCGAGCGCTCGATGCAGCCCTTGCCGGTGGACCTCGAAGCGCGCTCCGACTTCCTCCTGGCGCTCCACGACGACCTTCGGGATCGTGTGATGACGATCCTCGTCGGTTCGGCTCGGCCACTGCTCAAGATCTTCAGGGTGATGGCGGTGCTGTATCCGGAGGCCATGACGACCGTGGCAGCCATGGGCGCCCTGCACGAACTCGGACGCGCCATGGGCGTTCCGAAGGGACTGTATGCCGCCCGTGAGCACGCCTGGGTCCGTCAGCGAATCGACCAGATGCTGGGCCCCGTCGGAAATGGTTGGGAGCCGCAAGCAGCCAGGATGACCCTGCCGTGGCTGTTGCTCGAACGCTTCGTGCGTGCAGACGGCGACAAGACCGAAACGGTTGAGATCCCCGGACTTGTCACCAAACTGCAGCCGCTCCCGGCAAGTCGCCGACGCCGGGGCCTCACCGCGACCAAGGGCCTCTTCCCGGCCCTGCTGTCGACCCTGGAGTTCGTGCGAGCAGGGGTCACGCGCGAGGAGCTGCTCGACTTCCTCAGGTCGAACGCTCCGGACTCGAAGACAACATCGCTCGGCGTGACCATCAACTCCTACCAGGGTGAGTTCGACGTGATCCGGTCGGAGGCGGGTCGCTACGTGCTCACCGAACGCGGCGAGAACGTCCTCGAGTCGCAGGACCCAACGTTCCTTGCCGATTGGCTCCTGACCCGCGTCCTCGGCGTCGATCGCGCGATCACTGAGCTACGGGACCATGGCACCGTGCCTCGGCCGGCGCTGCTCGCCGCCGTGAGCCAGATGAACCCAGGTTGGACCACCACGTTCGCGCCGCAAGCTCAGCTGTCCTGGCTGCTGTCGATGAAGGTGGTGCAGTTCGATTGGCACTACGGCTTCAGCCTGACGGAACGGGGCAAACAGTGGGCCGAGCGCATCCACTGGGTGCCGGAGCCTCTCGAAGACGTCTCCGCGGACGTGCAGGCGAGCGGTGCAGATGGGGTCGAACGTTCACAGCCCGTATCGGTGGAACTTCCCCCGTTGGGCGTGATTGCGGCCTCTGTGGGGAAGGCCGGTCATTTCAAAACGGGACTCGTGGCCAGTCTGCACGCCGGACTCTGGGCGCATCCCCGCCGACATTTCGCAGTGCTCACGGGCTTGTCGGGAGCCGGCAAGACCCTGCTTGCCAGAGCCTATGCAGAGGCGCTGTCGGGCGCCGACCGCTTGGAGCTCGAGACGCTGACCCTTCCCGTACAGCCGGGCTGGTACGATCCCGGGGCGCTGCTCGGCTACATCAATCCACTGCGTACCGACTCCTACGTGCGCACCGCGTTCCTGGAGTTCCTGCTACGAGCAGCGGCGAATCCGGCCAGGCCTCACGTGGTCATCCTGGATGAGATGAACCTGTCGCATCCCGAGCAGTACATGGCGCCGCTCTTGTCGGCCATGGAGACCGGAGCCAGCATTCGGCTCCATGCGGAGGACGACATTTTCGACGGGGTCCCGCGGGCGTTGGCGTATCCCGCTAACCTGGCGCTGATTGGCACCGTGAACATGGACGAGACTACGCATGGCTTATCCGACAAGGTGCTTGATCGTGCGTTCGTACTCGAGCATTGGGATGTTGACCTCGAGGGCTATCCGGGCTGGAAGCGGCCGGGACTCTCGGCGGACCAGCAGGGCAAGGTCAAAGGATTGCTCGAAGATCTCATGGCCGTGCTGGCGCCGGTGCGCCTGCACTTCGGGTACCGCGTCGTCGACACGGTGCTGGACTACCTCGTGCGAGTGCTGGCAGACCAACGGGATGCCGAGTTCTCGGAGGCGCTCGACTTCGTCGTGTATGCGAAGCTGTTGCCCAAGCTGCGGGGGGAGGACTCGCCCCGCCTGCGAGAGGCGCTCCACGAGTGCGAGCAGCGCCTCACCCGCCACGACATGAAGCGGTCGGCGCGCAAGGTTCGAGAGCTTGTTGAGGATCTTCGGTCCACTGGAAGTGCGAGATTCTGGCGGTGAGCATCTCTGCGCCGTGGCACGTCTTCTGGCGCGCTGAAGGAGAGGCGGGGCGCATCGCACTGTGGCCCGCGCCGCACCCGAACACCGGCTTCACTGAAGCGCAGCGCTTCAGTTTCGAGAAGCCCGGCCAGGGATTGGTCCTCCGAGTTGACGACGAGCCGTTGCCCGACGATGCGACGGGGTTGGCGTGGACGTGGCGGCCGGGATTCTACGCGGGGCAGGTGCGCGCCGAGCTGCTACAGCACGGACGGCGACTAGAATCCTTCGTTTTGGATGTCTCACCAGACGCACGGAAGCTCGGAGGGCCAGCCTTTCAGACGATGGTGCGGGAGCTGTGGTCCATGGACCCGGCGCTGGTGCTGGGGCAGGAGCCCGCAACCGCTCAGTCCGGCTCCCTGGGACGACTTGAGGACCCGCTTGTGGAGTTCGAGCGGCTGCGCCGTTACACGCCGGAGTACCTCAGCGCACTCGCCTCCATCGCCGCCAACCCTCGTCGAGCTCTGCGTGCGGTACGTGCCTTGGTGCCATTGAACCAGACGCGCGCGGTCGATCGGCAGACGGCACTGTCAGCCAGTCGGAGCGGTGTGTCGGTGCTGTTCGCGTCCGAGGATGGCCACGCCGGAGCGGTGGATGCGTCGACGCGCCTCGACGTGCCCGTCGTCGAGGAATCACTGGACGCTGCAGCAAACCGTGCCATGAAGTCGCTGACGGTCTCCGTGTTGCAGCGCGTGCGCGCCGTCGCCGTTCGGCTACAAGGGCGCGTCGACAACGAGCAGGCCAGCGACACACGCACCGGTTTGGCGACACGCTGGCCCGCGCGCCGTCAGTTTCTACTGGAAACCGAGGCGCGACTGCAGCGGGCGTTGCGGCAGCCACCGTTCCCGAGCGTGAGGCGCGCCGAAGTGTCGGCCGCGGGATTGAATGCCGTGTCGGCAGACCCTCTGTATGCGCGTGCCTGGGGACGCGGGTGGCGAGCGATTCGGCACGGTGTGGAGGGGGACGTCACGGACGAGCGCTTCTGGATCAGCCCGTCATGGGAGCTCTATGAACGCTGGTGCTTCATGAAGCTGGGAAGCCTGCTGGAGCAGCATACGCCGGGCTGGACATGGCGACGACGTGACGGCTCCCGTCGCACGACCGGAGCGGGCCATGGAGGCAGGGCCGAGCTGTGGCTGCAACCGACATTTCGCACCAGCGAGATACAGAGGGCTGGAAGATGGTCGGTCTCGAAACAGCGCATACCAGACATCGTGTTCCGCCTGTCAGACGGCAAGTCTGAGCGGTTCGTCGTCCTCGATGCCAAGTATCGCGCCAGACGTGAACACGTGCTGGACGCAATGCAGTCTGCCCACATCTACCAGGATGCATTGCGCATCGGTGGACGCCGCCCGGAGGCGTCTTTGCTACTCGTGCCTGCCGGGGGGCACGCCGCCTGGCTCGAGAGTGGGGCGTTCCAGGAGAAACATCGGGTCGGAGTCCACGTGTTGTCACCTGGGCGGGCGTGCGAGTTGCCCGCGGTCATCAAGGGATTGCTGACAACAGCCGGGTGACAGGCGTTAGGACGCGGCGAAGCGCGTTGGCCGGCCCGGGATAGGGGCACAGTCAACTCTTGTAGGCGTACAAGCCGTCGGTGCGAACAGCCGCCTCACCCCGCACACCGATGCCCGAACGCCTCGAACCCCGGCACGTGCCAGACGCCGCGGTCCCTCGGGTCGTAGAAGTTCGCGTTCAGCCTCCGCTCGGCCAGCAGACCCCCACACCGCGCGCACCGGTTGTGGTTGTCGCACCGGCAGTGCACGGTCATCACCAGCCCGGCAAAGACCTCCGACGGGTCCAGGCAGGTGCCCGCCCAGTCGCCGCAGCGCGAGCAGCGGTGCAATCCCCGGGGCGTGCCATCGGGCTGGAATCCCCGGAGTGACCGCAGTTCGTCGGGCGTGGCGGGACGTCCGCCCTTGGTCAGGTCGCCAAAGAAGGCGCCCTGCGTGGGCTGCGCGTCCAGCAGGGCGCTCAGCCGCGCGGTGCGCGCGCGCAGGTCGGCGCTGTCGGGATCCCCGCGCAGCCCCGCCGCCAGACGTCCCGTGCAGAGGAAGCCGCCGCGTGGCGGCTGGTCGCTGAGCCGCGCGTGGTTGTTGGCGTCCACGTAAAGGGCGCGGTGCTCGGCCAATACCAGGCAGATGGGCAGGCCATTGACGCGCGCCTGCAGGGTGGTGGCCCGTTCCAGCAGGGGCCCGGGCACTGCCGGCAGCAGCGTGACGTGATACATCGCGGGAGCCAGCCGCGTGAGCCAGTAGGGGAAGCCGTCGAAGAACGGCAGATCGAGTGCATCGTCGCGATCGAGCGTGGCCATGTACGGTCCTTTCGAAGGTTCCGCGCGGGCGCGGAACGGAGTCCGTCCGTTCGCACATGGCTCCAGGCCTGGGGCCTGGCCGGCTGGGCCACCGTGACGTTCCCGCGGCGGGAACAGGACGACGGTATGGCGTGCGGGTCGCGGAGCCGGAACTCTCGCCGCACTCTTCATGCCGGCAGCGGGACGTGCGCTGCCGTGACTGTTCGGGCCGAAACGACAAACGGCCCGCCGACGTGATCGTCGCGGGCCGCAGCGTCGCGACTTAGATGATGGGGTAGTGCCGTCGCGCGGCCATCAAGTCGGTGGAAATCACCGCGCGACATCTGCAGGATGGCACGGCGGGCGCGTTCACGTCAACGACGCGGCCGCGATCGCACGTGTGACCTCTTCTGTCACGCGCGTGTGCGCCCACGCGTCGCGCGGCAACACACCTGTGACCCGTCGTGTCACGGCCTATCTCGATGATGGCTCCACTGCGCGGCAACACGCGCAATCACCTAGGAGCCTTTCCCTATTTCACCGGCACATCAGGCGCATCGACAATACGCGGAACATGAATGACGGAACATCAACGAAGGATCGCCGCACTGGTGGCCAAGGGCTGCAGTAACAAGCAGATTGCCGCGCAGCTTGGCATCAGCCCACGCACCGTCGGCAATACCCTCACCCTGATCTATCGCACGACCGGCGCGAACGGCCGCGCACACCTGGCGGCGTTGCACAGCGCCACCACGGCGCAGGCGACTGGGCCCGAATCGCCTGACGGCGGCTCGTAGCGCCATCCCTTCAGGAGGAGCGACCCCTATGCGAAGCAGAGCTGCGCTCATTGTCGTGTGCGCATGTCTGGCGGCGGCCTGCGGAGGCGACGGCGGCAACGGCGTCACCGGTCCGTCGAACACGCCGTTCACCCAGACGGTAACCGGCACCGTCTCCACGTTCGGCTGGACGCGTCACCCGCTCACCACCACGCGGGCCGGCCAGCTCACCGTGCGCCTCACGTGGACCAACGGCGGCGCAGACCTCGACCTGTATCTCGCGCCCACGAGCTGCACCGATCCCTACGCCTCGAGTTGCACGCTCCTGGCGCGGTCAGATGCGAGCAGCGGCAACTCGGAACAGGTGCAGCGCACGGTGACCGCAGGAGAGTCCTTCAACGTGTTTGTCGACAACTTCTTCTCCGGTCCGCAGTCGTATTCGCTCCTCGTCACGATTCAGTAACGCTCCTTCCCTTCCCCAACGGAGACACAGATGAACAAGTCCTACAAGAACGGCACGTGCGCGATGGTGTTGGTGGCAGCACTGGCGTCCACCGGGTGCGGCACGATGTTCGGCGGGTCGCGGCAGCTCATTCAGGCCGCGTCGATTCCAGAGGGGGCCATGGTGGCGGCCGGGGGCACGGCCGGTCGCGCACGCCGACGTCCCTGAGCCTCGAGCGCAAGAACAACTACGTGCTCGAGTTCTCTGCGCCTGGCTACACGACGCAGCGGGTGGACGTGCAGAAGTCGCTGCGCGGCGGCATCGTGGTGCTCGACATCCTCGGCGGGCTGCTGCCGGTGGTCGTGGACGCCATCACCGGCGGCTGGTACAAGCTGTCGCCGGAGCAGGTGAATGCGATGCTGACGAAGGTGGATGCCACGACGCCTGGTCCGGACAGCATCGGGGTCACGATGAACGTCGGCGGCACCGGGCGCAATGACAGGGCCGAGGTGGCGATTGTGTCCACGGTGCCCGGCGTGTCGGTGACCGTCCGCACCGCTGACGGACTGGGCAGAAGGTGCGGCGCGTCATCGACGGAGCTTGGGCAGATACTGCACACGCGCGCCCCTGACCTGCTGAGTCGCGTGGGTTCTCGCGCGGCACGGGGCTCGCATTGTCCCGTGCCGTGGCCAGATGTAGACTCCGCTCATGGCCGGGGAGGACCCGATGCGCTCGCCAGCGGCACGCGCCGACACGCGCCTCACCTACGACGACTTCGTGCTGTTTCCCGACGACGGGAAGCGCCACGAGATCATCGACGGCGAGCACTACGTGACGCCGTCGCCCAACGTGCGCCACCAACGGCTCGTGGGGCGGTTGCTGTGCGCGATCGAGCGGTATCTCAGAGCCAATCCGTGTGTCGGCGAGGTGTTCTCCGCGCCGCTCGATGTTGTCCTCTCGCACTTCGACGTCGTCGAACCCGACCTGCTGTTTGTCGCCGGAGACCAGGCCGACATCCTGACGGAGAAGAACGTGCAGGGGCCGCCAGCGCTGGTCATCGAGGTGCTGTCGAAGGGCACGCGCAAGCGCGACGCGCAGACCAAGCGGCGCCTGTTCGAGCGAAGCGGCGTGCGCGAGTACTGGCTCGTGGACCCGGAGCTCGACGCCGTGCAGGTGTTCCGGCCGACGCCCGAGGGGCGGCTGGCTCGCGCGGCGGAGCTGACGGCGGAAGACGGAGGCGTGGTGACCACGCCCCTGCTGCCCGGGTGCCAGATCGACCTGCGCGAGCTGTTCCGCAAACACATCCGGGCCGCGCGCCACCGACACCCCGGGACGCCCTGACGCGGCATACGAGGCGCGGCGGCCGTGATCGGCTCCGCGAGTGGTGCGCAGGAATCGCCATCCGTAGCTCGTGGGCCGTGGTCAGGCACGCGTGCTGGTGGCGTAGAACCTGGATCGCGTACGGACGGAGCCTTCCGCACCCCCGCGAAGCCCGGGTGCGCCCGAGTCCTGAAGAGACCGTCCTCTGCCTGGTCCGGCATTCGGGACGGGGTTGAAGCGTCGGCGGGGGCCTGCGCTCTGGCCACGGCGGCGCCGGCGCGTTCCGTGTGGCGGCACCATACGCCGCGTCGTGCCCCTCACACCAGCTCGAGGCGCACCTGCAGCCCCACAGCAGCCGCCGCCTTGGTGAGCGTGGAGAGCGTCACCGACTCGTTGTTCGGGTCGAGCAGACGGTCGAGCGCGCTGCGGCTGCTGCCCATGCGCCGGGCCATCTCTACCTTCGACACCTGCTGGGCCTCCATGGCGGCCTGCAACTGGCGGGCGAGCACACGCTTGATGGCGCGCGAAGACGTCTGCTCGTAGGTGCCCTCGGACTGCAACCACGAGTCGACCGACGAACCGATACGCGACGGCTTCATGCGAGATCCCTGCGACGCCTTCTCGCCAGTTCCAGGTCGGACTTCGGCGTGGTCTGCGTCTTCTTCACGAATCCGTGAAGCAGCACCATGCACTCGTGCTCCACCGCGAAGATGACGCGCGCCGCCCGGCCTCCCGGCAATGCGCTCCGCACCTCCCACAGGCCGTCTCCGAGGCTTCGCACGAGAGGCAGACCGAGAGGCCATGCGAACTCCACGTCCTTGATGTCTTCGCCGATGATCTGCCGTTCTGCCGGTGGAAACCGCTTGAGCCACTCGCGCACTGGCTCCCGTCCGCCAGGCAGCCGGTAGAAGAAGGCCGGCAGACGCTTCAGACTGCGGCGCATCGGAGAATGTACCAGTATCGGTACATGGCGTCAACATCCGGCATCGTGCGCGTCGAGATTGCAGATAGCGTGCCGGCGGCAGAATACCGTCGGATGCTTACCTTCCCCACGCACGGGGAAGTTGCTGCCACGTGTGTGACGTATGGTGGGCGCAGACTCTGCGCCGTGCCGCCGTTCTCGCACAGGCCGCGAGGCGCGCGATGTGTCCGCGCCACGGAATCCCCTTGCAGTCTGCCGGTAACAGGCGCAACATCCCCCGGGTCACGGCGTTGTGGCCGTCGAACGAGCCGCCTGAACTGTTGTTGCGGCCTGTTGGACGTCGAGTGACGGCGGCTGCTGACCCCGGCACCGGCGTCCCGGGAGGAGTGTGATGCTGCGCGCGGGGCTCTTCATTGGTGTCGATCGCACGGGAGGCCTGCCGCGGCTCAAGGACGCGGCCGCTGGCGCCCAGCGCATGCATGCCTGGGCGCTGTCGCAGGGACTGGTGGACGGCACGCAGGCGCGGCTGCTCACCGACGCCAACGGCGGCAAGGTCACGAGCGACCAGGTGTACGACGCCGTGCAGGCGCTCATCGGCGGCGCCGGCGTGGAGCAGCTCGTGGTCTACTTCGCCGGCCACGGCGTGAACATCAACCGCGGCGAGCAGTGGCTGCTCTCGGACGCGCCCGTGCGGACCAGTGCGGCGGTGGACGTCTCGAACAGCGCCAAGCTGGCGCGCTACAGCGGCGTGTCGCACGTGGTGTTCCTCTCCGACGCCTGCCGCGTGGCGCCCGACAGCATCCAGGCGCAGAACGTGCGCGGCATCGACATCTTCCCCAACGACGACGCCAGCGACCGGGCGCGCCCCGTGGACGAGTTCTATGCCTGCCGACTTGGCCGCACCGCCGCCGAGGTGCGCGACGCCGCGGCCGCTGCCGGGGCGTTCCGGGCGGTCTACACAGGGGCGCTGTTCGAGGCCCTGGCCGGCCAGCACGCGGCGCTGCTCAAGCCTGGCGACGCGGGGGATCCCGCCCGCTACGTGTGGCCGGTGCCGTTGCAGGACTGGCTCGAGGCGGAGCTGCCGCGTCGCATCCGCGCGCTGTCGCTTTCCACGCCCGTGATTCAGGACCCCGACGCGGTGCTGAGTGCTGAGGGACAGTGGCTGGCGCAGCTCGCCCCCTCGCAGATCGTCCCGGCGCCGCCTCCGATGCCAGCCGCGTCGCCTGGCCCGTCGTCCAGGTCCAGAGGCACGACGCGGGGCGTGGGTAGCCGGCCGCCCGCGTCATCCGGCCCCGGGCGCGGACGCCGGCGGCTCCGGTGGCGGGCCGACCGCCGCGGCTGTCACGCGCGACGTGGTGCAGGAAGCGCTCGACGGGCACATGGACCGCGTGGCCAGCGTGCTCGACGCGGCTGGCGGCACCGCCGGGGGCGCGACGTCGCCGCGATGGTGGACGAGGTGCGCACGCCCTTGGCCCGATCACCACGAGACGGGGTGCGGCATCAAGGTGCGTGGCGCGGAGGTGGCGCGGGTGGTGCTTCCCGATGAATACCAGCAGCGCACCGGCATGCCCGGCGTGGCGGACTTCCGCATCGGGCTCAACAACGGCCCGCGGACGGCGCTCGTGCAGTTCGCGTCTGGCGACGGCGCGCTGGTGCCCGTGTTCCCCGGCTTCCTCACGCAGCTCACGATGCGTGAGGGGGAGCTGGTAGACGTGGCGTTCGAGCCGTCGAGCAATGACGGTCGCTACGGTGAGTGGCTCGCGCAGGCCGACCGGCTGCGCACGCTGCGCGCGGCCGCCGCCGCTGCCACCCGCGATGGCCGCTTCCGGCTCGACGCTGCCGGGGCGCTCAAGCTGGCGTCGCAGATGCAGTATTCCAAGGCCCTCGACCCGTCGCTGGCCATCTACGCCGCCTATGCCTACGACGGGCTGCAGGAGCGGGACCGCCTGCGGTCGATGGTGCCGTACCTGCACGGCGATCTCGGGCGCGTGCCGTTCGACGTGCTGCTGCTCTCGGGCGAGATCCGGGGGCGCGCGATCGACCGGGGAGTGCCGGTGGTGCCGTTCGTGCCGCTGATGGCGCAGGGGTGGGCCCAGCTCTCCGCCCATCGCGTGCAGCTGCCGGCGCGCGCCGACGGGCTGGACCGGCGCCTGCGCGACTCGCCGTGGGCACTCTACGACGCCGAGGGCGTCGTGGTGATCGAGGACATCCTGCTTCGACGGGAGGTGTGGTGATGCGGACGCTGGTGTTCGTGCATGGCCGCGCGCAGGAGGGCAAGGACTCCGTGGCGCTCAAGCAGGAGTGGATCGACGCCTGGCATGCGGGACTGAGTGCCGCCGGGCTCACGCCGCCGCCTGGGCTCGTGATCCGCTTTCCCTACTACGGCGACGCCCTCGCCGACCTCACCGCCGGCCGCACGCCCGAGCAGGCGGCCGACGTGATCGTGCGCGGCGTGGCCAACGACCGCGACGAAGCGCGGTTCATGGCCGCGGTGCTCGCCGAGGTGCAGGAGCAGACCGGCCTCACCGACGCGCAGATCGACGAGGCGATGGGGGCCGACGTGGTGCAGCGCGGTCCGGCGAACTGGGAATGGGTGCAGGGCGTGCTGCGCGCGGTGGACCGGCACGTGCCCGGCGGCAGCGGTGCCTCGATCGCGCTGGCCACCAAGGACGTCTATCGCTTCCTGTCGGACTCGGCGACGCGGCAGGACATCGAGGACGGGGTGGCGCAGGCCATCCATCCCGGAGAGCCCACGGTGGTGCTGTCGCACTCGCTGGGCACGGTGGTGGCGTACGACGTGCTGCGGCGCGAGGCGGCGGCCAGGGGCTGGGTGGTGCCGACCTTCATCACCGTCGGTTCGCCGCTCGGCGTCAGCGAGATCCGCAAGCGCATGCGCGCGTTGTCGCCGCTGGCGTTTCCGCCCGGGACCACGGCGTGGTCCAACGCGATGGACGAGCGTGACGTGGTGGCGCTCTATCCGCTCACGCCCAACCACTTCCCGGTGACGCCGGCGTTGCCGGCCATCCACAACAAGACGGACGTGCGGAACGGGACGCCCAACCGGCACGGGATCTCCGGGTACCTGGGCGATCCCGAGGTGGCGCGGTGGATCCTGGAGGCCGTGAGCGCCTGAGCGACGGGCGCGCGCACGATGTCATGACCTCGCTCGGCGGCAGAGCCTTTGGCAACGATCCGGCGTGGATTCTGGCGGCCATGCAGCGGGCGTTGCGGCTCGTGCGGGACGTGGGCCTCGACGTGCGGATCGTGACCCGGGGTGCGCCGACGGCCGGTATGCGACAGCTCGTGGCGCACTTCGCCTAGCCGGCGCGTTGGCGTTCCTGGCCATGTCCCCGGATCTGTCGACGCGCAGAATTGGCGTCGCGATGCGAGCCGCGTCGGCAGCGGCTGGGAAATCGCGCGGAAATCCGCGGTGTTCGCGACTCAGCCAGCCTCGGTCGGAATGAGGCATGTCCCATGCATTCCGGATGGCAGGTTCATCCGGGATGGATCACAATGCGAACAGAGTCGCCGATGCCGCAACTGGCCAGAATCACGCGAGACCCACGTCTGATGGGCGGAAAGCCCTGCATCCGCGGCCTGCGCATCACGGTCGGTGCCGTAGTGGGTCTCGTGGCCGCGGGCCACAGCACCGCCGACATCCTGCGCGCCTATCCGTACCTCGAACGCCAGGACGTCGCCGAAGCCCTCTCGTACGCCGCCTGGCGGGCGGAAGAGGTGGAAGTGCCGCTTCGACGCGGCCAGCGCTGATCGTCGACCTGAACCTGCCACCGTCGCTGGTCGACCAGTTGGCCGAACACGGCGTGACGTCGGTGCACTGGTCGACGATGGGTCCGCTCGATGCCCCGGACGAAGTGATCCTGAAACGCGTTCGGGTGGAGGGCGCTGTCCTTGTCACGCACGATCTCGACTTTTCTGCCATCCTCGCGGCCACCGGCGACGACGCGCCGAGCGTGATTCAGATCCGGCTTCACGACCTGACGGCGGCCTCGGTGGCCGTGACGATCGAGCGCGTGGTGGCACACCACGGTGGTCGGCTGAAGCAGGGCGCCCTGGTGTCGGTCAGCGAATCCGGGGCGCGCGTCCGCGTGCTGCCGCTGCGCCGGACGTGAGGCCGCTGGTTGGGGGCGTGGCCCCCGTGACCTCCCTTGTCACACTCGCCTGTGACGATGGGGCATGCACATCCAGACCGACCGCGCCCTCGTCCCCGCCGACACCCGCTCCGTCCGCTACCTGCACGTCACCATCACCGCGCCCTCCGCGCCGCCCAGAGCCGAAAAGCCGCGTCCCGCCGTGGACGTGGCCCTGGTGCTCGACCGCTCCGGCTCCATGCACGGCACCAAGATCGGCATGGCGCGCGCGGCCGCGTCGCACGCCCTGCGGCTGCTCACGCGGCGCGACCACTTCGCCGTGGTGGCCTACGACGACCAGGTGGACACGGTGCAGGGCCGCGCGTCGGCCACGCGCGACGCCGTGGCGCAGGCGCTGCACCGGCTGGAACAGGTGGACGCGCGCGGGGCCACGAACCTGGCGGACGGGTGGATGCGCGGCGCGGACGAGGTCCGGAGCGGACGTGCGACCCTCGGCTCGGACGGCAGGCCCGCGGCCGCCGACATCCGCCGCGTGCTGCTGCTCACCGACGGCCTGGCCAATCGCGGCGTGACCGACCCGGAGGCGCTGGCCACCCTGGCGCGCACGCTGCGCGAGGCCGGCATCACCACGTCCACCTTCGGCGTGGGCGCGGATTTCGACGAGACGCTGCTGGCGCGCCTGGCGCAGCAGGGCGGCGGGCACTTCTACTACATCGAGTCGCCCACGCAGATTCCGGACCTGTTCGCCAGCGAACTGGGCGAGGCGCTGGAGGTGGTGGCGCGCGACGTGCGGGTGGAGGTCGCCGTGCCCGGTGGGGCGGCGTGGGTGCTGCAGGACCTGCCGGCGGAGGTCACGGCCACCGGGGTGCACATCCGACTCGGGGACCTGGTGGCCGATCAGCAGGTGCAGTTCATCGTGGCCGTGGGACTGGAGCCCGTGTTGAGCCTGGGCGAGGACGTGATGGTGAGGTGTCGGGTCTGGGACCAGGGCGGCGTGTTCGCCCCGCAGCCGCTCGAGGTGCCGTGGCGCGTGGCGGACGCGCAGGCGTGCGAAGCGCAGCCCGTGAACCTGGAGGTGATCCGCGCCGTGGCCGCCGCCGTGGATGCACGAGCCCGCCTGCACGCGCTGGCCGCGAACCGTCGCGGCGACTACCGCGAGGCGCGGCGGCTGCTGGAGGCGGCGCTGCAGGAGCTGTCGGCCCTGGCCGCTGACGATCCCGTGGTGGTGGCCCTGATGGCCGGCCTGCGGGTCGAGCAGCAGGAACTGGCGCACGACATCGGCCCGCGCCGGCGCAAGGCCCGGCACTTCGCGCTCTACGCGATCTCCGAGTCGCGCACCGTGGAGGGCAAGGCGAAGCGGCGGCCGAGCGTGTCGTAAGCCTGCGCCTGGCCCTTGAGCCGACGCGGGCCGGTTGATACGCAGCGGGACGCCTGCGAGCGTCTTTGGAGTGGTCGCGTCCTAGGCCGCGCTCCGACGGGCGAATCGCGCCAGCACGTCGTGCATCAAGGTCTGGTAGCCGATGCCCTGTCGTTTGGCTTCCTGCCGGAAGCGGTCGAGCGGCCCGATCGATGCGGAGGGCGACCAGTTGGCGCGGCTCGTCGCCCAGCGGCGGTCGGCCCACCCGACGCATCGAGGCGAGTTGCGCTGGCGTGGCCTCCGGGATGTCGCTGAAATCAACGGGCTGACGCGTACGCCGCCCGCTCGCGGCGGCTCGCCCGACGCGCTGATGATGCGGATGCTTTCGCCATGTCGTCCCGCCCTTCGCGTATAGGCCACCATCAGCACCCGGCCATCGGCCGCCCGGCCGAGCCTGAGCGACCGGGCCTCATCCGCCGAGTGCGCGATATCCGGCCCGTCGAGTGCCGACGGGTCGAAGAAGACCGTGGCGGCGTCCTCGAACGCCACCGCGTGCTTGCCGGCATTGCCGGCGGCCTTGTCGTCGTCCCACTCGAACGATATTGAGTATATACAAAACTTGAGCATCCGGGGGCCGCACGGACCGGATGTGCATGCGTGATGCCAGAAGGCGCCCTCCGGGGCTCCCAGTCGCGATCGCCGTCATCCCGGCCGACTCGGGAGGCGTGGAATGGCGGGACGGCGCGCGGGCTGACACGGCGGGCAGTGTCTGCCATCCGATCAGTGGCGCAGGGTGGCGAAATCCGAGCGGCGAGGCGCGGCTACGTCCTGAGCGGCAGCCGCGGCGCCCGCGGCGGCGTCAGGTAGGCCAGGCTGGTGTCGAACGCGAGCTTCGGGGCGTAGCCGTCCCTGGCGTTCGTCAACTGCTCCAGAATGTCCTCCGCCAGCGCCTGCGGCGACACCACGCGCGCGTGGGCGCCCCAGCCGAGCACCCACGTGCGGAGCGCCCAGTCGCGACACACCTTCAGCGACAGCCGCACGCCGCCGTCCGGCAGGTCCTCGACCTTCTGCGACGTGTGCCACTGGCGCTCGCGCACGTAGGCGGCCACGCGCTGGCTGAAGTCCACCACGATGCGCTCGGCCTTCCCGCCGCGGTTCACGCCCAGCGACTGCCCGAGGCCGCCGTCACTCAGGTCCTCGGCCTGCGTGAAGCTGCCGGCCTGCACGGTCACGCGCCGAATCCGCTCGGCCGCGAACACGCGCACCTGCCGGTACTCGGGCACCCAGGCGGTGAGATAGAGCCCGCCGTCGGCGTAGGCCAGGTGATACGGATGCAGTTCGTAGTCCTTCTCGCGGTTGCTGTGCACCGAGAAGTAGAGCACGCGGCACACGCGCTTCTCGGAGGCGGCCTCGATGAGGCGGGCCACGAACTCGTTGTACTTGGGCTCCGTCACGACCTTGACCGGCGCCGGCTTGACCTGAATCACGTCCGGCAGACGCTTCAGGAACGTGCGCACCTTCGGGGAGAGCGACTTCTCCACGCGACTCATGATGGCGCTCAGGCCCGGCTCGAACGGCGTGCCCGTGAACTGCGTCACGAGCGTGCGCCCGAGATAGAGCGAGCACACTTCGGTCACCGACAGGCCAGCGTCGTTCAGGGTCTTGAGCGGCATCCGCAGCAGGCGCCACGTGGTCTCGCGTTCGCGCTTGTCGTCGGTGAGCGGGAAGCCCACCTGCTGCAGGGCCTCCATGTCGCGCCACACAGTGCGCTTGGTCACCGTGAACCGCGCCGCCATCTCGCCCACAGTGAGGCCGTGCGGGGCGGCGTCGATGGCGAGCAGCATCTGCCAGTGACGGACGATCTCGGCGTGGCGCGGCATGGCGGAATTGTATGCGGCGCGAGGCGCGCTCGGATGACGCGCCGAGGTCACTGCACGCCGATCCGGCGCGTTCGTGTGCTGAGGCGGGCAACGGCAATCCGGACGCGCGATTGGTCCACGGAAGTGTGACCTGACGTGTCACACATCCCGGCTACGATAGGGACACGTCGTCCGCACTGTTCCGACGGCCCCCGCGACGCACGTGTTCCTCACCGGCAACCAACTCATCCTCTCGCCCTCGGACCTCTCCGCCTTCCTGGCGTGCCGTCATCGCACCGGGCTGGACCTGGCCGTGGCCCATCACGCGCTGGCGAAGCCGGTGGTGGACCAGACGTTCACGCAGGCGCTGCGCGACCGTGGCCGGGAGCACGAGCAGGCCTACGTGGAGTGGCTGCGCGCCGAGGACGCGAGGTGGTGGACCTGGGCGAGCTGCGCGCCGAGGCCGCCGAGGAGGCCACGCGCGCGGCCATGGCGCGCGGGGCCGATGCCATCTGCCAGGCGGCGCTGGCCGGCCCCGGCTGGCGCGGCTACGCCGACGTGCTCGTGCGCGTCGAGCGCCCGAGTGCGCTGGGCGCCTGGAGCTACGAGGCGCACGACACGAAGCTGGCGCGCGAGACCAAGGGCGGCACCATCCTGCAGCTCGCTGCCTACTCGGACCTGCTGACGGCGCTGCAGGGCGTGGCGCCCGAGCACTTCCACGTGGTGACGCCGGTGGGTGGTGCCCCCACGGCGATCGCCACGCCGCCTGTCGCGGCCGGACGCAACGCGGCACCGCCCTCGACGCCACCGACCACGTCGGGACAGGTCCGGCTGCCGCTCGACGGCTCGGACGCCGGGCCCGCCGGGGCAGGATTCACGGTCGAGACGTATCGCGTGGACGACTACGCCGCCTACTACCGTCGCGTGCGCGCGGAGCTGGCGGCGACGGTGGCGCGCGGGCACCAGTCCGTCATCGCCGGCACCTATCCAGAGCCGGTGGAGGCGTGCGAGCTGTGCCGCTGGTGGGCGCGCTGCAACGGCCGGCGGCGGGGGACGACCACCTGTCGTTCATCGCCGGCATCGGGCGCACGCATCGCGCGGAGCTGACGGCCCACGACGTGCCCACGCTGGCGGCGGCCGCGGCGCTGCCGCAGCCCCTGCCGTTCACGCCCACGCGCGGGTCGCGCGACACCTACGAGCGGCTGCGCGATCAGGCGCGGCTGCAGCACGCGCAGCGCACGTCGGGACAGCCCGTCCACGAGCTGCTCGACGTGACGCCCGGGCTTGGCCTCTGCCGCCTGCCTGCGCCGTCGCCCGGCGACCTCTTCCTGGATCTGGAAGGCGCCGCGTTCGCGCGCGATGGCGGACGTGAGTATCTCGTCGGGCTGTGGTCGGCCGCCGGCTACGAGTGCTGGTGGGCGCACGACGACGTCGAGGAGCGCGCGGCGTTCGAGGCGCTGATGGACCGCATCGAGCGGCAGTGGGCGGCGCATCCCGGGATGCACGTCTATCACTTCGCGCCCTACGAGCCGTCGGCGCTCAAACGCCTGATGGGCCGCCATGCCACGCGCGAGGATGCGCTGGATCGGCTGCTTCGCGGCGAGCGCTTCGTGGATCTGCTGGCGGTCGTGCGGCAGTCGCTGCGCGCCGGGGTCGAGAGCTACTCGATCAAGCAGCTCGAGCCGTTCTACGGCTTCGTGCGCGAGGTGCCGCTGACCGACGCGCGCCAGCACCTGACCGCCATCGAGCTGGCGCTCGAGAGCCGTGTGCCGCAGGTGGTGCCCGAGGCGACGCGCCAGGCCGTGGCCGGCTACAACCGCGACGACTGCCGGTCCACGGAGGCGCTGCGCGACTGGCTCGAACGGCTGCGGGCCGAGCTCGTGGCGTCTGGCGCGGAGGTGCCGAGACCGGAAGAGAAGCCGCCCGAGCCGCCGAAGCAGGTGGGCGAGCTGGAAGCGCGCCAGCAGCAGGCGCGCGAGCGGCTGCTCTCGGCGCTGGCGCCCGAGGCGGCGAGCCCGTCGCATCCGGAGCATCCGCGGTGGCTGCTCGCGTATGTCATCGACTGGCATCGCCGCGAAGAGAAGGTCGGGTGGTGGGAGCACTTCCGGCTGGCCGCGCTCTCGCCCGACGACCTGCTCGAGGAATCGGCCGGCATCGGCGGGCTCGAGTTCGTGGAGCGCGTGGACGTGGTCCTCAACAAGAAGACGAAGAGGCCCACTGGCTCGGTGGTGGATCGCTACCGCTACGCGCTGCAGGAAACCGAGGTGGGCCGGAAGGGCGTGAAGCAGCCCGGAGGCGAGGCGTTCGGCGAGGTCGTGGCGCACGACCGGCAGGCGCGGACCATCGACGTGAAGAAGGGCAGGGCCACGGCCGACGTGCATCCGCCCGCCATCTACCAGTCGGACGTCGTCGGCACCGTGGTGCTGCAGCAGTCGCTGCTGCGTGTGGTGGACGCGGCAGACGACGACACGTGCGGCCTGGACCTGCTGCACCGGCGTGTCCCGCGTCTGCGCGACCCTCGCGCGCACGCCGCGGCCGGGCCGTCCGTCCGACCGGCGAGGGCCGCAGGCACGCTGTTGGCGGTGCCGGGCGAGTCGCTGATCGACCGCGCCCGTCGGCTGGTCCTGTCGCTCGACCGCACGACGCTCGCCGTGCAGGGGCCGCCCGGCTCTGGCAAGACCTACCTGGGCGCGCAGATGATCCGCGCGCTGGTGGCGGCAGGGACGCGCGTGGGTGTCGTGGCGCCCAGCCACAAGGTGATCGAGCACCTGCTGCACGCGGTGGCCGCGCAGGCCGCGGCCGCGCGCGAGACGGTGCGGCTGGGGCGCAAGGGCAGCAAGGACGAGGAGGCCGACGCGGACGATGCCGTCGAGGCAGCGGCATCGGCACGCGCTCGGGCGGGCGCCGATGCTGGCGCGGCGCGGGAGCCCGACGCGCGCGCGATCGCGGTGTTCCCCGAGAACGACGACGCCCTCACCGCGGTGAAGGACGGCGTGGTGGACGTGCTGGGCGGCACGGCCTGGATGTGGGCGCGCGAGGAGTTCGCGGGGGCCGTGGACGTGCTGGTGGTGGACGAGGCCGGACAGTTCTCGCTCGCGAACGCGCTGGCCGTGTCTCCCGCGGCGTCGAGCCTGGTGCTGCTCGGCGATCCGCAGCAGCTCAACCAGCCGCAGAAGGGCAGTCATCCCGATGGCGTGGACGTCTCGGCGCTGCAGCACGTGCTGGGGCCAGGCGTGACGACCATGCCCGACGGGCTCGGCCTGTTCCTGCCCGACACATGGCGGCTCGCGCCCGGCGTGTGCGCGTTCACGTCCGAGCTCTTCTACCAGGGCCGGCTGCGCCCCGCAGACGGGCGGGAACAGCAGGCGCTCGCGGGCACCAGGGGCTGCGACGGCGCCGGCCTCTGGTGGGTGCCGGTGCCGCACGAGGCCAACCGCAACTGGTCCGCCGAGGAGATCGACGCCGTGGACGCGCTGCTGGATCGACTGCTCGTCCCCGGCGCCCGGTGGGTTGACCACACCGGTGCGTCCCACGCCATGACGGCGGCGGATGTCCTCGTCGTGGCGCCCTACAACGCACACGTGAACCGGCTGGCGGAGCGTCTGGTGCCGCGCGGCTGCCGCGTGGGCACGGTGGACAGGTTCCAGGGGCAGGAGGCGCCGGTCGTCGTCTACGCGATGGCGGCCTCCACGCCCGCCGATGCGCCGCGGGGGATGGAGTTCCTCTACAGCCGCCACCGGCTCAACGTGGCGACTTCACGCGCCATGTGCGCGGCGTTCGTGGTGGCGAGCCCGGCGCTGCTCGAGCCCGAGTGCCGCACGCCGCGGCAGATGCAGCTCGCCAACGCGCTGTGCCGGTTCGTGGAGATGGCGCGCCCGACGACGTAGCAGTTCCCGCCACAACTCTGGCCCGAGGACGACAAGGGCCAGGCCGGGGCCAGGCCTACGCCTGGCCCCCGCCTGGCCCCCGCGATGCAGATTCCGCCAGCCCCCGTACAGACGAAGGGCCCGCAGCGTTGCCGCCGCGGGCCCTCGTGTTGTCAGTCGCTCGTTCGGGCCAGCTCAGGGCCGCGCGTGGATGGTCACCGTGCGCCCGGGCTCGACGTAGACGTCGAAGTAGAGGGGCGGCACGCCGGGGTAGACGTCGATCTCGATCTGGTGCCCGCCGGGCTCGAGGTTGAGCCGCTGGAACACGCCGTCGTAGTCGTCCACGATGCCCGCGTAGTAGCCGTCCACGAACACCTGGGCGTCGCGGGGGGCGTCGACGATGCGCAGCGAGCCATACGCGAAGCCGGGCGCGATGTCGAAGTAGCCGTAGGCGCCGCCGCCGTAGTAGCCGGGGTAGTTGCGCCACGCGCCGTAGGGGCGCCCGAAGTAGAGGTTCACGCTCCAGCCGGGGCGGAAGCCGGGAGGCCGGTAGCCGTAGGGCACCACGTAGGTGCGCGGCGGATACGAGTAGCGGTAGGACCGTGGTGCCGGAACGTAGCGGCCGCGATCGCGGTAGCGGTTGTCGCGCCACACGTCGTTGCGGCGGGTGTCACGGTCGCGGCGGAAGTTGCCGTCGGGGCGCGGCACGGCCTCGCGGCGCGGCATCACCTGACGATCGCCCCGGTCGCCGCCGCGGTCGCCCCGGTTCGCTTCGCGATTGCCGTTGTCGGGCTGGGCCTGGCGTTCGGCCGGGCGCGCCTGACGGGGCTGGCTGCGCGCCCCGCTGTCGTTCGGGCGGCCGGCGTTGCCGTCGGCGCGGGGAGGCCGGCGGCGTTCGCCGCCGCTGCGCGGCTGGGCCTGACCCTGACCCTGGCCCTGCTGCCCGCCGCGATTCCGGCGCCCTTCCTGTGCCAGGGCGGGCGTCACCGACAGGGCAAGAGCCGCGACGAGGGCGATGGCGGTGTTGACTCTGTTGGTGGACATCTTCGTGCCTCCACCCTCTACTCAGGCAAGATGACTGCCAGATCGACGGGGCGCCGCCGCTGTCCCTGAGCGGGACGTCACGGGGCCGGTTTGCGCATGATCCGCCAGATCCGCCCGGCGAGGGAAGCGCCCGGCCGTGGCTGGGGCCTGTCGAGGCCCGCCGGCCGCCGGCGCCGGTGCACCCCTCAGGGGACAGTGGCGGCAGCCGCCAGGCGCCGCCGCGCCGGCCACACGGGCCCGCCCGCAGGCAGCGAGCCGCCCGCGATCAGGGCCGGAAGGGCTTGCCCGTCAGCCAGGCGAACACCTCGCGCACGACCTCGGGCGGCGTGGCGTGGCCGCCCTCGTACTCGCGGTAGGTCACGTCGTAGCCCTCGTCCTTGAGCTGCTGCTGGAAGAGGCGGCCCGTGCGCTCGATGGGCATCTGCCGGTCGTTCAGGCCGTGCACGATGAACACCTTCGGCTTGCCCTTGCGCCGCACGGGCGACATCAGGCCGCCGGCAATCGACACCACGTGGTTGAAGGTGTCGCCATACGCCAGGCCCATCGACAGCGCGTAGCCGGCGCCATCGGAGCGGCCGGCCAGGGCCACGCGGTCGGGGTCGAGATTCAGCGTCTGCGCCGCCTTCCGGAACGCCGCGCCGATGAAGCGGACGTCCTGATCGAAGCCAGGCGCCGACCGCCCCCACGTGACCTCGCGCGAGTCGGGCGCCACGATCACCACGCCGAACTCTTCGGCCAGCGCGAAGGTGGAGGCGAGCTCGTCGCCCCAGCCGCTGTAGCCGTGCAGCATCACCATCACCGGCATCGGCGTGTCGTCGCGGTAGCTCTTCGGCACGTACATCGCGCCGTCGCGCAGGCCGTCGCCGAGGCCGAGCGGCGTCTTGCCGTACGGGATCGGCGCCGGCTGCGCGTTGGGATCGGGCGGCGTCGCGGGCGTGGCCGGCGACGCCGGCTGCGCGGTCGACGCCGGAACGGCGGGGCTGTCGGGCGCGGAGGGCGTCGCAGGCGTCGCAGGAGCGGCTGGTGCCTGAAGGGCAGCCGGTGCCTCACGCCCCGCGGGCGTCGCCAGGTGCGCGTGCAGGCCGGGCGCGGTCAGCGCCGCGGCCAGCAGGCCCGCTGCGAGGACGCGTCGTGGCGGGGGGATGGTCACCGCCGGCTACGCCTGGTACGAGATGCGTCCGCCCACGACGGTGCGGACGATCGTGATGTCCTTGATCTTCTCGGGATCGATGGTGTGCGGGTCCTCGGACAGCACCACGTAGTCGGCGAGCTTGCCGGCCGCGATCGACCCCTTGATGCCTTCTTCCATCGACGCCCACGCGCCGTTGTAGCTGTTGATGGCGATGGCCTCGCTCACCGACACCTTCTGGTTGACGCCCCAGGTCTTGCCGTCCCACCCCTTGCGCGTCACCATGCCCTGGATGCCCATGAGCGGCGCGAACGGGCCGGGGCTGAAGTCGGATCCGGCGCAGGCGTAGACGCCGGCGTCGAGCATCGAGCGGTAGGCCATGCACCGCTTCATCAGGTCCTCGCCGTAGTACACGAACTTGTCGGGGTTGTAGTAGGCGTAGGTCGTGAACATCGCCGGCACCGCGCCCAGCGCCTTGATGCGGGCCACCAGGTCCGGCGTGATGAGCGTGCAATGCGTGATCTTCGGGCGCGCGTCGGCGCGCGGGAAGCGCTGCTGGGCACGCTCCATCGCCGTGAGGAAGCTGTCGATGGCGACATCGCCGTTGGCGTGCACGTTTACCTGGATGCCGGCGCGGTGTACCCGCTCCACCCACTCGTTCAGCACCTCCTGGGTCTCGGTGACGTTGCCCTTGTAGGGCGGCGTCACGTTCGGATAGTTGACGCTGAGCGCCATGGTGCGTTCCGAGAAGGAGCCGTCGACGGTGTGCTCGGAGGTGGCGCCGAACTTGATCCACTCGTCGCCGAAGCCGGTTCTGATGCCGGCCGTGATCATGGCGTCGATGACGGTGTTCTGCGGCTCGTAGCTCACCCGGTGCAGCAGCTCGCCGCGGGCACGCACCTCCTGGATCGCCGCCAGGTTGCCGCCCTCGTGGTGCACGCTGGTGAGGCCGTAGCGCGCGAACTGCTTCGAGATGTGAGCGATGCCGTCGCGTCCGCGCTGTTCGAGTTCGGCGGCCGAGTAGGTGGGGCGATTGCCGATCTTGCGCAGCGGATCCATCGCCCGGTCGGTGACGCGGCCGTTCAGCTCGCCATTGGGATCCTTGTCGTAGGTGCCGCCCATCGGGTTCGGCGTGTTCTTGGTGATGCCGGCCATCTCGAAGGCCTTGCTGTTGTAGAACGACGTGTGGCCGCCGCGGTGGCGCACCACCACGGGATGGTCGCGCGACACCTCGTCGAGGTCGCGGACGTGCAGCTGGCGCTGGTCCTTCAGCTTGGTGTCGTCGAAGAAGTAGCCCTCCACCCAGGTGCCGGGCGGCGTCTCCTGCGCGCGGGCCTTGAGCTTGCCGACGATGCTGAGGATGCTGACGAACTCGACTTCGAACGGGTTGCCGACGAGCACGTCGTAGAGCAGGGTCTCGCCGCCGGCGTGGTTGTGGCAGTCGATGAAGCCGGGCGTGACGGCCATGCCCCTGGCGTCGAACACCTGCGTGGCCTGGCCGGCGAGGTTCCGGATGTCGGACGAACTGCCGACGGCCACGAAGCGGCCGTCCTTCACGGCGAACGCCTCGGCGCGAGGCTGGCGCGCGTCCATCGTGTAGACGGTCGCGTTGACGACGATGAGATCCGGCTCGGGGCGTCCGGTGGCCGGCCCCTGCAGCAGCTCGGCGGCCCCGAGGTCCGCGCGGGGGCTGGCGCTGGCGAGCGGCGCGCCGACCAGGCCGGCGACGCCCACTCCTGTCAGGTTCATGAACTCACGGCGGCTGCGGCGCTGGCGGGTCGTCATGGCAGAGCTCCTACGAGTGCCTAACCATACGGGCTTGGTGGAGCCGACGCAAGTCTGCCCTCGCCTTGAAAGGGCCAGGCCGGGGCCAGGCCTACGCCTGGCCCCGGCCTGGCCCCACGAGGCGCACGCCGCGGTACAGCAGCCAGCCGGCCGGGCCGAACATGAAGGTCAGGAACAGGCACGGCACGACCATCCAGTGCGGGATGCCGCGCGCGGCGGCGTCGCGCGTCTCCCAGACCCCGGTCAGGAGATCGAACGCCAGGTAGTGAATCCAGCCCGCCAGCAACGTCCACGGGTCCTGGAACAGCGCCGCGACGTCGGCCAGCGAGCCGAAGCCGCCCTCGCCGCGGCCGAACCGCACGGCGATGATGGCGGCGTAGACCAGGGCGAAGCCGATCGGGACGACGGTGCCGGCCAGCAACTGCACGGCGCGCGCCCGCGGACGGACGGCCAGGGCCAGCCACGTCACGGCCGCCGTGGTGCTGGCGAACGAGAAGACCTGTTCCGGAGTCATGCGACCTCCAGGGACGTGGTGCCGGCCTGGCCTGGCGCCGCCACGACGATGCGCCGGACGGCCAGCGCGCTCGCGAGCGACAGCGCCGCCCAGGCTCCCAGCGCGACGACGGTCGCTGGCGACGGCGCCGCCACCGACTCGCCGGCCAGCGCCTGCGCGAGCAGGATGACGAACAGGGCCCCGTAGCTCACGCCGGCGCCGACCACGGCCGCCACGCGTGCCGACTCGCGCCGCAGGCCGGCCACGAGCCACGCCACGAGCGGCAGCGTCTGCATTGCGTGCAGGCCGACGAAGTGGGGCACCCGCAGGTCGCCGTGCGTCAGGCTCCAGCCCGTGCCGGGCAGGCCGGGCCCGCCATCGGGCGCGCCCACGGTGTGCGCGCCCGACCGGGGCATCTCGCCCGTGGCCTCGACCCGGGCCAGCTGCGCGGCCGTGGGCGGGGGCATCAGGCCGCCCGTGGAGGCGCCCACCACCGTGAGCGCCATGCCCAGGCGCAGCGCCCAGCCGCGCGCGCGGTCGGCGAACGGCTGCCGCCAAAGCGCCCAGGTGACGGCCACCGCCGCCAGCGTCTGCAACGCGATGGCCACGCCCATCACCGAGAAGATGGCGCCGTCGAGCGGCGTGGACGTGTTGAAGTGGCTGACCGTGCCGCGGCCCGCCTGCAGCGCCACCAGGGCGACTTCCACGGCGAACACCCAGGCCGTGACGTGCGCGGCCGTGCGCGTCAGGCGCGGCCATGTGGTCAGGTGCCGGAGCACCCACGCCAGGGTGCCGGCGTAGAGGGCGGTGGAGATGGCGAACTTGGCCGGCTTCAGCCAGGACGGCGCCCCCTCGATGGTGCGCGGGTCGGCCACCATCAACACCCCGAAGACGACGGCCAGCGCCGACATCACGCCGGCGGTGACGACGAGTGGCGAATATCGCGTCTGCATGTGCGGTCCCTGTGCGATCGGTCCCGGGCCGCCCCTCGAGGCTGCCTGGGACGCCCGGCGGCAGCAGCGCCGCTCGCCGGGGGTGGATGTAAGCGATGTCAACATCACGATAGCGGCAGATGTTGACGGTGTCAACACCAGCACGATACGATGGGGCGACGTGAAGGTTCCCGCCAGCACCCGCCCCGGCCCCCGGAGGGCCGCCGCCGGCACGGCCACGGCCCGGGCGGCCAGCGCCGGGACGGCCGCCGCCGTCCGGACGCGCGGCGGGGCCCGCCCGGTGGCTCCCGGCCAGGCGCCCGTCGAGGTCAGAACGCCCGCCCGCAAGCCCCGCCACGCCTACCATCACGGCAATCTGCGACAGGCGCTCGTGGACCAGGCCGTGGCCACGATCCGCGAGCGCGGGGTCGAGGCCCTCACGCTGCGCGACGTCGGCCAGCACCTGCGCGTCTCGCGCACGGCGCTCTATCGCCACTTCGCCGACAAGCAGGCGCTCGTGGCCGCCGTGGCCGCCGAGGGGTTCCGCGTGTTCCACCGGGCGCTGGCCGACGCCTGGGACGGCGGCCGCCGGGGCCGCGCCGCCTTCGTTGACATGGGACGCGCCTACGTGCGCTTCGCGCGCGAGAACCCGTCGCACTACCGCGTGATGTTCGGCGGCTTCGTGACCAACCTGCAGTGCGACGCGGCACTGGGCGTCACCGCCGGCCAGGCCTTCGGGGTGCTCACCGGGGCGCTCGGGATGCTGCAGCAGCAGGGGCTCGTGCGCGCCGGCGACCCCGAGTCCCTGGCCGTGTTCGTCTGGAGCGCCTCGCACGGCATCGCGTCGCTGCTCATCGACGGGCAGCTGGCGCGCAAGGACCTCGACGTCGCGGCCATGGTGGACCGGACGCTCGACCGCGTGTGGGACGGCATCGCCGCCGCGTGAGTCCGCCGGCCCTCGGCTGAGGCCCTTCGCGCGGGCCACCCGCCACTCCCGGCCGGCCGGCTGACGCCCTGAGCGCACCCCGGCGCAGACGCAGCTCGACCGCTGCCGCCCGTCCCAGGCGGTCGCCGCCGCCAGCCCAAAACTTCGTGCGGCGGGCCGTCCCCCGTGCATGACAGCCACCGCGCGATCCCCGCGCCCAGTGACGCGACGGCCGTTTCCGCTTCCCCCGCCGTGCGCCGCGTCGCTGGACGGCTGCCGTCAACCACTCGTGAGGGGAGCACTGCCATGGCCAGAATCGTTCTCGTCGATCGGGGTCCCGACGATGCGGTACCCGATCTCGTCGTCCATCTCACCGACGCCGCGCTGACGCCGGTCAAGACGATCAAGGTCGACGACAAGGGCGCCGTCGAGCTGAAGGAGGAGGCGGTCGCGAAGGCCGCCTACGTGGCCATTGCCGCGGCCGGCGACGGCAGGGAGGCGCTGTCGCGCGAGCACGTGGTGCTGCTGCGGTCGCGCGACGTGCTCGACGCGCTGAAGGGCAGCGGCGTCATCGAGCTGCTGCGGCCGCGCTGGGAGCGCATCATCGGCATCCGGCGCTGCGTCAGCGGACGCGTGCGCGCCTGTCGCTGGTGGTGGCCATGGCGGCTCGAGGCGTCGCTCAACCTGCCGGCTCGCGCCACGTTGCGCGAAGCCGCCGCCGACACCATCGCATCTGGCGCCGCCAGTGCGCGTCTGCGTCCCGAACTCGAGCTGCTGTTCCCGCGCCGGTGCGCGCCGGTCTGCGAAGGCGTGGTGGAGGTCTACCAGCGCATCTGCTGCTGGACGCCGATCGTGATTCTCGATCCGCGCATCGACGAGCTGCTCGAGATCCTGGATCGCATCCCCCTGCCGTGGCCGCCGCCCGACCCGTGGCCGGGTCCGGATCCCGGTCCCGGGCCCTGGCCCGGTCCGGACCCCGGTCCGGGGCCCGACCCGGCGCCGTGGCTGGCCGGCGGCGTGCCTGACGAGGTGCGGCTGAACGCGGTCCGCGATCGCACCGCCCTTCGCGCGCTGCCGGCGGCCGAACGGCCCGCCTACATCAACGCGCGTCCGTACCTGCACCGGCTGTGGTCCTGCGGGACGCCGCGGCTGGTGGCCTCGGGCTTCCTGCAGCCCGACGGCGAGTTCCAGATCTGCTGGCGCGCGCTGCCCGTCATCCTCGCGCCGAACTGCCGGCTGCAGGTCGCCTACGTCGTGAAGCAGCTGGTGGACGGCGTCACCGTGACCATCTACGACGGGCGCGCGGCCGGGCAGTGGTTCGGGCCCGGCGAGACGCCGACCCTGACCACCTACGACCGGCGCGCCGTGACGTGCCGGGGCGGCGGCGGCCCCGAGGTCCCCGGGGCGTCGGTCTTCCTCGAGCTCATCGGCGACACCGAGAGCCACCAGCTCGAATCGCCCGTGCCCAACGCGCCGAACACGGTGTCTGCCACGGCGTTCAACAGCGGCCTGCTCTTCCCGGCCGCCACCCCTGCCGCCGCGAAGGGGCAGCTGCTGAATTGCAATCTCGGCGGCACGCTCAACCTGCTCTACCGCTTCAGCGAGGGGCTGCGCGCCGTCGGGGCGAAGTACTACCGGCTCACCGTGCAGCCCACCGACATGGCCGGCGTGCCCGTCGGTGCGCCGACGCGCATCGGCCCCGCCGGATCGCGCTGGCGGAAGTTCCGGTTCGTCGGCGGCGGCATCCAGGTGGTGAGCGTGCCGCTGGCCGCCGGTCCCGTCGCCAGCGGCGAGCCGGATCTCTGGACCATCCCGTTCGACGGCGACCTGCCCAACAACGAGGAATGGCTCGCCAACCAGTACCACGGGCAGCTCGCCACAACGGCGTTCGGCAACGGACGGCACCTGCTCTCCGTGGAGATCTTCAACGCGGCCGGGCAGCGGCTGCGGCCGGCCGGCGCCGGCGGCGCCGGCACCGACGCGGCCTTCCACTATCACCTGTGGGAGAAGATCGGCGGTACGGACACCTTCACGTCGGTGCCGTTCGCGGGCCTGACGCACATGCTCTGGTGGGACAACCGCACCGGCACCGGCGACATCGAGGGCGTGCAGGTGGCCGGCAGTCCGGTGCCCGTCGGCACGTGCCTGTTCCTCAGCGGGCCCGGCACCGCCGACCTGCTCGTGCGACACCGCGCGTATCACCCGCAGGAGATGTTCCTGCACCGCTACGCGCTCACCTGCTTCCGCGGCCTCGAAGGCGCCGTGCACAATCCGCCGGCCATCTCGAACGGCGTGCTGCCGGTGGCCGACGCCACGGCCAATGCCGGCGAGCCGCCGGCCGCGGCGGCGCTGTCCACGGGGGTGAGCTTCGCCACGCTGCTCGGGCCGCACCGGCGCTGCAGCTTCGCCGTGAACCTCACGCTCTCGCTCAAGACCACCAACGGCTCGGGCTTCCTGCACCAGGGCAGCCTGCGCGACACGGTGGCGTTCGCGCTGGAGCAGGTGTAGGGCGTACAGGCGACGCGGGGGCGGAGGCCGGAGGTGGCCTCCCGCCCCCGCGGCGGCGTGTCAGGGCTTCGGCTTGGGCGGCGAGGCCAGCTCGGTCTTCACGCGCTCTTCGAGGGCCGTCATCGCTCCGGCCGCCAGCGCCCGGCAGGCCCCGGGGTCGATCATCGGATCCGCCGACCCCGGCGTCATGGCGGCGCGCTTCTTCAGCTTCTCGTCCATGTTCGAGGCCGCCGGGTGCGTCGAGATCATGATGTCGCAGGGCAGGGCGGCCACCGTGCGGATGCTGTCGCGAAACGACTCCACGAGGCTCGGGTGCGTGGCGTCGCCGGTGAATCGGAAGCCGTCGTTCGAGATGCTCGACACGCTGTCGGCGTAGACCATGTGCAGGCAGCGCGTGCCCTCGCACGCATCCCACGTCCAGGTGGTGGCGCCGGGGGTGTGGCCGGGCACGTAGTGCGCGGTGACCGAGACGCCGCCGAGCGACACCACCTCGCCGTCCTTCACCACGCGGACGTTCTCGGCCTTCGGAAAGTAGTCCACGGGCGACCGCGGCGCCTGCGGGTCCTCGGGCACCGGCGCACCCAAAGCCAGCGCCCGCGCCGTGTTGACGCTCGCCAGCACCGTGGCGCCGGTGTAGCGCTGCAGGGCGTGCACGCCGCCGACATGGTCGTAGTGGCCGTGCGAGGTCAGAATCAGCTTCACGTCGGTGGTCTTGAAGCCGAGCGCCCGGATGTTGCGGTCGATGACCTCGGCGCTCTGCTGCAGGCCCGTGTCGACCAGGATGTGGCCGCGCGGCGTCGTGATGAGCAGCGCCGACACGCCGGCGGGGCCGACATAGTAGGTGTTGCCGAAGACCTTGAACGGATCGCGCGGGGCGTTCCACTCCGCGCAGCTCGAACACTGCGCCGGCGGATCGGGTACGAGCGCCGGCGGCCGACCGGCCCCCGTTGGCGACTGGGCCGAGGCGACCGTGGAGGCCGTGGCGAGCGTGAGGGCGAAGAGGACGGAGCGAGAGAAGCCGCGCATCCGCTCATCGTAGCGGATCATCGCCCGCCGTCGTCCGAGACTCGGCCCGCCGTTCGGCGCGGCTCGTCATCGTGGCGCCACCGCCGCCGGCGGCGCGGCTTGTCGGAGGCACGCGCATCGGAGGCGCCCAGGCGGCGGGAGGCCCGCTGCGCAGGTCGCGACCACGGTCGAGGTGGATAGCGCGTCTTGTCGGCGCCATCGATGAGAACCCCGTGGCAACGTCCCTATTCCCTCGCGCGTCCTTAGCGCGTTGGCCGCGATGACGCGGTCGCACTTGGCGGCACGCGCGAGGCCGAGAGGCCACGCACGCGGCCGCGTGTGTTCCCCACAGGAGGACTTGTCATGCGTATCGTCTCGACCCTGGCACTCGCCGCTCTGCTCTCGCTGTCGGCCTCGGCCGCGGAAGCCGCGCGCGTCTTCATCATCCACGGCATTCCCGGCGTGACCGTGGACGTCTACGCCACGCTGGCCGGCGCGCCGATTCCCGCCACGCCGACCATCCCCGGCTTCCAGCCGAAGCAGATCGTCGATCTCACGGCCGGCCCCGCCACGGTGGACATCCGCGTCTTCGCGCAGGGTGCCGATCCGCAGACGGCCACGCCCGTGATCGCGGTGCTCGGCGCGGCGGTGCCGGCGTCCGGCGAGATCAGCATCCTCGCGCACCTCGATGGCGCGGGGACGCCGACCGCGTCGATCTACACCAACGACGCCTCGGCGCCGCTGGCCGGCGCGGCGCGCGTGAGCGTGCGGCACGCGGCGCAGGCGCCGGCCGTGCAGCTTGCCGCCGGCGGCGTGCCGAAGCTGGCCGTGACCAATCCGTACTTCGGCGATCTCGAGGTGCCGGCCGGCGTGGGCATTCCGCTGCAGCTGCAGGTGCCGTTCGAGGGCACGGCCATCACGCCCGTGGCGCCCCTGAGCTTCGCGTCCGGCACGCGCTACTTCGTCTACGCGATCGGATCGGTGAGCGGCGGCACGTTCGACTTCATCCTCCAGGCCGTTCGCTGACCGCAGCGGCCGGCCGCTGACGCCGGCAGCACGACCCCACACGCACCCGGCCCGCGGCGATCCGCCGCGGGCCTTCCTCACTCCTGCACGCCCCGGCATCCCCGCGCACGACTCCTCGTCGTCCCAGCGCGATCGACGTGCGCCGCGGCGAACGATTCTGTCGATCCTCGCGACAGCTTTCGTCGATTTGCGGCGGCATCGCGAATCCACCGCGTCGCGTGCGTCCTGCGTACAGGACTGTACCGCACGTACGCGGAATGTAAGACGCGCACGCGCGCCACCGCACGTCGCGATCCGCGTGCGATGCGTGCGCACGCGCGATTCAGGCCCACGCACACCCACCGCACACTCGCGCACGTCGCGCTCGCGCACGCGCCAGGAAAGCTGGCATCGCTTTCGCTGTAAGAGCGGACGGTGCTGCTCTTCACCTGACGCCTCGCTCCCCACGAGCAATTTTCCAAGAGTGCGGCAACAGCGCTTCGCGTGACGCGGGCGCCCTGTATCGAGTGTGTGGTCATGTCTGCTGGAACCCTGGTTCGCTTCTCGTCCGTCCGAATCGCCGCCATCGCCGCGGCACTCGTGCTGATGTCCTCGGCCTTCGCCGGCGCGCAAACGGTGACGGCGTCGTGGGATCGCAATTCCGACGCCTCCACGACGGGCTATCGCCTCTACTACGGCACCGCGCCCGGCTCCTATTCCACCAACGTCAACGTCGGTAATGCGATCAGCCACCAGCTGACGCTGGCGCCGGGCAGCACCTACTACTTCATGGTGCGCGCCTACGACGCCGACAACCAGCTCGGGCCGGCATCGAGCGAGACGTCGATCTCGCTGGTGCCCCCGCCATCGCCGCCCACCGCGCAGATCACCGCGACCCTCGGGGCGAACAGCACCGCGCAGGTCTCCTGGCAGACGACCAACGCCACCAGCGTCACGATCAACGGCGCCGCGGTGGCGACATCCGGGTCGGCGCCGTACACCATTGCGGCCACCACCACCTACACGATCGTGGCCACCGGCCCGGGAGGCTCTGCCACCGCGTCGGCGACCGTCGTCGTGCCTGTCGTCAACTGCCAGATGAGCAGCTGGACGTTCCAGTCGGCCACGTCGTGGAGCGCGTGCTCCGGCGGCCAGCGCACGCGCAACGAGACATGGGTGCGCAGCATCCTGACTCCGCCATCCGGCGGCGGCCAGGCATGCGGCGCCACCCAGGAAGTGCGGACGGTCACCGAGCCCTGCGCCGGCCCGCCGACCGCGACGATCACCGCCGTGCCTGGCTCGGCGTCCGGCACCGCTGCGGTGACCTGGTCCACCACGGGCGGCACGTCCGCGACGATCAACGGCGTGAGCGTGCCGCTCTCGGGCAGCGCCGTCTACACCATTGCATCGCCCACCACCTACACGCTGAGCGTCAGCGGCGCCGGCGGCACGGCGATGGCGTGGGCCACGGTGTCCCCGCGCGTCGACTGCGTGATGAGCAGCTGGACCTTCCAGTCCGCCACGAGCTGGGGCGCCTGCACGGGCGGCCAGCGCACGCGCAACGAGACGTGGGTCCGCAGCGTCCTCACGCCCGCCTCCGGCGGCGGCCAGGCCTGTGGGGCGACGCAGGAAGTGCGGGTCGTCAGCGAGCCCTGCACGCCTCCGCCCACCGCACCGATGGCCGCCATCACCGCCGTCGCGGGCAGCACGGCCGATGGCCTCGAGGTAGCGTGGGCCCGTGTTCTCCCGATCGGAGGGCGCCAGGGCCAGCGGGGCCCACCAGGCGGCATCGGGCACGAGCGTGGACGCCACGGGAGGCAGCACGCCGACAATCGTGGCCGGCCGCCCGTCGACGACCAGCGCGCGGCCGATGGCGTCGTCGGCCGCGCCGTAGCGGGTCTGCCAGGTGTCATGCGAGGACGGGCACGCGCGGCGCGCCGGGACGTCGTCGGACGCCGCGATCCGCGGCCGCGGACGACAGGGACGCCCAGCACGTCGTGCATGGACGCACTGACCAGCGCACCGGCCAGGCGCTCGGCGCCGTCGCCATCGGACACCGCTGCGGTGACGGGCCGCACGGCCGCGAGCGGCCACGGTGCGCGCGTCGGCCTGCCACGTGAGCAGGGCGCCGGGAGACGCGCCCCGTCGGCGCCGGACACCGATTCCACCCACACGAGGCGGGACGGCTCGGGGACGTCCAGCGGCCGCCACACGACGCTCCAGGCCAGGGTGAAGACGGCCAGCGCCACGCCAAGTCCGCCCGCCAGCGTGAGCGCTACGGCGGCCGGCATCGCAGGGCGGCGCATCCAGTGGCGCAGGGCGTGGTGGAGATCGTGTCGCAGGACGTCCATGTCATCACCAAACAGCAAGGGGCGTACCCATGACCGCGCTCCGACGGCAGCCGTCGGGACATGGCCAGGAATCGCGCCGTTTCCGCGCGCCCGTGCACGCGTCCTCGGCGGGCCAAGCGCCACAGGTGCTCTTACGACGCCGCCAGGCGCTGTTCCCGCGCGGACGTGCCGTCCCGAAAACGGACGTTCGCTCGCTGCCACACCGGGGTGTCCCGGCCGCCGCTGGTCGCATGCGCCGCACTCGCGCGGCGTGTCGGTTGTCGCGGGGCGCCGCGTACGGCAGGCCCGTCAGGGTGACGAGGGGCGGGGACGAGGCCGGGGTGTGCGGCGTCTCACTGTCGTGGTCCAGACCGTGTCGCCGCTCTGGCTCGTGCTGGCCGCCCACGCTGCCGTCACGTGGGCCATGACGGGCCTCATCTGGTTCGTGCAGGTCGTGCACTATCCGCTGTTCGCGGCGGTGGATGCGTCGGCGTTTCCGGCCTACCATGCCGCCCACACGAGGCTCACGACGCTGGTCGTCGCGCCCCTGATGCTGACGGAAGCCGCGCTGGCCGTGTGGCTGGTGGTGGGGCAGGCCGATGTGCCGTGGGTGGTGTGGACCGGCGCGGCGCTGCTCGGCGTAGCGTGGGTGGCGACGTTCGGGCTGTCGGTGCCGCGTCATGCCTGGCTGGCGGCGCACGGCGCCGACGCCGGCGTGCTGCGGACGCTCGTCTCGACCAATTGGATTCGCACGGTCGCGTGGACGGCGCGCGCCCTCCTCGCCGTGTGGACGCTGCGCGCCCTGGTGCGCGTCTGACGCCGCGCACCCAGGGGCCCTCGGCGTCGGCTAGTCCTTCACCGCCGCGGCGGCCGCGCGTGCGGCCATGACTTCCTGCCGCCGGCGGGTCAGGTGCGGCGTGAGCCCGAGCAGGCGCTGCATCACCATCAGCTGACCGCGGTGATGCATCTCGTGTTCCTTGGCGCCGAGGAGCATCTCGAACCGGCTCTTGCTCGGCGGCTGCAGGCCGGCCGGGAACGAGACGTGCTCGGCGAGCTGCTCTTCGGTGAGGGAGTCGAGGAACGCGGCGAACGCGTCGCCCCGCGTCGTCAGGGCGTCGAGGATGGCGGCCTTGGTCGTCAGGCCGGCCTGGATGGCCTGGGCCTGCGCCATGTAGGCGCCGAAGTCTTCCATCGACACGTGCGACTTGCGGTCCACGCCGTGCAGTTGCAGATGGAAGTTCGTGCTGGCCGCCACGTGCGCCAGAGTCTGCGCCACCGTCATGCATCCGTCGGCGGGGGCGAAGCCGTACCGCTCCTCCGGGATGTCCTGTGCCGTCTGAATCGTGTTCTGCCGGACCGTCCGGAACGCCGCGCCCAGTTCCTTGCCGCCGTAGTAGGTCATGGCCGCGATTGTACCGGGTCGCCACGTGATGGGGCCAGGCCGGGGCCAGGCGTAGGCCTGGCCCCGGCCTGGCCCCGTGACGCTACTCCGCCGTGCCGGCGTAGATAGCGTTGAACAGGAACTTGAACGTCCCGTGCGGCTGGGCGCGGAACGTGATCTCGGGTCCGAGCAGATACACCGTCCCCTTGCCCACACGCGCCTCGACCGCCGCGGTGCCGCCCTGGAGGTAGTGCTGCCCCCACGCCCAGCCCGAGCGCAGCGGCTCGGCGTCGTCGAACCACGCCACCGGGCGGACGCCCTCGAGCGTCGCGTTTGGCGCCAGGCGCAGCACCGGGCTGTTCTCGAAGAACACGTCCACCTCGCGGTCGAGGCCGAAGGCGAGCGGCGACGTGTTGTCCACGGCCACCCGCAGGATCGAACCCGGCACGTAGTACTTGTCGCGCGGCAGCGAGCGCTCCGCGCCGCTCGCCGTGATCTCGGTCATGTGATCGCGCACGGGCAGGCCCAGGTGATGGCCGAGGACGGCCGAGCCGCCGAACGCCACGATCACGCCGCCGGCCTCGGCGAACTGCTTGAGCTGCGGCACGGTCTTCTCGATGGTGACGCTGCCCAGCCGCGGACGGTACTCAGCGGGAATCTCCTCGGCCTTGGGCTGCCGGCCGAAGAAGCCGCCGAAGCCGCCGCCACCGCCCTCGGGAATGCCGCCGTCGGGGAAGAGCAGCACGTCGTACTTCGCCTTCAGGTTGCCGGCGTCGAGGACCTGCGGATAGACGACCTCGAAGTCGAACTCGAACTGCTCGAGCAGCCAGCGGACGTGCCCCGACGGCATCGAGCCGCCGTACTGATCCCACAGGCCGATGCGCGGGCGGCGCAGCTTCATGAGCGTGCCCGACGGACGCGCGCTCACGCCGACGGCGCTGATGCCGAGGTCGGCGGCGGCCTTCTGCAGCACCGCCGCGGTGGACGCCTTGGCGGGCACGTAGATCGCGCCCGTGCCGTCGGTGCTCTGCCACGAGCGATCGGCCACGAAGTACGCCTCCTCGCCGGCCTTCAGCAGCCGGTTCACGACGACGAACGCGTCGTTGACGCGGTGCGGAATCGCGTAGCCGGTCGTGCCGGCCGGCGACGACACGGTGCCGGGCGCCGGCTTCACCACGTCGGCCAGCACCTCGAGCGGGCCGGCGACGTCGTCCAGGTGGCGGTCGAACTTCACGCCCCTCTGGAACGCCAGCGTCCCGCCGGCGTTGTCGTACGGCGGAATGGGCGGACCGCCCGGATACTGGAAGTCGTTCGGGTGATCCTGCGGCTCGAACATGTCGAGGACGTGCGGACGGAAGGCCTGCGCGCCCTTCACGACGAACGACCCGGCCGGGTACTGCCGGCCGCCGGCGCTGAACGCGGCCGTGGCGCGATGCACGGTGACGCCGGCCTTGATCAGGGTGTTCACGAACTTGGTGGACGTGAGGAAGTCGCCCTGGTCGGCCGGCAGCACGTAGGCGCGGGCGTCGCGCCACTCGGGCTTGCGCAGCAGCTCGAAGTACTTCGACGGCACGGTCTGGGCGCGGCCCCCGGCCACCATGCGCGGATCGCCGGGTTCGAGCTTCATGTCCTTGGCGATCTCGGCCTTCACCGCCGCGATGCGGCGCGGGTAGTCGGTCCACGAGTCCTGCGAGCCGCGGCGGATCGAGTTCCGCCCCATCAGGTAGATGTTGTAGAGCAGCGTCTCGCGGTAGCGCTGAGCGAAGTCGAGCACCGCGTAGTTGGCCGTGATCGAGTAGTCGATCGACTGGCGGAAGTGCCACGTCTGCGGCGGGATGGGCGCCGGGTAGTCGCCCTTGGCCAGCAGCCGGTCGGGCACGAAGCCGATCTGCTCCGGCGTCGGGTTGCCGATGCTCTCGGTGAGCAGGCCGACCTGGTTGTGGAAGTAGACCATGGTGCGCAGGCCGCCGTTCCACCACGTGGAGTAGTTCGAGCCTGAGCGGGTGGTGACGCCCGGCTTGCCCTCGGCGTCGAAGCGCGCGTGCATGGCCGCGCCCACCTGGTCGAGCGTGTTCACGACCAGCGGGTCGTAGACGTAGTTGAAGGATCGCGGAACGGCGGCGAGAACATCACCGTGCCGTCGGCCCCGTCTGGTGGTGGTTGTAGACGATCTGCGGGAACCACTCCCGGTAGGATGCGGTTGATGTTCACGCTCTCGGGCTGGTTCATCGCGTAGAAGTCGCGGTTGTTGTCGTGGCCGACGATAAACTCTGGTAGAGGCGCGGCAACTGGCCGGTGCTGCGCTCGGTCGGCGTGGACTTGCGCATGACCAGTCGGACACCAGTTCCATGCCGTCGGGGTTGGCGTGCGTCGCCAGGATGACCACGTCGCGCAGGATGCGCATCGTCTCCTCGTCGGTCCGGCTGTTGAACTGCCAGATCGTCTCGAGCAGCTGCTGCGCGCCGAGCACCTCGGTGGCGTGCAGGCCGCCGTCGATCCAGATGACGGCCTTGCCTTCCCGGGCGAGGCGCGGGCGGTCTCGTCGGTGAGCCCCTCGGCGCGGGCCAGGCGGCCGGCGATCTCGCGGTAGCGGTCGAGCTTCCGGAAGTTCTCGGGCGCCGTGATGATGGCCATCAGCTGGTCGCGGCCCTCGGCGGTCTTGCCGATCGACTGCACGACCATGCGGTCGGATTCCTTGTCGAGCTGCCGGACGTACTCCGTGAACTTCGTGTAGTTCGGCAGGACGTAGTCGGCGCCGATCGGGTGGCCGAAGAACTTCTCGGGCGGCGTGACTTTCGGCGCGGCGACGCGGGCGGGCTGCGCGACGAGCGTCACGGCGGCGGCGACGGCCGCGAGGGCGACGGCGGCGGAAAGGACGGAACGGCGGAGGACGGTGCGCATCGGAGACGATCCCTTCAGGAACGGACTCCCTAGTGTGGCAGAAACTGCCAACCGGCCGGCTTCTTCACCAAATGTCACCGGGGCGTCGCCGGGGCCGCCGGGCGCCCCGATGCGCACGGCGTCACGGCGGAATCCTTGGCGCATCGGCGGCGGCCCCATCCGGCCGCTCGGCCCCGGCCGGGTTGCCGCGACCGTCCGGGGACGCGCGCCCCGGCGGACGGCGACCGCCGGCGGACCGCGCCGGAATCACGCGCCGTCCCCTACAATGCGCGCGGGAGGGCACGACGATGCAGCGGACGACCAGGCGACGGCAGGCGGGCGCGGCACTGGCGGCGGTGGTGCTGGCGGCCGGGTGGGTGGCGGGCACGTCGGGACAGGCGCCGCCGTTCGATGTGCTGATCGTGGGCGGGCAGGTGCTCGACGGCACCGGGGCGGCCGCCGTGCGCGCCGATGTCGGCATCCGCGGCGATCGCATCGCCGCCATCGGGGCGCTGGCCGGACAACCCGCGCGGCGCACCGTCGAAGCCGCGGGCCTGGTGGTGGCGCCCGGCTTCATCGATCTCCATACGCACTCGGAGATGACGCTGCTGGCCGACGGCACCGCCCAGAGCAAGGTGCGCCAGGGCGTGACGCTCGACGTCACCGGCGAGAGCACGAGCGCGGCGCCGCGCGACCATCTCGAGGAAACCGGGGCCGACGGCCCGCCGCCCGACTGGCGGACGTTCACGGAGTACTTCGACCGTCTCGAGCGCCAGGGCATCTCGATGAACACCATCGCGCACATCGCGTCGGAGCAGGTGCGGCGCGTGGTGATGGGCTACGACCGCGCCGAGTCCACGCCGGCCCAGCGCCGCGACATGATGCGCTTCGTCGCCCGGTCGATGGAGGAGGGCGCCTGGGGACTGGTGACGCGCTTCGAGAGCGGCGGCCCCGAGCACCCGGAGGAGGTGCTGGAGATGGCGCGCACCGTGGCCCGCTACGGCGGCAACTACACGTCGCACACCGGCAGCGAGGGCTACGAGCAGGCGCGCGAGTTCGACTACGCCATCCGCGTGGCGGCCCAGGCGAAGATCCCGGTGCACATCTTCCACTTCAAGATCCGCGGCCTGCCGCTCTGGGGCACCATCGGCAAGTACATCGCCCAGCTCGAGGCGGCCCGGTCGCGCGGCCTCGACGTGACCGCGAACCAGTATCC
>JAWKHU010000063.1:0-63776 GCA_041394685.1 Vicinamibacterales bacterium
ACGGCGGCGGGATCCGTGACGGGCGGAGTGGACCATCGACCGGCCACGAACGCGGCCAGAACGAGCGCCAGCACGCCGCCCGCGAGGGCAAGCCGCGGCACCGGGAACCAGCGACGCCAGCCACCCGCCGCGCCGGCCTCGACTGCCGGACCGACGCGCGCCCACATCACACGCTCGAACCCCTCGGGCGCCGGCTCGTCGGCGTGCTGGCTGACCAGCGCCAGCACCTCGCCGAGCTGCTCGAACGAGGACCGGCAGTCGGCGCACGACGCCAGGTGGCTCGCCACCCGCACGCGATCGGCGCCCTCGTCCTCGGCGTAGTAGTGCAGCACCAGATCGTCGTCGGTCGGGTGTGCGGCTGATGCGGGTGCGTTCATGTGCACGCGGCCCCTTTCTCCCGGGTCAGTGGTTCCAGCGCGATCCGCATCTTGCGAACGGCGCGGAAGATGCTGTGCTTGGTGGCGCTCGTCTTGAGTCCCAGCGCGGCGCCGACTTCCTCGATCGACATGCCCTCGAGGTGCCGCATCGTGAACGCCGCACGCTCCAGGCCGGTCAGTGCCTCGAGGGCCTGGTGCACGCGCGACCCGATCTGCCCGCTCTCCGCCAGCCGATCGGGCATGGCGCCTCCATCGATGGTGCGCGACCCCAGGGGCCCGCTCGTCAGGTCGGCCGGGTCATGCGGATCCTCGCGGTGGCGCCGGGCGCGGATGAAGTCGATAGCGCAGTTGACCGCGATCCGGTGGAGCCAGGTCCGCACGTCGGCGCGCTCCTCGAAGCGCGCGAGCTGTCGGTGGGCCTTGAGCCACGCCTCCTGCACCACGTCCTCGGCATCGGCGCCGCTCCCCGTGAGCCGCCGCACGACGCTGAACAAGTAGCGGCTGTGGCGCTCGACCAGCCAGCGGAACGCCTCGGTGTCGCCGTTCCGGGCCCGTGCCACGGCCGCGCGGTCGCCTTCCTGCATGCCTGTGACTTGGACGATACCGCCGGCAATTGGTTGGCTGCGGGCTTTCGCCGTATGATCGGCGGATGGATCCCCGCTATCCCACCGGACGGTTTGCCTACGATTCCGACGTCACCGCCGACAAGCGCGCGGCCTGGGTGGCCGCCATCGGACAGTTTCCCACCGAGCTCCGGGCTGCGCTCGGCGTCCTCTCGGCCGCTGACCTCGACACGCCGTACCGCGAGGGTGGATGGACGGGCCGGCAGGTGGTCCATCACGTGGCCGACAGCCACATCAACGCCTACGTGCGCTTCCGCCTCGCCCTCACCGAGGACGCGCCGACGGTGAAGCCGTACGCGGAAGCACGCTGGGCCGAGCTGGCCGACGCCCGCACCGAGGACCCGGCGGTGTCGGTGGGCATCCTGGACGGCGCACCGCCGCTGGGCATGGGCTCCGGCGTCACTCCAGCCCGAGGACTTCGCGCGCACGCTCACACACCCCGAGCACGGCGCCATCACGCTCGACTGGCTGGTCCAGCTCTACGCCTGGCACGGCCGCCACCACCTCGGCCACCTGGCCCTCATCCACGGGTGAACATCGAAGGGCACGAAGGGCACGAAGGAACGAAGCCTTCGTGCTCTCCGTGCCCTCCGTGCCCTTCGTGACTAGCCTTCGCGGCGGATGCGGTTCACCGTCTTCACCATCATGAAGACGACCCAGGCCAGGATGACGAACTGCACCACTTCGTTGACGAACGAGCCATAGGCCAGCACCGCGGCGCCGGCTTCGCGGGCGTCAGCCAGGGAGGCATAGGGCCCCGGCGTCGCGCCGTCGCTCATGACGACGAAGAAGTTGCTGAAGTTCGTGCCGCCGAGAAAGAGGCCCACGACCGGCATGATCATGTCGTTGACCATCGAATCGACGATGCGCTGGAAGGCGGCGCCGATGATGACGCCGACCGCCAGGTCCATGACATTGCCTTTGGCGATGAATTCCCTGAATTCACTCAGCATGCTGCCTCCTCTGGAACCCGGCGCGCCCCGGTCCGACGTGACTCAATACTTGTAGACGAAGGACAGCAGAATCGCCACGTCGTTCTTCTGCACGTCCGGCCCCGGTGTCCGGTTCTTGAACGTGTCGAGCAACTCCGCCTTGATCTGCGTACCGGCCGTGATGTTCGCGGCCACGCCCAGGCCGAACACGTAGAGGCCGTCGGCGAAATCGTCCATCTTCCACAGCGCGCTCACCTTCTCGATCAGCTGTGAGGTGTCGGAGAGCTTCAGCTTGAAGTTCTGGCCCGCGGTCACGGCCCCGCTCGCCTCGCGCTCGCGGCCCGGGTTCTTCTCCATCACGAACCCGACGCCGCCGTCGGTGGCAAGCTCCACGCGCGCGTTCTTGACGAGGAAACGCGACAGGCCGAAGGTCGGAGACACCAGGTAGTCGATCTCCTTGAACTCGTCCCGCAGGTACTGGGTCTGCGCGAACAGGGACGTCATCTCACCGAGCTCCCGGTCCACGCGGCCATCGAGCGCGAGGCGGTTGGTCGTGAGCTCGCCTTCGGAGGATCCGCGGATGAACAGGCCGGTGCTCTTGAAGAGGAGCGGCGAGCCGGTGTCCCGCAGCACGTCGTAGGCGACGTTGACCGTGGACGTATCGCTGTTGCCCTGAGTCAGGGCAAGGCCGGCGCCGAAGGAGCCCGTCCACCCCGGGGGCGGTGGAGGGGGCGGGGGCGGCGCAGCAGGGGTCTGGGCGAACGCGGGGGCGGCGGACAGGATGGCAATCAGAATCAGGAACAGGACGCCGGCGGTGCCCCGGCGCGAACGGACGCTGTGCGACATGGCTGTCCATTCTGACACCTGAGCTGGGTCCGCGGATCCGCGAGACCGCAGTCCGAGTGCAACGGGGCGATCAGGCGGCCGCTTCCGACATCCGCCAGGCGGCCTGAATCACGTTGGCCGCCCAGTCGTAGATCGTGTGTTCCTCCACGCGTGCGCGGAGCGCCCGCATGCGCCGGGCCTGCTCGGCCTCGGGCATCGACAGCGCGTCGTGGAGCACGCCCGCGAACTCGTCCACCGCGAACGGGTTGACGTCCACGGCCTCGCGCAGTTCGCGCACGGCGCCGGTGAAGCGCGAGAGCACGAGGACGCCGCGCAGGTCCGGACGCGACGCGATGAACTCCTTGGCCACCAGGTTCATGCCGTCGTGCAGCGACGACACCACGCACACGTCAGCGGCGCGATACAGGGCGGCGACGTCTTCGGGTTCGTGAGCGTCGCAGGCATGGCACGGGCGTCCACTGGTCCGAGCCGAAGCATTGCTGATCCGCCGCACCGCCACGTCCACGTCGTCGCTGAGCGACTGGTATCGCTGCAGGTGCCCTGGCTCGGGCGCCGACCTGCACCATGGTGACCCGCTCGCCACTCCGGATACCGCTCGAGCATCCGCTCGAAGGCCTTGATCCGCTCGGGGATGCCCCTTGGTGGGTCCGTGCGATCGAGGCCGAAGATGAGGCGTTCGGACTTCAGCCCGAGCCGCATGCGCGTCCGGACCACGTCCCCTTCGCGGGATCGGCTCCTTCGCGGCAGGTTGCGCCCAGGGCTTCGGGTCGATGCTGATGGGAAAGGGCTTGACGAACGTCCGGGTGCTTGCGCCGCACCACGTGGCGAAGTGCTCCCGGTCGATGCGGGCCTCGATGCAGGAGTCCACCGGGTCGAAGAAGTTGTTGCAGTGATACCGATATGAAGCCGAGCAGGTCGTTGCCCAGCAGCCCGTCCACGATCTCGTCTCCCTGTGGACAGATGCGGAACGCCTTCGCTGTTTCGGCCACGGAATGCGCTTTTCAGAACTTGGCAGACGATGGCGTTTTGGGCGCGCCTGTGCCGACCAGCCAGCGGCAGTAGCGCGAAGTGGTAGTCCTGCACGAAGACGATGGCGCGCTCCGTGCCGATTTCGTCGATGACGGTGTTGGCGAACCGCTGGTTCACCGGCGGGCATTGCTGCCAGTCCCGGTCGTCGAACTCCGGACGGGCGTAGGCGATGTGACAGAGGGGCCAGAGCGCGTTGTTCGCGAGCCTCCGTAGTAATAACCTTCCTCTTCCTCGGCCGTCAGCCACACCCGGCGGAGCGTGTAGACGGGTTGTCGGGCGGCACCGCGACACGTCCACGCTCGTCCGAAGCCGCGCTGGATCGTCGCTGCCGCTGCCATGGGCGATCCAGGTCCGCCGCAGGCGCGCATCACCGGATCGAGGGCCGTCAACAGCCGCTGGCCGGCCGCATCCAGTCCTGTCTGCTCGGGTGGCGCCAGCCGAACCAGCGCCAGGACGCCCGTTCGCGCGGGGCGCGACGGCGTGAGATGGATGCAGGGGCCTCGGTTGGCGACGACGATGAGCTTGTGCGGCTCAGGCGCGGACCGAGCTGCCGACACCAGTTCGAGCGCCGTCATCGCCTTGCCTTGCCCCGCCGCCGGTTCACCATCGCGGTGATTATCGGTCAACTGGCGCCGGGCGGGCGGCACATAAAGCAATCCTGGCTTGGGCCGCGGCCCGCGGGTCACAAGCGGCCCATGACCCGCAGCGACAGCCACACCAGGCGCGAGACCCGTCCCCAGCCTCATCGCGATCCCGGTCGTGGCTGCTCGAAGACGCTCCGCAGCGCGTGGAACGCGCTTCGCCCGTGCCGCGTGACACGTGAAGGCCAGCACGACGTGCGTGGCGGCTAGCAGCGCGAAGTAGCCGCGGCGCGACGGCGGCAAGAACGTCGGCACCACAGCCAGGTAGAAAGCCGATGATGGCAGGATTCAGGAGGCTGACGGTGATGCCCTCGGCGAACCCGCCGAGCGGCGCGCCGTTCTACCGCTTCTGAATTCTTCATTCTGAATTCCTGACTTCCCCAGGCTTTGCCTCCTGCTGCCCACAGGCTGCGGAGCGCCGAGCCCACGCGCGAGAGGCGGCGCCGCAGAAACCCCGCACCGCGTCCAGCACGGCGGGCCAGCGGCCCAGCAGCACCCAGAGCCCGAGCCCTGCGAGGGTGGCGTGGAACGAGTTGGCAACGGCGGCGCCGGACGCCGCCATCCCCGCGCGTCGTCCGCCTGGTTGAAGGGCGTGCACGACGACGGCTGGTGGAGCCGGGCGTGAGGACGAGGAGCGCGGCGACGGCCGCCACGCGAGGTAGAGGCCCGCCACGGCTCAGCCTCCAGCCCCCGCACGGACCGCCGGCGGCGAGCCGAAGTGGGTCGCGTCACTGCGCGGGGTGCCGGAGTATCGGCGCCGGTTGCGGCACGTCCGCCGTGGACCATGCCGCGGTGAAGTCGGTCTCCGCCGCGGCCGCACCCGGCGCGCGCTGCGCGGCGAGACTCTGCCAGAGGCCATACAAGGACCGCGGGTTCCCGACGTTGTGCTCGAGATCGGCGCGGAAAACCCGCTCGGCCTCCGCCGGGCGGCCGGCGGCCAGCAGCGCGGCGCCCAGTTGCTCGCGCACCGGCAGTGGAGCCAGTCGGGCGGCTCAAGCGCCGACGGCGTCTTCGGCCGCGACCGCCTCCGCGCACGCCCGGAATCGTCGTCGCGGCGGCCCCGGCGGCTGCGATCCGCCCGCGAGGTCGGCGGCGGCCACGGCCACGATCGCGCGCCCCGCATTCGGAGGACTGATCATCAGGTCGGCGGGCACGCGCTCGGCCGCCTCGGCGAGCGCGGTCCGCGCGGCGTCGGCCTCCTCCGCCCGTCCCAGTCCGGCCAGGGCGGCGCCTCGCACGTAGTGATACAGGGCGGTCTGCACCGTGCGCGACGGGATCCGGCGCCTGCACGGCCAGCGCATCTTGCCAGCGCCCGAACCGCAGCAGCACCCACGACTGCTGCAGCGTAGCTCGAGCATCGGCGACTCGCCCGTCATCGGCTCGAGCAGCGCCGCGGTCTGGCGCGCTGACTCGAGGGCTTCGCGTAGCGGCCGGCGAACATGGCGGCGGCTGATTCGAACCGCAGGTTGTGGGAGAGTACATCATCGGGTACAGGCCTTCGGCGCCTGTCGCTTGATGTAGCGCTCGTCGACATCGCGCGGCCGCGGCGTTGCTGGCGGCGGAGCGCGCGTACTGACCGGTGCGCATGTAGATGTGCGCGGGCATGTGGACCAGGTGCTCCGCCCCGGGACGAGTCTGAGCCGGGCCCGGCGAAGCCGTGCCACGACCGGGGTCGGCGGACGCTTCGACGGCGTGGATGTAGTAGTGATTGGCACCCGGGTGATCCGGGTGGGCGCGCATCACGCCCTCGAGTGTCGAGACGATGCGATCGGTGCCGGGCTCGGGCTGGCCGGCGGCGTCGTACAGGCGCCACGGCCGCAGGTTCATCAGGCTTTCCGCATACAGCGTCGCGACGTCGGCATCGTCGGGAAAGCGGGCGGCAACCCGCTCCATCTCGTCGGAGTAGGCCTGCTCCCGCGGCAACTGGTCGCCGGTCGGATCGGCAACGTAGCGTCGCGCCAGCGCCGCCACCACGGCCTGCTCCACGTCGCTGCCGTTCGAGGCGCGCGCTTCGGCAGCGGCCAGGTGACGATAGGCGCGGGCCAGGCGGTCGGCCGGCGCCGGGTCGTTGATGTTGGTGCCCAGCGCCAGCGCCATGCCCCAGTGGGGCATCGGGGTACGGTCGTCGAGGGCAGCCGCCCGCTCGAAGGAGCGGAACGCCTCGTCGTGGTTGAAGCCGTAGAGCAGCGTCAGTCCCTCGTCGAAGAACTGCTGGGCCTCCGGGCTCGACGTCGCGATCTCGCGGTGGAACGAACCGAGGTTGCCGAGCAGCGTCGTTCGGGAGGGCGTGGTCGCGCCGTCGTGGCTGCCGTGATCCTGGCTGAGGCGGACCAGCCGGCGAGCACGCCGCGGCGACGGTCAGGACCAGGGCCAGGGCACTCGAGCGCAGAACCGGGGACATCGTGACTCCTCAGGTGGGACGCGGCGCGCGGGCGGCCGCGAGGCACAGCTCCCAGTCCCAGTAGGCGAGCGCCTGCACCATCTGGGCCCCCATCAGCAGGCTGGCCAGCGTCAGGCAGCACCGGCGGCGGGGTCAGAGCGACGAACGCGAGCACGACGCCGGCAACGACCTGCGCGGCTGCCAGGGCCACCACCGCGTAGGTCCACTGCCACGAGCCGCGCCCGCGGGTAGCGGGACCAGACCACCAGCATCGACACCAGCGCCAGCGACAGCACCGCCAGCGCCGTCGTGCGGTGGAAGCTGTCGAAGGCGCCGACGGTGGCGAGTGCGCCCGCGCGCCACCCCGCGCTCGAGCGGGGACCGTCCACGAGCCCGCGGACCTGCGCCCAGCGCCACCTGGATCAACGTGACGGCACTCATGACGGTCACCAGGGCGACCAGATGTGCCGCTGCCCGTGTGCGTCGCTCGTCGGAGCCGCGTGTCCGGGCATCCGGTACATCGCGCAGACCGTGGTGCACAGCAGCAGGAGAACGATGACGATGGCCACGACCGTGTGGGCGGTGACGATCCACGGCGCCAATTGTGTGCGACGACGCGGCCGCCGAGCCAGCCCTCGTAGCCGGTCAGGAGCACCGCCGCCACCGTGGGCCACAGGATGTGGCCTGCCGGTGATGACGCCACGCCGCACGATCAAAAGTCGAGGATGAAGAAGCCGACGGTGACGCCGAGCAGGCGGTTCACTTACTCGGTCCACATCAGCGTGGGATTGAACTGTGCGGGGTCAGAAGGCGGGCGGGCAGTTCGGCCGCCGATGCCGGCGGAATCCACGCCTCGGAAGCAGCGCGGCCAGTCGGGACAGCCCAGCCCGCCCCCGACGCCCGCACCAGGCCGCCGACCAGAATCAGGAGGTAGGTCAGGGCCGTCGTCCAGGGCCGCGCACGAACGGCGTGCGCGACACGGATGGCACAGGACGATTATGGCCGCAGATGAGGGATGGCGCAGAGGGGGAACGCCGCAGATGAGGGGATGGCGCGAAGACGTGTGACGCATGGGGATGGCAGAGGGGGATGGCGCAGAGGGCGGGTGCCTCGAACTCAGAATTCTGAATTCAGGTTCAGAGTTCTTCCGAAACAAATCCCCCGCCTGACCGGTCGAATTCGGCATGCCTGGCCTGGGAACCCTCCGTCATGCCGTGCGCAGCCTCGGGCGCAGCCCGATGTTCGCGCTCACCTCGATCCTGTCGCTGGCCATCGGGATCGCGGCCAGTTCGACCATCTTCAGCATGGCCGACGCGTTGTTCCTGCGCCCGCGGCCGGGGCTGGCGGACGAGTCGCGGCTGGTCGACGTCGGGCGCGCCACGGAAGGACGGGGCTTCGACAACTTCGGCTATCAGCTGGCCTCTTCCTCGCCCTGCAGGAGGGTTCCCGGCAGTTCGAGGGGCTGGCCGGCTACCGGTTCGGCCCAAGCGCGGTGAGCCCTCGAGGACGGACGGGGGCGGTGCGGAGCGGCGTTCGCGACGCCGGTCACGGCCAACTACTTCGCGGTGCTGGGCACGCGCGCGGCCGCCGGCCGCTTCTTCGCGGGCGACGAGGACCGGGTGCCGATGGGCGCGCCAGTGGCCGTCCTCAGCTACGAGTTCTGGGCCCGGCGCTTCGGCGCGTCCCCCGGCGTCGTGGGGCAGCGCCTCCAGATCAACGGGCAGCCCTACACGATTCTTGGCGTGGCCGAGCGGGGGTTCAGTGGGACGACCATGCTCGGGACGGACATCTGGGTGCCGTTCGCGATGGCGCCGCACGTCACCGGACGGTCCAGCGACCAGCTGCTCACCGGCCATGGCGCCGTGTGGCACCTTGCCGTCGGGCGGCTCAAGCCAGGCGTGACGCCGGCTCAGGCGCGCGATGAGCTGAACGCGCTGCTGGCGCCCCTCAAGGCGGCCTATCCGGACAACTACGGCCGCTGGTCCATGGACGTCATGCCGTCGGGGCGCGTCCCCGGTGAGATGCGCCTGCCCGTCCTGTCCTTCGTGGCGATGCTGTTCGTGCTGACGGGCATGGTGCTGGCCATCGCCTGCAGCAACGTGTCGGGCATGCTCATGGCCCGGGCGCTCGGCCGCCGCCGGGAGATGGCCACGCGCGTCGCCGTGGGCGCCAGCCGGTGGCAGGTCGCGTCGCACCTGCTGGTCGAAACCGGCGTGCTGTTCCTCGTGGCGGCCGCCGCGAGCGTCGCGCTCGCATGGTGGATGGTGAACGGCCTCATGTCGTTCATGCCGCAGCTGCCGGTGCCGCTGATGGTGGAACTGCGGGTTGACGCACGCATCCTCGGGTTCGCCCTCGCCGCGGCGGGGGTTACCGGCGTCCTGTTCGGCGTGCTGCCCGCCTTCGGGGCCACGCGGGTGAGCCTGATGGATGCCCTGCACGGCCAGTACAGCACGGCCGATCACCGGCGGCAGCGCGCGCGGCAGGTGCTCGTCGCCGCGCAGGTGGCGCTGTCGCTCGTCCTGCTGGTCACCACGGGGCTCTTCGTGCGCGCGCTGCAGCGTGCGTCCACGGTGGACACCGGCTACACCAGCCGCGACGTCCGCGTGTTCTCCTACGACACCGCGCTGTCCGGCATGGACGACCCGGAGACCGTGGACTTCGTCTCGCGTCTCGAATCACGTGCCGCGATGCTGGGCGGCGTCACGGGGGTCGCCACCTCACGGATGATTCCGCTGCAGGGTTCGTCCTTCGGCATGGGCAGCCTTCGGGTGCCCGGCTACTCGAACGAGCGCGGCGATGACACGCTGTCGGCGGACTGGGATCTCGTCTCGCCGGGATACTTCACCACGCTCGGCATTCCGGTCGTGCGCGGCCGCGCCTTCGGCCCCGACGACCGCACGGGCTTCCCCGAGGTCGCCATCGTCAACGAAACGTTCGCGCAGCGTGCGTGGCCCGGAGCAGACGCCGTCGGCCGCGTCGTCTTCGAGCAGCGATCCCGCAACACGTTCGACCGGCCCCTCACCGTGGTCGGCGTGGCGCGCGACGCCGACTACCGGACGGTCGGCGAAGCGCCGCGACCCTTCATCTACGTCCCGATCGCCCAGCAGCCGATGACGGAGCTGAACCTCTGGATCCGCCACGCGCCGGATCAGCCGATCACGGCCGAGACGATGCGGCGGCTGATCGCGGAGATCGACCCGACGCTGCCGCTGCTGGACGCGACCTCCTTCGACGAGGCGGCCGGGCTGGGGCTGATTCCACAGCGGCTGGCCGCGGCGGTGGCCGGTGGCGTGGGAGTGGTCGGCCTGCTGCTGACGGCGCTGGGCCTGTACGGGCTGATGGCGTTCCAGGTGGCGCAGCGCACCCGCGAGATCGCGGTGCGGATGGCGCTGGGCGCCACGCGCGGCGGCGTGGTCGGCATGATGCTTCGGCAGGCCGCGCGCGTGGCCGTGTCGGGCGGCCTCGTGGGGCTGGTGCTGGCCGGAGGGGCGGCCATCGGGCTCCAGGAGCTGCTGGTGGGCGTGGATCCCACCGACGCGTTCGCCTTCGTGACGGCGATGGGCGTGCTCGCCGCGGCCATGGGAGCTGCGGCGGTGGTCCCGGCCGCCGCGCGGCGGACGCGGACCCCGCCACCACGCTCCGGGCGGAATGAGCGTCGTCAGACGAGCGGGCACTCTCCCCAGATGATGAGGCGCCCGGTCGGGGTGATGGTGATCGCGGCTCTCGGATGCATGCGTCCTCCTCCCTCTGGTGTCTGGTAGGATGGCGGCGTTTCAGGAGGGTCCGCGCATGAGCCAGCCCATTTCGCGCCGGAGATTCGTCCATGCCAGCACGGCCGTCGGAGTCGCGCTGGCCGCCCCGACGCCCCTCTTCGGACGGGCGCCCGCCGTGCAGACGGGCATCCGGCCCGTCGTCATTTCCTCGAACAACGGCAACCAGCACAAGAACGGCGGGCCGAAGGTCGGGGTCCAGGTCGCCTTCGACATGATCACCGAGGGGTCGGACGTGCTCGACGCCCTGATCGCCGGCGTGAACCTCTGCGAGCTCGACCCCACCGACACCAGCGTCGGCTACGGCGGGCTGCCCAACGCCGACGGTGTCGTGCAGCTCGACTCGTGCTGCATGCACGGCCCGAAGAAGCGGGCGGGCGGCGTTGCCGGCATCGAGGGCGCATGGGCGCCCTCGCGCGTGGCGCGCGCGGTGATGGAGAACACCGACCACCATCTCCTGGTCGGCCGGGGGGCCCAGGAGTTCGCCCGCAACATGGGCTTCACGATCGAGGACGACCTCAACACCGAACGCTCACGCGAGCTGTGGCTCGAGTGGAAGCGCCGCGTCGATCCCGAGCACTACCTGGACCCGAAGAAGCGCGGCGACGCGGCCCTGGCCGCGGGCCTGGCGATGGTACGGGACGGGCTGATCGACCCCGAGCACTTCTGGGGCACCATCAACTGCGACGGCATCAACAGCAAGGGCGAGGTCTGCGGCGTCACGACCACGAGCGGGCTCGCCTGGAAGATTCCGGGCCGCGTCGGCGACTCCCCCATCCTCGGGGCCGGTCTCTACGTGGACGGCGAGGTCGGCGCCGCCGGATCCACGGGGCGAGGCGAGGCGAACCTCTTCAACCTCTGCTCCTTCGTCATCGTGGAGCAGATGCGGATGGGCAAGTCGCCGAAGGACGCCGGCATGGAGGCGGTGCGACGCGTCCAGCAGAACACCGTCGAGAAGCGGCTGCTCAACTCGCGAGGCCTGCCGAACTTCGGCCTCAACTTCTACGTGCTGAACCGCAAGGGCGAGTATGCGGGCGTGTCGATGTACGAGTCGCAGTTCGCGGTCTGCACCGAGAACGGCCCGCAGTCGCTGCCCACGGAACCGCTGCTGCAGGGACGCGCCACGGATTGAGCCGTACAGCACATCGCCGCCAGCGGCAGGGCCGGTGGCGGCGATGGCGTGACTCGGTCCCGGCGGCAGGTCAGCGCTTCGGAATGGTCCAGTAGTAGACCTTCCGGCCGTCCACGTCGAGCTCCTTCTCGGGCTTCCAGTCGCCCATGTCGAAGGCGTGCGAGACGACGCGCGTCCCGGGCTTGAGCTCCTTCATCAGCTTCGGCATCAGCTTGACGTTCAGCGAGGGCAGCAGGTACAGCGTCACCACCGTCGCTTCGCTGAGGTCCTGCTCGAAGAGGTCGCCCTGGACGATGCGGACGCGGTCGCCCACGCCGTTCTTCTCGACGTTCTCGCGCGCTTCGCGAATGCGCTGCGGGTCGATGTCGATGCCGACCCCCCGCGCGCCGTACTTCTTGGCGGCCGTCACCGGAATGCGGCCATCCCCACACCCGAGGTCGTACACAAAGTCGTTCTTGCCGACGTTGGCCACCTGCAGCATGGCCTCGACCACGGACTCGGGCGTCGGCACGTAGATCACGTCGGGCCGGCGCGCCGGCGCATCCTGGGCCGCCGCGACGACAGCACCGGGCAGGCTCGCCGCGAGCACCGTGGCCAGCAGGGCAATGGAACGAATCGACATGCGTGCAACCTCCTGGGACATCCGTGAGCGACGAGTATAGCCCACCACCTTCTCACGACCCGCCGTCTCGAGCGGTTGGGCTGGCGCGAGTCGCACTCGTCATGACGCTCGTGTGGACCGCCGCGGCGGGCTGCCGACGTGCGCCCGATGACGCGTCTTCACCACCCGCGCCGGTGCGTGCCACGTGGGACGCGCCCGCGGGGCTGACGCCGGGCGCCGGCGCGGACCTGCCGTTCGGGCTCGCGTTGTCGCCAGACGGCCGCCGGCTCGTCTTCCCCGCCGTGCGCGACGGACACGTCATGCTCCACCTGCAGGACCTCGCCAGCGGCCAGACGTCCGCGCTGCCGGGGCACCGACGGCGGTGCGCTGCCGTTCTGGTCACCCGACGGCACCCGTATCGGCTATGTCGCGGGGTCCAGTCTCCACGCGTTCGACGTGGCTTCAGGGGCCAGCGCCGTAATCATGCCCGTTGACGCGCCTCGCGGCGCCACCTGGAACCGGCAGGGCGATCTCGTCGCGAGCACCTCGGACGGCAGCGGCCTCGTCCTGCGCGACGCCGACGGAACGGAGCGGGTGCTCACGCAGGTCGATCGCGATGGGGGAGAACGCGCGCACGTGCTGCCGGCGTTCCTGCCCGACGATCGCCACCTCGTACTACGTGCAGGCCGAATCCGCCGCGCGCGGCGGTATCTGGCTGACGACGATCGATCCGGACACGACGCCCCGCCGACTCGCGGGCAGCGCCGCACAGGGCATTCCGGCCGGGGGTCGGCTCCTGATCGAGGTGGACGGCGCGCTGGCGGCCCGGAGCATCGACCTCGACGAGGCACGGCTCACCGGACCCAGCGTCGTGCTCACCACCCGCGTGGGCCACGGCCCGATCGGTCAGCTGCTGGCCACCGCGTCAGACGACGTCGTGATCGCCGCGCCACCGCGATCGGAACTGCGCGAGCTCGTCTGGATGTCGCGCCGCGGTGAACGGCTGGGCACCCTGGGCGCACCCGGGGACATCTGGCGGGTGCGCATCGCGGGCGATGGCCGCCGGGTGCTGGCCACCATGCTGGACCCGCTGCTGCGCACGCTGGATGTCGTGCTCTTCGACGGCCTGTCACTGATGCCGACACGGGTCTCGCTGGCGATCGATGCGGACGACACGCCCGTCTGGTCGCCGGACGGACGGCGCGTGGCGTGGGTGAGCGGCGGACGGACGGTGACGATCCGCGGGGCGGGCGCGGTGCTCCCGTCCGAGATGGTGACCCGGTTCGACGAGCCGGTGCAGGTGTCGGACTGGACGCCGGACGGCACGGCGCTGGTCGTGGCGCGCCGGATGCCCGGCACCCGGGAGGACCTGTGGCTGGTACCCATCGCGACGCCGGAGCAGGCCACGCCCCTGGTCGAGACCCCCTTTGCCGACGTGCAAGGCGTGCTGTCGCCGGACGGCCGCTGGATTGCCTACGCGTCGGATGAATCGGGCAGGTGGGACGTCTACGTGGAACCCGTCCGGGACCGCTCCCCTGGGCCCGGCACGCGAGAGCGCGTGACGAGCGGAGGGGGTAGCGATCCACGTTGGAGCCGCAACGGCCGCGAGTTGTTCTTCCGACGCGGATCCGGGATCCACGTTGCCACGCCGGCACTGGGAAGGGGACGGAACGTCGCGGCGACGACGTCCATGGTGCTTGAGACGGAATTGGAGCCGCGTTCGTTCGATGTGACGCCGGCCGGCGACCGGTTCCTGTTCAACCTGCCGGTGGGCGGTACGCCCGAACCGGCCGTGCTCATCGTGAACTGGCCGCGGTCGTGAGCGCCGGGTGCGCCTCCGGCCGCCTCCTCAGGAAAACGTGACCACGACGGGGCCGTGGTCGCTCGTGCCGACCTCCCGCTGGACGACCGCGCCGGTGGCGCGGGACGCGAGTCCGCCGGTGGCGAGCACGTAGTCGATGCGCCAGCCGATGTTGCGCTGCTTCATGTTGCGCCACGGCGCCCACCAGGTGAACAACGCGTCGTTGTCGGGGTCGAGCGCGCGGCCGACGTCGACCAGGTCGCAGGAGATCAGGCGCTCGAGCAGCGCGCGCTCTTCGGGCCGCGTCCCGATCTGGTTGGGCTTGCGCTCCCTGGGATGGACGTCGCGTTCGTGGCGCGCGACGTTGAGGTCCCCGCAGATCACGAGCGGCCGGCGCTCGCGTGCGGCCTCCTCGGCCCAGCCAGCCAGCGCGTCCAGGAACCGCAGCTTGGCCTCGAAGTCCTTGCCGCCGTTCGGGACGTAGACCGAGGCCACCGTGACCGTCCGGTCGCCGTCGGGAACGGTCGTCACCGCGATGCGCTGCTCGAAGTCGAACATCGGGTGCTCCAGCATCGGCGCACCGGGAGCCAGCGCCTTGGACACGAGAAGGCCGACGCCGCTGTAGCCGCGCGCGCCGTGCCAGCCGGACCAGTAGCCGTCGACGTCGCGCAGATCGAATGGCAGCTGGTCGATGGCGGCCTTGATCTCCTGCAGGCAGACGACATCGGGGCGCTCGGCCGCGAGCCACGCCAGCAGGTCGGCCTGGCGCGCGCGGATCCCGTTGACGTTCCAGGTGGCGATCTTCATGGGCGGCCCGTGCTCTCGGAGGACATCAGCCCATGATATCGGCTCGCCCTACCAGTGGCCGGTCCCCGGTTCTCCCTTGAACGGGCCCACGAGGTCCGCCGTGATCCAGCCGCCGTAGAAGCCGCCGGGCTGCGGCCGGACGCGCTCGTCGCCCACCCAGCACCCGTCCACGCGTCCGGGGTAGAAGGCGACGTAGTCGCGCAGGACGCCGAAGGCCGGAGCGGGCGTCGGATAGCTCCAGGCCGCGGACGGGGACTCTCCCTGCGCCGTGCGCACCGTCCAGTAGGCGGCCTGCCCCTTCCACTCGCAGAACGAGGATCCGGCCGCACGCACGAGCGCCCCGGCGCGGACGTCGGACCACGGCACGTAGTAGGTGGGCGGGCTCGCCGTCTCGCAGACGCGCACGGCGCGCGTGGTGGCGGCCACGACCTCGCCGCCGAACTCGATGCGGACCGGCGCGTCGACGGCCTCGAGCCGTGGCGGACGCGGGAAGTCCCACACCGACACCTGGCCCGGCCCCGGCGCGACGGCAAACGGTGGACGCATGGTCTTACGACGCGACGCGGGGAACCGGCGGTTCCTCGCCATCGCCAACCGGCGCGTGCAGCCGATCGGGATCCGCGTAGTGCACGAGGAGCAGGTCGGACCGTCGGATGGCGTGCTCCAGCGCGGACGCGTCCAGTGCGGCCGCCCGCTCCGCACACGCGCGGACGGCCTCCACCTGCAGCACCACGCGCGCCACGTCCACGGCCTGCCGGACGGGACCCAGGTTCATCCCCGCGTACAGCGCCCACGACCCATGGACGCGCGCGGCCAGGTAGCGCCCCACGACCCCGGCCCACCGGGGCCACGCCGGCGCCACCCGGCTTTCCCAGAGGTCCCGGACGTCCGCCGGCGCGTCGAGCCACTCCAGCCCGCCGCCCACCGACGACCGCGCATGCTCGAAGAGCCGCAGATCCGGCGCGTCCGGCACCCGCGTGTCCGCCGCCAGCTCACGCACCCGGGCGGCCGTCCACGCGGTCACCTGGTCCCAGCCCATCAGCCGCGGAGGGATCACACGCGCGCGCTCCCCCAATGCCCCAATCCCCCCTCTACCCCCTCTACCCCCTCTGCCCCCTCTGCCATCTGCGCCATCTGCGGCATCTGCGGCATCTGCGCCATCTGCGCCATCTGCGGCCGGCGGCAGCGCCTCCCTCGCATCCATGCCCTCCGGCACGTCGGCGGCGACGGCCGGCCCTCGACGACGGTTGGCGCCGCCGTCTCGTCGAACAGCATCCGTGCGGCGGTCGGGCAGTAGTGCGACAGGGTGACGTGCACGCCGCGCGGGTCGATGGCGCACACGAACGGGAAGTGCACGCAGGAGGCCGGCCGGTGCCGTGCACGCGGCAGCCGCCGCCGGCGAGGGCCGGTGGAAGACGCAGGCGCCATCGGCGGCCAGTGCCAGGGTGCCTGCGACGTCGTCAGGTGCTCCCGGCGCGGGCCGCAGCCAGGACCTTGTGCCGAGTGCCCTCGCGGCCGCGGTGAGGTCGATGGCGGTGGCGCGCGTCCGTTCGACGGGAATGGGCCAGCCCGCCGTGCAGCAGGCGCCGGCGTGCCGGCACGCGTAGCCGAGGTGCGTGCTCAGCCAGAAGGTCTGCATGTGGCGGCCGGCAGCGCGCCGCGGAGGGCACGCCGCCGGCAGGCATCCTACTTGCGCACGCCCGAGCATCGAGCATCTGGGCGGTGAGGTCCATCGGGTAGGAGATCGTCACGTCCGTGATCGTCCCGTCTGCGCCGGTCACGGCCGTCAGCTTCGGCATCACGAAACCGGTGTAGGACGGCAGGTTCAGCGTGTCCACGCGCGCGACGATCTCGTCGCGGAGCTTCGATCGAAGTGGATGCCGTAGTCCTCGAACAGCGTCTTCGCGCCCTCGAAGTCGCCCTCCGACTTGATGCGCGCACGGCGGCGAGGAGCTGGCCGACGCCCTCGCGGAACGCGGCCGGGTCGACCATCACCGTGTAGGTCTTGCTGTCGCGCGTCCGCTCCTCGATGGCCTTGGTGTTGGCCATGAGCCACCGCACGATCATCTGGCGGTTGCGCATGTGGTCCTCCTCGATCTGCGACCCTCGCGGACGCGCCGCAGCTGCACCAGCGCGTTGCGCGTTACGCCTTACTCGGCCCGGACGATGGCGTCCTGGTCGGCGGCTGGGATGATGCCGAGCTCCACGAGCTTCGGGTCGGCGATGAAGTAGAGGCCGACCAGTCCGCCCGGCCTTCTTCGAGCGCCGAGAGCTTACCCTTGATGACGCCTGCGGCGGGGCCGAGAGCGATTCGGACTGCCGGCCAGACGCGTGGCCGATCACCTCGTGCATGTCGGTGGTGAGGGCCGAGGAGAACTCGCCGAACTTCGAGGCGCGATCCGCTTCCTCGGGCGTCCACGAGAACTCGCTGCGCATCGACCCGGGGCTCGACTGGTCGTAGGCCTCGATCACGTTGGAGAGCGCCACCGACTTGCTGCCGAGCTTCTCGCGGATGGCCTGGTCGTTGGGCAGGTTGATGCCGATCGGGGTGACGGGCCCCGAATCGCCGGTTTCGATTACGACGTCGATGGCGTTGGCCACGATGCCCTGGACGTCCGGCTTGCGGTACTTCGCCGGCCACGGCATGTGATCCTCGAACCACTGCGCGTTGGCGCCGAGCGTCTTGATGCGGCCCGTCTTCCCTGGTTCACGTAGCACCAGGGCCTCCCAGCTGCCCTTGATGCCGCGCGGGTCCATGTAGACCTCGATGAACCTGTTGATCGTGTCCACGGACGAATCCGTGTCCTGCACCCAGGCGATGTCGCATTCTCGCGATCCGCCTGCGCGCCGGTCCGATAGAACGCGATCAGGGCATCGAGCGCTTTGGCGGTGGGCGCCGGGGCGACGTCCCGCGCCGCCTCGAGGTGACGGACGATCTCCGCGATCTGGCGGCCGTACCGTCCGTCCACCCGGTAGACCTCCTCCACGAGCCGGCCGTCGCGCTTCACGAGCCGCGAGTTGAGGCCGCACTGCTCGGTGAACCCGGCGAGATCGTCCATGGCCACGCCGGAGTAGAGGTTGTTCGCGCTGGAGAGGAGGATGTCCTTGCCGGGCCCGGGCGTCTTGTTGGTGACGATCGGATCGACGGCCGGGTCGAAGAACATGGGCTGGAGGCGGGCCAGCAGCGCGTCGAGCGGCTCGCCGTCCTGGGTGGCGAAGGTGGCGCCCCCCGCGGCCGCGGTCCTGGCGGCGGCGGCCAACGCCTCTGGCGTGCACGTGAGGACGAACTTGCGGGCCGTCAGGTTGTTGTACGGGCCGTTGTTGATCCAGAAGAGCTTCGTGTAGCGCTGCACCTCGGCCAGCGTGGCCGGGTCGACGCCGTCGGGATGCGCCACGATCTGCTCGAGCACGCCGCGCATGGCGAGCGCGTCGTGATGCTTCTGGTCGATGTAGATGTCGCGCCCGGCCAGCGCCGCCTGGGAGAGGTGCCAGATGAGCGTCTTCTGCTCGAGCGGCAGCGACGAGAAGCCGTCCGCGTACAACTGCACCACCGCGGCATCGTCGACGCGCTCCAGCAGGTAGGTGTGCTCCGCGGCCGCGGGAGCGGTGGAGGCAGGCGCCTCGGTGGGCGCCGGAGTGGAACAGGCCGCCGCGAGCGAACCGGCGGCGAGCAGGACGAGGACCTGGGCTCGCATATCCCGCTAGTGTAGCGGTCCCGGGCACGGGCGCGCACTCCGGTGCAGCGGCAGTCGGGACGGACGGAGGCCGGCTTGACCGTGTCAAATATATGAGCGACCATTAATTTTTATGGCACGCCCGAGAAACGCTGACGGACAACGCACCCGGCAGGCCATCATCGACGCCGCCCTGGACCTGTTCGGCGAGAAGGGCTACTTCGGCACGACGCTCCGAGACGTGGCGGCCGCCGTCGGCATCCGCGAGAGCGCGATCTACAACTACTTCCGGGGCAAGGAGGCGCTCTTCCTGGCGCTCATCAGCGCCGACCAGGAATCGCGCCTCGAACACCTCGACGCCGCCCTCGAGTCGGCCGGCGGCGACGCGCGGGTGCTGCTCGAGCAGCTGGCGACGCGCCTCCTCGACGACTTCCGCGCCCCGCGCCAGCAGCGCGTCTTCCGCATCCTCATGTCGGACGGCATCCGGCTCGCCCGGGCGGGCCGCCTCAACCTGGTGGAACGGATGAGCGCCGGGCGGACGCGCATGCGCGAGCTGATGCGGCGCCTGGTGCGCGACGGCGTGCTCCGCGACGCCGATCCCGACGTGCTCGCCATGGCCTTCGCGGCGCCGCTGGTCATGTGGCGGCAGATGCACGCGGTGGACGCGACGCAGCCCGCCGTCCGCCGGCCGGACCGCTTCGTCGCCCAGCACGTGGAACAGTTCCTCCGGGGCGCCGCGGCCCCGGCGCCGGCGCGACGCGCGGCGACTCCCGGGCGCCGCCGCGCAGCCCCGGCCTCCGCCCGCCGTCCGCTCACGCGCACCGTCTGATCCGCCGAGGCTCATCGTGACGAGAACCCCAGCCGCCCTGCTGCTCCTGTTCCTGGCCGCCCTCGGCACCGCCGCATGCGGAGGGTCGGAGGCCACCGCGGCGCCGCCCGATGAGGCGGGCGCCGCGTCGGTGCGGCTCGCGCCGGTCAGCCAGGAGCCCATCCAGCGCTTCATCAACGTGAGCGGGACCCTCGTGGCCCGAGAGCGCGCCGAGGTCGCGGCCGAGATCGCGGGACGCGTCATCGCCACGCCCATCGAACGCGGCAGCCGCGTCGCCGCCGGCGCGGAGCTGGTGCGCATCTCGAGCGTGGAGGTGCTGGCGCAGGCCGACGAAGCGGAGGCCAACGTCGCACAGATCGAGGCGCGGCTGGGCATGGCGTCCGACGAGGGCTTCGACGTCGAGCACGTGCCGGAAGTGGCCAACGCCCGCGCGGCCGACCAGCTCGCGAAGACCGAGCTCGCCCGGGCGCGGCTGCTCCGGGACCAGCAGCTCCTCGCCGCCTCCGACTACGACCAGCGGGCCGCGCAGGCCGAGGCCGCCGCCCGTCAGTACGACACCGCACGCAACGGCGCGCTGCAGCAGTTCCAGTCGCTCGTCGCCGCCCGCGCGCGGGCCAGCCTCGCACGGAAGGCGGTCCAGGACGCCGTCGTACGCGCCCCCTTCCCGGGCATGGTGGCCGAGCGCCTCGTGTCGGCCGGCGACTACGTGACCAAGGGCACCAAGGTGGCTGCCGTCATCCGCGTGGATCCGCTCCGCGTCGAGCTGACGGTCCCGGCCCAGTTCGTCGCGGAAGTCGCCACCGGGCGCGCCGTGACGATGAGCATGGACGCCTTCCCGGGCGAAACCTTCACCGGCGCGGTCAGCACGTCTCGCCGGCGCTCGACGCGAATTCGCGCGCGCTCGTCGTCGAGGCGGAGCTGGCCAACGCCGACGGGCGGCTCAAGCCCGGCCTGTTCGCCACCGCCCGCATCGAGCAGGCGACGCGTGTGCCGGCGCTGCTGGTGCCGGCCGCCGCCGTCCGCACGGTCGCGGGCGCGGCGAGGGTCTTCGTCGCCGCCGGCCCGCCCGACGCCCGGCGCGTGGACGAACGCGTCGTCGCCACCGGCCAGGTCGTGGGCGACCGCGTCGAGGTCACCTCGGGCACGGAAGCCGGCGAGCAGGTGGTCGTGGAGGGGCTCGACCAGGTGGTCGACGGCACCCGCATCGCCGAGCGGTAGACGACGATGCAGTGGCTGGCCGAGATCTGCGTTCGCCGCCCCGTCTTCGCGTGGGTGCTGGTTCTGTCGCTGAGCGTCGTGGGGCTCTACGCCTTCGGCCAGCTCGGCGTCGATCGCTTCCCCAACGTGGACATCCCCTCGGTGGTGATCACCACCAGGCTGCCCGGCGCCGCGCCCGAACAGGTCGAGACCGAGGTCACCGACACGGTCGAGGAAGCCGTCAACACCATCTCCGGCATCGATCAGCTCAACTCGACCTCGTCGGAAGGCATCTCGCAGGTCGTCGTGTCGTTCCGTCTCGAGAAGAACGCGGACGTGGCGGCCCAGGAGGTCCGGGACCGCGTCAACCGCATCCTGCCCCTCCTGCCGCGCACGGCGCTGCAGCCCACCCTCGAGAAGCTGGATCCGACCGCCTCCCCCGTCGTCACCGTGGCCGTCACGGCGTCGCGGCCGATCCGTGAGATCACGGAGCTCGCCGACAAGGTGCTGCGCCGGCGGCTCGAGAGCGTGGACGGCGTCGGGCAGGTGCTCGTGCTCGGCGGCCGCCAGCGGCAGATCAACATCCGCCTCGACGCGGAGCTGCTGAGCGCCCAGCGCCTCTCCGTGAACGACGTGGCGCGAGCCCTGCAGGCGCAGAACGCCGACATTCCGGGCGGACGCATCGACCAGGGCGCCCGCGCCATCACGCTGCGCACGCGCGGCCGGGTGGACTCGGTGGCTGCCTTCGGCGACATCGTGATCCGCGAGGTGTCGGGACATCCGGTGCGGCTGGCCGACGTCGCCCGCGTCGAGGACGGGATGGCCGACCCGGCGACGCTGGCGAGCGTCAACGGCGATCCCACCGTCCTGCTGCAGGTGCGGAAGCAGTCGGGCACCAACACCGTGGAGGTGGCGACCAACGTCAAGCAGCGGCTGGCCGAGGTCGAAGGCGCGCTGCCGCCCGGGTACAGCCTGCGCATCGTGCGCGACGAGGCGCAGTTCATCGAGGCGTCGATTGCGGCCGTCCAGGAGCACCTGGTCATCGGCTCGCTCCTCGCCGCCGTGGTCGTGCTCCTCTTCCTCGGCAACGTCCGCTCCACGGTCATCGCCGCCATCGCCATCCCCACGTCGATCATCGCCACGTTCTCGCTGATCTGGTACATGGGCTTCACGCTCAACATGCTGACGATGCTCGCCCTCACGCTGTCCGTGGGCATCGTCATCGACGACGCGATCGTGGTGCTGGAGAACATCTACCGCTTCATCGAGGAGAAGGGCGTGGCGCCCGCGGAGGCGGCCGTCGAGGCCACGCGCGAGATCGGGCTGGCGGTACTGGCCACGACCTTCTCGCTCGTCGCGATCTTCGCGCCCGTCGGCTTCATGAGCGGCATGGTGGGCCGCTTCATGCAGAGCTTCGGCCTGACCATGGCGTTCGCGGTGCTCGTCTCGCTCTTCGTCAGCTTCACGCTCACGCCGATGATGTGCGCCTACTGGCTGCGCCCTCCGGCGCGGCGCGACGACGGCGCGCCGCACGACTCGCGGCACAGCCGCTTCTTCGAGCCGCTCGATCGCGCCTACGCGCGCATGCTGGAGTGGAGCATGGCGCACCGCGGCCTCGTGGCTGCCGGCGCCATCCTCGTCCTGCTGTCCAGCGTGCCGCTCTTCCGCGTGACGGCGGTCACCTTCACGCCGCAGGACGACACCTCGCAGTTCGACATCTCGCTCCGCGCACCGGAGGGCACCAGCCTGGCCGCGACCGACGTGATTGCCAACCGGCTCGCCACGGCCATCCGCCGGCTGCCCGAGGTGGACTTCACCAGGGTGACCGTGGCCGGCGACAGCGCCGGCACGCTCAATACGGCGACGGTGTTCGTCCGCCTGCACGAGATCGACGCACGCGCGCGGGACCAGTTCGCGGTGATGGCCGAGGTCCGCGACCGGATCCTGCCTGGGACCATCGCACCCGACGTCCGCGCCGCCGTCCAGATGTCCGGCGGGCCCGGCGGCGGCCAGGGCGACATCCAGTTCATGGTGCAGGGCCCGGACCTCGGTGCGCTCGAGCGCTACAGCGAGGCCCTGCGCGAGAAGGTCGGCGCCATCCCCGGACTGGTCGACGTGGACACCACGCTCAACGCCGGCAAGCCCGAGCTGTCGGTCCACCTCGACCGGCCCAAGGCCGCCGACCTCGGCGTGCAGGTGACCGACGCGGCCGAGGCCCTGCGGCTGCTCGTCGGCGGCGACCAGGTGACGACATACAACGAAGGCGGCGAGCAGTACAACGTCTACCTGCGGGCGCAGGAAGCCAACCGCGGGTCGGAGGCCGCGATTGCGGCGCTCCCCGTCCCGTCCACGCGCCTGGGGATCGTCACGCTCGACAACATCGCGCGGTTCGAGGGCGACGCGGCGCCGGCCACCATCAGCCGGACGTCACGTCAGCGGCAGGTGACGCTGACCGCCAACATGCTGCCGGGGACCTCGCAGGCGGAGGTCCAGCAGGACATCGTCCGGCTCGCGGGAGAGCTGGGCATGCCGAGCGAGTACCGCGCCGACTTCGCCGGACGGTCACGGGAGCTGAACCGCACGGCCACCGCGTTCCTGTCGGCGATCGCGCTGTCGTTCATCTTCATGTACCTGATCCTCGCGGCGCAGTTCGAGTCGTGGCTCCATCCGGTCACCATCCTGTTGTCGCTGCCGTTGACGCTGCCCTTCGCGCTCGTGTCGATCATCGTGTTCCAGCAGTCGCTCAACATCTTCTCGGGCCTCGGGCTCCTGGTGCTGTTCGGCGTCGTGAAGAAGAACTCCATCCTGCAGATCGACCACGCCAACCAGTTGCGTGACGCCGGAATGCCCACCCGTGCCGCCGTGATCCAGGCGAGCCGGGACCGCCTCCGGCCCATCCTCATGACGACCCTGGCGTTCGTGGCCGGGATGGTGCCGCTGGTGATCTCGCAGGGCGTGGGCGCGGCCACCAACCACGCCATCGGCTGGGTGGTCATCGGCGGACAGACGCTGGTGCTGCTGGTCACGCTCCTGGTCACACCGGTCGCGTACTCGCTCTTCGACGACCTGCAGCAGTTCCGCCCGGTGGCCCGCGCGGCCGCCTGGCTCCGCGCACGGCTCCCCATCCGCGACACCGTGACGCCGGCGTGACCGTCCTCGTCGAGGCCTGCGTCGAGACGGCCGCCGAGGCGCGTGCCGCGGAGCAGAGTGGCGCGGGGCGCATCGAGCTCTGTGCCGACCTCGAGGTGGAGGGCACGACACCCGCGGACGCGACGCTGTCCGCCTGTGTCGCGGCCGTGTCGATCCCCGTGCACGTGATGATTCGGCCGCGCGGCGGACGCTTCGTCTACACGGCCGCGGAGGGGCAGGACATGCTGGACGCGACCGGCCGGGCACGCGCACTGGGTGCGCGCGGCATCGTCACCGGCGCGCTGACGGCGGCGGGTGGCATCGACGTGCCGCTCGTGGCCGCGCTCCTGCGGGAGGCCGCCCCCGTGCCCGTCACCTTCCATCGGGCCTTCGACGCGGTGACGGACCAGGCCATGGCGCTCGAACAGCTCGTGCAGCTGGGCATCGCGCGCGTCCTGACGTCTGGCGGCGCAGACACGGCGCTCGCGGGCGCCGATGGCATTGCGGCGCTGGTGCGCCAGGCTCGCGATCGCCTGATTGTCGTTGCGGCAGGCCGTGTCCGGCCGCACAACCTCGCGGAGATCGTCGCGCGGACCGGCGTCCGCGAGGTCCACTGGCGTCAGTTGGTGAAGCCGAACGGCGGGTAGTCGTCCACCAGCAGGAGCATGTAGGCCTCGACGCGGAGGCGCCAGCGCAGGGCGCCGGTGCCGAAGCGGTGCAGGCCCTCCGGCATGCGGGCCGTGAACAGGATCGCGAACCACGCGATCACCGTCGTGCAGAGCCACGCCACCAGCACGAAGAACAGCAGGACGACGTGCGGCAGCACGAGCAGGAGACGGAACGCGACCGTGAGCCGGTTGCGAGGGCCGGCCGGGTCGGTGACTGTCAGCTCCGTCGGGTACGGTCCGTCGCCGAACGGTGGGTAGGGGTCCTGGAGCAGCGAGACATACCCCAGCACGCGGAGACGCCACCGCAGGTAGAAGGTGGTGAACTGCCGGATGCCGGGCAGGTGTACGCCTCCGAACACGATGGTGAACCAGCTCACCACCGCGAGGAACCACGCGACCGCGCCGAGCAGCCCCGACTCACCGCTCACCGTGGTGGTCCGGTCGCCCCGGCTCGCCGCCACAGTGCCTGCCCCACCCACGAGAATCAGATGCGGAATCGCCAGGATGAGCCGGAAGAACGTGGTCAGCCGATTCCGGCCCGTCAGCGATGGTGCGACCTCGACGGACACGGGATAGTCCATGGCCGCGAACTATACCGGATTCGGCAAGAACTCCGAATTCAGAATTCAGAATTCAGAAGTCAGAAGGTTGAAGTCGAAAACGTCTGATTTCTGCATTCGTCATTCTGAATTCTGAATTCCTGCATCTCCCCGTTTATGCCTTCGGCGCCATGTGCTGGCTGTTCTGCGCCGCGTACTCCGCCGGGTCCACGACCACGTCGATGACGACGGGGCGATCGATCGTCTGGCCCTCGCGGACGGCGGCGTCGAGCTCGGCCATCGTGCGCACTCGACGGGTCCATGCGCCGAGGCCGGCGGCGACCGCTGCGAAGTCCACGACGCCGTGGTCCACGCCATACGGCTCGTGGCCGCGGCGTGCCTGGGCCACGTGAATCAGGCTGAGGCTGCTGTCGTTGTAGACCACGGTCATGAAGTGGAGCCGCTCGCGCACGCAGGTCTCGATCTCGGCGCAGGTCATGCCGAAGCCGCCGTCGCCGATGGCGCAGAGGACCGGGCGATCGGGAAACTGCAGGCGCGCGGCCATGGCCGCCGGCAGGCTGTAGCTCATCGCCGACAGGCCGTTGGACTCGAAGAAGGTGAGCGGGTCGAAGGACTGCAGGCCTGGCTGGTGATCGACTTGATCGCGCCGACGTCGGTGGTGAAGACGGTGTCGCGCGGCATCAGTTCCCGGAGCCGCAGCGTCAGCTCGTAGGGTGACACACCGGCGGACGGCGATGACGCGGGGCGCAGCACGGCACGCAGCGCGAGCCGGAACGCCTCCATGTCTCCAGGCGTCCACGCGTGCGTCGCGGGTAACCCCGCCTCCAGGCCTCGAGCAGGGCGGGGACCGATCCGATCGCCTCGGCGTGCGGCGTGTAGGCATCCGCCGCGATCGACACCGGCCCGACGTTCACCATCGTCATCTCGTGGTGCCACAGCTTGTCGGACTCGACCGGTTCGAAGCCGATACCCAGCAGCAGGTCCGCCGACCGGAAGAGGTCCATCACGACGCTGTCGCCCGCCACTCCCGCACAGACACCGCAGAACAGCGCGTGATCCTCGGCCAGGAGGCCCTTGGCCTTCGGCGTGACGAACACGGGGGCACCCAGCCGCTCGACGAAGCGGCGCACGGGACCGGCATCGGTATGCGGGTCGAGGTCCAGCCCCAGCACGACGATGGGGCGGCGGGCGGCGCCGAGGGCGGTGCGCACGCGCTCGAGGCCGGCGGGATCCGCCGACGGCGGCGCCAACGGCGCGATGGGCACCTCACCGGTGCCCGCCTGCTCCGGCTGCCGGCCCACGTCGCTGGGAACGGCGATGTGCACGGGGCCCATGCGCGGGGCCACCGACGCGGCGAGCGCCTGCCGGACCTTCGCCGCGGTGTCACGGCCGTCCAGGGTGAGCGCCATCTTGGTGAACGGCCGGTAGATGGCGTTGAGGTCCAGGTTCTGGTGCGTCGCGAACGGCGCGGCAGCGGCTGCCATCGTCGCCGTGATCGCCACGACGGGAGAGCGGTCGAGATATGCGTTGGCGACGCCGAGCGTCATGTTCACCGCACCGGGTCCGAGGGTGGCCACGCACACGCCCGGCCGCCGCTCGATCTGGCCGGTGACGTCGGCCATGAACGCCGCCGCGGCCTCGTGGCGCGTCAGCAGGAAGTCGATGCCCTCGCGCCGCGCGGCGTGGATGACCTCGAGGATCTCTCCGCCGGGCAGGCCGAACATGCGGGTGATACCGGCTTCGCGCAGCGCGCGGGCCAGGACGATGGCACAAGTGGGGGCGGTGTCGCTCATGGAAGGTCCGGCAGCTCTGGTGTGAGGCGCCGATTATACGTGCGGCCTCCTGCCGTGTTGGACCGCGATGCCGGGGCCGGACACAATGGTGGCGTGCGTATCGTGCTGCTGAGCCTCGCGGCCACCGTGTCTCTCGGGACAGCCCGCCTCGACCGACGCCGACCTGCAACGGTTCGTCGCGCGACTTCGCCAGGCGGCCGCCGCCGACGACCGCGCCGCGCTGGCGTCGATGATGCGGTTCCCGCTGTCGGTCACGGCGGGCGGGCTCCAGATTGCGGTGCGGGACCGCGCCGCTTTCCTCGAGCTGTACCAGACGATCATGACGCCGGCAATGAAGGCGGTGATTGCGCGGGCGCGCGTGCCGGGCGCCACGGCACGCGTGAGCGCCGGCGAGGCCAGCTTCGAGGAGGCCGTCTACCTGCAACGATCGGACGGCGCATACCGCGTGACCCGGCTGACCGTGCCGCTCGGCGCACGCGCGCGCACGCCCGGCGAGGCGGTTGCCCGTCGGTTGACATTCCGCGTGGGCCGGCCCACGCAGGTGTCCGGCGCGCTGCTGCCGGACGGCCGTGACGAGTACGTGTTCCATGCCGTCCGCGGCGCGTTCGTCGAAGCCCGGCTCACCGGGTTCCCTGGCCGGAGCATCCTGCTGCGCCTGGTGTCGGCGGACACGGGGCAGCCCGTTGACGCACGCGCCGGTGCGGGGACGCGGGTCTGGACGGGCCGGCTGCCCGCCGATGCCGACTACCGCCTGGAAGTCGCCCGGCAGCCAGACTCGGGCAGCGACACCCTGATTTACGCCCTCGCGGTGGCGCTGAAGTAGCGCGAGCCGGCCGCCCGATCGGCGCCGGTTCCGCCCTGTGACCTCCCGTGTCACAGGGTCGGGCGAACCTCCGAGCACCCAGCAACCGGAGGATCCCCATGTCTCGTGCAACTGCGTTCCTGTTCGTGTGCCTGTCCCTCTTCGTGTCCGCGTGCAGCAAGGACTCGTCGTCGCCGACCAGCCCCTCGCCACCGGCGGCCGCCACGCGCGTCATCGCGTTGATCGGGTCGCTGGCCTTCGGCGACGTGCCGGTCGGCAGCCAGCGCGACCTGACGTTCACCATCACCAACACCGGCACCTCGGCGCTCACGGTGACGGGCCTGTCGGTGTCTGGCGGGCTGGCGTCGCAGCTGCTGGCCAGCTGGACCGATGGCCAGGTGCCGGCGGGCGGCGCGCAGCCGGTCACGCTCCGCTTCGCCCCGTCGGCGAGCGGTCGCTCCGGAACGCTCACCGTGAACGCCGACCACACGGGCGGCTCGAACACGCTCCCGATCTCGGCCTCGGCGTCCGGCGGCTTCGGCGGCACCTGGGTCGGCAGCTACGTCGTCGAACGCTGTGATGGCACCGGGTCGGTGCAGGACGTCTTCTGCAGCCAGAACCGCGGCCTCTTCCCGGCGGGATCGACCCTGCCGATCGCGATGAGCCTCACCCAGGACGGCGCCAGCGTCGCCGGCTCCTTCTCGCTCGGCCAGGTGACGGGTTCGGCAACCGGCACGGTCAACGCGGCGGGGGTGCTGACGCTCCAGGGCTCCGCGGCGTCGGGGACCTTGTCCATCACCCTCACGTCGTGGGCGAGCCGCATCAACGGCTCGTCGATGGAGGGCAACTTCGGCTACAACGTCACTGCCGTGGGCGTCGGCGGCGTGGCGGCCGTCAGCACGCGCCTGAGCGGCGTCACGCGGCGGTGAGGTGATCGTCGGGGCACCGGTATAATCGCCCGCACGCCGGCCGGTGCCGGTGCCCCACACGACGCGGATGCGCGGCCGAGCACGACCGCCGTCTGCGGGAGACCGCCATGCCGCGCACGACCGACGCCCGTTGCCTGACGCTGGTCCTCCTGATCCTCGTCGCTGCCGGCTGCGGCGCGCCACCCGCGGATCAGCCGGCGGGCGATACCGCACCCGCGCCCCAGACGCCGGTCGTCACGCATCCGCTCGACGCCCTGTCACCCGGAGAGATCGCCACGGCGGCCGCCGTCCTGCGGGAGGCCGGACGAGCGGACGATCGCACGCTCTTCGCCTCGATCAGCCTGGAGGAGCCTCCGAAGGAGGCCGTGCTCGCGTGGCGGAGCGGTGCGCCCATTCCACGGTCGGCGCGCGTCATCATGCGCCGCGACGCCCGGACGACCGAAGCCGTCGTGGACCTCACCGGCCGCACCATCGCGCGCGTCGTCGAGGTGGACGGCCAGCCCTTCGTCACCGTCGCCGAGATCACGGCCGCCACGACGACCGCCACCGAGGATCCCCGCATGCGCGAGGGCCTTCGGCTGCGCGGCATCACGGATCCGTCCACGCTCTTCTGCGCACCGCGCACCGTGGGCAATTTCGGCGCCCCGGAAGAATCCGCGCGGCGCCTCGTCAAGGTGGACTGTTTCGACACGACCGGTACGCGGACCAACCTGTTCGCCAAGCCCATCGAAGGCCTCTTCGCCACGGTCGATCTCGACCGGCGCGAGGTGCTGGCGGTGACCGACCTGGGCGTCGTGCCCGTGCCTTCCGACAACTCGGAGCTGGGCGCCGACGCGGTCGGCACGCTGCGCACGGCGCACCCGGTCGTCCCGACGATGCCGGAGGGCGGCAACATCTCGATCGACGACTCGCTGGTCCGGTGGCAGAAGTGGTCGTTCCACCTGCGCTGGGACATCCGCGCCGGGGTGATCGTGTCGCTGGTCCGGTTCGGCGAGGGCGACCAGTCGCGCTCCGTGCTGTACCAGGGCTCGCTCGCGGAGATCTTCGTGCCCTACCAGGACCCGACCGCGGGCTGGTATTACCGGAACTACCTGGACGAGGGCGACTACGGCTTCGGGACCATGGCCTCACCGCTGGTGGCAGGCGCCGACTGCCCGGCGAGCGCCACGTTCCTGTCCCCCGTGATCTCCAATGCCTCCGGTGCCGCCGACACGCTGGAGCGGCGCATCTGCATCTTCGAGCGCGCTCCGGGTGAGCCCGCCTGGCGGCACACCGAGTTCATCAGCGGCGCCACCGAGAGCCGTCCCGCGCTGGAACTCGTCGTGCGCTACATCGCCACGGTCGGCAACTACGACTACGTGCTCGACTGGGTGTTCGACCAGAAGGGCAACATCACGTATCGCGGCGGCGCCACCGGCATCGACAGCGTCAAGGGCGTGGCGGCGCAGACGGCCTCGGACCCGACGGCCGCCGAGGACACCGCCTGGGGACCACTCGTGGCGCCCGGCCGCGCGGGGATCTTCCACGATCACTTCTTCTCGATCCGGCTGGACCTCGACGTCGATGGTCCGGCCAACTCCTTCGTCGCCTCTGCGCTCGTGCCACAGGCGTCCTCCGCCGACACCCCACGCCGATCCATCTGGCGCCTGGAGGACACGGTCGCACGGACCGACACCGACGCGCAGTACCGTCTGAACTACGAGCGGCCCGCCATGTGGCGCGTGATCAATCCCTCGCGCACGAACGCGCTGGGCTACGCAGTCGGCTATCGTGTGCACACGGCCGGCAACGCGCTTCCGCTCGTGGACGCAGACGATTCGCCGTTGAGCCGCGCACAGTTCGCGAACCAGCATCTGTGGGTCACCCCGCACGCACGGGACGAGCGCTGGGCGGCCGGCGACTACCCGAACCAGTCGGCGCCGGGACAGGGCCTGCCCGCATGGACGGCCCATCGCCGCAACATCGAGAACACCGACATCGTCCTCTGGCTACGATGGGCTTCCACCACCTGCCCTCGGCCGAGGACTGGCCCGTGTACAACCTGGGCTGGCATTCGGTGACGCTGCGGCCGCACCAGTTCTTCGATCGCAACCCCGCGCTGGACCTGCCTCCCGCCGCGCGCTGACGCACGACCGCGACTCGATTCCACATTCGTTCGTCTGCGCCATCTGTGGCCGCTCCCCGCGCCCGTCTGCGCATCTGCGGCCGTTCTTTGCACCGGCTGCGCCATCTGCGGCCGCTTTCTGCGTCTTCTGCGCTATCTGCGGCCGCTCCCTGCGCCCGTCTGCGCATCTGCGGCCGCTGTCCCCCTTCATCCACGCCCCTCTGCGTTGAACCTGCGGCCCGCGTCTTCCGTAGGAATCTCGGGAGGCACTGACGAATGGGCGAGTTCCTCGGCGACCTGAAGCTCGGCGCGCGGCAACTGGCACGACGGCCCGGCTTCGCCGCCGCCGCCATCGTCACCTCGCCCTGGGCGTCGGGCTCAACACGACGCTCTTCAGCGTGGTCAACGCGCTGCTCTTCCGCCAGACGGCCATTGCGGACACGGACCGGATGGTCGAGATCTACTCGAGCGCCGGGCAGGACATTCCCCAGTTCGTGTCGTCCTATCCCGATTTCCTCGACATGCGCGAGGGCGTCACGGCGCTCGCGGGCATCGCGGGACACGGGTTCGTGCGCGGCGTCATCACCATCGACGACCGTCCGGTCCTCGCGACGGGCGAAGCCGTCACCGACGGCTACTTCGAGGTGCTCGGGGTCCACGTCCCCCTCCGGACGCGGGATCAGTGCCGAGGACAATGCGGGGACCGGTGCGGCGCCCGTCGTCGTGCTGAGCCACGGGCTGTGGCAGCGGCGGCTCGGCGGCCGCGCCGACATCCTGGGGCAGTCACTCCGGTTGAGCGGCGTGCCGTACACGGTGATCGGCGTCGCACCACCGGACTTCGTCGGCACGATGCCGGGGCTGGCGCCCGAGTTCTGGGTCCCGGCCGTGCAGGTGGATCGCCTGAGCGTCGCCGGCGCCACCGGCACCGTGGGACCGCCCACCACGTTGCCGCGCGTGGAGAACCGCGGGGCACGCTGGCTGTTCGTCAAGGGACGCCGGCCGACCAGCGGACGATCACCGACGTGCGCGCCCAGATCGACACCATCTTCGCGCGGCTCCGCGCCGACCATCCGGTCACGAACGACAAGACGACGGCGAGCGTGGTGCCGGCGACGTCCTTCCGCTTCCATCCCATGCTCGACGGATACGTGCGCGCGGCGAGCGCCTCCTCATGGGCGCCGTCGGCCTGGTGCTGCTCGTGGCGTGCGCCAACGTGGCGAGCATGCTGCTCGCGCGGGCGCGGCGCGGCGGCGGGAGATGGCCGTGCGCACGGCCGTTGGCGCCGGACGCGGGCGGCTCGTCCGCCAGATGCTGACCGAGAACCTGGTGCTCGCGGCGGCCGGAGGCGGCCTCGGCACGGTGGCCGCGGTGGGCGGCCCGCGCCCTCAATGGCCTGGGCGCGGGCCTGCTGCCCATGAACATGGCCTTCGACTTCACGCTCGACCTGCGCGTGCTCGCCTTCTCCGCCGTCGTCACGACTCTCGTTGCGCTGCTGTCGGGGCTGGCTCCGGCGTGGACCGCGTCCACACCGGAGCTGGTGCCGGCACTCAAGGACGAACCCGGCACGCGCGGCCGTGGACGTCGCGTCACCCTGCGCGACGCCCTCGTCGTCGGGCAGCTCGCCCTGTCGCTCGTCCTGCTGGTGGCGGGTGCGCTCCTGGGCCGGGGGCTGCTCGTGGCACAGGCCACCGATGTCGGCTTCGATGCCGACCACGTGTCGGACCTGTCCTTCAACCTGCAGATGAACGGCTACGATCTCGATCGCGCCGTCGCCTTCCGCGAGCGGGCGACGGAGGCGCTGGCCGCCCTGCCCGGCGTGACCGCGGTATCGCAGGCCTCTCGCCTGCCACTGGCGCCGGACGTCAACCTGGACTCGATCTCGGTGCCCGGCCACCACACGGCCGACGACGAGCCCACCCCCGTCGATGCGGCGCGCGTGGGCGCCGACTACTTCAGGGTGATGGGCATCCCGATCGTCGAGGGGCGTGCCTTCTCGCGCGAGGAGGAGGCTGAAAGCCGCCCGGTGGCCATCGTGAACGAAACGCTCGCCCGCCAATACTGGCCCGGCCGGTCGGCCGTCGGGGAGCGCATCTATCCCGATGGCTTCGACCAGGCGCCGGTCGAGATCGTCGGCGTGGCCCGCGACCACAAGGTGCGATCGGTGGGCGAAGCGCCGCGTCCCTACCTGCTCCAGCCCACGCCGCGCTCGCAGGCGGTCAACTTCGTCGTCCGCACGGAGGCGCCGGCCCGCTCCGCCCTCCCGCGCCCGCGTCGGGCCATCCTCGACCTCGAACCGGACGTGGTGTTCACGAGCGACGTCCCCGCAGCCGAGTCGGTGGCGATGACGATGGCCCCCACGCGGATCGGCGCGCTGCTGCTCGGCGCGTTCGGGGCGCTGGCGGTGCTGCTGGCGGCCGTGGGGCTGTACGGCGTCGTCGCCTACGCGGTGAGCCTGCGGACGCGCGAGGTCGGCATCCGGATGGCACTCGGCGCCCGGCGCGGCCAGGTCCTCCGCCTGCTGCTGCGGCAGGGCGGTCGCCTCGCCCTCGCCGGCGTGGCTGTCGGCGGGCTGGCGTCGCTGGGCGTTGGCCGCCTGCTCGACTCGCTGTTGTACGGCGTCGGATCGTTCGACGCGACGGCCTATGCAGCGGCCGCCGCCGTCCTGGTGCTGGTGGCTGCAGCCGCCAACCTCGTGCCCGCCCTCACCGCGAGCCGCATCGACCCGGTGCGGGCGCTGCGCAAGGACTGACGCGGCGTCCGGCCGCACTCACCGCGTCGCGGCCGGGGGCTGCGCCTCGACGGGGTCGGGGCCCTCGGCCGGCTGCGGCCCGGCTCCGACCAGGTGCACGGTGCGCGTCGGGAACGCGAAGCTGGCGTCCGCACCCTCTACGACCCCCATGAATCCCAGCAGCACCTCTTCGCGACACCGCTGGAAGTCGCCCCACGTCGGCACCTGGAACCACGCCATGATCTCGATGTCGAGCGAGCTGGCGCCGAACCCGGCGAACTTCACCACCATGGCGTCCGGCCAGATGTCGGGATGCGCGCGCAGGACGCCCTTGAAGCCCTCGAGTACCGTCTGCATCTGCTGCTGGGTCGTGTCGTAGGTCAGGCCGATGGTCGTCGCCAGCCGCATGCGGTCGCGGACCTCGAACGACTCGAGGCGCTGGTCGGAGAGCTTGCCGTTGGGGATGCTGATGAGCGTGCGGTCGAGGGTGCGGATGCGCGTCGACCGGAGCCCGATGTCTTCCACCGTCCCGACGAAGTCCTCCACCTTCACGAAGTCGCCCACGCGGAACGGCTGATCCACGGCCAGCGCCAGCGACCCGAAGACGTTCTCCACGGTTTTCTGCGCGCCGAACGCCAGCGCGAGACCGCCGATGCCGAGGCCCGCCAGCACCGTGGTCACCGGATACCCGAGCGCGGCGAGCATGGCGAGAATGCCCGCGACGACGATGCCGGCGCGGATGATGTTGGTGCCGACGGCCAGCAGGCTGCGCGCCGAGTTGTTGCCCGACGCCCATCCCAGATGCGTCATGCGCGCCGACGCCACGCCGGACGCACGCCACAGCGCCCAGAACAGCGCGAACATGAACACCGCTCGCGTGACCGCCCCGATGAACCGGTATGCGGGGTCGGTCAGCACGAGCTGCACGGCGCCTATCCGGAAGAAGATGATCGACCAGAAGAGCGTGATCGGCGGGCCGATCGCGCGGATGAACCGATCGTCCCAGATGCTCGTCGTCCGCGCCGCAATGCGCCGCAGGAACCCCCGCGTGGCGTGGCCTACGACCCACCCGAGTCCCCAGGCGATGGCAATCAGCACGGGGATGGCCAGCCATTGCCACCACAGCAGCTCGTAGGGTCCGGGCTGCAGCAGGAAGTCGATGCCCAGGTAGACGATGGCGTCGCGGAGCCAGCGGTCGGGCAGATCCGCGTACCACGCATCGATGCGCTCGACCGTCGCCGGCGAGAATGCCCAGAACTCGCCGGTGGCGTCCCTCGTGTGCAGGAGCCGCAACGGCTCGACCCGGCCGTCGATGCCGATCTGCGTCACATCCTCCAGCTCGGCCGGCAGTCCGTCGTCGAGACGGCCGCTGGGGCTCGCGGACACGGTTTCCAGCTCGATCCAACCCGTGCCGTCGATGACGCCTTTCAGGCGCTCGGCGAGTTGGGCCGCCCGGGGACGAAGCGCATCGGTCAGCGACAGGTACCGGGCAGCGACGTCCCAGCGGCCGGCGCGAGCCGCGTCGAAGTAGGCCGACAACGACCCGCGCGGCGACTCGACCGGCGCGGGCTCATCGGACTCGGGCGCCGGAGCGGGCTGCGTCGCGGGCTGGGACGTTGCAGGCGCCCCAACTGGCACCTGCGCGCGGTGTCGGCCGCCAGCCCGGCCATGAGCGTGAAGAGGATGACGGAGAACGGGACGGAGCGAATCGCGGAGACGAACATGATCGCGTTCCTCGATACCATGCCCGGCAGGTGGACTCAAGGCTGAAGGCCGGGAAATCGCCAATCATCCACGTGATTGCGCGATCTTTCGGCGCGCGTCGCGCAACCGGTATCATCGAGATCCGGCCGTGCCCCGTCCCACCGTCTTCGTCTGCCGCGGATCGTCGTGCCGTCATCACAAGGCGCACGGTGAGGTGCGCGACCGCCTCGCCGAGGTCGCCGACATCGTCTGGGTGCGCTGCCAGCGCATCTGCGACGGGCCCGTGGTGGGCGTGCCCGTGAACGGCTCACTGGACTGGTTCGAGCGGATGGGCGCGGAGAAGCCGCTCCGCCGCCTCATCGAACTGCTGCAGGGAAGCGGCCGCGTGCGCCGCAGCCTCGAGAAACGCCGCGTCGCAAAACGCTCCGGACGGCTCAGGTAGCCACCGTCCACACGGCGTTGCCCGCGCGCAGCGACCCGCATAGCACACACCCGCGGCGCTCCGGGACCATCGGCCGGAACTCCGCGGGTGCGATGCGTGCGTGGACGATTACTTCTTCAACGCGGGATTCACGTAGTCGGACGGCAGCACGCGGTCGGGGTCCGGCCGCACGCTGAGGTAGTCCACGTGATCGGCAATGTCGATCCAGCCGTGCGGCACGCCGGCGGGAATGATGACGATGTCGCCGGGCTTGACCACCTTCTTGACGACGTCCGCGCCTCGATGCGTCCGCTGCACGACGGACCGTTCAGCGTGGTGGTGACCTGGCTGTCCGGCGCCGACTTGCGTCCGTTGGCGATGTGACCGCCCGTCACCAGCGTGCCGCCCCCGACACGATGATGTAGGTCTCGGTCTGGTGATCGTGCGCGATCCCCGTGGCCGTGCCGGGCGCTGGCGCCGCACTGTTGGCCATGCCGCAGGACTCGGCCGCGGCAGCAGGCCGCGGCCGGCGGCGCGGCGCTGGCGGGCCGCGGCGCATTGCTCGCGCCGCGGTGGATGATGCCCACCGACAGGTTGAGCTTGCCGATATCGGTGCTCACGATCTGACGATCGACGCCAGGCAGGGCGTTGACGCTCTTGACCTGTTCGTCGGTGATGTAGGTGGCCGCCTTGGTCGACTGCGCCAGGGCGGCGGCGGGTGTCAGCAGAACCACGGTCGCGACTCGAAGGAAATGCCTGTGCATGGGCGCCTCGCTTTCGCGGTCACTATACGCGTTCTGGCCCCTAGTTCGAGGACTTCAACGCCTTCTGCGCTTCCTCGAAGGCCGCGGCCGAGGTGTTGGCGCCCGGCATCGAGACGAGCACCTGGTACTGCGCTCGTGCGGTGGCGCGGTCGCCGGCGGCGGCGGCGGCGCGGGCGAGCCCAGCACAGACGGCGTGCGCCTGGGCGTGCGCTGCAGCGCCTGGTCGAATGCCGCCATGGCCTCGCGCGGCTGGCCGGCCTCGAGCAGCATCTCGCCATAGAGCTCGAACGCCGGCTTGATCGGGTCAGGCGGCCCGGACGGCGCGTTCAGTGTCTTCTCGGTGTCGGCGGCCTCGCGTGCGGCGGCGATGGCAGCGTCCTTCTGCCCCTTCGCCCAGAGGATCTCGGCGGCCAGTTCCTGCTGCCGGATGAGGTGCGGCCGTGCGGCATAGGACGCGGGACCGCCCTGCGCCTGCGCCGTCAACTGAGCGAGGGCGGACGCGGCGGCCTCGGCGGTTGCGAGGTCTCCGGTCCTCGCCGCGCTCACACCCACGACGTAGGTCCACGTGCCCGAGCCACTCGCCATGCCCGACATGCCGGGCATGGCCGCATGATCGCCGGAGGCCGGAGCGCTCATGGGCAGCCGCTCCCATTGACCGGTGTCCGAGATGAGACGGGCACGCATGCCCAGGTAGCCGTCCCGAATGCCCGCGTTGCCGGGATTGCGCTCGGCGGCCGCCTTCGCCTGTTCGACGTTGGCGCGGGCGTCGTCGACGCGGCCCAGCATGGTGTTCGCGTAGGCCAGCCACGACAGCGTGTGGAAGTCCTCGCGGCCCTCGGCCAGCTTGAGCCGCGTGTTGAGATCCACCGCCGCCTTGTAGGCGTCGACGTTGGAGCGCACGGCGTCCTGCCACATCCCGAGCTGCACGAAGATGTGCGACGGCATGTGGAGCGCGTGCGCCGCTGAGGGGGCGATGGCGGCGCAGGCGCGCGCGGCGTCGAGGCCGAGCGGCGCGTGATCCGGATCATCGAAGGCGTGGATGATGAAGTGCGCGGCGCCGGGGTGCTTCGGGTTGGCGGCGAACACCTCCTGCGCCAGGGCGGCGGCCATCGCCTGCCGGCGGAAGCCGGTGTCGCCGGGCCTCACCGTGCCGAGCAGCGAGAGCGCGTAGAAGATCGACACTTCGTGGTCGTCGGGCCATCGGGCGTGCATGCGCGCCATGGCGTCCGCTACGCGCGGTCGCGCGCCAGCTTGTCACCGGGCGAGAAGTACAGCGTGTGGAGCGCCTCCATGAACGCCTTCTCCTTCGGCAGGCGTGCCTTCTCGACCCGCGCCTCCGCCGTGGGTGCGAGCCGGTCGAGTGCGGCGCGCGCCTTGTCCACGTCCTGCTGCGCCCAGAGCGGATGGTTGTGGCTCATGGCCTCGCCCCAGTACGCGAGGGCGAAATCCGGATCGGCGGTTTCGGCACGACGGAACGCCTCGGCGGCCTCGTCGAACTGGAAGCTGTGCAGCGCCTTCACGCCGGTCAGGAACGCGTCCTGAGCGGCTGGCGCACCGGAGGTCGGAAAGACGATGGTCCCGAACTCCTGCGAGGCGGGGTGGGCGGCGAACGCGAGCACGGCCGTAAGACACGCGGCGGCGAGAGTGGAGCGATGCGTCAGCGCCATGGTTCCTCCAACCGCGAAGCATACATCCGCGGGCGGCAGGACGCCGATCGAAGCACATGGCTGAGCCGCGGGACGCGGCGAGAGGAAGGGGGAGGCCCCGGGCGCGGATGCGGGGTGCACGCCCGGGGCCGTGAAACCTGCGGGCTTACGACACCCGCTTGCGCGGAACCTCGGGCGCCGGTGCGTTCTCCTGCCACCAGCGGTCGGCGGCCTGCAGCCGGTACGGCGACAGCATGAAAGGCAGCTGCGGACCGAGGAAGCGATCCTCGGCGAACGGCGCCTCCTCACGGAGACTGCGAACGCTCGCGACACGGGAGCGCGCCTGTGCGCGTGCGGACGATCTGCTGGATGCGGCCTTCATCTACCGACTCCTCCGAGGTGACCGGACCGCCCTACGGTCCGGCTTGACACTCGCTGTCTCGACTGCCACTTTTTGGCACCCGCCCGAGTGTCGGCGTGTGCCATTCCGGTCGCTTCCGTGCTCGCGTCGCGTGCCGACGAACATCGTGGCGGCCGTTGTCTGCCAGTTTTGCAACCGGGATGCCAGCTTCGTCGGCCGCCCGCACGCCCGGCGGATAGACTGGAGCGCATGCCAGATTCCACCGATCTCTCCGGTCAGGTCATCGTGTTGACGGGCGCCAGCGCCGGCATCGGCGCTGCGGCCGCCGAAGTGCTCGCACGCGACGGCGCGCGCCTCGTGCTCGTCGCGAGGCGGCAGGACGCCCTCGAGGCCGTCCAGGCGCGCTGCGGCGACGCGGCCACCGTGCAGACCGCCGACGTCACCGATCGCGAGGCCATCCGGCGCGTCGTGGCCGCCACGCTGGAGCAGGCGGGTCGCATCGACGTGTGGATCAACAACGCCGGCCGCGGCATCACCCGCGCGCCGTCCGAGCTGACCGATGCCGACGTGGACGACATGATGCGCATCAACGTGAAGGCCGTGCTCTACGGCATGCAGGAGGTGCTGCCGCACTTCAAGGCGCGCGGCACCGGGCACGTGATCAACGTGTCGTCGATGCTGGGCCGCATCCCGTTCGCCGCGCCCCGCTCCGCCTACGTCGGCGCGAAGCACTTCCTGAACGCGCTCACGGCGATGATCCGCGAGGAGGTGCAGGCCACGCACCCCGGGATCCAGTTCTCCCTGGTCTCGCCGGGCGTGGTCTACACGGACTTCGGCCTCAACGCCGCCCATGGCGGCCCGGACTCGCGCGCGATCCCGGGCGGACAGGAACCGGAGGCCGTGGCCCGCGTGATCGCGTCGGTGGTTCGCTCGCGGCTGCCGGACGTCTACACGATCGCCGGCGCGCGCCAGCGCGTCGTGGACTACTACTCGGGCACCGGCGTCGATCCGGATTGAGGGGCGCGGCCCGGGATCAGCCCGCGAGAAAGGGCATCACCTCGGCGAGGACGGCCTCGGGTGCCTCCTCCTGCAGGTTGTGACCGGCGGGCAGTCCTCTGCCGCTCACCGACACCCCCCGGTCCTTCCAGATCGCAAGCACGTCGTAGATACGCCCCATCGGGCCTTTGAGCCCCCACAGGGTCAGGAGGGGGCACTGCACTTTCCGGCCCCAGCTCTCGGCGTCGTGCTGAAGATCGATCGACGCCGAAGCCCGGTAGTCCTCGCACATGCCGTGGATGTTCGCCATGTCGGCATACACGCGCGCGTACTCGCGCTGCGCGTCGGTGGTGGCCCGTGCCGCCCGGGCATCGAACTGCGCCTTGAGTTCCTCTTCGGGACCGGGTGCGGCACGCACGTAGTTGAACCAGTGAAAGTAAGCCTGGATGAACTCGATCGTGACGTGCGTGTACAGGTAGTAGGTGGGCACGATGTCCAGCACGGCGAGCCGGGTCACCACGTCCGGATGGTCGAGCGCCAGGCGGTGGGCCACGCGGCCGCCGCGGTCGTGGCCGACCACCGCGAATCGTTCGAAGCCGAAGTGGCGCATCACCTCGACCTGGTCGAGCGCCATGGCGCGTTTCGAGGAGCCGGCATGATCGGCCGTGTCGGCGGGCTTGCTCGAATCCCCGTATCCGCGCAGGTCCGGCACGACCACCGTGTAGCGCTTCGCGAGTTCGGGCGCGGCCAGGCGCCACGAGATGTGCGTCTGCGGCGCCCCGTGGAGCAACAGGAGCGGAGGGCCTGACCCGGCGTGCACCAGGTTGATCTCCGCGCCGGCCGTTCTGACCCGGGCCGACGTGAAGCCCGGGAAGAACCGCGCCGGGTCCGGCGCCGCACCGGCATTGCCGGCGGGCGCGACCTGGGCGCCCAGGCGAACGGGAAGAACGGCCGCCGCCGCGACCGCGGCGGCATGGCGCAGGGCGTCGCGTCGATGAAGGCGTGTCATGGGGTTGCCATCCTCCGCGCGCCGCCTGGGATTGTCAACCGTCGGATAAGCTGGCTCGATGTCGCATTCTCGCTCGACCGCGACCTGGCTGCCGTGGCCGGGGCCCGCATCGTGTTCGGCCACCAGTCGGTGGGCGGCAACATCCTCGACGGCCTCGGCACGGTCGCGTGAGGCCGGCCGCCCTCGCCATCGTCGAGCGCGGGGAGACGCCCCCGGCCGGATCCGGCTGGCTCGTGCACGCCCGTGTCGGTCGGAACGAGGATCCGCTCAGCAAGTGCGACGCCTTCGCGACTGGTTCGAGACGGATCCGGCGGGGCGGCCGCGGACGTCGCCCTGCTGAAGTTCTGCTACATCGACATCGGCGCGTCCACGGACGTGCACGCGCTCTTCGGGATTTACCGCGACACCCTCGCCGCCGTTGCCGCGGCCCATCCGCATCTGGCGGTGGTGCCCTGCACCGCTCCGCTCCGGCACACGGAATCGGGACTCGGCGTCTGGGTGCGCGAGCGCCTCGGCCGTCGCAATCGGCAGAAGGCGGCGAACCGCGCTCGGCAGGCGTTCAACGACCTGGTGCGGCGCGCCTATGCCGGCACGCCGATCTTCGACATCGCCGCGGGTGAAGCGACGCGGCCAGGCGGCGCGCGGGACTCGTTCGTCCTGGACGGCCAGCGCTGCGACAACCTCGCCGCGGAGTACACCAGCGACGGCGGGCACCTGAACGACACGGGCGCCCGTGCCCTGGCGGGCGCGTTCGTGCGCGCGGTGGCCGACGTCCTCGGCCGGCGCCCCACCGGTCGCTGAGCGACGGCTTCAGGCAGGCGCGTCCGCGCCGGGGGTCAGCACGAGCACGTCGGAAGCCAGCGTCACCTCCATGTCCACGAGCGCGTCGATCGACGCCAGCCGGCTGGCACGGCCGCCGCGATAGGTGGCCTCCACCATGGCGACGGCTTCGTCGCGCGACAACCGCCGCGTGTCCTGCACGCGGTGCCGTGCGGCGAGCGTGAACCACGGGGCGTGCGCCGCGATGGCGGCCTCCGTGCGGTCCCGTCCGGAGTCGGCGCCGAGCACCTGCGCCCGCAGCGCGCCCAGGTCGTCTGCGGCCGGCAGGGCCAGGATCAGGCGGCCGTGCCGAGTCAGCACGCGCGCGCACTCGGTCGGATTGCGCCGGGCGTGCAGCGACACGACCAGGTCCACGCTGCCATCCAGCAGGGGCAGCCGCCGGTCGGCGTTGGCGACCACCCAGGTGAGGTCGGCATGCCGGCGCGCCGCGTGGAGCGCGGCTGCGGCCGACACGTCGATGCCCACGCCAATCCCCCCGCAGGTCTCGACGAGCGCGGCCAGCGCCGCGCCGGTTCCGGATCCAAGGTCCACGATGACCGGCGCATCCGGCAGTGCCAGCGCCCGCACCGTGGCACGGAGGTCGTCGATCAGCGGCTGCCCGATCCCGGCGGCGTCGAGGCGGGCGCGGGCGGCGACAGCGGCCGTGGAGTCGCCCGGGGCGGCGGCCCGGCGGTCCTGCGGGCTGCAGCACGTTGACGTAGCCCGCCCGGGCCACGTCGAAGCTGTGGCCCGCGGGGCAGGTCCAGGTGCGGTCCACGCGCAGGGGAGTCGCTGCCTGCAGCCGCGCACGCTGCAGGCCAGCGGGGCGGCCGGCGGGGGGATCCTCACGACGGGATCGTAACGCGAGCAGGCCGGGCCGCGGGCGGCCGATGGGCTATCCTGTACAGCTGATCATCATGCTGAGAGCCGGAATCGTCGGACTGCCCAACGTCGGCAAGTCGACCTTGTTCAACGCCGTCACCCGAACCCGCAAGGCCGAAGCCGCCAACTACCCGTTCTGCACCATCGACCCGAACGTCGGGATGGTGACCGTGCCAGACGCGCGGCTGGAGGTGCTCCGCGGCATCGCCCGGACCACGGTGGTCATCCCCGCCGTCATCGAGTTCGTGGACATCGCGGGACTGGTCAGCGGCGCCAGCCAGGGCGAGGGCCTGGGCAACAAGTTCCTCACGCACATCCGGGAGGTGGATGCCATCGTCCAGGTGGTGCGCTGCTTCGAGGACGAGGACGTGCACCACGTGTCGGGCAGTGTGGATCCCGTCCGCGACATCGAGGTGATCAACACGGAGTTGATGCTCGCCGACCTGGATTCGGTGACGCGGAAGCGCGAACGCGTGGCAAGGGACGCCAAGCGCGGCGACAAGGCGGCCGCCGCCGAAGACGCGGTGCTCGCGAAGATCGCCGAGGCCCTGGAGGCCGGCCGACCCGCGCTCACCGTGCAGCTCTCCGACGACGAGCGCGCCATCGCCAGGCAGTTCTTCCTGCTGAGCGACAAGCCGACGATCTTCGCCTGCAACGTGAAGGACTCGGACCTTGCATCCGCCGACGCGAACCCCTACGTCGTGAAGGTCCGGGAGTACGTGCGGACCCACCTCGCCTGCGAGGCCGTGGTCATCAGCGCGCAGATCGAGAGCGAGCTGATGGACCTGTCGCCCGAGGAGGCGGCGGACTTCCTCAGGGAGATGGGCGTGCAGGAGAGCGGCGTCGGCAGCCTCATCCGCGCGACGTATCACCTGCTCGGGCTCCAGACGTACTTCACGGCCGGCGAGAAGGAGGTCCGCGCGTGGACCATCCACCGCGGCGACACCGCCCCGCAGGCAGCTGGCGTCATCCACTCGGACTTCGAGGGCGGCTTCATCAAGGCGGAGACGGTCGCGTACGACGACCTGGTGGCCTGCGGCTCCGTGGCCGCGGCGCGCGAGAAGGGCCTCTACCGCATGGAGGGCAAGGAATACGTCGTCAAGGACGGCGACGTGCTGCTCTTCAAGTTCAACGTCTGAGGTCGCGCTCAGAAGCGGTCGGCGATCTTGCGGGCGGCGTCCTTGAGCGCGGCCAGGTGCCGATCGCCGCCCTCCCCTTCGATCGTCACGACGACGAAGGCCTGGTTCTTGAGGAAGGCGATCTCGCGGCGGTTGCCCGCGACGAACGCTTCCTCGCCGATGCCCGGGACGTCCTGTCCCTGGCGGTCCTTCTTCATGGAGTCGTAGCCGAGCCGGAGCGCGCGCGTGTCCACGAGCCACGCGGGCTGCGCGATCTGGAGGCGCAGGGGCCCGTTGCGGTAGACGCACGCGCCATCCTGCACCGCCATCTGCAGGGTCACGTCGGCGCCGATGACCTCGGCCGCCTCGGCCGCCGTCAGCCAGCGGCAGGGCGTCGACGGGGCGGACTGGGCGTGCACCGTGAGGGCCACGGCCATCGCCAGCAGGACAGGGGACATCCGGAACTCCCGCACCAGCCGCATCGAGGGGGATCCACGACGGCTGGGGTGGACCAGTGTAGGTCTTCGGCGCCCGGGGAACAAGCACCGAACGACGGGTTGCGCGGGACCACGTAGAATGGCGCGCTCAGGAGGCCGCATGTTCCGTTTCGTCTCGATCGTCCCCTTCGTCCTGGCCCTGTCCCTCCCCGGCGCCGCGCTGGCCCAGCACCGGGCCGCCGACGGCGTCACCATCGACGAAGAAGGCCATCCCCAGTACTCCACGTTCTCCCTGTGCGCCATCGACCCGGCCACCGGCCAGTCGGGCGCAGCCGTCACCACCCGCGTGCCCTTCGTGGGCCGGGCCGTGCCCTGGGTGCGGGCGGGCGTGGGTGCCGTCTGCACGCAGGCGTCCACCGTCGTGGAGTACGGCGTCAAGGGCCTGGACCTGATGGCCGCCGGCGTCGCGCCCGCCGACGCGATCGCGAAGCTCCTGTCGGCCGACGACGGTCGTGAGTCGCGGCAGCTCGGGATGATCGACATGCAGGGGCGGGCGGCCGCCCACACCGGCAAGAACAACGGAAACTGGGCCGGCAGCCGGCAGGGGCCGCACTACACCGTGCAGGCCAACATCATGGTCGGGCCGGAGGTCGTGGAGGCCGTCGCCACCACCTTCGAGGCGACCGAAGGCTCCGGCATGCCGCTGGCCGAGCGGATGATCCTGGCGCTCGAGGCCGGGCAGGCCAAGGGCGGCGACCGCCGCTGGGGCAACCTCCAGTCGGCGGCCATCAAGATTGCCGACCCGGGCGATCCCGGACGCGGCGGCGACTACATCGCCCTGGCCATCGAAGTCGGCGAGCACCCCGAGCCGGTGGGCGAGATGAAGCGCATCTACTACACCACCGGCCGGCGCCTCGGCTACCGGACGTTCTCCCGCATCGAAGGGCCCGATGTCATCGAGCTGAAGCGCATGCTGCATGCGCTCGGCTACTGGCGGCCCTCGCTCGCCGCCTTCCCCGAGCCGCCGGCCATCGACACCGCGCGCAACCAGGCGCTGCGGCAGAGCGACCCGGCCGCGTTCCAGGCGCGGCAGGCCGAACAGCGGCGTGCGGCCTCCGAGTATCAGCGCGCGTACGGCGAGTACGATGCCGAGGCCGTGGCCGCCGTGGACACGTTCCGCGAGGAGAAGGGGCTCACCTACGCCGGCAACCCGCCCGGGCTGGTGGACGAGCGGCTGGTGCGCGCCCTGCGTGCCGCGTACCTGGAGAAGCGGAAGGCGGGCCAGTAGGTGGCGCTGCCGCCGATCGATACCGCCCCGCTCTTCGCGCCGATGCACGACGAGCTGATGGCGCTGCTGCGGTCGCTCGACGACGCCGACTGGGGGCGTCCGACCGTGGCCGGAGCGTGGCGCGTACGGGACGTGGCCGCGCACCTGCTGGACACCGCCCTGCGGCGGGTCTCCGCGCAGCGGGATGGGCATGCCCCGCCTCCGCCCCGCCCCATCACGTCGAACGCCGATCTCGTGGCGCTCATCCACGCGCTCAACGCCAGCGGCGTCGCGTTCGCCGCGCGCCTGAGTCCGCGTGTGCTGATCGCGCTCATCGACCAGGCCGGCGCCGCGCTCACCGAACTGGTCGTGGGCCTGCCCCCGCGCGGGCAAGCCATCTATCCCGTCAGCTGGGCGGGCGAGTCCGAGTCCGAGCACTGGATGGACATCGGCCGTGAGTACACGGAACGATGGCACCACCAGCAGCAGTTGCGGGATGCCGTCGGGCGTCCGCTGCTGCTCGACGCCCGGTGGCTGGTACCGCTGCTCGATATCTCGGTTCGTGCGCTCCCGTACGCCTATCGAGACGTCAACGCCACGGCCGGCACGCACCTTCGCCTTCGGGTGGACGACTCGGCGGACACCACCTGGATGCTCACGCGCACAACCGACGGCTGGGACATCGGTACCGATCACGGCCGGGACGCCGCACACGCCGAGGTGTCGATGACCGGCGATACGGCGTGGCGGCTGTTCTACAACGCCCTGCCTCCCGACGCGCTGCGCGAACGCGTCCATGTCGCCGGCGACGACGCGCTCGCGGCGCCGCTCCTCGGTACGCGGTCCATCGTCATCTGAGCACCGAGCGCCCACGGCCGGTTGGATCGCACGAGGGGCTGTCAACGGCCGCTTGGATCGCCACGCGGCCTCCGTATCCAGAGTCGCCAGGCCTCGCCACGAACGTGTGCAACGCCTCGTCACCGCGGCGGCTGCGGCCATCCCCGCGCGCCCGGGCTCCATCCCCGCCTGCCGATCGTCACGCGCTTCGGCCCACCCGCGATCCGGCGATGGTATCCGGGTTGCTCATGCCGTCCGTCGAAACCGGGGCGTCCTGCCCCCGACGGTCCCCCGGTTCGTCACGAGGAGGACCGCCATGCGGAGGAGCGCCACCGCGTTCGCATTCGTACTGCTGACTGCCATCACCGCGTCTGCACAGACGCTCTTCCAGGGACGCATCGACGTCACGGTGTTCGATCCGCAGGGGGCCGTCGTGCCGGGAGCCCTCGTGGAGATCACCGGCGCCTCGGCCCAGAACCAGACCTCGGACGAGGCTGGAGAAGCCCACTTCCTCAACCTGCCGCCCGGCCAGTACACGGTGACGAGCACGCTTGCGGGGTTCGGGCCCGCACGTGTCGAGCGCGTGGCGGTGGCGGCCGGAACCGCCGTGCCGCTGCGCCTGACGCTGCAGGTCGGTGGCGTCACCGAGGCCGTGCAGGTCACGGCGGAGCCTCCGGTCGTCGATCCGGGTCGGCAGACGCTGACGACGAGCGTGTCGTTCGACGAGCTGCAGCGCATCCCCTCCGCGCGCGATCCGTGGGTGGTGCTGCAGTCGGTGCCGACGGTCGTGGTCGATCGCGTCAACGTGGGCGGCGCCGAGTCGGGCCAGCAGTCCAACTACGTCGCCAAGGGCGCCAGCACGGTGGACAACACGTGGAACCTCGACGGCATCCCCGTCACCGATCTCGCCGCGACCGGCTCCTCGCCGACCTACTACAACTTCGACATGTTCGAGGAGATGAGCGTGACGACGGGCGGCGCATCGGCCACGAACCCGACCGCGGGCGTCCAGTTGAACATGCAGTTCAAGACCGGGGCCGACCGCCTGAGCGGCGCCGCCCACTACTACGGCGCCGGCGAGAGCCTGCAGAGCCGCAACCTGCCCGACGACCTGCTGCCACTGGCGGGCGCCAGCGGCAAGGGCAACCGCATCAAGGACCTCTCCGACGTGGGCTTCGACCTCGGCGGACCGGTGCTGCGCGGCAAGTGGTGGGCGTGGGGCTCGTTCGGACGCACCAAGAGCACGCTGTTCACGCTCAACGGCGACCCGGACACGACCACGCTCGACAACGTCGCGTTCAAGACCTCGGCACAGGTGACGCCGTCGATCCGCCCGGAGTTCCTGTTCTTCCGCGGCAACAAGGTGAAGAACGGCCGTGGCGCCAGCCCGCTGCGGTCGGCGCCGACCACGTGGGACCAGTCCGGGCCCACGCCGCTCTACAAGGGGCAGGTCAACATCACGGCCGGCCGCAGCGTCTTCGTCACGGCGCGCGCGGGATACGTCGGCAACGGGTTCTCGCTGACGCCACAGGGCGGTCTCGAGGTCACCGCCTACCGCGATGCATCGCGCGTCCGCCGCGGGTCGTACGTGTTCTACGAGACCGACCGGCCAGACCGGAGTGTGCTGGCCGACGGCACGTGGTTCCGCGGCCGCCACGAAGTCGCGTTCGGCGGCAGCTGGCGGAAGGTCCGCGACGACGAGCACCAGGAGTTTCCCGGCAGCGGGGTGGACAACCTGCACGCGGCCAACTACGCCACGACCGGCGCCATCCAGGCGTGGCTCTGGCGGCCGTTCTTTGCCTCGAGCGAGCTCACCTCGCAGAGCGCCTACGTCGGCGACACGATCCGGACCGGGCGCCTGACGACACAGCTCTCGCTGCGATACGACCGGACGTCGGCGTCCATGCTGGAGAGCCGCCAGAACGCAATTCCCGGGTTCCCGGACCTGCTGCCCGCCATCGTGGCGCCGGCCGAGCAGGACCTGATCCAGACCTCGCTCTTTTCGCCGCGCGTGGGCCTGAGCTATCTGCTCGACGACAGCGGGCGCACGGTGGCGCGCGCCAGCTACGGCATCTTCGGGACGCAGATCGGGGCGGGGACCGTGCAGTCCTTCTCCGCGGCGAACCAGGCCATCCTCATCTACTCGGCCATCGACCGGAACGGCAACAACGTGGCCGACCCTGGCGAGCTCGGCGATCTGCTGACGTTCGCCGGCGTCGATCCCGACGACCCGGGCGCGGGCCTCAACTTCAACCGTGTCGATCCGGACTTCACAGCTCCGAAGACCCACGAGTTCGTCGTCGGCCTCGATCGCGAGGTCATGCGGCAGCTGTCGGTCGGCGCGTCGGTGACGTGGCGGCGGTTCACCGACGTCATCTGGAGCAGCGTCGACCTCGTGGCGCAGACCAACGTCTATCCGCTGGTCGGCCTGACGCGCGACGACTACGCCGTGGAAGGCGTCGTGCAGGGCAGCGCGCCCGGGCTGGGCGCCTACGAGCAGCCGTATTACGCGCCCATCGACTCGCGTCTTCCGCCGGGCAACGGCGTGGAGTTCCGCAATCGCCCCGACTACCACCAGACCTACCTCGGCTTCGAGCTGCAGGCGACCAAGCGGCTGTCGAACCGCTGGATGGGGCGGGTGGCCTTCTCCACCAACCGGCACGTCGAGCACTTCGACGGCCCCGGCGCCGTCCAGGACCCCGGCGCCACGACCACCTGGCCCAACATCGACGGCGGCGCCTACGTGACGGCGACCACGGGCAGCGGCAAGAGCGAGATCTACCTGATCCTGCCGCGCTACCAGCTGGCGGCGTCTGGGCTGTACCAGCTCCCGTATGGCATCAACGTCGGCGCCAATCTGGTGGCGCGCGAGGGCTACGGCACGCCCTACTTCGAGACGGTGGAATCCGCCGACCCGACGCTGCCGGAGAAGCGCGTGCTGCTGGTGAACCCGCGCGACGAACGGCTGCCCGGCGTGGCCACGCTGGACATGCGTGTCGAGAAGGCCTTTGCCCTGCGCATGGGCGAGGTGTCGGTGACGGCGGACGTGTTCAACCTGTTCAACGCCTCGACGGTGCTCGGCCGTCAGTACGACGTGACGGCGACGGGCACGACGGGCTTCGACCGCCCGCTCGAGATCATGAACCCGCGCCTGCTGCGCTTCGGCGTGCGCTGGCGGTTCTGAGGGCGGGACACGGACTTTGAATTCAGAATTCAGAATGAAGAATTCAGAATGAAGAAGTCAGAAGTCGAAGGTTACAGGCACGCGGCGGATGGTTCGCCTTCTGACTTCTGACTTCTGAATTCTGAATTCTGAATTCATCCGAGCCGTCACCCTTCCGCCGCCGGGTCGGCGAGGGTCTTCAGGTCCTCGACGTCCGTGAAGGCCAGCGACTCGAGTTGACGCAGTGCCGCTGGCGGGTGGGCGGGGGCCGTCGGGAAACACGTGGCCCAGGTGGCCGTCGCAGCGGGCGCAGAGGATCTCGACACGCAGCATGCCGTGGCTGCGGTCGGGGCGGGTCGCCACGTTCTCATCCGCGACCGGCTGGAAGAAGCTGGGCCAGCCGGTGCCGGACTCGAACTTCGCGTTCGATGCGAAGAGCGGCAGCCCGCAGCACACGCACGTATAGACCCCGTGCCGCTTGTTGTCGAGGAGCGTGCCGCAGAAGGGCCGCTCGGTGCCCTGCGCCCGGGCGACGTGAAACTGCTCGGGCGTGAGCTGCGCCCGCCACTCGGCGTCCGACTTCTCCACCCGGGGCATCTCGAGCGGGCCCACGAGCTGGCCCTGTGCGTTGAAGACCTTCACCGACACCGTGTTCGACATACCCCTATGATGCCGCGAGGTCCCCGCAGGCGCACGGGCGCTCCCTCAGTCGAGGTGCCGGCGCACCGCCAGAATGACAATGCCGGCCAGGAGCCAGGGGACGTAGTCGATCAGGATGCCGCGGTAGTAGTCGGCAGCCAGGAACACTCGCCCGTCGGTGGCCCAGCTCGCCAGCAGCGTGAAGCGCAGCGCCGTCACGACCCACGTCGCCGCCACCCACAGCATCGGCACCAGCGCCACGCAGACACCCACACGCCGCCAGGCCTCGACGCGCGTCACCGCGTGACCGGGGCCACCGTGCGCCTCGTCGGCCAGCCACGGCGCGCACACCCAGAGCAGGCCCGCCAGCACCACCCACCGCCCGCGCGCCACGATGTTGGCCGTGATCCACCACGGCGCACCGCCACCGAATCCCGTCACCCGCACGGCGTCGAGCGCCAGTTGCAGCGCGGCATCCACCACCAGGGCCACCATCGTCGCCCACACGAACGCCGTCGCATACCGCCGCCACGTCATCGAGGGGAACAGGGTACATCGGGGCTTGGGGCGTGGGGCGTGGGCGGGACGGGCTTGGGGCCTGCAGGCTGGGGGCCTGGGCCTGGGGCCGGGGCGGTCCGAACCGGATAGATAGGTAACAGAGTAGACCGGATACATGGGTGACAGGGCACGAGGGGGCAGGAGGTTGGTCCTGCGATGCCCTGGAAGGAGACCTGTCTCATGGATCAGCGTGTGGCGTTCATCGCGGAGTGGCTGCGCGAGGCGTGGACGATGACCGAGCTGGCTGGCCGCTACGGCATCAGTCGCAAGACGGCCTACAAGTGGGTCGAGCGGTATGAGGCCGAGCCGGCGGCGGGGCTGGGCGACCGGTCGCGCGCGCCGCACCAGCACGGGCGCGCGATGGCTCCCGCGGTCGCGGCGGCCGTCGTGGCGCTGCGCCGGCAGCAGCCGACCTGGGGGCCCAAGAAGCTGCGCGCCGTGCTGCAGCGGCGCCAGCCGGCGACGGCGTGGCCCGCGCCGAGCACGATCGGGGATCTGCTGCGGCGCGAGGGGCTCAGTGCGCCCCAGCGCCGGACGCGCCACACGGTCCCACTGACGCAGCCGTTGGCCGACGCCGTCGCCCCCAATGACGTCTGGTGCATCGACTTCAAGGGCTGGTTTCGCACGCAGGACGGCACGCGCTGCGACCCGCTGACGGTGACCGATGCCTGGAGCCGCTACGTGCTGTGCTGTCGCATCACCCCGCCGAGTGGGCGCGGCGTCCGCCCGTGGCTGGAGCGCACCTTTCGCGAGCATGGCCTCCCGCGGGCGCTGCGCAGCGATAACGGGCCGCCCTTTGCGACGACGGGCGCGGGCCGCCTGTCACAGCTCGCCGTCTGGTGGCTGAAACTCGGCATCGCCCTGGACCGCATCACGCCCGGGGCGCCGCAGGAGAACGGCCGCCACGAGCGCGTTCATCTCACCCTGCAGCGGGACACCAGCACCCCGCCCGCCCCGACCCCGCGCGCGCAGCAGCGGCGCTTCGATGCCCATCGACGGCTCTTCAACGAGGAGCGGCCGCATGAGGCGCTCGCGATGCAGCCGCCCGCGACCCGCTATCAGGGCCTCGCCCCGCCCTACCCCACCCGCCTCGAGGACCCGTGGTACGACGCGCAGCACCACGTCCGTCGCGTCAAGCGCACGGGCCAGATCAAGTGGCACGGCGGCCTGGTCTTCATCAGTGAGGCCCTGCGGGGCGAACTCGTGGATTGGCGGAAACACCTGCGGGGGACTGGACCGTCCGCTTTCTGCAGGTCGAGCTGGGGCGCATCGCGCGCCACACCCATCGATTTACCCCGGGCTGGCTGGGCCGCCGCGTCGCGGCCACCCGGCCCTGACGGTGTCACCCATCTATCCGGTTCGATCTGTTACCGATGTTTCCGGTTGCACAGGGCGTGGGCCCTGAAAGATGGTTTCCACCTCTGCGCCATCTGCGCCATCTGCGGCCCATCATGTTGCGCCATCTGTGGCCCGTCTGCGGCTATAGTCGGCGTCGCATGAGCCTTGACCCTGCGGCGGTCGAGCGGCTGCACGACGAGGTGCTGGCGCCGCGCATCGCGGGGCTCGAGGCGCGGCGCGTGGGCCTGCGCCGCACCATCCTCGTCTCCGCGGCGCTGGTGCTGTCGCCGATCCTGCTGATCTGGGCGACGGGTGCGCTCCAGCCGTGGCTTCCCCGCAACGCGACGTTACTCATTCGGGCACTCGGCGTCGCGCTCGTCCTCGTCGCGCTGGCGGCGGTCGTGCGCCGCAACCTCCTGCCGGGCCTGGCCGCGTACGCCAACTATCGCGGGCAGTTCAAGGAACAGGTGGTCGCGGAGATCTTCAAGGCCGTCTGTCCCACCGCCACGTACGAACCCGACCAGGGCCTGGCCGAACGCGTCTTCTACGGATCGCGTCTCTTCGCCGCCGGCGGCGGCTACCGGTCGCACGACCGCGTCCGGGGCACCATCGGCACGACGCCCTTCGAGGCCGCGCAGGTCCAGCGCCAGTTCTCCGCCCACGGCGAACAGGCCGACACGAGCGTCGTGTTCCTCGGGCTCTTCCTCCACATCGACTTCAATCGCCGGCTGCGCGCCACGACCGTGCTCGACCCGGCCGGGATGGCCGGATGGCGAGCGGGCGACCGCCGCGGCCTGCGGCCCGTGCTCCTCGATCACCCGCACTTCGCCCGCACGTTCGCCGCATACACCGACGACGAGACCGAGGCCCGGGACGTCCTGGCGCCGCTGGCCGATCGGCTGCTCTCGCTGGCCGGGACGCTCGGCCGCCCCCTGTCCGTTGCATTCCACGGCAACCGGATGTACGTCGGTGTGCACGAGGATCGCGCGCTGTTCGAGCCCGGCATCGCGCGCGCCACCACCCGGCAGGACGTGCTCCGCATGGCGCACCTCTTCGGCATCGCCGGGCGCATCGTCCACGACCTGGACCTCGGCACCCGCGCGTTGGACAAGGACGTTGACGACTCCCTTCTCCACGCGGCCGACGCCGCGCCGCATCCGCTCGACGCCTTGTCGGCCCCGGCGCGCGCGGGGCAGCTCACCGGGGCACGCATTCTCGACGTGGCGCTTGAGGCGGCCGGCGCCACGACGATGAATCGCGAGCGTGCGCCGCGCCCGGACGGAAGCGCCATCGTCGTGGACCGCCTGCCGGGCGCGGTGAGCGTCCGGGCACCCGTTCTCGCCGTGGTTCCTCGTGCAGATCGCCGTCAGCGTCGTGGCCGTGCCGCTGGCCCGGCCGGCGCACGCCTCTCACTCGATTCCTGGGTACGGCATCGAGGGCCTCGGCTGGCTCGAGTCGCTGGTCGGCGCAGCACCCGTGTGGCCGTGGGCCGACCGGGTGGTGGCCGGTGCGCCGCTGGCCTGGGCCCTGGTCGCGGCCGTTGTCGCGCCGTTGGCCGCCTGGATCTGGATGCTCCGCGTCCGCCGCGTCACGGTCGGCGCCGACGCGATTCGCGTGCGCCGCGGCCTGCGGCCGTGGCCGCGCCGCTACCCGCGGCCCCCGTATGACACCATCATCGCGCTGCAGAACACCGTGCACCTCGGACGAGGCGGCCTGAACGCCGTCCCGCCGACCGCGTCACCGATGCTGACCGCGGCGGAGGCGCGATGGGTCGCGTCGGAACTTCGGCACGCCCTCAAGGAGACGTCCATGCGCACCAGCCTGATCGCACTCGTCCTGATCGGAAGCGTGGCAACGGCGGCCGCCGCGCAGCCGGGCGCGGCGCCGCGCAACGACCTGCCGCAGCCGTATCGCACGGAGCGGGACTGGGGCGAGCTTCCACCCGGTGTGGCCTGGGCGGCAGTGACCGCCATCGAGTCGGCGCCGGACGGCAGCCTCTACGTCGTCCACCGGTGCTTCGAGAACTCGTGCGCCGGCCGCCCCGAGGCGCCCATCCTCAAGTACGACGCCTCCGGACGTCTCCTCGCGAGCTTCGGGCAGGGGCTGCTCGTCTTCCCCCACGGCGGTACGGTGGACCACGAGGGCAACCTCTGGATCTCGGACGCGGGCAGCGCGCCGGGCCTGGGGCACCAGCTCCTCAAGTTCGCGCCGGATGGCCGCGTGCTCATGCGGCTGGGTGAGGCCGGCGTCAGCGGGTCCGGTCCGGATCACTTCGACCAGCCCACGGACATCGTGGTCGCGGACGATGGCGACCTCTTCGTCACCGACAGCCACCGCAACGGGCGCAACAACCGCGTCGTGCACTTCAGGCCCGACGGCACCTTCGTCGCCGAGTGGGGGCGCAAGGGCTCCGGTCCTGGCGAGTTCAGCGAGCCGCATACCATTGCCATCGACAGCCGCGGCCGGCTGTTCGTGGGCGATCGCGAGAACAACCGCATTCAGATCTTCGACCAGTCGGGACGGTTCCTCGAGGAGTGGCGCCAGTTCGGCCGCCCGAGCGGCATCGCCATCACCGCCGACGATCGCATCTACGTGGCCGACTCCGAGTCGTGGGCACCGACACGGGCGCGCACGAGCTGCCCGGCATCAAGAAGGGCATTCGCATCGGCTCCGCCCGCACGGGCGTCGTCGACGCGTTCATCGAGGACCGGGAATCGACGGCGGCCGACCACGCGGGCGCCGAGGGTGTGGGCGTGGACGCGCAGGGGCACGTCTACGGCGGCGTGGTGCGGCGTCGCATGCTGGAGCGCCACGTCCTGAAGTAGGGGCCGCCGCGGTGGCCGGGCTCGCGTTCAGGTGCGGCGTGTCCGATCCGGAACGGCCAGCACGAGCACCCCGCCCGCCAGCACGATGACGCCCACGACGAGCAGGCCGGCGGTGAACCCGCCGGTGGCCTCGCGCAGCGCGCCGACGAGATAGGGGCCGACGAACCCGCCGATGTTGCCCACCGAGTTGATCAGGGCGATGCCGGCAGCGGCCCCGACGCCGTGCACGAACGAGGTGGCGAGCGTCCAGAAGGGGCCGAACATCGAGGCAAGGCCGAGCATGGCGAGCGAGACGAGCACGAGGGACGGCACGAGGCCGCCGGCGAACGCCATCCCGATGAACGCCGCCCCGCTCAGGAAGGCGCCGCCCGCCACGTGCCAGCGCCGCTCACCGGTGCGGTCCGAGTGCCGCGACACGACGAGCATCCCGATGGCCCCGGCGAGGTAGGGCACCGCGCTCAGCACGCCAATCTGGAACGGCGTGCCTTGGAAGGCCGCCTGCAGCATCGTCGGCAGGAAGAACCCGACGGCGTAGAGCGCCACAGGCACGGCGAAGTACACGGCCGCGAGCAGCCACAGCCACCGGTGCCGCAGGGCGTCGGCCACGCTGTGCGCCCCGGTATCCGCCGCCGCGCGCTCGGCATCGAGAGCGCCGACGAGCGCCGCCTTCTCGGCCGGGCTCAGCCACGTCGCGTCCCGCGGCGACTCGTCGAGCACCGCCAGCACGACCACCCCCAGCACCGCGGCGGGCAGGCCCTCGAGGAGGAACAGCCACTGCCAGCCGGCGAGCCCGCCGGTCCCGTCCAGCGTCAGCAGCGCGCCCGACACGGGCCCGCCGATGATGCCGGCGGTGACGACGGCGGTCATGAAGGAGGCGACGGTGCGGGCGCGTTCGCGCGCCGGCACCCAGCAGGTCAGGTAGTAGATGATGCCCGGGAAGAAGCCGGCCTCGGCCGCGCCGAGCAGGAAGCGCAGCGCGTAGAACGACCAGGCGTCCCGCACCAGCATCGTGGCGGCTGACACCAGCCCCCACGAGATCATGATCCGGGCGATCCACCGCCGCGCGCCCACCCGGGCCAGGATCACGTTGCTGGGGATCTCGAAGATCGTGTAGCTGAGGAAGAAGATGCCGGCGCCGAACCCGTAGACGGCCGACGACAGGCCGAGGGCCTCGTTCATCTGCAGGGCGGCGAACCCCACGTTGATGCGATCGAGATACGCGAAGATGTAGAGGAGGAACAGGAAGGGGACGAGGCGGCGCCGCACGCGCGCCGCCGCCTCCGTCACGCCGGTATCGGGGCCCGGCCGCTGGACCGACGCGTCCACGTCAGGGGGTGACGGTGACCTTCACCAGCCCGAACGTCCAGCAGCAGACCTCTCCCCCGCCCCCGTCACCCGAGTAGTCGTTGGCCACGACGTGCAGCACGTAGTCCCCGGGCTCGGAGAAGGTGGCCTGCACGGTCGCCTTGCCCCTGAATGCCTGGTTGATCTGCCCGCCCTCGAGCACGTCCACCTTCGGCTCGGCCGCATCGAAGGTGACCTCGCCCGTACCGCGGAACTTCGTCCAGGTGATCTCGACCGGCGGCGGCGGTTCGCGCATCGGCGCGTTCGACCCGCTCGAGTACTTCGCGTCGTCAGCCACCCAGACCGTGATGGGCAGGGGCGTCTTCGCGGCCACGGTCCGCTGCACCGCATCCTGCATGGTCACGACCGGGCCGACGATCGCCGTGCCGTTCTCCTCGAAGGACATCCGCGGCGGCGTGTTGCCCACCGCGACGTCGGTGAATGGGCTGACCACGTAGTCGGTGTTCAGGCGGAGGGGAATGACGGTGGGCTGACCGTTGGCGACGATCGTCCACGTGTAGCGGTCGTCTTTCGAAAAGCTCTTGGGCGCCTTCACCAGGAACATGCCGACCTGGCGGCCCGCCTCGAAGTGCGTGGGCTGTCCCATGTCCGGCCCGCCGGGTTCGATGCGGTTGTTGGGGCCGATGGGCACGTCCATGGACCGCGACATGTTGCGATTGAGGTAGCCGACGAGGAAGTTGTGGCTGCCGTCGTCGCTGTCGAACCACCCCTCGAACGCGCCGGTGATGCTGGCGCCGAACTGGCGGGGCGGCTCGCTGGGCAGTTGCTGGGCGGAGACCAGCACGCCGCCGGCCACGGCGGCCGCCGCGCACACCCTCACGATGAACTGTCGATCTCGCATGATGGCTCGTCCCTGTGGTGGGGTTTGATGAGACGCCAGGCTCGCCAGGTCGGGGACCGACGGGAGAGACACCGCGGGCGGCGGCTGACGGCCGCCGCCCGGGCATTCCCTGTCACGCGGCGAACGGTCAGCGCTGCCGGTCGGGCTCCGCGGCGGTCGCCGTGCCGGCCTTGGCCTTGCGCTCGGCCACGAGGGCCGTGTACTCGTCGTCGTTGAGATAGACGACGTTCATCCAGGCATGTGCCATCTCGTCGACCGTGCGGTCGCCGTAGCCCACCCACTGTTCAGGGTCGGGGTTGTTCGGGTTGTTCTTGGTGTTGTCGTACCACGCGCTCACGTGGATGACCGTGCCCTTCGGGAAGACGGGGGCGGCATCGTCTTCGTAGATGTAGTTGGTCATCCAGTTGATTGAAGTCGCCGACGTAGCTGATGATCTGGCGGCTGCCGTCGGGCTTGATGGCCTCGACCTGCATGGCCTTCCCGCGCAGGTGGAAGTGCGGCTGGAAGTTCGTGATGAGGGCGTTCTCCTTGAGCACCGTGAAGCCCTCGGTGTGCGACACCGAGTTGGGCGGGATGTCCAGGAAGCCGCGGGTCCGCAGGCCCGTGAACCCGATCAGGTAGCTGCGCTTCGCCGGCTCCTGGCCCTTCCGGATAGAACCACAGCGCGATCTCGGACCCGCCGGTGATCTCCTCACCGACCGCGTGGATGTGCTGATCCCAGGAGATCTGCTCGCCGGGAACGATCAGCTTGCCGGTCCCCTCGCGGAAGAGGTCGTAGCCCTTGCCGATGGCCCATTCCATGAGCTGCGGACGACGGTTCACGAGGTCCTCGCGCGACACCGGGCCCGAGGGGCCGGTGGCGGTGCCGGTGTTGACGGCGTCGGGGTCGTTGTTGAGGACGAGGTACGCGATCGAGTGGTGCAGGATCTTGCGCGCCTTGAGGTTGGACGGCCGGATCTCGACCATCTTCACCCACCGCGGTTCGTCGATCGGGATGTCGCTCATCGGACGGAACCAGACGTCCTGGTGCTCCGGCGGCATGGTACTCGGGCGACCGGATCACGAGGTCGGGCTCGCCGCACCGTCGGTCACGCCCTGCCAGACGTTCTCGGTCACGAGCTTCGGGGCGGAGGCAGGTCGCGCGGATCCCTTCGGGCGCGCCGCCATCGACCCAGCGGACGATCGTCTGGATCTGCCCCTCGGAGAGGGACATGTCGTTCTTGAAGTGCTGGACGCCGACGGACTGGTCGATGTGCCAGGGCGGCATCTGCCGGCGCATGACGCGGTCCTTGATGGACCGGGCCCACGGGCGCGATTCCTTGTAGCTGATGAGTGACATCGGCGCGATGGAGTTCGGCTGATGGCACGACTGGCACTTGGCCTGGAAGATGGGCGCGACGTCCTTGGCGAACGTCGGAGTCTGCGCGCCGGCTGCCACCGGCCACGCGAGTCCCACGGAGACACCCAGTCCCAGCACAGCCCGACACCCGATCGCGAGAACACGGCCCTCATAGTGCGCCTCCCTGTTCGGACCCGAAGTTGTACGACGTGTCGCGGATTGTAACCCAATCCCGCGGATTGTCACGGCCACCCGTCCGGCAGCCTCGTAGGGCCGAGCTTGCCCCCGCCCCCGGTAGCATGGCGCTCGGCACCGCGCCCGGAGACCGGGCGCGCCAGACTGTGGGGCGCACATGAGTCAGGAACTGGACCGCCTGCTGACGCAGTACGAGCAGGGAACCCTCTCACGCCGCGAGCTGCTGGGCGCACTCGCGCTGGTCGCCGCCACCGCGGCCCGAACGATGCCGCCGCCGCCGCGCCGGTGGGCACGGTGACGTCGTTCAACCACGTCAGCGTCTTCGTCCCCGACGTGAAGAAGTCGGTGGCCTTCTACCAGACCTCTTCAGCCTGCGGGTGCTGACGAACCAGGATCCCGGCGTGAACCTGGATTGCGGCGCCGGCTTCCTCGGCATCTACCCGCTACCAGCCCGGCAACCGCCAGCCGCATCGATCACCTGTGCCTGGGGATGGAGGGCTTCGACGCCGACGCCGTGCTGAAGTCGCTGACCGACCGCGGCATCAAGGCCAACATCCGCCTCCGCGGCGAGACCAAGGAGCTGTACATGACGGACCCCGATGGGATTCGCGTGCAGCTGCAAGACGCCTCGCTAAGGGCGGCGGCGGGGTGCTGGGGAACAAGGGGGCGGTGTAGCGTTCATTGACAATTGTCAATTGTCAATCGGGCGATTCATTGCCCCAATGACGATTGGCGCATTGAGCCAATCCAATTGCGGCAATGACGAATGGTGCAATGGCGCAATCAGAGAGTGATTGGCGCATTGCCGCATTGGGCATTCGGATTCTGCGCGCTGACGCAGTGAGCAGGCGCGCAGAATCCGCAACCCGCGATCCGTAGCGCGAGCACGGCCCGGCCGCCGAACCGCGCCATCGCGCCAATCACCAAGGCGCGCACTGGTGGCACCCGTCTTGCGGCGCCGTGGCCGCATGACGCCAGGTGAGCTCCGCACACGCATCGACCGGTTTGCCGACGACACGATCGCGCTCTGCCGTGTGACGGCATCCGACCCGCTGATTCTTCGACTGCTGGTGCAGCTGCAGGATGCGGCCGCGTCCACCGCCGCGAACTACCGCGCCGCGTGTCGCGCGCAGTCGAAGGCGGCGTTCGTGGCCAAGCTGTCGATCGCGCTCGAGGAAGCGGACGAGTCCGTGGGCTGGCTGCAGCGCCTGTCGCGCCAGCAGATTGGCGCACCCGCCGACGTCGAGCGGCTGCCGGAGGAGTCCACGGAGATCGCGGCGATCCTCAGCGCGTCACGCCAGACGGCTCAGGGCCGTCGCCGGCGATCGACCGGCGGCACGCCACCACGCTGACCGTGCGAGATCAGTTTCGTGGAATGCGCCAACGCCCCAATGCACCAATGTCCCAATCACGATTGCCCCAATGCCGCAGTCATCAATGCCGCAATCAATCACCCGATTGACAATTGACAATCGTCAATGGACGCCAACGCACCCTACCACCCCACGGCATACCCGGCGCGGCGAGGGTCAGCCCCGGCCGTCATGGTGCCAGCCTCGAGGTCGATCAAGATACCCTGCGCGCCGCCGACGCCAGCGGTGAACCCCGGCAGCAACTCCACCACATGCCCCATGGCCTTCAGCCGCTCGACGGCCTCGCGTGACACCCGCCCTTCCATGGCGAGGGTGGTTGCCGCGCCCGCCTTGTAGAAGTTGGGATCCGCGTCGACGCGGAAGCGCGGCGACTCGATGGCCTGCTGCATGCCCATTCCGAAGTCGATCACGTTCACCAGGATCTGGAACTGCGTCTGCCCGATGGTCTCGCCGCCCGGCGTGCCGTACACCATCTTCAGCCGTCCGTCCTTCAGCACGATGACGGGAGAGTTGTTGAGGATGGGAATGCGCCCCGGCGCCACGTAGTTGGGATGGCCCGGGTACGGCGAGGTCGAGCCGAGGCGCAAACCGTTGTTCAGCAGCAGCCCGGTCTCCCCCATCACGACCATGTTGCCGACGTTGCCGCCGAGCGTCGGCGTGCAGCCCACCGCGTTGCCGTCCGGATCGACGATGGCGAAGTGCGTGGTCTCGTAGACGGCCTCGTAGCGCTCCTCCACCGCCCGGCCGAGGGGCTGCGACGAGGCGGGCGCGTCGGCAGGCTCGCCCGGGGCGGGGTAGGCGCCGGCGCGCGCGATCGATCAGCGGCCGGCGCGACGCCGCGTAGTCCTTCGAGAGCAGGCCCGCCTGCGGCACCGTCGTCTCGTGCGGGTCGGCGACGTAGCGATAGATGTCGGCCTTGGCCACCTTGATGGCCTCCGCGAGCACGTGGGTGGCATCGGCGGACCCTGCGCCCATGGCGGCGAGGTCGAACGGCTCCACGAGGTTGAGCTGCATCGTCACCTCGAAGCCGCCCCGCGAGGTGGACGGGTTGCTGTAGACGTCGTGGCCCCGATAGGTCGTGTGGAGGGGCTCGGACCATTCGGCCCGGAAGCCCGCGATGTCCTCCGCGGTGAGGACGCCGCCGTTGGCCTTGGCGAAGTCGGCGATCGCCTGCGCGATGTCGCCACGGTAGAAGCGGTCGTAGGCGGCGCGCACGCCCTCGGCGCGTGACGCGCCCCTGGCCAGGGCGGCACGCTCGGCCTCGACGAGCTTGCGGAACGTGGCCGCGAGCGCAGGGTTGCGGAAGACGGCGCCTTCCCGCGGTACCTCGCCGCCCGGCAGGAAGATGGCGGCCGTCGTCGGGAAGCGCGCCAGCGCGGCGCGCGCGCTGCGGATGGCGCCGACCGTGTGCGCGTTGATGGGGACGCCCCGCTCGGCATAATCGATGGCCGTGGCCAGCACATCGGCGACCGACCGGGTGCCGAAGCGCTCGAGCGCGGTCAGAAGGCCGCCGGCGTTCCCGGGCACGATGCCGGCCTTGATGCCGCGGTCGAGCAGGTCGGGTGTCATCTCCTCGGGCCGGATGCCCTTCGGCGCCGCGCCCGCCATGCTGAGCGATAGCACCTTGCCCGTCTTCTTCTCGTAGACGGTCATGAACCCGTTGCCGCCGAAGCCCGAGCTCTGCGGCTCCACCAGGTTGAGCGTCGCCGCGACGGCCACGGCGGCGTCGAAGGCGTTCCCCCCCTTCATCAGGATGTCCATGCCCGCCATCGACGCGAGCGGGTGCGCCGAGGTCACCAGGGCACGGGTGCCGGGCACGTCCGGCCGATGGGCCCGAAGCGCCGCCCGCGGATCGTAGTCGGGCACGAACTGGCTGCGCTCCTGCGCCGGTCGCGCCCCCTGCGCCAGCAGGCTCGACGCCGCCATCGGCACCGCGAGCGCCAGCACCGCCGCCATCCGCATCCCCCGTCCAGCACCTCGGAGCATCGTCGGGCCCTCCACGCGACGCAGTATGGCGCAAGACGCGCCGGACACCGTATGCAGACGCGCGCACCGACGACGGATTGCGTCGGGTTGTGACATCGCCTGATCCGAAACAGCACACCTGGGTCGCCTGCCCCACTGCTTCAGCGTCCACAAGTCATTGATAAATATGTGATTTACGGGATGACGAATTCGGTACCAACGTTGCAGAGCTGTTTCTCAGACCCCTATCGTGGCAGAGCTGCATCCCGACGTTTCCATCCGCTCCAAGCTCACGGCCGTCACGCTCATCACGTGCATCGTCGCGCTGACGCTGGCCGCACTCAGCGTCATCGTCTTCGAACTGGTGAACGCGCGGCAGGATCTCGAGCGGCACCTGGGGAGCCTCGCCGCCGTGGTCGCCTCGCGCGCAGGCGCCTCCACGTCCGGCGGTCCCGGCGACCGTGAGCTGGCCGTGCGCGCGCTGGAGCCACTGCGGCTGGACCCCGACGTCGGGGCGGCGCGGATCAGCGCCACCGACGGCACCGTCCTGGCCGACTACCGGCGCGACGCCACGGTGGTACCGGCCGAGGCCACGACCGCGGCCATCACCAACCTCGACGGGGCCGTCGTCGTCTCGCAGGTGGTGGAGGCCAACGGGGCGCCCGTCGGCACCCTTCGCCTGCAGGGCTCCCTCGACGCGGTGCGCACCCGCGTGCGCACCTACGGCTGGATCATGAGCGGGGTCCTCCTCGTCTCGATCCTGCTGGCGTACGTGATCTCGCGTGCGCTGACCGAGCGCATCTCGGGTCCCATCGCGCGGCTCACGGCCGTGGCAGACCGCGTCTCACGCTCGCGCGACTACGGGGCGCGCGCGGTCAAGGAGAGTGACGACGAGATCGGCACACTCGTGGAGCGGTTCAACGAGATGCTCACGCAGATCGAGCGCCGCACCGGCGATCTGCAGCAGGCGCGCGCCGAGCTCGAGGCGCGCGTCCGCGAGCGCACGGCCACGCTCGAGCACGAGGTGGAGGAGCGCCGGCGTGCCGAGGAGAGCCTCGCGCTGGCCAAGGCCGCCGCCGAGGAGGCCAGCCTCGCCAAGAGCGCGTTCCTCGCGAACATGAGCCACGAGCTGCGCACCCCGCTCAACGCCATCATCGGCTACAGCGAGATGCTCCAGGAGGACGCGTCCGCGCAGGGCGCGACCGAGTGCCTCTCGGACCTCCAGAAAGTGACCACGGCCGGCCGCCAGCTGCTGGCGCTGGTCACCGGCGTACTCGACCTGTCCAAGATCGAGGCGGGCCGCATGGAGCTGCATGTCGAGGCCTTCGCCGGCGTCAACCTGCTCAAGGCGGTGATCGACACGGCGGAGCCGCTCGCGCGCGACCGGCACAACCGCCTCGACATCGCGGGCATGGACGCCCTCGGCATCCTGCAGACCGACCCCGTCAAGCTCCAGCAGATCCTGCTCAACCTCGTGGGCAATGCCTGCAAGTTCACGAGTCATGGGCGCATCGACGTCGAGGCCTCGCGGCTGCCACGGCCGGAGGGCGACTGGCTCCAGGTCGTCGTACGCGACACCGGCATCGGCATGACGCCCGAGCAGATGTCGCGGCTGTTCCGCGAGTTCAGCCAGGCAGATGTCTCGACGACCCGCCGCTTTGGCGGCACGGGCCTGGGGCTGGCCATCAGCCAGCGGCTCTGTCAGCTCATGGGCGGGCGCATCACGGTCGAGAGCGAATTCGGCCGCGGCTCGACGTTCACGATGCGGGTGCCGGCCGAGCTCCCGCTCACCATCACCGACGCGCCGGGCTCGTTCCGCGCCGCCGACCACGGGCCCGCTCCGGTCATCATCGGACCGGCCACCATCCTCGTCGTGGACGACGACGCGGCGCATCGCGAGCTGACTGCGCGGCTCCTGGCCCGCGCCGGGTGCCGCGTCCTCACCGCGGAGACCGCGGGCGCCGGCCTCGAGCTGGCCCGCACGAGCGAACCGGACGCCATCGTCCTCGACCTGGTCCTGCCCGACGACAGCGGGTGGTCGGTGCTCGAGACACTCAAGGCCGATCCGGCGTTGCGCGCCGTGCCGGTGGTGATCAGCTCCATCCTGGACGACCGGACGCGCAGCCTCGCGGGCGGCGCCGAGGACCACCTGCTCAAGCCCGTGGATGCCGAGCGCCTGGTGTCCGTGCTGCAGTCCGCGCTCGCCAGGCGACGCACCGTCGAGCCGCCGCTGGCGGCCGCCGGGCGGGCGGGGACGACGGCATGGTGAGCCTCCTGCTCGTCGAGGACAACCCGGCCAACGCGGAGATGCTGCGCCGCCGTCTCGAGCGCCGGGGATTCGAGGTGCACGTGACCGCCGACGGGTCTGACGCGCTGGCCGCGATCACCCGCGTGGCCCCCGACCTGATCCTCATGGACCTGGGCCTGCCGGGCATGGACGGGCTCGAGGTCACCAGGCGCCTGAAGGCCGACCCGGCGCGGCGCAGGATTCCGGTCATCGCGTTGACGGCGCACGCGCTGCGCACCGACGAGGCGCGCGCGCTCGAGGCCGGCTGCGACGCC